>JALWTX010000012.1 GCA_026993355.1 Flavobacteriales bacterium | reverse complement strand
ATATCTTTAATATTGATTTAAACATGCCCGCCAAAGCGGCGCTTTAATTGAAATTGAAGAAAAAACATAACCGGAACTATAATCAAAGTTAAAAAGGTCGCAAAACTTAAACCGTTGATAACGGCTTAAATTACTTATTTTTATATTGCATCAATGGAATCTCATCTCCATAGAATGATGACTCATATAATTAAATCACTGAAAATAAGAAAGACTTAATCATGACTTAACCTTTTATGACTGCTAAAGGTTGTAATTCCACCACAATATCCACTAAATCAGTTTGGTTATCCATGACTTCAAAAATATCTTTGTAGGCACCGGCGGCTTCTTCCAAATCTGATTTGTGTCGTATGGCATGTAGAATATTTTGTTTTTCTAACAAACTGATTTCATCTTCTAAATTTAAGTCCCGTTTGGCTTGCTTTCTACCCATTTTTCTACCGGCGCCATGCGAACAAGACATAAAACTTTCAAGATTACCTTTACCTCTTACAATATAAGATTTTGTACCTTGTGACCCCGGGATCATACCCAATTCGCCTTCAAATGCTCGCGTAGCACCTTTACGATGCACCAAGACATTTTTACCGAAATGATGCTCCCAAGCGGCAAAGTTATGTGGTTTATTGATAATTTCATCTACCTCAAAAGGTCCTTTTATTTCATGCATAGCTTCCATCATTCTTTGCATCATCAATGTTCTGTTAGCTACGCCAAAATCGATACAATAATTCATTTCATCGATATACTCATGGGCTTCTTGGGTTTCAATAGGTAAAAAAGCCAATTCTTTACTTTTCTCTACTACTGATAACCAACGTTCATTGAGTCGTTGTGCCAATCGGTTATAATGATTAGCTACTTTATATCCCAAATTACGGCTGCCCGAATGTATCATAATCCAAATAAAGCCATCTGAGCCTCGCTGTATTTCGATAAAATGATTACCGCCGCCCAAAGTCCCCAGTTGTTTTAAAGCAGCTTTGTATTGATTTCTGACTATGAATAGATCTTCATAATGCAGCGGCATCAAAGCTTCATCTTGTGCCTCTTTGTGATGGTCAAACCCAACAGGAATCATTTTTCGGGCAATACCCAAAACTTTTTTGAGTTCTTCTACGCTGATGTCTTGAAGATGCGTTTTTTGCGCAACCATACCGCATCCGATATCCACACCTACAGCATTGGGAATAACCACACCTTGTGTTGCCAAAACACTACCGATAGGCATACCGTATCCCACATGACTATCGGGCATTATAGCGATATGTTTGTAGGCAAAAGGCAGATTTGCCAAATTTTTTGCTTGCGCCAATGCTTGCGGTTCCATTTCATCGAGCCACATTTTAATCGGGATGTTTTCCGTACTCACGACTTGTTTCATTTTCTTATAATTTTTAGTTTCTGTTTTTTATTAATTTTCCTATAAAAGAGGCAGTAGAGATCGTAATAAAATTATATCATTCTATCCCACATTACGACCTGCTCTCCTGCTACTGCCTCTATTCCGGCATTTACAGGGCAAATATATTTATACGACTACGCAATTATTTTGCGTAATAAAAAATATTTTTTGTATTTTTGTGAGATGTTTTTTAATTCATTGATAATCAACAAGTTATTTTAACAAAAATACCTTTATGAAATTATTGAAAGAGATTTCTCACTTTGTTTGAAATGACAGAGACCTGTAATATAAATTTTTGCACTATTAAACACCCAAATAAACTATGGCTTATAACAAAAACGCTCTGATACGCTACAAAACCATAGACAAATGTCTGCAAAACAGATACAGAAAATGGACTTTAGATGATCTTATCGAAGCTTGTAGCGATGCTTTGTACGAATACGAAGGTAAAATGATGAATGTCAGCAAACGTACTATTCAATTGGATATTCAAACCATGCGTAGTGATAAGCTGGGGTATAATGCCCCGATTATTGTGGTTGATAAAAAATATTACACTTATGAAGATCCCGAATATTCCATAATGAATGTCGGAATTAGTCCGCAAGATTTAAAAAAGATTTCGGAATCGGTTGCTTTTTTAAGCCAATTTAAAGGATTTTCTCACTTTAAGGCCTTGCAAGAAGTGGTTCAAAAACTGGAAGACCACGTCTATTCGCATCAAACCAACACCCAACCGGTTATTGACTTTGAAAAAAATGATCATTTAAAAGGTTTAGATTTTTTAGATATCTTACATAAACACATTTTGCAACATCATAGCATTCTTATTACGTATCAATCTTTTAGAAGTCGCTATCCGAATACTTTTGTGTTTTATCCTTATTTGTTAAAAGAATACCGCAACCGGTGGTTTCTCATTGGCAGTCGTACTGATGGTAAAAATATTGTAAACCTAGCTTTGGATAGAATAATATCGGTTGAAAAAAGCCATAAGCCATTTGTATCATGCCAAATAGATTTAAAAAAATATTATGATGTCGCTATCGGGGTAACTATACAGCCTCATAAAAAACCTGAAGTTGTAAAACTTTTTGTCAATAGGAAAATTGCGCCTTATGTTGAAACCAAACCTTTGCATCATACTCAGCAAACTTTAGAAAGAAATCAATACGGTATCATTATCGGCTTACAAGTGCAACTTAATTTTGAATTGGAAAAAGCCATCTTGAGTTTTGGCGACCATATGCAAGTGATAGCACCGCTGCGTTTAAAAAATAATATTTACAAAAGATTGACAAATGCCATTGATCTATACAACACGAACCTTAGTAAAGAAAGCATCAACCGGATTATAACCAAACTAAACATCAAATCTTGTGCTGTTATCAATTATGTTTATACCAAAAGAAATATTAGAAACATTACAAAACATATACATAGTTATGTTAAAAATAAAAAAGAAATCGTTCCCATTGATTTAAGTCATGATGAAGAAATCAAACCAAAACTTTTAAATAAAAACATTGAATGGATACAGCAATTTTTGGGAACAAATACCATCAGTAAAATCACATTTTACCCAAAGCCACCCCAAAAGGATTGGCATCAGCGAATTGAATTGAAATCAACAAGCTATATAGTTCAAATATATTTAAGCGAAAGAAAACAAACACTCCCAAAAATGAAAGTAATAGCAGGAACTCATAAAAAAATATTACCACCTGATAAAATAGATATGATTCTTGACAACAGTGTTCCTATTGAATGCCGTACCCAATTTGGCGGCATATTGATCATGAAAGCTTACACGCTTCAACAGCAACTACTACATACAGAAAAAGGCAGTGCATATATTGAAATTATATTGGAGAAACAAATATAACTAAAACGCAGAAACAAAAAAAGCCACCTTAAAAAGGTAGCTTTTTGGGGTGGATAATCGGGCTCGAACCGACGACCTTCGGAACCACAATCCGACGCTCTAACCAACTGAGCTATATCCACCGTGTTTTGCGAGTGCAAATATAAATATTTTTTTTAAAATCACCAGTTTTTTAATGAAAAAACTTACTTAAATTTACCTTCTTAAAAAAGTAATTGATCATGCACCTGATAATGAAGTTCTTAAAATAACTCTATAATGAACGTTAAATATAAATTTTTAATTATAATAAGCCTTTTAATAATCTGCTTTTTATTGGATATATTCTCCGGGTCTGTGTTCATTCATCCACATGAATGGTGGTCACTTTTATCAGGAAATGATACTGAATCAACTATTTTTCCCCTATTTATTTATCGATTGCATAAAGCAGAGACTGCCTTATTGGTTGGCGCATCATTATCCTTAAGCGGTCTATTTATGCAAAGTGTTTTCAAAAATCCCATTGTTGGTCCTTATGTCTTAGGTACCAGTTCAGCAGCCTCCTTAAGTGTGGCTATTATTATATTAGGGGGCGCCATAACCGGCTTTAATATTCCGGAAATAAGTTTGGTAACCGCTGCAATAATTGGCAGCACATTTAGTTTAATTGTTATAATAATACTTTATTACCGGTTAAAAACACCTCTTAATTTATTGATAACAGGTTTAATGTTTGGTATTTTTGCCGGTGCCCTCATTAATATTTTAAGTTATTTTACCCAAGCGCAAAATTTGCAACAATTTGTTTTTTGGTCTATGGGAAATTTGGGAAATCAAGCTTCTTCCCATCTTATTATTATGACTCTGATACTTTTAATAAGTTTTGTGAGCAGTTTATTTTTAGTTAAAAATCTGAATGCTTTATTACTGGGTGAAAATTATGCCAAATCTATGGGCATAAATGTTTATTATACCAACATGTTCTTACTAATCATCTCAGGCATTTTGGTTGGCATTGTAACAGCATATGCAGGCCCTATAGCTTTTGTAGGTTTAGCTGTCCCTCACATAGTCAGATTATTTTTTAACACTTACTTACATCAAATTTTGATACCGGCAAGCCTTATTACCGGTGGTATTTTAATGC
This sequence comes from Flavobacteriales bacterium, assembly GCA_026993355.1. Taxonomy (GTDB): domain Bacteria; phylum Bacteroidota; class Bacteroidia; order Flavobacteriales; family Flavobacteriaceae; genus WGBX01. Next base: position 192,266 of record JALWTX010000012.1, on the reverse strand, counting down.
TTTTTTGTGATATGATAGCGCAAGTTCCCGGCAGTAGTTTAAGTTTGCCGATCAATAGTGTAACTGCCATTTTTGGTGCGCCATTGGTGGTTTATTTAATTTTTAAGCGCAAATAAAAAAGCTGCCCACATGGACAGCCTCTTCATACTTACTAAAAAAGTAAATTATTATTTTAAGGAATCTAATTGTGCTTTAACTTCTTTATATTTAGCTTTCATATCCAAATCACGATAAATCTTTTTTAACATAGTTAAAACATTTTCATCATTTGGTGCTACTTTTCTTGCTTTTTCCAAGATGGGTAAAACTTTACGATAAAGTGCCAAACGTTGGTTGTTATACTTATTATAAAGTTTATCATTCATTAACACCTCATCTTTATTCATTTCTTTGGTAATCTTTTCTTCAGGCACTAAAATGATATAAGCAATTCCTTTATAAGCATCGACATAATTAGGATCCAATTCTAAAGTTTTTTCATAATACTTTTTAGCTTGATCATATTTTTTAAGTTGATAATAAGCCGTTGCCAAGTTAAAATTGACTAATTTATTTTTTGGGTCCAGCTCCACAGCACGTTGCATGGCTTCTGCAAATTTAGCATTATCACCTTTTTTTAAATAATAATTACCTTCGCCAATAATTAAATCCAGATTATCAGGATCTTCTTTTTTAGCTTTTTCGATAAACTTGATCGCTTCATCATCTTTACCTAGTTGACCATAAACATATAATAAATTAGCTACGATATCAGGTCGAACGCTTTTTGTTTGTTCTTTTTTCAGATCTTCGTAAGCACCAGCTTTAACCAATAATTTTGCTTGTTTTTCGTCACCAACAGTCACCCTTTTTCCTGTGGCTTTTTCTTTAACCGTAATAATTTCTTTTTGACCGGTATAACCACTGTCATATAAGTCTTTTAACAATTTTTCGGCTTTCTCAAAATCTTTGGTTAATAAAGCAGCAACAGCAGTAAAATATTTAAATTGATCATCACCAGATAATTGATAAGCAATATCAGCCGATTTTTCCAATTCTTTATAGTCTTTCTTTTTCAAATCATTGTCAACAATAACAATAATTTCTTTTTCAATTTGCGCTTTTAATTTTTTAGCATCATCCGAATAGCGTTCTTTGCCGATTTCTTTTTCAAAGGCTTCTAACTTTTTGATAGTATTGAGTGATTTTTGATAATTATTCAAATCATTAGAACCAAGTTTGGCCAAAATTCTGGCTTTGGCATACATAATGCGTGCTTTGGTTTTGTCGTCTGCTTGATCTTTTAATTGACAAGCTTTTTGAATCATTTCAGTCGCAGTTTTTAAATCGCCTTTTTTATAGGCTTTTTCCGCAGATTTTACTTCAGCTTTTTGTGCCAAAGCTGTTAAACTAATAAATGTTAATAAAATTAAGCTTATTTTTTTCATGTGTTCTAATTTAAAATTAAAGTTTATTCTTCTGTATTTTCTGTGTTATTTTCCGGCTTATTAATTTCTGACTTTGCTTCCGGATTGGTTTTTACTTCTGTTTCCGATAGGCCTGCATTTTCATCTTCAACAATTTCATCTTCATTGTGCATCACTTTAGCCACAGCGGCTATAGCATCATTGTTTTTAATGTTAATTAATTTAACCCCTTGTGTGGCACGTCCCATTACTCTAAGGTCTGCAACGGGAATACGAATGGTCAAACCTTTTTTGGTAATAATCATTAAGTCATCATCATCAGTGACATCTTTAAGCGCAACCAAAGCACCGGTTTTATCTGTTATATTAATAGTTTTAACCCCTTTGCCGCCCCGATTGGTAATACGGTAATCGTCTAACTTGGACCGTTTTCCATAACCTTTTTCAGACACCACCAAAATATCTTTTGACAGGTCACTTACAGAAACCGTGCCAACCACCTCATCATTTTCGTCGGCAAGTGTAATGCCACGCACACCTGAGGCTGTCCGGCCCATAGAACGAATTTTACTTTCTTCAAAACGAATAGCCTTACCACTGCGGGCTGCTAACATAATTTGGCTGTTGCCATCGGTTAGTTTAGCATCGAGTAGTTCGTCACCTTCACGAATGGTAATAGCGGCAATACCGTTTTGACGGGGTCGCGAATATTGTTCTAACGCGGTTTTCTTGACAATGCCGTTTTTAGTCACCATTAAAACATAGTGTGAATTTACATAATCGGTGTCTTTTAAATCCTTGGTATTTAAAAAGGCTTTGACTTTGTCATCTTGGTCAATATTAATCAAATTTTGAATAGCCCGTCCTTTGGACACTTTACTACCTTCAGGAATTTCGAATACGCGCATCCAAAAGACTTTTCCTTTTTGCGTAAAGAACAACAGATATTCATGGTTGGAAGCCACAAAAATATGTTCTAAGAAATCTTCACTTCGGGTTTTAACCCCTTTTTGTCCGGTGCCACCGCGTTTTTGAGCTTTATATTCCGAAAGCAAAGTGCGTTTGATATAACCTGCATGCGAAATGGTAATCACCACTTTATGATCCGGAATTAAATCTTCGATACTGACATCACCACCGGCAAAATTAATTTGAGTTCGGCGGTCATCACCAAATTTTTCTTGCATTTCAAGCAATTCATCTTTGATGATTTGCATCCGGCGTTCTTTTTTCTCTAATATATCTTTTAAGTCGGCAATGGTTTTCATTAACTCATCATATTCACTGCGCAATTTATCTTGTTCCAAGCCGGTCAATTGTCGCAAACGCATTTCGACTATGGCACGGGCTTGAATTTCGGATAATTCAAAACGTTCAATTAAGCGTTTACGGGCTTCCTCCGCATTTTTAGAACTCCGGATAATGGCAATCACCTCATCAATATTGTCCGATGCAATAATAAGTCCTTCCAAAATATGCGCCCTTTCTTCGGCTTTTCGCAATTCGTATTGAGTTCTGCGTGTAACCACATCGTGACGGTGGTTGACAAACTCACGAATCAAATCTTTCAGATTTAACATTTCGGGTCTGCCGTTGACCAAGGCGATATTGTTAACATTAAAAGTGGATTGCAGCGCAGTGTATTTAAATAATTTGTTTAAAACCACATTAGGAATCGCATCGCGTTTTAAGTAATAAACGATACGCATCCCTTTCCGGTCAGATTCGTCTTTGATGTCGGCGATGCCTTCGAGTTTTTTTTCATTGACCAAATCAGCGGTTTTTTTAATCATATCGGCTTTATTAACCTGGTAAGGAATTTCGGTTACCACAATGGCTTCACGTCCTTTGATCTCTTCAAAATGGGTTTTGCCTCGCAAAACAATACGACCACGGCCGGTCATAAAGGCATCTTTAACACCTTGATAACCGTAAATTACACCACCTGTAGGAAAATCAGGTGCTTTGATATGCTCCATCAGTTCATCTATTTCGATAGCCGGATTGTCGATATATGCCACAGTGCCATTTATCACTTCGGTTATATTATGCGGCGGCATATTAGTAGCCATTCCGACTGCTATACCCGAAGCACCATTAACCAAAAGGCTGGGAATTTTGGAAGGTAAAACGGTTGGCTCTTGAAGGGTATCATCAAAATTATTGACAAAATCGACCGTTTCTTTATCGATATCGGAAAGCATAGCTTCTGAAATTTTTTGCATACGCACCTCAGTATAACGCATGGCTGCCGGACTATCACCATCTATGGAACCAAAGTTACCTTGACCGTCAACCATTTGATAACGCATGCTCCACTCTTGTGCCATTCGCACCATCGCATCGTATACCGAACTGTCGCCATGCGGGTGATATTTACCTAAGACTTCACCAACGACTCTTGCCGATTTTTTATAAGGTCTGTTTGAGGCTAAACCTAAACCGTGCATCCCGAACAGAACCCGTCTATGAACCGGTTTTAAACCATCGCGCACATCCGGCAAAGCTCGTGAAACGATCACCGACATAGAATAATCTATGTAAGATGATTTCATTTCGTCTTCTATGTTAATAGGAATTATTCTCTCTTCACTATTCATAAAAATACATTTAATAATTATAAGATTGCAAGATACAATTTTTCTACGAAATGCCTTTAAAATTAAGCATTTTTTTAAGCTGTTTAATTAAAGATAAAGTAAATTTTCAGGTTTTAATTACTTCATTTATTCGCTTGATGTAGAATAACTTAAGCAAAAATTATTAGATATTGGCACAAGCAAAATCTTTATTCAATCCCAAAAAATAATGAGCCGTCATTTTCCTAAAAAATCTGGATTATAGCCTAGTGTTTTCGTTAAAACTTTCCTAATGCAAATTTATGTATCAATGATTTTTTTATTTTTACCAAATAAACCAGCTGATTATATGAGCAAGTCTATTTTTATTTTTCTTTTTATAAATTTAATTTATCAAAGTTATGCACAAGAAAATGCGTACAACGGCACCTTAATTCATGCCGGCACCAAGCAAGTTCTCAGTGGGGCTAATATCATTAATTTAACAAGCTTAAATGGGACTACCTCTGATGAAAATGGCATGTTTAGCATACCTGCCAAGGTAAATGACTCCATTATGATTACTTTTTTAGGCTATAAAACAGTTAATGTTAAGATCACCCCTGAAAAATTGGCCAAACATCAGACTATTTATATGCTTGAAGCACCGTTGGTATTAGACGAAGTTATTGTCAGCAGCGACCGGTTAACCGGGAGTTTACCTGTGGATATCAATTTAATTCCGGTACAAAAACCTATCGACATCAGCCCAAAAATTGCTGCTATGTTTGGCAGTCCCAAACCTACTCCTTTATCAAGAATTAATGATGCCTTGAAACAAATTCTAAATCCGGTAGATTTAATATATAATATTTTTTCGACTCGTGCCAAAGACATGCGACGCTTGAAAAAAATTCAGCAAGAAGACAAGATAAAGCAAATTTTGGCGGCAAAATTTGACAGAGAAATTCTTTCACGCTTATTGAAAATCGATAAAAAAGATGTTTATTTAGTATTGGAAATGTGTGATTATCCGGAATCTTTTATTAAACGAGCCAATGACTTGCAAATACTGGAAGCTATTTTGAATTGCTATAGCAAATATGAACGCTTTATAGATAAAAATTAAATTTGCTGCGCTAAAAAAAGAGCTATTCTTTGAAAAAACTTTTTGCCTCCCACCCTATGAATATCATTATGGCCTGCTTTGGGTATTAATAATAAACCCTTTTCTTTACTTTTAATTTTTTCGAAAAGACGAAGGGCATTATTTACCTTAATTTTCTTATCGGCTTGTCCATGCACTATCAACACCGGTTGTTTAAGGCTATTTGCAGCTTTTAACGGACTGACTTTTGAGGGAGAAAAGCCGGCTTTTTCAGCAGCAGATTTTATCCACCAATCATTTAAGAAATCAGGTACAAACGGCACATAATAATGTGCATAATCGTGGACAATTTCGGAGAACCCGGCATACGCACTTTCTATGATACCGAATTTAATATCGGGCACATAAGCCATGGTTTGCAAAGCAATAGCACCGCCCAAAGAATGCCCCCAAATACCATAAGGCTGCGCAAAACCTTTTTGCTTTAAATAATGGATCAAGGCAGATACATCTTTCTTTTCTTTATAACCAAAGGTACAATACCGCCCTTCACTTTGTCCATGTGCACGCAAATCAAGCGCCACTGCATTATAGCCTTGGGCATTAAGCCACAAAGCCGTTGGGTACCATTGTTCTTTGTTTGACCGGATTCCATGGAGTAAAATTATCGTAGCTTTGGCATGGGATACTGTATATACATTAGCCACAAGGTGAAGACCATCAAAGCTTTCAAAACTTAGGCTTGTAAAATCTTGTTGAGCCAAAGGCACGGAAGCCGGCTGCAAAAAGGAACGACCCATTTTGACCAAAGGATTTTTTACCTCCACTATGGTAAGCGGTGCATAATAAACAGCAGAGAAAAACACAAGGCATAAAAAAGCCAAAAACCATCCGGCGAGACGAATGATTTTTGAGCTTTTATAAACTTTATAATCCATATAATAAGTGGAAAAATATTAAAAATTAAAATCCGGGATAAAAATTGATACCAAAATAGCCTTTTTTGGTCGCCAAACTTAGGGGAATGGCGTAATAGGGTTGAATAATAATCTGGCCAAACAAATTAATTCTGGTTGAGATGCCGGTGCTAAAAATAGGAGCTCTCGCACTCCGGTCATTGGGTCGTTTCCAGGTGATTTTGTCACCACTATTCCATATCAATCCGCCGTCTAAAAATAAATTGACATCTGAGAAAAACATCCCTGATTTGATCATGGCTAAACGTTCCGGACCGGTAAAAGGAATACGCACTTCAAAATTGGTAATCAGCATTTTACTTCCGGTCAAATCGTTATACCAAATACTTTGTCCGTTGGTTGCCATCATACTGTCAAATAAGGCATTGTAAGAGTAACCACGCACAAAAAAGTCATAACCTAAATAAAGCGGTGGCAAAATTCCCCCGTCCTGATAGGAACGTTCTGCATCGGGGCCAAAACGGTTATAATGGGCAATTTTGAAAGCAAAACTAATCGGCTTATAAAAAATATATTTACGGTAATCCAAAATAAAAGTGGATAACGTATTCCGACCAAAATATTGTTGCAAGCCGACTCTAAAACGTTGACCTTTCATAGGAGCCGTTAAGCCAAAAACGGCATTGTCGCCTACCAAAGCTGTATTAACTTCATGAAAATTAAAGCCATCAGGCGCTTGTTCATTTTTACGTTCATATCCATAAAAACCATACGCATAACCACTATAAGGGTCGTAATAGTCATAATAAAAATTGTCTGAGGTAATTTTGTATGAATAATGAGCCAATGAACCGCCTAACTCAACCCTTAGTGTTTTGGAAAATGGATAACTTGTATATAAGCCTACCTTATCTTCAAACATACGAAGGGTATAAATGGAATACCGGTCAACCGGTTGATTGGTGTTGTTTATTTGTAAAGTATCACGATAGACGCCTTGAAAATAACTGGAATAAGGAATATGTGACAGTGAAACGCCCCAACCAATGCGGTGTTTTTGATTAAAATATGCGACCATAGCCCCAAAATCATAAATTTCGCCGTTTAAGGAAGCAGCAGCATACAGTTGATGTTGCCCCAGCATATCACTAAAGATCATACTGACACCCCCGGCCAACCCCGTACCATACATACTTGAAGTCCCGATACCAATGCCGATATTACTGATATAATCTAATTTAAACTTAGGCTTATATGGTTTTTGAACTATCTGAACCTTTAAGTTATTAAATCTGTTACGTAGCAAGCGTTCTACCAAACTGTAATTCAAATCTATTTTTGGCGGTAATAAAGCCGGCGCAATTTTAATATTGGTGTCTTCCAATGGCTGATTATAAAATTCGTTGATACCGGCTTTGGCAATTTGATATTGATGTTTGATAAAATAATTGTAAACTATTTCATTTTTTTTATAATTGACAAAAATGGCCGGTGAAAATTTGGTTATACCGGAAATACCGGTGAAAAACTTGGTCATTCTAAAAATCTGTTGAGCCGGGATATTAAAGCGGTATAAATCTCTAAAACCATCAAAATCAGACAAGAAATAAATATTTTCGCCGGTTTTATCAAATTGTGGATTCATATTATTGGCTCCCGGCAAAATAGAAGGATAAGATTTTAAACCCGTGGCTATATTTAAAATACCTATATGATACTTAACCGGATACAGATGTCGTTTTACATAATAATAATCTGTTGAAAAGATGATTTTATTACCGTCTGCGGACCAAGCAGGTTGCAATTCGGCATAGGGATCGTTGGTTAATTGTGTTGTTTTTTTATTTTTAAGATTATACAAGTATAAATCTGACTGACCATCAACTTGCCCCAACAATAAAATAGATTGGCCATCGGGCGACCAAACAGGATATGAAAAAGCTTGCAAATCGGGAATATCCAATATTTTAGTAAGCTTTTTCTTAGCCACATCAACCATTGCCAATTGGTTTTTTCCTTTCCGGAAAATAACATAGACAAAATACTTGCTATCGGGCGACCAACTTCCGGCCGATTCAAAAGCATCAATAGCATCTATGTGATTGGTCATCGGTTTTGAAGCTATTTTGTGCATTTTACCTGTTTGCATATCTGCTACATACAAATCCATGGACAACACATCTTTTTCTGACAAGAAAATCATTTTATCGCCATCGGGACTAATTACCGGCGAAACATTCATTTTACCGGCATTGTTTTTATCAAAAACCACCTTACCTAAGGCAAGCGTGTCACGCCCCGGCATAAATTGGCGGTAATAAGTTTCATTGCTATGCTTCCATTGCTTGGATAAACTATCCAATTTGATATGAAAAACGGTATCGACCGCTTGTTTTAATCCCCACCGGAGCGTTTGATAAAATAAAGGTTTGATTTTATCATCGCCATAAGTCCCCCCGATATATGCCCAAAAATTTTGTCCATATCGATATGGAAAATATTTGCTTTTGTATAAATCTTTTATCAAGGGAAAATCTTTACTTAAAACGGCATCACGCATCCACATGGCGGTATGTTCATCATAGCGGCCTAAGGATAAATATTCTGCCATACCTTCTACCATCCAAAGCGGAACGTTCGAAAGGTTGTTAAAAGAAAGTGAATCGTCAGATTTAATCAGATTGTACTGAAAAGCATGTACCATTTCATGCCCCAAAACGTGTTGTGTTTGTCCAAAAGATGGCCTAACCGGCATGGTAATCCGGGTTTTTAAGGCTTCGGTAACCCCGCCTGTGCCTACACCTATATTGCCCGAAATAGCAGTGGTTTGCTGAAAATCTGCATGGTTGTTGTATAGTATGATAGGGATTTTGTAGCTAAATGTGTCTTTAAAAATAGCATAATGCCGGTGATACCACTTTTCGGCTTCTGTCAAAAAAGCTTTTTTTAAAGAATCACGTTTTAAATAAGTATATAAAGCTATATGTTTGGTTTCATAAACTTTGAAATCAAATTCTTCATAACGGGGTTTATTTCCACCAAAATATTGCGCATAAACAGGCGCTAAACTCATAAACAAAAATAGAATAACAGTAAGTTTTTTCATAAAAACAAAAAATTTAATTTGGACAAGCTGCTTTAAATACCAAAGTTAATAAAATATACATATAAACATAAAAAAAATAAATCAAAAGCTTCGTCCTTCCTAAAACTTTAAACACGGCTTAAAAATATATCTGTATGTACAGTGTATAATTTAAATATCATTATTTTTGCAAAAAATCATTTCATGATCGTCGATACACATACACATTTATTTGTTGAAGAATTCGATTCGGACAGGCAACAAGTTATAGATCGTGCCAAAGCTGCCGGTGTCGAAAAATTTGTTTTGCCCAATATTGACAGCAGCAGCATAAACCGGCTCAAAAAAACCGTGTCCGAATATCCCGGTGAAATGTTGCCTTTAATGGGATTACACCCTACTTCGGTTAAGGAAAATTATCAAGAAGAATTGGCTAAAATTAAAACGGAACTGGACAGAGGTGGATATTACGGCATAGGTGAAATAGGAATTGATTTGTATTGGGATAAAAGTTTTTTAAAACAACAAGAAGAAGTTTTTCAAACACAATTACAATGGGCCAAAGACAAAAAGTTGCCGGTTAGCATTCACATTCGTGAAGCTTTTGATGAAGTTTTTGATATTATCGAACAAGAAAAAAGCCCCGGTTTAACCGGTGTTTTTCACTGTTTTACCGGTAATTTGGCACAAGCTAAAAAAGCCATAGATTTAAACTTTTATTTAGGCATAGGCGGCGTTGTGACTTTTAAAAATGGAAAAATTGATAAATTTCTTGATCAAATTCCACTTGATCGTCTGGTGGTTGAAACCGACGCCCCTTGGTTAGCTCCTACTCCCTATAGAGGCAAACGGAATGAACCGGCTTATTTGGAAAAAATTATTGACAAATTGACTGATATTTACCAAATAAACCGGCAAGAATTAACTTGCCAGCTTTATCATAACAGCATGGACATTTTTAATTTTTAAATTATTTACGCTCATCCAACTCATGACGGTAATTTTGTGATTGGACAATTTTAACCAAATCAGCCTCTAAACTTTTCATGGGATACTCGATGATCCGACCTTTTTCATGGTCATTTTTATACAAAATAATAGTTGGGACCCGTATAATACCGAACTTTTTGGCCGGCTTATAATATTTATATTGACGAGGGACAAAATAAATAACCGGTTTTTTGTGGTAACCTGCCAAATCTAAAACTTTAAACAAGGCCGGTACTTGCGCCCGGCTGTCGCCACACCAAGTCCCCATTAAAATAACTATATTATAGTCATTAATATTATTTTTTAACAACTTAACCAATTGTTTATCAGGATGATAATTCCGGTAATTTGCTTCAAACCAATTTTTATAAGGTAATTTTTGCAAATCGGCCCGGTTCCCTTTACCTACTAAAATACTTTGCCCACGGTATTCTTCTCGATGCAATTTATTTACTGTCCGGCAACTTATTAATAAGTTTACAAAACTCAGAACTAAAATTAATTTTTTCATAAAATTATTTTTTGTAACCAAATTTACATTTTTTATATTTAAAATTGAATTTACGCTTCAAATTTTAAAACAAATTTATTTTATGTTGAATAAAAACTTCAAAAATGCATTTTAACAATGCATTTTAATTTATATTTAACTACATTTGAGGGACAAATAGCAGACTATGAATTATAATTTTGATCAAATAATTGACAGACGAGGCACCAATGCCATCAAATATGATAAGATGGATTTTTTCTTTGGCCGTCACGATTTACAACCACTGTGGGTAGCCGATATGGATTTTGCGACCCCTTCTTTTATTTTAGATGCCTTAAAACAACGTTTAACACACCCTATCTTGGGATACACCAAAAGACCTGCCGGTTTTTTTCAAAGTTATATCGACTGGGCCCAAAAACGATACAATTGGACCGTTTCATCAGATTGGCTTGATTTTAGTCCGGGGGTAGTCGGTGCCCTGGCCATTGCCATTTTAAGCCTGACAAATGAAGGCGACAAAATCATTATTCAGCCACCTGTTTATCCGCCCTTTTTTAATGCGGTAAAAGGAAACAACCGGCAATTGGTTTTAAATCCATTAATTAAAGACGAGGATGGTACTTATCACATGAATTTTGACCAATTAGAAAAATTGATTGATCATAAAACCAAAATGATATTAATTGCTAACCCGCATAATCCGGTTGGACGTGTATGGTCAAAAGAGACATTAGAGAAACTGGGAGAATTGGCCATTAAACACAACCTGATTATCCTTTCGGATGATATTCATGCCGATTTTACTTATCCACCTCATAAATACACTCCTGTCATTAGCCTAAATGATGACATAGCACAACAAAGTATAATTGTAACATCACCCAGCAAAACTTTTAATATCGCCGGTTTAAGCACCTCTATTGTAATCATACCCAATAAAAAATTCCGTCAACAATTTCAAAAGAAAATGCACGATATGCATTTATTTTTAGGCAATATTTTTGGGAATATAGCTTTTGAAACCGCATATCGTCATGGTGAAGCATGGTTAAACGAACTCTTAAGCTATTTACAAGGGAATATTGAATTTGTAAAGTCTTATTTACAAGACAACATTCCTCATATTAAAACAACAACAACCGAAGGCACCTTTCTAATGTGGCTTGATTTTTCCGGCACAGGATTATCTCATCAACAAATAAAAGACCATTTGATTAATGACGCCAAATTGGCTTTAAATGACGGTTTATCATTTGGTCAAAACGGTGAAAAACATTTTAGATTAAATATTGCAACCCCCAGAAAGAATTTGGAAACGGCTTTGGAAAAATTAAAAATATTTAGTTAATTTAAATTAAAAAAATTATATGAGTTTAATAAAAAGCATATCCGGCATACGCGGCACCATTGGCGGACAACCCGGACACAACTTAACCCCAATTGATACGGTACAATTTGCCTCAGCATACGGGCAATGGTTGCAACAAAAATTTCCGGACAAAAAATTGAGCGTGGTCATAGGACGCGATGCCCGGTTGTCCGGTCCCATTATTCAAAATTTGGCACAAAACACCCTTAATGCCATGGGAATAGACACGATTGATTTAGGTTTATCTACCACACCAAGTGTCGAAATGGCTGTCACCGGTTTACAAGCTGACGGCGGAATTATACTCACAGCCAGCCACAACCCCAAACAATGGAATGCCCTTAAATTATTAAATGAAAAAGGTGAATTTTTGTCGGCAAAAGACGGTCAAAAACTTATTGATTTAATTGCCCAAAATAATTTTAATTATGCCGGTGTAGAAAATTTAGGTCAAAATATCCCCAAAGACAATGGTTATATAGATGAGCACATCGACGCCATTTTGTCTTTGCCGGAAGTACAAACCGAAACCATTCAAAAAGCCGGTTTTAAAGTGGCTATTGACGCGATCAATTCGACCGGCGGATTGGCTATTCCAAAATTATTAGACCGGTTGAATGTTCAATACGATTGCCTTTTTTGTGATGTTTCAGGTGATTTTCAGCACAATCCCGAACCGCTGGAAAAAAACTTATCAAGCATTATGCAACACGTAAAAAACAGTGATACCGATTTAGGTATTGTGGTCGATCCGGATGTCGACCGTTTGGCCTTGATAGACGAAAAAGGAGAAATGTTTGGCGAAGAATATACTTTAGTGGCAGTAGCAGATTACATCTTGTCAAAAAAAACAGGCCCGACTGTGTCAAACCTTTCATCCTCAAGAGCTTTAAAAGATATTTCGGACAAATATGGGGTAAAATATTACAAAGCTAAAACCGGTGAAGTAAATGTCGTAGAAAAAATGCGTGAAGTTAATGCCATCATAGGTGGCGAAGGTAATGGAGGCGTCATCTACCCCCGTTTGCATGCCGGACGCGATGCTTTGCTGGGTATAGCCTTAATTTTATCACATTTGGCAGAAAGTGATCTGTCATTATCTGCGTTAAGAAAACTTTATCCGTCATATTATATGAGTAAGAACAAAATGGCCGTTCCTGATAAGGTAAATTTAAAAAAAGTTATAGCAGTCTTACTCGAAAAATACCCGCAAGCAGAAGCAGATATACAAGATGGCTTACGCTTGGATTTTGACCAATCTTGGGTGCAAGTCCGTAAATCTAACACCGAACCGATTATCCGTATTTATGCCGAAGCTAAAACACAAGAAGCCGCTGATCATTTGGCCAAGGAAGTTATGGATGAAATTAAAGAAATCATTTAATAATTATGAAAAAGAATAATGGGCAACCTTCACTAGCAAATTATTTTAAATCCTTCCGGCAAAATATAGTCGGGATAGACGAAGTAATTGACACAGCTTATGGCACAATGCCTTTAGTTTATACTGATTGGACGGCCAGCGGACGGTTATACGGCCCAATAGAAGATAAAATTAAAGAAGATTTTGGGCCTTTTGTGGCCAATACCCATACCAAAACAAGCACTTGTGGCAACTTGATGACCACGGCCTATGAAGAAGCACGTCAAATAATTAAAGACCATGTGAATGCCTCTGATGAGGATGTTTTAATTGTTACCGGACATGGAATGACAGGTGCTATTAACAAACTGCAACGAATATTGGGCTTAAAAATACCCGAAAAATACCAATCTTATATTACTATCCCTGAAGCCCAACGTCCGGTTGTTTTTATCACACATATGGAACATCATTCCAATCAAACCTCATGGCTTGAAACCCTTGCTGATGTTGAAATAATTCCTTATAAAGAGGCCAAAAATATTGATTTCGAAGCTTTTGAAAAACGCCTGCAAAAATACCAAGACCGTCCCCTGAAAATAGCTTCGGTTACGGCTTGCTCCAATGTAACGGGGCTTCAACCTGATTATGAGAAGATAGCGCGTTTAATTCACCAATACAACGGCTATTGTCTGGTCGATTTTGCCTGTTCGGCCCCCTATGTCAATATAGACATGCATCCTGCTGACAAACAAGCCGCGTTGGATGCTGTTTTTTTTTCACCACATAAGTTTTTAGGCGGTCCGGGCAGTTCAGGCATTCTTATTTTTAATAAAAAATTATACCGGAATAATGTTCCGGATCATCCGGGTGGCGGCACTGTTTTGTGGACAAATCCATGGAAAGAACATCGTTACTTCGATGATATAGAAATCCGCGAAGATGGCGGCACTCCCGGTTTTTTGCAAAGTATTAAAACCGCTTTAGCCATTAAGCTGAAAGAGAAAATGGGTGTTAACAACATACTGGCGCGTGAACACGAAATTTTAAATAAATTATTACCGGCGTTAAAACAAATTGATAATGTGCGTGTTTTAGCCGGCGAATTTGAAAACAGATTAGGCGTTATTTCTTTCAACATCGCTGGATTATATTACAATTTGGGAGTCAAATTACTCAACGACCGTTATGGTATTCAAACCCGTGGTGGCTGTAGCTGCGCTGGTACCTACGGGCATATTTTGTTAAATATTGATAAAGAAACTTCTCATAAAATAGTAAAAGAGATAGAGCAAGGAGACACTTCTAACAAGCCCGGTTGGATTCGGCTGTCAATACACCCCACTACCAGCGATGAAGAAGTTGCGTATATTATTAATGCCATTAAAGAATTGGCTGCCTCGTATAAAGATTGGCAAAAAGATTATATCTTTGTCAATGGCGACTGCAAACACCGCCATTTTGATGAATCACAGCAATTAAAACAACTCGTGAAGCATTTTTTCGAAATTTAAAAAAATTTACTTTATGTCATTATCTACTATTATCATTATCATTACCGGGATTACCACTTATATGGGGTTAAAAGATCACCGTTTTTTTGAACGGTATAAATTTTCCATATCCGGCATAAAAGCCGGAGAATACTATCGTTTTGTTACCAGTGCTTTTTTACATGCCGATTGGACTCATTATTTGGTCAACATGTTTACCTTATATTTTTTCGGCGATTTTGTCGTTTATAATTTTGGTCCTTTAACCTTCTTACTCCTTTATTTTGGAGGTGTTTTTATCGGCAATTATCTGGCTTATTATTTTCATAAAAACGATTTGTGGTACAGTGCCATTGGTGCTTCTGCCGGTGTCAATGCGGTTGTATTTTCTTATGTAACCCTTCAGCCTTTTAACTTGGTTTACTTTTTTGCCATAATTCCTATTCCCGCTATTATTTTTGCTTTGGGTTATTTGTGGTACACTACAAAAGGGACGCAAGATACTTACAGTCGTATTGGCCACGAAGCGCATTTTGGCGGCGCTATTGCCGGGGTGATTTTAACCATTTTTATTGATTATGAAGATGCTGTTCAGGCACATCCATTGGTAACGATCTTGTTATTGGGTGCTCTTGGTTACGGTTTTTATTATATGCAAAAGAAACGTTTGTATTAAAGATTTTTTGTATTGATAATATTAAAACGCAATATCAAACCCTTTCGTTTAATTAATAATTTCAAATGCTTACGGTTATGATAAAAAAATCGCTTTTCTAATTCTTCAAGGGTATAATTATATACATTTTGATCATTGATTTTGAGTAAAATATCCCCCGGCATCAAGCCGGCTCTATCAGCCGGAGAGTCTTTTCTGATATAATTAATGACTAATTTATCTACAAACTTGTACTGATACACCCAGGTATCTTTTCCCGTTAAAAATATCACCCCGCTCGAATATTGATTTGCAAATTCAGTCTTGATTTTCTTAACTTGGACCGGTATTTTGCCATCATAAGCCAAATTCAGACCCATTTCATTATACAAAAATGCTTGACGATAATTGCGCGGATATTTTTTTAAATATAATTTTTTTGCCTTGTAATCAAACCAAACATAAAAACGTTTGAGAATTTCATTGCCAATAATCCCGTCAAAAGTATTATTTTTTAAGATATGTTTAAAATAGACATTATCGGGCAACCCTATATAAACTTTTTTAAAACGGTATTTTTTATCAAACCCAAATCTATAAATTTGGGTGCGATCGCCTTCAACCATACCGCTAAACCCCATGCCAAAGTAATCGCGAAACATCTTCTTGTTGGATTGAAGATTAAGTTTTTGCCGGTCAAATAGCCAAAGTGCATCACTATTACCGGTATCTAATAAAAATTTGAGCGAATCAGACGATTTATTTTTTTTTCCGGCTTGTATAAATCCTTTCAAATAAGGCTTCTCGTCTTTTATATCCAAATTGTAAACATGTGATTTTTTTAAATTTTTCTTATCTAAATATTGTCGATTGTATAAAATAATCTTTTTTCGCTTAAAATCTAATTTTACAATAAAATCTTTCAATAAGTCACCACCAATTAGTCCATGAATTGGGAAGCCAATATTTTCAGATATATGAAAATCAAAATTTGGGATAAGATAAAGTTGCGCCTCATTATTAACGACAGCACTGCCTATTTGTATATGGTTATGTGATGATGAAATAGCGGGAATAACTTTATGTGCTTTGCCAATACCTGTAAAATGATGCATTCTAACATTTTTCAAAGACAAGGAATCGGCAGTATTGATATTAAAAAGAATGGTTTGCTTTACACCGGTATCTAAAACCAAATTTATTCTAATTCCATTAACTTCTACCGGCAGAACTACAAGATTATTAACAAATTTAAAAGGTATTTCAGCAAATTTATGCCCCGGTTTTAATTGATATGGCTTTTGGGCCAATGTTAAAGATGAGAACCAAATGAGAAACCACCAAAAGCGCATGAATTATTTTTTTAATTTAAAAATAACAAATTTAATGCTTTTTGTTAACAAGAAGATGCTAATAAAAAGCCGGCAATGACAACCGGCTCCAGATAAATAAATAGTTGTATTACGCTAAAGGCGGGATGCGCAAGACTTGCCCCGGATAAATTAAGTCCGGATCTTTAAGCATAGGTTTATTAGCTTCAAAAATTATTGGATATTTAGAGGCATCGCCATAAACTTCTTTAGCAATTTTACTCAAATAATCACCTTTTTTAACGGTATAAAAAGTCGCCTCAGGTTCCGGATTAGCCACTTCCATTTTGTCATCTACCACTGCAATACCTTCTGTATTACCAACAGTTAAAATAATTTTTTCTTTGGTTGCTTGATCAGCTGGCTTACCAAATACGATAGCCTTGTCTTCGACAATGACAATGTTTAAATCTTCGACCGGCAATCCCAAAGCTAAAATTTGCTGCATTAGTTTTTGCGCTTTTTCATAATTAATTTCTTCGATACTTTTGCTTTCCAAATTCTTTTGTTCTTCATGCCCAAACAATTTTGCTCCGGCATCTTTGATAAATGAAAATAATCCCATAATTTTTTAATTTTTAAATATTAACATAACAAATTTAAGAAAAAATAAACATTTTTGTCGTTATTTTTCTCAAAAATAAAGTTATTATAAAAAGATCATTCAAAAAAACTATTTATCTGGTTATACTATTGAAATTTAGTTTTTTAGCATTTTATATTTTTCTTAAAAAGACACTTTGTTTTTTGAAAAAAATAATATATTTGTCGTTCAAAATAAATAAACAATAAAATGAGTTACAAGTTTGCGCAAACTTTAGAAGAAGCCAATGAGTTTTTAAGAGAAAATCCGGCTGTACTGGTCTTTTTCTCAGATGAGTCATGTAATGTCGGTGATGCGCTATCGCCCAAATTACAAGAGATGGTCAAAGAAAAATTTCCTGAAATGAAATTTTTAGAAATAAATGTGCAAATGTTGCCGGAGGCGCGGGGGTATTACAATGTGTTTGTCATCCCTACTGTTTTAGCCTATTTTGACGGACGCGAAACCATTCGTCAGGCACGTCATATAAGTGTACCCAAATTAGCCCGCGAAATTGAACGGGTTTATGACATTATGTTCAGTTAAAACAAAATTACTATCTAAAAAACTGCTTTCGGGCAGTTTTTTTATAGCCGAAACCCACTATAATTTATAAACTAAAATGCCTTATTTTTGTTTATAAATATAAATGTATGAAATTACATATTTTAGGTTGCCATTCGGCAACACCTCGCAGCACTGTTTTTCCCAGTTCTCAAATTTTAGAGCTCGGAAATGAACTATTACTTATTGATGCCGGTGAAGGCATGCAAATACAATTACGCAAATACAAACATAAATTTAACAAAATCAAACATATTTTTATTTCACATTTGCACGGCGACCATTTTTTCGGCTTGGTTGGTTTTTTATCGACCTTAAGGCTCATCGGAAGAGAGAAAGAAATCCATATTTATGCCCCTGTCGGCCTCAAACAAATTATTGAACTGCAATTTAAAATGACCCAAACGGATATCAATTATCCTTTGCATTTTCATGAATTATCGTCTGCATCCTCAGAACAAATTTTGGACGCCGGAAAATTTGAAGTTTCAACCATCCCTTTAGAACACCGCATTTATACCAATGGTTTTTTGATTAAAGAAAAACCGGCACTGCGCAAACTCAATATCGAAGCCGTCAAGCAATTTCCGGAGATAGAAACTTGGGCCTATCATCATTTAAAACAAGGTAAAGACTTTGTAAAAGAGGACGGAAGCATTATTCCGAATGATCGCCTAACCCTGCCTCCGCCCAAAGCAAAATCATATGCCTACTGTTCGGACACTATGTATAAGCCGGACATTATCCCACTTATCAAAGACGTAGATTTGCTGTATCATGAAGCGACCTTTTTAGAACAAGACAAAGACTTGGCCGGCAAAACAAAACACAGTACAGCCAAACAAGCCGCCCAAATAGCACGGGAAGCCGGTGCCAAAAAATTAGTTTTAGGACATTTCTCTTCGCGTTACCCCGACGAAACCTTATTTGCCAAAGAAGCCGGCGAAATTTTTACTAATGTAGCTATAGCCAAAGAAGGTAAAAGTTTTGAAGCCTGAAGTTTTACGAAATAGAAAAAATATTTTTGTAACTTTTTTATTTTTTTTGCGTAATACTAAGTGAAACACTGATTTAAATTTTTTTTGATATATGAGACAGCTTAAGATTACCAAGCAGGTTACAAACAGAGAAACCGCTTCATTAGACAAATATTTACAAGAAATAGGAAAAGTAGATTTGATCACCGCAGATGAAGAAGTGGAATTGGCCCAACGCATCAAAGCCGGCGATAAACGCGCTTTAGAAAAATTGGTCAAATCAAATTTACGTTTTGTGGTATCTGTTGCCAAACAATATCAAAATCAAGGTTTGTCACTTCCCGACTTGATTAATGAAGGTAATTTAGGCTTAATCAAAGCAGCCAAACGTTTTGACGAAACACGTGGTTTTAAGTTTATATCTTATGCCGTTTGGTGGATTCGTCAATCTATATTACAAGCCTTGGCAGAGCAATCGCGAATCGTTCGTTTACCCTTAAATAAAATTGGCTCTATCAATAAAATAAATAAAATGTATGCCAAATTGGAGCAAGAAAACGAACGGCCACCTTCACCCGAAGAATTGGCAGAAGCTTTGGATATGTCTATTAATGATGTAAAAATATCGCTTAAAAATGCCGGACGACATATTTCAATGGATGCGCCATTGGTCGAAGGAGAAGAATCAAATTTATATGATGTCTTACGTTCCGGCGAATCACCAAGCCCGGACAAAACTTTAATGTTAGAATCATTACGCACCGAAATAGAACGTGCTTTAAACACCCTTACGCCCCGCGAAGCCGATGTTATTAAATTATATTTTGGTCTTAATGGCAACCATATGATGACCTTAGAAGAAATAGGCGAAACCTTTGATTTGACCCGCGAACGTGTTCGACAAATCAAAGAAAAAGCAATCAGACGCTTAAAACACACTTCAAGAAGCAAAATTTTAAAATCATATTTAGGTTAATTTCAAATTAACCAAAGTTTTAGCCGTTCTTTATTGAACGGCTTTTTTTATGCCAAAGTCAGCGCCTTGTAATAAAATATTCTTAATTTTACCTAATTAATTTTCATAAATGAAAAAAGTTGCAATTTACGGCTATTACAGAACGGATAAGTCTTTTACGTACCTTCTTCTCTTACTCGATATTTTATTAAAACACAAAGTTGAAATTATCTTTCAAAAAGATTTTTATGAAAAGCTGCTCAATCATAAAAATTTTATACATGGACATGCCGATCATCTTTTAAAATCTTATCCCGTTTTTAAAACCTTTGAAGGCTATGACGATTTACCGGATGACACCAAATTGTTTTTTACTTATGGCGGCGATGGTACCATTTTACGGGCCTTAACCTTTATCCGTGATAAAGGCATTCCCATTTTCGGCATAAACGCCGGTCGCTTGGGTTTTTTGGCCACGGTACAAAAAGAACAAATAGAAAAAGCGGTAAATGCCTACTTTAAAGGTCAATATACCATTAGCGAAAGAAATTTGGTGGCAATTGATACCAAGCCCGAAATTCCGGCTTTGAAAGACATGAATTTTGCTTTGAATGAGTTGGTTGTCAATAGAAAAAACACGACTGCCATGATTACTATTGACACACATTTGGACGATGAATATTTGTCAACTTATTGGGCGGATGGCCTTATAATTGCCACACCCACCGGCTCAACAGCTTATTCGCTTAGTTGTGGCGGCCCCATTGTAGTACCGGAGTCGATGAACTTTATCATCAACCCGATTGCGCCCCATAATTTGACGGTCCGGCCACTTGTGGTTCCTAATGAGCATGCAATTAGACTAAAAGTCAGCAGTCGCGAACCGGAATATTTGATATCTTTAGATAGTCGTGTTTACAGTTTACCCATTGACACCGAAATTACTGCTTACACCGCAGCTTTTGTCATCAAACTCATTCAGTTCAAAGAAAATTCTTTTATAAAAACCCTGCAAAAAAAATTATTGTGGGGAAAAGATGAACGAAACTAAATATAATTGTATGGTTTTATATACATCCAAATTTTTAAAGGTCAACTATTTAGAATTGCAGTATCTCATGCATTTTTACTGGACCGATTTTGCAGCCCATATGGACGAAGAAGGTATTTATCATGAATTGTTAAACTTTTTGAGCCGGCGAATTTACAAACGGGCCAACCAAATTTATGTCGATTGGCGGAAAGTAGAGCATTTAATTTTGCAGGAAACCATAGATTGGTTTATCCGGTATATACTTCCAAAAATAGCTTCTCATAAGGCCTACCGCTTGGCTTTCTTATTAAATCAACCGGAACTAATTATTTTACCGGACAAAATAAAAGTGAACAGTCGCGAAATTGAAGCTAAAGTTTTTTCTGAACCCGAGAAACTCATGCAATGGCTCATGGACGGGGCTGAAAGGAAAGAGCCCGGACAAGATGACCATGATCATCATCACAGTTGTCATACATAGGTGTTTAAGTGTTAAGTTTCAATAAATAAAATTATGAAAATTTCAACGACTTCTTTAAGGTCCAAAATATTTTTATCTATGATAGGTTTGGTTTTTTTAGCCTCTGTCATGATATTAGTTGTGACCGTTTCACAATATAAAGAAGAAGCTGAAGAATATCATAAAAAAAGACTCCTTCGTAAAGAAACAGCAGTTAAAGTACACATAAACAGCATATTGGAAAACACCTCTTACGAAGTTAAAACCGATAAGTTAAAATATATTTTCAAATCTAATGGTAGTACCCGTGGCTTATCGAGTATTAGCGAATTATCACGGATACACAAAATGCCCATCAATATTTACGATTTAAGAGGGAATTTAATTATCAGTTCGTTATGGCGTTTAGACCAAAAATTTGATAGCATACGCCACTTACCTCCCGGCATTATAAAAAAAATTGATCAAAATAGAAATAAAAGATATGTAATAAAACATGAAGGAAAAGAGGGTGAATACCAATCGTCCTACAGTTATATTTATGACCGTCAGTTTAAACCTATTGCAGTTTTAAATTTGCCCTATTTGGCTGACAGTACGTTTTACAAAAAAGAACTACAAGAATTTTTGAAAAACCTCGCTTCTATTTATCTTTTCATGTTTATTTTGGCCATATTTGTTTCTTATCTATTGTCTCGCTATATAACTAAATCTTTAAACACCATCAATAATATTCTCAGACAGACCTCATTTGACAAAAAGCAACAAAAAATTCACATCAAAAACCCAAATGATGAAATTAATGAATTGGTCGATTCTTACAATAAAATGGTCGATGAGTTAAATGAGAGTGCCGAAAAATTAGCCCAAAATGAACGGGAACAAGCCTGGCGAAATATGGCCCGGCAGGTTGCACACGAAATTAAAAACCCCCTCACACCAATGCGTCTGAATATTCAGAGTTTTCAAATGATGTTTGACCCAAATGACCCCAACATTAAACAAAAATTTGATGAATTTGCCCAAATGCTTATTGAACAAATTGATTTAATGAGTCAAATTGCCTCTGCTTTTTCCGATTTTGCTAAAATGCCACAAGCCCGTTTGCAAGAAAATGATTTAGTCGAAACCATTGAAAGTGCCCTAAAACTTTACAATCCTGAACAAGTACGATTTGTCAGCAGTAAAGAAAAAATTTTTTTTAATTTTGATAAAAATCAAATACAACGGGTTATTGTCAACTTGGTAAAAAATGCTTTGCAATCGGTACCGGATACACGCATACCGGATATATTGGTGAGCATCCGTGAAACTGATGATAAAATATATATTACCGTTACGGATAACGGTAGTGGCATTGCTAAAGAATATGCCGGCAGAATTTTCGAACCTAAATTTACGACCAAAAACAGCGGGATGGGCTTGGGTTTAGCTATTGTTAAAAAAATAATTGAAAATCATAACGGTAAAATATATTTTAATTCTGAACCTGAAGTTGGCACCACATTTATAATTGAATTTAAAAAATAAATCAAAAAAATGATTCAAAATGAATAATTATAACAACTTACAAATTGATGTAAAAGACAACATTGGCTTAATCATCATAAACCGGCCTAAACAATTAAATGCCTTGAACAAAGAAACCATAGAAGAACTTAATAAGGCTTTTAACGCATTAAATGATGATAAAAATATCCGCGTAATTATTGTTACCGGAAGCGGCACAAAAGCCTTTGTGGCCGGTGCAGATATCAAAGAATTTATGCATTTTAATGCCCAACAAGGACAAGAACTGGCTGCTACCGGACAAGAACTATTGTTTGACTTGGTTGAAAACCTTGATACCCCTGTTATAGCTGCCATTAACGGCTTTGCGCTGGGTGGTGGCTTAGAATTGGCTTTAGCTTCTCACATCCGGATAGCTTCCGAACAAGCTAAAATGGGCTTGCCGGAAGTCTCGTTAGGTGTAATACCCGGTTATGGCGGCACCCAACGCTTAGCACAAATCATAGGCAAAGGACGGGCTATGGATCTGATACTCTCTGCCGAAATGATAGATGCAACTACTGCACTAACCTATGGTTTGGTAACAGAAGTTGCGCCGGCTGAAAATTTAATGGAAACTGCATTTAAAAAGGCTAAAAAACTAATGCGGAATTCGCCACAAGCACAAGCTTTAGCTATTAAAGCAGTGAATGCCGCTTATCCAAAAGCAGGATTTGCAATCGAAAAAGAGTTGTTTGGCCAGGCTTTTACAACCGCAGATTTTAAAGAAGGAACCACTGCCTTTGTCGAAAGACGCAAACCAAATTTTGAAGGGGCTTAATCAACCTAACGGTATTTAGAAAAAAGACGGGCACCGGCCAAGATAGCGACAATACTCCAAATATAATTTTGAGGGCGCGGATTGGCCGGTAAAATTAATAAGGCGGTTACAATAAAAATAACCACCGTAACCAAGGCAGCTTGCCATAATATTTTTTTGGTCAAAGGACTCATAGTTTATTTTTTAGACAAATTTAAGGCTTTTATACGTTGCAACAAAGTAGGATGGGAATAATTGGCAAATACATACCAAGGATGTGGTGTCAGGTTACTTAAACTTTTGCTGCTGAGTTTTTTTAAAGCAGAAATTAGGTCTTGTGCATTATGGTATTTTTTGGCAAAGGCATCTGCTTGATATTCAAATTTTCTTGAAAGCCAATTTGTCATCAAACCAATCAAAAATGAAATGGGTGTAAACAATAAAGCAAAAGCAATCATATTCAAGTGAAATTTAGCTTTTGAGCCACCCAAAGCTTGCGCCAAAGTATCACTGTCTATAATCAAAGAAAATAAGTAAAGCATTAACCCGGTCATCAATACCGACACCACTAAATTATAGAGAATATGTTTATGCTTATAATGACCAATTTCATGGGCTAATACTGCCGCTATCTCATCATGGGTCAAATCTTGTATAAGCGTATCAAACAAAACAACTTTCTTTTTAGCACCAAAGCCCGAAAAATAGGCATTGGCTTTACTACTGCGTTTACTTCCATCAATGACATAAATTCCGGAAAGTTTATAATTGGTTTTACGTGCCATCTCTTCTAATTTTTCTTTTAAAGCACCATCGTGCAGGGGTGTCAATTTATTAAAAAGAGGGACAATAAGGCTGGTATAAAACATATTCAAAAAGATAGTAAAGGTGGCCAAAAACAACCAAGCATACAGCCAAAAATCCTTTGCTGTCCACTGATAAAAAAGCAGAAAAGCACCTAATACGAGCATCCCTAAAAATAAACCGAGAACCAAAGATTTTAGCTGATCTTGCCAAAAAATTTTCTTGCTCATTTTATTAAACCCAAACTGTTCTTCAATGACAAAAGTCTTATAATAAGAAAAAGGCAAATTTAATAAAGTGCTTAACAAAAAAAGAATTCCAAAAAACATCATAGATTGCCAAAATAGCGAGGAGGTCCACTTGGAAACAAGTTGATCTAAATAACCAAAAGCTTTAAAAAATAAAAGGAGTAAAATAATTAGAAATGAAAGTGAAGATGTTAAAAGATCAAATTTATAATTTATTAAATTATATTTTTGTGCTTTTTTATATGCATCGGCATCAAATATATCTTGTAATTCGTTTGGTAAATCATCGTTAAAATGCTTGGCATTAAGCCAATCCAAATATTTTTCAATAGCAAATTCAGTTACCAAAAAAAAGACAAACAAATAAAATAAGGTTTCAGCTGTCATAAACTTATACATTAAATATAAACACGACAAATTTACGGCAATTATTTCCAAATTAATCTATATTTGTACAGACAAAATAATTATTTATGGCTTATATAAACTATGACATAAAACAAGGTATCGGTTTTTTAAAATTTAACCGGCCCGAAAAATACAATGCTTTTAATCAAGAACTTTTACAAGAATTACATTCTCTTTTAAAAAATCAGGCTACCAATCCGGCCCTAAAGGTATTACTCATTTCAGGAGAAGGCAAAGCCTTTTCTTCGGGTGTCGATTTAAAAGTCTTATTAGACTTGAAAAATGTTGAACAAGCCCGCAATTTTGCTTTATTACTTGAGCACACATCCGAATTGATTTATAATTTTCCCAAACCCAGCATCGCACTTCTAAACGGATTAGCTTTGGGCGGTGGCTTGGGGTATGCCACGGCTGCCGATTTGCGCATTATGTCAACCGAGGCCAAAATAGGTTACCCTGCTGTAAAATTAGGGGCTATCTTGCCCGCCACTTGTACCATGTATCTAAAAAGTCTTGTGGGCGACGGGCATACGAAAGATTTATTACTGACCGGACGCATGATTAATGCCGAAACGGCTTTACAAATAGGTTTGACCAATTATATAACCCAACCCGCACAGCTGATGGACCGAGCCGTCGAATTGGCGAATCAAATTATGGAAGCCCCCGAATTGGCCCTGGCTTATACCAAAAATACGGTTAATTTTACCACCAAAAGAGACATTGAAACCATCAAATTGTATGCTGCTGACAATTTTGCGTTTTTATCGCAAACAAAAGAATGGCAAAAAAGAATGCAAGCATTTGCCGATAAAAAGAAAAAGTAAGTCTTTATAATTGATTGATTAACATTCAGAATAAATTTTATCTTTGCAGGTATGAATAAAAAGAATAATTCTACCCAACAAATGGACGAGAAGTTGCAAGGCACTGCGCTTAACTTTACCAAAGCACCCGGCAATACCAAAAAAGTTTTCATAGAAAGTTATGGATGCCAAATGAACATGAACGATTCGGAGATTGTTGCTTCCATACTTTTAAAACAAGGTTTTAATACAACCGACAATCCGGAAGAAGCCAATTTAATACTCATCAATACCTGCTCTATCAGAGAAAAAGCGGAAACAACAGTACGCAACCGTCTTAAACACTTTAACAAACTTAAACAACAAAAGCCCAAAACCAAAATAGGTTTGATGGGATGTATGGCCGAACGGATCAAATCAAAAATATTTGACGAAGAAAAATTAGTTGATCTAGTTATTGGTCCTGATGCTTACCGCGATTTGCCCAACTTAATTAATGAGCTGGAAGATGGCCGCAAAGCTGTTAATGTTTTATTAAGTAAAGAAGAAACTTACGGGGACATTAAACCTGTACGGCTTAATTCCAACGGTGTTTCGGCGTTTGTCTCTATTACGCGTGGCTGCGACAATATGTGTACGTTTTGTGTGGTCCCTTTTACCCGCGGCCGTGAGCGCAGCCGCGATCCTGAAAGTATTTTACAAGAAATCAAAGACTTACAACAACGTAATTTTAAAGAAGTTACCTTATTGGGGCAAAATGTGGATAGTTACTTATGGTATGGCGGCGGTTTAAAAAAAGATTTTGAAAATCAACCGGAAGAAGTAAAAGCGCAAGCCGTTGATTTTGCCAAATTATTGGACAAAGTTGCTACAAATTTTCCGGATATACGCATTCGTTTTTCTACTTCTAATCCGCAAGATTTTAGTTTGGAGGTTATTAAAACTATGGCTAAACACCCCAACATTGCCAAACATATTCATTTACCCGTTCAATCAGGTAGTGACAGAATTTTACAGTTGATGAACCGTAAACACACCGTTGAAGAATATAAACAAACCATTGATGCCATACGTCAATATATTCCGGATGTTGCCATATCGCAAGATATGATTGCCGGTTTCAGTACCGAAACAGAAGAAGATCATCAAGCAACTTTAGATTTGATGGATTATGTCAAATATGATTTTGGGTTTATGTTTGCTTATTCAGTCCGCCCGGGTACTTTGGCCGATAAAAAATTGCCCGATGATGTTCCGCATCATGTTAAGTTGCGCCGCCTAAGAGAAATAATTGATAAACAACAAGCTCATAGTTTATACCGGATGCAACAATTTGTCGGTAAAGAAGTGGAGGTGTTAATCGAAGGCAATTCTAAAAAATCGGATCAACATTGGATGGGACGAAACTCGCAAAATGCCGTGGTTATTTTTGAAAAAACAGGACAAGAAAAACCCGGTGATTTGGTACGAGTAAAGATTAATGATTGCACATCGGCCACATTATTTGGTAATCGTGTTTAAAATTAATTAAAAAGCTGCCCGTAATGGACAGCTTTTTTACATTCCTAATTTCTTTTTACCTTCTTCGCTGATCATGGAAGCATCCCATGGCGGATCGAAAACCACATCGACATCGACATTAAAATCCGGATACTTCTTTTTAATAGTATTCTTGACATTATCGGTAATGGCATCACCTAACGGACAAGATGGTGTGGACAAAGTCATTTCAATCCGCACATCTTTATCACCATCATACAAAATATTGTAAACCAATCCCAAATTAATGATATCCAGCTCAATTTCGGGGTCCATAACAGATTTGAGCAATTCGTAGATGTCATTTTCTACTTTTCTTATTTCTTTATAATCTTTTTTTCCCATAATATTATTTAATTATTTAATATTTCTTTATCTCTTTTGTTGATATATTTTTCTGAATCGTGAAAAAACATTTTCCAAACATTATAGTTGTATAGTCCGGTAACTAAAAGGAATAAAATAGAGGACAATTGCATCAACCATTCTTGAGCTAAAATTATAGCAAAAAAAGTTAAAATCAAAAAACTCATGTATAAATAAAATTGAATCCCCGCAATTTTTTCCGAATATAATTCACGCGGCAAAGGCGTATGGTATTTGCCCACCAATTTTTGATATTTTTCCAACCAAATAATAAAAGGCAATGTTTTATAAGTTTGACCTAAAGCAATAGTGGTAAAAAAACCGAAAATCATACTCATACCGAATAAAAGGATAATAGTTTCGGCATAAGTTTGTAAACCTAATTGCGGCATAAAAATCATTATTAAGCTAAGCACAACCGGCAAGCTTAAAAATACCAGGGAAAGCATGGTGTACTTCATCCCTACATCCAATATTTTTTTCATCCGGTGCTTATATGAATCATAAATATAGCGGAAATAATAAATAATTCCGGCTATTATCATCAACCAAAATAAGATAATCAGAAGTTGGTTACTAAAAAAATATTTGGAAAGCATCAAACCTGCCAAGCCAATATTAAGCAAATAAAAAGATTTTTTAAGCAATTTTTCATTCAAATGATGTGAAATTAAAAACATGGGGATTAAAGTGGTGCCTACACCAAATATCATCATCAGGAAAAAACCCACCAATCCCATAATGGCATGTCCATGTAAATGATAAAGATGTGAGGCTGAATAAAAATTATATTTAAAATTGAACACCATTAACAAGCCTTCTGTTTCGGTGAGCAAAAGCCAAAAAACAGCTGCCAATATAAAAAGTGATTTAAAATTTTTAATACGGGCATTTTTATAACTCATCATGATGTTAAAAACAAAGAAAAACAAGGACAAATACATAGCGGTAGCTGCATAGGGCAATAAAGTAGTATAATCGCCCATCCAGAAAGTATAAACCAAAAATGAAATACTGAAAGCGGTTAGCCAAAAAGTAAATTTGGCCAGTTTTTCGCTGTATAAAGCCGTATCAAAAATAACCGGAATCAGCTGATATAAAGACCCGAAAATAAGCATCATCAGCCAACCCAATACGGCCGTATGTGTAACCGCCAACAAATGATGGTCGTAATAAACACTAAAAAAATAGGGAGTAGAAAAGACCAATAAAACACCCAAAACAAAAAAACCAATGGCTGCAAATAAAAAATGCGGCTTGACGGTGCTGATATCAGGTGCGTTGTCAGTATGTAAATTTTTTGCCATAACTAAACGTTTTATACTTGTTTATATATAATTAAATGCACATTGTCCGGATCTATTTCTTTTGCGACATACGAAAAATCACGTTTTTTTAGCTCCGGCAACAAAAATTGCGGCAAACGTTTGTGCCGGACAAAGAGAGCCTCGTCCGGTTTCAATTGCGTTAAATTTTCTAAAATACTTTGCATAGGCAGTGGCATTTCCAAATGCCGGACATCTATTTTTTTTAAGTTGCCGGCATATTTACTTTGGATATGGTTAAAATCAGCCAAAGATGTTTGTAAATGTTCATCCTTGACCTGTTGTTGTTTTTTTTCTTGTTTCTCTTGACGAACGTCATGGTAGCGACAAGGCACATTTTTAGAACCAAACAAACGTTTTAATAAACCGGGTTTTTGACAATTCAACTTAAAGTAACTCAAATAGTTTCCTTCTTGGTCTTGGGTTAACCAATGCACAAAATTTTTCCCTATTAAATAATCAATTAGTGGAATGGGCTCAAAATCATTAATGATTAACAAAACCTGATTAGGTTTGAGATTTTTAGCTATTTTATTGATATAACCAAAGGGATCCTTACCTTCATTAATCACCGGACGGGCATCAAAAGTAACAATTTCCTTATCAGAAAAATCCGGCGGCAATAAATTTTCTTTCGCTTGCTCCTCGGTACCGGTTGGGCTATATTCAACCGGAAAGCCGGCTTCTTCTAAAGATTTTAAAAACTCGTTAACCGGCATGTTCCCTATGCGTGCTGCATCCTTTACCGAAACACGGGTGGCTAAACTTCGTCGTAAAATGGGATTTTCCAATTTTTTAAACTTGGGTTGTATATTGGCAATCACCGTCATGGCTGCCGGATATTCCTTTAATATTTTTGAAATCTTAGTGTCTTTATTGATAATCATTCTACTGATTTTTTTCGTATTCAAAATTAATCTTTTTTTATCTTTTAGAATGATTTTAAATAATATTTTTTAGATTATAAAACTTATTGATAACCAAAGTTATATTTAATAAAAATGAAAATTTGGTTTAAAAATCAATTTGTTTCGTTGCTATCAAACAAAAAACAATTAACTTTAGGAAATTAACAAATAACACAAATGAAACAAATAATATCACTATTTATTTTATGGATAACTATTAGTGTCCAAGGACAAACATCACCTATTGACAGTCTGATCAGACAATTAAAGAAAAAGTCTTCACCCAATGAGCAATTAAAAATCAGGCAACAGCTCAATGCATACTACCTGAATACCAATCCGGAAAAACTGATAGAAAACAACCAACAGTTAATCCAATTAGCCCGGCAGACCCACCAGCCTAAATTAATAGGCAAAGCTTACCGTTACCTTTCCGAAGCCGGATTGCGCTTGCATAATTTTGACCAAGCTAAACGCAATGCTGAAAAAGCTTTGAAAATAGATGACAGTTTGAAAAATTATACCGACATGATTCTAGATTATAATCAATTGGGACGTATTTATTACAATTTTGACCAACCCCAAAAAGCCATTTCGCTTTATAACAAAGCCATAGATTTATATAAAAAACATCCGGTGGGTCAAAAAATGGATATCATTTACGGCAATATCGGTGCAGCTTACAACCGATTAAACCGCCCGTACGAATCATTAAAATATTTTTTAAAACAAGCAGATTTTGCAGATAAATATGGTAAAATTGTCCAAAAAAGCAAGGTGAATTATAACATCGGTTATACGTATATGCAAATGGATCAATTTAAAAAAGCTGAAAAATATTTTAAAAAAGCTTTACAAGATTCTGCCAAAATTAATCTTAAAGATTATGTATATGCCAACTATCACGCCTTGGGAATGCTTTATTCTCGCTGGAAAAAATATGATAAAGCACTAAAAATGAATAAAATAGCTTTAGATTATTACAACCGCACTAAAAATAAAATGTACCAATTTGATTTGCATAATAACAATGCTGCCATTTATTTGAAGCAAGGCAAATATAAAAAAGCGATAGCTGAAGCACAACAAGCCTTAAAAATAGCCCGTCAAATACATTTTAAATTAGGCGAACAAGCGGCTAAAACAACATTGGCTAATATTTACATTAAAAACAAACAATATTCGCAAGCCGAAAAGATATTAAATGAATTGAAAAAAGACGCAAGTATTCAAAATTCTGAATTGAAACAGGCTTTGTACGATGATTTATATCAACTCTACAAACACAAAGGGCAATATAAAAAGGCGTTGACCAATTTAGAGAAATTAAAAAAACTATCCGACTCCATTTTAAAATCACAACGGGACAGTAAAATAACCGAAGTAGAAACCCGCTACCAAACAGCTAAAAAAGAGAAAGAAAATTTGCGCTTGAAAGCCGAAAAAGTGCAACAGCAATTATTGCTTGAACAAGAAAACAAACGCAATACCTATTTAAGTGCCGGATTTGGCACAGCAGTTTTAATTCTGGGGATTTTCGGGTTCTATTACCGTCGAAATAAAAAACAAAAAGAAATTATTGAACATTTGCAGAAAGATTTACATCACCGGGTAAAAAATAATTTGTCCGTTATTGATGCCCTTATAGAAGACATAAAAGATGATTTTGAAGATGACAGTATTCACCAACGTTTGGTAGAATTGCAAAACAGGATTAACAGTATCAATGAAATTCACCGGCAATTGTATCAAAATAAAGATATTACACGTTTGGACTTAAAAACTTACATTGATAAAATTTCGCAAACTTTGCAAGAATCTTTTGGCAATAAGTCTGTTAAAATCATCAATAACATTCCGACTAAAATTAAATTGGGCGTTAAACAATCGTTTCCCATCGGCCTTATTGTCAATGAATTTATAACAAATTCGTTTAAATATGCTTTTGCCCCCGGTCAAGCAGGCTTAATCAAAATAGATTTAATCGATAATGCACAAAACTATACGTTAATTTTAAAGGACAATGGCAAAGGTTTGCCTCCTGATTTAGACTTACAAAACCTTGATAGTTTTGGGTTAAGTATTATGCAATTGTTAAGCAAACAACTTAAAGGCAAGTTCACAATAAAGGGTGATGAGGGTGTGGAAATAAAAATTGAATTTCCAAAATAAACAAAGGCGGCAGTGTGCCGCCTTTGTTTCTAAACATATAAATCTTTTTATTTTTTCTTATTGGTATTAATACCTAATAAACTATAGATGGGGCAATAATTAAACAAGGAAGTAACAGCTGCAATCAAGGCTATAATTAACAAAATATAGACCCAAGTGCTGTCTGTAACTTTTCCGGTATAAACAACCACAAATAATATTACGGCTATGATCAGTCTTATTAATTTATCTGTATTTCCGACATTTTTTTTCATCACTAAAAGTTTTAAAGGTTAGATAAGCTAATATACTAATTTTTTGGCGGAAAATCAAACCGGTAAGCTACCCCACCTAAAATTTGTAATCTTTGTACGGGGTATAAATAATAAATTTGGTAGTTCCTATTTAAAACATTATAGGCTTTAAGAAAACCTGTAAATTGTTTATTAACCTTGTACCTAACGCCTATATTCAAATCGGTGTAAGCCTTCAGATAATTATCATTACCGTCCTGAAAAAAACGTTTGCCGGCACTGTTTAAAGTCATGTCAAAGCTTAAGCGATTGGTGGGGTGGAAAATAAAAACCGATTGAAAATCAAAATCAGGGATAAACAAAGCTTTTTTCAAATGATCCGGATTGTTTTGAAAATAGGTTAAGTTTAATTTTAAATCTAACTTTTTGCCGACACCAATATTAAAAGCCGTTTTAAAATAAGATTGGGCCAAATTATCATAAACAATATCGTAAGATCCGACTGGCATATTAACAGGCTTATAATTATAAAAAGCTTTTTGCTTGATATAGCGATAACCCATGGTAACGGCATAAGAAAATGAACTGGAAAAAGCCCCGTTAAATCCGCCGAAAATATCGTAAGGTGTTAAACTGGGACGTAGTGATTGGGTCAAAGCCAAATACGGATTTTTTCGGGTTAAATCAAATTGCGAATTTTGGGTTAAATCGCCGGTAACACCGGCAAAAACTGATAGTTTTTCGTAAATTAAATTCAAATTAACTTTTATATCAGGGATGAACTGAAACCGGTTGAAACTTACATTGTTTTGATAGAAAATTTTGGCTCCTAAATTGGCAGTCAAATGGTCATTTTTTAGTCTTATGGCCGGCAATAAACCTATATCAGCATTGTTGTAATTTAAAGCATATCGTATTGCCGGATCAGCAAAAGCTATGTGTCCGGTGTTGCCGGTAACTAAATCTGACTGTATGCCAATTTTTAGTCCTAGCGTACCAAACGGAAAAAGCAAGAATGTCTTAAAATGAATGAGGTGCTCACTGTTGTCAAAACCATTCCAATAATTGTTGTAATGCAATAGCATATTTTTAAAAATCGTTTCTTTAAATTGGCCATTGATTAATAAATAAAAATTGTTATCCGTATTTTTAAGACTGTAAATTTGAGGTGGATTGAGCAAAATAATATTGGGGTCTTGTTTTAGATAATTTAAATGTCCATCATATCCCAATTCAAAATGCCACAAATTTTGTTTATTTTGATAATCAAAAAGACCTGTCAAAGTAGTATTATAAAAGGCTTCATATTGGGCATTCTGCGTTTTTTGACCTTGCGACGAGTAATGCTGAAATTGCAAACCTGCACTCAAACCTTGTGAAAGGGGATAATACAAAAAGGCATCGGCTTGTACTTGCCAATAATTGCCCACAGCTAATGCTGTGTAGTTTTTATAAGTTTTTTCAATTAAACTACCGGGAT
Source organism: Flavobacteriales bacterium (assembly GCA_026993355.1). Classification (GTDB taxonomy): domain Bacteria; phylum Bacteroidota; class Bacteroidia; order Flavobacteriales; family Flavobacteriaceae; genus WGBX01. The sequence goes on along the minus strand of JALWTX010000012.1, from coordinate 158,287 downwards.
TAAAACCGGCCATCGCCCCTTTTTCAGGTTGAAAAGTAGAAGCCACGGGAACGGATTGGATATTAAATTCTACCGGTATTTTTTTTTCCGGCAATGGATTTATTTGCGGATTAATATTTATTTTGTAGGCATCTTGCACTTTAGGTTCAAAAGAACGCGTCACCTCAATCACTTCGGTTTTGACACTATCCTTTAGCTTTTGTCCAGACACAAAACTGACATAAAGCAAGAAAATAAATAAAATGTTTTTTTTCATCTTAAAAAAATTAAGTATAAAAATATGTTTTAACAATTTGACAACAATAAGGTTTACGCTATTTTCCGGCATCTTCATTTTTTTGTGCTTCTTTGTTCTTTATCTGTTTCAACAAAGTTTTAGCTTCATCAACAAGATCAGGATACTGTTTAAAGTTTTTAATTAAACTTTCTAATATATACGATGCATTAAAGGCATCGCCTTTGGCATAAGTGTTTTTGGCCATCAACAACAGTGCCTTGGCAGCCCACTCTTTGTAGCCGGGATATTTTTTTGTCAATTTGGCAATGGTTTTATTGGAAGCTTCATATTGCCTGTCTTTATGCTGAAAATAGGCAAGATAATACAATGCCTCGGCACCTATTTTTCCTTTGGCTGTCCGTTGCAACTTATCATAATAATACCGGGCTTTGGTTTCATCGCCATTGGCTAAAGAAGCACGTGCCATAATTACCTGTGCATCATATTTCATTTGCCTATTACTTTTTGGATTTTGCAAAACCTTTTGCGCATATTCTATCGCTGAATTATATGCTTTATTTTGATAATAAGCTTTCATCAAATTAGATTGGGCAAAAATCAAATCTTCAGGCGAGTTGCTTAACAGTTCTAAGCGTTCTAAATAAGGAATAGCTTTAGTCCATAGGCTATTTTGCAACTGAAAATCTGCCAAAGTACGCAAGGCTTCCAATGTATAATCATTTTGTGATTGGTTAGCTATATATTCATAATGTAGTGCAGCTTGACCCTTTTTTCCTTTTTTCTGGTATAATTTGGCCAAATAATAATGTGCCTTTAAATTATGTAATCCTGTAGGATATTGTTGTAAATATTTTTGTAAATCTGACAAAGCTTCCGGGGCCTGTTCATAATATTTTTCTTGGGCTGCGGCAAAAACAGCATCATCCAATTCTGTATTATTGACATTTATCCATGGGTATTTTTTTGCCCATTGTGAAAAGGCTTCAGGTTGGCCTTTATCAATATAAATATTTTTGATATTGTCAATAGCCTGATAAGCCATCGGCGTTTTTGGATAACGCGCAACAACTTCTTTAAATTTGTTCAAAGCCAAATCATTCTGACCTTTGTTGTAATAAATTAGGGCTTGTTTTAATAAAGCAGCAGGAACGTATTTACTATTGGGATAAGTCGAGAGAAGTTGTTCTAAGCTGGACAAAGCTTTGTCTTCCTGACCTTTTACCAAATAAGCGCTACCTAATTGATACATAGCAGCCGGTCTTAATTTAGATTGGGGAAATCGACGGATAAACAAATTCAATTCATCTATTTTCTTATTGTTTTTACCCACGAAACCATAACTGATGGCTTTTTGATATTGCGCATAATCGGCATCGGCGCCTTGCATGGTTAAAGCTTGGTTGTAAGCTTGCATGGCCGGCCAATATTGCTTGTTGGCAAACCGGCTGTCGCCTAAGCGCAAATAACTATCTTTTAAAAGTTTTTTTTCCGGATGTGTTTGAATAAATTTTTCAAAATATTTGGCGGCATTGGCATAATCTTTAAGCTTAAAAAAAGTATAGCCTAAATTATAATTGACCAAGTTCTTTTCTTTACTATTTTCGTTTCCGGGTGAAGTAGCAAAATCTAAGAAGCCGTTTTTCGCCGCCTCATAATTGTGCAAACGGTAATCGGCTTCTGCATTCCAAAATTTGGCCAATTGACGATAGGCAGGATCAAAGCCTTGTTTTAAAACTTTATCAAAATAAGTTTTGGCTTTTTCGTATTCGCCATCGGTTAAATATTGCAAGCCTGTATAATAAGCGGCTTTTTGGTAGGCACGGCTATTGATTTGTCCGTTCTGTTCCAAAAGTTTAATGGCACTTTCATAATTATTAGTCGTTAAAAAAGAATTTACCAACAAATCTTGCAATTCTTTTTTATAAATGGTTTTCGGATATTTTTCCAAAAAATTCTGAATAGCTTCAGAAGCATCTTCGTAGGGGTTACCGATTTCATAGCCTAATTTAACATAATTGTAAGCCGCATCTTCTTGCATTTCCGGATCAAAAGACATTTCAGAAACCTTTTTAAAGGCATTTAAAGCTTTCATTTTTTGTCCGTTTGCCAAGTAGGCATCGGCCAAATGATAATAGGCATTTTGTGCCAAAGCATCCTGTCCGTCTATAATTTTGTTAAACTGCTGAATGGCCTTATCATAATCACCTGTTTTATAATAAGCATATCCCAATTGGTAATAATCTACATTATTCCACTTACCATGGCGTCCCTTGTAAGCTTTTAAATAAGGTATGGCTTTATCATTTTCGCCTAAATTAAAGTAACTTTCCCCTATAATTTTAGCCAATTGTGATTGAACATCAGGTGATGATTTATCATAAATTTTTTGGGCTTGGGCAATAGCTTTTTCAAACTGTTGCAATTTAAAATACATATCTGCTTGGTAGTAAGGCAACAACTTATTAAAATTATTTGATTGCGCCACCATATCAAAGTATTTCTTGGCTTTGGCAAAATCATCTTGCTTATAGGCTGTGTAGCCATAGTAATAACGGGCTTGCTCGCCATATTTTTTAGAATTCAAAAGTTTTTCAAATAAACGGGCTGCTTTTTTATAATCATTTTGTTTCAAATAAGCATAACCCAAATAAAAATTATATTTTTCGTATTCGGATGGAGATAAGGCTCCCGGATCAACTTGCATAATATAATCTTGTGCCTGCTTAAGGTCACCTTTTGAAAAATAATAATCAGCGGCATCAAAATAAATGGCAGTACGCTTGGGGTGTGTAGGAAAATGTTGGACAAAATATTGTAATAATTCACCTGCATTGGGCGCACCTGTACGGACTGCAATACTGGCCAAATAAAAATATATATCGCCTAATCTTTGCGGGTCTTTTATGTTGTTTTTGAGTTTTTCAAAAAGGTAATCAGCAGCTTTATACGACTTATCTGTATATAAATTTACTGCTTTTACATATTGTGTATCCGGATTAAAAAACTGATCGGATGCTTGTGCTGAGATTTGTCTCAAAGAAAAACAAAAAAATAGAAAAAATAAAAATTTGACTCTCATTAACTCTTTAATTTTATATTAATAACGCTGCGTTTGAATTTATATTCTATAATGTAGATCAAAAATATACATCACATCAAAAACTACGCCTAAAAAATGAGAAATTAGAATAATGTAGGTGGTTCATCAGCCTCCCCCGGCTTCTTATCATTTTTTTGTTTTGTGCCGGTGGTTTTATCCTCCGGATCAGGTGTTTTAATTTCAAAAGGCACAGCATCAACTTCTTTTTGGGTTACTTGTTCGTCAGCACTTTCTTGCTTCTGTTCTTCCGGGGCTTGATAGGGTTTGGACGCAAGTTTTTCAATCTTTTTTAATTTTAATTTACTCAACAAATTACCTTGCGCTTTAATACCTTTTATACCTATAAAGTTTTCAACATCAATATCTTGTGGTTCTTTCTGATCTTTACCGCGTTCTTTGGCAAAGTGTAACTGCCAAACTGGTCGCCAATCATAAGACACTTGTATAAGCTTGGCATTGTCAGGAATAAAAATTTCTTCCTTTTTAAGATCATCAATCAAAAAACGTTTGATAAAATATCTTTTTTTATCTGCATCATAATAAGCTGCCGTAACCGGTTTGCGGGGGACATATTTTTCCAGAAACAAGATATTATCAGGAAAATGTTTCTCCAAATCAGGCACAAATTTAGAAATGCGGCCATCAGACAGAACCATCACCAGTTGATCATTTCCACTGAACTCACCTAAATATTGGCCACGCTCTTCGGTATTTAAACGTTTAACTATAGGGTCGTACCATATTTGACGCGGTTTAAGCGTAGACACACCGGCTTCTTTTAACTTGATGGCTTTGACCGGCAATTTTGTTACCAAATTGCCCCGGACACTTCGGCCTTTAATGGCCAAATCTTTAAAATCGATATCAAATTTGGTTTTACGCAAACTACCGGTTTGACGTAAAATAACGGTCACCACTTCAGCTTCGCCATTGGGATTGGCCGTAAAATAGAGAATCTCAGAACCCGGATTGCCGGCTGTCAAATCATATTCTTTATCACGCGTTATGCCACTGACATAAAAGCGTTTCATATATGAAGGGCCCTTTTTACCATCGCGATAAATCAGGTTATAAATGGTCCTTTTATCTTTTTTCTTAAACACATTGACATAGATGATATCTTTACCGAAGAATTTTTTATCGGCGACCTTAGAAATCATCATCTTGCCATCTTTTCTAATGACAATAATATCATCAATATCAGATACATCACCCACATATTCGTCTTTACGTAAATTAGTACCAACAAATCCCTCTTCCCTATTGACATATAACTTAACATTGCGCATCACGACTTTTGTCGCTTCAATCTCTTCAAATGGTTTAATTTCGGTTTTTCGTTCGCGCCCCTTACCATATTTCTTTTTAATATTTTTAAAAAAATCTATGGTATAATCGATAATATGCGCCAAATGGTGTTTCTTTTCTGCAATTTTTTCTTCTATTGCTTCAATATTTTTACGCGCTTTGTCTATATCAAATTTAGAGATGCGTTTGATTTTAATCTCAGTCAAACGGATAAGGTCTTCCTCGATTACCGGTCGTTTCAGATGCTGAATATGTGGTTTTAATCCTTCATCTATAGCCTTAATAACGCCTTCCCATGATGTTTCTTGTTCAATATCACGATAAATACGATTTTCGATAAAAATACGTTCTAATGAGGCAGCATGCCATTGATCTTCGAGTTCTTGCAACTCTATTTCCAATTCTTGCCGTAATAAATCGACAGTTCGCCGGGTAGAACGTTCCAACATTTCACTAACGCCTAAAAACAATGGTTTATTGTTTTCTATCACCACTCCCAATGGCGAGATAGAAACCTCGCAATTGGTAAAGGCATAAAGTGCATCAATGGTTTTATCCGGCGATATCCCCGGTGGCAAATGCAAACGGATCTCGACTTGTTCGCTGGTATTATCCTCAATTTTTTTTATTCGGATTTTTCCTTTATTATTGGCTTTGATAATACTTTCTATTAAACTGCCGGTGGTTGTTTTGTAAGGTATTTCGGTGATAACCAAAGTTTTATTATCTTCAATTTTAATTTTGGCCCGCACTCTCACTTTACCTCCCCGTTTACCATCGTTATAATTTGTTACGTCTATCATTCCGGCGGTCGGGAAGTCCGGATAGAGGCTAAACGATTTTCCTTGCAAAACTTTGATAGAAGCATCAATCAACTCATTAAAATTATGTGGCAGAATGGTCGTCGATAAACCTACGGCAATACCTTCGGCCCCTTGTGCCAATACAATGGGGAATTTTGCCGGCAAACTTACCGGTTCCTTTTTTCTGCCATCATAAGAAGCCGCCCAAGTGGTAATTTTAGGATTAAATAATACATCTAAAGCAAATTTTGACAGCCGCGCCTCAATATATCGTGAAGCCGCCGCACTGTCACCGGTCAGGATGTTTCCCCAGTTTCCTTGTGTATCAATCAACAAATCTTTTTGTCCCATATTAACCATGGCATCAGCTATAGACATGTCGCCATGGGGATGATATTGCATGGTATGCCCGACCAAATTGGCAACTTTATTATACCGGCCATCATGCAATTCACGCATAGAATGCATAATACGGCGTTGTACCGGCTTAAAACCATCTTCAATAGCCGGAACGGCACGTTCTAAAATCACATAAGAAGCATAATCAAGAAACCATTCTTTAAATTTTCCGGTTACTTTTTTGATACTTTCTTGTTGGTTTTGTGATTGATTTTCACTCATTATATTATTTGGTTTTTCCTAGAGAATTATTTATTTTCATCCACTATATCCAATTCTACCTTAAGGTTGTCAATAATAAAACGCTGTCGGTCAGGGGTGTTTTTCCCCATATAAAACCGCAAGAGTTCTTCTATGGACAAATCCGGCTCCATCATAACCGGTTCCAGCCGAATATCTTTGCCGATAAAATGCTTAAATTCATTAGGCGATATTTCACCTAAACCTTTAAAACGGGTAATTTCGGGTTTGCCGCGTTTACTCAGTTTGTTAATCGCCTTAACACGTTCTTCTTCACTGTAACAATAAATGGTTTCTTGCTTGTTTCGCACCCTGAACAAAGGTGTTTCCAATATATACAAATGCCCTTCTTTGATGAGTTCGGGGAAAAATTTTAAGAAAAATGTCAGTAATAACAGGCGGATGTGCATTCCGTCAACATCGGCATCAGTGGCAATAACGATATTGTTATACCGAAGATTTTCCAAACCGTCTTCAATATTCAAAGCAGCTTGTAACAAATTAAATTCTTCATTTTCGTAAACCACTTTTTTGGTCAGTCCATAAGAATTGACCGGTTTTCCACGTAAGCTAAAAACAGCTTGTGTATTCACATCACGTGATTTGGTTATGGACCCACTGGCCGAGTCGCCCTCGGTAATAAACAAGGTGCTTTCCAAGCGATTTTCTTTTTTCAAATCGTTGTAATGCACACGGCAATCCCGTAACTTTTTATTGTGCAAACTGACTTTTTTGGCCCGTTCTTTGGCCAGTTTTCTAATACCGGACAGCTCTTTTCGTTCGCGCTCGGCCTGAACTATTTTTTGCAAAATAGCTTCAGCTGTTTCCGGATTTTTATGAAGGTAATTATCTAATTCACGTTTGACAAAATCATTGACATAAGTCCGGACAGTCGGCATGCCTTCTCCCATATCCGTAGAGCCTAATTTGGTCTTGGTTTGCGATTCAAAAACCGGCTCAATCACCTTTATACTAATAGCCGCCACAATAGATTTGCGAATATCAGATGCGTCATAATTTTTGCCAAAAAAGTCACGGATAGTTTTGACAACTGCTTCTCTAAAAGCAGCTTGATGCGTTCCGCCCTGTGTGGTATGTTGACCATTGACAAATGAATAATAAACCTCGTTATACTGGGTTTTGCTATGGGTCATAGCCACTTCAATATCATCCCCTTTTAGGTGTATAATAGGATAACGCCGGTCGGATTCTACAATATTTTCGCTTAACAAATCTTTTAACCCATTGGCACTAAAATATTTTTCACCATTAAACTTAATGGTTAAACCGGTATTGAGATAAATATAATTTTTGAACATGCGGACCAAATACTCTTGCCTGAATTTGTATTTGGGAAAAATCTCAACATCCGGAATAAATTCGACATAAGTCCCGTTTTTTTCATTGGTTGCTTCCAAGCCGGATTCTTCAATAAGTTCGCCCTTACTAAAGACCGCCCATTTGGTTTGCCCATCGCGAAAAGCTTGAACTTTAAAATGAGAAGAGAGTGCATTTACCGCTTTTGTCCCAACCCCATTTAAACCGACTGTTTTTTTAAAAGCGCGCGAATCATACTTACCACCGGTGTTCATTTTGGATACCACCTCAACTAACTTGCCTAAAGGTATGCCACGACCATAATCCCGGACACTGACCAGATTGTCTTCTAAAACTATTTCAATAGTTTTACCTGCGCCCATGACAAATTCATCAATAGCATTATCTAAAACTTCCTTGACTAAAATATAAATACCGTCATCTGGCGATGAGCCATCTCCTAACTTACCAATATACATACCCGGGCGCATCCGGATATGTTGTTTCCAGTCAAGCGATTGAATATGATCTTCGGTATAAGCAGTTGGTTTTTTGGCCATAAAACTGTCAAAAATTAATTAAGTCGCAAGATAATAAAGATATAAATATTCTATACTTGATGTCCGGTTAATTTATTAACAATATAATTTAATTTTAGGATAGGAATAAAAGTACAGCAAGATGTAATTAATGAATAAAATATTGATTTTTAATTAAATGTATCAAAATATTAATCTTAATTCAACCATTTACATAAAAAAAAGCGACGTTTACAAAGAAAATACTTACATTCCTATATTTTGACTTGATTTAGAGCCCAGATAGGTTAAATTTGTTAAAAAATTAACTATGAAAACATTTACACTACTCTTTTTCTGCTTGTTAGGCTTATCTTCATGCAATATGAAATACGATACACCCACCTTAAATATGGCGGATCAAGAAAACATATTAACAGCACATAAATGGAAAGGTGTTGAAAAGGTGCGCTTCGAAAATGAAATCCAAAAAGAGCGGATTTCTATCACAAGTGACATTTATTATTTTAAAGTCAATAACATTTTTATCATTCAGAAAAGTAATGATGATTTCGTAACCGGTACTTGGCAATTGTACAATGTATCCGGACAAGCGGTATTAAGTATTGCCTATAGACAAAACAATCAGCATTTAATTCATAAGAGCTTTGAGATAAGCATTTTGACAAATGATTACTTACAACTAAGCGAATCTGATTTAGTCAATAATGAACATATACGCACCGATTATTTTTTAAAGAAATAGTTTCTAAGATTTTTTATGTGTTAGCCTAAAATTCAAAGCACCATTAAATTTCGCAAAATTTAATGGTGCTTTTTTATATGGTCAAATCATTCTCAATATATTGCTGAGAAAGATATTTCTTTAAAACGGGTTTTTGGGCTAAAAAATTTTTTAGCCAAATTCTTAACTCCAATTTCTCATGCGGCAACAATGAAGTTTCTGCTTTTTTCAATTCTTTTATAAACAATTTTGGGTCAAAACTTACTTTTTCTAAGATAGTCAAAGTGTATTGATAGACAGCTCTTGGCATTGGTGCTTATTTTGATACAATAAATATAATGCTTTTTATACATAATTATTGTGTTTATTTGTTTAAAAAAATGTTAAAAAATAACTAAAATACCTTAAGTACATATCAATCAATGAAATAAAATACCCAAAACATCATTTTAAAATATTTACTGAGAATACGTATCTTTGTAAGAATTTTTTTTATATGAAACCGGCATGATAAAAAAAATTATTAAATACAAAGAAAAAGATTATTTGAATCATCAAAACTTACATCTGATATCGATGTTAAAATAAAAATTTTAAACAGATGAAACAATATATTAGATATTTAGAAAATTTTGTAACTGAAAACAGGAAACAAGTATTTAAAAGAATCTTATCTAACAGAACCCGGCATTTCACATTGGCTTTGGAAGATTTATATCAAATGCATAATGTAAGTGCTGTCATTCGCAGTGCAGATATTTTCGGTTTTCAAGATGTTCATATTATTCAAAAAAAATACCAACCAAAACTCTCACATGCCATTGCCAAAGGTGCCGAAAAATGGCTGACGATTCACCGTTACAACCAAACACCAGATGCTATAAAGCAGCTCAAAAGCAAAGGTTATCAAATTGTTGCTACAACGCCACATGCACATGATGTGTCCTTGCCTGAGTTTGATATAACGACCCCTTCCGCTTTTTTCTTTGGAGTTGAAAAAGAAGGACTTTCCGCACAAGTAATGGAACAAGCCGATGTTTTTTTAAAAATTCCGATGTACGGTTTTACCGAAAGTTTTAATATTAGTGTAGCCGCTGCCATAATTATGCATAGTGTGAGCGAAAAATTGCGGCAATCTGAAGTAGATTGGCAACTTTCTGCAGATGAGCAAGAAAAACTATATCTTCAATGGCTTGAAAAAAGCATAAAAAGTATCGATTTGATTAAAAAACAATATTTTGCCCAACATAAGTCTCAAATGTAAAACAATAAAAAAATAACTTCAACAGTTATATTATCCTCTAATCTTTTGTTTAAAAATTTAATCGGCATTTGGCAAAAAATATTGATTTTGAAATACCGGCTTTGTATTTATATCGTTTTTTTTAGTGCCCTTACTTTTGGACAACAAAAGCCGGATAATTTGTTGCGTCAAAAGAAAATTAAACTAACGCAAAAGCAAATTAAAATTGACACTTTCAGCATACAGCCTTTTTTCTTTGAAATCCGGACTTTAGAGGGTAAAAAAATACCACCTGAAATCTATCATGTCGATTTTGTGAAGGCAATTTTGTTTTTGTATGATTATAAAGCCTTAAAAAACAAAGAAGTTTGGATTTATTATTTAGCATATCCTGATTTTTTGCATCAAACTTACCAAAAATATAGTCTGACAAAAATCCGTGAAGATAGCCTGAAAACCATTTCAATTATTCAAGCTAAACCCCAAATTATGAAAGTCAAACCTTTTGATGGACTGAAAACGCAAGGAAAAATAACCCGGGGATTTAATACCGGTAACCGGCAAAATGTCGTCATGCAATCGGGTTTAGATTTAAAAATATCGGGCAATTTGTCACCAAAACTCAAAATAAATGCTGTTTTATCGGATGATAATCTACCACAAGCCTATGCCGGCATCTCACAATCGTACAAAGAATTTAACCAAATTTACTTGCAATTATCAGCCCCAAAATGGCAAGCGACAGGAGGTGATTTGTTTCTTGATGAACAGCCCGGTTATTTTCTCAAATTTACCCGGAAAACACAAGGTTTATCCATCCGCTTTAAAGGCAATAAAAACAATACGCAACTTCAAGGTGGGGTTGTAAATGGTCAATATGGCATCAATAGATTTACAGGCATTGATGGCAATCAAGGCCCTTATGTACTTAAAGGTAATAAAGGTGAAAATTACATTTTTATCATCCCCAAAAGCGAAAAAGTTTACATAAACGGCCGTTTGTTAAAACGAAATAAATATTATTTGTTAAATTATGAAACTGCAGAATTACATTTCCAACCTGATTTTCCTATTACAAGCAACCAGCGTATCACTGTCACTTTTAATTATGCCAACCAGCATTATGTACGCTATACCAATTACAATTGTTTTGAACAAAAAAATGACCGGTTTTTATGGTCTGTTTATACGTTTTTAGAAACTGATGCCAAAAATCAGACCTTATTATATGACTTGACGGCTCAAGAAAAAGAAGTTTTAAAAAATGCCGGTGATAAAGTGAATGATTTATGGATTACCGCAGCCAAACCAAGCCTCTACGAGCCCCATAAAATTTTATATCGAAAAAAAAATAATGGCACGGTAACCTATTTTGAATATGCCGACCAAGATTTGCCCGATTTGTACGAAGTCCGTTTTACCTATGTAGGACACAACCGCGGAAGTTACAAAATTGAGAAGATAACAGCCATAGGCAAAATATACAAATTTGTAGGTGAAAACCAAGGGGAATATCTGCCGGCCATTCGGTTGACACCGCCTGAAAAAAGGCAATATGCCGGTTTTAAAATTAAAGCCAAGCCGACGACCAAAACCAATTGGGTATTGGATGGCCTTCTTAACTATACTGACCAAAATCTTTTTTCACAGAAAGACGACCATGATAATTTGGGTGGGGCCTTGCATTTTGAAATAGTACAATCTATTTGGCAACAAAAAAATAATTCCCTTTCATTAAAAGCAAAATATAACTTTACTCATACTAATTTCATTGCCTTAGACCCCTATTATAATATTGAATTTAATCGCGATTGGCAAATAGATAGTTTATACGGACAGCAGCATTTTGCAGATCTGAATTTGACTTACATACATCAAAAAAACACCATACAATTTGGCAGCCGTTACTTGTCCTTGCGACAAAATTTAAATGCACAGCAAATTTACTATAATGCTAATTGGCAAAGAAAAAACTGGACATATCAGAGCAAATTACATTATACCAGCCGGCGCAAACTTTCAAAGCTACAAGCCTTATATACCCAACATAATTGGATTTACTTTTTACCCAAAACCAAATTTGAGGTAAATGGCAATATTGATTTTAGAAACCAAAAAAAAGGGCAAGTTTATGATAGTTTAAATTATCGTTATACCTCCGCCGGTCTAAGTTGGCAAAAGCGGGACAGTCTCACTTGGAATTGGCAAATTTTATATCAGTATGAAAAAAATGACAGTATCAAAAATGACCGATGGCAAAATACAGAGCAAACAAATAATTTCGGTGTTAAAATAGGTCATCATGGCAAAAAACATCAAGTAAAATTGTTTATACGTTACCGTTTAAAGCACTTGACAAAAAATCAACCTGATCCAAAATTTCTTAATTTAAAGTTTGTGTGGCAACAAACTTACCTGCATAAATTATTTAAAACGAATGTTCAAATTGAAAGTTTTAATGGCAATACCTTGCGGGATGAAATAATTTTTGTCGAAACGCCGGCCGGTCAAGGTCGTTATCTTTGGAATGACTACAATGGCAATGGATTGAAAGAAATCAATGAATTTGAAATCGCCCCTTATTCCGATCAAGGCAATTATATTCGTGTGGTTTTACCCGGTAAAAAATATTTGCCGACGCTGAATAATAGTTACCAAATTCGACTTATTTTTAATCCGGCTGTATGGCAAAACCGTAAGCTATGGCAGCACTTATACGGACAAATCAAATTCATGAACAGACATCAATCTATCAAAACAAACAATTTTTCAGCCCTTATTTGGCAACCCGAAAATATTTTGACCCAACAACTGCTTCATCAACAAAATTGGTATTGGAACCGCGGCAAGAAAAAGTATCAACTACATTTTCTCTATCGTTTTCATCAGCAAAAACAACTGTTATCCATTGGTATTCAATCTCATCAAAGTACAATGTATCAGCTAATTTTTAAACACTATTTAAAAAAACAATGGCAATGGCAACAACAATTTTGGCAATTTTTTGAAAGTAATTTTGCCGAAAATTATCATTTAAAAAATTTTAATTTGAAAAATACCGGTATTGAAGAAGGCTTTGCATTTAAAAACAAACACACCGAATTTTATCTCTACTCAAAATATCAATACAAACAAAACCTGTCGGGCATGGAACAGTTAAATATGTATCAAGTAGGTTTAAAAATCAACACCCATCAAAAAAAGACTTCAAACCAATGCAAAGTTGACTTAAAATACATTCGAAATGATTTTAAAGGTAATCCATTGACGCCTGTCTCCTTCAAAATGTTAGAAGCCTTGCAACCTGGTCATAATGTTGCTTCACAGGTTGTGTACCAAAAAAACCTGAATTCTTATTTACAAATGTCACTCAATACCGGATTTCGTTTCTCAAAAAGCGCACCACCTGTTTATACCGGTGGTATCCGGTTTAGCATGAATTTTTAGGCCTATTGACAGGTATATTTCCGGTCAATTATTAGCCGTTTTTGAAGTCGGTTTACTTCTGGTATTAAACTGGTTCATAGTCCTTTGTAAGCCTTCCTGCACAAAAGAAATAATTGCATCTGTTGCCTTATCTATCAAACCGGGCAATTCTTTCATTTGGGGTTCTGTCCATTTTCCTAAAACATAATCTACCTGTTTTCCTTTGGGATAATCTTTTCCAATACCAAAACGCAAGCGTGGATATTGATTGGTTTGAAGTAATTCCTGAATATTTTTCAAACCATTATGTCCACCGTCACTCCCTTTTGGCCGCAAACGAAGACTCCCAAAATCTAAATTGACATCGTCGGTTAAAATCAACAAATTTTTGGGGTCTATTTTTTCTTTCTCTAACCAGTAACGAACCGCTTTTCCACTTAAGTTCATATAGGTCGACGGCTTTAAGATAATCAGTTTTTTACCCCGGTAATTAGCCTTGGCAACCTCGCCATAGCGTTCCGTTTTAAAGCTGGCATTTAGTTTTTCGGCCAAACGGTCTGCAATTAAAAATCCGATATTATGCCGGGTGTATTTATATTCGGGTCCAATATTTCCCAAACCTACAATCAAAAATTTTTTCATATCTTTTTCAGATGTTTTCATGCCGGTATTTGACGACTTATGAATCTTTTTTAATAATAAACCGGCTATTTTTCTTAACATTACATTTCAGTTTATAATTACGCAAAAATACAAAAAGGACTGCTATATAAACAGTCCTTTATTTATAAGATAATATAAAATTATTTTTGAACTGCTTTTATTATTTTTTCAAAAAAAGCAATATCGCGTTCAGGGTGGCCAAACATATAACCGGAAATCTTATCAATTATTTTGCCATCGGGTGTTAGGGCCACAAAAGTAGGCACACCTCCTTGATGGTATTTACGGGCCAAAGCACTGTTTTTCATCCGTTGTTCAGTACTCATTGGCTTACGGCGTGGAAAATCGACCAACACCAACACCACTTTTTTAGATAGATTTACAAACTCTTTGTTATGAAACAAGTCACGGTGCATTGCCATACAAGGCGGACACCAATCTGACCCGGTAAACAACAAAACAATAGGTTTATGTTCTTTTTTGGCTATTGTTTGGGCTTTATCAAAATCTGTATGCCAATTTAACTCAGCTTTTTCTTGGGCCGATAAAAAACCGATGCTTAAAAAACTGATTAAAAAAATTAATTTCTTCATGTCTTATTTTTTAAAAATTCAACTCAATAATAATGCCAAATATATCAATTTTAAGCCATTTCAATGGTCATTTTTCTCACTTTTTACTTCAAAAGATTTAAAAATACGCGCACTGGATCGCCCCGGTGCTTTCATATCCAAATCTAAAAAATAACCAAAAGGTGTTTGTCCAACCTGGTAGCCTGTTTGCAAAAGACGTTTTTCAACCACATCAAAAAATTCTTTGGTAAAAACCGGAGAGGCTTTGCTCATAGACAAATGAGCAAATGAATGCAAAATAATATGTTTGGTTTCATTCTTTTTAGCCGCCCATTTTAAACTTTTGACCAACTTTGTTTCCAAATATTTAGGATCATTTTCATCCTCAGCTTCCATTTGAATAAAAGCCGTTAAAACATTTTCAAAAACTTTCGGCTCTGTATCCTCCGGAAAATCGGGTAAAGTTTTTAGACTTGGTGTGTAACCGAAATAATCACAATAAATCATTAAAAGTTTCATAATGCTATTTTTAAATATCCCATTCCCTGTAAAATTGACTTAAAAAGTCCAACATAAATTGATGTCGCTGCTCAGCCAGGCTTCTCCCCGTTGAGGTATTCATCATCTCTTTCAGTTTCAAAAGTTTTTCATAAAAATGATTAATGGTGGAAGTATTTCCTTTTTTGTAAGTAGCTTTGTCCATAGATAAATTAGGGGGCAAATCCGGATCATAAATCGGGTTGTTTTTATAGCCACCATAAACAAACGCCCGGGCAATACCAATAGCCCCAATAGCATCAAGTCTGTCGGCATCTTGAACTATTTGCAACTCCAAACTATCAAAATTTGCACCTGAAAAAGTATTTTTGAAAGAGATATTTTCAATTATTTTAACCACATGATTGATAATATCCGGTTGTAAAGAAAGACTAAATAAAAACTCTTCAGCTATTTTCGGTCCCAAACTTTCGTCTCCATTATGAAATTTAGCATCAGCAATATCATGTAATAGTGCGCTTAATATAACCACTAATTTATTACCTCCTTCTTGTTCGCTTATCTTTTCTGCAGTTTTTAAAACCCGTAAAATATGCCAATAATCATGTCCGGCTTCTGCTTCGGCCAAAGTTTTTTTGACAAAATTCTTGGTTTGTTCTATAACCAGTTGATGCATACTGCTCTTTTTTACAAAAATACAATTAAAAAGCAGGTATACAAATCAGGATATTTATTAGGAAAATTATTTAACTTTAAAAATTCAATTCACGTTAAATGAAAATCAATCATAAACTCAATAATTTAAAATCTCAACTGGAAGGCGAACTCTATTACGACGATTTACACCGGCACATTTATGCTACCGACGCCTCTGTCTATCGTATGTTGCCCGAAGCGGTTGCTTACCCGAAAACGGAAGCAGACATCAAATTACTGATTCAATATGCTGCTGACAACAACACCCATTTAATTCCGCGAACCGCCGGCACTTCTTTGGCAGGGCAAGTTGTAGGAAAAGGCATCATCGTAGATGTTTCCAAATACATGACAAAAATATTGGACTTTAATCCCGACAAAGCTTGGGTCAAAGTGCAACCCGGCATTATTCGTGATGAACTCAACCGGTTTTTAGAGCCTTATGGTTTATGGTTTGCCCCCAATACTTCTACATCGAGTCGTTG
This sequence comes from Flavobacteriales bacterium, assembly GCA_026993355.1. Lineage (GTDB taxonomy): Bacteria > Bacteroidota > Bacteroidia > Flavobacteriales > Flavobacteriaceae > WGBX01. The sequence continues at coordinate 142,036 of JALWTX010000012.1, read as the reverse complement.
TATGATTGGCGGGATGACCGGCAACAATTCCAGTGGTTCTACTTCGATAAAATATGGCGTTACCCGTGATAAAATATTGGAAGTGGAAGGTTTTTTAAGCAATGGCGACCCCATTCACATCACGGAGCTGGACAAAGATGCTTTCAATCAAAAACTACTGCAAAACAATTTGGAAGGACAGATTTACCGCCATATTCGCGATACATACAGCCAACCCGCAGTACAAAAGGAAATATTGGAAAATATGCCGTATCCCGAAATTCACCGGCGCAACAACGGCTACGATTTAAACAGCTTGATTGACAACGAAATTTTCGGGAAATCGAATAAAAAATTCAATCTCGGCAAAATCATCGCCGGTTCCGAAGGCACTTTGGTTTTTATGACCGCTATCAAAGTCAAATTGGACAAAGTTCAACCACCGAAACGCTTAATGGTTACGGCACACTTTGACAGCATAGACGAAAGCATGCGCGCTGTGGCGCCTGCGATGCAACATAATTTGTATCAATGTGAATTGATGGATGATATCATTCTTGACCAAACCAAGAAAAGCCCCAAATACAAACATTACCGCGATTTTATCCAAGGTAATCCCAAAGCCATTTTAATGCTCGAACTACGTGGCAACCAAATGGGCGAATTGGAACAACAAGCGCAAAAATTGATTGCTCATTTGAAAGAGAAAAATTTGGGCTACGCCTTCCCTATCCTACGCAACGATGAAGCCGCCAAAGCCGAAGAATTGCGTAAAGCCGGTTTGGGCTTATTGGGTAATCTGCCCGGAGATAACAAAGCCGTAGCCGGCATAGAAGATACAGCAGTCCGTATCACCGACTTACCGCCTTATATCGCCGATTTTACCGAAATTATGAAGCAAAAAGGGAAAACACCGGTCTATTTTGCCCACGCCGGTGCCGGCGAAATTCATTTGCGTCCGATTCTCAACCTGAAAAAATCGGTAGATGTACGGATTTATCGGGAATTGGTATCTGAAGTTGCCGATTTGGTACATCAATACAAGGGTTCGTTGAGTGGCGAACACGGCAGCGGCATTGTGCGGGCGGAATTTATCCCCGTGATTGTCGGCGAAAAAAACTATGCGTTGATGCAAGAACTCAAAAGCATTTTTGACCCGCAAAATATCTTTAATCCGCATAAAGTCGTTGACCCATATCCAATGGATAAAAATCTACGTTATGAACCCGACCGCAAAGAACCCGAAATCCCGACTTTATTTGATTTTACGGTAGAAGGCGGTATTTTGCGTGCGGCTGAAAAATGTAACGGTTCCGGTGATTGTCGCAAGCCGCCCGAAGCCGATGGCGTGATGTGCCCCAGCTACCAAGCTACCAAAGATGAAAAAAATACGACCCGCGCCCGCGCCAATGCCCTACGTGAATTTTTAACCAATTCCGATAAAATCAACAAATTTGATTACGAAGAATTATATGAAACTTTGAGTTTGTGCTTATCGTGTAAAGCGTGTAAAAACGAATGTCCGTCCACCGTAGATATGGCAATGCTCAAAAGTGAATTTCTGTATTGGTATCAAAAAGCCAACGGATTTACACTGCGTAACAAACTTTTTGCGTACAGTGGTAAAATCAACAAATTTTTCAGTCGGCTTTCAGGTGTTTACAACTTTTTTATCCGTCAAAATTGGTTTGCCGGTTTGTTTAAAAAAATAACCGGTATTGCTTCGCAACGGACTTTACCACCGCTTGAAAAACAAAGCTTAACCGCTTGGCTCAATAAACATCCGGAAGCACTCAAGCCTAAAACAGAAAAGAAACAATCGGTTTATGTATTTATTGACGAATTTAGCGATTATATGGACAGCCAACCCGGAAAGGATGTTATCAAAGTATTGACAAGCTTGGGTTACGAAGTAAAAACCATTCAAAGTGCCGAAAGCGGACGGGCTTATATTTCCAAAGGTTTTTTAGAACAAGCCCGTGATTTGGCTATAAAAAATGTCAGACTTTATGCCGGTTTGATTAATGAACAAACCCCTTTAATCGGGATAGAGCCGTCCGCCATTTTGATGTTTAGAGACGAATATTTGCGTTTGGTTAAAGACGAAAACTTGCAAAAAGATGCCCAAAAAATTTCCGATAATACCTATTTATTTGAGGAGTTTATCAAGCATGAATTTGAAGCCGGCAATATAAGCACTAATGATTTTACGGAAACGGAACAAAAAATCACTTTACATGTTCATTGTCAGCAAAAAGCTTTGAGTGATCCGCAAATCAGTGCTTTTGCATTGTCCATTCCCAAAAATTATCAAGTCCGTTTACTCGACTCGGGCTGTTGTGGTATGGCAGGAAGTTTCGGCTACGAAAAAGAACATTACGAATTGAGCATGAAAGTCGGCGAACTCAAACTGTTTCCCGAACTAAGAAAAACCCAAGCCGGCGAAAGCATCGCCGCCTGTGGCACCAGTTGCCGCCATCAAATCCACGATGGTGTTGATAGAGACAGCGAACATCCGGCGAGTATTTTGGCAGGGGCGTTGAAAAATTAATAATATTCAACAATACCCGTTTCTAAGATAGCCAAAGGTTTATTAGTCGTCGTCGTAATGCGATCATATACCAAATTGAGTTTGTCGGCAAAAGACATAGGATTTTCATCGGGGGTAACAGCGCCGTAAACACTGACGCCTACCCAATCTATATAGTTATCGCCGGGATAATAATTTTCAAAATCGTTCCAAGCTTCTTCGGGTTGTCCCGCCGCATCGATATGAAAAAACCAAGTGATATTGTTAGCACCTGCTTGTCTTGACAAGTCAATGATATGCCGGTAAGCATCTCTAAACCGCTCGGGACCATCGGGCAGATTGGGGTCACCGTAATTGGTAGTCGTAGCGCCACCGTTGTGTACACCATTCCAAGGAAACCATTCGCCATTCACTTCGGTGCCGAATTCCACCAATAAAGGATAACCGGTATTTGCCGCATCTTGAAACCATTGCAACAAATCTGTGTCAAAATTACCATCGATGATATTTTGCATACTATAATTAGGGTCGGCAACGCCTTCATCCAAAGTGGTGCGCGCCATCATCCTAATAAACGGCACCCTGCCGGCTTGATGAATTGTCTGCACGGCAGCCGTTGGAAAATGTATGTCATTATACCAATTATCAGAAAAATATGCCCAAGTAATGGGTTTTTGTGCCAAAGTTTCAAAATCGCTGATACGTTGTGCCGTAACTTGATCTTCCGGTCCGCCAAAATCGGGGAAAGCGGCAAAATAAATGCCTTGTGCCGGCGGTTGTAATTTAGTATTGTCAAACTGCGCTGTTGTTTGAAACAAAGCATCATCGATGCCTGCCCGGAAAGCTTCTAAACTTTCCGGTGATGAATTAATGCGCAAATCGCTAATGCTGCCATCTTCGTTTTCCCATTTTTCTTGCCACCACGACACCGCTTTTATTCGAGGAAAGTCTTGGTTTTTAAACGTTTGAAAAGTTTCATAAATCCAAGCGGCTTTAACCGGATTTTCCGGTTCAGGATCCGGCATACATATTGTGCACGAAGAAAAAATCAGTAATAATAGGCTAATTAAATATTTTGTCATTTTAAGCTATCTTTTGAAGCGGCATGCCAATATTTATAAGGGTTGACTTTGCCTTTATGGTAATGATAATCATACTTTGGATTTTTAATTGCTTCATAAATACGGCGTTGCACTTCGCTTCTAATGTTTAATTTATACAACAGGCGGTTTGTCATGGTCGGAAATGTTCTATTGGACAGGAAAATATAGACTATTTTTTCTTCAGGATCTGCCCAAACCATCGTTCCTGTAAATCCTTGATGACCAAAACTTTTTGGTGATATTTCTTCAAAAGTTGGTCCCGGATGTCCTTTAAATTGCGGTTTATCCCAACCCAATCCACGCCGGACGCTATCTTTGGCAAAATACCGTTTGTTAAAGGCTGTTTCGGTTGTATCGGAAATATAGCGTTTGCCGCCGTAAAAGCCTTTGTTTAAGTGCATTTGCATCAATTTGGCCAAATCGTTGGCATTACCAAACAAACCGGCATTACCGGAAACACCATTGAGCATGGCAGCCCCCATATCATGCACATAGCCGCGCAATATTTGATGACGCCAATATGTATCATTCTCGGCCGGTGCTATGCGTTGTGCCGGAAATTTTTTAAGTGGATTATAAGTAACTGTTGTGGCACCTATGGGTTTGTAAAATAATGAATCGACCAATTTATCCATCCCAATGCCGGTTTTATCTTCTATGTATTTTTTAAATAAATAAAAGGGTAAACCACTATAAACATATTTTCGTTCTTTATATTGCGGGACTTTACAAATGGTATCCCAAATTTTTGTCAAATAATTTTTATTGAGATATAAATTGGGACAGATTTCAATATTGAATTGATTATTGGGTTTATGCCGGTAAAATTTAGACATTGGTTGCTTTGTTCTCGGATCAATGGTTTCTAAATAAAAGGGAATCCAAGATTTTATTTTAGCATAATGCGACAAAGCTTCCTTTACGGTAATTGTATCCTTATTGGTCCCTTTCAGCATAGGCATTAAATCTCCCAAATGGTCATCAAGCTTAAAATAACCTTGGTCATAAGCTTTCATCATTAAAGTAGTCGCTGCCATGACTTTTGTCACCGAGGCTAAATCATAAATATCACTTACTTTAACCGGACGTTTTTTATCATATGTTTGATAGCCGTATGCCTTTTCAAAAACAACCTTCCCGTTTCTTGCGGCTAAAACAACCGCTCCGGGAGCTGCCATGGTATCTAACATAAATTGCATAAGTGAGTCAACACGCTTTAATTTACGGCTATCCATTCCAACTTCTTCGGGAAAACCATAGGACAAACGCTTTAAAACTTTGGTTACAATTCCAGTATTTACCGGATAATTTTGACTGATACTAACCGGCAATTTACCTTTAAAAGCCAAAGCACCAAATATCATTTGTGGACTTAAAACCTGAGGGTACCAATCATTTTGATAAGACACCACAATAGCTTTGACCGGAATATGATCAACCATACCAATTAAACTGTAGGGCGAAGTAAATACATCTAAAATGGTGGGTTTATATTGCGCTATCTTATTCAAAATTTGCTTCTCTTGCGGTGTAAATTTATACGATTTCCATGGTGTTGCAGAAGATTTATGAAAGCCGACAATAACTAAATCATAATTTTTTAGTTTAGATGAGACGTCATCAACTTGGTTGATTTGGACTTGTTTAACATCGGCATATTTATTCAAATATTGGTAAAAATAATTGCCTTTATCATCCCCTAAAGGTACATAAGCTATTTTTTGAGCAACATTTTTAAGCGGAAGCAAATTGTTTTCATTTTTTATAAGCGTAATAGCATTTTCGAAAGCAACTTGATTTAACAAAGAGTCTTGCAAACCGGGGTAAAAGTTTTTTTGCCTATGCAGATGCCAATACTGCAAATTAGCCCAATATTTGGCCATTAATACTTTTTTTACCGAACGCGCTAATCTTTTGTCTGAAATCAAGCCTTTTTTATAAGCCTTTTTGAATATATCCATTGCTTTTTTTAATTCCACCGTACCCAACAAAATATCATTGCCGGCCAAAAAGGCTTGCAGGTCAGCTTCGCCCGAAGGCACAAAATCGGCCACGCCTTTCATATTCATTGCATCGGTAATAATTAAGCCTTGAAAGCCCAATTGCCGACGTAACAGACCATCAACCACACGGGGAGACAAAGTGGTGGGGTATCCCATCAACTCGAGGGCCGGTATCTTTAAATGGGCTACCATTACACCGGTAAGGCCTTTGGGAATAAGTTTTTTATACGGATATAACTCAACTTGCTGAATCCGCTTATAATCAAAATTTACTGAAGGTAAAGTTTTATGGCTGTCCTGATTGGTGTCACCATGTCCCGGAAAATGTTTGGCTGTAGTTAAAATACCTTCATCTTGCAATCCGCGCATCATCATGGCAGCTTTTCGTGCCACATTTTCTTTGTCTTCACCAAATGAGCGGTTACCTATAATAGGATTATCCGGATTGGTATTTATATCAACCACCGGCGAAAAGTTCATTTGATACCCGACATTGGCAACATGCTGCCCGATACGGCGTCCTATTTTATAAACAATACTATCATTTTGAATGGCGCCGAGTGTCATATTCCAAGGAAATTTTGCCGTCGAATCTAAACGCATGGCCAAACCCCATTCGGCATCAATAGCAGTCATAACGGGATATTTAGCATGCAATTGTATGAAATTATTCAAAGCTTGTTCATCAGATGGGTATCCTTTGAGAAAAAAGAAATTGCCTACATGCAACTTCTGAAGTAAGTATTTGAGCCGGGCTTTATTTTCAGGTGTATTTTCGGATGAAATATAAGGCATAAAAAGTTGTCCTATTTTTTCATCCAAGGTCATGGATTGATAAAGAGAATCGACCCACTTTATTTGTTCTTTATTTTTATAAAGCGGATGAATTTGCTGGCTAAAACCCATAAAAGCGATTAACAAAATATATCCGGTGAACAATAGTTTTTTCATGAAATTAAAATTTTACCAAAATCAAATTTACAAATAAAAAAGAATATAAAATATATAGAAAAATTGTAATAAATTTACCAAAAATTTTTTTAAACAAAAATCCGGACAATGACAAATTGTCACTTGTTTTTGTTATCTTGTCAATAGCGTTTTAATGGTGCTAAATTTGCTGAAAATAAAATGAAAAACTAAAAATATAAAACTATGATTTTAACAAAGAGACATTTGAACATTTTAGAAAAAATATTCGATGATAGAACAAATGGAATCGATCCGCTTGAAATATTAGAAGACGATAAAGATTTTTTATATTATGTTCAATTAGAACAAATGGGCTTATTAAGAGAAGATAACGATCGTTATCACCTTACTTATCCTGGAATGATGCTTATGGAAGGTTTCAAAATGGCCAAATTAAATGGTACCATGCCAGATTTAAGCCAATATGACGATGATTTCAAATTTGTCGGCAGTCGTATTATCAATATGCTTTATACGGCAGAAATGGCCAAAGACAAAGTAAATGACATTATTCGTCCTAAACTTGAAAAACGCGGCATGGTCGTTAACGGTATGTTGAGCGAATTCGGGAAAAAAGTTTTAGAAGTTTATGAAGAAGTAGAGCCTTATTTTTATGTTAATAAACCTTTACAAGACTTTTTGAAAAAAACTTTGGTTGGTCCTGCGCCTAAGCGCGAATTACTTGACGCTGATAAATTTCAAATCCTGGAAAGTGAAGCCTTACGCTTATTATCATTCTCTGCACCCGAGGGACAATATTACAACCTCAGTGGTGTAGGACAACAAATTAGAGCAGCCTTATTAAAAGGGGCATTCTTCAAACCCATTACACAAGAGTATTTTGAAGCCTTATTCCAATTAGTTGCCGGCAACGAAATTGAAGACAAAGAACTCAAAGAAGCTTTGATTGCGCAAGCAGTTATTGATACCGACGGAAACATTTTGCCAGCCGGTGAACACTTATTAAGAGCAGGTGATTTATACTTCCACGGTTTTTACGATGATCCGATGAGTATTGACATCGATGAAGTAGAATTCGGGGTATTATCAACCATTAAAGAAATTAATGATGAAACGGTTAAAAACCCCGAATTTATCGCTACCAAAGACAATATAAAAGCAAGATTTATTGACAAAAAATTTAAAGAAGCCCAAGCTTTAAAAGGCGAATGGGGTCGCCGTTTAAAAGAATTACCCAAAGTTAAACAAAAATATGTTGAAGAATTAGAAAATGCCAAAACAGCTGAGGAATGGTTCAATAAAGTCTACGATTTTGACGCAGCCTTATTTGGCTTACACGGTTTTCAGTTAATTGCGCCTGAAGTCAAAGAAGACAAAATGTACTATGTACTGACTGAAGACGGACAAGCCGTTTATGATACTTTAAAAGACAAACCTAGAGAAATTCCGGCAGAGTCTGTTAAAGCCATCACCATTGGACGTCATTTATTTTTAGCCCCTGATGGCCGATGGGTAGAGAAAGCCAAAAAAGCCGGTACCATTGAAACGGCACCTACCCCTACAGGACGGTTTTTTGCCCGTTTGGCGTACAATAACAAAACCCCTAACTTAACCCGCTACGGATGGGAAGTCATGAAACAAATTCCTTATACCACAGGTATTTATTTGCAAGACTTAATAACGTACCTTAAAAATTATACTCAAGACGAAGTTATCCAACTATTAGAAAAATTAGACGCACGTGGTATGGTTAACTTTTTCCCTAATGATATGGTTATGCTTACCGAACCCGGAAAAAAAGTAAAACATGCCACAACCGGTATTTCAGGTGATATAAAATATCCTGTTACGCCGCATGTAATTGATGTTTTACGCGCTTTGAAAGAAGTCGGCAGTTTATATGTTAAAGAACGCAAGGTGAGAATATTGCCTGATAATTGGAAAAAAGCCTTGAAATTGTTAAAAATGGATATGGAAACTTTTGAAGATACCTTAACATTATTACGCCGTGCCGGATATATTGGCAAGGATTCGATAAATGAAAATGGTATGTTATTAATTGAAGCAGCCGAAATGCTTGAAAACATCGACTACGAATGGACTGAAGTCGAAATATAATTATTATATTGTCTATACTTTTAAGAGGCTGCCCCAAAAAGGCAGCCTCTTTTCGTATAAAAAAATCGGTAAGCTTTTATACTTACCGTTTTTTTGTCATTTTATAATTTTATAAACGGTCCATACTAATCTTGAATAACCCATTCACCGCTATCAAGCAAGGGACGTGCTTTTTTATATTTAATTTGTTGTTTTTGTCCATTATTTATATTCATGATAGTCACTATCTCATTTCTGCCATAGGTTTTCCCTTTGCGAATCGGAGAAGTTATTTCCTGCTGTTGCCCGCCTTGCATAGCTTGCCGGTTGTTAGCTGCCATATCTTCTAATGACGGAATGTTATCAGCGCGGCTTTCTTTCAATTTGTTGTTAGATCGCTTCGGTGCTTTACGTGCCTCGCGTACCTGATTAGGATCTTGGGTCGGCAAATCGCCTTTGAATAAGAAAGATAATACATCTTTGTTGACTTTATCCAGCATATTTCTAAATAATTCAAAAGCTTCAAATTTGTAAATCAACACCGGATCTTTTTGTTCGTACGAAGCCATTTGCACCGAGGTTTTCAGTTGATCCATTTTATGCAAATGCTCTTTCCATGCTTCGTCAATAATGGCTAAAGTGATATTTTTTTCAAAATCATCTACTAATTTTTTCCCTTCTGATTCATAGGCTTCTTTTAAATCGGTGGTTACTTTTATTTCGCGACTACCATCGGTAAAAGGCACCACAATACGCTTATAGCGGTCTCCTTCATTTTCGTAAACTTGTTTAATAACCGGAAAAGCAATTTGCGCCGACCGTGCTATTTTTTCTTTATAATGTTTAGTGGCAGCCTCATATAATTTATCAACTATCTCTTTGGTGGACAAATTCAAAAATTCCTCACGGGTTATAGGAGAATTAATGGCAAAAGTTGTAATCAATTCTTTTTCGAAAGTTTCATAATCTTTAGCCGGTTTTGTTTCTTCCACAATAGTTTCCAAAGCTTCATAAATCATATTGGCAATATCGACTTTGAGACGATCGCCATGAAGAGCATGCCGACGACGCTTATATACCAATTCGCGTTGGGCATTCATGACATCATCATACTCAAGCAATCTTTTACGAACCCCAAAATTATTTTCTTCCACTTTTTTCTGTGCCCGTTCTATAGATTTGGAGATCATGGGGTGCTGAATCACGTCTCCTTCTTTCATCCCCATACGGTCCATAATTTTGGCAATTTTTTCAGAACCAAACAAACGCATCAAGTTATCTTCTAAGGACACATAAAATTGAGAGGATCCGGGATCGCCTTGACGTCCGGCACGGCCACGTAACTGCCGGTCAACCCGTCTGGAGTCATGACGTTCGGTCCCAATTATAGCCAAACCGCCGGCTTCTTTTACTTCGGGAGCCAACTTAATATCGGTTCCACGACCTGCCATGTTTGTCGCAATAGTCACCACGCCCGGGTTACCTGCTTCTGCTACAATCTCGGCTTCACGCTTATGATGTTTCGCATTCAAAACATTATGCGGTATTTTGACATAATGTAACATTTTGCTCAACAATTCGGAGGTTTCTACTGAAGTCGTCCCCACTAATACCGGCCGTCCTTGCTTGGTTAATTCTTGAATTTCTTGGATAATAGCATTATATTTTTCACGCTTTGTTTTATAGATTTTGTCATCTTTATCAATTCTTGCCAAAGGTTTATTAGTCGGCACTTCGACCACATCTAATTTATAAATATCCCAAAACTCACCAGCTTCGGTTACTGCCGTACCGGTCATACCGGCTAATTTGCGATACATCCGGAAGAAATTTTGCAAAGTAACCGTGGCATAAGTTTGGGTGGCATCTTCAATTTTTACATTCTCTTTAGCCTCAATGGCTTGATGCAATCCATCGGAATAACGGCGGCCTTCCATAATACGGCCTGTTTGTTCGTCCACAATTTTTACTTGACCATCTAAGACCACATACTCGACATCTTTTTCAAACAGGGTATAGGCCTTTAGCAACTGATTTAGGGTGTGTAATCGTTCACTTTTTGCCGCATATTCTCTAAAAAGTTTATCTTTTTTGGCTGCTTTTTCAGCGGCACTGTCATCGGACTTATCAATCTTACCGATTTCTTCGCTAATATTAGGCAAGATAAAAAAGTCAGGGGCCGTATTTTTGGACAAAAATTCGATTCCTTTATCGCTTAACTCTATCGAATTATTTTTTTCATCAATTACAAACAACAATTCTTTATCCACTTCGGGCATTAAAGCATTATTGTTTTCCATGTATTTGGATTCGGTCTTTTGTAAGAGTTGCTTCATCCCTTCTTCACTCAAAAATTTGATAAGTGCTTTGTTTTTGGGCAAACCGCGATAGACCCGGAGTAAATGAAAACCGCCTTCTTTAGTATTTCCTTCTTTTATAAGCTTTTTGGCTAATGCCAACTCTTTAAGCATATTGGATTTCTGCTCTTGATAAAGTTTTTCAACAAAAGGTTTCAGTTCATTAAATTCATGCCGGTCACCTTGTTCTACCGGACCGGAAATAATCAGTGGTGTCCGTGCATCATCAATTAAAACGGAATCCACCTCATCGACAATGGCATAATTATGTTCGCGCTGAACCAAATCATCATTGGTATGAGCCATATTGTCTCGCAAATAATCAAAACCAAATTCATTATTGGTACCATAAGTAATATCTGCCTCATAAGCTTTGCGACGTTGAGGCGTATTAGGCTGATGGCGGTCAATACAATCAACCGTCAGGCCCAAAAATTCGAATATAGGTGCCATCCAGGCGGCATCCCTTTTGGCTAAATAGTCATTTACAGTCACCAAATGTGCGCCTCGACCGGGTAAGGCATTGAGGTACAATGGCAAAGTAGCCACTAAGGTTTTTCCTTCACCGGTCATCATTTCTGCAATTTTGCCTTGGTGCAGCACGATCCCCCCCATTATTTGCACATCGTAGTGAACCATGTCCCACACCACTTCTTTACCTTCGGCATTCCAACGGTTTTTCCATATGGTTTTATCATCTTGGACGGTAATATAATCACGTGTTGCAGAGAGTTCCCTGTCAAGCGGTGTAGTGGTCACTTCTAAGGTTTCATTGTCTTTAAAGCGACGTGCTGTCTCTCGTACCACCGCAAAAGCTTCAGGCAAAATATCATTTAGAACTTGTTCTTCTACTTTGTAAATTTCATCCTCAATACGGTCAATTTCTTCATAAATTTCTTCGCGAGCTTCGAGATCAGCTTCTTGATCCGCTTTGTTTTTAAGCTTGTCTTGTTCTTCTCTCAGTGTTTGTGTTGCTTGATTTATACGATTTTTGAATTCGCCGGTTTTTTGTCGCAACTGATCCAAGGTCAGTTTTTGCAATGCAGGCCCCAATTTATTAACTTGGTCAACAATGGGTTGCATTTGTTTAGCATCTTTACTTTTTTTATCACCTAAAAGAACTTTAAGTAATGAATTAACAATATTCATATTCGTTCGAAATTTTTAATTTTATTTGTGTTTTTAAAGCTCGTTTTTCAGACTGACAAACGGCTTTAAAAAGTTCTTTCAAAAATATAAAAAAAAAGTCTCATAAAGAGACTTTTTAGTATTTATTAACAAGCTGATTTAATATTCATCCTCATTCCAAAGAAAATCTTCTTCGGTTGGATAATCAGGCCAAATATCTTGAATGGTTTCAAAGACTTCTTCTTCGTCTTCGATTTCTTGCAGATTTTCAACAACTTCCAAAGGAGCACCTGTTCTGATAGCATAGTCTATCAATTCGTCTTTTGTAGCCGGCCAAGGGGCATCACTTAAATAAGAAGCTAATTCTAATGTCCAATACATAGTGTTAATTTTTAATAAGTTGGCAAAAATAATAAAAATATGTTATATTTTCAATAACTATTTTGGTATCCAAGGAATTTCCTCGACTTGCAAATCTTTAGACAATTTTCGTGCCAATACAAACAAATAATCTGACAACCGGTTTAAATATTTTATTAAGTTTTCATCGACCGGTTCTACCTCATTTAAATAGGTAATTTTACGTTCTGCCCGCCGGCAAACAGTCCGGCAAATATGACAAACCGACACCTGTTCATGACCACCGGGCAAGACAAAATGAGTCATTGGTGGCAGGCTGTCTTCCATTTGATCAATTTTTTGTTCTAAAAATTGACTATCCTTTTCGCTTATTGGTGTAATATTTAATCTTGGACGGCCGTTGGGCAAGGTTTTTTTTGCGGTATCGAGTGCCAAGAAAGACCCTAAGGTAAACAAGCGGTCTTGAATTTGAATTAATTCAGTGGTATATTGTTTATCAATTTTATCACGTAATAAGCCAATGTACGCATTTAATTCGTCAACCGTGCCATATGCTTCAATTTTGATATGGTGTTTAGGCACACGCGTTCCGCCTATTAATAAAGTGGTACCTTTGTCACCTGTTTTGGTATATACTTTCATAAATGTATAATTTTTGGTGCAAGTTCCCGGCTTACTTACCGCGATTCATTTGACGGATATATTTTTGTAAGGCCATAGTCATAGACGGGGTTTCGGGTGTCGGCGCCTTTATATCTATCCGTAATCCACGCGATTCAGCTGCTTTTACCGTAGATTTTCCATATACAGCAATACGCGTATCGTTTTGCTGAAAATCAGGGAAATTATGATATAATGAATCAATGCCCGATGGACTATAAAAGACCAAAATATCGTAATATACATCTTTTAAATCTGACAGGTCACTGATGCAAGTCTTAAAAAAAGTAGCCGGTGTCCAGTCTATGCCGATCTTATCCAGAGCTGCCGGAATAGAAGGCTTTAATTTGTCGGATGAGGGTAAAAGAAACTTACCTTCAGGGTTTTTACTGATAATGTTGGCCAAATCTTCAATGGTTTTATTACCATAAGAAATTTTTCGCTTACGGTAGACAATATAACGTTGCAGATACAAAGCTATAGCCTCAGACTGACAATAGTAACGCATGGTATTGGGTACGGTATAACGCATTTCTTCAGCTAATCGAAAAAAATGATCCACCGCATTACGACTGGTAAAAATGATTGCATTGTAATCGGGCAAGGAAATTTTTTGCTTACGAACATCTCTTGCTGTCGCCCCTTCGACATGAATAAACGGGCGAAAATCAATTTTCACTTTTTCATTTTCAGCTAAAGCAATGTAGGGAGAATTTTCAGAAGTAGGCTCAGGTTGAGAAACCAAAATGGTTTTAATTTTCTTCTTTTTTAGGACTGTTTTTTCACTCATAGAATTTGAAAAATTATCCAACCAATTATAATAATAAAAGGTAGAATTTCTGATAGGCAAAGATACAAAAATATTTGATATTTCTTTAAGTGAATATGTTTACTTATATTATTCTGAAAATTGATTAAAATCCACATCATCCAAAGAGCTGAAAGCACTATAATTAAGATGAGTAACAAAAGATTTTTGTAAGGAAAAAAATAAATTAAAAAAGCCCATAAAAAGAAATAAAAAGCAGCAAAGTTTTCATAAGATAGTCTTATAAAACGAATTCTTCCTAATATTTCTGTTTTTTTTATCCAAATAATATATAAAAGTTCGAGTACAAACTTGGCAATCAAATACAGTCCAACAACAATAAACAATTGATGAATTTTTTCGGTCGATAAACAGGTTACTCTCGTAAATGACAGGCAATAAACTGCCAAAGCCAGAAAAAATAATAACCAAGTGATATATTTTAGAATAAAACTTAAGATATTATATAGAGATAATGTATAAACAGATTGCGCTTCATAATCAAACAGATAAATATTTGGCGAATAAATATTCAGGCTAAATCTTTTTTGAAACAAAATATACATTAAAATGATACTTAGCAAACCGGCAAAGTACAGGCTTAAAAATAAATTATGATAATAAGGCTGTAAGTTATGTAAGGGGGTAAAAGCGATCATCTCAGTTTTTTTAGCACTAAAGTAAATTTAAGCTGTATTTTTTTTCTAAAATTCAAAATCAGTTTTCCGTTAATGAAGTTTTAAAGCACGTTTATCAATCATTTTATGCCGTTGATATATTTAAAACATTTTATTTTAATTCTTGGTGTATATTTGTATTAGAAATAAGAAGAAAAATAGTTTTTTCATATTTCATTGTTTTATTTGTGTTGTTAATTGAGTTAAGCTATTCATTAAGTTGAATAGCTTTTCTTTTTATAGCCGGCTCAATTAATGAGGTCGGTTTTTGCTTAGTTTCAGCTTCATATAAAGGCTCATGTTTGCCTAAAATATCAGCCTTGTTTTTAATTTGTTTATCGCCTAACCATTTAAAACCTTTAAAAAATTGTGGTTGTTTTATAAAATCTTTATAAGGATAAACACCTCCTTCAGGTTTTTGATAATGACGAAGGCTGGCAATTTTACCTTTATCAAAAGCAATATAAATATGACCGGACTTATTTTTTTCAATCCCCACTAACTTCCCGTCATCTTCACGTAAAAAATAAATCATTTCGGCGTTCCCATATATATCAATGGTTTTCAACCGGTCCTTTACAAACTTTCCCAACAATTTTTTCCCTTTAATCTGGTTAAATCCGGCCGAATCCTTTTGTATGATAAACACATTTTCGGGAATGATTAGCGAATCTAAATGTTGGTTTAGCGTATCATTTTTCAGCTTTATTTCATTGCCGGTAATTTGACTTCGACCATGCCAAACAACCGGGTTTTTCATTAACTTCATAAAATGTGTGGCAGCATCTCTGTATAAAGAATCGGCTCTGCCTGAGAACTCACGCGAATAAAATTGTACAGAAGGATATGCCCATAAGCGACGTTTATTTTTTGGACCGGCAGTCATAAATTGACTTGCTTTTAAAAATAGAGTGTCTTTTTGATTGGTAGTCACCATAACCGGTTTTTGACTTACACGCGTAGAATCTGCTTTAAACCAGCGTTGCGCAAAATCTGAAAAAATCCATGTTTTGTTTAAAGAATCATGCACCACCACTTTTTTATTACCGGTTGCATAATGTTTGTTTTGATCATAATACAAACTGTCAGCTTTAATGGTGGTATGACGGTGTTTAATAAAAGCATTTTTGACAAACCAGGCAATCTTTTGTTGAGCATCGTAATGCCCTTTCTCGGCATAAATATAACTTTCGGGGTTGTAAATTTTGGTCGGACCATAAAAGTTTGAGATTCCAGTATCCGGAAAATAATCTAATTGATAAGAATCAAGTTGATAATCGGGATTTGTCAAATGCACATTATGTGTAAAACGGAAACGTTTATCAGTCAAAAAATAACGCCCTGTTTTGCTTGTCAGCACATTTACACTGTCCACTATTTTACCACCGCTGGTATAGTAAGATTCTTGTTTAAGACGATCAAAATAAAGTGTATCAGTTGCCAGGTTCATCTTTGGATCAGAAAGTTGCACATTTTCGGCAGCTTCGGCAAAACTTCTGTTTCCGTCATATTTTAAGTAACCTGCTTTCATTTGCAAGGTGTCGCCTTGCTGCAGGCGGACATGCCCTACGGCAATCGCCAGATTTTCGCGTTTGTCCACAACCGCTTTATCACAAAAAAGCAAAGCACCGTTATGAGCTATCTGAACATTGCCGGACAATAATTGTTTACCGGGGTATTTGGCACTGGCCGAGGCATGATCGGCATATATAATATGTATGTAACTGGCCGTATCTTGAGCTTGCTGTCCAAAACCGGACATACTAAACCACAAAAAAACAAAAAAGAATTTATTTTTTATATAAAATTGCATTGTCTTCAAAGGCTTTCAGCTTAATTTTAGGATTACCATATAAAAATGTTTCAGTATGTCCTGACAAGTATAATTCGGCTAAATCTTTTACCGTAATTTCCAAACTGGCTTTATCAAAGGCTTTAATCACGGCTTTTTTTACATTGAGCTCAACTGCATCAATTTTAGCTTTTTCTTTTATTTTCAATGTCATTTGTGCCACTTCACCGGACAATTTTGCTTTGGCATGATCATCCATCGTTAAGCTAAGTTTTTTAATATTTAAAACACCTTTCATAAAAGCATCCTCAGACAAATAAATGGCAGCTTCACCGGCATAAACTTCTATATCGGATTCAGATTTTCCCAAAGCATTTACGACCCATTTATTTTTTAAATGCAGGTTTAAATTTGCTTTTGTTTTGTCATTTGTTTCTAAAGTTAGCGAAGACAGGTCCATATTTTCATCGTTAAAAACCTCAGCATGCTGATGCAAGGTGATGCGGTTGAAATCTTCGGGGACAAAAATGGTGATACGCAATCTTTTTTTCTTAACAATTTCCATGGTCGTATAAAACTGCAACACGCCATTTTCTACTTTAAAATGGATGACGTCAAATAAATTATCATCAGTTTCGATAATGACACGAGTGGTATCTATGGCTTTTTGCAAACGGACCTTAAAATGTTCATCCAAATCCAAAGCCGTAAAATGCGGTAAGTCAAACTTTTTGATTAAAACTTCTTTATTACCTTTAATTTTTCCTTTTTTTTGCGCCGGTGCAGAGTAGACCGTAAGCACCAAACTTAATAAGACCAAAAATTTTTTCATTTCATTATTTTTTAGGTTAACAAAAGCAAAAATTGCACCATGATTTTATATTTTTAATTCGTTAATTGCAATGAGTTTTTGTAAAAGCCCATCAAGTTTATCCAAAGGGAGCATATTGGCGCCATCTGACTTGGCCATGGAAGGGTCAAAATGTGTTTCTAAAAAAATACCATCAACACCTACAGCCATCCCCGCTTTGGCAATGGTTTCAATCAATTCGGGGCGCCCTCCCGTAACGCCGCTTTGTTGATTGGGTTGCTGCAACGAATGGGTAATATCCAAAATAACAGGCGCAAATCTTTTCATAACGGGAATTCCTCTAAAATCCACAATCATATCACCATACCCAAACATGGTACCGCGTTCTGTAATTGCCACTTGCTTGTTACCGGATTGTACCACTTTATCAACGGCAAAACGCATACTTTCCGGGCTCATAAATTGACCTTTTTTCAAATTAACCGCTTTGCCGGTTTTGGCCGCCGCCACTACCAAATCGGTCTGTCTGACTAAAAAGGCGGGGATTTGCAAAACATCTACATATTGGGCAGCCATGGCTGCATCGGCAGGGACATGAATATCTGTCACGGTAGGCACATCAAAAGTTTCACTGACTTTTTTTAAAATTTTAAGTGCCTTCTCATCTCCTATACCGGTGAAACTATCCAAACGTGAACGGTTAGCTTTTTTAAAACTCCCTTTAAAAATATACGGAATTTTATATTTATCACTTAACTGTACAATATGTTCGGCAATACGCATAGCCATTTCTTCACCTTCAATAGCACAGGGTCCGGCTAAAAGAAAAAAATGACCGGCATTGGTATGTTTTATTTTCGGGATTAAATCCAAATTCATATATTTAAAGTTTTAAAATGTCGTAAGGATAAAAGTATGAAAAAAATATCAATTAAGCAGAAATTAATTTTACTGGCAAACTATCTGGCCGCTCTTTTGCTACTTGCTTCATTCATCAATATTTATCTGCCGCCCAAATGGAGTTCATTCATGTCCTTATTAAGCTTATTTTTCCCTTTTATCGTGCTGATTAATCTTATTTTTTTAATTTATTGGGCCATAAAGCTGAAAAAGTATATTTTTATTTCGGGCATCGCTTTGCTTATAAATTATAACAACTTGCAAGCTTTGTTTCAATGGACTGGAAAACATCCTGTCGAAGCCAAAGGTTTTTCGCTAATGAGTTATAATATCCGTCTTTTTAACACTTATCAGTGGATTAAGAAAAAAGGAATTGATGTAGATATTTCTAATTATTTAAAAGATGCTTTCCCGGATATTTTGCTCTTGCAAGAATTCAAAAATGACCGGCATACAGATTTTTTACAATATAAATACAAACATATTGTTTTAAAAGGTAAAAAACGAAAAGCAGGTTTGGCTATTTTTAGCCGCTACAAAATTATTGACAAAGGTAATTTATCTTTCCCCGGCACATTTAACAATGCTATTTGGGCCGATATCCAAATAGAAAAAGACACGATAAGAATATACAATGTTCATTTTCAATCATTTAAGATAGTTAAACCTGAAAATTTGGTTAATCAGGACAAAGTAAAAGTCAGCCATAAATTGTTAAAAGTATTTGACAAACAATATCAACAAGCACTGATTGTCCAAAAACATCTGGCCAAAAGTCCTTATCCGGTTATTATTAGCGGTGATTTCAACAATACGGCTTTTTCCTCCCTTTACCATTTATTGAAAGAAAACAAAACCGATGCTTTTGTAGAAGCCGGAGAAGGATTTGGCTTTACATGGGAATATAAATGGTTACCTATGCGCATTGATTTCATTTTACCCCAAACACAAAAATTTGAGATTCTTTCTTTTGAAACCTTTCGGCAAATCCGGTATTCGGATCACTTTCCCATACAAGCACGTCTGAAATTTAAAAAACCTTAATATAATCGCCTGAAAAATTCTTGCATTATAATGGCCGATGCCACTGAAGCATTTAAACTTTCGGCTTGAGCACCGGGGGCTTTAGGAATAGTAATTTTAGTGTTAATGAATGCTGAAGTTTGTGGTTTTATGCCATTTCCTTCATTGCCGACAACCACTATGGCACTTTTTGGCAAACTCATTTTAAATAAATTTTCACCCTGAAGAAAAGCACCATAAACAGGCATATTTACCGTCTGTAAATATTTGGGCAAATTGGTATAATAAAGATTTACGTGAGCCAACGACCCCATAGTGGCTTGTACCACCTTCGGATTGTAACAATCGACCGTATTTTCTGAGCAAACAATGTGTTTAAAACCAAACCAATCGGCCGTACGAATAATTGTACCTAAATTGCCCGGATCTTGCAAATCATCCAAAGCTAAAATAAAGCCTTTCGCCGGTATTTTTTTGGCCGACGGCATCTTAAAAACAGCAATGGCATCTTTAGGATGCTTTAAAAAACTGGCTTGTTTCAGCATACGCATTGGCACTAAATTTACGGAGGTTTTGATGGATGATGATAGCGTGCCGGGCAAATTTACAGCCCAAATTTTTTGTGGAACAAAACCGGCTTTTAAAAATTCCGTAATACTTTTCCAGCCTTCTACGACAAACGATTGGGTTAGACGACGGTATTTTTTTTGTTGTAATTGTTTAAGGTTTTTTAACTCAGCTTTGGTCATAAAAATATTGTTAAGGGTCTCAAAAAAAAAATTACTTTTGTAACAATGCTTAATATATGAAATTTACCACAAAAATATTACTATTTTTTTTAAGCCTCAGCCTAAGCGCTTGCAATTTATACCGTAAAATTCCGCCACAAAAATTATTATTGAAAAAAAACACCATTTGGGTCGATGGTCAAAAAAACGATGATGACCATCTGAACAGTTTAATTGTCCTGCAACCCAACACACGTTTTTTAGGCTATCCTTATTTGGCCGACTTATATATGTTAGCCGACCAACATCCCAATCAAACTTTTTATAATTGGATTAAAAAGCATCCCCAACAATACCGGATTTTAAAAAAATTAATCTCCCGTAAGCAAATTGTTCAATTGCAATATTACTACCGTGACCTCAATAAAAATATAAAGAAAATAGGCGAACCACCGGTTTTTATAGACACCACAAAAATACGGTTATCAGCCGGTTTATTAAAAAATTACTTTGTCAATCATGCTTATTTAAAAGCAACTTCGCATTACCAAATTGACACATTGGATTTGCATAAAGCTAATGTTGATTATAAAATCAATAAAAATCAAGCTTTTATCATAAAAAAATATGCCCAAAAAATTCAGTCGCCTTATTTGCAAAAACTATTTAAAAGCTACCGTCCAAAAAGTGTTATTAAGACTAATGAGCCATACCGGCGTGAAAATTTGGAAAAAGAACGCAATAATCTGACACAACTCTTTAGAAATAGAGGTGTCTATCATTTTCAGCCCTCGTACATCAATTTTGATTTGGTTTATGACGAACCTAATTTTTTAGAAACCTATTTAAATATACCGGATAGAATCGTCACCCAAACCGATACAGTTTATACCGAACCATTTTTGCCTTATAAAATTAAAAATGTCAATATTTTTTTAAGTAAAACCAAAGATTTTGACTTAAATAAAAAAAAGGATTCGGTCACCTATGAAGGTATGCATATTTATGCTATTGATGACAAATTGCGCTACAGGCCTAAAGTTTTGACCCACTCAATTTTTATAAAACCGGGCCAATTATACAGCGATGAAAAACGTTTGCAAACCCACCGGCTCTTGATGAGTTTGCAAAACTTTAAACAAGCCTATATCCAATACTATGAACATAAAAAAGACACGAGTTTAACCGCTAATATTTTTCTTATACCCGAAAAAAGATTTAGCTGGAAAGGAAATGTTGATTTTACCCATAGCAATATACATGATTTCGGCATTAAAGGAAGTATGTCGTATAGCGCCAAAAATTTATTTAAAGGTGCCGAAGTGCTCAACACCTCTTTATATTTTATGACGGCCTCTTCCAAGGGGCTTAACACCAATCAACAATTTTTTGATGTCAATGAATTTGGGGCAGATATTACCTTAAGATTTCCACGCTTGCTCCTCCCCTTTGGGCTAAACAAATATATTCCAAAGTATATGTTACCCAAAACTTATTTGACCTTTTTGTCCAATACACAAACCAACATTGGCTTGGACAGAAGCAAATATGCCGGGATATTCGGGTTTGAATGGCGACCTATAAAGGAACGCAAATACAAAGTGGACCTGCTAAACTATATGTTTATTACCAATAAAAAAGCTTACAAATATTTTGAAATTTACACTTTGGCTTTTGATCAGGTAAAAGCGATTGCCGACCAGTTGGGACAGCAAGTAACACCCGGCACTGCCGATGTTTTTATCAACTCATTGTTGCATAACCAAAGTTTCTGCACCAGTCAACCACAGACTTGTCAAAAACTGAAAAATATTAAAGAACGCGAACAACGTATTACCCAAAATATTTTCATATTAAGCAATAAGTTTAATTTTTATTATGATAGCCGTAAAAATATCTTGCAGCCCGATTTTTATCTTTTTAATGCCAATTTCGAGTTAGCGGGTTCTATGCTTGGCATTTTTTCCAAAACCTTATCATTCCCTAAAAATGATTTAGGACAATATACGGTCAACGGCGTCCCTTATGCCCAATATATAAAAACAGACCTAAGTATCGTAAAGCATTGGCAGTTGCACAAACAGCATATTTTAGCCGCCCGGGCTTTTGTTGGATATGCCATGCCATTTGGCAATTCTAAAAGCATACCGTTTGTATCCAGCTATTTTGCAGGTGGTTCTAACGACATTAGAGGATGGCGCGCCTATACTTTAGGCCCGGGAACTTCAGGCGGCCCCAACGAATTTAATGAAGCCAATTTTAAACTCACCACTAATTTAGAATACCGTTTTCCGATAGTCAGTTATTTAAAAGGTGCTCTTTTTACCGATGCAGGAAACATTTGGAATATCAACAATAATGAAACCGATCCGAAAAGCCGGTTTAATGGTTTGGCTTCATTTAAGGACATAGCCATCGCCTCCGGTTTTGGCTTAAGAATAGATTTTACCTACTTTGTCATCCGTTTTGATTTAGGATTTAAAGTTTATGATCCGGCCAAAGATGGCCGGGAACGTTGGATCAACTTGGGGAATACCAAATTAACCGATGGCGTACTCAATATCGGTATCAGTTATCCGTTTTAATATTTCGAAATCCCGTTTATATGAAAAATTTGCTTTTATTTCTCCTTTTTATAAGTAATTTTACGGCGTCTTTGCAAGCTCAACTTCAATCGCTTATAAAAAAACCGCCTTATTACATCAAAACCATTCGGTTAGACGATGGTAATACCCCAAAAAGTACGCCTTTTATCGCGTTGGGGCAACCCATTTTTTTATCTTTTGACGACCTGCAAGCCGATGACAAAAATTATTTGTACCGAATTAAAAGATTTGATGCCCAATGGCAAGCTTCTATTTTAAATCCATCGGAATATATAGACGGTTTTGACAGTGATTATATTAATAATTATGAAGCATCAAGCGGTACCTTACAATCCTATACACATTATCATTTAAAAATCCCTAATGAAAGTACCCGGATTACCTTAAGTGGCAATTATCTTTTAGAAGTTTTAGACGAAGATTCAAACCTTATATTCAGTAAAGCCTTTGTCGTTTACCAAAAAAAAGTAGAGGTCGGTATATCGGTTAAGTGGCCAAATGACACAGACATCCGGGATAAAAAACAATTCATAGATTTTGTATTATACCCTAAAGGCTTAAATTTGGTCAATCCCGGTCAAAATTTATGGGTCAAAGTTTTTCAAAATAACAATCTTTACCAGAGTTTAGATTTTAATGTGCCAACTTTTTATCAAGGAGACAAATGGTTATATCATTATCCACATCGAGCCTTATTTGACGGCGTCAACGAATTCAGACGATTTGAATGCAAAGACCTGCGCGGTTATAATTACGGCGTTGCCTCCAGAGAACTCACCGGAAAGTTATATGATTTTTACCTTTATACCGACCAAAAACGCACACGTTATTCTTATTATAAAGATATTGACGGTTGTTTTGTTATCAATGCCGTTCAAGTCAGTGAAAACGTCCATACCGAAGCTGATTATGTTCAAGTCCACTTTACTTATGACGACACCTTAAAACCCGGCGAAAAACTATTTGTATCCGGGCGGTTCAACGATTTTTTGCCCGGACCTGAAGATGAATTAATTTTTCAACCCGACAGCCAAATTTATGAAAATATACAACTTTTAAAACAAGCATACTACGATTACCGTCTGGTTGTAAAACGTCCGAATGGCCACTTTTGTCGCCCTTGTGTTGAAGGAAATTTTGCACAAACTGAAAATGACTACACCATTGTCGTTTACTATAAACCACCCGGTTCACGCTATACCGAAGTTATAGGCTATGCCCAAATTTCATCCACTGAATTAAATTAAATTAGCCGGAATAATCCTGTAAAAAACAAAAAGTTTACTTAATTTTACACTTTAAAAATTAAGTAAAAATGACCTTTTCAAACGACGATATAAAACAAATAACACAACATGGGCTCTCACCTGAAGACGTTAGCAAACAAATTCAGATGATTAAAAAGGGTCCAGCTTATACAAGCGTATTGTCCCCTGCAAAAATCGGTGATGGCATCATCAAACTGACTGAAAAGGAACAAAATCATTTTTTAGATGTATTTGAACAGCAAAAAGAGCAGTACCAATTACAAAAATTTGTACCGGCATCGGGTGCTGCAACCCGCATGTTTAAAGATTGGGTATACTTTTACAAACATTACCGGCCCGGTCGTGATTATTATGAACGTTTTATAAACAAACACCAGCTGACCAATTTTGAACCCTTTTTGGATGATTTTCTCGGCAATTTTCCGGGCTTTGCTTTTTATCAAGACCTTATGGATGTTATCCAAAAAAAATTACCCGGCTTTTTTCAGTTAGATGAAAACGAACAAGCTTGGCAACTCATTCATTTCACTTTATCGGATGAAGGTTTGGGTTATATTACGCAACCCAAAGCCCTTATAAAATTTCACCGGTATCATAAAAATGATATCCGAACAGCATTAGACGAGCAAGTACAAGAAGCTTTGGCTTACACTTCTACACCCATGCAAAAAGCCCGTGTTCTTTTTACCATTAATCCCGCCAAACAAACTGATTTTGATGCTCATATTCAAAATTTGAGTCAACAATTACCAGTCAAGATTGAAACAACCGTGCAAAAACCTTCTACCGATGCTGTGATGTTAGATAGTGAAAACATGCTGGTCCGGGATGAAAAGGGGCAAATTGTTTTTCGACCCGGCGGCCATGGTAGTTTAATTTATAATTTGCAAGATTTGGACAGTGATATTGTCTTTATCAAAAACATAGACAACGTTCAAAAAGGAGAGGCACAAAATATTAGTACACAATATAAAAAAATATTGGCTGGTTATTTGATGGACCTTATGGTCCAATCAAAGAAATATTTAACACAACTCCGAGACGAAAAACCCATTCATGAAGACTTACAAGCCATTGAAGATTTTGCAAAAAACCGTTTAAACATTCATTTTATCGAAGGATACGATACCTTAAACAATAGTGGAAAAAGAAAATATTTGGCTTATAAGATTAATCGTCCCTTACGGGTTGCAGGCATGGTTAAAAATACCGGCGAACCAGGTGGCGGACCTTTTTGGGCCAAAGACAAAAATGGCTTAAAATCGTTGCAAATAGTCGAAAAAGCCCAAATTGATACCCGACAACCCGGTCAAGCTAAAGCTTTGTCCGAATCGACCCATTTTAATCCGGTTGATTTAGTCCTTAGCCTCAAAGATTTTGAAGGAAACAAATTTGATTTAACAGAATATATTAATCCGGAGGCAGCCATTATCAGTCAAAAAACCTATGGCGATAAACCCGTCAAAATTTATGAACATCCCGGGCTTTGGAATGGTGCCATGGATGGCTGGAATACGGTTTTTATTGAAGTTCCATTAGAAACTTTCAGTCCTGTTAAAACAGTGACCGACTTATTAAAACCCGAACACCAATAACATGGTTGATAAAGATTTATTTGGACAAGCCTTGCATGACTACTGGTACAAACAAGCACCGGAAGACATGCTTACCTGGACACATTTGACAGAACCCGAAATTTTGCCAACAGCCTATTTATTTAGAAATTTTGACTTAATGCCCAAGGTCGAACAATTGGCCCTGCAAACTGCCTCTGGTCAAATTTTAGACGTAGGTGCCGGCAGCGGCACACACAGCTTATGGCTTCAAAATAAAGGTGAAGAAGTTACGGCTTTGGAATTATCAGAATTGAGTTGCCGGTTAATGACGGATCGTGGCATAAAAAATGTTATTCAAGACGATTTTTTCAAATTTCGCCCTGATCAAACTTTTGACACCATCCTTTTTTTGATGAACGGTGTCGGTATCGTCCAAAGAGCCCAAAATTTAGACCGGTTATTTATTAAATTAAAACAAATATTATCTCCTGAAGGACAAGCTTTAATACATTCCTCTGACTTAAAATATTTGTTTGAAAGTCCGGAAGGTTACACCACTATGCCAAGTAAAGAATATTATGGCGATGTTGACTTTTTTATCGGTTATAAAAACCAAGTAGAGCAATTTAAATGGACATATGTCGATGAAAATACCTTGCGCATTTTTGCACAAAAACATGGTTTTAAAGCTAAAAAATTACATGAGAGTGAAGAGGGAGATTTTCTATTAAAAATTGCCGTACCTAAATAATAAAAAGTGAATAAGAATTTTCTTTTAAGTAATTATTAAGAATTGACATGAAAAAACATCATTTATTTTAATTTTTTACGTATTTTTAGAAAATTCTATTTCATTCATGAAAATTTTTTATTTTTTCTTTATTTTATACACTTCAATTGGGTATACACAAAAAACCGCTGATTCCATTTTTCAAACAAAAACTATCCTAATCTCTCAAGCAAACACACTTTCAACTCACCCCTTGGCTATTTTTATGTGCCGAATGGCCCCGAGTTTTCAAACAAAAACAGTTTCAAAACCTTCATTGCAACTGAATTTTAGTCAAGGTAATGTCTGGTTACCCTATGTTAAAACTTATATTCCGATAAATAAATCCGATCGGCAAAAAATGAAATCTCTGAGTTGGCATACCCGTGCCTACGCATTTGACACTTTACATTCGCCCTCCAAAACAATGTTTTTCGAGGCAGATGGCATCATCAGACTCTTCCAACCGGAAATACAGATTCCTATCAATTCTAAAAATCAAATTGATTTTGGCCTTCACATGTTTGTTTTAGGCAAAGGAAAAGTTCCAACAGCCTTAATAACCAGCGATAATTTTCTAGAATGGTTCCATTCCAATATAGCTGGTGGCGAAGATCCTTTTGCTCGAAAATACTATGGTTTAAATAAAGCTAAAATAGTATATAAAGATTCTGAAAATCGTCAACTTGTTTTATCTGCCGGCGATTTTAGGCTGACCGGTATTACCCTTAAACATACCTATTTGCCCTCAAGCGCTTTTCTTAAAAGCCACCGGATATTTATTTCAACTGCTATTCAATTAGGCTGGAATACAACCAAAATTAATCCGTCTATAGATTTAGGTTTCGGCATTTCCATTTTAAAAAAAATAAAGTTATCATCATCTAAAACCATATTTACAGGTCTCAATTCAAATATTTTAGCACCAAAAATATGGCATTTTGCGCCCGGTGTCTTACTCAGCAATAGAGATTTAATGTACCGACAAGAAATAGCAATCCATTATCAAAAAAAAATAAGCGCAAATAAATATTTTGCTATCAGTTCCACTTATACCATTCAATCAGCCTATAACAAGCCTCATAATTTTGATTATATGGTATTAACCGGTCAAAGAGTTACGCCACATTGGCATCTTACTATTTCGCATTTATATAGAACAATAACGGCTAATAATCTGATTTTTACTTTCAAAAAAAACGAGATAACCTATTGGTTTTATATCAGAGAAGATTTCTTAGTTGATAATGCGCCTGATATTCAGGTGGGTTATGGTATTAATTTTAATTTATAAACAAATTTTATTTTACCCGGGCAATTGATAACCCATCACGCACCGGCAAGATGAGACTTTCTAATTTTAGGTGTGCCGCCACCATCTGATTATATTTTTTAATAGCCATTGTTTCGGCATCTTTGGCTGAAGCGTCCAAAACTTTGCCATACCACAACACATTATCGGCAATGAGTAAACCACCGGAAGAAATCTTGGGTAGCAGCATTTCTAAATATTGGGGATAATAACGCTTATCGGCATCTAAAAAAACCAAATCAAAATCTTGGTTTAGTTCCGGAATTAAGTCACGTGCATTACCGGTTAATTGTTCAATTTGAGACCGGTAGCCTGACGCCTCAAAATATTTGTCTTGCAAGGCCTTGAATTCATCATTTTTATCAATGGTAATAATTTTTCCATCACTAGCTAGGCCTTCCGCTAAACATAGCGTGGCATAACCGGTAAAGGTTCCTACCTCCAAAATAAGTTTGGGTTGATGAATTTTAGCTATCAAACTCAGCAACCTGCCTTGATAATGACCACTAATCATTTGCGGAAAAACCATTTTTTGATATGTTTCTCGTTCCAAAGCAGCCAACAAAGGCGATACAGGCGGTGCCAAGCGGGTTATATAATCTTCTAAATTGTCTGGTATCATGGCTACAATAAGTATATTTATAAAAAAACTGCCCTAAAGTGGACAGTTTAAAAATGATTATAAGGGTATAAATTAAATATTATTAAACATTTCATTCATCTTTTCTTTTTCTTCGCGGGCTAAATCGCCATCGACCAAAATACGTCCACTATGTTCGTCAATTACTATTTTTTGACGTGTTCTAATTTCCAATTGCTGTTGCACCGGAATGGTAAAATAAGAGCCACCGGATGATCCTCTTTCAATAGATACAACTGCCAAACCATTTTTGAAATTCTTGCGTAAACGATCATAAGCACGTAACATACGTGGTTCTATTTGCTCCCTGATTTCGTCGGCTTTTTTACTTAAAAAGTTTTCTTGCTTTTCAGTTTCTTTCATCAAAGCCGCTAATTCTTCTCTTTTGTGCTTGAGGTCTTCTTCGCGTTGTTTAATAATTTCATCAATCCCCTTAACCACTACTTCTTTACCATCTTTTTCATAAGTATAGCCATTAATTTTGTTAGTCAATTTTTCAATTTCTTCCTTGGCTTCTCTTATTTTTTTCTCAGCAAACTGAATTTCCAGTTCCTGGTATTCAATTTCTTTAGATAACGATTCAAATTCTCTATTGTTACGCACATCTTTTTGTTGCTCGGTGTAACGTTTAATCAACTTATTAGCCTCTTCAATTGCCGCTTTTCTTTTCTTAATTTCCTCTTTTTGGGTGTCAATCTGGTTTTGAATTTTATCTTTCCGGATGTGTAAACCTTGGATTTCGTCCTCCATATCCTGAATTTCCAAAGGCAATTCTCCCCGGGTATTTTTTATTTCATCAACTTTAGAGTCGATTAACTGCAAATCATATATTAATCGGAGTTTGTCTTCTACTGTAAAATCTTTTGTTTTGCCCATATTTAAAAGTAATTGATCGGGTTAGTATTTATTTCTGATAAAGCAACTGCAAAATTACGAATTTTTTTTGTAAGTTGTTCAAATAAAAACATTTTAGTATATTGTTCGCTCTCAAAATGACCTATATCCGCCAAAATCATCTGCCGGTCTCCCTTAAAAAAATCATGATATTTCAAATCGGCGGTGATATATATATCTGCACCGGCGGCTTTGGCTGCTTGGATACCGAAGCTCCCCGAACCGCCCAAAACTGCTACTTTTCTAATAGGTTTTCCACTCAAAGCCGAATGCCGGATACACGCTAAATTTAACCGCTGTTTAAGATATGACAAGTAGTCTTTTTCTGCCATAGGCTCAGATAAATCGCCTATAATACCCATGCCTATATCGGGATGATGATTTTGTAAGGAAAAAATTTCGTAAGCCACTTCTTCGTACGGATGTGCCGATAATAATTGATTGATAACAGCAGATTGTAAATGACGGGGAAAAATAACACTAATACGCTCTTCAGTCTCGATATGACGATGTCCTATTTCGCCTAAATAAGGTTGCGCTCCCGGCAGTGGTCGATAAGTCCCCTTCCCAATTACATTAAAACTGCATTCATCATAATTCCCGATCTGTCCGGCACCTGCTTTAAATAAACTTTTTCTGACATTTTCAGCCTCTGCTACGGGGGCATAAGTTACCAATTGACGTAAAGTATCGGGTTTGGGTATCAATACTGCTTGATTTTGCAAATTTAATTGCTTAGCCAAAATACCACTGACACCAAAAGCTTGATTATCTAAAGCGGTATGAATGGCATAAATAGCAATATCGTTTTTAATGGCTTTTATGACAGCTCTTTCAACATGGTTTTTGCCGGTTAAAGATTTCAATCCGCTAAAAATAATGGGATGAAAACTAACAATCAAATTCAAATTTTTGGCTATGGCTTCGTCTACTACCGCTTCTAAAGCATCATGCGTTATTAAAACGCCTTTTAAATCTTGGTCAGGCTGACCGGTCAGCAAACCAACATTATCAAAATCCTCCGCATAGGCCAGTGGAATTTCTTTTTCTATGAGTTGGATTACATCACTAATTTTCATTGTATTCTCTTTTATAACAAAGATACATAAAACATTGTTTACACTTTACACAATTTCATATCTTTGTCATATGCCAAAACTTTTAGGAATAGATTACGGAAAAAAACGTACCGGCATTGCCGAAACCGATGATATGCAAATTGTTGCCAGCGGACTTACCACCGTTGAAACAGATAAAATATGGCATTTTCTAACCAAATATTTAGCCGACAATGAAGTTGAAAAAATTATTGTAGGCGAAAGTTTGGATTTGTCCGGACAACCCAATCCGATAGAAACCGACATTCAAAAATTCATCAAAAAATTCCATCAAAAATATCCCAATATTGAAATCATACGCGAAGATGAACGCTATACCTCTAAAATGGCTTTTGAGGCAATGATCAAAGGAGGTGTCAAAAAGAAAAAAAGACGAAACAAAGGCCTTGTTGATCAGGTAAGTGCCGCCCTTATTCTGCAGTCCTATTTATATAAATAATTTTTATAAGTGAGACAAAGTACAAGCCAAATTATCTATTATCTTTGCAAAAAAATTATCTGATATGAAATTTCCTATCCTGGCTTATGGCCATCCGGACTTGCGTAAAGTAGCCAAAGATATTACACCTGACTACCCGGGTCTGCAACAACTTATCGATGATATGTTTGAAAGCATGTATGAATCGAACGGGGTAGGATTGGCTGCTCCTCAAATTGGAAAATCTATTCGCTTATTTGTTATAGATGCGGAGCCTTTTGCCGAATATGAAGATAATTTAACGGCTGAAGAAAAAGAAAAATTAAAAGGTAAAAAAGTTTTTATCAATGCAAAAATATTGGAAGAGTCCGGAAAAGAATGGTCTTTTACCGAAGGCTGCCTAAGTATTCCGGGTATAAATGAAGATGTAGAACGCCAAGATAAAATTAAAATTGAATATTTGGACCGCGATTTTAACAAACATGTAGAAGATATCGATGGCATTTTGGCCCGTGTCATTCAACATGAATATGATCACTTAGACGGAATTTTATTTACCGACCATTTAAGTAGTTTTAAAAAACGGCTGCTTAAACGTAAATTGGAAAATATCAGCAAAGGCAAAGTTAAAGTTGATTACCGCATGAAATTTCCTAAAAAATAATGGCAAAACCGCTCCTTATATTCTTATTAAGTCTTTGGGTCACCGCTTGTCAAACCAAAGAAAAGACCGAAAATACATCCCAAAAATCTTTTTTTGAATATGCCCGCCATATCGACCTAAAGGACTTAGGAGAACTCAAAATTTTGCAGATTAAAAAGCCTTATCCCGGTGGAAAAAACCGTCAGTACCTTTTAAAAACTAAAAGAAGTTATGTACCTGATAGTTTAAAAAATCTGCCACAAATACAAATCCCACTTAAAAATATTGTGGTTACTTCAACCACCCATTTACCTGCTTTGTCAATGCTCGGTTTAGCGGATAAATTAATTGGGTTTCCCGGTCTTGATTATATTTCAAATCCTGTTTTTCGTCAAAAAATAAAAGAAGGCAAAATAACCGATTTAGGCAATGGCAGGCAATTAAACACAGAAGTATTGCTTAAATTGCATCCGGATTTGCTCATGCGCTTTAGCAGCGGACAAGATCAAAACAACGATCGTTTTATGGAGCAACAGGGCATTCCTATCCTATACAATGCCGATTGGATGGAACAAAATCCTTTAGGAAGAGCCGAATGGATAAAACTTTTTGGCCTTTTATTTCAAAAAGAAGCCCAAGCCGATTCTATCTTTAAAGAAATAAAAACTAACTACCAGCATATCCAAAGCCAACTGGATACAAGTTTAACCCGGCCAAAGGTTTTTCAAGGTGGTTTATTTGGTGATAAATGGTATGTACCCGGTGGAAAAAGTTATGCTGTTCAACTCATAAAAGATGCCGGTGGAAAATATATGTGGTCTAATGATCAGCATACGGGAAGTATTGTCCTTAACTTTGAAAACGTTTTGCTAAAATTACCTGAAGCAGATGTTTGGCTTAATCCAGGTTTAGCAGAAAACCGCTTATCATTGGTCAACCAACTACCGGTCATTAAAGATTTTAAGATGGTAAAAGCAGGCCGGATTTATACCTACAATCTAAAAAAAGGACCGACAGGCGGCATTATTTATTTTGAAGAATCTAACGCCTACCCTGACCGTGTTTTGAATGACCTGTACCATATTTTTCATCCTCAAAAAAAAGACAATTACCAATTTTATTACTACACAAAATTACCCCAATAAAAAAGCTGCCGTAAGAATTAACGACAGCTTTATAATTTAAATTATTGGCTATTATTAAACCGGTTGTTGCGTTACTTTTTCTATGACTTCTAAAAAAATATCTTTTAACCGGTGACTACTTACCGCTTCTTTTAAAGCCTCGACGGGTAAAATGCCTGTTTTGTTTAACACATATGCAGTCGCTGCCAAAGCGGTACTTTTCCTGTTAGCCATTTTGCTGAAAGGCACACTAATGAGGTTAGGATATTGGTTTTTCAAATCATCATCTACCAGTTTTTCATCTATATAAATTTGCGCATCATTATGCAATTTATTTCTAACCTTACTCAAACCATCGGCGGTAACAATAATGAAATAGTCCGGTTTTTCCAGACCTGTATAATTGATAGGTTGATGGTCCAAAATAACTTCTGCCACCGAAAATCCGGTTCCTACCGTAATCGGATATTCACCTTTCATAGTAGTTTCTAAGCCTGCATGCATACCGGCCAGTGCCAAAAAGCGGGCAACAGATTGCGCGCCACCACCTGCAGATCCTGCAATTAAAATACCCTTTCGTTCTTTCAGCTCAGACTTGAATTGTGGCTTTATTACAGGCGTTTCCTCTAACAATGAATGAACAGGTTTATCTTTAATTTTAGTTGCCGGTCTATCATGTTCAAAAATTTCTTCGTGCTCTACTACTTCCATCAATTCATTCATTTTTTTCATACCATATGACGGACATAAACTGGCGGCTTCCACAATAGAGAATCCTTCTGTTTCAATAGCTTTTTTTAAAGTGTCTTTTATTCTGTTTGGCGCATTGACGCGCACGGAAAACCGGCTACCTGAAGCATGCGCTAATTGGATAAGGTCAAAAGGCGGAATATCTTTCTCAAAATCAATAATTTCTTTAAATTTTTGGGTTGACAAACCGCTTATTTGCCCACCGGTCATTCCATATAATAAGTTGTTAAGGACAATCAATGTCATATCAACATTACGCCGGGCAGCCTCCAAAATATGTTGTAGTCCTATTGTTGCACCACCATCACCGATAAAAGCAATAACTTTTTTGTTTGGTTTCTGTGCCACGCCCATTGCAACACCCAAACCTAATGCCGGAGACCGACCATGTAAACCATGAATGGTATGGGTGGCAAACAAAGGATCTATCAGTCCGCTACAACCAATATCACTGACCACAATTACATCATTGGGGCCATAATTTAATTCTTGCAAAGCTTTGTTTAAAGCATTTATCGAAATCCCATGTCCACAACCGGGACAAAACGGAAATTTTTTATCGGTTAAATACGTTTGTTTATTTTTAGTCATGATAATGATTTTATAAATTTAAACAATTGCGCCAATTATTTCATCCGGCGTAATCATATTCCCCATTTTATTTATTTGTTTTACATTTTTTACCGGAGCATGTCCAAATAAAATTTCTTTTAATTGACCGGTTAAATTTTCTTCAGCAATAAAAATTTCCGGATATTGATTTAATATATCATAAATTTTTGGCGATACCGGTAAGAGAGATTTCACCACTAATAAATCAATTTTTTTTCCCATTTCACGTAATTTTGCCAAAGCATCTCTGGCAGCATCAGTGGTAATACCCCATGTTATCAATAATTTTTCAGCACCTTCTTGCCGTTCCAAATCATAAATCGTCAATTCATCTATTCGATTGATAAATTTATCATGCAAACGGCGTGTATTTGCTAAAGCTTCAGGATCATTTTTACGAATATTGGCAGCCTCATCATGAGTTGAAGCGGTTATCCGCACCAAATGTTCATCATCTCCTAAGGGAATAAACGGAGGCACCAAAGATGCATCGGCTTTATAAGGCAAATAAGTGCCTTCAATTTTTGGTTTGGGTCGTTTCACTTTATCAATCGGTTTTAAACGGTTTAAGTCAAAAGACTTTTGATGCATCACCATTTCTTTGGATGTCAGTAAAAAAACAGGTGTCCTGAATTTTACAGCTGTTTGGACGGCCTTTTCTGAAAGTGACCAAATATCATCAAAACCCGATGGCGAAAATACAGGCACCGGATAGCCACCGGAGATAATACCATTTAAAATGGCTAAATCACCTTGTGCACCGGTTGTAGCCGAGCCTGTACTGGGCCCCAAACGTTGGGTAATAATAATAACCATGGGTAATTCCATTGCATAAGCCATATTGATACTTTCGACCATTAAGGCTATCCCCGGAAAAGCACTGGAAGTCGCCGGCAAACGACCCGCTGCCGACATGCCGGACATCCATTGAAAAGTGGTTATTTCATCAGGTGCTGCATAAAATTGCGGCACCCGTTCTTTGGCATATTTATACATCCAATTCGACGGGGTAATTGGATAAGCGACAAACGTGTCAACCCCGGCTTGTGCCAAGGCTTCTATCATTAGTTTTGAACCGTCTATTAAGGTTTTTTTAGGCGTTAGTGTTTCCAAAATATATTATTTTATAAGCAAATTTAAGTTATTATATCAAATATGTTGATTTACAGACGAATATTCTAAATTATCTAAATGGATTTGATCGATAAAATTTATGGTTTTCGCAATGTCTTCTTGCAAAATCCGGTCTTCCTCAATAAAAGGCACCTCGGTACGATAAGTGTTGAGTAAACTTTGTAAAAAATCAGAGGTTTTTTTCTCTCTAAAATCCATTGCTTGCGCGGCTGTTAAAAGTTCAATAGCCAAAACTTTTTGTACATTATCAATTACACGTAAGGCTTTGGTCGCTGCATTGGCGCCCATACTGACATGATCTTCCTGACCATTGCTCGACTCTATTGAATCGACACTGGCCGGCGTAGACAATTGTTTATTTTGACTTACGGCACTGGCCGACGCGTATTGCGGAATCATTAAACCTGAATTGAGTCCCGGATTCAGAACCAAAAAAGCCGGCAAACCACGTTTGCCACTAATAAGCTGATAAGTTCTGCGCTCCGAAATATTGGCCAGCTCACTCATGGCAATGGCCAGCATGTCTAAAGCTAAAGCCAATGGCTGCCCATGAAAATTACCGCCGGATATAATTTTATCTTCGGCAGGAAAAATAAGTGGATTATCCGTTACGGCATTAATTTCTTTAAGAATGGTATCAGATACATAGCGAACGGCATCTTTACTGGCACCATGTACCTGAGGGACACATCGAAATGAATAAGGATCTTGCACATGCTTTTTGGGTTGTTTAATCAGTTCACTACCGGCTAACAAATGCCGTACAAAAGCCGCTGTATCTATTTGTCCTTGGTGGGGACGTACTTGCTGTACCAAAGCGTCAAATGGTTCAATACGCCCATCAAATGCATCTAATGACAAAGCTGCCAAAACATCGGCAAAGTATATTAATTTATTGGCGTTAAATAAATTATAAACCCCATAGGCCGACATAAATTGCGTACCGTTTAACAGGGCTAAACCTTCCTTGGCTTGTAATTTTATTTTGGACCAGCCAAATTTTTTAAGGATTTCTTCTCCCGTATAATTTTTTCCTTTATAAATGACATTTCCTTCGCCCATTAAGGGTAACGACAAATGTGCCAAAGGGACTAAATCGCCTGAAGCACCCAAAGAACCTTGACGGTACACTACCGGAAAAATATCATGATTATAAAAGTTTATCAACAAATCGAGTGTCTTTAATTGAATACCGGAATGTCCTTTTGACAACGAAAGGATTTTAAGCAACAGCATTAATTTAACAATATCTTCAGGAACCGGCTCACCAATACCACAAGCATGACTTTTGACCAAATTTTCTTGCAGCAAATTAATTTGGCCATCGTCTATTTTAATATTATGCAATGCACCAAAACCCGTATTAATACCATAGATAGGGCGATCTGAGTTTTTTAATTTTTGATCTAGAAATTGTCTTGCTTCACGGACTTTTTCTCTATTTTCATCTGACAATTTTAATTTCTGATGTGTCGAAAAAATTTGCCAAAGATCATTAAGGCTTAAAAAATCACTGTTTATTATATGAAATGTTTCCACTTTCAATCTATTTTTCAGGCTCAAATATACAATTTTAGTCATAATATGCAGATGATAAAATCTTTTTCTTTAAGGGGATTGAAAAAAAATCTTTACAACCTGACCATAAACACAAAACCTTACTTATCAAACATTTAAATAAAAACGATAATTATGAACACATAATTAAAATATAGAATGTCAGTTTATTAAAATACATTTCTTATTTTTGTTTTTATGATGACACAAGAACAATTTGAAAGGGAACTTGATTTGATTATCACCAATGCCTTACGCGAAGATATTGGCGACGGCGACCATAGCTCATTAGCTTGTATCCCACCGGATGCCAAAGGAACAGCACAATTACTGGTAAAAGATGACGGCATTTTAGCAGGGGTTAATTTTGCAGAGCGAGTCTTTAAAAAAGTCGATCCCAGTTTGGAGCTCAACATTTTAATACCGGATGGCAGCTTTGTACGCTATGGCGATGTAGCTTTTACCGTGAGCGGTTCTTCACAATCCATTTTAAAAGCCGAACGCTTGGTGCTTAACGCCATGCAACGCATGAGTGCCATTGCAACTAAAACAAGACGTTATGCCGAAATTTTGGCAGACCTTAAAACCCAAATTTTGGATACCCGAAAAACAACGCCGGGTATTAGAGCCTTAGAAAAATGGGCGGTCCGTATTGGCGGCGGGACCAATCACCGGTTTGGCTTATATGACATGGTGATGCTCAAAGACAATCATATCGATTTTGCCGGCGGTATTGAACAAGCTATTTTAAAAACAAACAAATACCTGAAAGAGAAAAGTTTAGATTTACAAATAGAAATAGAAACACGTAATTTGGCAGAAGTTAAAGAAGTATTGCGCGTGGGGCAAGTCAACAGGATTATGTTAGACAATTTCGGTTTTGATGACTTACGAACGGCGGTCAAATTAATTAACGGACAATATGAAACAGAAGCCTCCGGAGGCATAACGGAAGAGACCTTGCGACAGTATGCCGAATGTGGGGTTGATTATATCTCTTCCGGCGCATTGACCCATTCGGTCAGTAATTTGGATTTAAGTTTGAAAGCTGTGGCAATGTAGCAATAAACTACCATGCACAAAATAAGGAAAGGGGGCGAACAATAGAAACGCGTTATAAGTCGGGAGACAAACTGTTATTGTCATTTCGAAGGAGTAACGACTGAGAAATCTCAATGAAAAATATTGATTATGTTACTGATACTGCGTTCATTTAAAAAGAGAGACAAAACACAACCTACAGTTGTGTCAATAAATCAAATAATCGAATAATCTATAAAAATGAAGCAAAAAAATATATTAATTACCGGAGGCGCCGGATTTATAGGCTCGCATGTCGTCAGACTAATGGTCCATAAATATCCGGAAACAAATTTTGTCAATTTAGATTTGCTGACGTACGCCGGCAATTTGGAAAATGTGGCGGATGTCGCCGGCAACCCGAATTATACCTTTGTACGTGGCGACATTCGCAATGCAGAATTTCTCAAAGATTTATTTGAAAAATATAATTTTGACGGCGTTATCCATTTGGCAGCCGAATCGCATGTAGACCGGTCTATCGAAAACCCTTTGGCCTTTGTAGAAACCAATGTGCTCGGAACGGTGAACCTACTCAATACCGCCCGAAATTGGTGGCAAGATGATTTTGATGACAAATTATTTTACCATATTTCGACCGATGAAGTTTACGGTTCACTGGGCAAAACCGGTTTGTTTACCGAACAAACGCCTTATGATCCACATTCGCCCTATTCGGCATCCAAAGCGGCTTCCGACCATTTTGTGCGTAGTTACCACAATACCTATGGTATGCCGACGGTTATTTCCAATTGCTCTAACAATTATGGGCCCAACCAGTTTCCCGAAAAATTAATCCCGTTATTTATTAACAACATTAAAAATAACAAGCCGCTTCCAGTCTATGGCGATGGCCAATATACCCGTGATTGGCTTTATGTTTTGGACCATGCACGCGCCATTGACACCATTTTTAATCATGGAAAATCCGGCGAGACCTACAATGTCGGCGGGTTTAATGAATACACCAATATCGATCTGATTCATTTACTTTGCGATTTGATGGACGACAAATTAAATAGACCCGCAGGCACCTCACGCCAACTCATTACATTTGTCAAAGACCGTCCCGGACATGATAAACGCTATGCTATTGATGCGACTAAAATTAAGCGAGAGCTCGGTTGGCAACCTTCAGTCAATTTTGAAGAAGGCTTGTCTAAAACCATTGATTGGTATTTGCAAAATGAAAATTGGCTTAAAAATGTTACTTCAGGCGACTATCAAAAGTATTATGATAGGATGTATGCCGGCCGTTAAGACCAAATAATATTTAATCTTATGGAAAAATTCCTTAAAAATTTACCTGAATACGCCCGGCTTAATCATAACCGGTTTAAAAAACTGGTGCAGAAAATAAAAAAAAGACCCCCCAAATATTTGGATTATCTAATGGGAGAAATTCATCAAGAGGTTTTTGAACAAATTGATTGTTTGACATGTGCCAATTGCTGTAAAACCACCAGTCCTATAGTCACGGAAAAAGATATTGAACGTATTGCCAAATACTTACGACTAAAACCGGTGGAATTTATCCGGAAATATCTCAAAAAAGATACCGACGGTTTATGGATGATGCAACAAACGCCCTGTGTATTTTTAGGTCCGGACAATTATTGCCTTATATATGAAGCAAGGCCGAAAGCCTGCCGTGAATATCCGCATTTGGACCGGAAAAAGAATATACAGCTATTAAATTTACATCTTAAAAATACCGCTATATGTCCGGCTGCTTTTGAAGGCATGTCGTTACTGGAAAAGAAAATCGAGTTTTAAGACGTTAACAGTCTCGTAAAAAAAGTAAATTTGCCCATGATTTTAGTTTATACCCAAAAAGTTACCGCCCGTGTTAATTATATTTTCAGGCATCTTTTCAACAATTTGATGCGTCAAGAAATTAAATTTACGACTAAAATCGAAGAATTTATTGCCTATAACGGTCCTAAGTTTTCATATGCTCCGCAGGCACTGGGTGGCGAATTTCATATTCAATCGCATGACTTGCTCTATCAACAAGGCATAAAAAATGTACCCGTCGAATTCAGCTTTTGGGATGAAGAGCCTGTTTTTTTCAAAATAGACCAATCAGATATTCCCTTTGATATTTTTGCGGCTTCTTTCTATTTGCTATCCCGTTACGAAGAATATCTTATTCATGAAAAAGATACCCACGAACGTTATAATTATAAAAACAGTCTTTTAATACAACATAACCTGCTGAATAAACCCATTATAGAAATTTGGATAGAAAAATTCAAAGATACTTTAAAAGCCCGTTTCCCCGATTTAGAATTTCAAGCACGTGAATTTTATTTTGAGCCGCTTATAAATGTCAGCATGGCACGTTTATATCAAGGCAAATCATTCTTGCGATACATCTTTGGGAGTTTAAATGATTTTTTCCGGTTTAAATTTCAAGCATTTTGGCTTAGAAACAAAGTCTATATTTTTGGCAAAAAAGACCCTTACGATACCTTTGACGAAATTCTACAACTCAAAAATAAATACAAACACCCCTTAACTTTTTTCCATCTAATAGCTTCTTACAGTTTATTTGATCATAATATTTCCATCAATAAACAAGATTATCAAACACAAATAAAATTTTTGGCCGACTATGCCGACACAGGCTTGCTGGCTTCTTATTACACCATTGACAAAGAAGAAGAAATAGAAAAAGAAATAAAATTGCTTGAAAATACCATCCATAAACCTATTACTAAAATACGCGCCCATTTTAACCGGATCCATATCCCTGAAACTTATCAATATTATGAGCATTTGGAATTAAAAGATGATTATTCTATGGGATACAATCATAAAATAGGCTTTAGAGCAGGAACCTCCGTTCCTTTTAAATTTTATGATATTACCAATGAAACGGAAACCAATTTAAGCTTGCATCCGGTGGCTATTTCGGACATTATGCTCAAACATCAATATAAACTTAATCCTGAAAGAGCCTTAAAAATTATGCTCGACGAAGGCGAACTTATTAAAAAATACGGGGGACATTTCTATCCGGTATTTCATAATTTTATTTTGGCTGATCTTAAAGAGTGGCAAGACTGGAATAAATTATATACCGAAACTATTAAACATTTTTCAACTTATGCTTAAATCAACAATTACTGATATTTTTTTCGATTTGGATCATACGTTATGGGACTTTCAAATCAATTCGGATATTGCTTTTGGCCAACTGCTGCAAAAACATCAACTCCCTTTTGATTTACAAGAATTTTTAAACGTATATGAGCCTATTAATCAACAGTATTGGATCGAATACGCCCAACAAAAACGCACCAAAGAAGAAGTCAAATATGGTCGTCTTACAGATACCTTTAAGCAACTGAATTATAGCCTCCCAAAAGAAAAAATTAAACTTTTGGCGCAAGATTATTTAGATTTGCTCAAACAAGGCACTGCCTTAATACCCGGCACTATAGTGCTATTAGATTATTTAAAACCTAAATACCATTTACACATTTTGACAAATGGCTTTGCCGAAGTTCAAGCAGATAAACTAAAAAATGCCGGCATTGACCATTATTTTGACCACTTAATTACCTCCGAAGAAACCGGTAAACTAAAACCTCACCCTATTGTCTTTAAACAAGCCTTAAAAAAAGCCGGAAGTTTGGCGCACAAAAGTTTTATGATAGGTGACAACCTAAAAACCGATGTATTAGGAGCACGTAATGCCGGGATGCATGCCATTCATTTCGATCCGGCAGACCAAAGTGATATTGATTTTAAAATTATCCCAAAAGTCCGCCGGCTTATCGAAATTAAAGAAATATTATAGATTA
The DNA here is from genome assembly GCA_026993355.1 of Flavobacteriales bacterium. Lineage (GTDB taxonomy): Bacteria > Bacteroidota > Bacteroidia > Flavobacteriales > Flavobacteriaceae > WGBX01. The sequence goes on along the minus strand of JALWTX010000012.1, from coordinate 100,854 downwards.
AAATAAATTATTTAAAATACTCTCCTCTACTAAGTTAGGAATTGTCACGCTCAAATCCGGATTTTCATCCATGGCGCGTTGTATGGTAAACATGGCATTGTCGTTTCGCGCCCAATTGCGACGGGCAATGCCATTATTGACATCCCAATACAGCATTTGTTTAAGACGTCTATCAGCATCACCGGAACCGTCCAATAACATCCCGAAACCGCCATTAATCACTTCGCCCCAACCAACACCGCCACCATTGTGAATAGACACCCAAGTAGCCCCGCGGAAACTATCACCAATCACATTTTGTATCGCCATATCGGCGGTAAACATCGAACCGTCATAAATGTTAGATGTTTCACGGAAAGGCGAATCCGTACCCGACACGTCATGGTGGTCACGTCCCAACACAACAGGCGCTGAAATTTCACCATTCTTAATGGCTTCGTTAAAGGCTTCGGCAATTTTGATACGACCCCAAGCATCGGCGTAGAGTATACGCGCTTGACTACCAACTACTAATTTGTTTTCTTGTGCCCCGCGTATCCATTGGATATTATCTGCCATCTGTTGTTGAATGCGTTCAGGTGCATTTTGTTTCAATTCTTCCAAAACACGCGTCGCTATTTCATCGGTTTTTTGTAAATCATCTGGATTGCCACTGGTGCATACCCAACGAAATGGACCAAAACCGTAATCAAAGCAGAAGGGTCCCATAATGTCTTCGACATAAGACGGATAGCGGAATTTGTTGCCTTCCATAATATCGGTACCGGCACGACTTGATTCTAACAAAAAAGCATTGCCATAATCAAAGAAATAAGTGCCTTTAGCAGTATGTTTGTTAATAGCGTTAACTTGTCGTCTTAACGAAGCGTACACATATTCTTTAAACTTTTCGGGTTCGGTTGCCATCATTTGATTGGCCTGTTCAAAACTTAAATCAACAGGATAATAGCCACCGTTAAACGGATTGTGAAGCGATGTTTGATCACTACCCAAATCTATTTTAATATTCTCTTTGTCAAATTTTTCCCAAACATCAACAATATTCCCGATATATCCGAAGGAAATAACTTTATGTTCTTTGAGCGCTTTTTTAACTTCTTCTGTCAGTTTATTAAGGTCGTCAATCAACACATCTACCCAGCCCTGTTCGTGACGTTTTTTTGCCGCCTTCGGATTGACTTCCGCTACGACGGAAACAACGCCGGCTATGTTTCCGGCTTTGGGTTGCGCACCACTCATACCGCCCAATCCGGAAGATACAAATAAGACCGGTTCATCGGGATTTTTACCAAAACGTTCTACAATAATCCGCTTGGCATTAAGAATCGTAATAGTGGTACCGTGTACAATCCCTTGCGGACCGATATACATATAACTACCGGCGGTCATTTGTCCATATTGCGTATTGCCCAAAGCATTGTGCCGGTCGTAATCGTCAAGTGAAGAATAATTGGGAATCATCATACCGTTGGTAACGACCACACGCGGGGCATCTTTATGCGAAGGAAACAAGCCCATAGGGTGTCCGCTGTACATAGCCAGCGTTTGTGCTTCGGTCATTTCGGACAAATATTTCATGGTCAATAAATATTGCGCCCAATTTTGAAAAACCGCCCCGTTACCGCCATAAGTAATCAACTCGTGTGGATGTTGGGCTACTTTCGGATCCAAATTGTTTTGTATCATAAGCATGATAGCGGCTGCTTGCTTACTCTTAGCCGGATAGTCCTCTATAGGACGGGCATACATCTCATAATCAGGACGAAAACGATACATATAAATACGACCATAGCGATTGAGTTCGTCGGCAAATTCTTGTGCCAGTTCGGCATGCCATTTCTTTGGAAAATACCGCAAGGCATTGCGTACCGCCAAGCGTTTTTCGTCGTCAGACAGAATATTACGGCGTGGCGGTGCATGGTTAATATCGGGATCAAAAGGTTTGGGTGAAGGTAATTCCTTGGGAATACCTTGTTTTATAGCTTGTTGAAAACTTGTCATATTCAAAATATTTGGTGCTTTAAAAATACGATTTTTTTATAAAACCGTTTGAAGTGCTGAATAATATTTTGTTGAGAAAATGATAAAAATAAAGAAATGAGGAAGGAAAATAGTGTCTAGTACTTAGTGGAAAGTGCCTAGTGAGATCATATTCTTTATTGATTGTTTTGCTTTCATACAAATACTTTTTTTTACCATATACCCATTAAAGAATTGCATTATTGTTAAAAATAACTGTATTTTTTAGTCAATAACATAAAATTTATGTCGATTCGAAAAAAAAAATCTATTTTTTTTTGTTTTTGTTGGAATTTTTATATTAAGTTTGTTGTCACACACCCAAAATAATTTGCCTATGAGATAAGATAGTCCACAAAAACAAAAAAGGAACATCACCTTGCAAGCTGGAAACTCTTGGTGACGTTCCCTGAATGTCAAACCATGTTTAACGGTGCAAAGTTACACATTTTTGGTTAAACATGGTTTGTTGACACCTAACTTCTTGTGACGAGGGAAGTGAAATTGGTCGTCAAATAAAAAATGTTTAATTAAAATTTTATGAATTATGAAAAAAGTATTATTAATAGCATTATTTATATTGTCCTCAATGAATTTGTCTGCAATCAGTAGATTAGAAATTAAAGACAAGCCTGTAAAAAAACAAAAAATAGAAAAAGTTGAACCTACAGTTTGCAGATATTATGCTATAATTGCTGCCTTAGATTTTGGTGATTATGGATCACAACAATGGCAATCTGCGTATTTATACTATTACAATGATTGTATGGGTAGATAATTATTTATATCTTTAATAAATTTAGTTTGACCCCTGAATGGGATCAAACTAAATCAAAACAAAATAAAATGAAAAGAAAAATACTATTATATATTTTTTTGTTTATAAATAGTATAAACATTTTTGCACAACAAAGCGCTATTGTTATTTATAAAGCCAAGCTCAATAGTAGCCCGGAAATTTATAAGTCTATCAAAGAAAAGTTTGGAGAAAGTATGATGCTTATGGCCCAACGTAAAGATGCTAAATTCAATGTTATTGTAAAGGATTTTGATTTTACTTTAAAATTCAACCCAAATGAAAGCCGGTACCAATGGCAAGAGGAAATGCCGGATGAGACGGTTAATCAAATGGATTATATGATGGCTAAATTAATAGGCGATGGTAATGCTATCCATTATTGTAATATTATTGAAAATTTGTATATGCAGCAATTCAAAGATGTTTCTACGGGTAATGTGGTAAGAGAAACAGCCAAATTGAAAGATAATAAATGGCAAATTACCAAAGAAACTGACACTATTTTGGGTTATCCGGTTATAAAAGCCGTTCAAAGAAAAAAAGTTGCTTGGTTTACCCCAAATATTCCGGTACCTTTTGGTCCCGGAGAAGCACGTGGTCTGCCGGGGTTGGTGCTCAAATATGTTTTTGCTAACAAAAAAATTATTTATGCCACAAAAATCAAATGGTTGAAAAAAAATATCAAAATAAAACGTCCCGAAAAAGGAATTTTACGCACCCAAGAAGAAGGACGAGCCAAACGCATAAAAGAGATGGGTAAATACTTCGGAAATTAACCTTAAAAGTGATCAAACAAATAATATTTTTTATTGGAACTATAGCCTTTTGGATATTGGTATGGTGTGTAAGCAACCCAATATCCGCCCAAGACCGTGTGCTTAAAGGCATTGTAACGGACAGCTTGCAACAGCCCTTGGAATTTGCCAATATTATGGCTAAATCAATCGATAAGGATTTACCTTTTGTTTTTGCTGTCACCGATGCTAAGGGCAAGTTTGAAATGCGCCTGGAAACCAAAGCAACTTATTTGTTGACCGTATCATTTATGGGCTATCAGCCCTATAATTTTAAACTGGACAGCTTGGTTAAACCCACTTTAAAGCACATTGTTTTAAAACCCAACAACCAGGCGTTAGACGAAGTCGTCATTGATTATAAAACGCCGGTCAAAATTACGCAAGATTCTATTGTTTATAATGTCAAGCATTTTGTAACCGGCAAAGAACGAAAACTCAAAGCGGTTTTACAACAGTTACCCGGTGTGGAAGTCGGTAAAAACGGACAAATAACTGTTATGGGTAAAAAAGTTCAAAAAGTAATGGTTGAAGGGAAAGATTTTTTTGGTGGCAGTTCTCGCTTAGCGGTCGATAATATTCCGGCTGATGCTGTTAAAAAAGTTCAAGTTGTCAAAGATTATACAGCCGTAAGTTTCATGAAAGGTTTAACCGATGAACAAAAAATGATTATCAACATCAAGCTCAAAGAAGGCAAAAAGCGGTTTATATTTGGCGATGTCGTAGCCGGCGGCAATTTAAATAAAAATTATCTGGGCAAAGCCAACCTGTTTTATTATAGCCCTAAAACTAATTTAAGTTATATTGGTAACATCAATGATATTGGAGAAACTTCGTTGAACTATGAGGATATCCGCCGGTTTGAAAGCAACGACCGGTATTTGAGCCGGCATTTTATGCCTAATCCGGCTAAAAAATCGCTTTTTAATTTTGCTAACAAATTAGATTTTATCAGTAAACAAACCTTATTTAACGCTTTGCAATGGCAACAGGATTTTGGTTTAAAATGGCAATTTCAAATTTATGGTTTATGGTCTAAAAACAAAAGCCGTTTTCAAAACGAAAAAGAAAACCATTATGTGTTTCCGCAAGCATTTTTACAAACTGAACAAAACAATAAGCAAACAACACCGGAAACTGTTTTGGGGAAAATCAATCTCATTTATGACCCTAAGTCCAATCAATATATTAACTTTTCGGTATATATCAATAAAGATGTACCGGAATATTCCGAATTTGATACTGACAACAGCCCTTTTCAAAACCGGTATATCAATACACTATCAAATGAGAATGCCTTGCAAATCAATCAATCGCTATTATGGTATCATAAGTTTAGTAAAAAACACATTATTCGTTTTTTGAGTCAGTATAATTTTCAAGCAAACCGGCAGGAACAAAATTGGTTATCCGACAGTGGCTTTTTGCAAAACTTTATCAATATGGCCCCGGCAAATAAATATCATTTGGGGCAAAATATCCAAATCAGGAAACAACAATTGCAAAGTCTCTTAAAATATTATTACAAAATTGACAACCGGCATCATATCTATTTCAGTTTGGGCGGGAACTTTCAAAAAGGCAGGTGGCAAAGCCGGTTATTTCAAGACTTGCCACAAAACCCCATCTTTTTTGATAATTTTTCAAATGATTTACACTACAATAGACAGAATTTTTTTACGGGATTACAATTCCGTTTTCGAATCGGGCAAAGTATCTTGACACCAGGGCTCTATTTACATAAAATCATATGGCAGTCTTTGCAAACCAAAGAGAACAAACAATCAAAATATATTTGGTTACCCGAATTTAATATGGATACCAAATGGTTTCATGGCGATGTTCAATTGCGATATGCCGCTCAAACAACTTGGGCGCATTTGCAAGATTATATTCAAGGCAAGACACTACAACGATACGACCGAATGTTTCAAGGCAACCCATTGTTAAACAACGCTTTATATCACGAGTTTAATGTAAACTACCGGTATTTTTCTCTTATCAAAGGTATCAACTTATTTAGTAATATTCATTTCAAAAAACAAATTACGGAATTAACGGAACTCAACCAATTAGCAGGTACCGATTCCAATCAAAAACCTATTATAAATGACCAACCGCTTAACGCTTGGGATATAGCAGTTGGTTTTACCAAAGAATGGCGTAAATTTCAGCTGAAATACAAACCTTTTGTAGGTTTTAGTGAAAATATAAACCGGTTTAATCAAACCAAAGTACCATCTCAAAATTGGATGATTATCAATGATTTATCCATAGGTCGTTATTATAAAACCGGACCGGAATTATCCATAGGTATCCGGCAAGATTATTTGAAGAGTATTTCAACAATTAATAATTTTCAGGTCAAATCTTTAAAACCGTATTTTGAAACAACAACGGCATATAAAAATATTGTATTTCAATCAGAATTTTTCATCGAATATACAAACGAAGCAAACCGATGGAAACAAAGTGGTACCTTATGGAATGCAAGCGTTTTGTATCAAAAACCGGATAAAGCTTTCGGGGTAGAAATCAAAGTAATTAATTTACTTAATACCCAATATAAGATTCGGTTTACCAATACCAATTATTTATCCGCTAAACATACAACTTGGTTACAACCAAGAATAATATTGTTAAACTTACATTATAAATTGTGAGTTTTGCAAAATTCCATCCAAAATTACACCATCAATCCTTAAAAAGCACCAAATCCGATTCCAAGTTCTTTCTCAAATGATCATCTTCAACTTTCCAGCCGTAAATCTTTGAAAGCGCATACAAGTTTTGAAGGTTTTCGAGCAGTTGTTTTTTGGCTTTTAGGCGCAGTTGCGTTAAATCTATATGGGATTTTATTTTTTCAATGGCATCGGCATTTATCCGGTTCAAATCATCTTTGTTAAATTGATTTAAACTGCTTTGTTGTAAGTCATAATATTGAATATTCGGAAAAATTTCAACCTGTTCTTTGGGGATGTTTGTGATATGAATGACTTTATGCACGCTGTCCAATCGGATTTTAAGTTGATTTAAATCATAAGATATTTGTGCTTTAGCCGTTACCAACAAGATGGCATTTTTGTCGAATTGTAACATGTCAAACAGATATTTATCGCTGTCTTTATACGAATAAACTTCATTGTAGTAAGCTTCCGCTACGACCATTTTGTTCAAATGTTTGACATTTTCCAACAAAACTTGACTTTGTTGATGAATATCTTCATTTTTTTGACGTTCTTGAAACCAGAGGCTTGCAAAAATACCGATGATGATACCGGCAATAAGAATAATTATCTTGGTCATTTTAAGAATTAATTATTTGGTTAATTGTTAATTTATAACTCTGTCTTTTGTTGGTGGAGAAAAATCGATTATCCTTATTTAATAACAATTAAGATTTCTCATCCTTTTTATTCCTACGTCATAAAAACTCTATCGAAATGACAAAAAGTGCTTTTGATATCATTTGTTTCATAGTCAGGCTGTCATTTCGAACAAAGTGATGAAGGAACAACGAGAAATCTAATGCTTATATTTTAATTACTTAGAATGAGATTTCTCGGCACTTTGTTGACCTAAGGTCAGCAAAGTTTTGTCGAAATGACATACTGCTTCTTATGTTATTTGTTTCTTTGATACAAGCTGTCATTTCGAACGCAGTGAGAAATCTCACTCCAAGTATTTCGCTACAATGGGCATACGCCTACCCATACCGAACGCCTTTGGACTGACCCGCAAGACCGGCGCCGTCTGGTGTCGCTTAAATTCGTTGCGATTGACCATTTTCAAGATTCTTTCAACCAAGGCTTTATCATAGCCTTGCGCTATAATTTCTTTGGGACCTTTTCTTCCTTCAATATACAATTTTAAAATCGGATCTAAGATATCATAATCCGGCAAACTGTCGCTGTCTTTTTGATTGGGACGCAATTCTGCCGACGGCGGTTTTTGTATCGTATTGATAGGAATAATCTCTTTATTGCGATTGATATAGCGCGCCAATTCATAAACTTCGGTTTTATACACATCGGCAATCACGGAAAGTCCGCCTGCCAAGTCGCCGTAAAGCGTACCGTAACCCACGGACATTTCGCTTTTGTTGCTGGTATTGAGCAAAATATTACCGAATTTATTAGAAATAGCCATCAACAGATTACCCCTGATACGGGCTTGGATATTTTCTTCAGTTACATCAAAATCACGCCCTTCAAACAAAGGATTGAGTTGTTGCAAATAACTTTCAAAAATCTCTTTAATGGGAACAATATCATAGCGAATCCCTAGGTTTTTAGCCAAATCCTCGGCATCTTTAATGGAATGATCCGATGAAAACTGCGACGGCATCAACAACACGCGCACATTCTCCTTGCCCAATGCCTCGGTAGCTAAAACGGTTGTCACGGCAGAATCCAGTCCACCGGATAAACCGATAACGGCATTTTTAAAACCGATTTTGCCGAAATAATCTTTGATTCCCAAAACCAAAGCATGGTGTATCAAGGGTATTTTGTCCTTGGGCTGTTCCTTATTTGCCGTATTGGTTTTGACATCATCCAAATCGACAATTTTCAAAGCTTCTTCAAAATAAGGCATTTCGGTATGCACACTTTGATTAGGGGCAACCACCAAGGAGCCACCGTCAAAAATAATATCGGTTTGCGCCCCGACGTGATTGACATAAAATACCGGAATTTGGTATGCTTTAACGTTTTCTTTGAGTACTCTTATGCGTTCTTTGGCATGGGTATAATCAAAAGGGCTTGCCGATACATTAATGATAAAATCCGGTTGTTGCGGCATCAGTTTTGCCATCGGATTTATGGTGTAAAGCGGATTTTCATTACCCAAATTCCAAAGGTCTTCACATATACTCAAAGCTATTTTATGACCTTTAAAATCGATGGTTTGCCATTGCGTCGCTTCTTCAAAATACCGTGCTTCATCAAAAATATCGTAAGTCGGCAGCAAGGTTTTATGTTGACGATAGATTTCTTTGCCTTGATATAAAAATACCGCCGAATTATACAAATCTTTGCCTTCAATTACCGGATTGCGGGTCGGCGTGCCGATGACCACAGCAATATCGTCCGTGGCTTTTTTGATTTGTTCGATGCTCTTCTCGGCTTTTTCGATAAAGTCGGTAAACTCCAGAAAATCACGTGGCGGATAGCCGGTGGTTGCCAATTCGGGAAAAATGACCAAATCGGCAGCTTGGGCTTTGGCACGTGCGATATAATCAAGAATTTTGCGGGTATTGGCTTCAAAATCGCCTATGATGACATTGATTTGTGCTAGGGCTATTTTCATATTTGTTGGTTAATTGTTGATATGGTTATATGGTTATTTGATGAATTATTCTTACTTATCATTTCTAACGCAGTGAGAAATCTCTTTCATATTTGAGGAATTGAGGATTTATTTTATTTCAAATATCAGATATCAAATTTTCGATTTTTTTGAACCATTAAGAAATTATGATGATTAAGTTTTGTTCTTTTATGGTTTTAAAAATTTTAAAAATAGTAAGATTTCTCCTCGCTCGTGCCTCTCTGTCGAAATGACAAGGATGCTTCTTATTTTATTTACTTGCTATGATACAGTGTGTCATTCCGAGTGAGCGCAGCGACAGCTTGTCCCGATATATCGGAAAGGTATCTCTTCTTTTGTTGAGATTTCTCGTCGTCCCGACTTTAGTCGGGACTCTGTCGAAATGACAGACATGCGTAATATTAAAAAACATCAAAATGATCATTCCACAAATGGGTTTTGATACCGAAAAAAAGGTAAGTCGATGTTTCATTTTTTACTTGTGATAATTCTTCTGCTATATTTGTTTTCCTGAAGATGATTCCTGAAAATAATTTTAAATTGGTGGCAGGGTTCAAAATATATCCGCCTTCAAAATGATTAAAAACTATTTTTCCGCGATTTCCTTGCAAGGTATATTTATTATTTCCGCGGTCTTCCGGCCGGATGTACCGGTAAATATCACCACCATAAGCCACCGGATTATGAGGGAAATCAAAACCTTTTTCTCCGACACTTAAAATATTGTATGCATACCAGCGTTTATACCGGTATTGCATTTCGAACAAAATTTCTTTAAAATTTGCTCCCCACGGATGTGCCAATGCCTGATAATCGTGTCCGTAATTAACCAGCGTATTATGGGCATAAGTATAGGGACGAACTTGGTTGTACTCAAGTCTGATAAATAAATTAGGAAGATTGAAAGCATCATGATATTTAACCCCGAGTTGGTAACCAAATTTATTGGTCCAATAGGACGGATCAGTAAAAAACTTGGAAACGACCATTTCATCTAAAATAAATTGACCATATACCGATAATTTTAATGGCAATTTATAGCAGGCCGATAAGCCCAATAAGGTATTGGAAGCATCTGAACCCGCTTCATATTCAGCGGTTTTAAAAAAGATTAACGGATTGAGAAAATTGATATCAAAACCTCTTCGATTTTCATTATACCATAAGACAGTTTCAAAAAAACCGAGATTAAGTTTTTGAGTCGCATTCCAGCTGATATAATGAATAGCTGAAAATTTCTTTTTATATACACCATTTAAAGTGTATTGATCGCGCAAGTCTTGATAGGCTGACCACATCGTGGTAAACTTAACATGCCAAAACTGCGCTTCTATTTTAGCATAAGGATAATTTGGGGCATTATCTGACAAGAATAAAGAGCGATAACCTTCCCCAATAAAATGCTTTCCATGCCCCACTTCAAAAAAGAAAAATTTACTTGGCTTGTAAGCCAAATAACCTGCAGCATAAGGATAATCGACATGAAGATGGTCTTCACTTTTATTTAATCCATAGCCCGGTACTACCGGCGGATGAGTACGCCATGCATAACGGTCTAAAAAATTGGGCAAACGGGCATAATTTTCGGCAATAGTTGCACTGAAAGAAAATTGTTTGCCTAAAGCCCCTTCTACCCTAATGGCACGTGTGTTTTGATAGGTAAGTGTCTGCTCTGTTAAATCACGGCCCAATTCCCAATCAATGACCGGGTCAATCGTCAACCAATAGTCCGGACCTAAAACCGGGAAAAGGTGTTCGTTAAATATTTTTTTGCCTAGCCATGTTTTTCGGGGTAACAAAAGAGATTTATAGCGGTCTAAAATAAACTGGCTGTTGATCTCAAAATAATGCCAAGGCTTTAGAGCCGTGTGAATGGTATCGGCTAACTGAGCTTCATATGCATTGTAATCAAAATGTGTAAAAGGAATTTTGAGCTGACTATGAATTTTTCTTTCAATTAATTTCTCTTGTGCAAAAAGCGCCTGTAGACCAATCAGAAATAAACCTGTTAAAAATAATTTTTTCATTAAAAAGGAGTTTGCACAAATTTAAGTTTTTTTATGAATTGTCAGAAAACATAAAAACAGATTGATCAAGGAAGCAGACCAATGATTTTGAGATAGCGTGCTGTCTCATCGGCAAATTTTTTGATGTCGCCATACGGTACTTCCAACATTATATCATAAAGCTGCTCTTCATTATAATAGCCAACTCTCAAATTGGCTTTGATATGCAAAGATAAATAGGCTTCATATATGTTTGACAATTGGGTAAAATCCAATAATAAATCATATTGTTTATCCAGAAATTCTTTTATTTCCGGACTCTTTATTTGGCCAAAAATTGAAAAAACCTCTTTGGATGCCACAATTCCCCGTAACTCATTATAGTGGTCATTTTTTTTCTTAAAAGTAAAAATCTCAAATTGATGACTATGCAAATTCAAAGCTTTTTGCACATATTTCAAATTCTCAAAACTCAGTTGACTTTCCGGGTTGTTCAAGATTGCCACTTTGGTTATGGGTTTGACAACAATTGTCTTGTTTGACAAATCTTTTTTTTGTCGATTGACTTTCTTTTTTAGAATATATTCTTTTAAATTAAACAATTTAACCTGCTTTTAAATTTTACTTAAATATAATGTTTTTTACCACTTCTTTACCCAAATGTTCATTGAGCAAGTTTATTATTTTTTGTTTTCCTCGATTTAACTCCTCACGTAATGTCGATGAAGTTAAATAAACTTTTAACTGTCCGCTGTCATAAGTCAGATGATGGGTATAATTAGCAATCGTATCACCCATTAATTCTTGCCATAATTTTTTTATTTGGGCTTTTTCAAGTCCTTTTTTAAGCTTACGTTCCTGACGTAAATTTTGAATAATCGATTTAATATGTTTGGTATTCTCCTCCATTATTTAATTGCCTGATGTATAATCTCTATCAAAATAGGTTTTAAACCGCTAAAAAAGAATTCCACTGCAATTACCATCACTATTAAACCCATCAACCGCATCATCACTTTATTACCGGTATCGCCTAAGGCTTTGATAACTTTAGAAGAACTGTACAAAATCAAATAGGTCAAAAGTAAGACGATAAAAATGGCAAGAATCAATACAATTTTTTTTTCAATTGTATCGGCGTCATCCATCATAACAATGGCATTGGTAATAGCCCCCGGGCCACAAATCATAGGAATAGCCAAAGGGGTAACAGAAATATCATTAACATAACTGTGTATTTCTGACTCTTGCACTTTGACCTTACCCAAACGGGCTTGCAGCATATCCATCCCCATCAAAAAGAAGATAACCCCACCGACAATGCGAAAACTGTTGACCGAAATACCAAAAAAATTAAAAAGCAGTTGACCTGAAAATGCAAAAAATAAAATAGTAAAAAAAGCAATAATGGCGGCCTTTTTAGCTGTACGAACACGGTGCTTTTGGTCTAACTCCTTGGTCATCGTCATAAAAATAGGCATCGTCCCTAATGGATTTATCAAGGTAAAAAATGATGTAAAGGCTAACAGACCAAAAGACCAGACTTCGTTCATACCTTATTTTTTGGCCAAAACTTCTTTCACAGCCTTATATATGCCATCGGCATCCAAACCATACTTATGCATCAGTTCATCCCCTGTTCCCGACTCTCCAAACTGATCATTAACTGCTACAAATGATTGTGGTGTCGGATGATTTGCAGATAAAAATCCGGCAATACTTTCGCCCAAACCACCCAAACGGTTGTGTTCCTCACAGGTAACAACAGCGCCGGTTTTTTTAGCAGATTTTAAAACTGCTGATTCATCTAAGGGTTTTATAGTGTGTATATTGATTAAATCTACACTAATTCCTTCTTTTTCCAAACGTTCTGCCGCTTCAATAGCAGGCCATACCAAGTGTCCGGTCGCAAAAATACTCACATCATTTCCTTCATTCAACACAATGGCCTTACCTATCTCCAATACTTGATTTTCGGGTGTAAAATTAGGGACTTTTGGACGGCCAAAACGTAAATAAACAGGCCCTTCATATTCGGCAATGGCAAAAGTAGCTGCTTTGGTTTGGTTATAATCGCAGGGATTAATAACCGTCATACCGGGCAGCATTTTCATCATACCCAAATCTTCGAGTGCTTGATGGGTTGCGCCATCTTCACCAACAGTTAAACCAGCATGCGACGCACAGATTTTGACATTTTTTTCGCTATAAGCCACAGCTTGACGGATTTGATCATAAACACGACCCGAAATAAACTCGGCAAAAGTTGCCGCAAAAGGTATTTTTCCTTCGATGGTAAATCCGGCAGCCATACCAATCATATTGGCTTCTTGAATACCGACATTAAAAAAACGTTCGGGATGTTGTTTGGCAAAATCGCCCATTTTAACCGAACTGGTTACATCGGCGGTTAAAGCGACTATATCTTTGTTTTTATTACCCAATTCGGTTAGGGCATCGCCAAAACCTGAACGGGTGTCTTTTTTTTCTGTGTAGGTGTATTTTTTCATTTTATTGGTCTCTGATTATTAGATTATCTGATTATTTAATGATAATGGTTATTTGATAAATTGATAAAAAACAGACATTAAGTTTTTTTGCGACGTAGGCGCAAAAAATGTATCGAAGTGCCAATTCTCCATTTTCAATTCTCAATTCAGACGTTTTAGCAAAACGGCTTTAACTTTCAACTAACTAATAGTCTTGTAATGTTTCGGGCAATTGCTCTAAAGCTTTGGCCAATTGCTCATCATTTAAAGGTTTACCATGCCAACGATAGTCCCCTTGCATAAAGTCAACCCCATATCCCATCAAGGTGTGTAATAATACGGCGACAGGCTTACCTTTACCGGTTAAAGTTTTGGCTTTTCTCAGTCCTTCTATAACGGCTTCCAAATTATTACCTTCTTTAATGTCAACAACGGTCCAATTAAAGGCTTCAAATTTGGCTTTTAAGTTACCTAAACTCAAAACATCATCTACCTTTCCGTCAATTTGTGCATTATTATAATCTACTGTGGCAATAAGATTATCCACCCCTTTAGCACCGGCATATAAAACAGCCTCCCAAATTTGACCCTCTTGTAATTCGCCATCGCCATGCAAAGTATAAACCAGATGTGGATCTTTATTCAGTTTTTTTCCTTGTGCCACACCAAGCGCCACAGACAGACCTTGTCCCAAAGATCCACTGGCAATACGAATGCCGGGCAAACCATCATGCACCGAGGGATGCCCTTGCAAACGACTGCCTAACCGGCGGAATGTCGCCAATTCTTTTACCTCAAAATAACCACGGCGGGCTAAGGTACTATAATAAACAGGTGTAATGTGACCATTTGAAAGGATAAAAACATCTTCGCCTGTTCCCTTAATTTTGAAATTTTTTGGGTCGACTTCCAAAAGATCAAAAAATAAGGCTGTAAAAAATTCGACCGTTCCTAAAGAACCGCCCGGATGACCGGATTGTACATCGTGTACCATTCTGACAATATCTCGTCGTATTTGCGGGGGATATTGTGCTATATTTTCAATATTTTTCATGTCAAAAATTTTTATCTTACAAAAGTAAACTAATTTTCCGGCTTATATGCCTATGGTTTGAAAGCTTGATGTAAATTTTAAATTAAAAGTTATCGCCATCTAACAATCTACCTAAGCCGCCCAAGACAGAACCCTCACCGGTAGATTTGCCACCGGCTGAAGGAGCATTCATTAAAATACGATCGGCTAATCTTGAGAACGGCAAACTTTGCAAATATACCGTCCCGGTACCTGACAATTTGGCTAAAAACATACCTTCACCACCAAAAAACATTGATTTTAGCCTTTTGACACGTTCTATTTCATATTGAATATTTTGGGTAAAACCTACAATACAGCCGGTATCGACATAAATGGTTTGATTCTGAAGTTCTTTTTTTACAACTGTCCCGCCGGCATGCATAAACACCAAACCATCCCCTACCAGTTTTTGCAAAATAAAACCTTCGCCGCCAAAAAAACCGGTGCCTAATTTTCTTGTAAAAGCAATGGATATTTCAGTCCCTTTGGCCGCACACAAAAAAGCATCTTTTTGGCAAAGTAAGGTTCCGCCATAGATATCTAAATCAACCGGAATAATTTTTCCCGGATAAGGTGCCGCAAAACTGACTTCTTTTTTGCCGGTCCCCACATTGGTAAAATGGGTCAAAAAGAGAGATTCGCCTGTTAATACTCTTTTTCCGGCATCCAAAAGTTTACCCAATAAACCTTTTTCAGGTTTTGCCCCATCACCCATTTTAGATTCAAATTGGATATCCGGGTCCATCCAGTTCATGGCGCCGGCTTCGGCTATAACCGTTTCACCGGGATCTAATTCAACAGCAACAACTTGCATGTCGTCACCATAAATTTTATAATCGATTTCATGTGCTCTCATAAGGTGTATTTTAAATTAAGGTGAAGTAAAAATAAAAAATATTAACTGAAAAGCATAAAAAAACCTCATCAAATTTGATGAGGTTTTTTGGGCTGGCCTACCAGGGCTCGAACCTGGACTCTTCTGAACCAAAATCAGACGTGTTGCCAGTTACACCATAGGCCAATTGGTTTTCAAAAGTGGTGCAAATTTATAGCTTTTTTTTTATTCTGCAAAAGAAATGATGAAAAAAAATTAGATATTTTTTCATCATGTTGATTATAAAGTCTTTAGAAAAAAAGCCCAAGTTATCCATATAACTCAGGCTTTGTAAGGTCTTAAATTTTATATGCTAAAAAATGTATCTCAAACCGGCTTGTATTTGCCAACGTGACCGCAAACTGGTATCATTATAAAAAGTTTTTTTCACACTGGTGTCAAAGGTATAAACCGGATCTAAATTACCATCATTGTCCACGTCTATCATTTGAACGCTAATGGGTTGCTTGCTGGTGGGTAGCTTAACCACACCCCAGTCACTATTCAATAAATTGCCAAAATTTAAAATATTTAAATTAAACTGTACTTTTTGCGCACCTTTAATACGCAATGATTGGGTTAATTTAAGGTCGATATTGCTTCGCCAAGGACTCAAAATAGCATAACGTTCCATATATTGACCACGGTGGGTACTTAAATAGTCATCTTGATGAATGAAACTATTTAAAGCATCTTTTTGCGCTTGTTGTTCAGCTGGGGTACCGGAAAAATACATTTGATCTAAATCATTTACCGTTGGGATATAAATTAAATCATTCAAATTGGATCCGTCACCGTTGATATCACCGGCATAAGTATATGAGAACCGGCCTCCTTTGGCCCACTCGTAAACAGCTGCTATGACTGTAGACCATTTTCTGTTTTCGCCATATTTCCATTCTTTACTGGTAAACCCGACAAAACGGTGTTTATCGCCATACAATGAAGGTGCCAAACGTTCTTTATTGACATTGCCCAAAGCCGGATTACGCATAAATGCATCACCTGTGATTTCCGCTTCAATGGAATTGGCATCGTTGGCCAACATAAAATTATAAGCCAAACTGGTTCGGAAACCTTTGCCAAAGTTTTTATTAACTTTAGCAGTAAAATTAAATGACTCGCCCAAACTGGTATTCGTAAACGTATATAAATCCGTATTTAATCCGAAATCATACATTTTAACATGGTCGGCATCGGTATACACGGGCCGGGGATCCACACTACTATTTAATTGACCACTCGGTGGTTTTAAACCATAGTCTCTGACCATCATGGCATTGATATCTTTGGTATAAGCGATATCGATACTGGTTGTCCAACCATGCTTAAACTTATTATCGACGCCTATACTGGTACGCCAAACTTGTGGGAATTTAAAATCAGGCGAAACGGGCGTCATATACCAACGACCTAAATTAGCGACGTGGTTCCCGATCCACACAAAGGGTAAACGACCGGTAAACACCCCTGTTCCACCACGAATAATAGCTGTTTTGTCATGACTAACATCCCAGTTGAATGAAAACCGTGGTGACCATAGCAGTTTTTGCGAGGGTAAATTGCGTGCACTGTAATGAAGCGGATTCCCATTCTCGTCATACCAGGTTTCCTTTTCCATAATATAATCACTACCCGCTTCGGTAATTTTTTCTTCAATGTATTTTTTGGTGTTAAAATACAAGGGTTTATCTACACGCAAACCAATGGCAAATTTAAAATAATCATTGACTTGAATTTCATCTTGAAAGAAACCACCGAATTGACCGACGTCTAATTTGGTGATATTCCAATTACCGGCGGCATCAGCCGCTTTGGCATTGGCTATTTTTTGTGCAATAGTACCATCGGCAATGGCATCTCTAAATTCTTGCATGGTATAGCCACCAAATAAATCGAAACCATAACCGAATAAATTAAAGGAGTTAACAAAACTAAATTTTTCAAAATTGAAACCGGCTGTAAATGTATGATTATTCATGTTATAAGTGAAAATATCCGAAGCCTGATAAACCTTTTGTGTCAGCGAATTATGAATAGAAAAAGGTTCGTGACCGGCAATGATATAAGGTGAACCGTCTTTAAAAATATTGATAACCGGCGCCGGAGTAGAAAAAGGATCGCGATAGTCATTAAAAAAGGTATAGCCGGCCTGAAATTTATTGGCCATCACCCCATCTTTTGAATTCCAATTTATTTCGGTTAAATAAGAATCGATGTTATTATTAATTCTGTAACCTGAATTATAAAACTGCATAACCGTTTTGTCCGGACCGCGATGCATAATGGCATCCGGATGTGCATTCAAATCACGATAAGCATTCAAACGGTTGTAAATAAAAGAAAGGCGTAAATTATCTGTTGCGTTCCAATCTAATTTTATAATGCCTTTTTGCGAATAAGTATCGTGTAAATAACCTTCGTATGGCCCTGTTTCATACCCGACACTTTTTAACAGCGCTGAAACTTCATCTAAATCAGATTTTTCGACTCGTGTTACATTATCACCCGTTCTGCCGGGAGCATTGGCAATATAATAACTTCCCAAATCGGTCCGGTCATCTACTTCGGCATTGACAAAAAAGAACAATTTGTTTTTAATAATGGGACCGCCGACACTAAATCCGCCTTGCAACTGTTTCAAATCGGGTTTCAAAGTCGTTTGACCTAAATTGACGGCACCGGTCATATCTTGATTTCGATAATAGCCAAATAAGGTACCGTGGAAAGTATTGGTCCCACTTTTGGTAACCGCATTAACCGCTGCACCCGTAAAGCCTGATTGGGTGACATCATAAGGTGCTGTAGATACTTGTATTTGGTCAATGGCATCCAACGAAATAGGTTGCGCATTGGACTGTCCGCCGGGCGTCGCCGCATCTAAACCGAAGGGATTGTTAAAAATAGTTCCGTTTAAGGAAAAGTTGTTGTATTGATCATTTCGCCCCCCGAATGAATTACCACTGGCGGAAGGCTCTAAACGGTAAAAATCTTTAGCTGACCGGGAAATGGTCGGTAAAGTTTCCAATTCTTTATGTCCGATACTGGTCACCGGTCCGTTTTTGTCTTTAGCAGCAACTTGACCATTGTCTTTTACATTGATAACCACTTCATTCAAAGCTGAGGAACTTTCTTTTAGAAAAACATCTATTTTTTCTGCTTCCCCTAATTTCAAATAAATATTATTCAATTCTACCGGCTGATACCCTACATATTTTACCACTACTTTGTAGGGACCGCCAACACGAAGGTTGGGAAGGATGAACCGGCCGTTTTCTTGTGTCACAGTTCCTGTTTTGGTGCCTGTAGGGACATGAATTACTAAGACTTCCGCTCCCATCATAGGACCATCTTTGTCTTTGACCAATCCTTTTAAGGTAGCAGTTGTTACTTGTGCATAAGCCGATATGGAAACCAGCATAAATACTACTAAAAAGCTTAAGATTTTTTTCATTTTTTTTGTTTTGAGAGGGTTTTAATTTGTTAAAATGTGCGGCTAATTTAAAAAAAATGAATGGCCTAACTTATTAATAAACACAAAAGTTATTAACATAAAATTGATAATAACTATTTTTTTTAACAAAAAAAAGCCCGTTGAAAACGGACTTTTTTGAGGGTTCTATAAAATTTGACTTAGTCTTTCCATTCGGCCAAAAATAAATTGGTGTCGTGAGTTCCACGGTTGTTACGGTTAGAACCGAAAACCAATTTTTTTCCATCATAAGAAAACATCGGAAAAGCATCAAAAATAGGATCAAAAGTAATTTGCTCCAAGCCAGAGCCATCTAAATTAATCATATACAAGTTAAATGGAATAGATTTGGTTTTGTGGTTTGACGAAAAAATAATTTTCTTACCACTGGGATGAAAAAACGGTGCCCAATTGGCGCCTCCCAAATGAGTAACTTGTTTTAAATCACTTCCATCGGCATTACATACAAAGATTTCCATATTTGTCGGCTCGACTAAACCTTGCGCCAAAAGATCTTTATATTTTTTGATTTCGGCAGGCGTTTTGGGTCTTGAGGCTCTAAAGACCAACTTTTTGCTGTCCGGCGAAAAGAATGCACCGCCGTCATAACCTAACTCGTCGGTAATTTGCTTCACATCTGTTCCGTCAATATTCATGGTATAAAGTTCCAAATCGCCGCTGCGTGTCGAGGTAAAAACAATTTTTTTACCATCGGGCGAAACGGTTGCTTCGGCATCGTAGCCAGGTGTATTGGTCAATTGCTTAACGATGTGCCCATTCAAATCAGCCACAAAAATATCGTAGGTATCATAAACAGGCCAGACGTAACGTCCTTTGGTTTTTTTGGGCTCCGGCGGGCAAGCATCGCCGCCCAAATGGGTCGAAGCGTAAACGACCAGCGTGTCGCCGGGTAAAAAGTAGCTGCAAGTGGTTCGTCCCTTACCGGTGCTAATCATTTTGGGCATATGTATGCTGTCCAAAGCCTCATCGGCATTCATGACAAAAATTTGATCGCAAGGTACATTCCAACGGGGATTGCGGGCTTGAAAAACCAATTTTTTATCGTCAAAACTCCAATAGGCTTCGGCATTATCGCCGCCAAAAGTTAATTGCTTAACCGATTTAAAATGTTTTTTTTCTTTATCGTAAAAAACTTTTTGAACCAACTTTGTTTCACCTGAATGTCCATCGGATTTTTCGTCTTTCTTATGGCTATTTTTGCAAGCAGTGGTTGATAA
The DNA here is from genome assembly GCA_026993355.1 of Flavobacteriales bacterium. Lineage (GTDB taxonomy): Bacteria > Bacteroidota > Bacteroidia > Flavobacteriales > Flavobacteriaceae > WGBX01. The sequence continues at coordinate 80,757 of JALWTX010000012.1, read as the reverse complement.
CATTAGCCCGGCAAATAAAAATAAAAAGATATGCTTCATTTTTTTGTATATTTGATATTTAATTTATGTTTTTTCGAGCCGCTAAAATACTGAAAGCAATTTTATTAAAAAAAATTATTTATATCGACTACTTGTAAAAATATCGAACTTTCTATGAATTACATTGATATTATTTTAATCCTTTATTTGGTTTGGGGATTTTATACCGGTTTCAAAAAAGGCGTTATTTATATGCTTGTCTCTTTTGTTTCTATCATTATTGCCCTTTATGCAGCTGTTCATTTTTCCTATTTATCGACCAAATTATTAGCCAATTGGTTAAATAAGCATCCGCAAGATTTAAAAATCCTTTCTTATATCGTCACATTTCTTGGCGTTTTTCTTTTGATGCATCTCATCGGAAAAATACTCGATCACTTAATTAAAGCAGTCGCTTTGGGATTCATCAACCGCATATTGGGCGGTGTACTTTCTGTAGGAATTAAAGTCATCATCCTCAGTTTATTGATTTGGATTTTTGATCAAGCCAATCAAATTGTGCCATTGGTTTCTTTGAAAAATATTGATGAAAGTGTGATGTATAAACCCATAAGAGATTTATCGCCGGTAATTTTACGCAATATTGAAAAACTGAAAAACAACGAAGATTTTAAAAATTTAAAAAACAAAACTTTTGACCAAGAGGAAACTCAGGAAAACGGGTAAATTTTTATTTTTTTAAATTTATTAGCCTTGAGATGTGGGATTTTTTTATAAATTTATCAAATAATAACTCAAAATAATTGAACTATGACAAATTCATTAGAAAACGTCGGAAGACAGGAAAATCTTTCAAGACCCTTAACCGTTAAAGAATGGCTTGTAACGTATTTAATCCTTTTTCTTTCTTCTTTAATACCCTTATTGCCAATAATTGTGTTACTAATCTGGGCTTTTTCAGACAACACGGCACTTTGTAAAAAAAATTGGGCCAAAGCTTCCCTTATCTTTTATTTGATCTTAATTGGCTTGGTTCTTTTATTTTTTGTCATTTTCGGTGCCGGAATTATGGCCAATATGCCGGCTTAACAAGCGATATAAATTTTTTATTTCATCTCTGTTAAAAACATTCCTGCTTTCTTGTCAGGGATGTTTTAATAAGTTAGCCTATAAGAAAAGATGTAATTTATTTTTAATTTTAAGCCCTTAAAAATTACTTCATCATGGATACTTGATATCAAAATCCCCACTTTGTAAAAATATTATTCTGCTTATGTCAATCCATATAAGAAAACTGAATGTAGAAGTAAACCAAAAGCACCGGAAGTCTATTTAAAAAACCTTTAATCAATCACTTTGAAAGCCGCCCTAAAAATCTTACATTTGTTCCACAAAAATCGATTTCAGTGTTAAAAAAAATGGCTTATATTTTAGCAGAACCTTTTATTTGGTTAACTAAATTTTATCAATATTTTATTTCTCCCTTATTAGGTTCCAATTGCAGATACACGCCTACCTGTTCTCATTATACTATAGAAGCCTTAAAAACACATGGACTAATCTCAGGTGGATGACTGTCTATCAAAAGGATTATAAGTTGTAATCCTTGGGGTGGGTCCGGTTATGACCCTGTCCCGACGAAAGAAGAATTGCGCCACAGAAAAAAACAAAACAAGTTATGATGAATTTACTCAGCATTGTATGGGATCCCGGGATCGGGTTACATTTAGGCCCTTTGACAATAAGATATTACAGCATGATGTACATCCTCGGTTTTATTGCCGGATATTACATTATGAAAAAGATTTTTGAAAATGAAGGTTTACCAACAAAGTTGCTGGATCCACTCCTCACTTATGTCGTTCTCGGCACATTGTTAGGCGCCCGGTTGGGCCATGTTTTCTTTTATGATTGGCCTTATTACAAACATCATTTAATAGAAATTTTAGTCCCTGTCGTCCAAACACCCAATGGATACAAATTTACCGGTTTTCAAGGATTGGCCAGTCATGGAGCAGCTATAGGTATTTTTATCTCACTTTGGTTATTTTGGCAAAAATATTTAAAAAGCAAATATTCTTTACTCTGGCTTTTGGATCGTATTACCTTAACCATACCTATTGGTGCTGCACTTATCAGAATTGGCAATTTGCTAAACTCTGAAATTATAGGCAAACCAACAGGCACAAATAGCGGATTCATTTTCAAACAATTAGGCGAAGATTTTCCACGTTACCCCACCCAATTATATGAAGCCGGCGCTTATTTTTCTTTGCTTTTTGTTATGCTTTATTTATACTGGAAAACCGATTTAAAAAAATATGAAGGGATGCTATTCGGTATTTTCTTTGTTTTACTGTGGACCATCCGGTTGGTAATTGAGTTTTATAAAGAACCACAAGATGACAAAGATGCACGTTTATTACTCCAAACAGGTTTGGACAAAGGACAGTGGTTAAGTATTCCCATGCTATTGGCCGGATTGGCCCTTATGTGGTATGCCTACCGAAAATATAAACAACCTAAATAATTATTTTTAACTCACTTAAAACAAAACACATCTCCATGAAAAAAACGCTCTTCCTAGGTTTGCTTATCTTAGGCTTTATAAGCTGCCAAAACAAAGCTGAAAAGACATCGACAAAAACAGTTTTGACAGGTCAAATCCAAAATGCGCCCATGCCCTTTATGGTCCTTTTAGACAATCAAAATAAAAAAGTAAGCGGCATAAAATTGGACAGCCTCGGACGTTTTACAGATACTATCACTGTAAAACCGGCTTATTACAAAATGCAAATAGGACAACAATACGCCCAATTATATCTTAAACCGGGCGATCAATTGACTATAAAAGCTGACTATAAAAATTTTGACAATAGTCTGACATTTAGTGGTAAAGGAGCTGAAGCCAATAATTATCTGGCACAAAAAACTTTATTAGAAGAAAAATTAAAACACAAAACCTCGTATAAATATTATGGCAAGCTAGATGAAAAGGCATTTTTGAAATTAGTTGATAGCATTGATAAAGAAAAAACGAAATTGGTAAAAAATTTAAAAGATGATAAATTCAAGAAATTGGAAGCACTTCGCAACAGCTTGGATAAAAGTATCCTGTTAGCCAGATATCCAATGGTCAAAAGATTTTTAACCCAAAATAAAGATTACCAAACATCTGCCGGTTTCCCTAAAGCTTTTAAGGGGATAAATATAAATGATTCATTGATCAGCAAAATTCCAAATGGCACTAATTATATAAATGAATATATCGATTACCAATTATCCGGGCAAAAAACTGAACCGGACCCTTATGAAAGGCTAAGTTATATCAATAAACATATCAAAAACCAAGCTCTTAAAAACCGTTTAGCCTTTAATGAAGCACAATTTAATCTGTTATATACCAAAAAATTAGACCAATTTTATCAATTGTTTAACCAAATGGAGAAAGACTCCGTTTACAAAGCCAAAATTAAGGCCAAGTATAACAATATCAAAGCTTTGCAACCGGGCGTTCCTTCACCCGATTTTACAGCTTACGATATAAATGGCAAAGAATATCATCTCAAAGATTTTGCCGGCAAACCTCTTTATATCGACCTATGGGCAACTTGGTGCGGACCTTGTCGAGCCGAAATTCCTTATTTAGACAAAATAAAAGAACAATACAAAGATAAGCCTGTCAATTTTGTGAGTTTAGATGTATATGACCAAAAACCTAAATGGGAACAAATGGTTAAAGCTCAAAAATTATCCGGATGGCAACTCATCAATACCGATCGCAATATGCCTTTCTTAAAAAAATATGTTGTCGATGGTATTCCCCGCTTTATTTTGTTAGATAAAAACGGCAAAATTATCGATGCCGATGCCCCACGTCCATCTGATAAAAGATTAATATCTTTGCTGGATAAAACAATAAACGAAAAATGATTAAAATAAAAACGAACAAAGAAATAGATCTTATTCGCGAAAGTGCCCTTTTGGTTTCTAAAACATTGGGAATGCTTGCCAAAGAAATCAAGCCCGGTGTGACCCCTTTATATTTAGACCGTTTGGCCGAAGAATTTATTCGCGACCATGGCGGCATCCCCGGTTTTAAAGGCCTTTATGATTTTCCTAACACCCTTTGTATGAGTCCTAACGACCAAGTTGTACATGGTATTCCTACAGACAAACCCCTTAAAAATGGCGACATTATCTCTGTCGATTGTGGTGTTTTGATGAATGGCTATTATGGCGACCATGCCTATACATTTGAAGTAGGAGAAGTAGATGAAAAGACCAAAAAACTCTTACGCATCACCAAAGAATCTCTTTACAAAGGAATAGACCAATTTAGAGCCGGCAAACGGGTTAGCGATATCGGACATGCCATACAAACTTACACCGAAGCACATGGTTATGGTGTTGTCCGTGAATTAGTCGGGCATGGCTTGGGTAAAAAAATGCACGAAGATCCGCAAGTGCCCAATTATGGACGTCCGGGAAGGGGGAAAAAGTTTAAAGACGGGATGGTATTAGCCATTGAACCCATGATTAATATGGGAACTCACCGCATCAATCAATTAGCGGATGGTTGGACAATACTTACGGCTGACCGAAAACCATCGGCACATTATGAACACGACGTAGCCTTGATAAACGGTAAACCGGAGTTACTCTCTACTTTTCAATATATTTATGATACTTTAGGTATCCAAACCGATGAAGAAAAACCTTATCATCAGGTTTACCCCTTAAATATATAATCAAAACCGGCCAAAAGCCGGTTTTTTTAATTATTCTACATTTTTTTTAGCACAAATGAAGGTAAATGTTTTAAAAGCATCGCCACTACAGCCCATCGACGTGTAATATAAGCAATCTTTTTCTTTTTGGCTATCGCTTGTCTGATTTGTTGGGCAGCCGTTTGCACATCGGCTTTCCAAAATTTAGCGCCTTGAGCCAATTTCGTATCCACAAACCCGGGGCGAATATCCGTCACGGCTATTTTATTTTTCCGGCTTTTATGGGCTTTTATCCACAAAGCTTCCATAAAATTGGCTTGGTAAGCCTTACTGGCATTATAAGAAGGATTTGGCGCCCCACCAATTAAAGAAGCAACAGAGGACACATTGACCAAATGCCCTTGACCCTGTTGTCTAAAATAATTGTAACCGGCAAGCAAAGCGCGGGTAACACCCAAAACATTGGTTTTAAGAACTGAAAGGCAAATATCCCAGTCTAAATCATAATTGAATTTACCAATACCGGCATTGACAATTATTAAATCTATAGGGCCAAATTTAGCCTCAGCTTGTTGTAAAATGCCGGGCGTCAGTTCTGTCTGACGAATGTCATGCCGTATGCCCAATACTGATGGCCCTAAATGCCGGCTGATTTCGACCAGTTTTTCTTCACGACGACCGGTAAAAATCACTTGATGACCGGCTTTTGCATATTGCTCAACCAAGGCACGACCGATACCTGATGTCCCCCCAAAAATAAGTATGTTCATAAAAATATATTTCATCAAAAATAACCAAAAAAATAAAAGGAGGAAGAAAAACAACTGTTAAAACAAGTGTTTCTATTTTTATTAAACCGAAAAATTGTATCTTTGAAGTTAGGATTTGTATCAAAAGAAGTGAAAATTATGTTTAAGAAAGATATATTCGGAAATATTTTATTTATCAAAAAAATCGTCATGTTCATTTTTGGACTGATTTCCAAACGGCGATATAAGGGCTTTAACGAATTGAAAGTTGAAGGCATGGAAATATTGCGGTATTTACCTGACAATCAAGTTTTATTTGTATCCAACCACCAAACTTATTTTGCCGATGCAGCTGCGATGTTTCATGTGTTTTTTGCAGCTTTAAACGGACAAAATGACCTGAAAGGTATTAAATATCTCTTTCATCCGAAAACAAACATTTATTATGTGGCGGCTAAAGAAACCATGACTTCAGGTATTTTGCCCAGAATATTTATGTATGTCGGTGCCATTCCCATTATGCGCACATGGCGTTCTAAAGGAAAAGAGGTCAAACGTCCGGTCAATTTTAATGACATTACGAATATCAGCAAAGCCATACAAGATGGATGGGTCATAACCTTTCCTCAAGGCACCACTACGCCTTTTAAACCCATTAGAAGGGGAACAGCACATATTATCAAAACCAATAAACCAATTGTTGTACCCATAGTTATCGATGGGTTCAGACGGTCATTTGACAAAAAGGGGTTACAAATCAAAAAACGTGGCATTACCCAAAAATTGACCATCAAACCACCCTTACCCATTGATTATGAAAATGATAGCATAGATGACATCGTCAACCAAATAGCTTACGCCATTGAGCAACATCAAGATTTAGTCAAAGTAGTCCCGGTAGATGAATTAAAAAAGGATATGGTAGATGAATCTAAAAAAGCGAAAAAAAATTATTGGTCCGGCAAAAATTACTAAATAATTTATAAATAATAAAAACAGCCTTTTTTAACATTTTTTCTTACATTTGATTAAATTTTTTATATGATATCATTCATCAAAGGGCGTGTTTTTGAAATAACACCAACTTATGTAGTGTTGGATAATCATGACATTGGTTATCATATTGCCATTTCATTAAACACTTACAGCCGTATCAATGCGGCTAATAACATCTTGCTTTATACAGTCCAGATTATTCGTGAGGATGCCCATTTATTATATGGATTTTACGAACCGCTTGAACGGGATATTTTTAAACTGCTCATTTCTGTATCGGGCATTGGTGCCAATACGGCTTTACTCATTTTATCAGCCATGACACCGGAGGAAATACAACAAGTTATTGCTAATGAAGATGTCAATGCTTTGAAGCAAATTAAAGGAATTGGTGCTAAAACAGCCCAACGGGCCATTATTGAACTAAAAGATAAAATTTTAAAAACCTACGCTGTCGAATCAGCTCATCAGGCCATTAATGATTCACCTGTAAAAGACGAAGCTGTTTCTGCTTTGATAGCCCTTGGATTTCCTAAAAAAAGAGTAGAAAAAATCGTCGTGGATATTTTGAAAGAAAACAAACAATTAAGTCTGGAAAAAACAATAAAAGAAGCGCTTAAACGTTTCTAATTTTTATTAAAAGATACTCAATGAAAAAAATATTTTCATTTTTGATAAATTTTTGGCTCTTGTCGGGTTTAATAACTTCAACCGGCATTTTTGCCCAAAATAATCCCCAAAAAATTCAAGATAGTTTAAAAAAACAAATCAATCCTTCTGCCATAAAGCTTCCGGATGCAACAAGTATTAGAGAAATATATACCTACGACCCTAAAACAAATTTATTTTACTTAAATAAAAAAGCCGGAAGTTATAATTTAGGATATCCTTGGGTCTTAACCCCCAAAGAATATTACCAAAAGGTTTTGAAAGAAAAGATAAACCTTAATTTTAAAGAAAGAAACCAAGCTATTTCAGGCAAAGGCAAAGGTGCCAAAGAAAAGAGAAAAAATTTGTTACCAACTTATTATGTCAATTCCAAATTTTTTGAAAGTATTTTTGGCGGAAAAACCATTGACATTCAACCGAAAGGTAATTTTAGTATCGATTTAGGTCTCCGGTATACCAAACGGGACAATCCTGCCTTACCGGTCAAAAATCGCTCTAATTTATCATTTGATTTTGACCAAAAAATAAGTATGGGCCTTAAAGGAAAAATAGGCACCCGGCTTAGTTTGGATTTAAATTACGATACCCAATCTACTTTCGATTTTAACAACCAAATTAAACTGAATTATACCCCTACCGAAGATGACATTTTGCAAAATATAGAGTTAGGAAATGTCAGTATGAAAACTCATAACAGCCTCATCCACGGGGCACAAAGCTTGTTTGGACTTAAAACCGAATTACGTTTCGGAAAAACTTATATTACAGCCGTATTAGCCGAACAAAAATCAGGCACTAAAACCATTCAAGCCCAAGGCGACAAGGTTATTCAAAAATTTGAACAGCCGGTTTTACAGTATGAAGAAAATCAGCATTATTTTTTAGCTCAATATTTTAAAGACCATTATAACGAAGCCGTAAAAAACTATCCTTTTATCAATAGTACCGCCCGGATCACCCGTATAGAAGTGTGGAAAACCAACCGGAGTACTCAAACCGAAAACATCCGGAATATCATAGCCTTACAGGACCTGGGCGAAAATCAAAAAATCGGGTTGGACAATCCGCCGCCGGGCTTTGTGCTAAACCCAAATTCCCCACCTGACAACAGTGTCAATAAATTTGATCCGGCTTTAATTGGAAACGGTGGCTTACTCAATCCGAACATTCGCAATATCTATTCTGTTTCCCAAGGATTTAACGGGGTGAACGTAACCAATGGAACGGACTATGTTTCTATGGAAAATACAGTCAAATTAGACTCCACACAATACACATTGCATCCCCAACTGGGCTATATTACTTTAAAACAAAAACTCAATGCAGATGAAATCTTAGCTGTCGCTTTTGAATACACCATTAATGGGCAAGTTTATCGTGTGGGCGAATTTTCAGACAACGGTATTATTTACCCGCAAACACTTGTCGTAAAGCTTCTTAAAAGTAATATGGTCAGCACCGAGGAACCCGATTGGGATTTGATGATGAAAAATATTTACAGTATCAATGCTTTTGATATTGACCCAAATGATTTCAGACTCAATATTTTATATGTCAATCCAACCCCTTTAAATTATATTAGTTCTGTCAATGGCACACCTTTACCGCCCGATGTCAAACAACGAATTTTGCTCAATGTCTTCAATTTGGACCATTTAAATGCACAAGGTGACCCGCAACCCAAAGGCGATGGCTTTTTCGATTTTGTTCCCGGTATCACTATTGATGCCAGAGAAGGCCGTATTATTTTTACCTCGACTCAACCCTTTGGAAAATATTTGTTTGACAAACTAAAATTGGGTAATGAAGATTATAACAATCCGCTAACATGGAATGAAAACCAAAAAAAGTATGTTTACAAAGAACTTTATGCCCTGTCCAAAACACAAGCGGAACAATTTACCAACAAAAACAAATTTGTTTTAAAAGGCCGTTATATGACTGCCGGTGGCGGTGGCATCCCTATTGGCGGATATAATATTCCACGAGGCTCGGTAACGGTTACAGCCGGTGGACGCACCTTAGTGGAAGGGATTGATTATGTTGTCAATTATCAAATCGGCCGGGTCAATATTATAAATCCGTCTATCTCACAAGCCAATATCCCGATACAAGTATCAGTTGAACAAAACACTATTTTTCAACAAACCACCAAATCATTTACCGGGTTAGATATCGAACATCGTTTTAGCAAAGATTTCAGTTTAGGTGCTACCTATATGTCCTTTAAAGAAAAACCACTGAGTTGGAAATCTAATTATGGATACGAACCCTTAAACAATAAACTCTTAGGTTTTAATGGCCAATATGCCACCAAAGTACCTTTTTTAACCCGTTTGGTCAACCGTTTACCCAACATTCAAACCGATGCCGAAAGTAATTTTTCCATAAAAGCCGAAGCGGCCTATTTATTTCCCGGTTTAGCCAAAGTCTCGGATGTCAATGGCCGGAGCACCACATATATCGAAGATTTTGAATCGTCGCAAAACTTTATCGATTTACGGGCAGCCTATGCCTGGCATTTGTCGTCAGTGCCGGCTCGTTTCCCAGAATCGCAACAATTAGATGATCTGGATTCCGGTAAAAACAGAGCCAAATTAGCCTGGTATATCATCGATCCTATTTTTTATACCAACCCGCCGGATGGCATTACCAACGATGATTTATCACAAGAAGAAACCCGTCAAATCAATATCAAAGAAATTTTTGATCAAGATGTCCCTGCCGGTTATCCCACAGTGGTCAATCCGCTAAACTTAAGCTTTTATCCTAAAGAACGTGGCCCGTACAATTTTGACACCAACTTAGATCCAAATACCGGTCAGCTGTTACAACCGCAACAGCGTTGGGGAGGTATTATGCGCTATTTACAAACCAATGATTTTGAACAAGCCAATGTCGAATACATCGATATGTGGGTTCTTGATCCCTATTTTAATAACCCCAATCCGCCTGCCGGTGGAAAATTATATATCGATTTAGGCTATATGTCCGAAGATATTTTGTTTGATGGCCGTAAACAATACGAAAACGGCTTACCTGGTGACGGAAGCGATAACAATGTGGTTTTTACCAACCTTGCAAGAGTACCAACACACCAATCTATTGTTTATGCTTTTTCAAACGATCCGGATGAACGGCCTAATCAAGATGTAGGTTTTGATGGCTTACCGGATAACCGCGAAAAGACATTTTTTGCCAATTATCTCAACAGTTTACCGGCAAACTTACGGAGTCAGTTCGAGTCGGACCCTTCCGCAGATGATTATGTCAATTATTTGAAAGCTAATGGTGATATTGTTACCCGTTACAAAGACTACAACGGCACCGAAGGAAATACGCCTATTGATGTTGGCAATAATAACAATGGTGTTACAGGCAACAATACGTTTCCGGATGTCGAAGATATTGATCGCGACCAGACTATGAACACCATTGAAAGTTATTATGAATACGGAATTGATATCAAACCTAATTTGACACTTAACGATCCTTATGTGGCAGATATCAAACAAACTACAGTAACCCTCCCAAATGGTAACCAGCAAACATCGCGATGGATACAATTTAAAATACCGATTGACAAATTCAGCAGTAAACATGGCAATATTTCCGATTTTCGTTCGATCAAATTTATGCGTATGTACCTGACCGGGTTTACCGACGAGCGGCTTACCTTAAGATTGGCATCCTTAAATTTGGTCCGGGCCGATTGGAAAAAATACAAACTGAGCTTAGATCCGGCCGATCCAAATCCGGATGATGACAATACGACTGTTGAAACATCAACTGTCAGTATCCAAGATAATGCTACGCGCCAACCTATTCCATATGTATTGCCTCCGGGTATCGAAAGGGAAGAAATTTATCAGCAAAACTCACAAATTAAACAAAATGAACAGGCTTTATCTTTAAAAGTTTGCAATTTAGAACCTCATGATGGTCGCGGCGTTTATAAATATAATAGTGTTGATATGCGCCAATATAAAAGACTTGAAATGTTTATTCATGCCGAAAGCATCGAAAACCAAACACCACTAAATGATGATGAAGCCTATGGTTTTGTTCGTTTTGGCTCGGATGTTACCGATAATTTTTATGAAGTTCAAATCCCCCTAAAAGTCACCCCTTTTGGCACTTCGGATCCTGAACAAATTTGGCCATTGGAGAACCGCATTGACTTGAAATTGTCCTTACTCAATAAAATTAAATTGGCCATGATTAATAATGGCACCATTAACACCACCAATACGCCGGTTTATTTTAACGAAGTTGATTTAGATCCCGAAGCTGCCAATAAACCAAACCCCTTAGTTATAGGTATTAAAGGGAATCCGAATTTTGGCGATATCAAAGTCATCATGGTTGGCGTCCGCAACAAGTCCGACCATCCCATTTGCGGTGAATACTGGTTTAATGAGTTACGTCTGTCCGAAATGAAAAATAAAGGTGGTTGGGCCTCTAATGCCAGTATCGACGCCAATTTAGCCGATTTTGCCACACTTTCTTTCACCGGTGGATTATCCACCGAAGGTTTTGGTGGCTTAGAACAAGGGCCCCTTGAACGAAATTTAGAAGACACAAAACGTTATAATTTTAATACAAATGTTAATGTCGGACAACTACTTCCTAAAAATTGGGGTATAAAATTACCGGTCAATTATACCATTTCAGAAGAATTTATCACACCGAAATACGATCCCATTTGGCGTGACATCACGGTAAAAGACCGTCTGTCTATTGCCAACCGACAACAAAAAGATTCAATCAGACAAGTGGCACAAGTTTATACCCGACACCGGGGCATAACTTTAGCCGGGGTTAAAAAAACTTATGTTAATAAAAAAACCGGACCGCCAGCAGGAGCAAATCCCCAAAAAAGTACAAAATCACCGAAAAAACATTTTTATGATATTGAAAATTTCACTTTCGATTTTGCTTATAACGAAAACTATCATTCTGATTTTGAAACGGCTTCCAACCGAGACGAAACAGCTAAATTTGGGGTAAACTACGCCTATAATTTTAAAGAATTAGGTTTTCAACCTTTTAAAAAAACCAAGAAATTAAAATCGAAGCATTTACGATTTATAAAAGATTTTAACTTTAATCTGATGCCGTCAAGTTTAACGGTGACCAGTAATATCAATCGTCGCTTTGATAATCTGCATTACCGTGAGATAGAAAATTACGGCTTAAGCATTCCACCTTTGCAAAATAGAGATTACAGGTTTGATTGGGGATACACCATTAATTACAACCCCACTAAATCAATACAAACCTCCTTTGGCATTACCCACAACAGGGCTGTTAAAAATTATCGCTTACCCGATGGTAGCGTTGATTATAACAATGGTTTATGGACCGGTTTTTTTGACATTGGTGAGCCACTGACCCATACCCAAAATCTTAATGTATCGTATAATTTACCCCTGAATAAAATACCGCTTTTAAGTTTCTTAAATGTCAACTATGTTTATAATGGCACCTATCAATGGCAAAAAAGTTCTGAAATACTCAAAGATGTGAATGGTTATGATTTAGGAAATGATGTCCAAAATTCAAATGCTCATCAAATAAATGGGAATATTGATTTGAGAAAACTATATAGTTTAACCGGTCTCAATAAGTTAAAAAGGCGTTGGTTAGGCCAGTCCAAAGCCAAAGCATATGCCAAAAAAAGACCTCAATTAAAAAAAGACAGAGAAGCGCCTAAAGGGCATAAAAACCCAAAAAATAAAGAAAAAGAAGTAGCCTCAGGGGGACCGAACAAATTTTTAGGAAATTTATTGGGTTTACTAACCAGTTTTCAAAGTTTGAAAATCAATTACCGTCAAAATAACGGAATTATGTTGCCCGGTTATTTACAAAGTGTCGGATTTTTTGGCAGTCTGCAGCCCAACTTAGCTTTTGCATTGGGGTGGAATGATGACCAAGTGCGATATGAAGCAGCCAAACGCGGTTTATTGACACAATATCCTGATTTTAACAAACCTTATTTAGAAAAATTTTCAGAGGAATTAAGTTATCAAGGAACCATAAAACCCGCAAAATTTATCAATATAACTTTTAAAGGGCAAAAATCATACATGGAAAACTTGAGTGAACAGTTTAATGCCACCGGAAATGAATATCATCCGTTGGTCCCCACCAAAATGGGCAACTTCTCTGTATCAAATATTTTAATCAAAACCGCTTTCGAAAATGTGTCGTTGACTAACAGCCCCGCTTTTGAACGTATGCTAAACAACCGCTTGCCCATAGCCAGACGACTTGCCATAGAAAGAGGCGTGCCGGTACCGGCAACAGGTTTTCCTGACGGTTATGGTCCTTTACAAACGGAAGTCGTTATGTTTTCGTTTTTATCGGGTTATGCAGACAGTAATCCTCAACAAATCAAATTGTCACCTTTTAAACATTTTCCTATTCCCAATTGGCGTATAAGATTTAGTGGTTTAACACGAATTAAATGGCTAAAGAAAATCTTTAAAAATTTAAGTATTGAACATAGTTATCAATCAGATTATACCATTAATCAGTTTAGTAATAATTTGCAAACTTATCAAAACCCACAAGCACGTGATGCTGCCGGCAATTTTTATGCACCATATGTGATGGATAATATCAGCTTAACCGAAGCTTTTAATCCGTTGATAAAAGTAAATATGGAATTAAAAAATTCATTAAAACTGGATATTGCTTTAAAACAAGATAGAAACTTATCTTTAAACTTAAACAACTATACTTTGTCCGAAGTTACGGGCCGCGAATATGTTGTTGGCTTGGGTTACCGGTTAAAAAATGTCAGCTTGCCCTTAAGATTAGGTGGCAGACGAATTGAATTTAACAGCGATTTAATTTTGAAAATCAACGGATCTGTTAGAAACAATTTGACTATTTTACGTAGTTTATCTGACAATAACAACCAAATAACAGCCGGACAAACCATGTATAACCTAAAATTTACCGCCGATTATGCGATGACCAAATCTTTATCGGCTATCTTATTTTATAATCATTCCTATTCGGAATATGCTATTTCCACTTCCTATCCTTTTACTAATATAAGAGGCGGGTTGACCATTAAATATACATTTGGCAATTAAAAAATAAAGCTGTGAAAATTATTTTTTTAATACTTAAATATTACTATTTTTGTCTATAATTTAAAACAAAAAGTTATGAATATTCCGCAAGAACTTAAATATACCAAAGAACATGAATGGGTATCTTTACAAGGAGATATGGCAACGGTTGGCATTACCGATTTTGCGCAAAGAGAATTAGGCGATATCGTCTATGTTGAAGTAGATACCGAAGGGGAAGAACTGGATCGTGATGAAGTATTCGGAACCGTAGAAGCTGTTAAAACAGTTTCCGATTTGTTTATGCCCTTGTCCGGTGAAGTGGTCACCTTTAATGAAGCTTTAGAAGACGAGCCAGAATTAATTAACAAAGACCCTTACGGCAAAGGATGGATCATTAAAGTAAAAGTAAAAAATCCTGCTGAAATGGAGGAACTCTTGGATGCCGATGCCTACAAAAAATATATCAAAGCATAAATATAAACTCTTAGCCGTCAGCTATACAATATGGTTGACGACTATTAGTTTAACCCCACTGGACGGCTTTAACTTGCCGTCTTTTTCGTATGCCGATAAAATAGTGCACTTTTTTTTATATTTTTTTCTGACTGTTTTTTGGCTCAAAGCCTATCCCAACTTATGGAATAGAAAACTGGCCTTTATCATTTTGGTTATCTTGTGGGGAGTTATAATTGAATTTTTACAAGAAAATTTTGTGCCAGGCAGACATGGTGATATTTTTGATGCCTTAGCCAATACCACCGGTGGTATTGTTGGTCTTCTTTTCTACCATTATGTAGCCCGTTCCGGCGCTTAACTAAGCCAATTTGAGATGGTTTTTATAAGCCTTAAAAGTGTTTTTTAACAACATGGCAATCGTCATGGGGCCTACGCCTCCGGGTACCGGCGTCATATAAGATGCTTTTTTGGAAACCTGCTCAAAGTCTACATCGCCAACCAACTTATAACCGCGATGCTGGCCGGGATCGGGTATTTCGTTTATACCGGCATCGATAATAACCACCCCGTTTTTTACCATATCGGCTTTTAAAAAATAGGGTTTTCCTAAGGCCGTAACGATAATATCAGCTTGTCGCGTATAATCTATTAAATTTTTGGTATGACTATGGGCCAAGGTTACGGTAGCATTGCCTTCAGGGCGTTTTTGACTGAGCAAAATGCTTAAGGGACGCCCGACAATTAAACTTCGACCAATAATCAAAATATTTTTGCCATCAGTCGGAATACGATATCTTTTTAACAACTCAATAATCCCATAAGGTGTTGCCGGAATAAAACTTGGCATACCTATCAATAACCGGCCTAAATTTAAAGGGTGAAAGCCATCCACATCTTTATCCGGATCAATAGCTTCAATGATATTATGAGGATTGATGTGCGCAGGTAAAGGCAATTGAATGATATAGCCGTCCACCGTCTTGTCATTATTTAAACTTTGAATAAGGTGCAGCAATTTTTCTTCCGGCGTAGAACTTGCTAAACGGATAAGAGAAGAGTTAAACCCGATTTTTTTGGCCTGCCGTTCCTTATTGCGTACATAAGCCAAACTGGCAGGATCATCGCCAAGTAAAACCGCAACCAAATTAGGCGGCCGAAAACCTTGCTCTTGCCACCGGGCAACTTCTCTTTGAAGGTCTTTTTTGATATCGCCGGCAACTTTTTTGCCGTCTATTAAAATCATAACTTAGGTTTCAAGCATTTAAAACGTAAAAGTAATTAACGTATGCCTTTAAACATATTCATCATGGCTTTACCTTTACCTCCTTGCATCATTTTCATCATCTTGGCCATCTGATTAAATTGCTTCAATAACTGATTAACTTCTGTAACACTACTTCCCGAACCACGGGCTATCCTTTTTTTACGGCTGCTGTTAATAATAGAAGGGTTACGTCTTTCTTCAGGCGTCATAGAATAGATAATGGCTTCAATGCCCTTAAAAGCATCATCATCAATATCAACACCTTTCATAGCTTTGCCCATGCCGGGGATCATGCCCATCAGGTCTTTGATGTTCCCCATTTTTTTAATTTGTTGTATTTGTTTTAAGAAATCATCAAAACCAAATTGATTCTTGGCAATTTTCTTTTGCAATTTCCGGGCTTCTTCCTCATCAAATTGTTCTTGTGCACGTTCTACTAATGAGACAACATCACCCATACCCAAAATACGATCAGCCATTCGGTCCGGATGAAAGACATCTATATCCGTCATTTTTTCGCCTGTCCCAATAAATTTAATGGGTTTATTCACGACAGATTTAATAGACAAAGCTGCTCCACCACGGGCATCACCGTCTAATTTTGTTAAAACAACTCCTTCAAAATTCAAACGGTCATTAAAAGCTTTGGCTGTATTGACGGCATCTTGTCCGGTCATGGCATCGACAACAAATAAAGTTTCTTGCGGTTTTACCGCTTCATGAATCGCTGCAATCTCATTCATCATTTCTTCATCTACAGCCAAACGACCTGCAGTATCTATAATAACAACATTTTTACCATTTTTCTTGGCATATTCAATGGCATTTTTGGCTATCTCAACCGGATTTTTATTTTCGGGTTCGGTATAAACTTCTACACCTATTTGTTCGCCTACCACCTTTAACTGATCAATAGCTGCCGGCCGGTAAACATCGGCGGCAACCAACAAGGGTTGTTTGGTTTTTTTGGTTTTGAGCCAATTGGCCAATTTGCCCGAAAAAGTAGTCTTACCCGAACCTTGAAGTCCGGACATTAAAATCACGCTGGGGTTACCGGATAAATTCAAACCTTCTGCCTGTCCACCCATTAAATCAGTCAGCTCATCCTTTACAATTTTAACCATTAATTGCCCGGGTTGTAAGGCAGTTAAAACATTTTGTCCTAAGGCTTTTTCTTTAACACGGTTGGTAAATTGTTTTGCAATCTTATAGTTAACGTCGGCATCGAGCAACGCACGACGTACTTCTTTCATTGTTTCGGCAACATTGACTTCGGTTATACGCCCATGACCTTTTAAAACATGTAAGGCTTTATCTAATTTAGATGTTAAATTATCAAACATAATTCGGCATTTTTTTACGATTGCAAATATACAGATTTTATCAGTATGTTTTGCTCCTTACCGTACTGCACACCTTAATATATATTTTTTTACCGGCCACTTAAAACACCAGAAGATAAAAGTCTTATTTAAAAAATGATTATCTTTGTTAAAAAGTATCTCTATGTTTCTAACTGCGGCACATAAAGGAATTGTATATCAACTAAGTTATTGGCTGACAGCCTTACTACCCGTTATTTTAGGTTTTGGTATTACCATGTTGCTGGTTTGGTATTTTACCAAACATTATAATGGGCCGGAAGATTTAGATGATTTTGATAATTACGAAGAAGAAGCTTTTGAAGAGGAACATAATTAAAAAATAAAAAACAATGGCAAAAATAAGATTGACAAAAATATTTCATTTTGATACCGGGCACGCTTTGGCCGGATACGATGGCAAATGTCGTAATGTGCATGGCCATAGCTATACCTTGGAAGTAACGGTTATGGGTGAACCTATTACCGATCCGGATAATGTAAAATACGGAATGGTCATCGATTTTGGCGACCTGAAAAAAATTGTCAAGAAATATGTTGTAGATGATTATGACCATGCCCTGGTCTTAAACAAAAACACTTCCTATAAAGAAATTGGTGATTTTTTAATAAAACGCGGTCATCATATCTTATTGGTCGATTTTCAACCCACCGGAGAAATGATGATTCAGGACATGGCCAAACGGATTATGCCCCACCTGCCGGACAATATGCAACTGCACCACCTGCGTTTGTATGAAACAGGAACGTCTTATGCCGAATGGTTTGCCGATGACCAACAATAATACTATTTATTTGCCCAAGGGGAAAAAAGCTTATTTTATATCTGATCACCATTTTGGATTAGACGCTAAAATACCCAGCAAAAACCGGGAAAAAAGTTTTATTCAATGGCTTGAAAATATAAAAACCGATGCTGGTGCTTTGTTTATTTTGGGGGATATGTTCGATTTTTGGTATGAATATAAACAAGCTGTACCAAAAGGTTTTACAAGGGTTTTAGGCAAATTGGCTGAATTAACCGATAATGGTTTACCTGTTTATTTTTTTGTAGGGAATCATGATATGTGGATGAAAAATTATTTGACCGAAGAATTGGGCATTCCAATTTATTTTGAGCCGCAAATTTTTGAAATTAACCATAAAAAATTTTTTATTGGTCATGGTGATGGGCTTGGCCCGGGAGATAGGGCTTACAAATGGCTTAAAAAACTATTTCGCAACCCTGTTGCGCAATGGGGGTATCGTTGGTTACACCCCGATATTGGCCTGACTTTGGCCAAATATTTATCACAAAAAAATAAATTGATCAGCGGGGAATATGATCAACAATTTCATGGTAAAGAAAAAGAGTGGCTTTATATTTATGCTCAAAATTATTTAAAAAAACAGCCTGACATTAATTATTTTGTCTTTGGCCACCGGCATTTGCCCTTGGAAATACCGCTTAATGACCACGCAACATACTTAAATACCGGTGATTGGTTAACCCATTTCACCTATGTCGAATTTGACGGCCGTAAAATGCAACTTAATAAAAATGAATAAGTTGCCCGAAAATTCAATTAAAATGTACGATTGTTAATCTTTAAATTTATAACTTATGAAAATAGAAGCAAACAAACAAGTTGTAATAACTTGTCAACAGAAAGTTGACTTTGAAATAGGGAAAAAATTGGAAATAGAAATGTCCAATGGAATAACTATGGACTTGGAAGAGCATTATGCCAAAACGCTTATAAAAATGAAAGAACCCTATGTGGTTGTTCAAAAAAATCCAAAAGAATTATTGATATACAAAGAGTTAAAACCCAAAAACAAAAAGCCTAAACCGGCTGCTCGGGTTGACAATATCAAAGACTATATTAACTGGAGTGAAGTCAGCCGTTTATTGACCGGGAATCCTTCAACTATCAGTAAAAATTACATTTCGCAAAAAAATGCTTTGCGCGTTGAAGATTTGCTGGATGCCGTTAACGAATGGGTTTTAAAAAATTTATAATATAGCGCTCTAAAAGCCTTAATGATATACACTTTAGGTTCCAAAAATATCGTAATTTTGCAAAAATTTTATCACATATATGTTATCAGTAAATAATGTTTCTGTCCAATTTGGAAAACGCGTCTTATTTGACGAAGTAAATGCACAATTTAAAAAAGGAAATACTTATGGAATTATCGGGGCAAATGGTGCCGGTAAATCCACTTTTCTAAAAGTTTTATCGGGTGAAATTGAGCCTACCACCGGCAAAGTTCACTTAGAACCCGGTAAACGGATGTCTGTATTAAAACAGGATCACAATGCATTTGATGATTATACTGTTTTGGATACCGTAATAATGGGTAATCAAGACCTTTACAAAATTCAAAAAGAATTAGACGAATTGTATGCTAAACCCGATCCTACCGACAAGGAAGTTAACCGGATGGGTGAACTGCAAGAGCGCTTTGAAGAAATGAATGGTTGGAATGCAGAAAGTGATGCAGCCATTTTATTATCAAATTTAGGTGTCCCTGAAGACTTGCATTACACCAAAATGTCTGAACTCGAAAGTAAAATGAAAGTGCGTGTTTTATTGGCACAAGCCTTGTTTGGCAATCCGGATGTACTGATTATGGATGAGCCGACCAACGATTTGGATTTTGAAACCATTGCTTGGTTGGAGGACTTTTTGGCCAATTATGAAAATACGGTTATTGTTGTATCGCACGACCGTCACTTTTTAGATGCCGTAAGTACTCACACGGTAGATATCGATTATAACAAACTTAATTTTTATACCGGTAACTATTCATTTTGGTACAATGCCAGTCAATTAAAAGCGAAGCAACGGGCCCAACAAAACAAAAAAGCTGAGGAACGAAAAAAAGAATTGGAAGATTTTATTCGACGGTTTTCGGCCAACGTTGCCAAATCAAAACAGGCAACTGCCCGTAAAAAAATGATCGAAAAACTCAATATTGACGATGTGCGACCGTCCAGTCGTCGCTATCCCGGTATTATTTTTCAGCCCGAACGTGAAGCCGGTGATCAAATTTTCGAAACAGAAAATTTATCCAAAAGCATTGAAGACGATTTACTTTTTGCTAAAGTTGATATCAACTTAAATAAAGGTGATAAAGTGGCTTTAATTTCAAAAGACTCCCGTGCAACTACTGCTTTTTATGAAATTGTAACCGGCAACATGGAACCTGATACCGGTAGTTATCGTTGGGGCGTTACCACTACACAAGCTTATTTACCGGCAGATAATGACAAATTTTTTCAAGAAGATTTATCTTTGGTGGACTGGTTGCGTCAATTTGCTAAGACAGAAGAAGAACGTGAAGATGTATATTTAAGAGGCTTTTTAGGCAAAATGCTTTTTAGTGGTGATGAGGCTCTAAAATCGGTTAAAGTGTTGTCAGGCGGTGAAAAAGTCCGTGCTATGTTGTCCCGCATGATGATGAAAAAAGCCAATATCTTATTGTTGGATGAACCGACAAACCACCTCGATTTAGAATCCATTCAAGCCTTAAATAATGCGCTGATAAATTTTCCCGGAACGGTAATTTTTACCACTCGCGACCATGCTTTTGCCGCATCGGTGGCCAACAGAGTAATCGAAATTACGCCGAAAGGTACCATTGACCGTTTAATGGGCTTTGACGAATATTTGTCTGACAAAAAAATTAAGGCTTTGCGTGAAAAAATGTATGCCTAACGCAAGCAACCAAAAAAATATCTATTGTAAAAGCTATCCCTTTTGGATGGCTTTTTTTGTAAAAAACTAATTAATTTAGCCAAAGATTTTTTAAATGAAAATTAACACATACGAGCCATTTGAAGAGAAACTCAACATTTATACCCATCTTTTGGGCATAATTTTTAGTATAATCGCCGGTTTTTTACTTATACAAAAAACCATTGAGTCACACAATAAAATTAAATTTATTGCAGCCATCATATATAGTATAAGTTTGCTGCTGCTCTATATGGCTTCCACCTTGTATCATGCCGCTAAAATTCCTTCTAAAAGACGCCTTTTAAACATTTTAGATCATGCTGCTATTTTTGTACTGATAGCCGGCACTTATACCCCTTTTGCTATGATTACATTGAAAGGTTTTTGGGGTTTGGTACTGTTAATTTTAATTTGGACTATAGCCATAACCGGCATGGTTCTTAAATTTTTCTTTACAGGAAAATATAACACCCTTTCGACTATTTTATATGTTTCGATGGGTTGGATTGCCATATTTTTCATTAAACCATTGATGCAAAATTTGCCGGTCAATGGAATTTATTGGCTAATTGCCGGCGGTATTTTTTACACCGTCGGGGCTATTTTTTATAGTTTGGATAAATTAAAATTTAACCATGCTATTTTTCATATATGGGTATTATTGGGGAGTTTAGCGCATTTTATAGCCATCTACAAATATGTTATGTAATGTTTTCATATGTCAGCAAAAGGTATGATATTTGTTTTATAATAAAAAAAATATGTTATGAAAAATTTTTTATTAGGTCTTACTTTAAGTATGTTATCTCTTGTCTCGGCGCAAAAACCTGTTAAGTTGAAAGCAAAAATTCATCCACCACAAAACTATCCCTGGAGTGTTTTATATCAACTGAAAGACGTCAAACAAAATTATATCAATAATAAAAGGCAAGACAAGGACAGTTTGTTTGTTTACAATATGTCTCAGCTCACCCCGGGCATGTATTTACTGATGTATGACATGAACCAGCACAATTATGTTTATTTTATCTACAACAACGAACCAATCAATTTAGAAATCTACCCACACCAACATAATAAAATACTGATTAGCCGCTCAAAAGAAAATAAAGTTTTTCTTCCTTATGCCGGCAAACATAATTTATGGGTATCAAAAATAAATCAAATCGAAAAAAAATTGATTTTAGGAGAATTAACACCGAAAGACCGGACGGATTACCTGAAATATACCGGCAAACTAAAGGCATTACAGCAGAAAGCTTTAAATCAATCTAAAGGATTATTGGCCCATAAATATATTAAAAATATGGCTGAATATTATCCGGCAAATTTGACAAACGCAGCCAAATATTTTGAAGAAAGAAAAGAACATTTCTTTGATCAGGTGGATTTTAATGATAAAGATTTACAAAATTCAAATATTTTAATCAACAAAATAAATGCCTATATTTTTGCTTTAAATCCACCTAAGAACCCTAAAACAAAGCATTTAGTTTACTTTAAACGGATCAAAAGCATACTGCCCTTGATTAAAAATCAAACCTATAAAAACAACCTTATCTATTCACTTACCTCTTCTTTTGTCAATGTCGATGGACGGGTGTCCAAAATGCTGATTGACAAATATATAAAACATATGCCTGCCGAGACTCAAAAGAAGTTTGATGTACATAAAATTTTAGATTTGATTGGCTTAACTATTGGCGAAAAGGCCCCAGATTTCAACTTTGACGACTTAGCAGGACACCAACGGCATTTATACCAACTAACCTCAAAAAAACCTTACAACCTGCTTATTTTTTGGAGTTCTACATGCCCTCACTGTTTGAGAGCCATGCCCAAAATTCGTGAATTGATGAAAAACAGAAAAGACTTTAATGTCATAGCCATCGGGTTGGAATCTGATAAAGAACCTTGGTTAACCGAACATTTGAAATACCCCAATTTTTATCATGGTATCAAATTAAAAAAATGGGAAAATCCGATTGTAAAAACATATGGCATACATGCCACACCAAGCTTTTTTATTTTGAATAATAAAAATGAAATAATTGCCGAACCTTATGAAGTAAAAGATCTTAAACAATGGCTCAAATCCCACCCAAAAAAATAAGGATGATTATATTTCAGGGAGTTCTTCTAATTCAGTTTGAAGGACTTCCCATTCATTCATCCATTCTGCCAGTTTGTTTTTAGCTGTCTCATAATCTGCAAAAAAATCAGGATCGGATGGTGGGTTGGACGAAGTCAAGATTGTTTCCATATCAGCAATAATCGCTTCTTGCTGTTCTATTGCTTTTTCAACTTTTTGGATACGGTTTGTCAGCTGGCGACGCAATTTTCGACCGGCTTTCCGTTGGGTATAATCGGTTTTCTTTTTAGCAGTAGAGGCCGGCTCAGCAGATTCCTTCTTTTGCTCAATAATACGAAAATTCTCAGCTTGGCGTTCTTGTAAAAAATAATCGATATCGCCCAAATGGACTTGGATACTTTTATCTTTAAACTCAATGGTCTTGTCGGTTAAACCTTGTAAAAAATGACGGTCATGCGAGACGACAATCAAAGTGCCTTCAAATTGCAAAAGGGCTTTTTGCAACACGTTTTTTGAGGGAATATCCAAATGGTTGGTAGGTTCGTCCATCACCAACACATTAAATTTTTGTAGCATCATAATGGCCAATGCCAAACGATTACGTTCACCACCGGAAAGTACACCCACTTTTTTATGGACATCATCGCCCGAAAAAAGAAAGGCCCCTAAAATATCGCGTACTTTAGCACGATTACT
Organism: Flavobacteriales bacterium; assembly: GCA_026993355.1. Lineage (GTDB taxonomy): Bacteria > Bacteroidota > Bacteroidia > Flavobacteriales > Flavobacteriaceae > WGBX01. The sequence goes on along the minus strand of JALWTX010000012.1, from coordinate 56,931 downwards.
GTCATCTGAAGCCGCTTCTATTGTTTCCAACACAGTCAAATCAGGCTTAAGGTAAGCCGATTGGTTTTGGGCAAAATACCCAATGTTGACATTATGGCCGACTTTGATATGACCGGCAGTCGGTTCTAAGTGCCCCACCATTATTTTAGACAAAGTAGTTTTACCGGTACCATTTTGTCCGACAAAAGCCAGCCGTTCGCCTTTGGTAATGATTAAATTCAAATCTTTCAACACCTCTTTGTTGCCGTAACTTTTATATAAATGCGCCATTTCAAAAACTATTTTCCCGGAAGCTTGTGCCACCGGAAACTGAATATTCATGGCCTTTTGCGACACTTCCTCCACTTCAATACGCTCTATCTTATCCAATTTCTTAATCAAGGATTGCGCAAAACTTGCTTTGGTGGCTTTGTATCTGAATTTTTCAATCAAGCGTTCCATTTCTTTAATTTCTTTGGCTTGATTTTTAGCGGCTTGTTGTTGTTTTTCTATAAGTTCGGCTTTGATTTTTAAAAATTCGGAGTAAGGTTTTGGAAAATCATAGGTTTTAAAAGGCGTCAATTCTATGGTTCTGTTGGTGACATTATCCAAAAACATCTGGTCGTGGCTGACCAGCAGTAAAATACCTTTGTAATTTTTTAAGAAATTTTCAAACCACAAAATACTTTCGATATCCAAATGGTTGGTTGGCTCATCGAGCAATAAAATGTCATTGTCTTGCAATAATATTTTAGCCAACTCAATACGCATACGCCAGCCACCTGAAAAACTTTCGACCGGTTTATTAAAATCCGCTTCTGTAAAGCCTAAACCTTTTAAAACTTTTTCGGTATTTCCTTTGTATTGATAACCGCCTATCAATTGAAATTTTTCTTGTAAATGATGATAATCATCCAACAATTGCATATAAGCCTGACTTTCATAATCGGTTCGGATAGCTAATTCATTTTCGACGGATTTAAGTTTATTTTCAATACTTTGTATCTCGTCAAAGGCCTTATAAGCTTCTTCTAAAACAGTAGCACCATCCTCAAACTCAATATCTTGTTTTAAGTAACCGGTTTTGTGTCCTTTCAAAATACTTATTTGTCCTTCAGCAGGCTCTATTTCACCGGCAATTGCTTTTAAAAGGGTTGACTTACCAATCCCATTACGGCCTATCAAACCGGTTTTATCGCCGGGATTTAACTGAAAACTGACATGACGGACAATGTCATTACCACCTAAACGAATACTGACATCAGACAAATTGAGCATAATAAATTTTTAAGGTCAAAAATACGGAAAATATACCGTTTTAAGCCTCACAAAAATGGACTTCTCCGGCTTACGGTATAATCCTTTTAGGACATGAGTCTTAAAAGGACAGATAAAAAAAATTAATCGATTATCTTTAAATCAGAAGAAGGAAGCCAAGCTTTTTTTCCATCCGACAACTGCACCAGGTACCAATCGCCATCGGACTGAATAATTTTAACCTTGCTGCCTTCATGCAGGTCAGAAACCGTATCAGCAGTTAAGTTGGGTTCAGTCTTCAATTCTACTTCCGGGCTAAATATGATGGCGTATTTAACAAGTGATTGGCGGTAACCGAAATCGGCATTGTACCAAGCAAATAAAAGTAAAAATAAACTCACCCACATGGCAACAAATGTCAAACGTTTTATATTCGGTTTTTTGGTAAAAAGGAAAATGATAAAAGCAAATAACCCGGCAAAAGCCATGAAAACAGCCAGCCAAGCCCAAGTATTGTAAGCCAAAAATTGATTGATATTCTTCTTTAAACGCACCAATATGTTTTCAGGCACTTTTTCTATTCGGTCTAATTTCATCCGGTTAGCCAATTGCAAATTATACCGGATATCCTCATCAGAAGGGTTTAATTTTAAGGCTTTTTCATAAAAATAAATAGAAGGCGCAATCCGGTTCAATTTATAGTATGCATTACCCAAATTAAAATAAACTTCCGGCGCTTCATGTCCGCTCTCCAGTACTTTTTCATACAAGGTAATAGCCTGTTGATAAGCGCCGCTTTTATAAGCAGCATTAGCTTGTTTAAAATAGTCTGACGGCTTTTGTGCCAAAGCGTATAAAGCAGAAAATATAAAGAGATAAGTTATAATCTTTTTCATTCCTGTAAGTGTTTTAAATCGTTTTTAAAAACTGTTCATCAGCTTCTCTGCATCGGCAAAATCTTCAGTCATTTTAGTCATTGTTGCCGGTGCATAACGCGCCATGTCACAGCGGTTTAGTAAATCTAATAACAAATCAATTTGGTGGGAATCAACACCTTTTTCTTGCAATTTTCGCCGGATATTTTCACGGGTCATTTCGGTGGTATCCAAATTTAATTGTGCTTTCAAAAAATTATGCAAAGCTTTTTCCAAACGGGCATAAAATTGCTCTTTTTGACCCATAGATTTTTTAGCTTCTTTTAAAAATTTAGTGGCTAAACTTTTGGTTCGTTTTTTCTGTTCCAAAGCTTCATCATAAACCCGTGTCGACAGGTATTTATAATAAACATAAACCAAAATAGATAAGAAAAAAACACCTAAAATTAAACTGTAAAACAGCTTACTGCGATAAAAATGTGCGCTGTTTTTAGAAACAAAATGCGCTTTCTCTTTAATAAACCGAAAATCGACTGCACCGGTTTTTGGCACTGTACCGTTAGGAATTAATGTACTACTATTAGCCCCGGCAGCATTTCCGGATACAAACAAAATAAGATCGTCTGTAATTTTGGTAACATAAGTATGAGATTTCGGATCGAAATAAACAAAACGAATGCCCGGAATCACATATTTACCCGCAGCATTAGGGACAATAACATAATCATCCTCAACCACTCCTTTATTACCGGCAAAAGTAGTTTGGATATGTTCTGTGTGTTTAGGCTCATAGACTTCTAAACCTGCCGGTGCCTTAAGCTTGGGCAAATCAAACAATTTCAAATTACCCGTTCCCCGTACCTGTACCCGTACATCTACAGGTTCATCGGTATTCACTTTTTGGCGGTCAATTTTGGTTACCAAATCAAATGAACCGACTGCCCCCGAAAAATCGACCGGCTGGTTTTTCTTGGGTAAGTCTTTTACCTTTAAAACTTTTTGACCCGAAGTCAATTTGATTCTTTGCACTTCATAGTCGGGCACGCGCATACCAAAGAAATTACGATATACGGGTACTTGCAAATCTATTTGAAGCGTCAATGGCTTAACGACCAATTTGCCGGATTTTTGCGGAAAAAGAAGTTTTTTTCGTAAAATATAATAAATATACGGTTTACCATTGACCGTACCTTCAAAAGGGCCTGATATTTTACGGTCTACATCTTGCGCCCAAAAACCATTGTATTGCGGTTGGGCAGTTTCAGTATAATTAACCACCCCATAATTGCGCGGAATATATAACTTATAAACCAACCCAACTGCTTCATTAACATACGGATTTGTCTTGGTTAATTCTGCTGATAAAAAAGCATTATCAATATTGGATTTAACGGTAATATTATTGTTTTTGGCACCACCCGGCACCCCGCCCGGCGTTGGGGCTACAGCCGGATTTTGTCCTTTACCAACCCATATTTCTACAGGTTGTGTTTGATAGGTTTTTCCATCAACAACCACACTGGCCGGTCCTATGGTTAATTTACCGGTTTTAGTGGGCTGTAAAATATATCCGTAAGAAAATTTAGACGTAATACGGCCATTAATATAAGACATTTCTTGCGAGGTGCTCGGGCCCATAATCTTTAGAAAACCTTCAAAAGTGGGTGGCGTAAAATGACTCTGTGAGAAATTTCTATTAGAAGAAATTTCAAAATTTACCCGTAATCGTTCGTCAGTTGTCAAATGTGTTTTGGACACAACCGTCCTAAAATTGACTTGCGCCTGCAATGGTATGACAACCACCCAGATGATTAAAAAATAAAATAGTCTTTTCATCACAAATTCTTTTTCAAATGTTGGAGCAAAACACCTTGCAGATGTCAAATTGACATTAAACAATAATACTTGTCCATTTACTTTTTCCAAGTATCGCGCAAGGTGACCGTTCTATTAAAAACTAATTGTTCTTTGGTCGAATCGGGATCGACGACAAAATACCCCAAACGGGTAAATTGAAAACGATCGCCCGGTTTGGCATCTTGCAAATTTGGTTCCAAACGGGCTTTTCTGTCAATTTGTAAGCTATTGGGATTTAGAAATTCTAAAAAACTTCTGTCTTTATGTCCGTCAGGTGCTTCATCTAAAAACAAACGGTCATAGATGCGGATTTCTGCCGGGATACTATGCGCTGCTGTTACCCAATGCAATGTACCTTTAACTTTTCGTTTGCTTTCGGGCGTTCCGCTCCCACTTTTACTCAAAGGATCGTATGTCGCATGAATTTCAATAATTTCACCGTTTTCATCTTTTACCACACTTTCACCTTTGATAATATAAGCATTTTTTAAGCGTACTTCTTTACCCAAAGTCAGCCGGAAGAATTTTCGATTGGCACTTTCTTTAAAATCCTCTCTTTCAATATACAACTCGCGTGCAAAAGGGATTTCGCGGTAACCGGCCGATTCATCTTCGGGGTTGTTTTCTGCTTTTAAATATTCGACTTTTCCTTCAGGGTAATTGTCAATAATCAATTTAACCGGATTGAGAACAGCCATTCTCCGCGGGGCAATTTTATTCAAATGTTCGCGTGCTGCAAATTCTAACAAAGCGACATCAGTTACATTTTCACGTTTTGAAATACCGGAGAGTTCGCTAAAATTGATAATGGATTCAGGCGTATAACCGCGACGTCGTAACCCCGAAATAGTAGGCATGCGCGGATCGTCCCAACCATTGACATGTCCCTCTTCTACCAATTGTAACAATTTGCGTTTACTCATAACCGTATAACTGAGGTTTCGACGGGCAAATTCGCGTTGTTTGGGTTTTAAACCGCCCTTATAGACTTGCTCTATATACCATTCGTACAAAGGACGATGCGGTTTAAATTCCAATGTACACAATGAGTGTGAAACTTGCTCCAAATAATCGGATTGTCCATGGGTCCAGTCATACATGGGATATATTTTCCATTGATCACCGGTGCGGTGATGTGCCCTATGCAAAATGCGATACATAATAGGATCTCGCATATGCATATTGGGCGAAGCCATATCTATTTTAGCCCGTAAAACCATCGCACCTTCTTCAAATTCGCCTTGATTCATTCGTTCTAACAAAGCCAAACTTTCGGCAGCCGGACGATTTCGGTACGGACTTTCAATACCGGGCTGTGTCGGTGTTCCTTTTTGGGCATTTATCACTTCTTGCGGCTGCTCATCCACATAGGCTTTGCCTTGCTTTATCATTTCGACCGCCCAGTCATATAATTGTTGAAAATAATTAGAAGCGTATAATTCTTTGTCCCATTTAAAACCCAGCCATGCTATATCTTTTTTAATGGCATCGACATATTCTTGCTCTTCTTTGGCCGGATTGGTATCATCAAAACGCAGATTAACCGGCGCATTATATTTTTTGCCTAAACCAAAATTTAAACAAATAGATGCAGCATGCCCAATATGCAAATACCCATTGGGTTCGGGCGGGAATCTGAATCTTAATTTATTCTGAGGTAAACCATTTTTTAAATCTTCTTCAATAATTTGTTCTATAAAATTTAAAGATTTTTTTTCTTCTGCCATAATTGTATTTTTAACTTGACAAAAATACAATATTTTAGACGTTTAGCGCTTTAATGATTCGTTAAATCTTCTTAAAAAAATATTAAAACCCGAAAAATTATTTATTAAAACCGAAAAAAATCAATAATTAAACTATCCCCAAATTCATTAATATCCTTCAACATCGTCATCTTGATTTCGTGTATCGCCAGCACCTTCCAAATGTCCGTTGCTAAGTAAAATGGCTTTGACATAACCGATAGATTTAACTTGCTTTAAATGATGACCGGCTTGTTTTAATTGTTTGATAACTTCCGGTGTAAATGCTTTTTTTTCGTACATAATATAATCGGGCAAAAACTGGTGGTGAAAACGTTTGGCTTGGACAGCCTCATACATATTCATATCAAAATCGACCACATTTAATATAGTTTGAAAAACAGAAGTAATAATAGTCGATCCGCCGGGGGTGCCTAATACCATAAAAACGTGATCATTTTTGGTGACAATGCTTGGTGTCATAGAGCTAAGCATCCGCTTATGTGGTGCAATAGCATTGGCTTCGGCCCCTATTAAGCCAAATTGATTGGGAACACCGGGCTTGGCGCTAAAATCGTCCATTTCATTGTTTAAGAAAAAACCATAATCATCGACAATAACTTTAGAACCATAATTAGAATTTAAAGTGGTGGTACAAGATACCGCCATTTTATCCGGATCGACTATAGAAATATGGGTGGTTTCGAAACTTTCTTTATGCAATTTAAAATCACCCGGGAATATAGCCTTACTTGGTGTGGCTTTATCCATCCTGAAATCGGCCATGCGACGGGTCAGATAAGCCTCACTTAGCAAGCTGTCAATCGGTACCGGATAAAAATCGGAATCACCTAAATATTTAGCACGATCGGCATAAACGCGTTTTTCGGCTTCTACCATTAAATGGGTGGTTTTATAGGTATGAAAGCCCCATTTTTTGAGGGGATAACGGGACACTATTTTGAGCAGTTGTCCCAAAGCAATACCACCGCTTGAAGGGGGCGGCATAGAGATAACTTGATAGTCTTTATACGGAACCACAATAGGCTCCCTAAACTTGGCACAATAATTTTTCAAGTCTTCTATTTTCATAATCCCCCCACTTTTGGTTACCTTATCAACAATGGCTTGGGCTACAGCGCCCTCATAAAAACCTTTGGGCCCTTTGGTGGCAATTATTTTAAGTGTTTTGGCTAATTCGGGTTGTACCAAATAATCGCCTGCTAACCAATGATCTTTAATAAATGTCTTGTTCGTGGGATTCCATTTTAAAAAATCTTTTTTATATTTATTTAACCGGTGTGCTTCTGCTTCCGAAACCGGAAAACCTTCCTCTGCCAAACGGATTGCCGGCGCTAGCAAATCTGACCATTTTTTTAGACGACCGTATTTTTGCCAAGCTGCATACAATCCGGCAACCGTACCCGGCACGCCTACCGCCAAGCCACCATTGCGGCTTAGACCGGGAATGACATTACCTTGACTGTCCAAGTATAAATTTTTATGTGCTTGAGCCGGTGCCGTTTCTCTAAAATCTAAAGCAGTCGCTTCGCCTTTGGGCGTTCTGATGATCATAAATCCGCCACCCCCTAAATTACCGGCTCGCGGATACACCACAGCCAAAGCAAAATTAGTCGCAACCAACGCGTCGATGGCATTGCCACCCTGCTTCATTATTTGAACACCAATTTTAGAAGCAAATGGATTGGCGGACACAACCATAGCCGTGTCGGCTATTAAATGTTTGTGGGTTTTATAAACCTCTGAATTGTTTTGGCAAGACCAAACCAACATGAGCGATATAATAATAAGGAATAATTTTTGCATAATTTAAAGTTATAAGTCCTCTAATATAAAATTTATTTTTAATTTCGATTTATAAACCGGCTAATTTTTTTCAAAATATGAAACTTAAACAAATCCTGTTAATTTTTTTTCTGCTTTTCTTCTTAAAAAATCATGCGCAAAATACACCCGTAAATAAAGTTTATGGTTTGCCATTAGACACTTTAAAAAAAATGGTTACTAAACATCCACGTTATTTTAAACACCTTAAAAATAAATGGGTTAAAGAACCGCAAAAAATGACTTCTGACGAAATGATGTTACTCTATTACGGAAGTTGTTTTCTTCCTGATTATCAGCCGGTAAAGGAAGATAAGGCGGTTGCAAAAATAGCCGGCTTATTGGGTGAAATGGATTTTGAAAATGCCCTTATTGAAGGAAAAAAGCTGCTGACAGTTTATCCGCTTAATGCCCGCTTAAATATGCTATTGGGTTATGCAGCCAAAAAAACAGGCCAAAAAAGATTGGCAGACTATTATTATAAAAATTATGCCGATTTATTGCGTATTCCATTGTATAGTGGGACCGGACAAAATTATGAGCATGGTTTTGTGGTGCGTTTGGTCAGTGATGAATACCTTATTTTAAATCAGAAGGATTTGGAATTGGTAGAACAAGCCGTTCGCTACTATCAAAAAATCCCTTTTGATGAATTTTTAGTCCATAATAAGTTGAAAGACAACAAACCGATGCAAACGCTACCCAAGCAAAAATTGTATATGAATATTTATCTGCCTTTTTTTGTCGGACAGCATAAAAATTTTGAAATGGTACAAGATGAAGCTAAAAGGAAATACAAAATTAAGTAACAATACTTGTCTAATTTATAGTTTATTCACCATTTTTTTATGATTATCTTTCCTTTAGAAAATACTTTCATTAAAAATGTTAAATTTGCAAAACTTAAAAAAAATATTTTATGAGGACAATTTTATTTGGCATAATACTTTTATTTGGTTTTAACATTTTGGCGCAAGAAAATCAGACTTTGATGCAATTAGGCAAGCGGAACGTTAGTCCGCAAGAGTTTGAACAGATGTATGTCAAAAATCTTGATTTAATTCAAGACCCTGCACAAAAAGATATTGACAATTACCTTGATTTATTTATTAAATATAAACTTGAATTGGCCGATGCTTATGCCAAAAAATATGACCGCGATCCGAAACTTCAAAGGGAATTACAAATGTACCGCCGGGATTTGGCTAAAAAATACCTCTCAGATGATGAGATTATCAATCATTTGGTAAAAGAAGCCTATAACCGGATGAAAACAGATGTGCATGTAGCCCATATTTTAGTTAGAGTAGCCCCCGATGCTTCACCGGCAGATACGCTAAAAGCATATCAAAAAATAGAAGCTATTTATAAAAAAGCCAAAAGTGGCACCGATTTTGGTCAACTGGCTCTAAAATATTCTGAAGACCCCTCAGTAAAATATAACAAAGGAGATTTGGATTATATCAATGTTTTTAATACGGTATATCCTTTTGAAACGGCTGCTTATCAAACCCCTGTAGGACAGATTTCCAAACCCTTCAGAACACGTTTTGGATATCATATCGTAAAGGTACTGGACAAACGACCTGCCCGCGGTGAAGTAGAAGTGGCCCATATTATGACGACCGACAACCGGAAAAATACAAATGAAGCAGATGCAAAAACCCGTATTTATCAAATTTATGAACAACTGAAACAGAATAAAGCAAAATTCGAAGATTTGGCGCGTAAATTTTCTGATGACAAAAGTTCGGCTCGCAATGGTGGTCGTCTGCACAGATTCGGCATTCGTCAAATGATTCCGGCTTTTGAACAACAAGCTTTCAGCTTAAAACACCCGGGCGACATTTCTCAACCATTTAAAACCCAATATGGCTGGCATATCATTAAATTACTCAAAAAATATCCCGTTTTACCCTTTGAACAAGTCCAAAATTTAGTTCGTCAAAAAGTTTTACGAGATGAACGTTCTAAAATGGGAAGACAAAAATTACTGCAAAAACTGAACAAGGAGTTGCCCATAAAAGTAACAGGGAAATTGCAAACAATTGCAAAACATATTAACCGGAATTTTTTTGAAAATAAATGGAAAATACCGCAAACACCGGAAGACAAAAAAAGTTTGTTCATTATTAATAATGACGAAACGGTAACATATCATGATTTTTATCAATACCTGTACAAACGGCAACGGCATAATCCGCAATTAATAAAACAAAAAGAGCAAATTATTTCAGAAGCCTTTAAAAATTTCAAAAACGATAAATTGCTCGATTATTACAACCGTCATTTGGAACAATTTTATCCGGAATTTGCCCACATAATGAATGAATATAAACATGGCTTAATGCTTTATGCCATTAAAAAAGAACAGATTTGGGATAAAGCCGAAAAAGATACCACCGGCTTGAAAAGTTTTTACCAAAAAAACAAAAATAAATACCGCTTACCCAAACGTTTTGTCATATTACTGGTGCAAACGCCTCAACGTAAAATGGCCAAAAAAATGGCAAAAGACTTACGTAAAGGATTATCAAAAAACGACTTGATAAAAAAATATGGCCAATATGGCATTCTGACCAAAGAAAAAGAATATACCCAACAAAATATGCCGGTTAAGCTTGACAAACAACATAAAACTGTTTTACAAAAAGAAAACAACCAATATGCCATTTACCATCTTGTCCAAATTAAACCGGCTGCCGTTCCTTCTTTAAAAGATATTAAGGGTCAGGTGTTGGCCGATTATCAAAATTATCTCGAAAAACAGTGGTTGGAACAACTTAGAAAAAAATATCCCGTCAAAATAAATGAAAAAGTCTGGCAACAAATGCGCGCGAAATATAAAAAATAATCTGGGTATTTTATTTTTGACAATACTTATGAGCATTTCGGGTTGTCATTTAACCCAAAATGAATCCGGCAAAACGCCTATTGCCAAAATTTATGATTCTTACTTATATCTGGAAGACATTCCGGCAAAAATTTACCGGGGAAAATCTGTTGATGACAGCTTGTCTGCCCTTCATCAATATATGGAAGACTGGGCTTATAAAACCTTAATACTAAAACAAGCCGAACGAAATGTCGATACCGTAAAAATCAACCATTTAACCCGGCAATTTAAAAAAGACTTGCTAACCGAAACTTATAAAGAACTTTTGTTGCAAAAATTTATAGATACCATTGTGCCTGCAGACACATTGCAAAAATATTATCAAACATATAAACAATATTTCATATCAACCAACAATTATGTTTTACCGCAATTTGTCGTCGTAACCAAAAGAAATGCCAAGGTATCAAAAATCAGAAAATGGTTTTTTTCCGGTCACGCAGCCTATGCCGATAGTTTAGTTAAAAATACCCCGGCTTTTACTCATTATAATTTGGAAGGGAACAAATGGTATAAATTGACTGCTTTCCAAAAGGAATTGCCCGTTTTGAAAAAGATAAATGAAAAATATATCTTAAAAAAACGCAAAAAGTTTGTGTTAACAGATAGTTTAAGTTTATATTTGGTCTTTATTAAAAATGCCGTTTCTAAACAAGAGATTTTACCTTTGGAATTGGTGCAAAATGATTTGAAACAACTTATTTTAAGCCAACGAAAAAAACAAGCACTTTCGCAGCTTAAAAACCATTTAAAGGAAGAAGCTATTAGTAAAAAAATTTTTAAAATATATAAAACAAAAACAGTGCAATGAGTAACATAAAAATAACTATAATTGGTCTTATTCTATTAAGTGTCAGTATATTGACAGGACAAAACAAAAGACTTAAAATAGATGGCGTAGCTGCTGTGGTGGGAAACAAAATTGTCTTAAATTCGGAGATTGATCAATTAAAACTGCAGTTAAAACAACAAGGTTTAGACACCAAAAATTTAGATGATTGTAAAATATTGGAACGTTTGCTGCAAAATAAACTTTTGTTAATTGAAGCCAAAAAGGATACTTTAATAAAAGTAACCGACAAAGAAGTTGAAAGCATGGTCAATCAGCAAATAGAATATATGAAAAACCAAATGGGTGGCGATTTGGATAAAGTTCTTGAATTTTACAATAAAAAAACACTGACCGAGCTTAAAAATGAATTGACCAAATTAGATAAAGACAAAAAATATGTCCAATTAATGCGTCAAAAGGTTTTAAAAAATGTCGATATCAGCCCTGAAGAAGTGAAAAATTTCTACGACAAAATTCCTAAAGATAAAATGCCCGAATTAGGCACACAAGTAGAACTGTTACAATTGGTTATTAAGCCAAAACCGGACAAAGAAGCCGAACAAAAAGTGATAGAAAAGCTTAAGGATATCAAGAAAAAAGTTGAAAACGGTGCAAGTTTCAGAGCCCAAGCCGTATTATATTCACAAGATCCCGGCTCACGTGCCAATGGAGGCAAATATGTGATTACCCGAAAATCGGCTTTTGTACAAGCCTTTAAAGACGCCGCTTTTAGTTTAGACAAAGGGCAAGTGTCCGAACCCTTTAAAACAAAATTTGGCTGGCATATCCTTACCGTAGAAGAAATTAACGGCCAAGAGCGGGTGGTGCGTCACATTTTATTGGTCCCCGAAATTAGTTTCTTAAATAAACGAGCTGCACAAAAACAGCTCGATACCATTCGCAAGCGGATTGTAAACAAAGAAATAACTTTTGAAGAAGCTGCCCGTAATTTCTCCGATGACGAAGAAACCAAGGCCTTAGGCGGAAAAATAATCAATCCGAATACTGGTGATTCTATGTTAGAACTAACCATGCTCGATCCAAAACTACATCAAACCGTGCAGGATATGAAAGAAGGCGAAATAAGTGACGTACTGACAGAAACCGACCGGACCGGTCATGAACTGTACAAAATTATTATGGTCAAAAAACGGATCCCGAAACACCGCTTGGATTACAATAAAGACTATCCGAAAATTAAAGAAATGGCCCTCGAACAAAAAAAACAGCAAGTCTTGGTGAAATGGATGAATGAAAAGATAAAAAATAATTACGTCAAAATCAGTAAAGATTACCAAAATTGTAAATTTGACAGTAACTGGAAAAAATAAAACGTATGTCTGAGGTTCGTTTAGCAGAAGAATTACAAAAAAATATCCGGGCGCTTAAAGAAGAAGTAGGAAAAGTAATTGTAGGGCAAGAAGACATTGTCCATCAAATTATTTTAGCCATTTTAGCCAACGGACATGCTCTTTTAATTGGTGTTCCCGGTTTAGCCAAAACCTTATTGGTGCATACATTGGCACAGAGTTTAGGATTAAATTTTAAGCGTGTTCAATTTACCCCCGATTTAATGCCTTCAGATATATTAGGCACTGAAATTTTAGATGAAAACCGTCGTTTCAAATTTATAAAAGGTCCGGTATTTACCAATATTCTTTTGGCTGACGAAATTAACCGCACGCCACCCAAAACGCAAGCGGCTCTTTTAGAGGCCATGCAAGAAAAACAGGTGAGCATTGCCAATCATAACTTTCCTTTAGACCAACCGTTTTTTGTATTAGCCACTCAAAACCCCATTGAGCAAGAAGGGACCTACCCCCTGCCCGAAGCCCAATTAGACCGTTTTATGCTGGCTTTAAAACTTGATTATCCCAGTTTTGATGAAGAAGTGCAAGTGGTAAAAAACACCACTATTGGTCACCAAGTTGATATTAAGCCGGTTTTAAGTAAAGAACAAATTCTGGCTTATCAAGCCTTAGTAAAAAAAGTCCCGGTAGCTGATAATGTCATTGAATATGCTGTCCGTTTGGTAGGCAAAACAAGACCAGCTTCAAAAAGTGCCCCCGAATTGGTCAAAAAATATTTAGATTGGGGCGCCGGTCCGCGTGCTTCCCAAAACCTTATTTTAGCTGCCAAAGCCAATGCTTTGGTTCATGGTAAATTATCACCGGATATAGAGGATGTACAGGCCGTGGCTAAAGCTATTCTAAGGCATCGCCTCCTTTTAAATTACAAAGGAGAAGCAGAAGGTTTTACCATAGACCGGATTATTGAAGAATTGCTGTAACCCCTAAAATAAAGCTTTGTTTAAAAAGTTATTAAATACCATCCCCCGGCCTCTTTTAATCAAGCTCAGTCAATACGGCAAACCTTTTCTGGATATATTTTATCGTGGCAACAAATATACCGATCCTATTAATGGCAAATCTTACCGGCGTTTTTTGCCTTATGGCTATGTACAATTGCGCCCCGGTGTATTATCGCCCGGCACTTTATCGTTAGAAAGACACCGGTTGCTTTGGTTATATCTGCAGCAAACCAATTTTTTTAAAACACCCTTAAATGTCCTTCATATAGCACCCGAGCAAGCTTTTTATAAGCGGTTCAAAAAACAGCCTAATCTATCTTATCTTACAGCAGATTTACAGTCGCCGCTGGCAGATGTCAAAGCTGATATTACAAATTTACCTTTTGACGATAATTCTTTTGATGTCATCCTTTGCAATCATGTTTTAGAACATATCCCCGACGATTTAAAAGCGATGAAAGAACTCTACCGGGTCATGAAACCGGGCGGATGGGGCATTTTGCAAGTACCTCTGGACAATAAATTAAAAGAAACTTTTGAAGATGACAGCATTACTGATCCTGCAGAACGAACACGTCTCTTCGGACAATATGATCATGTGCGGGTGTACGGACAAGATTATTTTGAGCGTTTAAAACAGGCAGGATTTAAAGTCAAAGCAGTTGATTTTACAAAAAATTTGACGCAAGAAGAAATAGAACGCTATCGCTTAGTAAAGGGCGAAATTATTCCGGTTGTTTACAAATAAAAATTTTTCCATCTGTATAAAGCTCATAAGCATCTTATTTTTAACAAAAAAATTGTATTTTAGCTATACATACAAAAAAATAAGTCATGTCAAAACATAAGCATCATCCCGCCAAAGAAATTCAAAATTTACAATTTTTTGGCGAATTTGGCGGCGTCAATCCCTCTATATCAGATTCTGCCACCTATACTTTTTTAAAAGCCAAAACCATGCTCGACACTTTTGAAGGCAATGCCGAAGGCTGTTATTTATATTCGCGCCATACCAGCCCCAGCAATCATTATTTGGCAACAGCGCTGGCTAAAATGGAAAATACCGAAGCGGCTAATGTTGCAGCAAGCGGCATGGGCGCCATTACACCGGTTATTTTACAGTTGGCAAACAGTGGGGATCATATTGTGTCAAGCCGAACCATATACGGGGGAACTTATGCATTTTTAAAAAATTGGACCCCAAAATTTAATATTGATACCTCATTTGTCGATATAACGGATTTAGACAAAGTCGAAGCTGCCATACGTCCCAATACCAAATTTATTTATGCCGAAACATTAAGTAACCCTTTGTTGGAGTTGGCAGATATCGAAGCGTTATCAAGGCTTGCCAAAAAACATAATATAAAATTGGTGATTGACAATACATTTACACCATTAATTTTTTCGCCGGCTGTTTTAGGAGCTGACATTGTCATTCATAGTTTAACCAAATTTATTAACGGCGCCAACGATACGGTAGGTGGTGTTATTTGCAGTACGACAGAATTTATCAATGACCTGAAAAATGTTAATGATGGCAGCAGCATGCTTTTGGGCCCTGTGATGGACAGTTTACGATCGGCTCAAATTTTAAAAAATCTACGCACTTTGCCTGTTCGTATGTTGCAACACAGTAAAAATGCACAATATCTGGCAGAAAGACTGGAAAAAGATGGTGTAAAAGTTAAATATCCCGGTTTGGAATCTTATCCGCAAAAAGCCCTTTTTGATCAAATGAAACATCCGGATTTCGGATATGGCGGCATGATGACTTTGGATCTTAAAACCGGTGAAATGGCTACTAAATTTATGGAAAGTTTACAAGACAAAAATGTTGGCTATTTGGCCGTCAGTTTAGGTTTTTATAAAACACTATTTAATGCACCCGGTAAAGGAACTTCCAGCGAAGTGCCAGAAGAAGAGCAAGCTGAAATGGGCTTATCTGATGGCTTGGTACGTATGTCTGTCGGATTAGATTTTGATATTGAAGACACTTATCAAAAAATGAAAGAAGCTTTAAATGAAATTGGCTTTTTTAGCCCGGAAACTAAAAGTTTAAACTAATGTTAAAAGCCTTATTATCCACAGATCAAAAACTTGAACAATTTATTTATCTGCACCGCCCAACCGGTGCAGATAATTTTTTGGCATGGACCACTACCAATGCCACCATCATAAGTTTTAGCCTCTTGGGAATGCTTTTATTTATTTATTTTATCAAAAAAGACAAAAATTATCTTTATGCCGTCATCAATGCGGCATTATTGATTGGATTGACTGCCATTGTAACCGGTACAACCAAACATTTTGTTGCACGCTTACGTCCCTATGAAGTGGACCAACTAATTGCAACACCATTTATTGACAGTGGCGGATTTAGTTTTCCATCGGGCCATACAACCGAAGTTTTCACCCTTTTCTTTGCCATATTCTTTTTTCTGAACAATCGCTATTGGCATTTCATTTTCTTATTATGGGCACTTCTAATTGCCTATACCCGAATGGCTTTCGGGGTGCATTATCCACTGGATATAATTGGAGGTATCTGTGTATCTTTAATCGTGGTTTGGCTTTGGCAAAAATATGAACCTGTAGGAAAATATTTTTTTAAAATTAACGGGTGAAAACTAATTTTTGAGGTTCTGATAAACTTTCATCATAGCGGTAACCGGCCAGGTTGAACAATTTTAGTTCCTCCGGCGTATTAATATTGTTTAATACAATGAACCGCGTCATTAAACCGCGTGCCATTTTGGCATAAATGGCAATGGTTTTTAATTGACCATCTTTAAAATCTTTAAAGACGATATCATAAATAGGATGTTTAAATTTTTTCCGGTCTATGACTTTAAAGTATTCTTGACTGGCCAAATTTACCAGAAAATCACCATCAGGCATTTCTTTATTTAGGTAATCGGTCACCAATGGTCGCCAATAGTCATACAGGTTTTTATATCCGTTAAAGGCCAGTTTTGTCCCCATTTCCAACCGGTAAGGGTATATCAAATCAAAGGGACGTAAAATACCGTATAATCCGGATAAAATCCGCAATTTATCATTTAATTCCGGAAGCTTATCTGTAGGGAGATGATGGACATCTAAGGCTTCATAAACCTGGCCGTTAAAAGTAAAAATAGCCGGCCGGGCTGTCTGATCAATTTCTTTATGCCATTGTCTGTAACGTTCCCAATTAAGATTGGCTAAACTGTCAGATATTTTCATCAATAATTTAAGCTCATCCGGTGATTTCTGCCGTAGGACTTCTATAAGTTTTTGGGCCTGATCTAAAAATACCGGTTTTGTGTAAGGAAACTTGGGAAAATCAGATTTTAAATCGAGTTTTTTGGCAGGTGACAGAACAATTTTCATAATTTATCTTTTAAGGTTCTATGCAAATATAAAAAAAGCCCCGGAATTGTAGTTTCGGGGCTTAAGAGTTTAGCTTATTGTAAGCTTACATTAACAGTGGTTGTTTGTTTGACCGCTACATTGACATTATCTATTTCAGCTTCACCATTGTCTTCTGTATCAACTTTTAGCTTATAGGTACCTTGAGGTAAACCTATTATTTTAAAACTGCCATCGGCTTTTGCATGCGTTGAAACACTGTCAGGCATCCCGTCGTCATCATAATCATACTCTACTTCTACCCGGGCATAGGCAGCCGGATTACCATTTACATCGACAACAGTACCGCTGACACTGCCTGTTTTATCTAAATCGACAGCTCTAAAATCAGGTTCAAAATCGGCAATACCGGTTATTTGGGTTATATCTGTTATCCAATCACCCAAGAAATTACCACTAAATTCAAGGCTATCCGCCAAATCAATATCAAATAAAAGGTTACCAAACTGACCGTTTTGCACTTCTAAAGCAGGTCCTATTTTAACCTCGGCTTGCATACTGCCATTGGCATTAAACGTAAAGGTAGTATTGTTGGTTAAAGTAACGGAGACATCACCAATGGTAACACGGGCTTTATTGTAAGTACCATCAGGCACGTTGCTTAACGTCACATTGGCAGTTGTTCCATTGGTATAATCAGCAACATTAATGGTTTTATGCCCTTCGAAAACCGTGACGTAATTATCATTTGTATCTTTCAATTCAATTTTGGTTATCTCAACATTTACAGCACCAATAAATTGTACCGGAAAGGGATCATCCGTGAGTTTCACAGCTACCGTTCCTTCATCTTTTTTCTTATCACAGGCAGTGGTTAAACTACCCAATAAAAGTAAAAATAAAAATAATTTCAGCAATCTTTTAACATTTGTTTTCATATGTCAGTTTTTTTATGTTAGTGTATAAAACCTTTCAAATTTTATGCCAAGTTATTATAAAAACGAAACATATGTTACACTATATCAACATGTTACATAAGTTACAATACGATAAAAAATATTTACAAGAAATTTAATCATAGGGCAAGTTTTATTACAAAAAATGTTGACACAAGGCCAAAGTATTGAGTATAATCAAGCTTTAATTTGTTTGTATTAATGAATTATTTTAATTGGCCCGGTGGCATACGGCGATTAAAAGAATTATGATAAGTGTTTTTTTGGTAATTTTTTTGAATTTCTGCCCATTTGAATTCATAATTAGGGGCTAAATTTCGTAACTTATTAACGGCAAATGCCAAACTGACAGGAGGACCGGCAGAAAAGATTTGGACTAATTCATCCGCTTTAGCATCAAAAAATATTTTGATCAGATAATCCGACCGCCGATTAGTATCTTTCAATTTTTGCAAATAATTAATGGCGGAAATAATGTTTCGTTTACCCAATTCAACATTGTCAGCCATTTGATCCAACCCCCAACGGTGATAGGTATAAATGGCTTTATGATAATAGTTGGAATTAGGATCGAGCAAGAGTTCTATTAAGTCACCTTTACTGTTATTTTTATGATCTTTTTCCCAACCTTTTATACCATTTTGTTCAGCATTATTTTGAATTATTTCGGCTTTTTCATAAAAAGGACGACCAGCGTTTTCTTTGAAACTGTCAAAATCATGCCCCAAAGCAACATAAGCATAAAAAGCCAAGGTGCTGGTCAAATTGTTGTCATAAAGTTCAATATTGAAATCCAGTTTTTCAAACTCACGGTATTTAAAACTGAAATCTTTTTCTATCAGGTTCAAAAGCAATGTTTCGTAATCCGACTTATATACCGGACGATAACTCCTAAAGTACAATTCGCCGTTTATCTCATTATTTTTGACATTGTATGACTTGATGTTCAAAACAATATCCAATTTTATTTTTTCATAATCTTGAAAATGCTTATCACTCCACCGTCTTTGATTGATAAAATTTTCAATTGATTTTTCTAAAGTTTTAAATATTTGTTTGTTTGAACCCCTTACTGCCGAGGCGTCCACCCGCACACGTGCTTTAAACTCTTGTGCGTTGGCAGCAAAAAATAAACCCGTCAGGAAAAAAGTCAGAAAAATATGTCGCATAGCAGTCACCATTAATATTAGTCGGTTTTTAAAGATTCCATAACAGACCAAATATCCTCTGCTACAGCTTTTTTGCTTTTTAGAGGTAAATCTATTTGCCGGCCATCCTTTACAAAAATCGTCACTTTATTAGTATCATGTTTAAAACCGGCCTGGGGTTCGCGTAAAGAATTCAAGACAATGAGGTCTAAATTTTTTCGTTTTAATTTGGCCAAAGCATTCTCTGTTTCATTTTCCGTTTCCATAGCAAAACCCGCTAATATCTGATGCCTTTTTTTTTGCGTCCCTAAATAGGCCAAAATATCTTTAGTTGGTTTCAATGGTATAGATAACGACGCTTGGCCCTTTTTTATTTTATGTTCTGCCGGTTTTTCAGGGGTAAAATCTGCAACGGCAGCGGCCATCACTGCCATGTCTGCCGTACCAAAATGCTCTGTTACACCTGCAAACATTTCTTCAGCATTGGTAACCGGTAGTACTTTAATGTCTGGATTGGCCGGTCGTAAATGTGTGGGACCTAAAACCAACACAACCGAAGCGCCACGCTTGGCAGCTTCTTCGGCCAAGGCTATTCCCATCTTTCCACTCGAATGATTACCGATAAACCGAACAGGATCTATCGCTTCATAGGTAGGACCTGCTGTAATCAATACTTTTTTGCCCGAAAGACTATTCTTTTGTTTGAAAAAATCCAGTATGTGTTTATAAATATTTTCGGGTTCTTCCAAACGACCATAACCGGTCAGTCCGCTGGCTAATTCGCCTTTAGTAGCCGGAATGAGGTGTATGCCATATGCTTGCAGTTGTTGTAAATTTTGGCGTGTTGCCGGATGCGCATACATGTCCACATCCATAGCAGGTGCAACCATAACAGGGCTTTTGGCAGACATATAAACGGCCAAGAGAAAGTTATCAGCTTGCCCATGCGCCATTTTGGCCAAAGTGTTAGCTGTTACAGGTGCCAAAAGCATCAAATCTGCCCATTGTGCCAAGGCAACATGGTTGTGCCATAAGCCTTCTTTGTTTTGTATAAAATCTGTCAAAACCGGCCGTCCCGATAAAGTGGCCAAGGTAACGGGCGTTACAAAATCATGTGCTGCAGGCGTCATTATAACTTGTATGTTAGCCCCGGCTTTTTTAAGTAATCTGACCAGCAAAGGCATTTTGTAAGCGGCTATGCCACCGCTTATGCCCAAAATAATATTTTTACCGGCCAATGGCATGCTTATTTATAAGCTTTATAGTCTTCTTCAGAAACTTCTTTCCATTGTATTTTGCCTTCTAACCACTCTTGTAAAGCAATAGCTGTAGGCTTGGGTAAGCGTTCGTAAAAACGGGAAATATCAATTTGTTCCTTGTTTTCAAAAATTTCAGCTAATGAATCTTGGTCAGTTTCAAATTCCTTTAATTTTTTCAACAACTCTTCTTTCAATTCCAAATTAATTTGCTCGGCACGCTTACCGATTATTTTAATGGCTTTGTATATATTGCCGGTAGGCGCTTTAACCTTTTTCCGATCATACGTTATCGTGTTTAAAGGGGCATTTGTTTTTTTTAAATCGACCATAATATATAAATTATTTTGTAGATGTTTTTTTAAATTCTTATTTATTTTCAACGGTGTCAGGTGATGATTTTTGATGCATCTGCGACCATTCTTTTTCCAAGGTTTGATATATTTTTTTGGCTTGCTTTTGCAAATCAACCTGTTTGCTTTTAGCCATAAAGTTTTTATAATAAGACATAGCCTTTTGCAAACGTTCTTCTTTTTTAGCCTCTACACTGTTTAAGGCTAAATCAGCTGCCGCTTTATAACGGTAAAATAAAGCAGGCTCTTTTAAATAACTGCCGGGATAATCAACCATATAATTATTTAAGGCACGAATAGCAGCTTTGTACCGGCCCAAATCATAATACAACTTGGCTATTTCAAAATATTTTCGCTCCAGTTTACGTTGCAAGGTTGTATTCATTTTATTGACCTCCGATTTGTATTTAGAAAAAGGATATTTTTTCAAAAAACGGTTAATTTCTTCTATGGCTCGTACCGTATAAGACTGATCAACCGAATATTTCGGCGAAAGGGCATAATAAGATTTTACAATATAAAAATCGGCTTCTTCTGCCTTACTGCTTTCAGGGTATAATTGGGTAAATTTTCTAAACTTTTGGCCGGCAGCATTATAATACTTCATATGATAAAGCGATACGGCATCGGCAAATAATAAACGTTGATAAACCGGTTTGTGCTTATAATATTTGTCAACTTGCGAAAATAATTGATCAGCTTTATGGTATTTGCCCGCTTCGTATAATTTCCAACCTAATTTATATTTGGCATCAAGATCATTCCCATTATAAACTTTCTGATACTCGCTGCAAGCACTTAACAATAAAATACCGGCAATAATTAAAAGCGTTTTTTTCATTTAATATTTTTTATGGTCCATTTTGAAATTTCACCTGTTAGATTTCTTTTCTCCATCCATTCGCAGTATCACTAAGATAAATAATCAGGTGGTTCAACTTCCAATTTGCAAAATTAAGACTATTATTTTACAAATAGAAATTAAAGTTCAATTTTACAACTAAAAAAACATTTATTTGCCAACAAAAACTTAAAATTCATCCTAAATCTTTGTTAAAAATTTGAAAGACAGATAGCCTTAAAATTTGTACTTTTGCTTAACTAAAAAATTCATCTATGACTTTGCCCAAATACTTAATTGCCGACAACAGTGCTTTAGAAGAGGATATCTTTGTATTACATACAGCATTTCCACGCTTTTTAATTAACCTTAATACCGATGAAATTGAATGGCTGGATGAATTTAGCCGCCAAGAAGCCGAAGAAAATGCTGCCTTGATTGAAGAAGCCGTCAAAGGCGCCTACAATTTTTTTGACGAAGAAATGAAAAATTATGAATAAAAACTGCCTGCCGCAACAGGCAATTTATTCCTTTTAATAAACCAAACCACTCATATAGCCCACTACTGCAGATGTATCACCGGTTACATCGCCACTGGTCCGGTAATCCAAAACTTTAGTGTTTAGATACAAATCTTTAGCTGTTTTTATAATACCGGCTAAGCCTGTTTTGCCGCAAGCTTCACATTTTTCTAAGCCTAATTCAAGGTTTTTATATTCAAATGCGACCAAACAATTATTATCTTTTTCATTGGCAACCTCTTGCGGATAATAATGACTTAAATCGGTCGAAACGACAATTGCATTATCCGCATCTCTTAACACATATTCAAAAATATCAGCCAACGCCAAATAATCAGTTTCACCATAAATCAATTCTACAATTTTGACGTCCGGATTGTAATACTTAATCAACGGAAATTGGGTTTCGGTGCTGTGTTCCAAATAATGGGCCTGCTCATCAAAGGTAAAATTGAATTTATCACTCAGTTCGCGCAAATAGGCCGGGTCACCATTTAAAAGGCCAAAAGGCGTTTCATAAGCATCAAAATAGCCGGCACTGATACCTCTGATAAAAACATGGTGTGATGGTCCTACCACTATAACCCGTTTAGGCTTACGCGCACCCATAATACGGTGGGCAAAATTAGCCGTAAACCCACTGTAAATATACCCCGCATGAGGCGAAACAATGGCTTTTGGCTTTATTTTAAAAACCGTTTTATCCGTTACACTCTCATCTAAAATGTCATTCCATTTTATAATCATTTTGGTGATGAGCTCCGGATCATCCGGATAAAATTTTCCTGCATTTCCTGCCGGTCTTATTAGTTCCATATTCCTGGTATTTTAGTGTGACAATTATAACATTTTCCATCAATTATACGGTTAGACAACACACGGTATCCCAACCTTTCTATTAAGGCTTTGTGACAATGTGGGCAATAAGTAATATTTTTTTTCATGCCGACATTACCTATATACACAAAATCTAAACCGGCTTTTTTACCGATATCATATGCCCGTTCCAAAGTCATAACCGGAGTTGCCGAACGGTCTTGCATTTTATAATCAGGATGAAAAGCACTGAGGTGCCATGGCGTTTCAGTGCCTAATTTTTGGGCAATAAAATCTGCTATCTTTTTTAAATGTTCGGGGGCATCATTAATGCCCGGAATAATTAAAGTGGTCACTTCTACCCATAAACCAACTTTTTTCATTAACATAAGCGTTTCACGCACCGTAAATGGCGCCTTAAGCTCACGCCGGTAATAATCAGCGTCAAAGGCTTTAAAATCAACATTGGCGGCATCTATGATACCCGGCATGTCTTTGACAACCTCTTCACTTTCTATGCCATTGGTCACAAAAACACTTTTTAAGCCGCGTTTTTTGGCTTCTAATGCAATATCACGCGCATAGGGATAAAAAATAGTGGGTTCGTTATAAGTAAAAGCAATTGATTTAGTTTGATATTTCAAGGCTAAATCAACAATTTGTTCAGGACTGATAAATTCTTTTTGCCGCACACTGCGGTCTTGCGAAATTTGCCAATTTTGACAAAAAGAACATTGCATATTACACCCCACCGTTCCCAATGACAAAGCAGTAGTGCCGGGTAAAAAATGATAAAGCGGTTTTTTTTCTATCGGATCGATATTTAAAGCTGCCACTTTACCATAAACCAAATTAACCAAATGCCCACCTTCGTTTTTATTTACGCCGCAAACACCGGTTTGACCCTCTTTAAGTTCACAATAATGCCGGCAAAGCAAACATTTGATTTTACCTTTTGACAAAGGCTTGTAAAACTTGTCCGGGACAATTTGTTGGGCTAAAGTTTCCATATTTGTTTTTGTGTTGTTATTGTCTTGTTATTGTCTTGTTTACTTATGTGCCTGCAAAAAGTATTCCGCATACCGGAACTGCAATTCTGTCAGTTTACCGGTCATCTTTTTCCGTAGTGTTGCTTTCACTCTTTTTAGCCATTTGGTCTGTCAAATACAGGTATTTGACAATACCGTCAGCTAAGCCTATTTTAGGCACATAGACCTTATCCGCACCACTCCATGCCATGGCACGCCGGTAGATTTTGGTCGCCGGGATAATCACATCGGCACGGTCCGGATTCATGTCCAATTCTTTAATCCGGTCGGCATATTTCATCGATTTTAAAAATTGATATTGGGCATCTAAATAGACTTTTGAAAGAGGACTTCCCGGGGTTTTGCCGGACATTTTAAATAACTTGTTAATATTTCCCCCCGTCCCAATTAAATAAACCTTTCCATAATTTTTTACATGGTCTTTTACCCATTTCTCCGCCCGCTCCCATTCTTTTTTATCCACCATATTTTTAAGCAAGCGAACCGTTCCTAATTTAAAAGATTTTGAGGCTTCTTTTTTTCCGTTATGAAAAACACTGAACTCGGTAGAGCCTCCGCCTACATCGACGTACAAATAAGTTCTGTTTCGGTCTAACAAATCTTCTAAATCCGTAGCTGCTATTAATTCTGCCTCCCGCGCACCATCAATAATCTGTATGTCGATACCGGTTTTTGCCTTTATTTCAGCCACTATCTCAGGCCCATTTTTGGCTTCACGCATTGCCGAAGTGGCGACAGCCATATATTTTTCAACTTCATGGGCTTTCATCAAATATTTAAAACCCATCATGGCATTTATCAAGCGCTGTTTATTTCTTTTTGAAATTTCACCTTTGACAAAAACATCAGCACCTAACCGGATGGGAACTCTTACCAAGGATATTTTTTTAAATTTTACTTTTTTATCGGTTATAATCACATAACTAATCAATAATCGCACAGCATTCGACCCGATATCAATGGCAGCATATTTTTTTATTTTCATAAATTTTATTTTTCTAAAGTTTAAATTTACAATTTTTAACAGTTAAACTAAATTTAAAATACATTTAAACTCCTTTTAAATTAATATTTTTGCCCAAAATAAAAAAATTAAATGATTTACGACAATATACTTCAAACCATTGGTGGCACTCCACTGGTTAAAATAAACAAACTCAACCCCAACAAAAGGGTAACGATCTCAGCTAAAGTTGAAGGTTTTAATCCCAGTGGAAGCATCAAAGACCGGATTGCCCTTAAAATGATTGAACAAGCCGAAGCCGAAGGACAATTGACTAAAGACAAAACTATTATTGAAGCGACGTCGGGCAATACCGGCATAGGTTTGGCTATGATTGGGGCAGTCAAAGGTTATGCCGTTGAAATAGTAATGAGCGAAGCCGTTTCTATGGAACGGCGTAAACTGATTGAAGGTTTTGGTGCCAAAATCATTTTGACTGATAAAAACCGGGGCACCGATGGCGCTATTGAAAAAGCCCGGCAACTGGTATCACAATATCCTGAAAAATATTTTATGCCGGACCAATTTTCGAATAAATATAACAAACTGGCGCACTACAAAACTACCGGAGAAGAAATTTGGAAACAAACCAACGGGAAAGTAGATTATTTGGTGTCTGCTCTCGGCACCTCGGGAACCATTATGGGAATTGCCAAAACTTTAAAGGAATACAATCCGAATATTAAAATTGTAAGCGCGCACCCCGTCAAAGGGCATTATATCCAAGGCATCAAAAATATGGAAGAAGCTATCGTTCCGGCACTTTACAAACCCGATAAAATTGATATTACCGTTATGGTCGAAACCGAAGATGCGTTTGAACTCAGCCGGCGTATCATGCGAGAAGAAGGGATTCCCGTTGGCATGAGCAGTGGTGCTGCCATGGTGGCGGCTTTGGATATTGCCGGCAAAATTGACCAAGGACATATCGTCGTCATTTTCCCGGATCGTGTAGATAAATATTTGAGCACGGCACTATTTGCCTGAATTTTTTCGAAAAAAAGTTTATCTTGCCATATGGAAAAATCACCGGCAAACAAAAATAATATTGATCCCAAAGACTTGATGGCGGTAGAGCGGGCTACCACGGCCTTATTAGGAACAGCTATTTCTTTAATAGTCTTGGGGTTTGTCATCGAAAAATTTGAGCTGTTTCTTCATCTTATCGCTTTAGAATTAGCAGATAAATCGACCAACGTACCGCAATTATCGCATGTGGCTTTTTATAAATATTTAAGCCTTGCGGTGGTAATTGCCGGTATTTTATTGGCCTTATTTACATACAAGTATTATACAACTTGGGTCCGACATTTACAACGCCGCGAAGTAACACCGGATAAAAAAATATTTTTTGTTTTGGCTGTTTTTATTGCAACAATCGGCATAGTGTTAATGCTAAGCATGTTGTTTGTTTAATAGCTGCTACTTATTACTCATTATAATTGCACGCTAACGCCACAAGCCAAGCCTATTCCCGTGATTATGTTGTTTACAATAAAATAATCTTTCCACTATACTTTTATACCTTGAACTTTTGATAGTTTGTTGCCAACAAAGTTCCCACGAGTAGTTTTTTGGGTGCATAATGTAACCTATCTCAATTTTAGAAAAGAAATATCTTATGAAGTTAACCTAATTTTTGTTGGGTGTAGTTTCTATTCCAGCATTCTATTTTTTAAATCCACTCTCTCGTGTAGTATTCTTATTACTTCAACTTTGTCATTCGATATTTGTTGATAGAATATTATATGTTTTCCAGTTTTAAAACCAAATAAGTTGTCTTTTATCCCATCATATTTTTTTACAATTTCAGGATTTTCTCCTATTCCTCTACAAGCCATTTTTAGTATGGTATAATATTTATCGGCTTGATTTTCAGACCATTTTTCAAAGTATAATTCCAGATATTATTTAAGTCATCTACAGCTTTTTGTCTAAATACAACCTTAGCCATTCTTTCTTTTTTCTGCTTTTAGCTTTTTGAGATTTTCATCAAAATTAAATCCATTAACCAAAGGACTGTTTACCCCTTCTTGAATAGCGTTTCTTAATGCTATAATTTTACTCTCTTCATTCTCTAACAATCTTAGCCCGGCCCTTATAACTTCACTTACGTTTTTGTATCGACCTGAAGAAATCTGACTTTTAATAAATTGGTCAAAATAATCTCCAAGTGATATTGATGTATTTTTCATAATTCATTAACTTTTTTATAAATTTACCAATATTTTGGTAAATACTCCAAATTTATTTAAATTCTCAAATTACACCCAAGGTATTAAATATGGTGCGAACCGCATTTTTATACTATAATTTTCAAATTACGACTAATTTTATTTTGTGTATTAACTTTCATATATTTACAACTTATTGCAACATGCATTATAGTAAAATATAAATTGTATAAGAATCATTTTATTATAATAGATTTAAAAACCACCGGGAACAAATTTTAACATCAAAACAATGATTAATATTGAAAAAAATAACTCATGAAAAAAACCATTTATATCAGCCTGTCCATTATCTTATCCCTTTTTATCTTTTTCTTTATTTTACAGAACAATAAAAGGATTGTTGTGAATATTTTGACTTGGAAAATTCAAGGTTCTTTAGCCTGGGTTATTCTTGGTAGTTTTTTAGCCGGCGCTTTAAGTATTTTTTTAATCGCACTACCAAAAATTTTCAGCCAGAAAATGAAACTTAAAAAAGCCGGAAAACAACTTGCAAAATTGAAAGAAGAAAAAGCCTTCACTAATTCTCTTAAAACAGAAAACTAACAATTGATAGACCTCCTTTTCCAAGTAAAAAATAAACCGGCTTATTGATCTTAAAAATAAATTGGAAACCAAAAAGCAAAGCCGGACCAAAGTGCTATCAAAGTGTCACCAAAGTGGGTGTTAATAGCCATCGAATGCTTGTCATATTCCAGCATAATTATATTGCTGCTTTATAAAATCAAACTAATAACACAAGAAAACTTGTACACCCCTTATATAAAATGACCATCTGTTGCAAAATAGGTTTATAAAAGGAAACGAACAAAATTCAGAATAATAAAATTCTCCTAAAAACTTTTATCAACACACACTAAATATTTTCTTATTTTTGCAAATCAATTATTTAAGCCTGAAATTATGAAGCGTTTTAACGAATATAAAGCCATGGATTTAACCGGTTTTGCCAAAGAAATCCAAAAATATTGGCAAGATCACCAAATCTTTGAAAAAAGTATCAATACCCGTCCCGAAGATAAAACTTTTGTGTTTTACGAAGGACCGCCGTCCGCCAATGGCATGCCCGGTATTCACCATGTTATGGGACGAACGGTTAAAGATTTGTTTAACCGCTACAAAACGCTTCAAGGTTACCGCGTGCCGCGTAAAGCGGGTTGGGATACACACGGCTTGCCCGTAGAACTCGGGGTCGAAAAAGCCCTTGGTATCACCAAAGAAGACATCGGTAAAAAAATATCTATTGACGAATATAACGACGCTTGTAAAAAATCTGTTTTAAAATACACCGATGTTTGGGAACGGCTCACCGAAGAAATGGGCTATTGGGTCGATATGAAAGACCCGTATATCACTTACAAACCCAAGTATATGGAAACGGTTTGGTGGCTGCTCAAACAGATTTACGACAAGGGTTTGTTGTATAAAGGTTATACCATTCAGCCGTATTCGCCTAAAGCCGGAACCGGATTAAGCTCACACGAGTTGAACATGCCCGGTTGCTACCGCGATGTCACCGACAATACCGTAACGGCGCAATTCAAAGCCAAAGATAACCTGCCCGAAAGTTTGCAAAATCTTGATGCGCCACTGTATTTCTTGGCTTGGACGACCACACCTTGGACGCTGCCGTCTAATACGGCACTGGCAGTCGGACCCAAAATCGATTATGTTTTGGTCAAAACTTTTAATCCCTATACGTATCAAAAACAATATGTCATTTTAGGCGAACCTTTATTGTCAAAACATTTCGGTAAAAAATTTCACCCAGCCGAAGACGAAGCGGAATTTGATACTTTTGACCCGAAAACCGCTAAAAGCATTCCTTATAAAGTAGTTCAAAAATTCAAAGGCAAAGACTTGGTAGGTATCAAGTATGAACAATTATTGCCTTACGCCCAACCTTATTACGATGCCGATAAGGCATTTGTCGTCATCCCCGGTGACTTTGTGACAACCGAAGACGGAACCGGTATCGTACATATTGCGCCAACTTTCGGTCAAGACGATGCCCGGGTTGCCAAAGATGCCGGCGTACCGCCGATGTTGGTACTGGACGAAAATGACAATCCGGTGCCGTTGGTCGATTTGCAAGGGCGTTTTCGTCCCGAAATGGGCGAATTTGCCGGTCGCTATGTCAAACAATCCTATTACACCAATGACGAAGACCAACCTGCCCGTCCGGTGGATGTGGGCATCATCATCAAACTCAAAGAAGAGAATTTGGCATTCAATGCCGAAAAGCATAAACACTCATACCCACACTGTTGGCGAACTGACAAGCCGGTTTTGTACTATCCGCTCGATAGTTGGTTTATCAAAGTGCCCGAAGTACGCGAACGTTTGATTGAACTCAACAAGACTATTAATTGGAAACCCAAATCTACCGGCGAAGGACGGTTTGGCAACTGGCTGGCAAATGCTAATGATTGGAACTTGTCGCGCTCTCGATATTGGGGTATTCCCTTACCGATTTGGCGTACCGAAGACGGCAACGAAGAAATCATCATCGGCTCGGTTGCCGAATTGAAAGCCGAAATGCAAAAAGCCGTAGCAGCCGGATTGATGGAAAAAGAGGTCTTTGCAGACTTTGATGTCAATGATATGAGTGATGAAAATTACGATAAAATTGACTTGCATAAGCATATCGTCGATCAAATTGTTTTGGTATCGCCTAGCGGCAAACCTATGTACCGTGAAGCCGACCTAATTGATGTATGGTTTGACAGCGGTTCTATGCCCTATGCCCAATGGCACTATCCGTTTGAAAACAAAGAATTGATAGACGACCATAAATTTTTTCCGGCAGATTTTATCGCCGAAGGGGTTGATCAAACCCGTGGTTGGTTCTACACTTTGCATACCATTGCCACCATGGTTTTTGATTCGGTGGCTTACAAAAACGTTGTTTCCAATGGTTTGGTACTCGATGCCAAAGGGCAAAAAATGAGCAAACGCCTCGGCAACGCCATTGACCCGTTTAGCACGCTTGAAAAATACAGCCCCGATGCCACTCGCTGGTATATGATTTGGAATGCCAATCCGTGGGATAATCTCAAATTTGACGTCAAAGTATTGGAAGAAGTCCGTCGGAAGTTCTTCGGAACGCTCTATAATACTTACGGCTTTTTCAGCCTGTATGCCAATGTCGATGGTTTTACTTACAAAGAAGAAGATGTGGCGTACCAAGACCGACCGGAAATCGACCGTTGGATATTATCCGAACTCAATACTTTGATAGACGAAGTAACCAAGTTTTATGAAGACTATGAGCCGACCAAAGTGGCACGTGCCATTCAAAAATTTGTCATCGACGATTTGAGCAACTGGTATGTGCGTTTGAGCCGCCGCCGTTTTTGGAAAGGCGAATACGGTCCCGATAAAATTTCGGCATACCAAACGCTTTATAATGCACTGCTAACAGTAGCCAAATTGATGGCACCCATCGCCCCGTTTTATGCCGACAAACTCTATTTAGACTTAATCGGTGTTACAGGAAAAGAAAATTTTGAATCGGTACATTTGGCAGAATTCCCGAAAGTCAATCCCGAAGAAATCGATAAAGATTTGGAACGCAAAATGCAAAAAGCCCAGTTGATTTCATCCTTGGCCTTGTCCTTGCGTAAAAAAGAAAAAATCAAAGTACGCCAGCCCTTGCAAAAAATTATGATTCCCGTTTTGTCTGCACAAGACCGTGACGATTTGCAAGCCATTAAAGATTTGGTGTTGTCGGAAATCAATGTCAAAGACATGCAACTGCTCGATGATGCTTCAGGTGTGATTGTTAAATCTGCTAAACCTAATTTTAAAGTTTTGGGACCCAAATACGGCAAAGAAATGGGTAAAATAGCCGGAAAAGTCAACCAACTGACACCGGCAGATATTGCCAAACTGGAAAAAGACGGACAAATAGACCTGAATCTCGGTGATAAAACCATCACGCTGACCAAAGACGAAGTGGATATTACCGCCAAAGAAATCAAAGGTTGGACTATTGCCCAGCAAGATGATGTTTTGGTGGCATTAGACATTAATATCACTGACGACTTACGTCAGGAAGGTATTGCCCGTGATTTGGTCAATCGAATTCAAAATTACCGTAAAGACAGCGGTTTGGAAGTTACCGACCGTATCAAGTTATATCTTGTTCATAACGATACATTGAAAAAAGCTGCCGATACCATGTCGGATTATATCAAAAGCGAAACCTTGACTGATGAAATCATATGGACGGACAAGTTGGATGACGGTGTGGAATTGGACATTGACGGTTTGCAAAGCAAGATGAAATTGGTTAAAAATTAATCAGACAAAAGTGCCGAGTACCAAGTGAAAAATGCGACTTGTCGTTTCGAAGAAGGCGCGACTGCCTGTTCCGTAAATTGTACAGGTGATGTTGGGAAGAAATCTAATTTTGTATTGGATAATTGTTTGAGATTTCTCACTGCGTTCGAAATGACATTGATGTCATTCCGAAAGAGTGACGAAGGAACGATGAGGAATCTTTAAGTCAATAAAAAATCTCACGACTTAAAAAAAGATGATAAAATAAATTAACCAAATAACCCATAAAATGAAAAAAAGATATTTTGATTATATCTTAACTATTTCATTAGTTTTATTGTTTTCAATCCTCAATTGGAAGGGTTTTCTTGATAACAAATTTTCAAAGTTGCTATTCCTGCTTAGCATCATAATTTATTGGCTTGGGCAATATGCAGAAAGAAAGTTTAAGAAATAGAGTATAACACTATTTTGTATGGATTATTTTTAAAAAACAATATATCGGGAAGCAATCTTTTTTAATTGAAAATGGAGAATGAGATTTCTCACTGCGTTCGAAATGACAGATGATGCGTTTAAATGACAAGGATTTTTAATTTGAGGTAGTCTTAATTTAGTTAGCACTTGTTATTTCGAAGAAGGTCGACTGAGAAATCTAAATAAAAACAGATAAATTTAGATTGCTCACTGAATTTGAAATAACGATAATTACTGGTTATTTTAATATGCTGTTTATTTTTGAAGCACTCAGTGAGCGTTGAAGCATAAACCGGGATGTGCTGAAGCACCGGCCTCAATTAACTAAGGTATAAGTAAATGACCAATACTGTAATAAACAAAAGAGGGCAGTAAATAAAAACGGGCAGCTAAGCCCTACTATTGTTTCTAAAAACTGATTTTAAATTAAAATTAGCAATAATTCTATAAAAGTCATTTAAAAATGTCTTATCAAAATTTTAATATTTAATTTAACAAAAATTAGGCGCAAACTAATTATAGTTAATTAGTTTTTTACTAATTTTAGCCACCTATAAAAAAAAATGTGTTATGAGTGAAGAAAAAAGGAGATATACCGATGAAGAATTGGCCGAATTCAAAGAACTGATTAATGCAAAATTGGCACAGGCACGCAAAGATATTGAAGTCTTGAGATCTTTATTGGATAATCATGATATGACCCAAACCAAAATTGTTACTTTTGAAGACAG
Source organism: Flavobacteriales bacterium (assembly GCA_026993355.1). Classification (GTDB taxonomy): domain Bacteria; phylum Bacteroidota; class Bacteroidia; order Flavobacteriales; family Flavobacteriaceae; genus WGBX01. The sequence continues at coordinate 24,314 of JALWTX010000012.1, read as the reverse complement.
TGCTTCTACCTATTCAAAAGAATCTAATTTAAAATTAATCGGCCGTCTAGAACGTTTTGTGCGTGACTTGGAAAATGCTTTAATCCGCATTGAAAACAAAACTTACGGTATTTGTCGTGAAACCGGGAAATTAATCAGCAAAAAACGTTTGATGGCAGTGCCACATGCCACTTTGAGTATTGAAGCTAAAAATCGTCAGGACAGCAAGTAACTTGTATGAATTTAAAAAAATCTTTAAGCTTGGTATTAATCGTCTTATTGATAGACCAAGCCGTGAAAATTTATGTTAAAACGCATTTTCAGCTAGGCGAATATGTGCCGGTTTTTGATTGGTTTAAAATCTATTTTGTCGAAAATAACGGGATGGCTTTTGGTACTGAATTCGGCGGAAAAGCAGGAAAACTATTTTTAACCGGTTTCAGGCTAGTTGCTATTGGCGGTATCTTTTATTGGCTTACCAACAGTCTTAAAAAAAACGAATCGCCTTGGCTGATTGTTGCTATAAGTTTGATTTTAGCCGGTGCCATTGGTAATATTTTAGATTCGGTTTTTTACGGCCGTATCTTTTCAGATAGTTTTAGACATGTTGCCACGCTATTTCCCGAAAATGGTGGCTATGCCCCATGGTTTCAAGGACGCGTGGTAGATATGTTATATTTTCCGCTTTTTAACATTGATTTTCCGGCTTCCATTCCCTTAATTGGCGGTAAACATTTTGTTTTTTTTGAACCGGTTTTTAACATTGCCGATGCTGCCATTACCATTGGGGTAGCTATTTTAATCTTATTTAATAAAAAAATATTCGGACATAAAAAAGACAAACTACAGTATCAAAAAAATATTGATAAGGTTATGAATGACCCCGATAATACAATTGCATAAAATAAAGCCAATGGATTCCATATATCAGCAACAAACCGACGAAATTACCGAATATTATATTTATAACGAACTTGCACAACTAAGTAAAAATGAGCATAATAAGCACATCTTGCAAGAGATTGCCAAACAAGAATTAAGTCATTATAAATATTGGGAAAAAATTACCCAAAAAGAAGCACAACCGGATCGAAAACGGATAAGAAAATATATTTGGCTGGCTCGCTTATTCGGTTTATCATTTGCACTGCGTTTAATGGAAATGGGCGAAAAGAATGCCGGGGATTTTTATGCCGGTTTAAAAAATAAATATGCCGGTATTGAAAAAATTGAAAAGGAAGAAATAGAGCATGAACAAAAATTAATTTCGATGCTCAACGACCAACGTTTAAACTATGCCGGTGCGGTTGTCCTTGGTCTGAATGATGCCTTGGTAGAATTGACCGGGACACTTGCCGGACTTACCTTTGCCTTTAACAATAATATAATTGTGGGGACAACCGGTTTAATTATGGGTATTGCTGCTTCTTTGTCCATGGCTGCTTCGGGCTATTTATCTTCGCAAGAAGAAGAAGTTAATGAAAATATTCAACCTAAAACAGCTGCCTTATATACCGGCTTATCTTATATTTTTACGGTTATTATTTTAGTCTTACCTTATTTTGTGCAAGACAATCCGTATGTAGCTTTAATCAGTATGCTTCTTTTAACGGTTCTTATTATTGCAGGCTACACTTATTACATTTCGGTTGCCAAATCGGTTTCATTCAAAAAACGCTTTATACAAATGACTGCTATTTCTTTAGGCGTTGCACTCATTTCTTATGGAATAGGCCAATTAGTTAAACAAGTATTTGGTATTGATATATAATAGATGTTCTACAACATTTAAAGAAAAATGAATAAACGAAATAAAAAATAAAAGAATAATCAAAATAATGGCAAACGAGAAGAAGACAGATTTTTTTATTGGCAAGTTACTTGAACAAGCAAAAATTAAGTTTACACCAAACGGCAGTGATATAAAAGAAATTCAAGACGCTTTAAAAACTGCTTCCAAAAAAGGAACAGGTAAAATTGGTTTTCCTGAATTTACAGCAAAATCAAAAGATTTTATCATTGTTATTGAAGATAAAGCCGATACCGATAAGCAAGCAAATTACAGCGATGAAGAAAAAACTAAACTTGCTACCGATACTAAATCAATTACTGACTATGCCGAAAACGGAGCATTACATTATGCAAAGGAAATAATAAAGAAAACAGCTTTTAAAAAAGTGTTTGCATTTGGCTGTTCTGGCGATGAAAAACACCATATAATCAGACCTATCTTTGTTGACGAGAAAGGTTATAAATTGCTAAAACCTGCCGAAAATTTTGAAAACTTTTCGGAAAACAATATTGAACAATATTACAAAGAACAAGTTTTAGGCGAAACACCACCCGAGATTTTGGAAGTTCAAGATTTGCAAAAAAAGGCTTCTGAACTTCACGAAGCATTACGAAATTACGGACAGTTAGGCGATAAAGAAAAACCGCTTGTTGTTTCTGCCATTCTTTTAGCATTGCAAGACGATGATTTTAAAATTGAAAATCTAACGGGACATCAAAGAAGCACAGACGGAATAAAAATCTTTAATTCTGTCGAAAATTATATGAAAGAAGTTGATGTTTCGCCCGAAGTAAAAAGGAATGTTGTATTAAACCAATTTAATATCATCAAAGACCGCCCGATACTTAATAAAATTCACAAGCAACTTGCCAAAACACCATTACGGTATTTTACCGAATTTATTAAAAATAACATTTTAGCTTCTATTAAAGCAAATCATAAAGAAGATGTATTAGGCAATTTTTACGGCGAATTTATGCGTTACAGTGGTGGCGACGGACAAACATTAGGTGTAGTATTAACACCTCACCATATAACTGAACTTTTTTGCGATTTGGCAGATTTGCAACCAACCGACAAAGTATTTGACCCTTGTTGCGGAACCGCGGGATTTTTAATTTCGGCCATGCACCGAATGGAAAATATGGTTGAAACCGAAGCAGAAAAAAAACACATAAAGTCAAACCAACTACACGGTATTGAAGTGCGAGAAGATATGTTTGCCATTGCGACAACCAATATGATTTTGCGCGATGACGGAAAGAGCAATTTGATACCGGCAGATTTTCTTGCCAAAACGGTGAAGGAGTTAAGAGAAAAAAAATTTTCAGTAGGGTTTATGAACCCGCCCTATTCGCAAGCAAAAGGAAAAGATACGGCTCATTTGTCCGAAATTCATTTTACAAAACACTTGTTGGATAGTCTTGACGATGGTGCAAAATGTGTTGTAATTGTGCCACAATCTACTATGGTAGGCAAAAGCAAAGAAGACAAGAAAGTAAAAAAACAAATCTTACAAAAACATACACTTGAAGGCGTTATCACGCTAAATAAAAACACCTTTTACGGTGTAGGCACCAATCCGTGTATAGCTGTTTTTACGGCACATAAGCCACACCCCGAAAACAAATATTGTAAATTTATCAACTTTGAAGATGATGGTTTTGAAGTGCGTAAGCACGTAGGACTTATAGAGACCGAAAGAGCAAAAGAACGAAAAGCCCATTTGCTTAATGTTTGGAAAAATGATGCCCCCGCAGAAAGTAAATTTATGGTCAAAACCACCATTACGCCCGAAGACGAATGGTTACACTCATTTTATTATTTTAATGATGAAATACCCAGTGAAGAAGATTTTGAAAAAACCATTGGCGATTATCTTTCTTTTGAATTTAATATGATAATGCAAGGACGTGAATATCTATTTGAAAATGAAGAATAATATGAAACTATCTTTGAAAAATAGAGAATGGAAAGAGTTTGAATTAGGTAAATTATTTATCATCCAACGTGGCAAGCGCTTAATTGCTTCTGATCGGAAAAAAGGTAATTTACCATATTTTTCAGCAACAGCTACCAACAATGGATTGACTGATTTTATTAAAAATCCTCTTTTTATTGAAAAAGATAAAATAATTGTAACTACATTTTGTGATGCTTACTATGTAAAAGGTAATTTTACTGCAAGTGATGAAATTACTATGATGTCTAACCAAAGTATTAATGAATATTCTGGTAGATTTATTACACGAATTATTGTTTCAAACCAGAGTAAATATGCTTTTGGAAGAAAAGCTTTTAGTGAAAGGCTTGAAAAACAAAAAATCCTTTTACCTGTGACTTCCCAAGGCGACCCCGACTATGAATTTATGGAAAAATATATGCACGCCAAAGAGCAAGAAAAAATAAACGCATATAAAACTTATATATCAAAACGCATAAAAGAATTAGAAAATGTAAAACCTGTTGTGCCGTTAAAAGAAAAAAAGTGGGCGGAGTTTTTATTTCCTGAAATTTTTGATATTAAAAAAGGTTTCTATAATAAAAAGCCTCAAAGTTCAAATAAAGGGAAAATCCCCTTTATAGGTGCAAGTCAATACAATAATGGTATTACAGAATTTTATACGCTAAAAGAAATAGAAAAAAATTCAAAAACTGGCTACGGTAAAAATGACCCTTTAGAAAGAAAAATTTTTAAAGGAAATTGTATTGCCGTTACAAATAATGGTTCAGTGGGTTACGCATATTATCAAAAGATTGATTTTACATGCAGCCACGATATTAACCCACTTTATTTAAAAAATTATACTTTAAACAGGTATATAGCCATGTTTTTAATTGCGGCAATAGAGAAACAGAAAGTTTGCTTTGAATACGCAAGAAAATGGCGACCAATTCGTATGGTGAAAAGTAAAATCCTCCTTCCCGTAACCCCCCAAGGCAAACCCGATTATGAATATATGGAAAATTATATGAAGCGTCTTGAATTGGAAAAATTAAAAAAATATTTAGATTATAAAGAACGAAATGAAAGAAAAACGGTGTAGAACAAAGTTTATAGTTAATGGCGGGCAAAAGTGCTAAGAATGCACAGATATGAATAAAATCAACAAATGATAGTTCAAATATGAACAAAAGTGCCGAAATTCCCGCCCCTACTAATACCTATAACCGTTGTTTAAAAGCTGTTAAAACATTTTTACATTCTGCTCCCACATTTGCCGCATTTATTCATCATGCCTCTTCCCTTGTTTTTCCAATGGTGCATAGTGGATGAAGTATCATATAAATAACCGGCTATTTTTATCAAGTTTTCTTTACCGGCCGGCATAGGCGGCATTAATTTAAAACGACGAACGGCACCGGGCATGATACTTTTTTCAACTGAAGGTTTGGTTGCCCAACTAACAATGGCTTGTATAAAATCTTTTTTATTGGGATAAGCCATTTTATAACGATGAACAAGCATTTGCATCGGCGGCGCCTTCATTTCGGACATCGCTGCCATGCCTCCTTGAAGACTATGGCAAGCCCCACAAAATTGTTTGAAAAGTTGTGCGCCATCCTGCTTTGGCTGTTGCATATTAACAGGATGATCTTCTGACAGAGCCAATTGTCTGGTAGGCTTTTTTTGAGTAGTTATCTGCTGACAAGAAGCCAACAAAATGATTAAACTTAAAAATAAAGCTATTTTTTTCATCGGTAAGGATTTAAAAGGAAATCTATTTATAAATTTATAACGTCCCTAAAACAAATTTAGTGTTTAGCCAGCGCATAAAACCGGATTTGTTTCTCGCCATTAGATTTTTTAAATGCCCGGAACATCCCTTCGGTATTAAAAAACCAAGCCACATTAGCTTTCCTGTCCAAACCTATCATACCACCACGACCACCTAAGTCTTGTATTTTAAAAATAACTTTTTGCTGTGCACGAAGCAAAGGTAAATGCTGAAATTTAATTATATCAGACACACTATGCGCTGCTGCAGTACGAATAAAATATTCACCAATACCGGTGCAAGAAATACCACAAGTCTCATTGTCGGCATAAGTCCCGGCACCAATGATTGGCGAATCGCCTATACGGCCATATTGCTTATTCATCAAGCCACCTGTAGAGGTGCCTGCTGCTATATTACCTTTTTGATCTAAGGCTACACAACCCACCGTACCATATTTTTTTATCCCATCAAAAGCCGGTGGCAAAGAAGTGGTTTCATGTTTTTTTTCTTTTGCCTGCAGACGTTTTAGTTGTTTTAAACGGCGTGGTACAATAAAGTAAGACTCGGGAACCAATGCCATTCCTTTTTCATGACAAAAAAGTTCGGCGCCTTTACCGGCCAACAAAACATGGCGGCTACTGTCTTTCACCAAAACAGCTGCATCAATGGGATTTTTTATATGTGACACACTTGCTACTGCCCCAGCATTTAAGGTTTTGCCCTCCATAATGGAAGCGTCGAGTTCAGGTTTTCCTAAACTGTTTAATACACAACCTTTACCGGCATTAAACAGTGGTGAATCTTCCATTATTTCAATGGTTTTTTGCACAGCTTTTACAGCACTGCCACCATCGGACAAAACTTTGTAACCGGCTTCTAAAGCTTCTTCTATTTTTTCTTTATAAGCTTTTTCAACCGCAGGCGGAAGATTTTTGATATAGCCGGCGCCTCCATGTAAAACTAAAGCATAAACCTGCTTGCCGTCTGATGAAGCTGAAGTCGCTAAATTTTTCGTTTGACAAGATACAATACTCAAAAATAATAATAACGTAAAATAAAAGCCTGTAGTTTTCATATATTTAGTTAGATTAGACAGCACGGTTCATGAGTTCGGTAGCAAAACCGGACCAAAAATCTTTTTGTCCGTCAGTAAGACCGGTTTTTTCAAGTGCTTCCAAAGCTTCACCGGTATAAGTTTCAATAGCTTTTTGCGCTACTTTGTCTATTGCATATTTTTTAAAAATAGCCATTACTTCCGCAATCAAATTTTGATTATCAGGCGACTTTTGGCTATATAAATTCAAAAGTTTTTGACGGTCGTCCGGAGAAGCGGCAGATAAAGCTGTCAGATATAAAAAAGTCTTTTTCCGATCGAGAATATCACCACCAATACGTTTACCAAAACTGGTCATATCGCCAAAACTGTCTAAATAATCGTCTTGTATTTGAAAGGCTAACCCCAATTTTTCGCCAAACCTACTGATTGCCGACAATTGTTTTGGAGGCACTTGGGCTATAATTCCGCCAAACTTTAGAGCTGCACCTAATAAAACAGCCGTTTTTAAACGGATCATTTCGATATATTCATCGATGGGCACAAAATCCCGTTCTTCAAAATCCATATCCATTTGTTGCCCTTCGCATACTTCAACGGCAGTTTTGTTCAATAGCATATTCAGTTGTTTGTAAGTTACCCCCTCATAAGCTTCCAACATTTTATAGGCTAAAATAAGCATGGTATCTCCGGACAAAATAGCTGTATTTTCATCCCATTTTTGATGGACCGTCGGTTTGCCGCGACGCAAAGGTGCGTCATCCATAATATCGTCATGCAGTAACGTAAAATTATGGAAAATTTCGATAGCCGCCGCTGCCGGTAAAGCTTTTTCTAAATCAACCCCAAAACTTTTGGCGGCAAGCAATACCAAAATAGGACGAATACGTTTGCCTCCATTTTCTAAAGTATATTGAATGGGACGGTACAAATTTACGGGTTGTTTATGGTCTATTTGTTGATGCAAATAGTTTTCAAAAATCTCTTTTAGCGCACTTAAGTCCATATATTTTTGTTTGAGGTTAAAAATACTAAAAAGAAAATAATTTCTATGAATTTTTAATTTAGATTTAAAAGATTTTTTTACCTTTAGCTAAAACAAATCTTATGACTGATAATAAAATGCAAAAATGGGAGATCACCCGGCAAATGGGGCGCTGGAAATACGCTTTAATTTATGGCAGCATCTGGGGCTTTTTTGTTTCATTGTTTGTTTTTATGCTCAATTATTTCTTTTCATTTGACCATCGTAAACAAGACTTAACGAGTATTATAATTATGGTGAGCATTTATTGGCTAACAGGTATTATTTTATATGGCTTTATTTTTTGGAAAACCAATGAACGCCGGTATCAAGCATGGAAAAATGAACAAAATGAGTAAATTTTGAAGGGCATGAATGATAAGAAAATGCAAAAGTGGGCAAGAACCAGAAAAATGGGCCCTTGGCGATATGCCTTGATTAATGGATCTTTATGGGCAGTTTTGATATCTGTCCTCTATACTTTTGGTCATAGTTTGTCTCATCCCAATGAGAAATTCAGTGTGCAAGAGGTTATCATAATAAGTTTAATTTATCTACTAGGCGGCATACTAATGTACCGGTATATTGTTTGGAGAAATAGAGAAGAAGATTATCAGGATTGGCTTAGCCGCGGTAGCATAGATTAAAAATCTGGTTTAAAAGCTATCCTAAAAGCAAATTTAGGAGATGTCAAGCCATTTACACTGTGATAATCACTTCGCCAAACGGCATCAACACGGATAAACCGCAAATTGCCAAAACCAATATTTTCAAGTCCGACGCTATATTCATAATACCAACCGGTTGGGGCTGCATAACGGATATTTGACCGGTTGATAGCAATATTTTCGGGCGATATGGTTCCATAAGCAGCTCTAAAACTAAACAAACTCCGCAACTTTAAGTGTTTAAGCAGAGGCAAACGGTTTAAAATAAAACCGTCAAAATGATGGGTTATAAACGTTGCCGCATAAGTATCGGTTACATAGTCATAATAATTGATTAAACTAAAAGTATACGGCTTCAAAATCAATATTTGATTGGCGGGAATAGGATTGAGTAAAGCCAATGGTACTTTGCCAAAAGTTTTACCGGTTTCTAACGAAAAATCGGTCCGGCCTACTTTTCCCCACAAAATGCGTTGATTGTAACGCAACTGAAGTTTATCGTAATTAAAATCACCACCCAACCATGAAGTTCCTTTATAATATTTAAGGATGATGGACGGATAGGGATTTTTGCCATAACGTTGCTCCACACCAAAACCATATACCTTGCGCCCGGGTGTATAAGCCAAGTAAAAGGCTGAGCCTATATCGGTAAGACTATGATGCAAACGCCCTTCTTCATCGATATAGTCTAGTTTAAACCCAGCCGGATTTGCAGAGGTTATATACCGGTAAGCGGGCCTTAAGCCCACATGAAAATTTTTGGCCATACGAAAATCAAACTTGATATACCCCTGTTTTATGCGGGATAAAAAAATATTTTGATCGCGTGACAACAAAAAGTTAGCCCCAAAATTTTCAGTAAACATCAATTCGCTGACATCCATCAGGCTTCTGGATTGCTGTACATAATCGTCAGATACGCCGGCTTCTAACAAAATTCTGGGTTTAAAGCTCAGTAAATATTTACCGGACAATGCCCATTTAAAACGATGATCTTTGGTACCATAAGCCAAATGAGCATAGGCTCTAAATCGGTCGTTAGGCGTTTTAAAGGTGCGTAAACCGGCCATAAGCCGTAAACCTTCAACCCCGTTTTGGCCTATGGCCTGAAATAAGGGGCCAAATTGCAAACCGGAGGAAACTTTAAAAAAGCCGGTTGTTAAAATGTTTAGCCATTTATTGATCCGTCCAATTTGTTTTTTATTTTTTACAGCCTCAATTAACGCATAAGTTTGTTTGGCTTGACCGTTTCTTTCCCATTTTTGCCAATAGGCTTCCGGTTTTTGATATTGATTTGGCTTATATTGCAAATTTTCTTCCGCAAAAAAAGAGGGCGGTAAATTAGGGTTCAGTTGATAATCGGTATAAGTATAAACGGTTTTTACATTTAAGCCTTTATGCAATTCATTTTTATTAAGCAGACTAAAATCACCTTCAAAACTATCTTTTTCGGGTAAATAAATACTGTCATTTACAGTTTTGTAAGACTTTTCTATTTGTACGCCTCGCACAAAATTGAGATTGGCATCTGCTTTTAAGCGCATTTGTATTTTGGTAATGGCAAAATTTTTATCAGATACCAAAAAATTTCCTTCAAAGGCTAAATCGCCTTCACGACGAGGGAAAAAATAGATGTTATAATACTTTTGATTGTTTTTTTGAATACTGTCATACAAGACATAATCATAGGTATCAAAGCCTGTACTGGATACCGGACTGACAAAAGCTTTGTTAAAAAGATTAAAAGTATTATTATAAACATCGACTGATTCAAATTTTTGTGACAAGCGGTCAAAAATAAAACCTTGGGTATTAAAACCTTTGGTTTTCTCTGCTACGATATCAACACGCTTCTTCCCTAACCTATTATCGCCATAAATACGGGTGACCTTTTCTTTTACATAAATAGGCAGTTTAAATTGTGTCCCACTCTCATCAGGCGGCAATTTTTTTAAGATGGCAGCATAATCTTTTTTGAATAATTTTTGAAGAAAAAGGCTATCTAAATGATTTAAGCCTATTTCGGTTAACTCATGTTTGGTGTAACTATATTGTGAGACTTTCTTAAGGCCGTTTTTACGTCTGTGCGCCCAAATTTGTTTCAATATTTTGTAGGCCGGATTCTCTTTTTTCCCCAAATGTTTTTTAGGACGTTTGACAATCACAATTTCTTCCAAGACATTTTTTTCGGGCTTCAAATAGACTTTTATAAAGTTCATTTTAGGTTTTATTTTAATAACCTTGGTTTGATAGCCTTGCATGGAAAAAGTAATCTTTCCTCTCTTTCGACGTGTTTTTAAAACAAATTTTCCTTCAAAATCTGTGGTGGTGCCATATTTTCCTTTCGCCATATAGACATTGACAAATGGCAATGGCTGTTTATTTTCATCAAAAACTTGTCCCCTGTAAATTATACGTGGCGGTTTAGTTTGTTTTTGCTGAGCCTGCATTGTTATGCTACTGATTAAGAACACAATAAAAAGAAAAAGCTTCTGAATCATATTGGTCATTTATAGTTGCGAATGTAAGAATATAATGGCTAATTAAATAGAAAACTTACAAATTTATAAAATTCCGGCTTTTATTTTTAAGCCAAAAAAATAAATGTAAATTTGCAAACCTATTTATTATTTTATGCTTGCAGAATACACCAAAGAATTTAAACGAAATTTAAAGATTGCCACACCGGTAATGTTAGGCTATTTAGGCCACGTTTTTGTCGGCTTGATGGACAATATTTTTGTCGGCAAACTCGACCCGCTCAACTTGGCAGCAGTTTCATTGGCCAATTCGGCCATCTTTTTTATTATGTCATTCGGCATTGGGTTCTCTTATGCCATTACGCCTTTGGTATCTGAAGCAGTCGGGGCCGGGGAGCAATCCCGTTTAAAAAAGATTTTATTTAACGGCTTGTTTCTTAACACACTTCTTGGTCTTATTATGGCCGCCTTAAGTTTTGGTATTCCTAAGGTTTTATATCTTGCCAATCAACCACCAGAAGTCATAAATTTGGCTATTCCCTACATTCGTATCGTAGGTATATCATTGCTTTTTGTGATGATGTTTCAAGCCCTCAAACAGTTTTCTGACGGTATGGCAATGACCACTTACCCTATGATTGCAACTATCATTACCAATATTGTCAATATTATTTTAAGTTATGGCATGGTTTTCGGCAAATTAGGATTTCCAAAAATGGGTATTTACGGAGCGGCTTATGGCACTTTAATTGCCCGGTTTTTAAGTGTTGTGGTTTTGTGGTTATTCTTAAAATATATGTCCGAAACAGCACCCTATTTTAAAGGCCTCGGATTACATTTATTGTCGTGGCCCATTATTAAAAAAATTCTTTATTTAGGTATCCCTTCCGGTTTTCAAGGGGTTTTTGAAATGGGGATCTTTTCTGCAACCGTATGGATTGCCGGTACTCTGGGGGCAATCAGTCAAGCGGCAAACCAAATTGCACAACAAATGGCCTCGATGACTTTTATGGTCTTTATCGGTTTTGGTGTAGCTGCCACTGTCAGGGTTGGAAATGAAAAGGGGCGGAAAGATTTTAAAGAAATGAAACGGATTGCCACGTCCATTTTTTTACAAGTATTTATTGTCGAATTATTCTTCACTTTTATTCTTATTGCTTTTCGTCATCAACTTCCGTGGATCTATATGAGTACGGATTATAGCGATCCGGAAAAAATGGCCGAAGCCAAAGCTGTTTATGATTTGTCGGTAAAATTGTTAATTGTCGCTGGATTATTTCAAATTTCTGACGGATTTCAAGTGGTTTTTCAAGGTGCTTTGCGTGGATTGCAAGATGTTATTTATCCTTTTTTCATCACGCTTTTTGCCTATTGGATTGTCGGATTTCCCTTAAGTTTATACTGGAGTAAAGTTTATGGCACCATCGGTATTTGGTATGGATTGCTCACCGGATTAAGTGTCGCGGCTTTTTTGCTGTTTTTAAGATTCAGATATTTGGCTAAAAAACTGATTAATGTGGATGATAATTAGGACAAGCTTCACCTTATTATTTAACCCTAATCAAATATATTAAAATTAATTACTCATTCATCCTTATCCATTCTTCAAGATATTTAAAAGGAAATGGTTTAACTGTTAAGTCACCATTTTTTACAAAATCTACATTCATTAATGGTAATAATTGGTTAAAAAATAGATTGTTATTTTCTAATGGTTCAATTTTTCTAATTATCGAAGCTCTTGGTATTTTACTTTGAATACCTTCTCCTTTTGTTCCAACAAAGTAATATAATTCTTCATTTTTATAAAATGTGATAATATTCAAATTACTTTGTAGAATTTCATACCGTGTTTTATCTTTTAAATATGCTCTTAGTAAAATATCCTTTTTATTGAATAATAATTTTGAAAGTATTTTTCTGTCTGTTCTGTGATAAATAAGATTTAGGATAGTCTCTCTTGTATATCTGATTTCTTGTTTTTGCTGAATTTGAGATATGTATTTGTCTTTTCTTTCTTTAAGAATTGTAGTTTCTTCAATACATTTTATTAATTCATCTTTTGAAATAGCAAAATATTCATTCTCTTTATTAAGTGTGTTATATATTTTTTCAAATTCCGGTATTGTAAAATTAGTTGTTTTGATTATAGTGTTAATTTCATTTTGATCATTTTTAATTATCCCTTCAACATTATTATTAAACTCAAATATTTGTGCATACTTATCAAATTCATCTTGATTAAAAAGATTAGGCTCAAATTGAGTAAAATCTAATTGTCCATTAGGATTTATAGTTACAAAATAGAATAGATTGTTAATCTTATTTCCAAATATCCAATTGTGTTTATAATTAAATTGTTTCCAATCAATAATTGAGATTTGCTTATTTATGATATCCCTTTTGATTAGTAATTCCTTGATTATAGTATCAATACTTGCCTTTGAAATTTCATAATCTTCAAATGTTATATTATGAAAAACATTTTTGTTACTGGTTAAATGTTCATCTTCTTTTTGGTTGATTTCGTAATAATCTTTATTGTGTATAAGTCTAATGTTTAAATAGTCTTTTTTCGGTTTTTTATTGAATTTGATATTTGAAAAGTTATAGTGCTTTGAAAATTCGTTTGACAGTCTCTTTATTTTTTCAGAAGAAAAATCATCATTAATCGTATCAATAAAATTTAATGTCAGGTTATTACAAATTAAATTTATGTGTTCTTTCTTCTCTTTACTTATTAAACGATTAAATTTCTCATTATTAAACTCATAAATTTGCGAAAAAGAAAGTTCTATATACTTTGATATTTTTTCATTGATACTTGAAAAAAGTGACATCAACATTCCTATTTTACTTGAATTAAAATTAGCAAGAGATGAGAAATTAATAAATGGAATAGTATTTTTTCTGTTCTTAAATTGTTTAATGATAAATATATTTGCATTATCTATTTTTTCATTAGGTAGTTTTCTTCGTAGTGTGTTGGTAGAATTTGATAACACATATTTGGGATATTTATGTATAGGATTTTTTTTGGTAAAAGATAGTTTATCTTCGAAATTAAGACTTGTGAAAGTCTTTACATTCATTTCTAAATCTAAACTCTTGTTTATTTTAAATTGTAAACCAATTATTTGTGATATTTCTTCTTTCCTGTTTTTTCTAATATTAGCCTTATGAAAAAAATACAGATGTCCTGATAAATTATTGAAAGATAGCGTTTGATGCTTAGGTGATGATAGTGTGTTCAATAATAGTTGAGATAAAATGTTTAGAGGTATTATTTTTAGACTTTGAATTGTTGTTATTTTTTCAAACAGTAAAGTGTCTCCTTTATCAATTTTATCTAACTCGTGTCGCAAAGAAATTTTTGAAAACGCATTTTTATCAAATAATACATACAAGTTTTTTTCACCTATATCACCACTAAAAACAACACTTAAAGCCTTTGTTTTGGAAGGGAATTCATCTAAAAATAAGGTACCATTGGAAATGTATTTTTCTGTTGTGCTGAATCTAACTACAACAAAATCGTTTAATATTTGATCATAATCAAGTTTAATATTTAACCTATTTGTTCTAATCATCTATTTCATCAATAATTTTTATAATATTTTCATCTATAAATTTTTTATTTTCTATATCCCATAAACCTGGGATTTGAATGATTTTTTTATCAATTGTATTGAAAGCTTTATACTGTCCTTTTGAAAGGATATTAATTATTAAAACTTTGGAACCATTAACTCTTTCCAATTTTTGTAAAATCTCTTCTTTATTTTCTTCAATTTGCGTTGATTCTTTCCAATGTTTAAAGTCAATAAAAATATTTTTATCCTTCACTTTATAGTCAAATAATTCAAAATAATTTTCATCCTCGATTTCTTCTAATTCAATATTCAAATGTTTTTCAAAAATTATCCTGCCAATAGTTTCACCTATTGCTCCTTTGTAAACATTGTTAAACAATTGTGGTGGTATAATATATTTTCCTTTTTTAAATTCTAATGCGTAATTTTTTTCTTCAAAAAAACTCTTTACGTATGGAATATGAATAATTTCATTTAGTCTGGCACTTTCTTGTGAAACAGAATATTTTAATTCTTTGTAAAAATTAATATCAATTTCATCATAATCATTAGTTTGGTTATAGTACAAGACATTATTTTCTTTTGGTAACTCAATATATAAATCGATAATATTTGAATATTTTTTTGCTTCTTCATCAGTCAAAACAGGATGTTTTAGGCACAGTTCTCTTAACAGTTTCCATTCATTCATTTGTTTTTTGGTCCATTTCCATTCAAAATTTCTTTTAACGAATTTTTTTATTTCATTATTTACTTTTTGGTTTCTTGAGATTGCTTTGTTTAGCAATAATTTTGTTTTGTCATCTATAAAATCTTTGTTACTATTAGCATGTTTTACGAGTTTAGCAAATTCATTCAAAACTAAGTTATCCTCAATATCAAAATCTGAAATATATTCTTCAATTCTATCATCAGCATAAATATATATGTTTGGAGCTTTTAGATTGGTTCTGCATATACGGCCTATTGCTTGGATAATGAATTTAGATATATGTAGTTTATAATTTTTATTATTGAATATAAAATCTCTGTTCACAAAATTTCCTTTTTTCTTATTTGATAAAAGGTATTCGAAAGAATTTTTTAACTCTTTGTAAAATTCTTTTGATGAAATATAACCGGCTTCAAGTAGAAATTCCAGTTGGAACATATATTTATTAAAACCTTCTTCCTTTAATTTATTATTGATAATTTGAATTAAATGTGTTGGTTTATCTAAATAAATAGCATTGAAGTCAGTTTTGTTTTCCTTATTCCATTTCACTGTTCCATTACTTACATCAATTAATTTATCGAGATTTGGTGCTTTATATTGTAAATTTTGACCCGCTCCTAAAGTTTGATACATAGATATGACAAAAACCTTTTTTCCGTCTTCCAATTGGTTTTGAAATGCCATTTTGGTTTCGTCAAATTCAAGACTGTCAACAACTGTATATGCATCATACTTGTTATCCTTTTTTTCAAATTGGTCTTGTGTTTTTGTGACATCTTCAATTAAACTGTTGAAAATGTTGTTTAATAATTCTAAACTTAAATCATGATCATTATTCTTAGGTTTTTTTGTCAATAAACATAAAAAACCTTTGATGTCTTCGTGTACTAAAAATTCTTTAAAAGCCTTTGAAATTCTAAAAATACGTATGTTGTTATACTGATCTTTAATTGGTTTATCAATATCGTCCGGTAATTTATTAAGAAAATCAGTTGCTAACTCTTTGTCTTCAAAGAGTTTAACAAAATCATCTTTGATATTATTTGTTCCAACCCATTCTGTATTAATTTTGATTTCTTTGTAGTTCTGATTTCTTGCATCAAAGATACTTTTCAATTTATTTTTTTCTTCGAAACTTAATTCAAAAAAGGCATCTCCCAATTGTCTTTTAATATATTCTAAATCATAATTACCGGTTACTGTTTCTATGTTTGCAGTTGCTGAAATTCCAACGACGAACGATTTTTCAGCTAATTTTAAAAGAAATTTTTCAGGTGTATTTTCAAAATTAAAAAGAAAGATTTTTGTTATGGTATCGTGTTGTTCATCATCGACAAAATCATAATACCTGAAGCCTTTTTCATAAACGGTTAAATCATAATTAATTTGCTCTTTTATATTTTTTGACCTGTGGCTTAAAATACTATCGTTAATAAAATTCTTATATTTATTTTCTAATCTATATTCTTCAAGTATTGTGCTTAATGCTAAATCATAAGTATATTCTACTTCATTTTCAGATCTTTGTTCATTAACTAATTCAGTATAATTTTTTGCTAATTCTTTTACAACTCTTTGAAATGTAGCAAGGAATCCTTTAATTTGATTGAATAATGTTACAATGTTTAGTTCCTTTTTATCAGGTTTTATTTCTTCAAAACTAAGATAGTTTACTCTATCATTTTTATCTGTTCTAAGTTTAATATATTTTCCATTTTTATAAACTGAGTGATATTTGTAGTCTTGAAATAGTAAATTTCTGCTATTATTAATTAATTTTTTTTGTGTTTTAAAACTGTATTGAATATTATATTCTTTTACAATAGCTTTTGCTCTCTCTTTAAGAATATTTTCATATTCTATAATATCTTGAATATATTTATTTCCTTTATCTATTTCTTTTTGACGTTTTTTTGAATTGGTGAGAATTTTACTTGGTAATTCATTATTATTTAAAGACCAATTAATTTTATTGAATAAATCTATGTAATCAATTTTTTGGTTTGTAGCTTGTTCGATGATTTTGTATAAAATTCTTTCTTTTGTTGCATCAAATTCATCTATAAAAACAATTGCTTTTTTAGTAATATCATTTTCTATAAAATGATATGAGGGTTCGACTAATGTCGAATTTTTTGAAAAAAATTTATCAATGCTTAGAAAGTATATCTTAGCCTTTGATGTAAAGACAGAAATATAAAGTTTTCCAATCCATTGTAACTCTTTATTTGTTTTGATTTGATAAAGTCGTTCTTTTTTATTAGGAAAATTTTCTTTTAAAAACCTTGTTATTTTTTCTCTAAACTTAGGTTCTAATGTTTTTCGAATTTCTTCTTTTGTTGCATCAACTATTTCTTTATGATATGGATTTTTGTCAAATTTATTAACTGTAGAAATTCGTTTTTTTAAAATATGAAAATTTTGATCTCTGAAGTAATCGCCTATCTCATCCTCTACATCCAAAAAATTTTCTAAAACAAATTCAATGTTTGAATTAATAAATAGTACATCTTTTTTAAAATCTTCTTGTTTGTTATCAGCTTCAAATAGTTTTTCAAGTTCTTTATAGGGTAAATTTTTCTTTAAATTGGTAACAAAAAAAATCTTACGATCAAAATCTTTATAGTTTTTATATATCCACTGTAAAACAGAATGAGTTTTACCTGTTCCTGTGGGTGGGTTGAACAATAATAATCCTTTGTCATTACTGCAATAATTATCTAATATATTTTGCATTTTATGATATATATACTTTCATTTTCTCCTTTCTGTTTGTTTATTTTAATGAAAATTTTTCTTTCAAAACCGCCAAATCATCAGCAGCAATATTTGGTTTGTAAATGGCCAGGCGTGTATCGTCATTAAATTCGAAAATCAACCACTTCGGCATATCAATAACTTGCTTGATGGCACTAACCGGATAAGAAAAATTTTGCTCGTTGTTAACCACCGAAATAGTATCGTCAGTAAATGTATAAACCGTTTGTAATTGATTGATTTGATCGACTAAATTGGTGTAAAATTTCTTTTCTTTTCGCACTAAATAAACCGCCAAAAAAGGAAATAAAAAAGCAAAAAACAAGTAAAAAAAATGCATACTACCTAACTTCACGCCGTTTTTGTAAGTTTCGAAAAACAGATAAATGGAGGCCAAAATAAAAAGGATACCAAAAGCCATGTTAATAATAAATAGCCGTTTTTTATACAGCGGCTTGACTACTTCCGGAAAGCCGGCTGCCAAAAAATCATGATAATCGAGCTTTTCTTTTACTTTGATAGGTTGCATAACAGATTATTCAAAAGTAAGATTAATATACAAGCCGCGTGTTTTCATGCTGGTAATATGTGCAGTCCACGGGCTATTGGGATCTTTATCTCTGACCAATTCGTCTTGCAATGAAAAAATACCGCGAACACTCGGGGTAAATTTAAAATAAAATAAATACATTTCTAAACCGATCCCGACTTCGTACATCCAAACATCTGATTTCATTCTAAAACGGCCACCTGAATTATCATTAGCCGAATCTTCCCAAGAATTTAAATTATGCGCATAAATTATACCGCCGGTAATGTACGGGCGAATATTACCATACCTAATTGAATTGAATTTGATAGAAATCGGCAATTGCACATAATTGGCAGTTACCTCCCGGATGCTGTCACTTGCCGTAGTTAAATTTCTAAAAATAAGCTTCCGGTTGGTAAAAAACACGCCGGGTTCGGTACGCAAACTCAAATTTGGGATAATATTCAAATTGCCAACCAAACCTACTTGAAAACCGGGATGACTCTCTTGAATAATATGTTCATAAACTTGATCATAATTTATTTTAAAATCATAAAAATTCATCCCGAAATAGTAACCCCATGACACATTTTTCAAATCAAAAAAAGGCCTGTTTTTAGGAATATCATCTGTATATTGGGCTAAAAGTGGACTTTGTGACAACCCAAATAAAGCAATAAGAAAAAATTTAACCAAATGTCTTTTCATAAATGTTATCGCGCATTTTTAATTTGCCGGTTTATAAGCCTTATAAATACTGGCTGCCCCAAACATTAAGGGGTAATTTTGTACCGATGTAAACTTATTTTTTTTCAAAATATTGTTGAAGGCTTCACCATAAGGAAAAGATTCTGCCGATTCGGGCAAATATTCATAAGCCTTTTGGTCTTTAGAAAATAACTTACCCAGTAAGGGAATTATATATTTCGAATGAAATTTATAAACCTGTTTGAAAGGAAATTTTTCTGGTTGAGAGGTTTCTAATACCACAAAAATTCCGCCGGGGCGTAACACACGGTATATTTCTGATAAACCTTTATCCAAATTTTCAAAATTGCGAACCCCAAAACCAACGGTCACCGCATCAAAGCTATTGTCTTCAAAAGGTAAATTTTCCGAATCACCCAAAACCATTTCGATCAGGTTATCCAATTTTTTTTCTTTAACTTTCTGCTTACCGACTGTTAACATCCCTTCGGATATATCCAATCCGACAATTTTTTTAGGCTTAATTTCAGCTAACATAATCGCAAAATCACCGGTGCCGGTTGCAATATCCAAAATATTTTCGGGTTTTACCGCAGACACCATTTTAACCACCTTTTTGCGCCATTTAACATCAATCCCAAAGGTCATGATGCGGTTCATGAAATCATAATTATCCGAAATGTTATTAAACATTTGGGTCACCTGCGATTTCCGGCTGCCTGATTGATCTTTATAGGGTTTTACATCTATTCCCATATTTTTTAAAATTTTAAGGCTGTTTTAATTCGTTTAAAAGCCTCGGTTAATTCTTCTTTTCCTGTGGCATAAGAAAAACGCAAGCATTCCGGATTGCCAAAAGCTTCACCGGTAACGGTTGCCACACGGGCTTCCTCCAAAAGATATAAAGACAAGTCGGTAGCATTGTTTATTTTAGTCCCGTTTAAGGTTTTGCCAAAAAAACTGGATACATCCGGAAAAAAATAAAAAGCTCCGGTTGGCATATTAACTTTAAAACCGGGGATATCTTTTAATAATTGATAAACCAAATGACGCCGTTCGTCAAAGGCATCAATCATATATTGTATTTTTTCTTTTCCACCGTCAAGTGCCGCTATAATGGCTTTTTGGGCAATAGAATTAGCGCCCGAGGTCACCTGACTTTGTATTTTGGCACAGGCTTTGGCAATAGTCGGATGTGCCGCCATATAGCCTACCCGCCAACCGGTCATCGCAAAGGCCTTAGACACACCGTTTATGGTTACCACACGGTCTTTGATAGCATCTATTTCGGCAAAACTGGCAAATGTGCCGCTAAAATTTATATATTCATAAATTTCGTCTGATATAATATAAACCTGTGGATGTTGTTTTAAGACTTCCCCCAGCGCTGACAATTCAGCTTTGGTATAAACCGAGCCACTGGGATTACTCGGGGTATTAAAAATCATGAGCTTGGTCTTAGGTGTAATAGCCGCTGCCAATTGCTCTGGTGTCAGTTTAAAATCGTTTTCAATGCCTGTTTTAAGCGGGACCGGAATGCCACCGACCAATTTAGTTATTTCGTAATAACTCACCCAGTAAGGTGAAGGTAATAAGACCTCATCACCCGGACTAACCAATGCCATAGCTGCATTAAAAATAGATTGTTTAGACCCGTTTGATACCACAATTTGATCGATATCATAATCCAGATTATTATCTCTTTTTAATTTTCTGACTATGGCTTCACGGGTATCTTTAAAACCGACAATAGGCGGATATTTAAAAAATTTTTGATCCATCGCCTTCTTGGCTGCTTCCACAATATAGGGCGGCGTATCAAAATCGGGTTCACCCAAACTTAAACTGATTACATCTAAACCATTAGCTTTCAATTCGGCAGCACGCTCGGCCATAGCAATGGTTTGCGAGGTGGAAAGTGTTTTTATACGCGAAGATAATTGGGGTTCCATAAGCTGTATATTAAGAAAACAAAACTAATAAAACTAAATTGATTTATACATGAAAATCAATCAATTCTTCAACCGGATTTTTAATAATCTTTCCGGGAATCAGCCCATGCTTGTCAATCACTTCTAAAAGTTCTTTTTTAAAAATGTAGGCAATGGAGCCGTTAAAATGTAAAGGTAATTCTTTATATTGCTCGTAGGCACTGAGTTGTTGCGTAATAAACTTGTCAAATCCGCGTATGAGCAAATCCTTAATGTATTTACTTTTGTAGTGCTTTTTCATAAAAGGCGCAAATGATGCTAAATAAGTATTAGGTTGGGGTTTTTGGTATAACTCTTTCATAACAGTTTTAGGATTGATTTTATATTCCGATTTAAACTGCTGATGGAGTTGTTTGGGCATTTTTTTAAAAAAATAATCCCGTAAGAGTTGTTTTCCAAACCAGTTTCCGGAGGCATCGTCCATCAAGAGATAGCCCATATAACCTATACTATTGACAATATTTTTGCCGTCATAAAAGGCAGAATTCGAACCGGTTCCCATAATAGAAACTATTCCCGGTTCAGTTCCGGCCGTAGCACGGGCAGCAGCCAGCATATCCGAATATATGTGAATTTCGGCTTGATCAAACAAGCTTTGCAATACCTTTTTTAATTTATCATATGCTGCTTGATCATCAACACCCGAACCATACAAATAGATTTCGCGGATGTAAGCAGCATGGCTAAACATTTCATTATGGCGGGCAATGTTTTTACTCAATGTTTCTTCGTCAAAAACAGTCGGATTTAATCCACCGGATTCAAATTTTCCAATAATCATACGTTCATTATTGACCAATACCCATGAGGTTTTGGTAGAACCGGCATCTGCTATTAATATCATGTCAAAGTTATTTTGGTGGAAACAAAAATACAATTTTAAGGGGAATAAAAAAACGTTTCAAAGGTCATTAATCAGCGCTATAAAAGTTACGAATGGTCAAAAACTTGCCAGATATCAGTTTCAGGCAAAGCTGCTTCGATCTCAATAAGCTCTTTTTTAACCGGGTGCCTGAATTTTATGCGGCGGGCATGTAACGAAATACCACCATCCGGATTGCTTCGTGGAAAACCATATTTCAAATCTCCTTTGATAGGACTCCCTATTTTGGCCAATTGGGCACGGATTTGATGGGGACGCCCCGTTTCTAAATTTATTTCGAGAAGATGATAATTATCTGAAGATGCTATATGCTTATAATGTAATACGGCTTTTTTGGCACCGGATTGGGGGTGGTCGTAAACAGTGGTTTTGTTATTTCGCGGATTTTTTTTTAAATAATGTATCAAAGTGCCGGCAGGCTTTTCGGGTTTGTTTTTAACAATGGCCCAATAGGTTTTATCAATTTTTTTTTGTTTGAGCATCTCGTTTAAGCGTGTCAAAGCTTTTGAAGTTTTGGCAAACATAACCAAGCCGCTGGTTGGACGGTCAATCCGGTGTACCACACCTAAAAAGACATTGCCGGGTTTGTTGTATTTATTTTTCAGGTAAATTTTGGCTATATCCGATAAGGGCATATCACCTGTTTTATCGCCTTGCACAATATCACCGGCCCGCTTGTTGACCATCAGGATATGGTTATCTTCAAAAAGTACTTGTAAGTTATCCGGATTGGTTTTCATAAATCGCTTAAAAGAATAGCAGTCGCGGGGCTAATATTGTTCCTTTTCATTGGGAAAATCCAAAGACTTGACATCTGCAATATATTGTTGAAAAGCTTGAGACATGATGCTGTGCAAATCGGCATAACGTCTTAAAAAACGCGGACTGAAATCTTTGGTCATTCCTAACATATCATGCATCACCAAAACCTGCCCATCTACGCCCGAACCTGCACCAATACCGATGACGGGAATATGGACACTTTCGGCAACTTTTTTGGCCAACGCTGCCGGAATTTTTTCTAAAACCAAAGCAAAAACGCCTAAATCTTCTAAAAGTTTTGCATCTTTTAAAAGTTTTTCAGCTTCCTTTTCTTCTTTTGCCCGCACAGTATAAGTGCCAAATTTGTAAATAGATTGCGGGGTTAAACCCAAATGTCCCATCACCGGAATACCGGCACTCAAAATACGGCTGACTGATTCGGCTATTTCTTCGCCACCTTCCAATTTAACAGCATGTCCGCCGGATTCTTTCATGATTTTTATGGCAGATTCCAAGGCTTTTTTTGAGTTACCTTGATAAGTTCCAAAAGGCATATCTACCACAACCAATGCACGGTCAACAGCCCTGACGACCGATCCGGCATGGTAAATCATTTGATCCAAAGTGATTGGCAAAGTGGTTTCATGTCCGGCCATGACATTTGAGGCAGAATCGCCTACTAGAATGATATCTATACCGGCCTGATCTAAAATTTTTGCCATAGTATAATCATACGCCGTCAGCATGGCAATTTTTTCACCGGCTTGCTTCATGTCAAACAAGCGTTTGGTCGTTATTTTTTTATACTCTTTATGAACACTCATAATTACTTGGGTTCTAAGCCTTCAGCTATGTTATACAATCTGTTTTTATTAAGTATTTTAATTTTCTTTGCCTTGGAATGAATAATATTTTCTTTTTTAAAACTAGACAAAATACGGATAACCGATTCGGAAGCAGTACCAATAATATTGGCCAATTCTTCACGCGACAGTAAGATATTAATATTCCCTTCGCGGTCTGTCCCAAAGACGTCTTCTAAATGTAAAAGGGTTTCTGCCAAACGTTCGCGTACGGAATGTTGAGCCAAATGGGAAATAACCATATTAGCCAACTTTAAATCGTTACTGAGCAAACGCAACATCTCAAGTGTAAAGTCTTTATTGGAAAGTAATTTGACATATACTTCCTTCGGAATGGCACAAGCGGTTACATCTTCAATAGCGGTTAAATTTAATGTAATGGCTTCACCATTAAATACCGACCGGTAGCCAATTAAATTGCCCGATTTGACAAAACGAATAATTTGTTCCTTACCCGATGAGTTATATTTTGACAATTTGCCTTTACCGGACATAAGGCAATAGACCGACCGGCTGGGTTTTCCTTCTTCTAAAATAAGATCACCTTTTTTAAAATGCAAAACTTTTTTGTGTTCTGAAATATAGTCTAAATCTTTTTTGGAAAGTGTTTTAAATGAGTTTAATTGATGTATTAAACAAAGATTACAATTTTTCATTGATTTGTTTTTTAGGTCAATATGACAGGCAAAAAATCATGGCACTGCCAATCTAAATTACCGGTTACAAATATTAAAAAGCAAAGTTATAAAAAACTAATGAAAAATGACAAAAATCATTAAAATAAGTGT
>JALWTX010000011.1 GCA_026993355.1 Flavobacteriales bacterium | reverse complement strand
TTTCAGGTTATCTCCTCTTTCCAAGTTTGGGGTTTTTATCCTTTTTTAAGTCTGTTTTTCTTTTCGTTTACCTCGTCTCCTCTCAGATTACGCCTAACGTAATTATAATATGTATGTGTCATTTATATTACATTAGTTATTTATCTTTATGTTTATTGTTAATCAAAGCTTTATCTTCTAAAATAGCGTCTAATGGACTTTTTATTTTTGCAAGGGAATTACGACTGACATAGGTGTAAATTTCTGTTGTTTTACTGCTACTGTGCCCCAATAATGACTGAATATAGCGTAAATCCACACCTTTCTCTAACAAATGCGTTGCAAAACTATGCCTAAAAGTATGACTGCTTACTTTTTGCTTAATCCCTGCCAATTGACACGATTTTTTTATCAGTTTATTTATACTTCCTGAGGTATATCTCTTCCTGTTGGGACCTTCAAACAACCAATAATTTGGTTTGTAAACCAATAGATAGTCGTGCAACATGGTTTTCAAATGGGCAGATAATAAGGTAATACGATCTTTCTTTCCCTTAGCCCCTCGTATAAAAATAATGTCTTTATCAAATGACACATCGCTTATCCTCAGGTTAATTACCTCACCTACCCGCATACCCGATGAATATAACAAAGCAATAATCGCACGATGCTTTATATTATGCGTATTTTCCAAAATACGAACAACTTCCTGTTCACTAATAATTTTAGGGAGCGTTTTAGGTGTCCGCGGACGTTCTATATAGTAAACTTTACGCTGACCGCCTTTAACCTTTTCGTAATAAAATTTAATGGCATTAATAGCTTGATTTTGTGTATTTATAGACACCTTTCTTTTCTTAACCAAATAATCTTGGTATTTTCTAATATCTTTCTCCGTCAATTCATCGGGATGAATACCCTTATAAAATTGCAAAAATTGACCAAACAAGCTACAATATGCCTTAACCGTATTAGGACTATAGCGCTTCCGTTCCAATAAAGCTTTATACTCAGGCGGCAATTCAGACATAACTTTTGGTGCCGATTTTTTCCAAATCTTAACATTAGGAACAGGTGTATCTGACTGCTTAATATTTGCCAGGTGTAATGCACTAATGTCTAACCTGGCTTTATTTTTAAAATGAACAAATAATTTTTTAATATTTTCGGGCGTATCCGGCAAATACCAACTTTTATTTGTCTGACTCCATTTACAGCCGATTGATTTAGATAAACCTTTCAGAGTTTCATCATAATTGTATCGCAATAACAACACCCTTTGACCCCGGTGCTGCTTTCGTTCCAATTTTATTAATTTTATCTCCTTCTGTTCCATATTAGGCTGTTACTAATCATCAGCCGTAAATACATCTGCATAGCATATAACAAATACATTGTCAACTTTTTAAATGCAAAAAAAATGTATTTACAAGATAATTATGGTTGTCAAAGTTAAATAATTTTTTGACAACAACCAAAATAAAATGTTTTATTATGACACATTTATTTCATCCTTCACTATTAAACCATCCTTTAATCGTACTACCCGTTTAGCATGTTCAGCAATATCCTCTTCATGTGTCACCAGTACAATTGTATGACCTTTTTGATGTAATTCATCAAATAAAGCCATAATTTCGTCTGAAGTTTTAGAATCTAAATTACCGGTTGGCTCATCGGCTAATATAATAGATGGATTATTTACCAAAGCCCGTGCTATGGCAACACGCTGCCGCTGACCGCCTGATAATTCATTTGGCTTATGGTGCATCCGGTCGGCTAAACCCACCATATCCAAAACTTCTTTGGCCCGTTTGATACGTTCTGACTTTGACTTTCCGGCATACACCAGTGGCAAGGCAACGTTATCCAAAGCTGTGGTCCGCGGCAATAAATTAAAAGTTTGAAAAACAAAACCGATTTCCTTATTCCTGATCCCGGCCAATTCTTTATCGGTAAGCTTTTCGACTTCCTGATTATTTAAATGATATATTCCTTTGGTGGGCGTGTCTAATGCACCGATAATATTCATCAAAGTAGATTTTCCACTACCCGACGGGCCCATCAATGCAACATATTCACCTCTATCAATATTTAAATCGATGCCTCGCAAGGCCTTAACGGTCTCTTGCCCCATTTTAAAATGTCTTTCAATATCTTTTAATTCTATAACAGGCATATTTTCAATGTTTTATAATTCTATGTTATCTATTAAGCGAACATCGCCTGCATATACAACGATAAATCCACGGTATTTGTTACCGGCTATTTTTTCTTTTGCAGATTGAAGGCTGTCTTCATTGGCTATCTCAAAATATTCCAACTCTAACAATGGATGTGCCGCTATGACATTGGTTACAAAACCCCTCACTTTGTCAAATGATTGTGATTGTGACAATAAACTTACTTGTCGCAAAACCTGATAAATAAAAGGAGCTGCTGCGCGATGCATTGGTGTTAAACGTTTATTGCGCGAACTCATCGCCAAACCATCTGCTGCGCGATATATTGGAACCGGGACAATTTGAATAGGTAAAGAAAATTTTTGGACTAATTTTTTAATGATCTGCAATTGCTGAAAATCTTTTTCGCCAAAATAAGCCGTATCGGGTTGCACTATTTCAAACAACTTTTTGACCACTGTCCCTACACCGTCAAAATGACCGGGCCGGTGTTTGCCTTCCATCACCTGTTCCAATCCGTCAAAATCAAATGACTGACTTGCAATGCGTCCGTCATAAAAGTTATAAGCATCGGGGGCAAAAACCAAAATATCAGGTGATATCGTTTGCAATAAGGCGATATCAGTTTCCAAATCGCGCGGATATTTCTTCAAATCATCGGGATTATCAAATTGTGTGGGATTCACAAAAATACTCACCACCGTAATATCATTATTTTCAACAGAGTTTTTGACCAAGGCCAAATGTCCATCATGCAATGCGCCCATGGTGGGGACAAAACCGGTTTTTTTACCAGATTGTTTTAAAGGTAAAATATATTCTCGCAAGGCTTCTTTTGTAGTAAATACTTTCATTATGAAAATTTTAACGGGTTAATGCCGGCTAAGGGCTTCAAATATACATCAAAAATTTGTATCTTTGTATCTCAATATCAACATTCATCTTTATGAAAGGTAAGAATTTTTTAATTGCTTCATCGGGAATTTATCCTTATATCAGCAATAACGACAATGCTAAACTGGCCTACAAAATAGCCCGTTCGGCAAACAGCAAAGGAAGTCAGATACGTATGTTTATGCCCCGTTTTGGAACGGTAAACGAACGAAAACATCAACTGCACGAAGTTATTCGCCTTTCAGGGGTCAATATTGTTATCGACGATGATGATATGCCTTTAATTATTAAAGTCGCTTCCATACCCAAAGAACGAATGCAAGTTTACTTTATCGATAACGATGAATATTTTAAACGAAAACAAGTCTTTACAGACGATAACCATAAAATATTTGATGATAATGACGGACGTGCTGTCTTTTTTTCCAAAGGAATTGTCGAAACCGTTAAAAAACTAAAGTGGCGTCCCGATTACATCTTGGTCTTCGACTGGTTTACCAGCTTACTTCCCTTGTATCTTAAAACTTATTACAAAAACGAACCCTTGTTTCACGATGCCAAAATATATGTGGTTTTAACGGATGAAACCTTAAAAAACCCAATGCCGGATACGCTGGTCAAAAAATTGCAGTTTGATGAACTGCCCGAAGAATTTATAGAAAAATATAAAGAACCCACTGAACTGAACTTATTAAAAAATGCCATAGATTTAGCTGATGGTGTAATTGTCCGGAGCCAAAATGTCCCTGACGAAATAGCCAAACATATCGAAGAAAAGAATCTTAAGGTAGTCGATTTGTCAGATCTCGATCTTGAAGAAAATGAAGCGGAACTCAAAAAAAGAGTGATCAATGCCTTCTCTGAAAACGATTCGGCCCAATAATCTCTATTAAAAAAAATATTTATGTTAAACAAAAAATCAGGTTTAATACTGTTAGTATTGACATTAATTTTAACTGCCTCCTGCAAAAAAGAATTCACGGAAATAGGCGTTAATTTAATTGGTAAACCGCATTTTGACGGAAAAATATACGAAACCAATCAAATCAAAATATATGATCAAGCCATACCCAAAGTTTTGAGTATGGCGACCAATGGGATTCCACAAAGCCATATCCCCGAAATGTCTAATTTACCAATTACTTCTTTAGGTATTTACAATGATGATAAATTTGGTAAGCTTAATGCCAATATAATAAGTACAATTGAATATAATCCCAATTTAAGGAATGATCTAGGCGAAAACATAAAACTTTTAGATGCCAAATTAATTATTCCTTATTTTTCACATATTAAAATAGAAAATAGTCAAAAAAAATATTTGTTAGATTCTATATTTGGAGATAACCCTATAAATATAAAAATCTACGAATCAACATATTTTTTACCAACATATGATCCAAATAATAATTTAGAAGAATTGAAATATTTTTATTCTAATTTTGATTTTACTAATTATAAAGCTGGTATTATTGGTGACACAATTAATTTTGTTACCAATAATACCCCTTATTATATCTATAAAAGAAATGATGACGGCTCAGTTATATTAGATGACAATGGTAACCCAGAAATAAAAGATTCCTTGGGACCACATTTAACAATAAAACTAGATACTACTTTCTTTAGACATAAAATTTTTGATCATAGTAGTGAAACTATTTTAACTAATAAATTCGAGTTTAAAGATTATTTTAGAGGTATTATTATCGAGGCTGAAGGGAACAACACCCAATATATTCAATTTCCTTTTGAAAAAGCTAAAATCTTAATTGATTATACGAATGAAACTTTAGATGATAATGGAACACCATCCGATACAACAGATGACACAACCAAGATTATTTTTCATGAACTAACCTTTAATTTAGGAAAAACAAGAATAAATTATTACCAAAACACCTTAACAGGTTACGCCCAAAATGCCCTGAATAATAGCGACCTGATAAATGGTGATAATGAAATTATCCTAAAAGGGGATGCCGGTGCAGAAGGGGTGATTAAACTCTTTAGCGAACAAGAATTGCGTGATTTACGATTGAAAAATTGGCTGATAAACTATGCCGAATTATACTTATATGTCGATCAAACACAAACAGATCAAATGCTAGCCCAAAGTGAACGTTTGATTTTATATAATTACGATGACAAAAAAAGTTTGCCTGATTTATACGCTCCTGAAAATAACCAATCTAACAACTATGCTATATTTGATGGCACTTTACATACAGACGAAAACGGACAAAGCTATTATAAATTCAGTATTACCAGACATATTCGAAACGTTATAAACAGAGATTCTACCAATGTTCGTTTAGGCTTACGTGTTTGTAACGGTATTAACTTACCGCTAAAGACCAATACCGTTTTCAGAGATCCGGATGCTTATACACCTAAAGGCGTTATTTTATACGGTAATCAGGCTGTACAACCAACCCAAAAACCTGTTTTGAAATTATACTATACCAAACCGGAATAAAGAATATTGATCAACCATCAAAGCCTTCTTAAAATTTAAGGGGGCTTTTTTTATTAAAGCATATATGTGAAACAAAGAACTGCTTAAATTTTCACTATATTTGTAAATTGTACAAATAAACATCTCCCGTATTTAATAATATCAGGAGACTGAAGATAGGAAACATGAAACTGAAAATAGACACTTGCGACTTAGCAATACAAGATAAAACAACACCGGGATGTGCCAAAATAGGCACCTGCGATATGAAAGGATGCAACAAACTAACCACATTTGACTGGTTGGCTGATATTCCCCTTGCCAATGGAGAAGAACCTTTTCCCTACGTCGAGGTGCGATTTAAAAACTCACGCAAAGATTTTTTTCATACCAATGGTTTGGAATTGTATGTGGGTGATACCGTTGCTGTAGAGGCCAAATCAGGCCACGATATTGGAGTGGTTTCCATGACAGGCCGGTTGGTAAAGTTACAAATGAAGAAAAAGAAATTTGATTATGAAAATAATCAAGTTTTCAAAGTTTACCGCAAAGCAACACAACGCGATATAGACAAATGGCAAAGCCTCCGGTTAAAGGAAGAAGAAGTTAAACATACAGCGCGTAAGTATGTGATAAAGCATAATTTGCAAATGAAAATTTCAGATGTCGAATATCAAGGTGATGGTACCAAAGTAACATTCTACTATACGGCCGAAAGCCGCGTCGACTTCAGAAGCTTAATAAAAGATTTAGCGCGCGAATTTTCTACCCGTATCGAAATGCGACAAATAGGGTACCGTCAAGAGGCTGCCCGTTTGGGCGGTATCGGGTCATGTGGCCGGGAATTGTGCTGCTCATCATGGATGACAGACTTTCGCAGTGTCAGTACCTCGGCTGCAAAATACCAACAACTCTCGCTTAATCCGCAAAAATTAGCCGGACAATGCGGTAAGCTTAAATGTTGCCTAAATTTTGAGCTAGACTCGTATGTCGATGCGCTTAAGGATTTTCCGCAACATAATGTCCAATTACAAACTGAAAAAGGGACGGCAAAATGGATTAAATCCGATATTTTTAAAGGACATGTGTGGTATGCCTATACCGATAGCAAAGAGAATGGTAATGCGTGGCATAAACTTACACTAGACCAAGTAAATGAAATAATTGAAGCCAATGAAAGTGGCGAAAAAGTGAACAGTTTGGAAGAATATGCAGCTGAATTGTCCTTACAAGAAATTAAACCGATAGAAAATTTTGAAAAAGTTGTCGGTCAAGATAACATTAACCGGTTTGATGACATAAAACCCAAAAAACGAAAAAAACGCAGACGTAAAAATAACGGACCGAATAAACAAAAAGCTCAGACGAACAATAAAACGAATAAAAGCAAACCAACCAACAGTACTTCCAATAACACAAAAGGAAGGAATAAAAGATATAAAAAACCACGAAAAAATAACACAAAAGGCAACAATCGTAAGAATGAAAACTAAACCATTTATTTTCTGGATGGCCTTATTTTTGCTATTCAGCTGTCAAAATAAAATAGTAAAAGAAAAAACAACAGATTTCAATACCGGCTGGTCAAAAGATAGTATTGTCAGCCTCAAATTTAAACCTGCTGACAGCCTGCAAACTTATGATATTTATTTTCTTATTCGCAATGATCAAAACTATCCTTATAGTAACATTTTTGTAATTGCTCAAATTGAAAATGACCGGCAAATTAGCACCGACACTCTGGAATATGCCATGGCTGATGCTCAAGGAAATTGGCTTGGCAGCGGTATTTGGGATTTAAAAGAGAGTAAATTGGTGTACAAAAAGAATTGGCATTTTAAAGGCCATAAACCTACAATAATTAAACTGCGTCAAGCGGTAAGAAAAGCAGGAAATATTAAAGGAGACAGCATCCTGCGAGGTATAAAAACAGTTGGGATTATTATAGAAAAACACTAATAGTATTAAAATACAAATGGCACAAAAACGTAACAAAAGAAAAAAACAAAATAACTACAAAAAATATGTCCTTAGGTTTTGGCTTATTTTTTTGGGCGGACTTATGGCCGTAAGCCTCCTGCTTTTTTTGGCAGCCAAAGGTTATTTAGGATATATGCCTGATTTTGCGGTATTAGAAAATCCTAAATCCAATTTATCAACGCAAATATTTTCTGAAGATGGAAAAGTTATCGGAAAATATTACCTCAACGAAAACCGGACACTTGTACGGTATGATGAGCTTTCGCCCTATTTAACCAAAGCACTTGTCGCAACTGAAGATGAAAGATATTATAATCACTCGGGCATAGATTTTAAAAGTTTGTTCCGAGCCATTACTTTTTTAGGAAAAAAAGGAGGCGGTAGTACCATTACACAACAATTATCCAAACTACTTTTTCATAAAAGAGAACATAAAAATATCTTTCAAAAGATCTTGCAGAAAATTAAGGAACAAATTATAGCGGTCCAACTGGAACGACAATATACCAAAAATGAAATTATTGCCATGTATTTAAATCAATTTGATTGGTTAAACCAAGGCGTTGGTATTAAATCTGCATCGCGTATTTATTTTAATAAAGAACCCAAAGATTTAAAAATAGAAGAAGCAGCTACCTTGATAGGAATGCTCAGAAATCCGGCCTATTATAGACCTATTAGTCGGCCAGAACGGACGAAAAAACGACGCAACGTGGTATTGCATCAAATGGCTAAAAACGGTTTTATAACCGAAAAAGAAAAAGATTCGTTGCAGAAACTCCCCTTAGTATTACATTTCAGACCAGAAAGACATGATGAAGGAATAGCAACGTATCTCCGCGAATATATCCGGCGATTTGTAAGTAAATGGAGTAAAAATCATCCCAAACCCGATGGAAGTCGTTATAATATCTACACGGACGGACTGAAAATATACACCACCATTGATTCACGTTTGCAAACAAATGCAGAAGAAGCTGTTAAAGCCCATATGAAAAAACTACAAGCTGCCTTTGATAAACAAGCGAAGCATCTTAAAAATGCCCCTTTTTATTTTCCCAAATTAGGACCGAGAGCCACACAGCGGGAAATTGCACGTATTATGACATCCGCCATGCACCGTTCCGAACGTTGGCGAAACTTGAAAAAAGCCGGATTGAGTGATAAAGAAATAGAACAAAGCTTTCATGAGAAAATACCGATGCGTGTCTTTACATGGAATGGAGATAAAGATACCATCATGACCCCTTATGATTCTATTAAATATTACAAACGTTTTTTACATGCCGGCCTTATGTCTATGGAACCTCAAACAGGACATATTAAAGCCTGGGTAGGCGGTATCAATTTTAAACATTTTAAATATGACCACGTCAAACAGGGTGCCCGGCAAGTTGGGTCAACCTTTAAACCCTTTGTATATGCAACAGCTATTAACCAAAAACATTTATCACCCTGCGACTCATTCCCTAATGTCCCCTATACAATAGAAGCAGGACGGTGGGGCTTGCAAAAAC
Source organism: Flavobacteriales bacterium (assembly GCA_026993355.1). Taxonomy (GTDB): domain Bacteria; phylum Bacteroidota; class Bacteroidia; order Flavobacteriales; family Flavobacteriaceae; genus WGBX01. The sequence goes on along the minus strand of JALWTX010000011.1, from coordinate 62,573 downwards.
CTTGGACACCTAAAAATGCCGGAGGGCAATATGGCGGAAAGTTGACCTTGAAACAAGCCTTGGCCAATTCGGTTAACGTTATCACGGCACAACTTATTGATATGGTTGGGCCTAAACCTGTGGTCGATTTAGCCCATAATTTAGGCATAAAACACAATATACCGGCTGTGCCGTCAATAGCCTTGGGAACACCCGAAATATCCTTATACGAAATGGTAGGTGCCTTAAATGGCTTTTCAAATAAAGGTGTTTATATTGAACCCTATGTTATCAGCAAAATAACCGACAAAAACGGGGTTGTTCTATATGAAAAAATACCGGAATCCAAAGAAGTACTGAGTCCGCAAATTGCTTATACAGTCATTAACTTGATGGAAGGGGTAACCAAATATGGTACAGGGGCAAGATTGAGAGGTTCGTGGGCTAAAAATCAAGCTTTTTACAAAGAAGTTATCACCGGTTATCCTTATAATTTCACCAATGAAATAGCCGGGAAAACCGGAACGACACAAAATCAATCGGATGGTTGGTTTATGGGCTTGGTGCCAAATTTATCTACCGGTGTATGGGTGGGTGCAGAAGATAGGGCAGTTCATTTTAAAAGCGTCAAATATGGGCAAGGCGCCACGATGGCATTACCCATTTGGGGCTTATATATGAAAAAAAATTATGCCAACCCGGACTTAGGGATCAGTAAAGCACCTTTTGAAAAACCGGCAAATATAGACATTAATTTGAATTGCGATCAACAAACAAAAGAAGAAAAAAAACAAACTGAACCTAAAACCGGCGAAAATGAAGATGAATTGGATGAATAGATTAACGTTTGAAAATATAGATTAAAGAAGAATATTGCCCGCTTTTGCGGGCTTTTTTATTTGATAAATAGCCTCTGTAGAAAGCTTTTAAATAGTTTTTACGTCCTGTTTTATATGCTTCTGATAACAAACTGACATAAAAACTATCGAAAAATAAAGCTTTATCCGTTATAAAATGATAGCCGGCAGTGCGAAATAATGATTTTAAAGCATTAGGCGAAAAGTGCCACAAATGTCTGGGCACATCCCAAGCAGCCCAATATGGGCCATAAAATTGGGCGTCGTAAGATTTAAAATTGGGAATCGCAACCATTATGATGCCATTTGGCGTTAGATACTGCTTAAGTGTCCGGAGCAGTTCCATAGGCTGGGGAACATGTTCTAAAACATGCCAAAGAGTGATGACATCATATTGACCTTTAATCTCCTCTATTGAGGCTTTAATACGATTTTGTAAAGCAGGTTCGGCAGATTGTCTGGCCAGCAAATTAGGTTCGACACCGGCCACATCAAAACCTTTACGGGATAAATAGGTCAAAAATTCACCTGTGGCTGTTCCGAAATCCAAAACAGAATGAGCATTTGGATGAAAAGAATGTATAAGTTGGTATTTATGCCTCAAATTAAATAACCGTATAAGACCATACAACCGGTTAAAAAATGTCGGTTTTTTATGCTGATGAGGTTGGTATTTTTCAGACCGGTAATACACAGACAAATCTGTGGGTACAGGATGGGTTAAATACATATCCCATTGCTGATCATAATATAAATCAAAAGTCTGGCCGGAGACCAAATAATCCCGGACCGATAATTTGTTTTCGACCAAACTACCGGATAAGGGTGACATAAATGCCTGCTTGTTCATATAACTATACTTGTGTTATCCGGATGGTATTAACCATTCCTTTTTTGGTAATGGGCATTGACAAAACACTTACCATCATATCACCTTTTGTCAAATAACTATTTTGGTAGGCTATTTTCTCAATGTCTTGAATGGTTTCGTCGGTAGATAGAATTTTATTGTAATAAAAAGGAACCACGCCCCATAAAAGTGCCAATGAATTTAAAATGCGTTTATTAGCGGTAAATACTAAAATATCTGCCATGGGCCGGCGAGCGGAAATTTTATAGGCACTGAAACCGGAGGCTGTAAAGGTACTGATCACTGCAGCAGAAACATCGCGGGCAATTTTGGAGGCATTAAAACAAATAACCTGTGAAATAAAGCGTTCATCACGATGTTCGGGAATGGGCGCAATGTCGGGCACTTTTATTAAATTGGAATTTTCGACTTGTAAAATGATTTTGGTAACTTGTTTAATTACTTTTACCGGATTTTTACCCACAGAAGTTTCACCCGATAGCATCACAGCATCTGCCCCATCCATTACGGAGTTAGCAACATCGTTTACCTCTGCACGTGTCGGAATGGCATTTTCAATCATGCTTTCCATCATTTGGGTTGCAATGACAATGGGCTTTTGAAATAATTTGGCTATATGGACTAATTTCTTCTGAATAAGTGGCACTTCCTCCAAAGGCAATTCTATCCCCAAATCACCGCGAGCTACCATTAATGCATCAGTTTCTAAAATAATTTCCTCAATGTTTTTGACAGCTTCGGGTTTCTCGATTTTGGCTATTACCGGAATTTTATAGTCCGAATGTTCTCTTATAAAATCATTGATCATAATGAGGTCATCTGCAGAACGAACAAAAGACAACGCCACCCAATCGACCTTCATATCAATGGCAAAAAGTAAATCTTTTTTATCCTTTTTGGTTAGAGCCGGTAGTGAGATGTTGGTATTAGGCAAGTTAACACCTTTTTTGGATGATAACGGACCACCCTCTACAACTTGTGCTTTAACGGTATCTTTCTTATTGGTTTCTAAAACTTTAACCTGTATTTTACCATCATCAATAAGAATATTTTCACCGGGAAAAACATCACAAGGTAATTGTTTGTAAGTGATATAAGCCGTCTTATTGGTATTGTTGGTCATCACCTTATCTTTGGTCGTGAAGGTTAAAATATCGCCGGGTTTTAAGTAAGTACCGGCTTCAACTTTACCAATGCGTAATTTGGGGCCTTGTAAATCGGCCAAAACAGCAATAGCCATATTTAACTCTTTGGCAATTTGGCGTATTTGTTTAATCTGTTCTTTAATATTGTCGTGGTCAGCATGCGAAAAATTGATCCTGAAAACATTGACGCCATTTTTGACCATTTTCAACTTAGTCTTATAAGATTCGGTTGCCGGACCCAAGGTGGCAACTATTTTAGTTTTTTTATGTATCATCATGAAAGATTCGTTTTTTGCAAAGATAAATGATAAACTGGCAAATTGATAATAAGTTTAAGTAAATTAAAATAAATCAGTTGAACGGTAAAAATCTTCAATCTGATCAAAAATCCGAAATAAATTATCCAAATGGTCTTCGGTAACCAATTGTATCCTGAAAGGTTTAAAATTAGGAATACCTTTAAAATAATTGGCATAATGTGGACGCGTTTCCAGAATGCCTAATCTTTCGCCTTTCCATTCAATAGCCAAGGCAAGGTGTTTACGCGCCATGGCCAAACGCTGTTTGACACCGGGCGGGTCTAAAAGTTCGCCGGTCTTTAAATAATGCTTCATTTGCATAAAAATCCAAGGGTTACCAATGGCTGCACGGCCAATCATGGCGCCATCCAAGCCAAAATCATCTCTTATTTGACGTGCATCTTCCGGGGTTTTAATGTCACCATTGGCAAAAACCGGAATATGGATACGCGGATTATTTTTAACCTCGGCAATTTTATGCCAATCAGCCTTACCCGTATACATTTGTTTGCGGGTACGCCCGTGAATAGATAAGGCTTTAATACCTACATCTTGCAAGCGTTCGGCCACTTCATTTATGACTATACTGTCATGATCCCAACCCAAACGCGTTTTGACTGTTACCGGCAAATGGGTGCGCTTGACAATTTCGGCAGTCATTTTTTGCATTTTATCTAAATCTTTTAATATACCGGCACCGGCGCCTTTACTCACAACTTTCTTAACCGGACAGCCATAATTAATATCTATCATTTCAGGGTTGACTTGCTCAATCTTTTCAACAGCACGCAACATTGAATCGATATCATGCCCAAACACCTGAATTCCGATAGGACGTTCATTCTCGAAAATATCTAATTTTTTGGCAGATTTTTCTGCGTCACGTATCAATCCTTCTGACGAAACAAATTCTGTAAACATTAAATCAACGCCGTACGATTTACACAGTGCCCTGAAAGGTGGATCACTAATATCTTCCATGGGTGCCAAAATCAAGGGAAAGGACGGTAATATAACGTCGCCTATTTTAATCATAAAATTTTTTATGGCAAAAATAAGGCTTTTATATCAAATGTTTTACATGACAACCGCCATCGTCAAAACACTGACTTGCACATCAGGTATATGCCCCATTAAGGTTTCAACACAAGCCTCAATGGTCGCACCGGTTGTCAGAACATCATCAACCAATAAGAAGCGTTTTCCAGCATAAATTTCTGCCTTATGAACCGTAAAAGCATGTGCTACATTCTCACGGCGCTCTTGAGCAGACTTTTTGGTTTGCGAACCGGTGTAAACAGAGCGTAATAAAATTTTTTCGGTATAAGGAATACTGTAATAGTTTCCTAAGTTTTTGCCAAACTCGACCAGTTGATTATAACCTCTTTCCTGCTGCTTTTTCGGGTGAAGTGGAACGGGAATGATATAATCAAAGGCATTTACGAAACTATTTTTATTATAATAGTTTATTGCATATTGTGCCAATAATTTTCCAACAAAAGCTTGGTTATTATATTTTAGTTGATGTATCAGGTGTTTAATAACACCTGCTTTATCATACAGAAACAAGGAAGAAGCTTTGTGAATGGGAACAACTGCACTGAGCCGGTCGAATACCGGGTTTTGTGAATCAAAATCATAATGGGTAAAAACAAGTTGTGAGGCACAACGGTGGCAAATGCCGTACTCTTGCGCCTGTAATAATGCGTTGCAATTTAAACAAGTACGGGGATAAAAAATGTTTTTAACATCTTTTAATCCCCGTAATAAAGAATGAAATAAAGACATGTGCGTCTAATTAAGCTTTTTGCTTTTCTTCTTCGAGTTTTTCATAAATTTTACGTTCCAACTCTTCCATTAATTCCGGATTATCGGCTATGATTTGTTTAACGGCATCACGTCCTTGACCCAATTTTGTATCACCGTAACTAAACCAAGAGCCGCTTTTTTTAACAATATCAAAATCGACCGCTTTGTCTAAAATTTCGCCAACTTTGGAAATTCCTTTGCCATACATGATGTCAAATTCGGCCGTTTTGAATGGTGGTGCTACTTTATTCTTGACAACTTTTACTTTTGTTTTGTTACCAAGAACATTACCTTGCGCATCTTTTATAGCTGTAGATTTGCGGACATCCAAGCGTTGCGACGCATAAAATTTGAGCGCATTTCCACCGGTGGTGGTCTCCGGATTACCAAAGACAACGCCTATTTTTTCACGTAATTGATTGATAAAGATAACTGTCGAATTGGTCTTTGAGATAGAAGAGGTTAGTTTTCTGAGTGCCTGTGACATCAACCGGGCATGTAATCCCATTTTAGAATCACCCATATCTCCTTCTATCTCGCTTTTGGGCGTTAAGGCTGCAACGGAATCGACTACAATAATATCAATTGCGCCGGACCGGATTAAATTATCGACTATTTCCAAAGCTTGCTCCCCATAATCGGGTTGCGATATGATTAGATTTTCGACATCGACACCCAAATTTTGGGCATAAAAACGGTCAAAGGCATGTTCTGCATCAACAAAAGCAGCGATCCCGCCTTTTTTTTGGGCTTCGGCTATGGCATGTAATGCCAAAGTAGTTTTACCGGAAGATTCGGGCCCATAAATTTCGATCACACGTCCACGTGGGTAGCCACCCACACCCAAGGCGATATCCAAACCCAAAGAACCTGAAGGAATAACATCGACCTCTACCACGGGAGCATCGCCCATTTTCATGACGGTGCCTTTACCATAGGTTTTATCAAGTTTATCAAGGGTTAATTTTAAAGCTTTAAGCTTTGCGTCTTTTTCTGCTTGAAGCTTTTTATCTGCTGTATCTTTTTTTGCCATTAGTTTTATATTATATTAAGGTTTAAAATGAAGGCTAAAGGGTCATGATATCTTTTTCTTTTTTGGCTAAGTGTTGTTCAACTTCTTTGATATAACGGTCGGTTAATTTTTGAATTTCTTCATGACCCGATTTAGATTCGTCTTCTGAAATTTCTTTATTTTTTTCTAATTTTTTTATATCGTTATTGGCTTCTTTCCGGATATTGCGTATACTCACCTTTGCGACCTCAGCCTCCTCTTTAGCTTGTTTGACCAATTCACGGCGACGTTCTTCGGTTAAAGGTGGAATATTGATAATCACCACTTCGCCATTGTTACTGGGTGCAAAACCTAAATTAGCATTGATAATGGCCCGTTCAATAGCCGAAAGCATTTTTTTCTCCCATGGTTGAATGGTCAGCGTTTGTGCATCGCGTGCCGAAACATTAGCCACTTGGGATAAAGGCGTAGGAGTGCCATAATAATCGACCATAACCGTTGCCAACATTTGCGGTGAGGCTTTGCCTGCCCGGATACTTTTCAACTCATGTTCAAGATGGTCAATGCTTTTACGCATATGTTCTTCCGCTTCTTCGTATATAAAATTCAGTTCTTCACTCATAATTTACATTTTTTGCATTGTTTCAAAATTAATATTTTTTATCGGACAAACAAAAAAGAATAAGCAAAAAATATAATAATACGCGATATTATAAATTTATTTTAGTGTTTTTTACTGCCCTGATAAAGGAGATATTGAACCAATCGGGCTTCGAGTTTTCCATTAAATAACTTGATGCGTTTTGTAGGTCTAAGACCGACATATTTTAAGGCTGCAAGGTTACCAACCAACATCCAAGCCTCCATACCGGTATAATTTTGTTTTAAAGTATCGCCTATTTGTTTATAGAAGTTGGGTAAGTCTATCTTCAGACGTTCGTCATAAGGTGGGTTGAACAATAGAAAATGTTTTTGCGCCGGTTGACCGGCTTTGAAAAAGTCCTTTTGCTCTATTTGTATAAATTCGTCAAGATTGGCATTTTTAATATTAAGTCGTGCTTTTTCAACTGCCGAAGGCGCCTTATCGTAGCCCATAAGTTTTACACCATCAGGAAGCTCTCTTATTTTATTTAAACTGGAAGTTTTGATCAATTCAAATAGTTGCGCTTGATAATTAGGCCAATTTTGAAAGGCAAATGTTGATCTGTTAATAGCTGCAGGAATATTCATTTCGCGCATGGCAGCTTCTATTAAAATAGTGCCGGAGCCACACATCGGATCCAAGAGGTTACAACAACCACGCCACCCACTTAATGCCACAATGCCCGATGCCAATACCTCGTTTAAAGGGGCGATATTGGTTTGTATCCGGTAACCGCGTTTATGCAAAGATTCCCCAGAACTGTCTATATGAACAGTCATTTTTTGGTCTTCAAAATGTAATATCAAACGAATATCCGGTTGACGCAGATCGATATCAGGACGCGAGTTATATTTGGCTCTGAATTGATCGACAATGGCATCCTTTGCTTTTAGGGCGATAAAACGAGTGTTTTTAAAAAATTTGGTTTGTCCCGTGACATCAATCCTGAAAGTTTGAGACGGTTGCATATAGGCAGACCAATCTATTTGTTGAATGTTTTTATAAAGTTGTTCGGCTTTATAGACATTTGTAAAACCGGCAATTTGCCAAAGTACCCGCAAGGCCGTATGCAAATTAAAGTTTGCTTTATATAAAAACCCCAAATCGCCTTTAAATCCAACGGCTCTGTTAGCAATTTTAATTTCCTTTGCGCCTAACTGCAAAAGTTCTGCAGCCAAGACCTCTTCTAAGCCATAAAAAGTAGTCGCTGTTAAATTTAAATCCTCTTTCATAAAAACGCCCGTTGTTTAGGCTTTAAAATAATTGTTTAATTTCGTCCCAATTGTCGGTAAGCATCTTTATATAAAGGATAAAAAAAGTTAAACTCACAATTAACTGCATCCCGGTAGAAACTAAAAATCCGATAAGGGCGCCAAAAGCAGCTTTTAAAGCTTTCCCTGCTTGTTGATGGCGTAAATATTCCCCGATAAAAGCACCCAAAAACGCACCGGCTATAACACCTCCCGGCAACGGGGTAAAAAATCCAACCAAAACACCAATAATAGCGCCAAAAGTACCATACTTACTCCCACCGAATTTTTTGGTTCCTACAGCAGGAATGACATAATCTAATAAGGTAATAATTATTACCACTGCAAAAGTGATCCAAATAAAAGACCAGTCGTCAGGTATCACTTTAGACAGCATTGTTACCAGTAAACCAAGCCAAGCAGTCAATGGTCCGGGCAAACCGGGTAAAATACAACCGATTATGCCGGCTATTATTAAAATAAATCCTAATATAATTAAAAAAATGTCCATATCAATAAATTTTACTACAATGTTCAAAGTTAATAAAAATAATAAGCCGCGTCCTTATTTTGGACTATTAAATTAATCCAGCCGACTTTAGCCGATCGTAAAATATTTCGGCAAAGTTTTTGCCTATTCATATTTTGATTAATTTTATTAACTTACTGTTTAAAAAACTCCTTCATTATGAACCGGTTAAATTTGTTTTATATTTTTATGTTTATGCTTATTTCTTGTTCGGTCAATCAACCCACAACACTCCGCACACATAAACAGACCGAACAAACTGTGAAAACTTACAGTGAATTATGGCAAAAAGTCCAAAAATATGAAAAAAAAGGCTTAACCAAATCGGCTTATCAAACAGTAGAAGAGATCTTAAAAATGGCCCAAAAAGATAAAAACGGACCGCAAATTGTCAAATCATTATTATATGAGGCCAAATATATTAACCGGCTTGAAGAAGAGAGTACTTATAAGATTATTCAAAATTTTAAAAAAGAGATTGGTCAAAACAACCGCCCTGAAAAAAATATTTTAGCCAACTATTTAGCTCAAATTTATTGGCAATATTACCAACAAAACCGTTGGAAATTTGCGCACCGTACTAGTTTAGCTAAGCCGGTAGATAGTACAGATTTCAGAACATGGGACTTACAAACACTAACAAAAACCATAGAAAAGTATTTTGATTTATCCTTAAAAGATTCGCGGTTACTTTTAAAGATTCCTGTTAAACAATGGCGAGAAATTATAGATTACGCCCCGAAGATGAGCAAATATCAGCCGGTACTGTATGATATTTTGCTACAGGAGAGTTTACGATACTATCAAAATGGTGAAAATAGATTGATACAACCCATAAACACGTTTCAAATAGATAATCCCGGCTATTTTTTACCGGCAGACAGATTTAGTAAATTGCCAATAAAAACCTTTGACAGCCTATCACCCATTTATAAAGCCCTTAAATATTATCAAAAAGCTATTTTACTGCATAAAGAAGCACCACTGCCGATATCTGCTTTAGCCTACATAGATTTGGCTCGCCTGAAATTTGTGCACGACAAAAGTATCTTGCCAAACAAAGACAGCTTATATCTTAAAAGTCTCGATAATTTTATTAAAAGTTATAAAGAGACAGATGTTGCCGCCATGGCTTATTATGAAAAAGCTAAAATGCACCGGCTATTTGCAAAAGGCTACAACCCCAAAGCAGGACCTGCATGGCGATGGGAGAACAAGAAAGCGGTTGAAATTTGTCAAAAAGCCATTCAAAAATATCCTAAAAGTGTGGGAGCCATATCGTGTCAAAACTTGAAAAACGCGATAGAAAAACCTGCCTTAAATCTTAAAGCAGAAAAGATTATACCCGAAAACAATCCGGCTTTGATAAAAATCCAATTTAAAAATATGACAAAGCCCCTTGTGGTAAACATTTTTAAGGCAAATCAAGAAAATATATCGCATTTAAGCCGTATAAAAACAACTGCGGAAAAACAAAAGTATCTTCAAACCTTATCGCTTGCAAAAAACATCACTATTGTGCTTCCCGACACAAAAGATTATCAAAACCATAGCATCGAAAATTATATACCACCTTTATCAAATGGACGGTATATTGTGGCAATTTACCCTGCGAATAGTGCCGGAACAGCACTCAGTTACCAAATACTTCAAGTAACCGATATAGCCATAATGCAATTGAATGACCTACAAGAAGACAAGGTGTTTATGATCTACAATCGTACTAATGGGCAAGCCTTATCCAATATTAAAGTGAAGATACAGAGAATAGATTATTTAAAAAAAGACACAATAAGCATAAGGCGTCAAACAGATAAAAAGGGACGATTTAAATTCAAAATTTATCGTAATTATTATCAAGCCTATCAATTTGTTATAAACTACAAAAACAACAAAAAGGCCTATTTTAAAGCCTATCTCTCTCCCGGGTATCATCCAGCCACACCGCATGAGTTTAACACCGCCTTTATATTTACGGATAGAGCTGTTTACCGGCCGGGGCAAAGCCTATATTTTAAAGCCATTTGTTTAAAAAAGAAGTCAAACAGCAGTGAAGTAATTTCCGGCAAAACAGTAAAGATAAGTTTATTGGATGCAAACGGGCAAAAAATAAATAGCCAAAAATTTACGACCAATACATATGGCAGCATTCATGGGGCATTTATTTTACCTCGTAAAAAATTAAACGGGCGTTTTACGTTAGTTTTGAAAGGACCGGATTTTTATACACGCAAATCCATAGAAATTGCTGAATATAAACGACCACAATTTGAAATAGTCTTACAAAAACCTGTCAAAACATATCATATTGGCGATACGATAACTATACAAGGGAGAGCCGAAAATTATGCGGGTACACCGATGGCCAATGCGTGGGTAAAATATAACATACTACGTCAAGCCAGTTATCCTAAATGGGCATTTTGGCGCTTGCCACATAGATCGACCGCTCAAGAAATAGCAGTAGGAAAAACAAAAACAGATAAAAATGGACATTTTAGTCTAAAATTCAAAGCATTGCCAGACTATCCGATAAAACCGAAAGAGAATCCCATTTATACGTACCGCATTAGGACAGCAGTAACCGACATGAATGGCCAAACCCAAAGTGCCCAATTAGCCATAAAAGCAGCTTTTCAAAATATAATAGCCAAAATTGATATGCCGGCAAAAATTAGTAAAAACAAAAACGATACAATACATATAAAAACCTTTAACTTAAGCGACGTACCGGTACCAGCCAGGCTTAAAATCTCTATTTATAAACTAAAAAGCCCCGGCCGTATTTTGAGAGATCGTCCATGGCCGTCCCCGTATATAAAAAATATGCCTTATGCTGATTTTACACGGTTATTTCCGCACATTCCATACACTGATCAGGAAAATAAACCTATTTATTGGGCGAAGAAAAAAAAGCTTTATGAAACATATTTAAACACCGGCCAAAAGACAGAGTTAATTGTTAAACCTGATAATTATTGGCCAAATGGCAAATATTTGATAAGTGTAACAAATACAGACTCAAGCGAACATAAACTTCTATATCAAAATGTATTTGATATTATTGATCCCACTACGAAAACAGTACCGGATAATTTATTAATAGACTGGCGTCAAAATAAAACAATGTTTAAACCCGGTGAAATTTTAAAATTTGAAATAGGCTCGGCTGCCAAAAATAACAGCTTGTATGTATGGGTTGAAAAAAATCATAAAATAATTATTGATAAAATAATTAAAACCCAAGGAACTTACAATACTATAAAAGTTCCCATTACCAAAAATGATCGTGGAGGGTTTGCTTTGCACTATGTTTATAATGTTTTTAATACAAGCATTATAAAAACTAAACTTATAAAAGTACCTTACAAAAAGCATCGATTAAAAATAAAAACGCTTCGCTTTAAAGACAAATTACAGCCCGGAACATATGAAAATTGGACTTTTGAAATATCCGGTTTAAAAAATAAGCCTGCAAAAGCTGAAGTTTTGGCCAATATGTACGATGCTTCATTAGACCAAATAAAACCTAACAATTGGGAATTTAACCCTATAATGTCAGTTAATTACCAGCCTTTCTTAAATCCGAAACCTGTTTCAAGTTATGGTTTAATGGGATTAACTTTAAATTTAATGCCCAATTTTTATAGTAACCCGGCTTACTTCAAGCCTATGAATTTAAAATGGTTTGGATTTCACCTGTCTTCGCCCCGAATAATGTATGCTATGGACGCCCTCCCGGTAAAAACACCGGGACGAATATCTTTTAGAAAAGCAGAAAACCAAATACCGGAACATAAAGAGAAGAATACTAAACCTAATGAGGCAAACCAAAGTTTGGAAAATCAGGTTTATTACCGGAAAAACTTTAATGAAACTGCTTTCTTCTATCCCGATTTGATCACCGATAAAAAGGGGGTAGTTAAGTTAAAATTCAAATTACCCGAAAGCCTTACCAAATGGAAATTTCAATTACTTGCTCATACAAAAAATCTTGATTATGCCTACCACTCAAAAACGGTTGTGGCGCAAAAAGATCTGATGGTTTTTCCAAACCTGCCTCGATTTGTTAGACGTGGTGACCAAATTATGATCAGTACTAAAATAAGTAATATGACAAACCGGCCCCTTAGTGGGGAAGCGCTTATTAGTTTTATTAATCCTTTAAACCAAAAGGATATTAGCCGGCAAATAATAGAGGGTAAACAAACAATCCCTTTTAAAATAAATGATCATGGACAGACAATGGTGAATTGGAAAGTGAAAATTCCACAAAATATAGATTTATTGCAAATTAAAATTGCAGCCAAAACCGCCAGGTACACTGATGCTGAACAAAGACTACTCCCGGTTCTTTCGGACCAAATATTGGTAACCGATACCAAAGCCTTGTGGGCACGCGGACATCAAAAAAAAGAATTTTTTATGCGTAGTTTAGTAAAAGATAAAAGTAAAACAAAAAGAAACTTTAAACTTACGCTGGAAATGACGGCTAATCCGGCCTGGTATGCTGTACAAGCATTGCCTTATATAGATGAAACGTCCGACAACTGTAGTGAACACATCTTTAGTCGTTTGTATGCTAATAGCTTAGGGGCTTACATTATAAAAAAGCAACCAAAAATTAAAGAAATTTTTGATCTATGGAAAAAATACGATACGCAAAGTTTTTTATCAAACTTAGAAAAAAATCAAGATTTAAAATCTATAATCATCAATGAAACACCATGGGTAAAAGAAGCAGAAGATGAAAAACGGCAAAAAAAACGCATTGCTTTACTCTTTGACCTGAATAAAATGGCCAATGAAAAAGAAGCTAGTTTGAAAAAACTGGCAGAAATGCAATTGCCTAATGGTGGTTTTCCATGGTTTGAAGGCAGTCCCTACCCCAATGCTTACATCACCCGTCATATTATAGCCGGTTTAGGTCACTTAAAAAAATTGGGTGTTTTGGACGCAAACAATAATGAGCTACAGAAAATAATAAAAAAATCTCTTTCATATTTAGACAACAATTTAGTGGCAGCATACCGTAAATTATTGAAAAATGCTTCATTGGGTAAAACAGAAAAATATTTGAAAAATTATCATCCCAGCGTCAGTCAAATTCACGGTTTATATGCCAGAAGTTTTTTTCCAAAACATAAAGTCGAACCTAGCGTACAAAAAGCTATAAATTTTTTTCAAAAGCAAGCCAATAAATATTGGTTAACTTATCCTTTATATCAACAGGCCCTCATCGCCCTTACAGCCCATCGTACAGGAATTAATCATTTAGCAAAAGGTATTTTGCAATCTATAGAAGAAAACAGCCTTAAAAGCGATGAAATGGGCATGTATTGGAAAGAAAACAAACCGGGCTGGCAATGGTATCAGTCTCCAATAGAAACGCAAGCATTGTTAATAGAAACTTTTGATGAAATTGAAGGCTATTCCCAAAAATTGGATGAGATGCGCATATGGCTATTAAAGCACAAACAAGTCAATGCATGGCCGACGACTAAACAGACCACCGAAGCTGTTTACGCTTTACTGTTAGACCAACACAATTGGCTATCTACTGACACGAATGTCAGGATAAATTTGGGGCCGGTAAAAATTGACCCTTCTAAAGATAACAACCTTAAAATAGAAGCCGGTACAGGGTATTTTAAAAAGACTTGGGCGGCTGAACAAATTAAACCGGAAATGGGTCATATCGTATTAGAAAATAAAGGGGATCATATTATTTGGGGTGGACTCTATTGGCAATATTTTGAAGATTTGGATCAAATTAAATCAAACGAAGGTCCTTTAAAAATCAAAAAAGAATACTATATTAGACAATGGCGTGAAACCGGTGAAAAATTACACCCGTTGACGCCCCAAACCCCTATTAAAACAGGCGATTTGGTTCGCATCAGATTAATTATACAAACGGACAGACCCATGGAATTTGTTCACCTTAAAGACTTACATGCTGCCGGGCTAGAACCTGTCCAAAGCTTATCGGGCTACCGGTGGCAAGACGGATTAGGCTACTATCAAAGTATTACCGATACCGGCACGCATTTTTTTATCCAGCGTTTGCCCAAAGGCATCTTTGTTTTTGAATATGATTTAAGCGCCAATGTGGCCGGCAATTTTGTAGGTGGCATTGCCAAAATAGAAAATATGTATGCGCCAGAATTCAGCAGCCATAGCAAAGGGCAAAAAATTAAAATTAAACCAAACAGGTCATTATAAATGAAGATTTAATCCCATCATTAAGCGTGGCACAAATTTGGGTTGATTAACCGCTGCATCGGCATCGGCATAGGTAAAGGCCTTATTGTTGTTTTGGTTATTATTTCTAGGATTAATATTATCATTATCGGGACTGTAAGAAGTATCATGTCCGGTTAGGGTACTAGGAAAATAATAATCGGCACCTACTAAAAATTCTAAAGTTAAAGTATGTGAAATGTGTAAAAAATCGCCAAAATTAAGGCCTAAGCCCCATTGTTGCGACCTAACATCAAAAAATTCATTGCCACCGATAAACTTGTAATCGGCTTTAAAACGACTGTAACGTGGACCAAAACTAAAATAAGAATTGTTTAAAATTTTATTAGGCAGCATAAAATCTAAACGGAAATCAAAATTTCGGCCGCTTTTTTCGGGTGTACCATTGGTGTTATTGTTAATAAAAATACGGCGGGCTTTTAAAGCATTACCGGGATTTAGACTGGTATAACCTATGGCAAAACGCAAATTCATAGGCACATCGGTTGTCAGCTTATAAATTGTTAATTGCGATTGTATGCCAAAACCACCATTATAACCTGTTAAAATACCCAAGCTAATATTTTTAGATTGTGCATTAAGCAATACAGTACCCCACAGTAAAAGAATAATTGTTATATAATACTTCATATCTAAGCAATTTTATAGCACTTTAACGCACAAAATATCTACTTATTTTACCCGGAATTAAAATTCTGATTTTTCGTGTAATTTGACGGTAGGATATTTAGATTTTGTCATTTCAAAAGAAAAAGGTGAATCGGCCAAAAAAACTTGTTTACCATACTTGTCCTTAGCCAAATAACGTTGTTTTACACGCTTAAAATCTTTATATTCTTCATTATTTGGATCTTCCGGTTCTACCCAAAAAGCCTTATAAACATTGAGTGGTTCGTAAGTACATTTGGCACCGTATTCATGTTCTAAACGGTATTGAATAACATCATATTGCAAAGCACCCACCGT
Organism: Flavobacteriales bacterium; assembly: GCA_026993355.1. Lineage (GTDB taxonomy): Bacteria > Bacteroidota > Bacteroidia > Flavobacteriales > Flavobacteriaceae > WGBX01. The sequence continues at coordinate 46,949 of JALWTX010000011.1, read as the reverse complement.
CCCGATAACTTTACGCCCGTTTAAATCGAGTGTAAACAACTGCGCGACACCTTCATCCATTAATTGGTCAATGCCTTTGGCCAGTTGTTTAGATTTCATAGGATCGGCATTATTGATATATCTGAAATGTTCGGGCGAAAAGTTAGGAATACCTTTAAATTGTAGTTCTTCTCCTTCCGTAAAGGTATCGCCAATCTTAAAATTACCTGTATCATGCAAACCTACAATATCGCCGGGAAAACTTTCGTCTACTACCTGTTTTTTTTGGGCAAAAAAAGTATTAGGACTCGAAAATTTAAATTTTTTCTTCAGCCGGGTATGATAGTATGGCGTATTTCGTTTAAAAGTACCTGATACTATTTTGACAAATGCCAATCTGTCACGGTGTTTGGGATCTAAATTGGCATGAATTTTAAATACAAAACCGGTCATTTTTTCTTCATTGGGATAAACAATACGTTTATCTGCTTCTTTAGGTTGAGGTGGTGGTGCAATTTCAACAAAACAATCCAGCAGCTCTTGCACCCCGAAATTATTAAGCGCCGAACCAAAAAAAACAGGCTGCAAATCGCCTTTAAGATAAGCTTGATGATCAAATGGATTGTAAACACCTTCGACCAATTCTAAGTTTTCTTTTAGCTCGTCAACCACTGTTTGCCCCAATAATTCGGCTAAACGCGGATCTTCTAAGTCTTTTATTTCTTCTGATTCGGCTATTTGCTGTTTATTATCACCAAAATAGAGTTTGATCTTTTGTTCCCAAATATTATAAACCCCCTTAAAATCACTGCCCATACCGATAGGAAAACTCAAAGGACTGACTTGCAAACCAAGCTTTTGCTCTATTTCGTCCAACAATTCAAAAGCATCTTTTCCTTCGCGGTCTAATTTATTGATAAACACAATCATGGGAATGTTGCGCATCCGGCAGACTTGGACCAATTTTTCGGTTTGTTCTTCAACCCCTTTGGCCACATCTATAACAACAATGACACTGTCCACAGCAGTTAAAGTCCGGTAGGTATCTTCGGCAAAATCTTTATGTCCGGGGGTATCTAAAATATTAATCTTTTTATTTTTATAATAAAAAGCCAAAACCGAAGTCGCCACCGAAATACCCCGTTGTTTTTCGATTTCCATAAAATCGGAAGTCGCCGTTTTTTTAATCTTGTTAGATTTTACCGCACCGGCTTCTTGGATAGCCCCCCCAAAAAGAAGGAGTTTTTCCGTCAAGGTCGTCTTACCGGCATCAGGGTGTGAAATAATCCCGAAAGTTCGTCTCTTGGCTATTTCCTGGTCTAAACTCATATGCTGAAATTAAACGGCAAAAATAAGTATAAAAATTAAGATACGGCAAATTTAAATAAGTTGCCGTCATTAAAGTTTGCTTATGGTCAATTCACCTTTTTGGGGTGTATGCGACACAATTTTATGTACCATTTGATAATAATATTCGGGGTTTTTTACAAAATCGATGTCGCTAATATCCAAAATAAGTACATTCAGGTCTTTTTGTGTTTTGATAAAATTCATATACCCTTCGTGTATTTGTGCCAAATAATCGCTTTTAATGGATTGCTCATAAGCACGTCCGCGTTTTTTGATATTTTGCAATAAGCGGTCAACATTTTGGTAAAGATAAATATAGAGGTCCGGTTTTACCAAGTCATTGTACATAAAATTAAAAATTTTTCGGTACAAAGCATATTCCTCCGGACTTAATGTCACTTTTGAAAAAATCAAAGATTTAAAAACATAATAATCTGAAACGACCGAGGTTTTAAATAAATCATATTGAGATAAATCATCTGTTAACTGCTGATAACGATCGGCCAAGAAAGACATTTCTAACGGGAACGCATAGCGTTTCGGATCTTGATAAAATTTGGGAAGAAAAGGATTTTCTTCAAAACGTTCCAAAACCAATTTAGCATTGACATCTTTGGCAAATTGAGTCGCAAAAGTCGTTTTACCGGCACCGATATTGCCCTCAATAGCGATGAAATTATATTTTAAATTGTTGATTTTCAATATATTATTTGTTCTATTAACCAAATTTTTATCAGGGGATAAAGTTAGTAATTCCTGATGAGTTTTATGCAAAACCGGATGAAAAAATTCAGGCAAAATATCCGTTAACGGATACAAAACAAAATTCCGTTGGGTAAGTAAAGGATGAGGAATGGTTAAGGTGGGCAAATTTATATGAAGTTTATCAAAATATAAAATATCAATATCAATGACCCGGTTATGATACACGCCATTAACAGATTTTGCCGTCCGGCCCAATGCGCGTTCAATGTGTTGCGTAATTTTTAATAATTGCAACGGCGAAAAGGAAGTTTGCAACACGACAACCGTATTTAAAAATTGTTGTCCCGAAAAATGCCAAGGAGCAGTTTCGTACACGGGTGCTACACCGGTAACACGACCTGCAAACATGTGGAGCATATCGGTGGCTACCTGAAGGTTTTGGATAGGTGCCCCCAAATTACTACCAAGGGAGAGGATAGCTTGATGCATAAACTAAATAATTAGGCAAAAAAATAATAAAATGAAATTTTTAAGACGTAACGGAAGCAAGGAACATAGCCAGGAAAATAAGTAAAAATTTCCGCACATTAAATTGATGAGAATGTTCATTTTCGAATAAAATAGTGGTACCTATATGGGCCAAAATACCAACGACAAATGCATTAACATAGACGCCATACAAGCTCATAAACAAGGTGTGTTTACCTAAAAAAGCCGCCAAGGGACTCATTAAGGCAAATATACCAAGCAACGTAAATATTTTAATGGTTGAAAAACCTGCCTCAATCATAACAGTAGTTAAAACTATCGCAATGGGCAATTTATGTATTAAAATACCATAAAAATAACTATGGTGTAAATGATGTCCCTCATTTATTGGCAAGCCCTCTAAAAAGGCATGGACTGCCAAACTAAACCATAACAACCAAGGTGTTTTATCGTCAAAAGATTGACGATGTCCATGTTCGGCACCTTGTGAAAAAAGTTCTAAAATTAATTGAAAAACGATGCCACTCATGATTAAAAGTCCGGCAGTTGTACCATCCAATTCATGATAGATGTGAGGCAACAAATGAAAAACAATAATTGAGAGCAAATAAGCACCGCTAAAACTCAAAAGTAATTTTACATATTGCTTGTCCAAACGACGGAAAACAAAGGCTAAATATCCACCTAAAACAACCACAAAAAACAAAATAAAATAAACCATAAAAACTATCTTTACCGCTTAAAAATACAATTTTTTCTACCACCAGAAAAAATATATTATAAAATAAATTTTTCAATTTATAGTGAAAGTTATAAAATATAAAAAACCAAAAGGTGAAAATGTTTTAAAATAATACCATCCGGACGAGGCTTTTGAGCGTATAACTTGCAATATGATGATTGCTTAATTTTGAGATTTCTTGTTTTTGAGATTTCTCACTGCGTTCGAAATGACAAGAGTGCTTTAAACTAGAATGTCATTTCGAACGAACGTAGTGAGGAGAAATCTCAATTAAATTATATCTCGTTATTTAAAAATCGCCAAGTAGGATTAAATTCATTTATCAAAGCATCTTTTTTAGCACGACGGTATTTTTTTATTTGTTTTTCCCTATTGATAGCTGTTTCAATATCTGTATAATGTTCATAATAAATTAAATACTTTACATTATACTTTGCCGTAAAAGCTTTTGAGAACGGATCTGGATTATTATGAAAATACAAACGTTGTTTTAAATCGTCCGTTACACCAACATACAAAACTGTTTTTACTTAGTTGGTTAATATATAAACATAATAATTATGTTGGGCTTGGATTTTCATGCTTATAAAGATATGAAAATTCTGAATAGAGAATTTCTTGTTTTTGAGATTTCTCACTACGTTCGAAATGACAAAGATACTTTAATGTAGTGTGTCATTCCGAGTGAGCGCAGCGACAGCCTGTCCCGATACGTCGGGAAGGAATCTCATTCAATAAATTAAGCTGACATTGCTCAAGATCTCTTCTCTGTGTCAAAAACATTCTTTTAAAATGACAAGAGATTTCTCACTACGTTCGAAATGACAAGAGTGCTTTAATCTAGAATGTCATTCCGAACGAACATAGTGAGGAGGAATGTCTTTTCTTTAATGAGATTTCTTCTCAATATTCATCAGGGAGATTTCTCACTACGTTCGAAATGACAAAGATACTTTAATGTAGTGTGTCATTCCGAACAAACGTAGTGATAGCCTGTCCCGATACGTCGGGAAGGAATCTCTTGCGTTACTAAGATTTCTCACTACGTTCGAAATGACAAGGACATATGGCAGTCCGACAGAGCGAGGTACGAGCAACGAGAAATCTTACATTATATTGCGGATTCTTAGTTTTGAGATTTCTCTGTCGTCCCTCCTTCGAAATGACAGATGATGCTTTGATGCCGGCGCTTCGGCACATTCCTCACTGCGTTCGGAACACTCAGCGACCTGACTTACTGCTTCAATGCCGATGGCTTCGGTACATCCCGAACGGTGTTCATAAAACACAGCCACCTTACCTTCCCATATAGACCAATAAAACAGAGATATCACTAGGCGAAACGCCACTAATACGACTGGCTTGGGCAATGGTTTTGGGGCGAATTTTCATCAATTTTTCGCGTCCCTCATAAGAGATGGATTTTATTTTTGAGAAGTCAAAATCATCTGGGATGGGGATGTTTTCCAAGCGGTTAAGCTTATCGGCATTGAGTTTTTCTTTTTCGATATAACCGGCATATTTGAGGTGTATTTCGGCTTGTTCTTTGACCGGTTCGCCAATATCATTTTGTACCACAAAGTTTTTTACTACCTCTAATTGCATCAAATCGTCAAAATTCAGTTGCGGACGTGAGGCAATTTTATACAACTTCATTTGTTGTTTGACAGGGGAAGATTTTTTGTTTTCTAAAATAGGATTTACCTCATCGGGTTTGACACTTTGTTTTTTAAAAAAATCAAGCACTAATTCCGTTTTTTTCAACTTCTCCTCTACTCTTTTGAGGCGTTCATCGGAAGCCAGACCAATGGCATGCGACAGCGGCGTTAAGCGAATATCGGCATTATCTTGTCGCAACAAGGTACGATATTCCGCCCGGCTGGTAAACATCCGATACGGCTCATCAACCCCTTTGGTAATCAAATCATCAATAAGCACACCTATATAGGCTTGGTCGCGTTTTAAAATAAAGGGCTTTTGGTCGCGTATTTTTAAAACCGCATTGATCCCCGCCATTAAACCTTGGGCAGCTGCTTCTTCGTAACCGGTGGTCCCGTTGATTTGTCCGGCAAAATATAAATTATCAATTAACTTGGTTTCCATAGTATGCTTGAGCTGAGTCGGGGGAAAATAATCGTATTCGATGGCATAGGCAAATTGCATAAAACGGGCGTTTTCAAAGCCGGGAACTTTACGTAAAGATTCATACTGCACTTCTTCACTTAACGAACTGGAAAACCCGTTGATATACATTTCGTAAGTTGACCAACCTTCGGGCTCTACAAATAATTGATGACGATCTTTGGACGAAAACCGCACGATTTTATCTTCAATACTCGGACAATACCGAGGTCCTACGCCATCTATTTCGCCGGTAAATAAGGGCGATTCTTTAAAGCCGATACGCAAATTTTCATGCACTTCGGGATTGGTATAAGTAATATAGCAAGAACGTTGCTCTTTTAACGGACTTGTATCGTCGGAGAAAGAAAATTTTTGCGGATGCTCATCACCTTTTTGTTCGGTCATTTTAGAATAATCTAAACTACGCCCGTCAATTCGCGGCGGTGTTCCGGTTTTCATGCGTCCGGCTTCGAAGCCCAATTCCACCAAATTTTCAGTCAATCCTATGACTGCCTTTTCTCCGATTCGACCACCCCCAAAAACTTTTTTTCCGATAAAAATTTTGCCGTTTAAGAACGTTCCATTGGTTAAAATAACCGATTTGCCATAAATTTCAGTTCCTAATTGCGTCCTTACACCCCGCAATGTTCCACGTGAAACAATTAAACCCATTACCATATCCGCCATAAGGTCAAGATTTGGGGTTTTTTCAAGCACTTGTCGCCAAGTAATGGTAAAGAGAACCCTATCGTTTTGCGTCCGCGGACTCCACATAGCCGGTCCTTTGGACTTATTCAACATACGAAATTGGATAGCAGACTTATCGGAAACAATGCCACTATATCCGCCCATGGCATCAATTTCCCTTACGATTTGCCCTTTAGCAATTCCACCCATCGCCGGATTACAACTCATTTGAGCTACCTTGAATAAATCGAGCGTAATCAATAAGGTTTTAGCGCCCAAATTGGCAGCAGCAGCTGCGGCTTCGGAACCGGCATGGCCGGCGCCGACTACGATCACATCATATTCTATCGGATATTTCATTCTAAATAAAAAAATTCATAAAACTTTAGGTATGCAAAGGTACGATATTTTTTAAAGAATGAATTATTTAAACAACTCGAAATAGCAAGAGAAGTGATAATAAAAAAATAATAATAAAGATTATTAATAATGAGAAATAGGTTTATGTTAGTTAAATGTACGGAAGAGAATAATGAGCAAATTTAGTGAGGAACAAGTAAAATCAACCGAAGTAATCGTGTTTCGTTGCAGCAGGCATTGGAGTGAGCGCAGCCACAGCCTATCCAGATTGATTTGTCAGGGGGAAATCTCTAACAATAAATTAAGCTAACATAGGTCAAAATCACTTTCCTGTGTCAAAAACATTCTATTAAAATGAAGGTGATTACTCAGTACGTACGAAATAAAAAGGACACATTAATGTAGAATGTCGTTCCGAGGTAGCGCAGCGGTGAGAAATATTGTTCATAATTTAAATTTCTCGCCGGTCGCACCTAGCTCAGTGGAAATGACATTAAGACTTTGATGTCCGGCGCTTCAGTACATTCCGACACTTTATGAGCCGGAACACTCAACGACCTATACTTCTGCAAGACAGGTAGGTCATTGAGAGGTCCCGATAATAATCGGAATTGTACCGAAACGACCGGTGTTTTTAGAACAGGCGCTTTAATGAGGGCGCTTCGATACATTCTGTTCCGACCCCGACGAAAGTCGGGGGGAACAGAACACTCAGCGACCTTTGATGTTTCTACAATACCGGTGGCTCCGGCACACTGTTCACTGCACTCACAGCACTTAGCCACCTTTGTGAGTCGGAACACTTAGCGACCTAAACCCTGCTTCGATGACCGATATTTTGTTCCACGTGGAACGTTAATGATTCTATTATCAAATTGTTCCACGTGAAACGATTTAATATTTTAATTCTTTTAAACAAGTGTCTTCCAAAGAACGCATTTGTTTTTTTTCATCATCAGTGTGGTCATTGTATTTCATTAAATGTAAAACACCGTGTATCATGACGCGGGCTAATTCGTTGTAAAAATCAGTTTGGAATTTTTCGGAATTTTCTTTGATGCGATCAATTGATATGTAAATATCCGCAGAAAGGGTTTTGCCGACTGAATAGTCAAATGTGATAATGTCGGTATAAGTGTCGTGTTGCAGGTATTCCATGTTCATTTTGTGTAAATAAATATCATCGACAAAAATATAGTTGATTTCATCAAAGGTGAAATTCTTATTTTTGATACAGTTTTCTATCCAATGGATGAATTGTAGCTCAAATTCATGGCAAAAATTCGTCTCTGTATATAGGTTGATCATAAATATCAGTTTAAATATTGCATTATTTTTTGTTTAATGTCTTGATTTACAGGTATTTGTAACCGTTTTAAGAGTTCATTTCGGGGCAGAAATTTAAAATTCTCGCGCAAAAATAGCGAATCAATACCTTGATATTGCTTTAAATTGGTACGACTTTGTCGCTTGTTGTCCTCATGTTGGTTAAACGTGGCATTTTTGAGTTTGAGTAATTCGTGCTGTAAAGCTACCATTTTATTTATTACCGATTGGGTAATCCCTTCTTTTAAAATACGTTTTTGTAAATCGGACATTTCTTTGTTGAGTTGACTAATTTTTTTCTTGGTGGCTTGATCAGAAAATTTGTCTCGCAATTGGTTTAAATCTTCCTTGACTTGTTGTTGCATTTTATAAAGTTCATACTGACGTTTAGCTTCGCCCTCCGCTCCTTGGTTATTTTGTTTCCCGTTTTTCTTTCCTGTTTTATCTTTATCACCTTTTTTCTTTCCTTTGCCTTGTTTCTTTTTAAGCCCTTCTTGTGCTTTGGATAAGGCTTGTCCTTGTTTTTTGATAATATCGGGTAGCGAAAAACTTTTGCCTTTGCCTTTTTTGCCTTGCCCCTGCCCCATTGACGGCGATGCGTTTTTCATTTGGTCGAGCGCATTACTTAAAAAATCAGCCAAAGTATTGGCAGATTTTAAAATGTACTGTGTGGCATTTTGGGTTTGGTATAATTGATTTTCGGATAAATAAGATAGAGATTTGTCTAAATTATTCTCAATTTCGAAGGCTTCGTCCAGAATCATTTGAGATATCTTGGGATTGCGTAAAGCCAAAGTATATAACGAATCGTTGATGTGCTTAAAATAAACTTTTAACCGGTTTTGTCCTAATAATTGTTGGGTTAAATGTTTGCGAGATTTATCGGTATATAAATCGGTGAGCATTTGTTCTTCTTTAAACGAAAAATTTATCAAACTTTTTAAAATAGCTTGTAGGGTTTTGACATCCTCTTCATTTTGCTCTCCTCCCCCACCCTGCATGGCCATTTGCATTTGCTTGGACAGTTTTTTCATTTTTTGAGCGGCTTTACATTGTGATTGATTTGCCGGTTGTGACTGGTTTTTTTGTAATTGTTCGGAAGCTTTTTGCATATCTTGCTTGATATCTTCCATATCTGTTTTGGTGTCGGGAATAGCCATAGGTTTTTTAAGCGATCGATTCATCTTTTGAAGTGAATCCGATTGTTTTTGCATGGCTTTTAATTGGGCATTGAGGGAATCCTGCTGTTGTTTTTGATCCTGTGATGTACGCGCTAAACTATCTTGTTTTTGAGCTAAATCATTGAGTTTCTCACTCATCTTTTGCATCTTCTGCTGTAAATAATATTTTTTTGTCAATTCAAGTATACGTTCCAAAGATTTTTCTTGATGTTCCGAATAATTTTCAAGGTCTTTGAGCTTCTTAATCAAATCTTCCTTTTTGAGTTTGTCAGACAATTTTTTCAGTTCGTCTAACAGTTTTTGTTTCTTTTTCATTTGTGCCAATTCAGCCAAACGTTTTTCCAAATCTTTTTTGGTTTCGTCTTGTTGTTTCTCGGGTAATTTGTGTAACAAATCTTTAAATTTCCGGATACTTTGTTTAAAAAATTCTTCTTGTTGCTCGGATTGCTGAATGGCATTTTGCAAGATCTTTTGACTTTGCCAATCTTGCTGTTTTTGAGACATTAGTTTGTCTGATAATTTGTTTAAAGTTTGTTTCTGAGCAGACATTTTTTCCTTTAAGCGTTTAAAATCTGCTATGTTTTGCGCTTGTTGTTTTAAATTTTGCAATTCTAATTGTTTATTAGTCAATTTATTATGATAAAACAAGCGCGATTTAACAGACTTATAACCATGATAGGCATCATTGTCAAAAGCTTGAAAGAAATAGACATAAGAAGCACCGGATTGTAAAGGAAGTTTTCCGGGAAAAACAAAAACCGCTTGCACTAAATCGGATGAATTTACAGGTATATTGACACGTTTGGTCGTATGGTCAGATTCGTTGGTGTAAACCAATTGCAAAAGACTAATGGCATAATCGTCGGAAGCCGTTAAGCGATAATAATTTTGCCGGTTAATGGTATCTTTCTTTTCCGTGACATTTAACCGAGGCAGTTGGTCTTTGATAATATGAACTTGATAGTCAGCTTGTTCATAATTTTTTATATGTGAATTAACCGGTTGCACTTGATAACTGAAATCGGATTGTGCGACCGTATCCAACTGAAACCTATTATTTTTTACGGTATATGCCGAAATTTGATTATTAAAACCAAAACGAATACTATCGGTATGCAAGGTTTGTAATTGCCAAATGATTTTGGAAGATTGCGGTATGGTTATATTTGACAAACGTTGGTAAACGACCGGCTTTTTATGTAAGTACCCTGGGAAAACAACTTTTAACTGAGTTTTTTGAATCAAGGGTGGTAACAATATTTTTAACTTATAATCACCTAAATAATGTTTACCATCGGACAAAGAAAAGTTTAAATCAGTAGAAACGACCGGAAAGTGAAGCTGAAATAAACTGTCGTTCTTTTTATCGAATAATAATGGTTTGCCATCGATATTAAGAAATAAATTTTGAGGTAAAACAACGCCGGAAACACCGATACGAAGTTTATAATCTTGACCTTGAACCACCTGTAAACTGTCAATGATAACAAAAGAATAGGGGAGTGGCGGTTCAAAATTTTGGCGGTAGCTTAATACACGTTGGTAACCTTGTTCAATAGCTTTGTCATACCGGGTTAAACGTAAGACCAAAACCGTCAACAAAGGGATCAATAATAAAGGCAAATACTTATAATTGTGTTTAAAACTAATGGCTTTTGAAAATTTGAAATTTTTAAGTTGATCCGCTTTCTGAGCAATACTTGCCAATAGTAATTCGGAAGAGGCTCCGGAATGATATAATTGCAAGGCGTTCAATAATTTATCTTGAATGTCGGGGAAAAACCGTCCGATGATAACTGCTGCTTTTTCCTCCGGTAAATCTTTTCGTAATCCAAATAAATTCAGTAGCGGACGGGCTAAAAACAAGAGAAAAAACAAAGTTAAAACCAGCCACTGCGTATAATATAAAACCCGACGCGTCCCGGAAGGCAACCATAAAAAATATTCGATTAAAGCCGTGATAAAAAGCGATGAAAATCCGAATACTATAAACAAAATCAATCCTTTAAACAATTCGTTGAAGTAATATTTTTTAACGAATTGTTTGATTTGGTTTTGTATTTGCTTAAAATCGGTCATAAATTACGTAAATAAAATACAAATATACGATAAAATGAATGAGGAGAGAACGTAAGTGGAAAGTGGGTTTCGGTGGCTTCGGTGGCTTCGGTACAACACTCCTTCGTCGTGCCACTCAGCCACCTTTGACTCTGCTAGATAGGTCACTGAGTGATCCCGATAAGAAGCGGGATTGTACCGAAGTGACCGGTGTTACAAAGAAAGGTGATTTGATGACGGCGCTTCGATACATCCCGATTCCTGCGTCATCGGGACACTCAGCGACCTTGCTCAACGATCTTGATTCTGCTAATAAGGTAGGTCATTGAGTGTTTTTGTGATGATAGTAACAAAAAGTACCGAAATGACCGGCGCTTCGGTACTGAATGTCATTCCGAGCGAGCGCAGCGACAGCCTGTGCCGATTTATCGGGGAGGAATCTCTCAATTGATACAAAGTGAGATTTCTCACTGCGTTCGAAATGACAGAAGTGTTTAGTAGTGTCCTATGGTGATAAATGATAAAATCGTATTTTTGCAGAAAATAACAAATATGAAAGATGTTAGAGTAAGATTTGCCCCGAGTCCGACCGGACCTTTACATATGGGCGGTGTGCGTACCGCCTTGTTTAATTATTTGCTTGCTAAACAAACCGGCGGTAAAATGATTTTACGTATCGAAGATACCGATCAAACCCGTTTTGTGCCGGGTGCCGAAGACTACATAAAAGAAAGTTTGGCGTGGACCGGTATCGTATTTGATGAAGGTGTAGATGGTAAAGGTGATTTTGGTCCGTATAAACAAAGTGAACGTAAAGATATTTATCAAAAATACATCAAAGAATTACTTGACAGCGGTAAAGCGTATTACGCTTTTGATACGCCGGAAAATTTGGATAAAATTCGCAAAGAATTTGAAGCCAAAGGGGAGCGGTTTATGTATAACTATGGGACGCGGGAACAAATGGATAACTCTCTGAGTATGACAGCAAATGAAGTAGGGGAGCGGTTGGCAAAAGGCGACCCGTATGTCATCCGTTTTAAAATACCCGAAAATCAAGAAATCCTTATGCAAGATTTGATTCGCGGCGAAGTGCGGGTCAATTCCAATACTTTGGACGATAAAGTGTTGATGAAAAGTGACGGTTTACCGACCTATCATTTGGCAAATATTGTAGATGATCATTTGATGCAAATCAGTCATGTGATTCGCGGCGAAGAATGGTTGCCTTCCTTGCCCTTGCACTACTTACTTTACGAAGCTTTCGGTTGGGAAAAACCGCAATTTGCCCACTTGCCGCTGATTATGAAACCGGTAGGAAAAGGCAAACTCAGTAAACGTGACGGCGTTAAAATGGGCTTTCCGGTTTTTCCCTTGCAATGGCAAGATCCTAAAACCGGAGACATTTATGCCGGTTATAGAGAAGACGGCTATTTTCCGGAAAGTTTTGTCAATCTTTTAGCCTTATTGGGTTGGAATCCCGGAACGGAACAAGAAGTTTTTACTATGGACGAATTGATAAAACTCTTCGATTTATCGCGCGTAAATAAATCCGGTGCTAAATTTGACCCCGAAAAAGCCAAATGGTTTCAACACCAACATCTACAAAAAAAATCAACAGAAGAATTAGTTGATTTGTTTATGCCTATTTTGCAAGAAAAACTCGGTTATATCATAGAAGGTAAAGCTATTAGAGATTACAGCAAAAAAGTTATCGAACTCTTGAAAGAGCGTGCGACTTTTGTTAAAGATTTTTGGGACCAAGGCGCTTTCTTTTTTACCGCACCAACCGACTATACCCCCAAAGCCGTCAAAAAACAATGGAAAGCGCAAACGCCTGAGTTAATGCAAGAAGTCATCGCATTGTTAAAAGACATTGAGCCGTGGGAAGCCACTCATATTAAAGAAAAATTATCCGATTGGATTAACAGCAAAGAAATTGGTTTTGGTAAGGTTATGCAGCCCTTGCGATTGTCATTAGTCGGTGACTTAAAAGGACCGGATTTGTTTGTAATTATGGAAATGCTAGGAAAAGATGAGACTTTGAGACGAATTGAACGGGCGATTAAGAAGTTGAGTAAGTAAGTGGAAAATACAGGATTTATCAGATTTCTCTTCAACCCGACTTGTGGTCGGATTCTGTCGAAATGACAGAGTGTTTCATGTTTTATTAACTTTTTTGATGATGAGTGTTCTTGCATACAATAAAAAGGGGCATAATTATATAAACATTTTTTTTAATTTAGACCTAGCAGGTTTGGAAAACCTACCAGGTCTTACAATGATTGTAATACAAATGAGAGACCTACCAGGTTTTGAAAACCTAGTAGGTCTGAAATCATTTTTTATATGCCTGTTTATGCACATGTAACACGGCACGCCCGCTGGGTTCATTAAGGTTTTTAAAACTTTCGTCCCATTCCAAAGCAACGGAAGTGCTACACGCCACCGAAGCTTCAAAAGGGACCGTTTGGGCGGCAGCATCACTCGGAAAATGTTGCTCGAAAATACTTCTGTAATAAAAAGCTTCTTTGGTATCAGGTGTATTAATGGGAAAACGAAAATGGGCGTTTGCCAATTGTTCATCGGTAATTTCTTTTTCGACAACTTCTTTAAGCGTATCAATCCAAGAATAGCCGACGCCATCGCTAAATTGTTCTTTTTGCCGCCAAGCGACGGATTCCGGTAAAATATCTTCAAAGGCTTTGCGCAATATCCATTTTTCCATTTTGCGCTTGTCATCGCAGTTTTGGTCAACCATTTTATCCTTAGGATTCAGTCGCATGGCAACATCCAAGAATTCTTTATCCAGAAAAGGCACACGTCCTTCTATGCCCCAAGCTGCCAAGGATTTGTTGGCGCGTAGATTGTCATATAAATGCAGTTTTTTTAGTTTTCGGACGGTTTCTTCATGAAATTCCTTTGCAGACGGCGCCTTGTGAAAATACAGATAGCCACCGAAAATTTCGTCACTTCCTTCGCCGGACAAAACCATTTTAATCCCCATAGCTTTTATGGCACGCGCCATGAGATACATGGGTGTTGATGCCCGAACGGTTGTCACATCATAGGTTTCCAGATGATAAATCACATCGCTAATCGCATCGAGTCCTTCTTGAATGGTAAAAATAATTTCGTGATGTACCGTATCGAGATGTTCGGCAACTTTACGAGCGGCAGCCAAATCGGGCGAACCTTCCAAACCAATTGCAAAAGAATGCAATCGGGGCCACCAAGCGGCTTCTGTATCGCCTGATTCGATGCGCTTATCGGCATAAATTTTGGCAATAGCCGATGTAATGGACGAATCCAGTCCGCCGGATAACAACACTCCGTAAGGCACATCGCTCATCAATTGGCGATGAACAGCATCTTCCAAAGCTTTACGAAGCGCCTTGATGTCGCTAACATTATCTTTGACATTGTCATAATCTTCCCAATCGCGATAATACCAACGCACCAATTTTTGGTCTTTACTGTGATAATAATGTCCGGGGGGAAAGGCTTCAATTCTATTACAAACGCCTTCCAAAGCTTTAAGTTCTGACGCGACATAAAACGTACCGTTTTTGTCCCAACCCATATACAAAGGAATGATCCCCATATGGTCGCGGGCAATCAGGTATTCGTCTTTTTCAACATCATACAAAGCAAAAGCAAAAATACCGTTTAAATCTTCAAGAAAATCAAGCCCTTTATCACGATACAGAGCCAAAATAACTTCCGAATCGCTTTTGGTTAAAAATTGATACGAATCTTGGTAGCGCTTGCGTATTTGTTGATGATTATAAATTTCGCCATTGACTGCCAATACCAATTTACCGTCAGCCGAATACAAAGGTTGTTTACCGGAAGTCGGATCGACAATAGCCAAGCGTTCGTGTGCCATTATGGCATTAGCATGTGTAAAAATACCGCTCCAATCCGGTCCGCGATGACGAAGTTTTTTAGACATGGTTAGAATTTGCGGTCTTAATTGTTCTACCGCTTGTTTGGGTTCAAAAGCACAGACTATTCCACACATAATTTATTGTTTATTTATTGTTTTAACTATTTTTATTTTTAGACCTACTAGGTTTTGGAAACCTAGCAGGTCTTGATTATTTGAGACCTAGCAGGTTTTGAAAACCTACTAGGTTGGGCATAAAAAAACCGCCGAGCAAAAACCCGGCGGACATTTATTTTTAAGCACAAGTTTTTGCTACCGGCGTGGGTAGTAATTATTATTGTTATTATTAGAATAATTCAAAAACATAAGTGCTTTTTTGACGTTTTACAATGCAAATATGAATATAAAAATTGAATTTACAAAAATTTTTGTAAAATTTTTCATTTCTATAAGTAATTGAAATGATCAACTAATTGGCATTTAATCACAAAAAGATTTCCTAATTTTGCTACATAGTTATACGTTTATGCAAAAAAGACTGCTCATAACCATTTTATTGAATATTATTATTACGGTATCGCAAGTGATTGGTGGTATTATATCGGGCAGTATGGCGTTATTGTCAGATGCGATGCATAATTTTTCGGATGTTATTTCGTTGATTATCAGTTATATTGCTAATAAACTAGCCCATGAAAAAGAACAAACCATCGATAAAACTTTTGGGTATAAACGAGCGGAAATTGTAGCGGCTTTAATTAATGCAACTATATTAATTGTGTTATCATTTGTGCTTATTTATGAAGCTTTTTACCGGTATAATCACCCTAAAATTGTCAAGGGAAATTGGATTATTTATTTATCGATTTTAAGTATTGTACTGAATATACTGAGCGTATGGATTTTAAAATCCGGTGCGCAAAATAATCTGAGCATCAAATCAACTTATGTCAATTTGTTGAGTGATGTGTTTACATCATTTATTGTATTAATAGGTGGATTGTTCATCAAATATCGGCAGTGGTATTTCATTGACCCGTTGCTTTCTTTAATCATAGCCGGTTATTTACTGTATGTCAGTTGGGATATTTTAAAAGAATCTATGCAAATCATTATGCAATTTGCCCCGAAAGATATTGACATATCGGAAGTGGAAAAAGCCATTTTGAAATTGCCTTCGGTCAAAAATATGCATCACGTGCATTTGTGGCGGCTCAATGACAATGATTTACGTTTGGAAGCTCATATCGAATTTAATAAAGATATACGCTTATCGGAATTTGATGAAATATGCGAACGCATTGAAAAACTCTTACAAGACAAATTTCATATCAACCATACGTATATCCAGCCCGAATGGAAACGCGATGACCCAAAGATATATATTATACCGGACTACTAAATGGAGTTGAAAGTTATACTTCTACAAGCTCGGCAAGCATAATTGAAAAGTTGAAAGTTTCGAATTGATGAAAACCATGCCTTTGATGATTGATGGCTAATTCACGATTTATTACTGCTATGAGGAATTTTTAAGTGGTTAGAGTGAAGAGGGAAAGTATAGTCTGTCACTTCTAAGAACCGCAGCATCTGAGAAATCTAAACATTGTAGCTATAATAAATTAGATTTCTCACGGTATTCGAAATGACAACAATTGTTATCCCGACAGAAATTTTATGAGGAAAAGAATAAAAGCGACGAGTAATCTTGCGTACGATGAGACTAAAACTATACTAAGTTCCTCAAATGAATCTACTGACAGTTAACCGGTCAACCAAAAAAACTGCAATTTTTTCATTATTTCTGCCACATATTGTAAAGTCAATGACAAAATGTCTTTAAATAAAGTTCTGGCTTGCAAATTGTTAGTGATGAAAGAGAAAACAAAAAACTTTAAGAAGATGAAAAAAACAATTTTAGCCCTATCAACCTTAGCAATTATATTCACAGGTTGTGCGCAAGACAAAACAACCGGCAAAAATACAAAAGCCGAAGTTAAGAAAGAAGCACCCGTAAAACCAAATCATGTTAAAGCCAGTGATGTACAGATTCAAAATAACATCGAACAAACTGCCCAAAAAGATTTTGCGGTAAAACAAACAGAAGATACCAAACAAGCTTTGGCTATTTTGGGTGAAACTAACAATGTATTAAACTACATAGCAAAAGGAAAAGATAAAAAAGCCAAAGAAGAATTGGCTAAATTAATTGGTGAATTGGAAATTTTAATTACTAAAAATCCTAATTTGGCCTTAATTCCTGTTAGTGTAGCCTATGAAGTAAATGACGTTGTAGTTGATATACCTACTGTTTATCAAATTACTTCTGCTGCCAAAAAAGCCATGGATGACGGTTACTACCAATTAGCCAAAAAATTGATGGCTGATTTGACCAGCGAATTAAATATAAAAACAACTTACTTGCCATTGGCAACTTATCCTGATGCGATGCGATTGGCTGCTGCTTTGCTGGATCAAGGCAAAAAGAAAGAAGCAGTTGCAATTTTGATCAAAGCCTTAAATACCTTGGTTATACAACAAGTAGATTTACCCTTACCTGTCCTACGTGCTGAAGAATTTATTAAATTAGGTGCTGCTGCCATGTTAAGCAATGAAAAAGATAAGAAAGATATTGCTTTATTATATTTGGATAATGCAGAATACCAATTAGAATTAGCTGAAGCAATGGGCTATGGTAAAAAAGATAAAGAATACAAAGAATTGTACACAGCCATTAAAGAACTGAAACAATTAATTAAAGAAAATAAAGAAACTAAAGTCAAATTCGAAAAATTGTCTGAAAAAATTAAAAACTTTAAAGAAAGATTGTTTTACAAAAAAAATAAAAAAGCGAACACAGCTAAAAAATAAGTTGAAATTCTCTTGAATAATATAGCCGGACAAATGTCCGGCTATAACTTTTTGTAAAGACAAAATGTCATATATATTGACAATATTACAGGGATTAACTAACTGGAACACAAATTGATATAATATAAATGAGAAGAGAAAAAACAATAACTAAAAAACTTAAAAAAATGAAAAAGCCCGAAAAAAGCAAAATGACCGATCAACAAATGCAAGAAAACATCAATGATACCATGACCAAAGATTTTAAGGTCAAAATTGATGAAGATACGCAAAAAGCCTTAGATATTTTGAAACAAACCCAAGAGGTTATTGACGAAATAGCTAAAGATAAAAAAGAAGAAGCCAAGAAAAAATTAGCTAATTTAATTGGTGAATTGGAAATTTTAATCACTAAAAATCCAAAAGTTTCGTTAATTCCGGTAAATGTCAGTTACGAAGTACGTGATGCTGTCGTAGATATTGAAACTGCCGAAGCTTTGATAGAAGAAGCCCGAAAAGAATTTGAAGCAGGTTATTATCAAGCGGCCAAAAAAGTATTAAACACTTTAAGCAGTGAATATATCATCAAAATTTCATTCTTACCCTTGGCTACATATCCGGATGCAATGAAAATTGCTGCCAAACTTTTGGAAGAAGGTAAAAAAGATGAAGCCATAGCCGTCTTAATGAATGCATTATACATCTTGGCTATACAAGAAATTGCAATTCCATTGCCGGTATTACGTGCTGAAGAATTTATCAAAGCAGCTGCCTTGGCTGTCAGTGAGAAAAAAGAGGAATATATTGAAACAGCAGTTGTTTTACTTGAAAATGCCGAATACCAATTGCAATTAGCTGAAGTAATGGGTTATGGTAAAAAAGATAAAGAATACAAAGAATTGGCTTTAGCTATAGCCGAACTTAAAGAAGCTATTAAAGAAAAACAAGAAACAGGTGGTTTATTTGATAAATTATCTGAAAAAATTAAACAATTCAAAGAAAGATTATTCTTTGATAAGGTTAAAGAAAACTAAACATAGCAACATCTCTAAAAAATCAGGTGAAATTTACTTTCGCCTGATTTTTTATTTTTGGTAACTTTATCAAAAAATTTATAATGAACGACTTATGGCATATAAAGCAGTTTGACGAACTTTCTAACCGGGAATTATACCAAATACTCCAATTGCGTAATAAAGTCTTTGTGGTAGAGCAAAATTGTATCTATCAAGATGTTGATGAAAAAGATTATGATGCGTTTCATCTTTTCCTTAAACAAAATACTAAAATAATAGCTTATGCCCGGCTGTTCAAAGCTGGAGATTATTTTGACAGAGGAAGCATTGGTAGAGTAGTTGTTGATCCGCAGCAAAGAAAACAAAATTTGGGCAAAAAATTGATGCAAAAAGCCATTGATTTCATGGTCAAAAATTTGAAAGAAAAAACAATTGAAATAAGTGCACAAACCTATTTGATAAAATTTTACAATGATTTGGGCTTTAAAGAAACCGGTGAGAAGTATTTGGAAGACAATATACCGCATATCCGGATGATGTACCGGCAAAAAGAAATTAAAGCAAAAAAAAATAATTGTTTAAACGATGAAAACTGTATCTAACCCAATATTGAGTGTCAGTCTCAGTCTTTGCTTTTGGTTTATTAATCTGTTGTTTATCCTTAAATACAGCTTGCGTTTTTCATCGTTGTTAACCATACTTTCTATAAGCTTCTTTAGTCTGTATACGATAGCAGCTATTCAATTGTATAAAAAAAGATTAGGTCAACAAAGAATAAATAAATCCAAGCATTTCAAATATTTTTATATTGGGCTGGTAGTAATTATGGCCATATTTTTTATCTGGATCAACGTTAAAACAGATGCATATAAACTTCATGTTGACCGGTGGTCTGCCCTGGCAGGGGGTATCCAAGCCGTATTAAAAGGACAATACACGTATACTGTAGCCGATCATTTGGGTGGACGCACTTCAAATCTTCCGGGTTTATTTATCATTGGTTTGCCTTTCTTTTTGATGAAAGATGTCGGGCTATTGCAAGTATTTACATTTTTATTAATTAGTTACCTAATTTATGACTATTTCGACCAAAATTATGAAAAGTTATTTGCCCTGTTATTAATACTATCTTCACCGGCTTATTATTGGGAAATTTTTGTCAAAAGTGACTTGATGAGTAATTTGATTTTAGTCATGACTTTTTTAATATATTGGCAAAAAAAGTTGCCTAAAAAAAGCTTTGATAAACCCTTTAGTCTTGGTATTATAACAGGTATATTACTATTTACAAGACTTATTGTCCTGATTCCTTTTGAAATATTTTTGTTTCAGGAATTCATTAAAACATCAACCAAAAATAAAAGGAAATTCATTGTGGCATTAATGTTAACAATAATTTTTATTTGGTTGCCCATATTGTATACGATAGAATCCTTTAAAACTTTTATTCATTATAACCCGTTCAGTCTGCAAAGCTCACAGATTCCCTTTATTTGGCTTGTTTTTTTTCTGTTAGTTCCATTGTTTGTTGCCAGCCGTATAGGTCATGATTTAGATAAAAAAATACTATTTAGCGGTATTTTTCTATTGTTACCAGTATTATATAATTTTATTGATCTAATTACTAAAATAGGTTTTGAACGAAGTTTCATTGGGAGTGTTTTTGATATTTCTTATTTCAATATGGCTTTAGCATTTGTAATATTATCCATACCAAAAGTAATAAACAAGTATGGCAATAAAAAAATTTGACAATCTTTCAAAAAAATAAATTATATTTGTATAAGTTTGATATACAAATCATTAAAATAGATGAAAATAAAATTTATTATATTTGTTTTAAGCACATTGTTGCTTAACGGTTGTATAAAAATGGAAGATTTGGCAAGGAAAATATTTAAAGAACCTGAACCACCGACTACTGTAAATCATTTTTACTTTTATGTCAAAAAGGATGGAAAAGATAAACTCTTTATTGCCAAAGACCAATACGGTGATTTAGGAATGTTACCGGGCATAAGATTTGAAGAAGAAGCCGGTGCCAATAATCAAGGTCAATTATTAGAAGGTAGTAGTTATGCGTTCCGTTTAGGGATATTTTTCTATGGTGGTATTAGCCACACCGGCATTTATACCTTAAAACACAGCGATGAAGCGACCCCTCAAGGTGCCGGAGGAAATACGCAGCTAAATCAAAATCAAGCCTATATGTATGGGTCAGAATATCCAGACGTATATATTTCGGAAGACAATTGCGGAAGTGTTGAAATTACATATTTATCACCTGATAAAAGAGAATTTAAAGGCCGTTTTAACATGACTTTGTACAGTCCGTTTGCACATGATTCGATTGTTATCAAAAACGGACATTTTTGGATTAATTTAGATACCTACTAACTGGACATAATCAAATTTGAAAAAAACCGGTAGAAAAACTACCGGCTTTTTTTAGTTCTTCTTCTTTTTAAAATTCCTTTTAGGTTTGGGCAATTTAGATACGGTATTATTTTTAATATCGATATTATCTTGATCTTCATCACTATCATACAGCATCTCAAAATCAATTTGTTTTTTCTCCGGATTAGTTTTCTTTACTTTGACGGTAACGACATCTCCTAATTGGTATTTTTTGCCGGTTATTTCACCTATTAAAGCATATTGGTCTTCATCAAAATAATAATAATCATCGCGCATTTCGGTGCGTCTGACCAAACCCTCAACTTTATTGGCGGTCAATTCTACATACATACCCCATTCGGTGACGCCGGTAATAATCCCTTCAAAGGGTACATCTTTGAAGTCTTGGATATATTTGGCTTGCATGTATTTGATAGAATCCCGTTCGGCGCTGGTAGCTTGTATTTCCATATTGGTCGAATGAATACATTTTTTTTCGTATTCCTCTTTATTTGGTGAAGGTTTTTTATCGAGATAATTTTGCAATAAACGGTGTACCATCACATCGGGATAACGGCGAATAGGCGATGTAAAATGCGTATAGTAATCAAATGCCAAACCATAATGTCCGCGGTTGTCGGTGGTATAAACCGCCTTGCTCATACTGCGGATAGTTAAGGTTTCCAACATATTTTTTTCCGGTTTGTCTTGGATATCTTGTAACAAAGCATTGATTGATTTGATAATTGATTTTCGGGATTTTAAATCCAATTTATACCCGAATTTTTGCACTATATTGTTTAGTTCTTCCAATTTTTCCGGTGCCGGTTCGTCGTGCACACGATAAACAAATGTTTTCTCTTTAGGAGGTAATTTTTTGGTCACAAATTCGGCTACTTTCCGGTTTGCCAAGAGCATAAATTCCTCAATTAATTTATTGGCATCTTTACTTTCTTTAAAATAAACCTCAATAGGATTGCCTTTATCATCTACTTTAAACCGGACTTCTATCCGGTCAAAACTGATCGCGCCGTGTTTAAACCGTTGTTGGCGTAATTTTTTGGCTATACGGTCCAATAAAAGTATTTGATCTTTAAAATCTCCTTCGGCGCCTTCGATAATTTCTTGTGCTTCTTCATAGGTAAAACGCCGGTCGGAATGCGTTACCGTACGGCCATACCATTCTTTATATACTTTGCCTGTTTCATCCATTTCAAAAACGGCTGAATAGGTCAATTTGTCTTCGTGTGGACGTAAAGAACACAGTTCATTGGACAGTACTTCGGGCAACATCGGCACCACTCTGTCTACTAAATATACCGATGTAGCACGGTTATAAGCTTCCTTGTCCAAAATAGTGTCCGGTTTTAAATAATGCGATACGTCGGCAATATGAATACCAATTTCATATCGCCCATTATCAAGTTTGCGGACCGATAAAGCATCGTCAAAATCTTTGGCATCAACCGGATCGATGGTAAAAGTGGGTACCCGTCGCATATCACGACGGTTTTTTATTTCTTGTTTGGTGATTTCTTTAGGTAAATTGTCAGCAAAAGCTTGCACTTCAGGGTCAAATTCATAGGGCAAATCGTATTCATCTAAAATAGCATGGATTTCAACCTCATGATCGCCGGGTTGCCCTAATACTTTAATTATTCTACCCATAGGACTACCCACTTTCTCAGGCCAATCATAAATTTCGGCTACCACTTTTTGTCCGTCTTTGGCTCCGTTAAAATCATCTTTTTTGATGAAAATTTCTTTATACATTTTTACATCATCCGGATCGACAAAGGCATAATTTTTAAACATCTTGACAATACCGGTAAAATGTGTTTTGGCACGGTCTAAAATTTTGACAACTTCTCCTTCAGGCCGTTTACCAGGTTTTTCTTTAACTATTTCTACCTCGACCAAATCGCCATGCAAAGCTTTATTTAAACGATGATTTGGGATAAATATATCATGATCCAATTCATCAACAATGGCAAATCCACTGCCATTGTTGGTCATGTCAATGACACCGACGTAAAGCTTTTTGGGGATGATCTGGTATTTGCCTCTCGAAGTTTGTTTAATTTTATTTTGCTTAACGAGTTTTTGTAAGTCTTTTTGTATTTGCTTGCGAATTTCTTCCGAATCAAATTCGAGTTTCGCAGCTATTTGTTTATAATTAAAAGATTTTTCGGGGTGAGCACCCAATATTTGTAATATTTTGATGAGTAAATTTTCTTTTTTATTCATTGTTGACGTATTTTAATAGGTTCTTATTTTTTAAATACTTATGCAAATATACATTATTCTTTAAAGATGTATTTTTACAGTTTTTCAGGAAGGTAAAATTTAAAGTTATTAACTTTTATTATATAAAAAAGTTTGTTTTTAATTTAATTTTTAAAAAAGCATGAAGATGTATATAGAGTGTTTGTATTGTTATTAACCTATAATTTGTTAAACATTTAATTCATTCTTAAATAGTTATAAAACTAATTCATTCTTGACAAAATGTAAATTAAATGTTAATAAAAAACAGGAAATAAATTTGTTTAATTCATTTTAAATTACAATATAAAAGTAATAATTATTTACCAAAAAAAGAAACTGTTTTATTTCAAAAACTTATTAACATTCGTTACGGGTTAAAATTGCATCATTTTGAAAGTTTATTAATAGTTATTAACATCTATCGTTAATTTGATATTTTTTTATCTTATTAGAAAAATTTCTATATTTCATATTATAAATTGTTCATTTTCAATTAATTTAATATTATTTTATAAAAGCAGGCTTGATGATTTTTTCGCATATTAAATTAATAATTGTAATTTTGTTTTAAAATTGGTATATATGAATTTCTGGGCCAAAGTAGCTTCTTATATTTTAAGACACAAGGTTTTTCTTTTGTTTCTTGTGACGTCTATAACGCTATTTTTTATATCGCAGTGGCATAATGTGGGTATCTCATATACACAAAAAAGCATATTGCCCGAAAGTGATCCTTATGCGCAGGAATATGTCCGGTTTAAAAAAATATTTAAAAACGAAAATAATCTGATTTTAATTGGTATAAAGGATTCTACGCTGTTTACCAAACAAAAATTGACGGCTTGGAATACATTATTTAAAAAAATAAAATCTTTTGACGAGGTCGGACAGGTTGTTTCCTTACAAAATTTAAAAATCTTAAAAAAAGACACCACGCATAAACGTTTTTATTTAGAAAATCTGATAAATAAACCCATACAGACTGATGCCGATGCCTTAGCCATTCGTCATAAATTGTTCGATTCTTTGCCTTTTTTTGACGGCTTAATTTATAATAAATCTTCCGGTGCAGTTCGAAGTTTGGTAAGTATCAAACCGGCTTTGTTACAGTCTAAAAAGCGGGTAAAATTTATCAATGAGAAATTAAAACCTCTTTTAGATGATTTTGAAAAAGCACATCAAATGGATGTGAAAACCTCCGGGTTAATTTATATCAAATCACTGAATGCAAAAGTTTTACAAAAGGAAATTCCTTTTTTTATAATTTTATCTTTGTTAGTAACCGGTTTTATTATTTGGTTTTTGTTCCGTTCTTTCTCGCCTATTCTTATTGCGCTGTTAATAGTATCTATAGGGGTCATGTGGTCATTTGGCATAATGGGTGCTTTTGGTTTTAAAATAAGTATTTTAACGGCTATTATTCCACCCTTGGTCATTGTTATAGGTGTCCCAAATGCTATTTTTCTTATTAATAAATACCAACAGGAAATACTTAAGCATGGTAATCAAGCACGCTCGTTGCAACGGGTTATAAGCAATACCGGCAATGCCATTTTAATGACCAATGTAACGACTGCCATCGGGTTTGGCACTTTTATCATAGTCAAAAATGATCTTTTAAGACAATTTGGTATTGTGGCGGCATTGTCTATTTTATCCATCTTTATTTTGTCTATTATTCTTATCCCAATTATATACAGCTACAAAAAACCTCCTAAAGAAAAACATCTGAAGCACCATAAAAAAGTATGGCTTAACAAATTTATCGATTGGCTGATTAAAACAGTCCGGCACCGTCAAAAGTCGGTTTTTGGGGTCGCTTTACTTCTATTAATCATTAGTTTAATAGGGATTACTAAAATACATGTTTCGGGCAGTATGCTGGCCGACTTTCCAAAAAATAAGGTCTTTTATAAAGATATCAAATTCTTTGAAAAAGAGTTTGGCGGTATTTTGCCATTAGAATTTATGATTGATACTAAACGAAAAAGAGGGGCTTTAAAATTGTCTACCTTAAAAAGAGCTGACAGGTTTCAAGAAGAAATAGCCGATTTGCCCGAATTGTCCAAACCTGTTTCATTGGTTAATTTGGCTAAGTATGCCAAACAGGCTTTTTATAACGGCGATCCGGCCTACTATCAGTTGCCTTCTATGCATGAGAGAAATTTTATCTTACCCTATTTAAAAAATACCGGCGGCAAAACCAATTTATTAAATAGTTATACGGATTCGTTGCAACGTTATTTGCGGATAACGACTTTTATGAAGGATATCGAAACAGACAAAATGGAACAAATTGAAAACTATCTAAACCTGAAACAACACAAATATTTTCCGCCTAAAAAGTATGATGTTTTAATGACCGGACAAGCCAAATTATATTTGAAAGGCACTCATTATTTAATTGATAATTTGATTATTTCTTTAGGTTTGGCTATTCTTCTAATTTTTGTTTTTATTGCATGGATGTTTGGCGGCTCTCTTAAAATGGCACTCATTTCTTTAATACCTAATTTATTACCCTTAATCATAACGGCAGGTTTAATGGGATTTTTTGGTATTCCGCTAAAACCATCGACTATTTTAATATTCAGTATAGCCTTTGGTATTTCCGTTGACGACACGATTCATTATTTGGCAAAATTACGTCACGAATTGAAACTGCACAATGGGCATATCAAACGCTCTGTTTACAAAGCACTGAAAGAAACCGGGGTGAGTATGTTTTATACTTCTATTGTATTATTTTTCGGTTTTTCGGCCTTTTTACTTTCGAGTTATGGTGGCACCAAAGCTTTAGGTGGCTTAATTTCTTTAACTTTGCTAATGGCTATGTTTAGTAATTTGTTACTCTTGCCGGCTTTGGTTATTTTTATGGACGATTTGTTTAAAAATAAGAAACAATTCAAAGACAACTTAGATATATTTCCAGAAGATTTAGAACATGAATGATTTTCAACTTTATTTTAAATTAGGCTTACAGCATATTTTAAGCTGGTCATCGGTGGACCATATCCTCTTTTTAATGGCTTTAATTGTTGTTTTTAGTCTCAAAGACTGGCGTAAATTGTTAACTTTGGTCAGTTTGTTTACATTGGCACATACAACCAGTTTAATTCTGTCGGTTTATGGCGTATTGCATGTAAATGAGGCGCTGATTGATACCTTGATTTTATGGACAATTTTAATTACCGCTTTATCCAACCTTATTTTTTCCAATCATGCTACGGTAACCAAAGTCCATTATTATTTTTCTTTCTTTTTCGGGTTGATTCACGGTTTGGGTTTTGCTGCAGATTTTAAAATGATGATTGCAGGCCAAAGAGCCAAATTAATACCTTTATTGGAATTTGCTTTGGGCATAGAAACGGCACAAATCATTTTGGGTCTTGCTATTCTTTTGCTGATAGCTGTTTTAGGTCGTTTATGGACAAAAAATACCCGGGAACTAACCGTATTAGTCTCGGGCATTATAATAGGCTATGTCTTAGCTTTGCTCCGGTAAAAATTTATTTGATTCGCAACTTTTGGCCAACTTTTATATAATTACCTTTCAAATGATTTAATTTGCGAAGTTTTTTTATTGATATATGATAGTTTACATGTATTCTATAAAGTGTTTCACCGGGTTGAACCACATGATAAACAGCTTTATTTTGTTGTACAGACGGCTTCTTAGTGATTTTATCTACTGATTTTTCAATTTTTTTCGGCGAAGTTGCAGTCATTGACCCGTTTGTATTTTTAGGTATTTTGATAACTTTACCCACCTTGATATCATTATCTTTTAAATGATTCAACTCTTTCAAAACAGCTACATCAACATGGTATTTTTTGCTCAATGAAAAAAGTGTTTCCCCTTGTTTGACAACGTGCAAATCTATATTTTGAGAATTTCTTTTGTTTGCAGGCAAACTTTCTTGTTGCCTATCTCTTTCAGCTTCAACTATTTCATTTTTTGCCGGTTTTAGTTCTTGATTTTGCTTAGCGCTTTCATTCATTTCTTCCGGCTCA
Source organism: Flavobacteriales bacterium (assembly GCA_026993355.1). Classification (GTDB taxonomy): domain Bacteria; phylum Bacteroidota; class Bacteroidia; order Flavobacteriales; family Flavobacteriaceae; genus WGBX01. The sequence goes on along the minus strand of JALWTX010000011.1, from coordinate 19,514 downwards.
TTGTTTTCGTCCTCACTCTTATCAGCATCGCTGGTCAGCACTAAAATTTGCCCCTTGTAAATATCAAAATCATTCAGATTATTTATCCGTTGAATATCCTTTACAGGCACATTAAATTTACGAGAGATAGTAAACAATGTTTCACCTTCTTTTACTTCATAAATAAATTTTTTCTTACCGTTTTTTTGTTTATTAACACTATCATTTACTTTAACACTCATATTTGCCAAAACTTCTTTATCCATTTTGGCTAAATTGTATTTTTTAATGATGTAAATAAGTTTATCCGGATAGCTTGGATCTGTTGCATAGCCAGCTTTTTTTAATCCACGAGCCCATGCTTCGTAATCCGTTTTGGGCAATCGGAATAAAAAGGCATAACGTTTTCTTTCGGCCAAAAATTTAGAATGATCCCTGTAAGAATCTTCAGCTTTACTATATTTTCTAAAACATTCTTGGGCTTTATTGTCATCGTGTAATATTCTTTCACCTTGCCAATCATCGTGACATTTGACACCGAAATGATTATTTCCTTCAACGGCTAACCGGCTTTTACCACTTTGCGATTCCAATATACCTTGTGCCATGGTTATACTGGCCGGAATCCCGTAATCTTTCATTTCTTTTTTAGCAATCTCTTTATATTTCGCTATATAACGTAAGGTTGCAAAATCCAAATTCGATTGGTCTCCTTGAACAATGTCTCTATTTTTATGTGGTAGCTCTTTCCTGACTCTTGGTTTAGTAGTCGTTTGTTCATACGTTTTTTTGGAACCACCACAACTGCTGATGAATATAGAAATGCCGGTAAGTAATAAAATTTTTTTCATAAAGACTAATAATTTTTAAGTCAGAAAACAATACATTATATAACAAAGTTAATAAATTTTTTGTGGATATAATTTTTGAGAACTTTTATTTATTTAAGTAAAGGTAAGTTTTTTTGTTTAAGCCGCAAATTCATCCCGGCTTTTCCTTGTAATCCGCCTGTGTGGATAGCCAATATTTTGCTACCTTTCGGGAAATATTTTTTTTTGATTAAATCAATAATGCCGTAAAGCATTTTGCCGGTATAAACGGGGTCAAGCGGCAAATTGTGCAAGGTATTGACCAAATTGATGAAGTTCACCAATTTTTTATCTATTTTGGCAAAACCGCCGAAATGGTAGTCCCTGATAAGTTCCCAATGATCCGATTGGGCATACTTGGCAATATCCCGGTGCAAAAAATTTTCTTTCAATGCTGGAAAGCCCAAAACTTTTTGATGCGGTTGCGCCGAATTGATTAAACCTGCAATCGTTCCTCCCGTTCCCACTGCCGAACAAATATAGTCGAATGCTTCATCTTCCGGTGTTAAGATTTCTCCGGTGCCTTTTACAGCCAATTCGTTAGTGCCGCCCTCAGGCACTAAATAAAATTTACCGAATAGTTGAAAAAGATTTTCAATAAATTCCGGTTCTGTTTTTTGTCTATAAGCTTTCCGACTGACAAAATGCAATTGCATGCCTTGCGAAACAGCGAAACGCAAAGTCGGGTTTTCTTGTAAGGTTTGTTCCAAGTTTTCTCCAAGTTCATCGCCACGGATAACACCAATAGTTTGAATACCCAATTCTTTACCGGCTGCTGCTGTTGCCGCAATATGATTGCTATAGGCGCCGCCAAAAGTCAATAATTGATCATAACCTTTCTTACGGGCTTCAATCATGTTATAATATAACTTACGAAACTTGTTACCCGAAACATGTTCATGCAAAACATCTTCGCGTTTGACGACCAAAGTAATGTCTTTTTTACGCAACAGACAATCGTTGAGTTGTTGGTTATAGGGTTGTTGTTGAGGAGTTAACACTTTAATTTGTAATTTGGTTAATTGTTGATATGTCTATTAAGACATTCATCAGTGGTTAATGAGACCTACTAGGTTTTTAAAACCTAGTAGGTCTTTATTTTCCACTAATTCATAGATATTTCAATTTGAAAATATTTAAAATAAGTTATCAATCACAAGTATAACCTATACAGCTTATAATTTCAACCAATTTCGCAAATCAAATTTACCGGCGATATGTTGGCGCAGTTCGGCAATAGGGATACGAATTTGCTCCATCGTATCTCTGTCTCGCAAGGTTACGGTGCCATCGTCTTTGGTTTGGTGGTCAACGGTCACACAATAAGGCGTGCCGACGGCATCTTGCCGGCGATAGCGGCGTCCGATAGCATCTTTTTCATCGTATTGCACTTTGAAATCCCATTTCAAATCGTCGATGATTTGTTTGGCAATGTCGGGTAAGCCGTCTTTTTTAAGCAGAGGTAAAACGGCAACTTTGGTCGGGGCTAAAATAGCCGGAATTTTCATCACGACACGCGTAGAACCGTCCGGCAATGTTTCATCTTGCAAAGCTGCTGAGAATGCAGCTAAAAACATCCGGTCTAAGCCGATAGAGGTTTCAATGACGTAAGGCGTATAGCGCTCATTGATTTCGGGGTCGAAATACTGCATTTTTTTACCCGAAAATTTTTCGTGCTGCGACAGGTCAAAGTCGGTGCGTGAATGAATGCCTTCCAATTCTTTAAATCCAAAAGGAAATTTGAACTCAATATCAGTAGCAGCATCGGCGTAATGCGCTAATTTTTCATGGTCGTGAAAACGGTAGTATTCATCACCGAAGCCAAGCGATTTATGCCATTTTAAACGTTCTTCTTTCCATTTTTCAAACCATTCCTTTTGCGTGCCGGGACGCACAAAAAATTGCATTTCCATTTGCTCGAATTCGCGCATACGAAAGATAAATTGTCGCGCCACGATTTCGTTACGAAAAGCTTTTCCGGTTTGGGCAATACCAAAGGGAATTTTCATGCTCATGGTTTTTTGCACATTTAAAAAATTGACAAATATACCTTGTGCCGTTTCCGGACGAAGATATAAATCTGTAGCATTTTCGGCAGAAGCGCCGAGTTTGGTGCCAAACATCAGGTTAAATTGTTTGACGTCGGTCCAGTTTTTACTACCCGATACCGGATCGGCAATACCGAGTTCTTCTATCAAAGCTTTGACATCAGCCAAATCGTTGTTTTCCAACGACTTTGCCATACGTTGCAAAATTTCTTTTTGTTGTTCGCGATACTTGACCACGCGCGGATGTGTAGCGACAAATTGGGCTTCGTCAAAATCGTCACCGAAACGTTTACGGGCTTTTTTGATTTCTTTCTGCACTTTTTGTTCCAACTTTTCAACATAGTCTTCAATCAAAACATCGGCACGATAGCGTTTTTTGCTGTCTTTATTATCAATAAGCGGATCATTAAAAGCATCGACATGACCGGAAGCTTTCCAAGTAGTCGGGTGCATAAAAATAGCAGCATCCAGCCCGACAATATTTTGATGTAATTGCGTCATGGCTTGCCACCAATAGTTACGTATATTTCGTTTGAGTTCCACACCATTCGGACCGTAATCATATACGGCACTCAGTCCGTCGTAAATTTCACTTGAAGGAAATACAAAACCATATTCTTTGGCGTGTGATAAGACTTTTTTAAATTGATCGTCGCTCATTTTTGAAAAATTTTTATAATTTTTTAAGACTGTTATTAGCAAGGTATGAAAAAAGCTACCTTTGAACGAACAAAGATAGCTTTAATGATTGAAATTTACAATATTTTACTACAATAGCCTATTAGAAAAGACCACTGGTTAAATAAAATTCTGTTGTACCCACTTTGTTTCCATTATGGTAAACTTCAACTTGGTAATTACCTTTGACAAATTCGGCTTCTTTATTTTGCGGTTTAACAAATATACAAACTTTCAAAGGTTTCTTTTCGTACATAACTTCTTCAGTCCCACTTATTTGGATAGGATTATCGTCAATAATCAATTCTGTTTTATCACCGATTACCTCTCCTTTTGGGTTTATAATTCGGACATAAAATTTTTGGGGACCTTCTAAAACTTCATTTTTAGGTAAAGTAAAGCATACACGAATAGCAGTTGCTCGTTTGTATTTGGAAGTGGTTACAACTTTACCCGAGCTTTTAATTTTTACCCCTTCAGCTTTTAAACTTACCGGATATAAAATTTTTGCTTTATTTAAAGTAGCCGACAAAACTTCATTTTTATTGAGTAAAGTATCATTAAATTGTTTTTGTTTGGTTAAGTCGGTATTTAAACTATCATTTTCGGTAATCAGCTCCATATTAGCAGCGCGTAACGAATCGGCTATTTTGTACAATTTGTCACGTTGAGCTTTTAAAGCGGCAATTTCTTTTTTGTATTTATAAATAATACGGGCATCGATTTTTTTCTGTTTTTTAACTTCTTCAATCAAAGATTCGATGCGTTTTTTGGCTTCTTCAAGTTTACCGGAAACTTCGGTTTTTTCTTTCAAAGCTTTGTCATAATTAACTTTTAAATCTTGCAATTCGTTGATAACTTGTTCTTTTTCTTGTTGCAAAATGTGTTCGGTTTGTTTAGATTCATTATACATGTCATAGGTATAATAACCTAAACCTAAAATGGCAACCCCCAATAAGGCGACCAAGACTTTCAAAAAGTTTGAGTTGTTCGTTTGTGCATTCATATTTTTATTATTTTTTGCAAATTTAGGCTTTAATTCTTTAAATACAACGTTATGGTTTATAAATTAGTATTTTAAGCTTGTTTTTTTCTTGTCGTAATAAAATCTTTTAAATAAAAAGGTTCGAAATAGGCTAAATTTTCAAAATCTTTATTTAAAAACTTGACGTATGACAAAGTATGTAACTCTTTGGCAGAGGGATATTTAACTGGTGAAAAACAGGCGTTTTCATGTTGGATGATTTTTTTGGTTTTTTCTACCGCATCGCCTACAAAAACACAGGTTTTTTCCATCAAATATTTGTCAAAAGGGTTTTGATCGAGCAAATCGGCTTTTATAGGTCTGATTTGTTGGTAACCGGCATTGTAAACGGCACTGTAAACTTCTAACCGACGCGCATCAAGAACCGGTATGATATAGCCTTGTTTGGTTTTAACCTTTCTGGCCAAGGCCTCTAATGTAGAGACTGCAATAAGTGGAATACCGGCAGCATAAGCTAAGCCTTTGGCCGCAGAAACCCCAATGCGCAGACCCGTGTAGGAACCGGGGCCTTGACTAATGGCTACCGCACTTAAATCTTGAACTTTTAGCCGGTGATTATCTAAAATTTTTTTAATAAAAAGATGTAGTTTTTCGGCATGCGAATAAGCTTCACCTGCATACTCAATCACCTCAATAACTTTTTCGTTTTGTCCCAGAGCTACCGAGCAATTTTTAGTTGCAGTTTCGATATTCAAAATATAATTTGACATAACCTTTGTCGATATTTAAAGATGCCGGCCTAAAAAAGCCGGCATTAAGTTTGTTATTTTAAACAGTAAGTTTCCTTATTTTTTTTGCGCCGCCTCATAAGCTGCATCTAAAGCTTTAAGAACTTGGTCTGTGATATCCAATTTAGCATCACCATACATTAAAGCGCCTGTATTATTTTTGCCGTAAATATATTTATAGCCGTTTTTTTTGCCGTAATCATCAAAAAAATCATAGACTTTTTTGATGATAGAATCGGTTTGTTTTTGCATTTCGGCTGTTAGTTTAGCACTTTCTTGTTGTTGCATTTGTTGTATCATTTGCTGTTTTTGATACAATTCTTGATCTTTCTTTTGTGCCTTTTGAGGGGTCATTTTACGGGCATTTTGTTGAAATTTCATCACTTCTTGACGCCATTGTTTGACAATTGAATCGTATTTTTTGGCAAAAGCCTGTTGTTTTTGTTTAAAAATTGCTTCTTGTGCTTTAATGCCTTTGTATTGTTTAAAAATAGTTTCGGTTTTGACAAAGGCTGTTTTAGCTTCTTTTTGTTGACAGGCGGAAAGTAGTCCAATTGCAAGAATGATTAAAAGAATTTTTTTCATAATATTCTGTTATGTTTTAATTAATATTTGCAGCAAATTTAATCTTTTTTTGTAAAATGGTTTAATATTGATGCGGATTAAAAGGCCAAGTGAAAATTTAAATACGATTTATTATTGTGATCTTGTTTTAAATCAATTTGGGGCTAACTGTAATAAAAAAACAAAAAATTATATTTTATTTTAAGATTTGTTTAACAATGTTGTCATTTTTTTGCTATATTTGTAACCTTATATAATTTTTAATAATAAAGATAAACAATTAACTTAAATACACAAACAATGATTAAAAAACACCTAAGCCTTTTATTATTTTTAGTGAGCTTGGGCTTATTTGCCCAAAATCCCTTTGATATCACTTTAGAACCCGTCACCATTAACGGTTTGAATGGATTACATTCATTTGCCTTCGGACAAGATAGTAACGGCAAATGGTTACTGGTTGGTGGTCGTATCGATGGCCTGCATCCCATGCAAGGTAATGCGGCTTTTGCAGCATCGGGCAATAATACACAACTTATCGTAATTGATCCGGCAACCCTGCAACATTGGGAGGCGCCATTAACTTCTTTACCGGCTTCTATTCAAGAGCAATTGAGTTCGACTAATATGAATTTTTATCAAGAGGGCGATTATCTATATTTTATAGGCGGCTATGGTTACAGTGCTACGCTAAATAACCATACTACTTTCCCTTATTTGACAGCCATAAATGTTCCGCAAGTGATTGATGCGGTGATAAATAATACCGGTTTTACAAGTTTTTTCAGACAAATAAACGATCCCGAATTTCAAGTAACCGGTGGTATTTTACGTAAAGTCAACAATGTTTATCACTTACTGGGCGGTCAAAAATTTTTAGGGCGATATAGCATGAATAGTAACAATACAAGCCAAGAATATACCAACCAGGTTCATCGCTTTACCATTGATGATGATGGCACTAACATAGTTGTGACGCATTTGGCTTCCTTTACCGATGCTGATGTGTTACACAGAAGAGATTTAAGTGCAGAAGCACAAATTTTGCCCAATGGCGAAGAAGGCGTGACTATGTTTTCGGGTGTTTTTCAAACCAGTGCCAATTTGCCTTTTTTAAATCCTGTTACAATTGATAGTAATGGCTATAGTCAAGATAACAATTTCCAACAATATTATAATCATTATCAATGTCCGACTATTCCGCTTTATTCGGCTGGTAATAATGAAATGCACACGCTTTTCTTCGGTGGAATGGCGCAGTATTATGATGATAACGGCACCTTGGTACAAGATGATAATGTGCCATTTGTCAAAACCATTGCAAGGGTAACCCGTGATGCCAATGGCAATATGGCCGAATATAAATTACCCATAGAAATGCCCGGTTATTTAGGCGCAGGCGCAGAGTTTATACCGGTCAAAAGCATTCCACATTATCCAAACGAAGTTTTAAAATTGGATGATATCACCGGAAATAACACTTTAATAGGCTATATTTTTGGCGGTATCAATAGCACGCAACCTAACATTTTTTTTAGCAATGACAGTAGCCTTAGTTCGGCCAGTAGTCAACTTTTTAAGGTCTATCTGAATTCGACTTTGTCAGTGGCCAGCCATCAATTAAATCCGCAAAGCACCGGAATTTTGGGTATGCAAGTGTATCCAAACCCGACTAATGGTGTTTTAAAAGTGGATTATAAATTGAAAAATACCGGTAATGTTATCTTAAAAATTACCGATATAAATGGCAGACTCATCGAAAGAAAACTTTTGAAAAATCAGGTAGTGGGTAAAAATACCTATGTTCACAACCTTCAAAAATATCCTTTGGGAAGTGTCTTCTTTGTAACCATTCAAACGCCTTATGAAACCGCTACCCAAAAAATTATTTTGAAAAAATAAACTTATAGATAAAAAATTAACAGCCGTCAATATTGTCCTGTCAATATTGACGGCTGTTTTTTTTGTTATAGATAGCCAAAGGAGTTGATATAAAGTTGCAACCGGCCAAAAGTCATAAAGTTCTTTTTTGTATTTTTACATCATTATTATTATATAAAATTTAAAAAAATGAAAATAGAAGTATCTAATGGCGAAATTGTGGACAAACTAACCATTATCGAAATTAAATTGAAGCATATCACTGATGAAGAAAAACGAAAAAATTTACAAAAAGAATATGCAGTGCTCGATGAAGCCGTTAAACAAATCATTTCTAAAGACCATGAATTATATAAATCTTTACTAAATATTAACCAGCAACTTTGGGATATTGAAGATACTATTCGCGATTTGGAACGGGCCAAAGATTTTGGACCAAAATTTATTGAAACTGCCCGTGCCGTCTATTTTACCAATGACAAACGTTCGGAAGTAAAACGTCAAATAAACCAATTGACCGGCTCAAATTTGGTAGAAGAAAAGTCTTACCAAAAATACGATTAATTTTTATTTTTTAAACTTGTTTTTATGCCGCCACAATCCAATCATCCATCAAACGAACCAAGGAAAAAACTTTTTTTGCTCGATGCTTATGCCTTGATTTTCAGAGCTTTTTATGCTTTCATAAAAAATCCGCGTATCAATTCAAAAGGTTTAAATACTTCTGCTATTTTCGGTTTTTTAAACACTTTGATGGATCTTATCAGGCGCGAAAATCCGGACCACTTGGCGGTTGTATTTGATTTGGGTGGCTCAAAAGAGCGATCGGAACTCTATCAAGATTATAAAGCCAATCGTTTAGAAACCCCCGAAGGTATTCAATTGGCGGTCCCTTACATTAAAAAAATATTAGAAGCCATGCATATTCCGGTAATAGAATATGAAGGTTGGGAAGCCGATGATTTGATCGGTACTTTGGCCAAACAGGCACAAAAAGAAGGTTTTGATGTTTATATGGTTACGGCCGATAAGGATTTTGCCCAATTGGTTGACGATCATATCTTTTTATATAAGCCCTCGCGGATGGGAAATGGGATTGAAATTTGGGATAAAGAAAAAGTAAAAGAAAAATTTGGGGTTGAAGACCCTAAACAAGTCATCGATTATTTAGGTATGATGGGTGATAGTGTCGATAATATTCCCGGATTACCCGGCGTAGGAGAGAAAACCGCCAAAAAGTTTTTGGCTGAATTTGGCAGTATGGAAAACCTTTTGGCCAATACCGACCGGCTAAAAGGTAAAATGAAAGAAAAGATTGAAGCCAATAAAGAATTGGGCTTATTGTCAAAAAAATTAGCAACCATTAATACGGATGCGCCCATAAAATTTGATGAACAACAATACAGGCTTGATCAACCTGATTTTAAAAAAACCAATGCTATCTTTAAAGAATTGGAATTTAGAAGAATAGCTGAACAGTTTAACCGTTTATTTCGCACCGGAGAAGCACCCTCGGAAACGACGACACAATATAATTTGTTTGAAAATGAAAATGAGACGGGAAGTTCATCCGGTTTAATCAGTTTTGATCAATTAGATAAGTTTTATCAAAGTGTCGATAGTGAAAAAGCTTTACAAATATTACGCGATAAATTAATACATCAAACCGGTGCCGGTGTGCTCATATATCCCGAACAATTTGAATTTACCCACAAACAATATCACTTGGCTTTAGGGCATCATCAGGGAAAAATATACCATGTGCCAATAAAAGAAAATATCACAGAAAAACTTTCATTTTTCAGAGATTTTTTTGTGCATCCTCAAAAGGAAAAAATAGGTTATGACTTAAAAGAAGAATACAAATTATTGAAGTACAATAATATTCCTTTGGAAGGAGATTTAATAGATATCTTAATAATTCATTACTTATTAAATCCTGAAATGCGTAATGAATTAGAAATATTGGCCGAAAATTATTTAAATATTTCATTAAAAAAGCCCGATAAGAAAAAAGCCACCGAACAAGATTGGATAAATTATACCATGTTAAAGCTCGATATTACTTTACGTTTAAAAGAGCTTTTGGTAGAAAAATTGAAAGAATCCGGCGCAGAAGGTTTGTATAAAGAAATTGAAATGCCCTTGATTAAAGTGCTGGGCGACTTGGAATTGGCAGGTGTCAAATTAGATACCGAAGTTTTACAACAAATTGGCCAGGCGTTAGAAAAAGAAATAAAAGAACTGGAGAGGGAAATTTTTGAAATAGCTGGAGAAGAATTTAATATTGGTTCGCCTAAACAATTAGGGATTATCTTGTTTGAAAAATTAAAAATAGACAGCAAGCCCAAAAAAACCAAAACCGGACAATATTCCACTTCCGAAGAAATTTTGAAAAAATACCAGTCGCATCCGGTTATTAAAAAAATATTACAGTGGCGCTCTTTGACCAAATTAAAGACAACCTATGTCGATGCATTGCCCAAATACATCAACCCGGTGACCGGCCGTATTCATACCCATTTTAACCAAGGCGTTACAGCCACCGGCCGCTTGAGTTCGACCAATCCCAATTTGCAAAATATCCCAATTCGCACCAAATGGGGACAAGAAATAAGGAAAGCTTTTGTGGCTGAGGCGGGTCATAAATTAATCTCAGCCGATTATTCGCAAATCGAATTACGTTTAATTGCCTCTTTTAGTCAAGATGCTGATATGTTAAAAGCCTTTAGTGAAGATGAAGACATACACCGGGCCACCGCTGCCAAGGTGTTTGGTATTCCTTTAGAAGAGGTAACCAAAGCACAACGATCGCATGCAAAAAGCGTCAATTACGGTATTATTTACGGCTTATCAGCCCATGGTCTTAGTCAGCAAACCGGTTTAAGCCGGACGGAAGCCAAGCAACTCATTGATACATATTTTGAAACCTATCCAACCTTAAAGGATTATATCAAAAAACAGATCGATTTTGCCCGTGATAAAGCTTATGTCGAAACTATTTTTGGGCGTCGACGCTATTTAAAAGATATTCATTCACGCAATGCCATTGTGCGGTCGGCTGCAGAACGCAATGCCGTCAATGCACCTTTGCAAGGCAGCGCTGCGGATATTATAAAAAAAGCCATGATACGTATCCATCACAAAATTAACGAGCAGCAACTCAAAAGTAAAATGTTGTTACAAGTTCATGATGAATTGGTATTTGAAGTACCGGACGAAGAAGTTGAAACCATGAAAAAATTAATCAAAACAGAAATGGAGCAGGTAGTCGATTTGCCCGTGCCGCTCATTGTCGACATTGGTGTTGGCAAAAATTGGTTTGAAGCGCATTAAAAATTGATTTTTAAGGCTGCCAAGTCTTAAAATGTATAAAAGACCAATTTCCACTTTGGTTGATGGCCTCAATTTTATTTTCGACCGCATCGGGAAGGGCAGGGAAAAAATCTATTCCGGTTAATTTTTCAAGACTGTCAACGGGAATAAGATATTTTTTTAAGTCTGTTTCTTTATAATTTTGCGGGATTAAAAATGCGATTAATTCAGGTTTGCTTGTTTGGGGATTAGCCAAAACAATTTTATAAAAATACTTTGGGACGGCTACTTTTTCATAACCTATACGCGGTAAATCCGGTGATAAAATCCCACCGGTAACGATGTACAATTTCCCTTTATGTTTACTCCAATAGCGCACTTGTTTTTCTAAGTCGTTCCAAATACCACTGTTAAATTTATGGCTCATGGGGCTGACATTGGAGGTGAGGAAGGTTTCGTTAAAGGCATATTTTGAAAATTGTCGATCGGCCGCCGGAACTAAATGTCCTTTTTCATAGCCATTGGGGTAATAATTTTTATAGCCGGGCGACAGGGTTTTAACAAACGGGTCGCGTTTAAACCAAGGTCTTTTCCGTTTGTAACGGCTTATTTGAGAAGGGGTGAGCGTGTAGGCAACCCATTCGGGGTTTTCATAATTTTCATGATAAGAAAGACTATAAAAACGATGATTAATAACAGCATTGGTTGTGCTGGTGGGTAAATAATTAAAGCTGTCTTTGGCCTGGTTAAGGTCAGAATTAAAGGGGTGCTCCCCTTTGTTTTTACAAGCCGTAAATAGGCGGAAAAGCATGATTAAAGTAACTATGTAGAATAAATTTTTATTCATATAATCAGGGCTTGTAAATCTTTTATTTCACCTATGCCATTGATGGAAATTTTATAATCTTCCGGATTTATTTTGTTATGTCTTGAGATGAAGATTCGTTCAAAGCCTAATTTTTCTGCTTCGGTGATACGTTGTTCTATACGGGTGACAGGTCTTACTTCACCCGTGAGACCTAATTCGCCTACAAAAGCCCATTGATTAGAGACCGGGGCATCATTATTAGAAGATAAGATGGCTGCTGCGACAGCCAAGTCTATTGCCGGATCGTCAATTCGGATGCCGCCGGTAATATTTAAAAACACATCTTTACCGGACAATTTTATGCCCATGCGTTTTTCTAAAACTGCTAAAATCATATGCAAACGTTTGGTATCGTAGCCGGTTGTCGTCCGTTGTGGTGTGCCATAGACGGCAGGGCTGACCAAGGCTTGTACCTCAACCAATAATGGCCGTATGCCTTCCATAGCAACGGAGATTACTGTGCCGCTTAAGTCTGTTTCTTTTGAGGTTAGAAGCAGTTTGGAGGGATTTTTAATTTCGCGTAAACCTTTATTATACATTTCGAAAATCCCGATTTCATTGGTCGAACCAAACCTGTTTTTTTGGGCACGCAATATTCTGAATAAATGATTACGATCGCCTTCAAATTGTAATACGGTATCAACCATATGTTCTAAAACTTTAGGACCGGCAATTTGGCCTTCTTTATTAATATGTCCGATAATGAAAACCGGCGTACCGGTTTGTTTGGCATATTTAATTATTTCTCCGGCCGATTCCCGGATTTGCGAAACACTGCCGGCAGAGGATTCTATTACATCTGAATGCAAGGTTTGAATAGAGTCAATGATGACAATCTCTGGTTTTTCTTGTTGCAAGGTATGCCATATCTTTTGGACATTGGTTTCAAATAACAATTTCATTTTGCCCTTATCATGACCAATACGTTCTGCGCGCATACGTATTTGTTTAGGACTTTCTTCGCCAGAAATATACAGTGTGTTTAAGGGTAATTGTAAGGCTATTTGCAACATTAATGTCGATTTGCCAATACCGGGCTCACCCCCCAATAATATAACACTTCCCGGCACAATGCCACCTCCTAAAACGCGGTCTAATTCAGCATTGTTTGTGGGCATGCGATATTCTTCAGTAGCATCTATTTCTATGAGTTTAACCGGTCGGCCTTTGGGGGTTTTTAACCGGTTTTTAGTTTCTTTTTTTGAAATTACTTCTTCTACTATTGTATTCCATTCTTTACAAGTGGAGCACTGCCCCATCCATTTTGAATATTGGGTGCCGCAATTTTGACAATAATATGTTGTTTTGAGTTTCATATTATTTTTGTCAGCTTAGTTTTTTCAGTACAACCTTTTGAATTTGCTTTTGATTGGCTTTGTTTATTTTGATATGAAATCTGTCATCGATATCAAAAGTATCATTTTCTTCGGGTATTTCACCTATTTTAGAGAGAATATAACCGCCTAATGTTTCATAGTTTTCATCTTCAGGAATAGCCAAATGGTATTTTTTGTTCAAATCTTCAATTTCGTGCCGCCCCGACAAAATGTATGTATTTTCGTCAATTTGTTTTTCAAATAGATCATTTTTATCGTGCTCATCTTCTATTTCGCCAAAAATTTCTTCAATAATATCTTCCAAAGTTATCAAACCGGAGGTACCGCCATATTCATCTAAAACAATGGCAATATTTTTTTTGGTTTGGGTCATTTTTTTGAGTAATTCATGTATCGAAATAGTTTCGGGGACAAACAAAACATCGCGTATAATAGATTTAATGCGTTTAGGATTTTGAAACAATTCAAAAGAGTGCACGTAACCTTTTATATCATCAATATTATTTTTATAGACAATAATTTTGGACAAGCCGGAATCGATAAATTTTTGTTTCAAGTCGGCTATATCAGCGGTATCTTCTATTGCCACAATTTCGGTGCGTGGGACCATAATTTCACGGGCTTTGACATCGACAAAGTCTAAGGCATTATTCAATATTTCCAATTCCGGATCGGTTTCGCCACTTTGTTTCTCGGCATTTTCTAATTTTTGTGATATAAATTTGGCCAATTCTACTTTAGTGACCGCTTCTTGCACATCAGTTGCTTGTGTTTTGAATATGATTTTTAGAATGCCATTTGATATTTTTAAAATAAACTGCGTCACCGGCCAAAAAATGACATAAATAATATAGGCCGGCAGGGCAAAAAGGCGTAATAACTTATTGGCATACAGTTGAAAGATTACCTTAGGTAAAAATTCTGCCGTAAAAAGAATAATAAGGGTAGAAATAATGGTTTGTAGTAAAAGTTCATTAAAATTACTGATATTTGGCCAAAACCGGTGTAAATATTTAATGATAATATCCCCCATAAAAAATCCGTATATTACCAATGCAACATTATTTCCAACCAACATGGTTGTAATAAAATCAGAGGGTTTTTGTGCCAGTTTTTCTAAAATTTTTCCGGTCATACCCGGATTTTTTTTATCTAATGCTAATTGAACCCTGTCGGCACTTACAAAAGCTATTTCCATGCCTGAAAAAAAAGCAGATAACAAGAGCAAGCTCAAAATTATTAATAAGTCTGTTGTCATAAATAGATATAAGTCTTATGATCTTTAAAGCAAAGATACATAAATTTAGCTCAAACTTTTTTCTTATATATTAAACCTTTGCTTTTTTGCGTTGTCTAAGTAATAGAAACTTAAAAAATATTAAAAATGAAAAAACTCAGTTTATTACTCATTGCTTTTGTCAGCCTTGTCGCTTTTCAAAGTTGTAAAAAAGAAACCAATAAAGACGCTACGGCACAATTAACCGATGACGAAGTTAAAGCAGTTGTAGAATCAGATGTTGCGACAGACGATTTATTAGACATGGTTGATGCCTATGCTTTTAATGATACCGCCAGTCGTTCGACTACACAAATGCCTTCCTGTGTAACGCAGACAATTACTATTTCGGGCACCTCGGTGATTATTACCTGGCAATTTGATGCCAATGGTTGCACTATGCCCAATGGCAATACCTATAAAGGAACGGTAACCATCACAAGAGATAGAGATTTAATGGCTCACAGTGTTACGGGAAGTATTACTTTTGATAATTTTTCTGTCAATGATATTCAAATAGAGGGTACAGCGGACTTTACCCGTCAATTAAATGCCGACGGTAATCCTGAAGTCACCCATAATTATGATTTTACAGTAACATTGCCCAGTGGGCTTTCTGCACAACGAAGCGGTACCCGGACACGCGTTTGGGCTGAAGGTTTTGGTACACCCTCAAGAACGGATGATGTTTTCTTAATTACCGGTAATGCGCATATAGAACGTTTTAACGGTGCTGTATTGGATGTGGAAATTGTTACACCTTTAAGACGTGAAGTGCCTTGCCGATTTTTTGTCAGCGGAACGGTCAAAATAACTAAAAACGGCCAGGTGGCAATCTTGGATTATGGCAATGGTGCTTGTGATGCAGAAGCAACTTTGACATTGCCCAATGGAAATGTGAGAATTATTCATTTATAATTTACAAAATTAAAACCATAAAAAACCGGTCAACAATGGCCGGTTTTTTTATTAAGTTTTAAAGACGTTGCCGGACAGCTTCGTATAAAATAACGCCACAGGCCACCGATACATTTAAAGAATCCATGTCAGGGGACATAGGTAATTTGGCTTTTTCGTCGCTAATTTTTAGTAAAGATCGGTTGATGCCTTTTCCTTCACTTCCCATAATCAAGGCAAAATCAGGTTTTAAATCGACATTGTAAATTAAGTTATCGGTTTTTTCGGTTGCTGCAACTACTTTGATGCCATTTCCTTGTAATAAAAAAATCGCATCTTTTAAATGTTTAACTTTTATTAAAGGAATTTTAAAAATACCTCCGGCAGAAGTTTTGACGGTGTCTTCATTAACCGGCGCACTGTTATTTTCGGGCACTATTATGCCACTTGCCGATACCGCAACAGCTGTGCGAATAATCGCACCGAAATTTCGGGGATCGGTTATGCCGTCTAATAGAATAAAGGTTCGCGGTTTATGGGCGGGTTTTTCTAAAATCTCTTCTAATTTATAAAAATTAACCGGACTGATAAAAGCCACGACACCTTGGTGATTTTCGCGGGTTAGTTTGTTTAGTTTTTCAACCGGTACGGATTTGTAATTTAAGCCTTTTTCTTGCAATAAACCTATAAGCTCTTGAGAAGATGCTCCTTTTAGATTTTTTTGCAAAAAAATTTTATCTATTTGCTTTCCTGCTTTAATGGCTTCCATCACCGGATGTAAGCCATATATTAAATTGTTTTTCATATGGCAAAATTACAACAAAATTTGCGGATAAAAAGTTTGTGCTTATATCGTTTAATAAAAACCGCCTGATCAGATTGGTCAGGCGGCTTGTCGAAAAAATTTATTCTTTAGAATTTCACTTTTAATCCTGCCAAAAAGTTAAATCCTGCTTGTGGAAAATAATAAGGTGTGTCCCCCCACATATAACCGTTTGAGGCATATTTTTTGTTAAAAATATTATTGAGTTTAAGGCTTAAAGAGGCATCTTTGAAATAAGAGCTCGTTACCCGGTAGTTTATCAATAAATTTTCGACCCAATAAGCCGGCAGTTTGGAAGCCGCAATATTTCGGTTGTCCATATATTGCTCACCTACATATTTACTAATGGCTTGAATTTTTACATTCTCCAAGGGTTTAAAGGTAAGTATGGCCGCTCCCACTGTAGAAGGAGAATAGGCTATTTTGGTATTATTATAGGTGACCAACTGTCCGTTTTCATTGGCTATATATTCTTTGTTACGGTTATCGCTTAAGCTTAAATTGCCTTCAAAGCTAAATTTTTTATTAAGCCGGTAGCCGGCTTGTAATTCCAACCCAATACGGTGACTTTCGCCGACATTTTCTCTAATAGGATCGCCCACATTGGTTATTTGACCTGTCAAGACCAATTGGTCTTTATAAAACATCCCATAAATATTGGCTTCGACTTTAAGCTTAGTATTTTGGTATTTCCAACCGGCTTCTATGTCATTTAATGTTTCGGGTTTAGGTTTGCCATTGGTAGCATTTTGGTAATCGTCACGATTGGGTTCGCGATGTGTTTGTGCGGCCGATAAGTATACCTGATGTAAGTTATTTATGCTATAATATAAGCCGATTTTCGGATTCATAAAAAATAAATGGTCTTCTAATTGCCAGGGCGTTTGCCAGGCAACTGTTCCATCTACGTTGTAGTCGATACGCCGAAATTGGATATCGGTAAATAATTTGAGTTGTGGTGTAATTTTGTACACTGATTTGGCAAAACCATTGATGGATTTTTTAATGCCGGTATTACGATAATATTCATGTTTTATTTTACTGTCCGAGGCGTATTGCGCCCAAATAATGCGCCCAAAGTGCCGGCCGTCATATTCATTGGCAGATAAACCTAAAATATAATGACCGACTGAAGAACGGTAATCAACCGAGGCAATGGCACCGTAAAAATCGTTGTCTAACCATTTGCGTCTTACCAAGTCTGTCTTGTCAATGGTTTGACCGTTAATGCTGATGGGTGATAAGCCATAGTCAGAAAAATCTTCATCCTGTTTATATTGTTCGTAATAACCACGTCCGTAGGTATAATGTGTTGCCAAATTTAAATTAAAACGATGGTTAAACTTATGGCTGTAATGCAATTGATAATGGTCTTGCTGATAGTTGTCCACTTGGTTGTCATAAAAACCGGTTACTTGCCAATTTTGATCATAAATAGCGCCGGCATAATTAAAAGTCGGATTGGTATCAAACGTATTTTTATCTACACCATACCATGCTTGATAGGTGATTTCGTGACCGCCAAATGCGATGGCTTTGAGGGTATTATGTTTATCTTGATAAAGTCCTGAGACATAATACGATTTTAAATTGGCACTGGCACGGTCAATATAACCGTCAGAGGTGGTTTTAGAAAAATGACCATTAAAAGAAAAGTGATTATCAAGCAAACCGGTGCTGCCTTGTATGCCATATTTAAAAGTATTAAAACTTCCGGCGGCTGTTTGTATGGCCGCAAAAGCTTGTTGGTGTGAAAGATTGGTTTCTAAGTTGAGACTGGCCCCAAACGCACCTGTACCAAAGGTAGACGTCCCAACTCCCCGCTGTATTTGAATGTTTTGGGTGGCAGCAGCAATATCAGGCACATCTACCCAATAAACACTTTGCGATTCGGGGTCGTTAAACGGGATACCGTTGAGCGTGACATTTATTTGTTGTGCACTAATACCCCGGATACGGATGCCCGTATAACCTATCCCTGCTCCGGCATCAGAGGTAACGACAACGCCCGGTAATGTTTCGAGTAAAAAAGGAATATCCTGACCTAAATTTTGGGCCTCAATCTCCTCTTTTTTGACATTAGTTTGTGCGACTGGCATATCCGGCGTGGCTTTCACGGCATTTATAATCACTTCTTCTAACTGCTCTGAAGCCGGTTGTAATTGAATGTTTAAAAAAATGTCTTTGTCTGCTTTTACTTGAATTTCCTGCGTTTGATAGGCTTTATGCGACACCTTTAAAGTATATTTTCCAGGTGCAACGAAAAATGCAAATTGTCCTTGCTCATTTGTCCGTTGGATAAGCGACAATTCTTCTAATTCTACTTTAGCGCCACTTAAAGCTTTTTGGTTTTGCCCGGTTACTTTTCCGGCAATTTTCACGGTTTGTGCCCAAGTTATACTCAGGCCTAAAAACCAGATTAGTAAAGTTAATTTTTTCATTTGTTTTGCTTTTTACAATTATTAAACATTAAGATAAAATGTAAAAAACAAGGGAAAGATACATTGGGTATTAGCTTCCTTAACAGCATTACCTGTTCAGGTTCTAAGGGTATGATCTCAGCTCGTTATTTCGAGCACCCCTGTTTTTTCGCGTGCAAAGATACGATTAATCTTGTAATAAAAGTATATTTTAAACGATGCGTTTATTTAACCGTGGCCGGTTTTTTGACCCGGTTGGTTTCTTTCATTACTGATGGATATAACTAAAAGTTGAAATCATTAATTATATCTTATATTTGTGTTATAGCAAAATAATCAATTTTGAAGAAGGAGATAATATAAGCGATGCAAGCTAAGGCGTATTTCGTTACAATGATTGTGGTGGATTGGATTGATGTTTTTAGCCGGAAAATATTTCGTGTTGATATGGTTTAACGCTAGAGTTAGCAATTAAATTTTTACCACAAATAACTAATATGTGTGTACACAATTAAAACCATTTAATAGTTCAAAATTTGACAATATTTTTATATGGAGTAATTAAAATGAAGAAAATAAAAGAAATACAAAAGGTTCATAAAATTGATAAAAATAATGACTTTGTTTTTGTTAGAACAGAAATTGTTAAAAAAGATGACACAAATAATGAATTTTTTTTATTACCAATATGTCTCGTCCTGAAATAGCGTTACACAAAAAAAGAAGTGTAATGAAAGAAAAAGACAAAAGCGTTTACGTTAAACGCACACAGAAGGATTATAGTTT
>JALWTX010000010.1 GCA_026993355.1 Flavobacteriales bacterium | reverse complement strand
TTTGTAATTTTAAGGATAAACTATAATCCTTCTGTGTGCGTTTAACGTAAACGCTTTTGTCTTTTTCTTTCATTACACTTCTTTTTTTGTGTAACGCTATTTCAGGACGAGACAAAATTATCAAAGAAAAGGAGAGCTAAAAAAATAGGGGATATTTTTGAGCGAAACAAAAAGCTTGTTGCCCGCTTTTTCTTATATCCAACCGGAGATTTTGCCAGTTTTATGGTAAAAAATGACCCAAGTAAAAATGATGATGTAAATACAAAACTATACAGCGAAGACCTACTTTATAATTACAAACCCGGTTTTTTAAAAAATTATTTTCAAAAAGTTAAGAATTTAATTCAAAAAGACCAAGTTTATTGGTTGTATGTAAAAAATCCGGAATATTTGCCCGAACTCAAAAACTTAAAGAAAAAGACTTTATATGTGCCGGATTTTGTGGCAAGAAAATTTAAAGGGCTGGAAAGAGAAAAAAAACCGAGCAAAGCTTTTTTAGATAAAATGTTTAAAAACTATGATTTCAAATACAAAATGATTAGTTCTGAAGCATTGAATAAAAAAATTATGAACAATGAACCCATCTATTATTTAATGTATGTAAGGGCAAGTTCAGAGCGTTTTGTGTCTGTTGTAAATGCGCAAACCGGAGAAATTGTTTATAGAGCCTATCATAAGTTTGGGTATGAATTAAAACCAAAACATATCAAAAAACTCAATAAAGCCATTCAAAAAGCGGCAAAAAATTAAGGCTTAAAATATATTTTTCAAAAAAAAAGTGTATCTTTGCAGCTCAAAATGAAGTATTAACCAACAAAAAGAGGTGTAAAACTATGTTGATCATACCCGTAAAAGAAGGAGAGTCTATTGACAGAGCCTTGAAACGTTTCAAACGTAAATTTGACCAAACTAAAATGATGCGTCAAATTAGAGATCGTAAACAATTTACCAAGCCATCTGTCAGACGTAGACAACAAATTCTTAAAGCGCAGTATATCCAACGTCTTCGTGATATGGAAGATAAATACTAAGCGGTTTGAAAAACGAATTAATAAAAACCTTAGAGCTTTTGCTTTAAGGTTTTTATTTTTAGAAGTATCTTAATATTTCTTATCTTTGATAAAATAGCTTTTTATGCTCATCAAACAGTTTTTAAACTATCTCTCAAAAGAAAAAAAATATGCCGATTTAACGCTAAAAGCTTATGCGAAAGATCTGTATGATTTAGACACTTTTTTAAAACATCAACAACTGACAATTGATAAAGCGACAGGACAGCAAATACGCAGGTGGCTGGTGTCTTTGTCCGAACAAAACTTATCCGAAAGAACGATAAACAGAAAATTGGCTGCCATTAAAAGTTTTTATAAATTTTTGCAAAAAACGGAGACCCTCCAAATTAACCCTACCGATGGCTTAACTGGTTTAAAGATACATCGCCAATTACCTCTGCCGTTTTCTCTTGATGAAATGGAGCAATTACTTGATCCGGAACTTTTTAAACCCGGTTACGAAGGTATAAGGGATTTCACCATTATATATTTACTTTACACCACCGGTTTAAGGCGTGCAGAATTGATCGGGTTAAAAGAATCCGATTTGGATTGGGTAAAAAAAGAATTGAAAGTTACCGGTAAACGAAATAAACAACGCTTGATTCCGTTATTAGATAAGACCCTTGATGTCTTGAAAAATTATCAACAAGCAAAGCAAAAATACTTTGAAAACAGAGCGGTTGATGATTTCTTATTCCTGACCAAAAAATCTAAGAAAATGTATGATGTCCTTGTTTATCGTTTGATAAATTCGTACCTTAGTAAGGTGAGTGTAAAACACAAAAGAAGCCCGCATATGCTAAGACATACTTTTGCGACACATTTGTTAAATAATGGAGCAGGACTTAATGACATAAAAGAATTGCTCGGACATAGTAGTTTGGCAGCAACCCAAATTTATACACACAGCAGTATAGAGCAACTCAAAAATGTCTATAAGAGATCGCATCCTCGCAATAAAAATTAATTATTAATTTAAAATGAAGGCCTATGAAAACAATTTTCCAAGCAACAAATTTTAATGCCGATCAAAAATTGATCCATTTTATTCAAAAAAAACTTGATAAACTTGATAATTTTAATGATAAAATCATTGAAGCTGAAGTCTTTCTGAAACTCAACAATACCGGCGAAAAAAATAAAACACTCGAGATTAAAATGATTATTCCGGGCAATGACATTATTGTTAGCCGTGATGCCGAAACCTTTGAAAAAGCGATGGATTTGGCCTATGATGTACTCAAAAGACAATTAAAAAAACAAAAAGAGAAATTGAAAAAATAACTTAAATCGAAAGGGAGCTGATTAAGCTTCCTTTTTTAATACATTATATTTATATAAGCATAATATTTTTAAAATAATTTTAATTTTTAATTTGGTACTATTTAATAAATATCTTACTTTTGCAGTGCAAAAACGGCAAGACAAAAAAAACTTATTTTTTTCTTTGCAGATAAAAATAAAGTTTATAAATTTGCAAACCGTAACAAGAGCGAAAAAGCCGATGTAGCTCAGCTGGCTAGAGCAGCTGATTTGTAATCAGCAGGTCGTGGGTTCGAGTCCCTCCATCGGCTCTTGATTGACAAAATGATAAAAAAAATTGGTGAGGTACTCAAGTGGCCAACGAGGGCAGACTGTAAATCTGCTGCGCAAGCTTCGGAGGTTCGAATCCTTCCCTCACCACAAAATAAGGGAGTGGCGCTCCTGTAAACAGAGGGCTTTATGTCCGCTTTAAAAATAAGCTTGATGCGGGAGTAGCTCAGTTGGTAGAGCATCAGCCTTCCAAGCTGAATGTCGCGGGTTCGAATCCCGTCTCCCGCTCCACTCAAGGCCGATGTAGCTCAGGGGTAGAGCGCTTCCTTGGTAAGGAAGAGGTCACGGGTTCAATTCCCGTCATTGGCTCTAAGGAGGGCTCAAAAAGAAGAAAAATAAAGATTAAAAATTAGTATTATGGCTAAAGAAAAATTCGAAAGAACCAAACCGCACGTTAATATAGGTACCATTGGTCACGTTGACCACGGTAAAACTACATTGACCGCTGCAATAACAGAAGTTTTAGCAAATAAAGGTCTTGCTGAAAAAAAAGACTTTGATGCTATTGATAACGCTCCCGAAGAAAAAGAAAGAGGGATTACCATCAATACCGCACACGTAGAATACGAAACTGAAAAAAGACACTACGCACACGTTGACTGTCCTGGTCACGCTGACTACGTTAAAAATATGGTTACCGGTGCTGCTCAAATGGACGGCGCTATTTTAGTTGTTGCTGCAACTGACGGACCTATGCCGCAAACTCGTGAACACATTCTTTTAGCACGTCAAGTAGGGGTGCCTAGAATTGTTGTTTTCATGAACAAAGTCGATATGGTAGACGATGAAGAGTTGTTGGAATTAGTCGACATGGAAATCCGTGATTTATTAAGTTTTTATGAATATGACGGAGATAACACACCGGTTATTCAAGGTTCTGCTTTAGGTGCTTTAAACGGCGAAGAAAAGTGGGTTAAAACCGTTGAAGAATTAATGGATGCTGTTGATGAATGGATTCCTGAGCCTGAAAGAGATACTGACAAACCTTTCTTGATGCCTATCGAAGATGTTTTCTCTATCACCGGTCGTGGTACTGTGGCTACCGGTCGTATAGAAACCGGAGTAATCAATACAGGTGATCCTGTCGAAATTTTAGGTATCAGCGATGAAAAATTAACTTCAGTTGTAACCGGAGTTGAAATGTTCCGTAAAATATTAGATAGAGGTGAAGCCGGTGATAACGTAGGTTTGTTGTTACGTGGTATCGATAAAAACCAAATCCGTCGTGGTATGGTTATCGCAGCCCCCGGAACTATCACACCTCATAAAAAATTCAAAGCTGAGGTTTATATCTTGAAAAAAGAAGAAGGTGGTCGTCATACACCGTTCCATAACAACTATCGTCCGCAGTTCTATTTAAGAACAACAGACGTTACTGGTGAAATTCACTTGCCTGAAGGAGTTGAAATGGTATTGCCAGGTGACAACTTAACAATTGAAGTTGAATTAATTTACCCTGTAGCTATTAACAAAGGTTTACGTTTTGCTATCCGAGAAGGTGGACGTACAGTTGGTGCAGGTCAAGTAACAGAAATTTTAGACTAAGGCATAAATAGTCTTTAAAATATATACGAGATTTGAAGCCCGTTTTGGGCTTCAAATTCTCTATAAAAAACAATCCTTAAATGGAATTTACGGGCGTAGCTCAGTTGGTAGAGCACTGGTCTCCAAAACCAGGTGTCGGGAGTTCGAGTCTCTCTGCCCGTGCTAAATATTTTTTAATATTAAATTAATTAAAATGTTCAAAGGTTTTATAGAATATGTAAAAGGTGCTTATGATGAATTAGTCAATCATGTCGTTTGGCCAAAATGGGACGAAGTTTATAAAATGACCATTGTTGTGGCTGTTTTTTCAGCTATTTTTTCAATTTTCATTGCTTTTGTCGATTACATATTCAGAACTGTACTTCAAGCTTATTATAAGCTAATAAAAGGTTAAAATTAGATGAGTGATCAAGTTAAAAAATGGTATGTCGTTAAGGTTATTAGCGGAAAAGAAGCCAAGATACAAAAACTCATTGAAAATGAAATCCAACGAAATCATTTGGAGGATTATGTTGGAGATATTTTAGTCCCGACTGAAAAAGTGGTGCAAATCAGAAATGGAAAGCGTATCCAAAAAGAAAAAACACTTTTTCCGGGGTATATTTACATAGAAGCCAATTTAGCCGGCGAATTGCCGCATGTCATTAAATCAATTCCGGGAGTTATCGGTTTTTTAAGTGGTGTCAAAGGAGGAGATCCTATGCCGTTAAGTAAGAAAGAAGTTAACCGTATCCTAGGTAAGCTGGACGAATTGGCAATGAATGAAGATACAATCATGATTCCTTACAAAGTCGGAGAAGCTGTCACAGTGACCGATGGACCTTTTAAAGGCTTTGAGGGGGTAATCGAAGAAGTTAATAAAGACCGTAAGAAAGTGACGGTTATGGTTAAATTTTTTGGTCGGAAAACACCTTTGGAATTAGGATATTTCGAAGTGAAAAAAATATAAACTGTTACGCATATAAACTATTAAGCTTCCAAAATAATAGTTTTTGTAAAAAACACATCAGAAATGGCAAAAGAAATAAGTAAAGTAATTAAATTACAGATTCGGGGAGGTCAAGCGAATCCTTCGCCACCGGTTGGACCCGCATTAGGTGCCGCAGGTGTCAATATCATGGAGTTTTGTAAGCAATTTAATGCACGTACACAAGACAAAATGGGTAAAGTGTTGCCTGTCGCAATTAATGTTTATAAAGACAAATCTTTTGATTTTGTCGTTAAAACGCCACCTGCTGCAGTCCAATTAATGGAAGCCGCTAAAATCAAAAAAGGATCAGGTGAACCGAATCGTAATAAGGTAGGTAGTGTCACTTGGGAACAAGTTAGACAAATTGCCGAAGACAAAATGCCCGATTTAAATGCATTTAGTGTAGAATCGGCTATGAGAATGATTGCAGGTACCGCCAGATCTATGGGATTAACTGTAGAAGGCGAAAATCCTTTTAATTAAAAACGATTTTAGAAATGGCAAGATTAAGTAAAAAAAGAAGAGAAGCATTAGCTAAAATAGATAAAAACAAAGTTTACACCTTAGAAGAAGCTGCCAAATTGGTAAAAGAAATCTCTAATGCAAACTTTGATGAGTCTGTTGATATTGCTGTAAGATTAGGAGTTGACCCACGTAAAGCCAACCAAATGGTCCGTGGTGTGGTAACATTGCCACATGGAACCGGTAAAGATAAAAAGGTTTTGGCTTTGGTTACCCCGGATAAAGAGGAAGAAGCCAAAGCAGCAGGCGCTGATTATGTTGGTTTGGACGAATATTTAGATAAAATAAAAAGCGGTTGGACTGATGTAGATGTTATTATTACAATGCCTAGTGTCATGAGGAAATTAGGTCCCTTAGGACGTATTTTAGGTCCGCGAGGCCTGATGCCTAACCCAAAAACCGGGACTGTAACGATGGAAGTAGGAAAAGCGGTCAAAGAAGTTAAAGCCGGTAAAATTGACTTTAAAGTAGACAAAACAGGTATAGTACATGCTGCAATAGGTAAAAAATCTTTTACACCAGAAATGTTGAAAGAAAATGCTGCTGAATTAATCACTACTTTAAATAAATTAAAACCTTCGGCTGCTAAAGGAACTTATATGAAGAGCATTAATATGTCTTCTACAATGAGTCCTGGTATTAAAGTTGATCCTAAAAGTGTCTAATTAAGACCCAAAAAATCTAACAATGAGAACAAGAGAACAAAAAGCTCAGTTAATTGACGAATTAACGCAGAAACTTTCAGAATACGAGGTTGTATATGTAGTCGATATATTAGGATTAAATGCACAAATTACTTCTGATTTAAGACGTGCTTGTTATGGTGATGATGTTCGCTTACAAGTCGTTAAAAATACCATGTTGCAACAAGCCATGGATAAGTCAGATAAAGAATTTGGTGCCCTCAAAGATGTCCTGACAGGTAATTCCGCCCTTATGTTAGCCAATGTGGGTAACAAACCGGCAAAAATTATAAAGAACTTTAGAAAGAAATCACAAAAACCCGTTTTAAAGGGCGCTTGGATCGAAGAATCCGTTTACTTAGGTGATGACCAATTAGATACTTTGGTTAATATCAAATCTAAAGAAGAATTATTAGGCGAATTAATCGGCTTATTACAATCACCTGCTAAAAATGTTATTTCCGCACTTAAATCAGGTGGTGGCAAAATTGCAGGTATCTTAAAAACTTTATCAGAGAAGTCTGAATAAAAACTTTATTTTTAAAATTAATTAAACTATAAAAACGATAGAAAATGGCAGATTTAAAAGCATTAGCAGAACAATTAGTTAACTTAACCGTTAAAGAAGTTAACGAGTTAGCCGATATTATGAAAGAAGAATACGGTATTGAGCCAGCAGCAGCAGCTGTTGCAGTAGCAGGTCCCGCCGCCGGTGGTGCTGAAGGAGGAGAAGAAGAACAAACTGAATTTGACGTTATTCTTAAAGCGCCCGGTTCATCTAAATTAGCAGTTGTTAAATTAGTGAAAGAATTAACCGGTTTAGGACTTAAAGAAGCAAAAGCAGTTGTTGACAGTGCACCCGCTCCTGTAAAAGAAGGTGTCTCAAAAGATGAAGCCGAAGGCATCAAAAAATCTTTAGAAGAAGCTGGCGCCGAAGTAGAACTTAAGTAGTTCTATTACATATAAATTTTTGGTTTAGGTCTTCCCGAATTAACCCCGGGATAGACCTAAACCATTTTGCATATAAAATACACAAAGCACTTTATTGGCTGATTAACAGCTGTTTTAATAATTTGATAACCCTTAATTTTGTCCTACCAATATGACAAATAATACAAAAGACCTCCCTAAAATCGAGAACAATCAAAGAATTAGTTTCTCTTCTGTAAAGAATATTCCTGATTATCCGGATTTATTGGCTATACAATTAAAATCTTTCCAAGATTTTTTTCAACTAGAGACCAAACCGGAAAATCGTACCAATGAAGGTTTATACAAAACCTTTCAAGATAATTTCCCTGTGACGGATACCCGTAACCAATTCGAATTATCTTTTCTCGATTATTTTGTCGATCCGCCACGTTATTCTATACATGAATGTATTGAACGCGGCTTAACCTATAGTGTCCCTTTAAAAGCCCGTTTAAAACTCGAGTGTAATGACCCGGAACACGAAGAATTTGAAACTGTGGTACAAGATGTTTATTTAGGTAATATTCCTTATATGACGCCTCGTGGTACCTTTGTTATCAATGGTGCCGAACGTGTCATTGTGTCACAATTGCACCGTTCCCCCGGTGTTTTCTTTGGTCAATCTTTACACACTAATGGCACTAAATTATATTCTGCCCGTATTATCCCTTTCAAAGGATCATGGATCGAATTTGCAACGGACATTAATAATGTGATGTATGCTTATATCGATCGAAAAAAGAAATTACCTATTACTACACTGCTTCGTGCCATTGGTTATGAGCGCGATAAAGATATATTGGAAATATTTGATTTGGCCGATGAGGTTAAAGTAACCAAAACAGGTCTTAAAAAGATTATAGGGCGTAAACTTGCGGCCCGCTTACTTAAAACTTGGCACGAAGATTTTGTCGATGAAGATACCGGTGAAGTGGTATCTATTGAACGTAATGAAATTATTTTAGATCGTGATACCGTGATCGAAAAAGAACATATCCAAGATATTTTAGATTCAGGTGCCAAGACAATCCTCCTACATAAAGAAGATATCTCACAATCTGATTTTGCAATCATTTACCATACCTTACAAAAAGATTCAACTAACTCTGAAAGCGAAGCGGTTGAATATATTTATAGATTATTGCGTAACGCTGAGCCGCCGGATGATGAAACGGCAAGAGGTATTATCGATAAATTGTTTTTCTCTGACCAACGTTATAGTTTAGGTGAAGTTGGGCGTTACCGGATTAATAAAAAATTAGGTTTGGATATCCCTCTGGATGTCCAAGTTTTGACGCGTGAGGACATAATTACCATTACCAAACAATTAATTGAATTAATTAATTCAAAAACAGAGGTCGATGATATCGATCACTTGTCAAACAGAAGGGTTAAAACAGTTGGTGAACAGTTGTCTCAACAGTTCGGCGTTGGTTTGGCCCGGATGGTACGCACCATTCGTGAGAGAATGAATGTTCGTGACAATGAGGTCTTTACGCCAATTGATTTGATCAACGCCAAAACCCTTTCATCGGTTATTAAATCGTTTTTTGGGACCAATCAGTTGTCTCAATTTATGGATCAAACTAATCCATTATCAGAAATCACACACAAACGCCGTTTGTCAGCACTCGGACCTGGTGGTTTATCCAGAGAACGTGCCGGTTTTGAGGTGCGTGACGTCCATTATACACATTACGGCCGGTTGTGTCCCATTGAAACACCGGAGGGACCTAATATTGGATTGATATCTTCTTTAGCTGTCTATGCCAAAATTAACGATATGGGCTTTATAGAAACGCCTTATCGTGAAGTAGAAAATGCCCGTGTTAAGTACGAAGAGCCTATTAAATATTTGACAGCGGAAGAAGAAGAAGGTATGAAAATTGCCCAAGCTGAAACACCTACCGATGATGAAGGCAATATCATTCCGGATCATTTGGTAGCACGTGAGGAAGGTGACTTCCCCGTAGTGGACAAAGAAGAAGTCAATTATATGGATGTGGCGCCTAATCAAATTGCGTCTATTTCGGCATCCTTAATTCCTTTCTTAGAACACAATGATGCCAACCGTGCCTTGATGGGATCAAACATGATGCGTCAAGCAGTTCCCTTATTAACACCGCAAGCACCGATTGTCGGTACCGGTATGGAGAAAAAACTGGTCCAAGATTCACGAATTTTAATAAATGCCGAAGGTGAGGGGGTGGTTACTTATGTCGATGCCAAAAAAATTGTGATCAAGTATGATCGTACCGATGAGGAACGATTGGTCAGTTTCGATGGCGATGAAAAAACGTATGAATTGGTTAAATTTAGAAAAACCAATCAAAATACCACCATTAACTTAACACCTATCGTTAAAAAAGGCGACCGTGTTACCAAAGGACAAGTGCTAACAGAAGGTTATGCCACCGAAAAAGGTGAATTAGCCTTGGGACGGAACTTGCGCGTGGCCTTTATGCCCTGGAATGGTTATAACTTCGAGGATGCAATTGTTATTTCAGAAGACGTTGTACGTAATGATTATTTTACTTCTCTTCATATTGTGGAGCATGCCTTGGAAGTTCGTGATACCAAATTAGGGCAAGAAGAATTGACTAATGATATTCCGAATGTGAGTGAAGAAGCCACCAAAGATTTGGATGAAAACGGCATGATTCGTATCGGTGCAGAGGTAAAACCCGGCGATATTTTAATTGGTAAAGTTACGCCCAAAGGTGAATCTGACCCTACACCCGAAGAAAAATTATTGCGGGCTATCTTTGGCGATAAAGCCGGTGATGTTAAAGATGCCTCCTTAAAGGCTTCACCTTCATTAAGAGGGGTTGTTATTGATAAAAAATTATTTACGCGGTCTATAAAAGACAGACGCAAAACAGCTCAAGATAAAGTTCAGATTGAAGAGCTCGAAAGAGATTTTGAAGCGAAATATGAACAATTGCGTCAACAATTAATTGAAAAATTATTTACATTGGTCAATGGAAAGACCGCGCAGGGAGTTAAAAACGACTTGGGTAAAGATATTTTCCCTAAAGGAAAGAAATTTACTTTAAAAATGTTAAATGCTGTTCACGATTTTGAACATTTAACACAAGGAACTTGGACCACAGATAAACATATCAATGAATTAATATCCGAATTAATCAACAATTACAAAATTCGTTTAAATCAATTGAAAGGAAATCTCCGTAGAGAGAAATTCGCCATTAGTGTCGGAGATGAGTTACCCCCCGGAATTTTAAAACTGGCCAAGATTTTCATTGTTCAAAAACGAAAATTAAAAGTTGGTGATAAAATGGCCGGTCGTCATGGTAACAAAGGTATTGTGGCCAAAATTGTACGTCGTGAAGATATGCCTTTCTTAGAAGATGGAACACCGGTAGATATCGTGTTGAACCCGCTTGGGGTGCCTTCACGTATGAATATTGGCCAGATATACGAAACCGTGTTAGGATGGGTCGGTTTAAAAACAGGCAAAAAATTTGCCACCCCAATTTTTGACGGGGCATCGGAAGATGATATTATTGCTTTGACCAAAGAAGCCGGTTTGCCGGAGTTTGGTGAAACGCATTTATATGATGGCGGAACCGGTGAACGTTTTGATCAACCTGCAACTGTCGGCGTTATTTATATGCTTAAATTAGGTCACATGATTGATGACAAGATGCATGCCCGTTCTATAGGACCTTACTCGTTGATAACGCAACAACCTTTGGGTGGTAAGGCACAATTTGGTGGACAGCGTCTTGGAGAAATGGAAGTCTGGGCTTTAGAAGCATATGGGGCTTCTCATACCCTTCAGGAAATGTTAACCATAAAATCCGATGATGTCATGGGACGCGCCAAGGCTTATGAAGCTATTGTTAAAGGTGAAACAATGCCGGAACCGGGTATTCCTGAATCATTCAATGTATTAATGCACGAATTGAAAGGTTTGGGTCTGGATGTTAGATTAGAAGATAAAGAAGGAAACGATGTTTTGGCTAAAAACCAAACTGATAAATAAATAATTACAAGCAGCAATTATGGCAAAAAAAAATAAATATACAACTATTAAGTTTGATAAAATTTCGATAGGTTTATCTTCTCCCGAACGCATCAAAAAAGCGTCCAGGGGAGAAGTTTTAAAACCTGAAACTATCAATTATAGAACACACAAACCAGAAAGAGACGGTTTGTTTTGCGAACGGATTTTTGGTCCTGTCAAAGATTACGAATGTGCTTGTGGAAAATATAAACGAATTCGGTACAAAGGAATTGTCTGCGACCGTTGTGGTGTGGAAGTAACGGAGAAAAAAGTACGTCGCGAACGCGTCGGACATATAGAATTGGTCGTGCCGGTGGTTCATATCTGGTATTTTAGATCTTTGCCGAATAAAATCGGTTATCTGCTTGGGTTACCCACCAAAAAGTTGGAAATGATTGTTTATTACGAACGATACGTGGTTATTAATCCAGGTCCTGCTGTTGATGCCGAAGGTAATCCGGTTCAAAAAATGCAATTTTTAACCGAAGAAGAATATCAGGATATCCTTGAAAAATTGCCACCTGAAAATGAATACTTGGAAGATAACGATCCTAACAAATTTGTTGCCAAAATGGGTGGAGAAGCCATTCGTGATTTATTGGCTAGCATCGATTTGGATGCTTTGTCTTATGAACTGAGACACAAAGCCAATCACGAAACTTCTAAACAAAGAAAAACAGAAGCGCTTAAACGTTTGCAAGTAGTTGAAGCTTTCCGTAAGGCAAATGAAAGACGGCCTAATAAACCCGAGTGGATGGTGATGAATATCATTCCGGTTATTCCGCCCGAATTGCGTCCTTTGGTTCCTTTGGATGGCGGACGTTTTGCCACCTCCGATTTAAATGATTTGTATCGCCGTGTCATTATTCGAAACAATCGTTTAAAACGTTTAATGGATATTAAAGCACCGGAAGTAATTTTGCGTAACGAAAAACGGATGTTACAAGAGTCAGTCGACTCATTGTTTGACAATACCCGGAAATCATCGGCTGTTAAAACCGAATCAAACCGGCCGCTAAAATCTTTATCAGATTCTTTGAAAGGTAAACAAGGTCGTTTCCGTCAAAACTTGTTAGGTAAACGGGTTGACTATTCTGCGCGTTCGGTTATTGTGGTTGGACCGAATTTAAAACTTTATGAAGCCGGAATACCAAAGGATATGGCGGCGGAGTTGTACAAACCTTTTGTTATTCGTAAACTGATTGAACGGGGAGTGGTAAAAACCGTAAAATCAGCCAAAAAAATTATAGATAGAAAAGACCCGATTGTTTGGGATATTTTGGAAAACGTGCTAAAAGGACATCCGATCTTACTCAACCGGGCACCCACACTGCACCGTTTAGGAATCCAAGCTTTCCAGCCTAAACTGATTGAAGGAAAAGCCATCCGTTTGCACCCGCTGGTTTGTACGGCTTTTAATGCGGATTTCGATGGTGACCAAATGGCCGTACACTTACCATTAGGTCCTCAAGCTATTTTAGAATCGCAACTTTTAATGTTGGCTTCGCAAAATATATTGAACCCTGCCAATGGTTCACCTATTACCGTTCCTTCTCAGGACATGGTATTGGGGCTGTACTATATCACTAAACAAAAGAAAGGCGTGAAAGGCGAAGGGATGACTTTTTATTCGCCTGAAGAGGTCAAAATAGCTTTAAATGAAGGTAAAATTGATCTACATGCCAATATAAAGGTCTTGATAAAAGACTATGACGATGAAGGTAAAGCTTTTGATCATATTATAGAAACGACTGTCGGACGTGTTATTTTCAATGAAGTTAAGCCCGAAGGTGTTCCTTTTATCAATAAAGTATTGACCAAAGGCTCCTTAAGAGGAATCATTTCCGATATATTAAAAAGAACCGATGTGCCAACGACAGCCGAATTTTTAGATGCCATTAAAGAAATGGGCTACTATTACGCTTTTAAAGGTGGTTTATCGTTCGGGTTGAGCAATATTATGGTGCCGGAAGAAAAAAAACGTATTGTTGGCGAAGCACAAGAAAAAGTGGATGCCATTAAAGAACAATATGCGGAAGGGATTATTTCGCAAAAAGAACGTTATAACAAAACCGTTGATATTTGGACGACTGCCAATGCAGAATTGACCGAACTTTTGATGAATCGGATTACCAATGATAAAAAAGGGTTTAACTCTGTGTATATGATGCTCGATTCAGGTGCGCGGGGTTCTAAAGACCAGATTCGTCAGTTAATCGGTATGCGTGGTTTGATGGCCAAACCTAAAAAATCAACTGCCGGCGGTGGCGAGGTTATTGAAAATCCTATTTTGTCAAACTTTAAAGAGGGTTTATCTATTCAAGAATACTTTATTTCGACCCACGGTGCCCGTAAAGGTTTGGCAGATACTGCCTTGAAAACAGCTGATGCAGGATATTTGACCCGTCGATTGGTCGATGTTTCCCAAGATGTGGTTATTAGAGAAGAAGATTGTGGTACTTTGCGGGGAATTGAAGTAAAACCTTTGCGAAAAAATAATGAAATTGTTGAAACGCTGGGAGAACGTATTTTAGGTCGTGTTGCTTTAGATGATATTTATCATCCGGAAACTAACGAACTATTGGTAGCTGCCGGTGAAGAAATAACGGAAGAAAAAGTTGAACTGATAGAACAAACCACCATTGAATCCATTGAAGTACGTTCGCCTTTAACTTGTGAAGCTAAACACGGAATCTGTGCTAAATGTTACGGACGTAACTTGGCTACCGGTGATATGGTAGAAAAAGGAGAAGCTGTCGGTGTGGTAGCTGCCCAATCCATTGGGGAGCCAGGTACGCAGTTGACCTTGAGAACCTTCCACCAAGGGGGGGTTGCAGGTAACGTTTCTGAACAAAACAATATCACGGCTAAATTTGAAGGAATTGTTGAAATAGATGAACTTAAAACCGTAAAAGATGAAGAAGATAATGTCGATATCGTTATATCACGTACTTCTGAACTTAAAATCATCGGTGAAAAATCCGGTAAAGTGTTAAGTACTCATCAACTACCTTATGGTTCTAAACTCTACAAGCAACCGGGTGAAAAAGTTCTAAAAGGCGAAGTTATTGCTGAGTGGGATCCTTGGAACTCTGTTATTATCTCTGAATTTGGTGGAAAAGTATTGTATGAAAATATTATTCAAGGCGTAACTTACCAAATTGAAAAAGATGAGCAAACCAACCGTGAGGAAAAAGTTATCATCGAAAGTAAAAATAAAAAACTGATTCCAACACTTAAAATTGTAGATAAAAACGGTGAAGTATTACGTTCTTACAACTTGCCTTTTGGGGCACGTATCAATGTAGAGGACGGCCAAGAGATTAAACAAGGTACAACCTTGGTTAAAATACCGCGTACATCAGTTAAAGCAGGGGATATCACGGGAGGTTTACCACGTGTAACCGAGCTGTTCGAAGCACGTAATCCTTCTAACCCTGCTGTAGTTTCTGAAATTGACGGTATTGTCTCATTTGGTAAAATAAAACGAGGTAATCGTGAAATTATCGTTACCGCCAAGTCCGGTGAAAGTAAAAAATATTTGATTAAATTATCTAACCAAATTTTGGTACAAGAAAATGACTTTATCAAAGCAGGTACGCCCTTATCGGATGGTGCGATTACACCCAATGATATTTTGAAAATTAAAGGACCATCTGCCGTTCAACAATATTTGGTAAACGAAGTACAAGAAGTGTACCGTTTACAAGGGGTAAAAATAAATGATAAACACTTTGAGGTGGTCGTGAGACAAATGATGCAGAAAGTAAAAATTGAAGATTCGGGTGATACGACTTTCTTACCTGGTGAATTGGTTCATAAACTTGATTTTATCGAGGAAAATGACCGGATATCATCAATGAAAGTAGTAGAGGACCCAGGTGATTCCGAAAACTTGAAAGCAGGCCAATTGGTAACACCACGACAATTACGTGAAGAGAATTCAATCTTGCGACGTCAAGATAAAAAACTGGTGGTTGCCCGTGACGTTATTCCGGCTACGGCATCGCCTGTTTTACAAGGTATTACACGTGCCTCGTTGCAAACCAAATCGTTTATTTCGGCCGCTTCCTTCCAGGAAACTACCAAAGTGTTAAACGAAGCAGCTATCCGGGCCAAGGTTGATGACTTGGAAGGACTTAAAGAAAATGTTATTGTTGGTCGTAAAATACCAGCCGGTACCGGCTTAAAAGAATATGAAAATATCATTGTGTCTCAAAAAGAAGATTTTGAGAGTATGATTATTGACAAAATTCAAAATAATTTTATTGACTAACATTAAAACTTTATAAGATGAATGACCCAAAAAAACAACAGCAAATAAATATAGAATTAACCGAAGAAGTAGCCGATGGAATTTATGCCAATTTAGCTGTTATAAATCATTCAGCCTCTGAATTTATTGTTGATTTTATCAACATTATGCCGGGCGTACCAAAAGCGAAGGTTAAATCGCGTATTATTTTAACGCCGCAACATGCCAAGCGTTTGGTAAGAGCCTTGTCCGAAAATGTCAAACGTTTTGAAAGTGTACATGGTGTTATTAAAGACTATGAGCAAACAACACCGCCACCTATAAATTTTGGCCCCGGAAGTGAAGCTTAAAACTTTAAAAGCCCCTGTTTTCAGGGGCTTTTTTTAATAATTATGTTTCAATCTAAAAGAAATTACTCATTTTCTAAAGCTTGTTTATAGCTTTCAAATTTGGCTTTTTCTTCATCACTGAGTTTGGGAAAATCGATATCCAGTTTTTTTAACTCATTCAATAATATTTTGGCTACAATCAGACGTGCAGTTGGTTTATCATCAGCCGGAATAACATACCATGGCGCATAACCGGTTGAGGTTTCATTCAGCACATCTTCATATGCTTTTTGATAATCGTCCCAATATCCGCGTTCTTTTAGGTCAGCGGCGTTAAATTTCCATTGCTTATCAGGCCGTCTGATACGTCTTAAAAAACGGTTTTTTTGTTCATCTTTAGACAGGTGCAAAAAGAATTTAAACATTTTCATGCCATTTTCAACTTGCGTTTTTTCAAAATCCCGGATTTGTCTAAACCGTTTTTTCCAAAATTTATCATCGATATCTTCCAGTTTATCAATCCCATATATTTTTTGATTCAGGACCAATTGCGGATGGATACGGACAATCAAAACATCTTCATAATGCGTCCGGTTATGAATGCCGAATTTGCCGCGTTCGGGCAATTTGATATAATGACGCCAAATATAATCATGCGCATGTTCTTCGGGCGTCGGCTTTTTAAAGTCAAAGACTTCTAAGCCGCTCGGATTTATGTCCTTAAAAACTTCTCTAATCAAACTATCTTTACCGGCTGTATCCATTCCTTGAATACCGATATAAATAGCCGGCGTTCCGGCAGCATAAATTTTGGTCTGAATTTCAGCTATTTTCCTGCGAACCTTTCTCAGTTCTTCTTCAATTTCTTTTTTGTCGGCACCCAAATCATATTTGGTCGGTAATTTGTCTATCTTAACCTTTTTGTTTGATTTGACCTTAAAATCCTTAGGATTGATTTTTTTCATTATAATTAAAAAATTTAATTGCTTTTATGGCTTAAAATTAATAAAAAATTTAATTAAAGAGACGTTTTAATTCATTTCTAAAAATATCGTAATTTTGTTCTTTAATAAACCCAGAGATATGTCGATAAATAAGTCAGAACAAAAGACCGGAAAACATTTATTTTCAACTATAAACACGCCGGTTAGGCCTGATATAACTGCCTTACCCGATGAAAAAAAAATGCAGTTGATTGAACAAAAAATGTTTGATATTCTTGATATTTTAGGTTTGGATCTGACTGATGACAGCTTACGCGGCACTCCCCGACGTGTGGCCAAAATGTTTGTCAAAGAAATTTTTAAAGGTCTGAATCCCGAAAACCTTCCTAAATTGTCTTCATTTGAGAACAAATATAAATACGGTCAAATGTTGGTAGAAAGAGATATCAGTGTGTTTTCTACTTGCGAACATCATTTATTGCCCATTATTGGCAAAGCACATGTGGCCTATATCTCCAGTGGTACGGTTATCGGCTTGTCAAAAATAAACCGTATTGTGGACTATTTTGCGCGTCGTCCACAAGTGCAAGAGCGTTTGACGGTGCAAATTGTCAAGGCTATGCAAGAAGCCTTAAATACCCAAGATGTGGCTTGTATAGTTGATGCCAAGCATATGTGTTTGGTCTCAAGAGGGATTAAAGACATTACCTCTTCGACATTGACCGCCGAATATGCCGGTAAATTTAAAGATCCTTCAGTAAAAAAAGAATTTCTGCACTATCTCGGGTTGGAAACCAAATTTATTTTTTAAAACCAAATTATGCAAACAGATTTAAAAATATACAATTCGCTTACAGGCCAAAAAGAAAAGTTTGAACCCTTGATCCCAAAACATGTAGGGATGTATGTGTGTGGCCCGACTGTTTACAGCAATGTACATTTGGGCAATGTCCGGACCTTTATTTCCTTTGATGTCATCTACCGGTACTTAAAGTTTTTGGGCTATAAAGTTCGTTATGTTCGCAACATAACCGATGCCGGTCATTTGGAGGATCATACCGATGAAGATAAAATCTCGAAAAAAGCCCGGCTGGAAAAATTGGAACCGATGGAAATCGTCCAACAATATACCATCGATTTTCATAAAGTTTTGGAGCTGGTTAACAATTTGCCGCCCGATATTGAACCAACGGCAACAGGACATATTATTGAACAAATAGAAACCACCAAAGATATTTTGAACAAAGGCTATGCTTATGAAAGTAATGGCTCTATTTATTTTGATGTCATTAAATATAACAATGAAATAGATAAATATGGCAAGTTGAGTGGCCGGAATATCGAGGAAATGATAGCCAATACGCGTGAACTCGAAGGGCAGGATGAAAAGCGAAATCCGCAAGATTTTGCCTTATGGAAAAAAGCCAGCCCGCAACATATTATGCGCTGGCCGAGTCCATGGGGCGAAGGCTTTCCGGGTTGGCATATGGAATGTACGGTTATGAGTACCAAGTACTTGGGCGAACAATTTGATATACATGGTGGCGGTATGGATTTGAAATTTCCGCATCATGAATGTGAAATTGCACAAGGCAAAACAGCCAATGGCGTAGACCCTGTCAAATATTGGATGCATGCAAATATGTTGACCTTGAACGGAAAAAAAATGAGTAAATCGACCGGAAACCATTTGCTGCCACGCGAAATTTTTAGTGGGGAAAATAACTTACTGAGTAAAGCTTATTCGCCGGTGGTAGTACGGTTTTTTATGTTACAGGCACATTATCGTAATATGCTTGACTTGTCCGAAGATGCTTTGCAAGCTGCCGAAAAAGGCTATAAAAAATTGATGGAAGCCATCAATGTATTGCCCGACTTGCCCGTCTCTTCCGAAAGTCCGGTTGATGTTGACAACCTCATTGCACAGTTTTATGCTGCTATGAATGACGATTTTAATACACCGGTATTGATTGCCCGTATTTTCGATGCTGTCAGATTGATTAATTCAATTAAAGATGGTAAAGCATCGATTAGTCAGGCCGGTAAAGAAAAATTACAAAAAGCATTGCATCAATTTGTTTTTGAAGTTTTGGGCTTACATCAAACCCGCAACCAAGAAAGTGGTGCGCAACAAGCTTTTGATAAAACTATTCAATTATTAATAGAAATCAGAAATAAAGCAAGAGCAGAGAAAAATTGGGCTTTGTCTGATCAAATACGAGATGAATTAGCCAAATATGGCATTCAATTAAAAGACGGCAAAGAAGGGACCACCTATAGTTTTAAATAAATTTTTGTCAATTCTCATTTACTAAAAAGCAGCTAAACTTTATGTTGGCTGCTTTTTAAATTTTTGAGGAACTATCTCCGGACATTTTACGTTAGCCTAAACCTTAAATAAGTAATGGGTTTATCTTGGGCTAAAAATTGTTTTTCATAAAAAGTTTGAATTGAAGTCAATTCTTCGGGGGCTTCGGTATGCCTGTAAATGTCGTGGTGAGCAAAGAGAATTTCATGCCCTAAACCATTCAACAAACCAATGGTATAGCCATGTAAAAATTCACTATCCGTTTTTAGATGAATGACACCGCCGGGCGCTAAAATTTTTTTGTATTTATCTAAAAATGCCGGATTGGTCAAGCGGTGTTTAGTTCGCTTAAACTTTATTTGCGGGTCGGGAAAGGTAATCCAAATTTCAGATACCTCACCCGGTGCAAAGGCTTGTTCTATCAGTTCAATTTGCATGCGTACAAAAGCGATGTTTTCTCTTTGTTCTTCCAAAGCTGTCTTGGCACCGCGCCAGATACGCGCCCCTTTAATATCTATACCAATAAAATTTTTATCCGGATAACGTTTACTTAAGCCTAAAGAATATTCGCCTTTTCCACAGCCCAATTCCAACACAATAGGCTGGTCGTTTTTAAAATAATTTTCATGCCATTTGCCTTTTAAGGGGAACCGGTCGTTGAGTAATTCTTCACGACTTGGTTGAAACAGGTTAGAAAAGGTTTCATTCTCTCTAAAGCGTTTTAATTTATTTTTACTGCCCACTTTTTCTTAATTTTAGGCTACAAAAATAGGTAATAATGTCCCAATCCAAAAATATTTTAATCGCTCCCTTAAATTGGGGACTGGGTCATGCCACGCGTTGTATCCCTTTGATAAAAAAATTGAAAGCGCAAGGTCATCATTTGGTTATTGCCTCAGATGGGGCTGCTTTAGACTTGTTAAAACAA
The DNA here is from genome assembly GCA_026993355.1 of Flavobacteriales bacterium. Taxonomy (GTDB): domain Bacteria; phylum Bacteroidota; class Bacteroidia; order Flavobacteriales; family Flavobacteriaceae; genus WGBX01. Next base: position 54,610 of record JALWTX010000010.1, on the reverse strand, counting down.
GAATTTCCCGATTTGCCATTTGAGACCTTACCGGCTTATCATATTACTTATGCCCGTCATTCATGGCTGAATTTTTTTCATTTGCTCAGGCAAGTTCCACATATTTTACGCACCAAAACCGCCGAAAAAAAGAAAACCGCCCAAATAATAGAACGTTATGCCATTGATTGCCTGATTTCTGACAACCGTTTTGGTGTTTTTTCTGACCATATAAAATCCATTTACATGACCCATCAGTTGCGTGTACCGGCAGGCATCTGGACTTTTTTGACGACTTTTCTTCATCGCCAAATTTATAAAAAATACGATGAAATTTGGGTGCCAGACCGTAACGATGATCAAAATTTAAGCGGCGCACTGGGGCATTTGGCTCATACAAAATTACCTATCCGGTATTTAGGAATCCTAAGCCGGATGAAACGCCGGCTATTGCCGGTAAAATACCGTTATTTGGCTATTTTGTCCGGTCCCGAACCGCAACGAAGTTTATTGGAAGAGAAAATAAGGGCTGAATTTTCCAAATCGACGCAACCGGTGGCTATTGTACAAGGTAAAATATCCGGCAAACCCCATTTAACAAAACATGGACAAATCGATATTTATAATTATTTGCCGACCGATTTGCTCGAAAAATTGATTAACCAATCCGAAACCCTTATAGCCCGTTCGGGTTATACCTCGGTGATGGATATGTTTGCCTTGGAAAAACAGGTTATTTGGGTGCCCACACCCGGCCAGCCGGAGCAAACCTATTTGGCGCGCTATTTGGCCCGGAAATACGGCTTTAATTATATAGAGCAAAAGCGGTTTAAACTCCCCAATGCTTAAGATTTTATGGGTTTTAATTCACCTGTTTTGGCAGCTATCTTAACTAATTATTAAATATTTAAAATTCCAACAGCACAAATAATATTTTTTATTAACTTTGAGTATCATTTTAAAAATTTATTGATTATGAAAAAACTTTACTTATTTTTTGTTTTGCTTTTGAGCATAAACACATTTGCCCAGCCTATCATTACCATGATTGCTGATGGTGATGAAAGTGGTGGTACACCAGCTGTATTAGAGATTTATGCAAAAGGTACTGTAGATTTTACACAGTATTCTTTGCAAAACCAAACTAATGCTTCAACAACTTGGGGAAATAATTTTGACTTAAGTTCATTAGGAACTGTAACAGATGATTTTGTTTATGTTTATTCTAACAAAAATAGTTCTACCGATGCCTTTGCTGTTAATTTTCCTAGTGTCACTACCAATAAATTAGATGCTACATCAGCAGCTGTTTTAAATATCAATGGAGATGATCGAATTAGAATCATTGAAACTTCAACCGGTACAGTAGTTGATGTATATGGGCAAGATGGTGTAGATGGATCCGGTAAACCGTGGGAATATACAGATGGTTATGCCAAACGTTTAGATGGCACCGGCCCAGATCCTGTATTTGTTGAAGCAAATTGGGAGTTTCATAAAGGCGCCCTCAATGGTCATGGTGCTATTCAAGATGGAACGACTTATGAAAGTATTATTGGTATTGGCACATATCAACCTGCTGCTGTATCTACCCCTAGTTTAGCGATTACCGCCCCCACTCCCAACCAAGTTTTTGCGCCTAATGTAACGGATGTACAAGTAGAATTTGTGGTTCAAAACTTTACTGTGGCCCAAGCCGGTGGCGATGGTTATATTGTCTATACTTTTGACAATGATCCGCCGGTCAATAAATATGATACTAACCCTATTGTGCTTAGTAATTTAACACCGGGTACCAGCCATCAAGTCAGTCTTAAATTGGTTGACAACAGTGGTAATGATTTGAATCCTCCGGTAACTGCTTCTGTCACCTTTAGTATTGCGGCTTATACCCAAGTTGCTACTATAGCAGATTTACGCGCCGGTACAGTAGGCGATTATTATCATTATACAGGTGAAGCTTTTGCTATTGGTGGTATTACTTACCAAAGTGGCAATTTCAAAGGTTTTGCACAAGATGCTACAGGTGGTATCATGGCATTTGTCCCTTCAAGTGTGATGGCAACAGCGCCGGTACTTAATTTATATGACGGTGTGACAGACGTAAAAGGTCAATTAAAAGACAGTCATGGTACTTTGGAAATAGAAGTAACCGAACCTTATACCGCTACCGGTAATAATGTTCCCCAAGCTCCGCAAGCAGTTAGTGTGGCCGATTATAACGCCAATCACGATGCTTATGAATCTGAATTGATCAAAATAACCAATGTTTTAGTTGATGCAACCGGAACAACTTTTGCATTAAACACTAATTATACCGTTACTGATGCGAATGACAATACCCAAACAGTGGTTTTAAGAACCATATTCCCCGACCTGGCAGGTCAAACCATCCCGACAGATCCGGTAAACATTACTTGTATTGGTGGCGAATACAATGGTACTGCCCAAATTTATCCACGTGATATCAACGATTTTGAAACCATACAAGCTATCGCTAAAAATGATATTGCCGGTTTAAAAGTTTATCCTAATCCGGTTAAAAACAAACAAGTATTTGTAGCTTCTGAGAGTGCTGCCCCTAAACAAATTATTATCTATAATGTTTTGGGTAAAGCCGTCATTAACACCAATGTTAACAACCAACAACCTATCAATATTGGCCAATTAAAAGCCGGTATTTATATGATGAAAATAATTGAAAATAATCATTTAGCTGTTGAGAAATTAATAGTAAAATAATGAATTGTTTAACTATTTAACAAATAAAGGCTGCTCTCCGGGCAGCCTTTTGTTTAGGTGTATATTTACCTGTATTTTTGCCTTTTTAATTGAATATATGCCTTATTTTGAAAGTATTAAAAATTTAACCAATGCCCAAAAATTGATGTTATTAAATCAGTTGGTGCAAATGGCTAAAGCAGATAACAGCTTTAAATTTATAGAATTTAAATATTTAACCGATGTAGCCGAATTAATGGGGATTTCTACTTCTCAATTAGAGGCTGTATTGGAGGGAAAAGTGGTAGCAGGACCTCTCCCCAAAAGAAAAATAGAAAAAGCTTGGCATTTATACCGCTTGGCTGTCATGATGATGATAGACCATGACATTAATATGGAAGAAATCACATTTTTAAAAAAAATTGCACATAGTTTTAATTTATCTTCCAAAAGTGTCGATGCTATGTTAAGAGCTATGCATACCAACAAAGGCGGCATGCTTTTTTATGAAGATTTAAAGAGAATTTTCGCCAAGGAAAACACAGCAGACTAATTTCGAAATCAAAATTGCTGTTTAAAAACATCTTTTTCAAATTGATGATCTGTCTTACATTTTTGTTTGAGTAATTTCATATCAGGGTTCCATTTATTGCCGTCAAAAAAAGAAAGCCCTTTAAAATCACGCATTTTGTACATGGCCTTTTCGCCATAACAAGTGCCCAGGTAAACTTCTTGTAAATTTTGTTCTTGGGCCCATAAAATTGTTTTGTACATCATCCATTTACCTAAACCTTGGCGACTGTAGGTCAAATTATAAAAAGAGAACCAGTAATGCAAAATTTGATCCGTCATCACTGCCAATACATAACCTAATAATTCTCCTTCGGCAGTTTTAAATTCAATTATATGAGACAAATAAGGCCAACGGTGAATATATTGAAATCTTTCCGGAGGCATGGCACCGTCAAAACGTTTGGCAGCATAGTCCAAACAAAAATTTTGAAATGTCGCATTATTATCAAAATTTTCTTTCGGCCACACTTTTAATTGGGGTTGTATGCCGTCTATTTTTTTTTGTATGCGCCTATTTTCGGAGGTTGGTTTAAATTGTTCTAAATTGACCCGTAAGCTCCTTGCTAAATAATAATGAGGCTGGTCCAATTTTAGGGCATTACTGTATGGCAAAAAACCGAGGCGATAAATTTTATTGGTTTCGCTATCCGTATCTTGACGGCAATAGATGGCATAATTAAAGGTATAGGTCCGGTAATCTACCAAACTTTCTGAACGGAATATCTCCATTATTCTCAAAATTAAGTCCTTAAGGACTGCTTGTTGCTTGTTATTCTACAATTTTCAAATGTAATTCTTCCAACTGCTCGGGACTAATGGTGTCCGGTGCTTCAATCATCACATCACGTCCGGCATTGTTTTTGGGGAAAGCAATAAAATCCCTTATAGTTTCTTGGCCGCCCAAAATGGCCACTAAACGGTCTAAACCAAAAGCTAATCCGCCATGAGGTGGTGCACCATACTCAAAGGCATCCATCAAAAAACCGAATTGTTTTTTGGCTTCTTCATCGCTAAATCCTAACAGATTAAGCATTTTGCCTTGCATGGCTTTGTCGTGAATACGAATAGACCCACCACCGATTTCATTGCCGTTTAAAACCAAATCATAGGCATTGGCTCTGACTTTTCCCGGATCGGCATCCAGCAAGTGTGCATCTTCCGGTTTTGGTGCGGTAAAGGGATGGTGCATGGCATGATAACGACCACTTTCTTCATCCCACTCTAATAAGGGAAAATCCACTACCCATACGGGAGCAAACTCATCTGGCTTGCGCAAACCGAGACGTTCGGCCATTTCCATACGTAAAGCGCTGAGTTGTGTACGAGTAGCACCTAAATTACCTGAGAGTACCAAGATGAGGTCTCCGGGTTTGGCACCGGTAATTTTGGCCCATTGAGCCAAATCTTCAGGAGAATAGAATTTATCGACAGATGATTTGAAACTGCCATCTTCGTTATATTTAACATAAACCAAACCTTTGGCACCTATTTGAGGTCGTTTGACCCAATCGGTAATTTGGTCAATTTGTTTACGGGTATAGTTGGCTGCGCCCGGGACAGCAATACCCAAAATAGCTTCTTGCTGATCAAAAACTTTGAAACCTTTGCCTTTGGCGGCTTGGGTGAGGTCGCCAAATTCCATACCGAAACGGATATCAGGTTTGTCATTACCATACCGTCGCATAGCGTCTTCATAACTAATGCGAGGAAATTCTTTGATTTCTATGCCATGTATTTCTTTTAATAAATGCTTGGTAAGACCTTCAAAAGTTTGTAAAATATCTTCTTGTTCAATAAAGGACATCTCGCAGTCTATTTGCGTAAATTCAGGTTGACGGTCGGCGCGTAGGTCTTCATCTCTAAAACACTTAACAATTTGCATATATTTGTCAATACCGCCTACCATAAGCAGTTGTTTAAATGTTTGCGGCGACTGTGGCAAAGCATAAAAATGACCGGGGTGCATCCGTGAAGGGACCACAAAATCGCGTGCGCCTTCAGGGGTAGATTTTATAAGGTATGGGGTTTCGACATCAATAAAACCTTGATTTGCTAAATAGTTGCGTACCAGTTGACTGACTTTTGAACGAAAGATTAAATTGTTTTTTACCGGATTGCGTCTAATATCTAAATAGCGGTATTTCATACGCAACTCTTCTCCGCCATCGGTTTCATCTTCAATGGTAAAAGGAGGGGTTTTAGCTTTGTTTAAGATATTGAGTTCATCAACCAAAATTTCTATATCACCGGTAGGAATTTTTTTGTTTTTGCTGGCACGTTCAATCACTTTTCCTTTGGCTTGAATGACAAATTCACGCCCCAAACGGCGGGCATCTTCCAGTAATTCTTTATTTTCTTCATTAAAAGATAATTGGGTGATACCGTAACGGTCGCGCAGATCGACAAAAATAACGGCTCCTAAGTCTCTTATTTTTTGCACCCATCCACTAAGGGTCACGGTTTGTCCGATATGATTGGCGTTCAGTTCGCCACAAGTATGTGTTCTATACATTTCTTACCAAAATTTAAGTGACAAAGATAAGATTATTTGCCGGATGACAAAAGTTTGTCATGGCATTAAGAAAGTTAAATTTAAAGTTTTAAAATTATCTTTACTATTTTTTATGAGGCATAACAATGCGTTTAACAGGTTTAACTTTCCAGTTTTTCCCCACCCACAGACCAACTATTTCTTCCACTTTATAGTCCCATTTTTGGATACGTTTTAAAGCTTTTTTGAGCTGTTTGAGTTGTGTTTGTTTCATTTCAGGATTGCCGGCACAATCATAATGTGCCACCACAAATATATGTTTGGAATGATGTTTATTAACGGAAATATCTAAACGGTATTTAATGGCTTCAATTAAGGTTTTATTTTTGTTTTCGGCTATAATTTTAATCGGTCCGGCTTCGGTAATCATATCCGGATAATCTATATCATAATTTTCTATAATCCATTCTAAGACGGGTAATTGTGTGCGACCGTCCATACAATTAATGACGCTGGCAAACTTGTCTATGTCTAAATATTTCATGGGTTTATTTAGGTTTAGATAACAAACATAACCTAATTTTTAAATAAATTGCCGAATAATGTCATATAACGACAAATATTGGCATCAAACCCTAAATTTAAGCCATAAAAAAGCCGCCTGACAGGCGGCTTAAAGACTTATTGTACACTTGCTTCATATTCATTTTTGTAGCGGTCATCCGGTTTAAAGTCTTCCATAAATTTAGTGGTGTAATTACCGGCAATAAAATCAGGATCATCCATTAATTGCCGATGAAAAGGAATGGTTGTTTTAACGCCTTCTATGACAAATTCGTCTAAAGCCCGTTTCATTTTTTCAATCGCTTCTTCACGGGTTTGTGCAGTTGTAATGAGTTTGGCAATCATCGAATCGTAATAAGGCGGAATGACATAACCTTGATAAGCATGTGTGTCTAAACGAACGCCATGTCCCCCGGGTGCATGAAAAGTTTTGATAACACCCGGTGACGGGCGGAAATCGTTATAGGGATCTTCTGCATTGATACGGCATTCTATAGAATGTAATTTTGGAAAGTAATTTTTACCTAAAATAGGTTCGCCTGCAGCTACTTTTATTTGTTCACGAATCAAATCATAATCAATAACTTGCTCGGTGATAGGATGTTCGACTTGAATACGGGTATTCATTTCCATGAAATAGAAATTGCGGTGTTTATCGACCAAAAATTCAATAGTGCCAACGCCTTCATAATTGATACTTTCGGCAGCTTTTACAGCCGCTTCTCCCATTTTTTGGCGCAATTCGTCGGTCATAAAAGGCGAAGGCGTTTCTTCTATTAATTTTTGATGCCGTCTTTGGATGGAACAATCCCGTTCAGAAAGATGCGCTGCTTTACCATATTGGTCACCGATAATTTGTATTTCGATATGGCGTGGTTCTTCGATCAGTTTTTCCAGATACATCCCATCGTTTCCAAAGGCTGCTTTGGCTTCCTGACGGGCATCTTCCCATGCCTTTTTGAGATCTTCTTTTTTCCACACGGCTCGCATACCTTTACCACCACCACCGGCAGTTGCTTTGAGCATTACGGGGTAGCCTATTTCATCGGCTAAACGTTCGGCTTCTTCATAAGATTCGAGTAAGCCTTCTGATCCGGGAACGGTTGGTACGCCGGCGGCAATCATGGTTTTTTTTGCCGTGGCTTTATCACCCATTTGGTTAATCATTTCCGGCGTAGGCCCAATAAATTTCAAATCATGGTCTTCACAAAGTTTAGCAAATTTGGCATTTTCAGCCAAAAAACCATAACCCGGATGGATAGCATCGGCATTGGTGATTTCGGCTGCGGCAATAATACTGGGGATGTTAAGGTAAGAATCGCTACTGTTTGGTGGTCCTATTTTAACCGCTTCATCAGCAAATCTGACATGTAAGCTGTTTTCATCGGCTGTTGAATATACAGCCACTGTTTTAATGCCCATTTCTTTACAGGTGCGAATAATTCGCAGGGCAATTTCACCGCGATTGGCAATGAGTATTTTGTTAAACATAAAAATCTTTTTTAATGACTAAATCGGCTCTACTAAAAATAAAGGTTGGTCAAATTCCACTGGAGTGGCATCTTCTACCAGAATTTTGACAATTTTACCGGATACTTCCGATTCAATTTCATTAAAGAGTTTCATTGCTTCAATAATACAGACGACATCCCCTTCTTTTATAGTGTCGCCTACTTCTACATAGGGTGGTTTGTCCGGTGCCGGACGGCGATAAAATGTGCCGATAATTGGCGCCTTGATAGTGATATATTTAGATTCATCAACTTCTTGATTGGCTTTTTGTTCTGTTGCCGGCACTTGTGTTGCAGGAGGAACAGCTGCCGGAATGGCGGCAACAGGCTGTGTGGCTTGCACAGCGACAGGAGCAGCTGTAACATATTCAGCTTTGTTTTTAATGGTAAGTTTAAAATCCGGATTTTCAATTTTTACTTCACTGACGCCTGATTTGGCGACAAATTTTATAAGATTTTGAATTTCTTTAATGTCCATAAGTAAGTTATTTAGTTATTTGTCAGTTTGATTTGATGAGGCAAAATAGAAAAAAAAAATCAAAAAAAGGCTGTTTTTGCTCTTAAAACATAAAAAACGCCGTTTTTATTAGAAAAAACAGCGTTTTTAACAGTATTTTAATGATTTTTAAGCTTCTTCTTGCTCAGGGTCAATTACAACTTTTCCTTTGTAATATAATTTTCCTTCATGCCAATGCGCTCTATGGTATAAATGCGCTTCGCCGGTAGTAGGATCAATTGCTATTTGAGGCATATCAATTTTGTAATGCGTTCTTCTTTTACGGCCTCTTTGTTTGGATATTTTTCTCTTAGGATGTGCCATCGTTATTACTTTTTATCTGTTAATATTTTTTTTAATGCCGCCCAGCGCGGATCTATGGTTTGATTCTCTTCTTTCGTTTCGATTTTTGACAATGTTTCCGATTCATCTCCATAGTTAACAATGTATTTGGCATTGTCGGCTATTTTTTTGCCGGAGGCAATGTCCGGATGAATCCGTTTATTAGGCAGACTTAATATGACCGATTCGTAAATCTGCTGTGCTATATTAAACAGGTGTGCATTGTATGGAATGATGATCAAATCATCACGGTCGTCATTATAAGCATCACCAAATTTAACAATAAAATCTAACTTTCCTTTAATGGCTTGATTGTACTCTTCACCACTAATATCACATGGGACTTTAACGCTCCCTTTATTATGAATGCTAAACTCTAAAAGTTGGTCATTCTTGTTAAAATCTACCACTATGTCAATATCACATTGGTCAAATTCGTCGTTATCAAACAGCTTAAAAAAATCTTGATCTATATGAAACCGGTATTGGTGTTTGCCGTTTTTCAGACCACTAAATTTTATGTCGTACGATTTCAATGCCTTCATCTTCATCATTTTCAGCTTGCAAAAGTATGATTTTTTTTTTGAATATGAAATAAATTGTGAGGTAATTTTTGTGTATGCTACTGTCTAATCTCGAAATCTTTAAAGTTTTGACAAGATATTTCATTTAAGATTTCAACCTTTTCAACTTTTGAAAGCGGAGATCCTTGGTAAAGCCATTGCATAAATTCGTTGAGTTTATCTTCTTGATCACTTTCCACTTCAATATACACACTGCCATCGGGTTCGTTGCGCACGAAACCGTTTAAACTTAAAGATTGCGCTTTATCGTTAGTGTATTTGCGAAACCAAACGCCTTGTACTTTACCGGTTACTTTGATGTTTAAATGCTTGCAACCCATATGATTGTTTTGGTGACAAAGATACGGATTTGTAAGTTATTTTTAAATCAAAATTTGCCGGATAATTTTCCGGCAAGTAAAAAGTTATTTTCGTTTGCGCAGATTTAATTCTTCGGCAAAATCCAGTTCCAAAAATTCATATTTGCCACGGGTTTCCATATTTTTGAGCTCTTCGTCATACTTTCTCAAGTCTTTTCGCATGACTTTTGAGCTGATAGTTTTAGGGAAAGCTTCCATAAATTCGATAGAACGCGGTCGCTTATAAGGCGCCATCCGGCTTCTGATAAATTTAAAAAGCGCCAAAGCTGTGGTTTCATTTTTATCATAACCCGGTTTTAAGACGATAAATGCTTTAGGAACGATACGCTCCAAATGATCGATGGTCGGAATCACGCCTACTTCCAAAACGGCTTCATGTTCCATGATTTCGCTTTCCACTTCAAACGGGCTGATGCGGTAATCTAAGCTTTTAAACACATCATCAGAACGACCGATAAAGAAAAAGAAACCGTTTTCGTCTTGGTAAGCCGTATCGCCGGTTAAATACCAACTACCTTTGAAAATTTCCATATTTTTATCTTCATCATCATAGCCTTTGAGTAAGCCCAAAGGACGATATGGATAGGTTCTGACGGCTAATTGTCCGTCTTTTCCGGTAGGCACTTCGTCAAGTTTACCATCCATTACTTTGATTTCATAGCCCGGCGAAGCTTTTCCCATAGATCCAGCTGGCACTTGCATACCTTTTGGGGTAAAAATCAAGGCAGTGGTTTCTGTTTGTCCATAACCTTCTCTTAATTGCAAGCCGGTAATTTCTTCTACTTTTCTGGTGATTTCAGGGTTGAGCGGTTCTCCGGCACTGACTATTTTTTTGAGATTAAAATTATATTTTTCAAAATCCTTTAGCACAAATAATTTCCAAACACTCAAAGGGGCACAAAGGCTGGTAATTTGGTGTTTTTCAATCATTTGTAAAGTTTTTTCGGGGTCGAATGCCGTATAATGAAAGGTGAAAATAGTAGCACCGGCATTCCAAGGTGCCATAAAGCTGCTCCATGCAAACTTTGCCCAGCCCGGTGAACTGATATTATAATGTATATCATCTTGCTGTAAATCGAGCCAATACATGGTAGTTAAATGACCAACCGGATAGTGATAAGGATGAATGACTAATTTGGGTTGTGAAGTGGTTCCGGAAGTAAAAAACATAAACAGAATGTCAGTTGTAAAGGTGATAAAATCCGGTATAAATTCCGTTTCATAGTTTTCTGTTTCTTCATATTTTACCCATTGGGTATCTTTATAAGTTTCAGCTTCGCGCGGAATGGTGATATGCGGTACATTTATTAGGGCTTTTAAGCCATTTAGAATATCACCGGCTTGGTCAATACGTTCTATAAATTTGTGATGGGCGATGACAAAACTGATGTTACCGCGCTTAATACGGTCACTGATGTCATCCGGTGAAAGTAGGGTAGAAGCGGGAATAATTGTGCCACCGAGTTTCATAATGCCTAAAAATAATTCGAAGATTTCCACAGATGTATCCATCATGATTAAGACACGATCTCCTTTTTTAAATCCTTTTGCCTGTAAAAAATTAGCCACTTGATTGGAACGTTGGCGCATTTGTTCAAAACTCACTTTTTGCTCATTACCTTCTGTATCGGCATAAATCAAGGCAGTTTTATCATTATTTTTTGCCATTTCGTCAAAATATTCGGTTGCCCAATTAAATTTGGACATGGTGGGCCATTGAAAAATTTTTAAAGCGTCTTCATATGAAGTAACTTGTTGTAAATCGTTGCGAAGTTTTAAGAATTTTTGAGCATCGGTTAAGTTTTTCATAATAAAATCTTTTAAAGGTTGATAAGGCTGTATCAAATTTAGATAAAAATTATGAAAAGTTATCTGTTTGTAATCAATTTTTTAAAGCCCCAACCAGTTTTTAAAATCTTTAATGCGTTCACGAGCCACAATAACATCGGTTTGAGTAACGGGATGCAAAATGATTTTGAGCCGGCTGTTGGTATATTGCACCATGTCTTTTATGGCTTTTGAGGACAATATAAATTGCCGGTTAATACGGAAAAAAACTTCGGGATTGAGCTGTTTTTCTACCTTTTCGAGTGCTTGATCGTATATGAATTCTTCACCTGAATAAGTAACCAACCATGTAGTCTTGTCTTGACTGTAAAAATAAGCAATCTCTTCTACGGGGATACTTTGTAAATGCGTGCCATATTGTACCCCAAAACGTTTTTTGTATGAATTATCAAGTTTGAGCGTTGATATAAGTTGTTGAATATCAACTTCTTTATTTGTGTTATTATAAAATTTATCCAAGGCAAACCGCAACTCATCTTGCTTGACCGGTTTGAGTAGGTAATCTATACTGTTGAGTTTAAAAGCTCTGATAGCATATTGGTCATAAGCCGTTGTAAAAATGATAGCGCTTTGAACCGGAATTTGTTTAAAAATGTCAAAAAATATTCCGTCGGATAATTGAATGTCTGCAAAAATCAAATCCGGTGCCGGATGTTGTTTTAACCAACTTACGGCTTCTGATACACTATGTAACATAGCGCTGACCAAAATCTTTTCTTTGGCAAGCATACGTTGCAAGCGGCGGGCGGCGGGTTTTTCGTCTTCTATGATGATAACTCTTAACATTATTTGAATGTTGGTAATTTAACGCTAAAACTATTTTTGTTTTGTGTTATTTCAATCGGTGAATTTAATAATTTGTAGCGTTCTTCTAAGTTTTTTAGTCCGATTTTGTATGATTTGCTGTTAGGTTCTTTAAGATTCAGATTGTTTTTAACAATTACTTGTCCGGATTCATTAGAAATGGTAATTTTTAAAGGATTTTCAGCCGAGATTTTGTTGTGTTTTATGGCATTTTCCAATAGCAATTGTAACGATAATGGCGGTATTTGTACATCGGGGTCAATTTGTTTAGGAAGTGAATAGTGCAACCCGTCTTCAAAACGCATTTTGAGCAAATCGAGATAGTTTTCGGCAAAGGTAATTTCGTCTTTTAAAGGAACGAGATTTTTGTCTTTTTGCGCCAAAACATATTGATAAATATCGGATAATTTCAGGGTAAATTCTTCCGCTTTTTCAGGATTTTCGCCGATCAGTGATGCCAAAACATTCAAATTGTTGAACAAAAAATGCGGATCGAGTTGGGCTTTCAGGCTTTCAAATTTGATGCGTTCGTTTTGGGTTTTTAACTGTTCGGCTTTGAGTTGAGTTTCGCGTATTTTTTTAAAGGAATATTTGGTGATGATAAACAATGCGATGACTAAGGCAAATAAAACGACCATTGTATATTCCAGCGGATTGATATGTTGGATAAAATATTGAAAACTTTGTCCGAAAATAAAGACTTTAAAAAATAGATTAAGCAAAAAATAGATGAAAGCATTGACCGGAATGACCCCTAATATACTGATGAATAAGGTTTTTTCCGGATTTTTATCCCAATTTAAAAAATTATCTATCATGTTGAAATACAACATATTGCCCAAGCTAAAAACCAAAGAATAAATAAAAAAGTAGGGTAAATTTTTCCACACAGCGTAGGATGCGCCTGCTATTAAATTAATGATAAATATGAGGCTGGCAGCTATAAGCGTCGTAATAAGAATTTTTTTTGCTTTCATGATTTTCATTTAAGTTTAAAGTTATTAAAATAATTCGATGTCCAATTGTAAATCTTGTTTTAGTTCAAACTTGGCGTCTTCCCAAGTCGGTGGTCCCATTCGGATTATATTATTGGATAATCCCCATGGTTCGTCCGGTATATAGCCGTTAAAATCTAAACGGTGATTGCCATTCAGATCTTGAAAACACAATATGGCATAGGTGCCTTCCGGTAAATCTTGACTGTTTAACCCGGGGTTTTGAGAAGGTAAAACCGTGTATTTTTTAAAAGGCTTTTTGTTATTAAAATCTTTTTCCGATTGGTATAGCGCCATATAAATGGGTTTATCGGTTTTTTGAATATTTTCAAATTTGATTTCTAAATTAAAGGTCTTTTCCGTAGAAGTTTGCGGTGATACAAAATGCATGAAGTAGCCGAAAGCGACTAAAATAATAGTAAGTAAATCTTTCATTTTTATAAATTTTTATGATTAATACAGAGCAAAGATGTAGCAGCAATAGTAAGCAGACAATTTTTTATGACCGAGCTGTCGTTTTTTTAGAGTGAATTGTAGCTATTAAGAATTCCGATTTTTTAAAATTCAAACATTTTATGATATAAGTCATAAAACTGATTGTTTTTAAAATTGTGTTTTTCTCTTTTCTTGTATTTTTGAGCAGTCAAAATGCAAAAAAAACACCATATGAAACGAACATGATTTTTTTAATCATAAAATACACACAAGGTTATGATTAAAATAAATTCATGAGAGTTACTGAATGTATTATTATTTTTTAAACAACATAAAATTTTAAATAGATGAAATTCAAACAACTTTTTACAAGCTTTTTTTTATTACTGCTGACAAGTTTATATGCACAAACTTCAAAAATGCAGCCAACCGTTCATTTGCATGGTCGTATTCAATTTGATTTTGAATTTTTAAAAAGACAAAATCAGTCCAACTGGTTTAATGCTAATGAATTCAGGCGTGTTCATTTGTCAGTTGATGGTTTACTATCGCCGCATTTTTCTTATAAAGTTGAAGTAAATATAGCCAATGCTACTATTGGTTTCAGAGATGTTTATTTGAAATATAAAGGGGGTAAGTTAGGTAACTTTTCTTTTGGGAGTGTTTTGGAACCAACAGGTTTGGATATGGCGACCAGTAGTAAATATATCCCGTTTTTTGAACGGGCGATGTTGACATCGTTGCAGAATTTCCGTTGGGGCGCGGGCTTTTTATATGAAAATTATCATTTGTTTAAGGCCCATGCCGGTTTTCAAATGTCGGTTACTAATAACGGGAAAAATTCCGAAGGTTTTAAAGATGTCAATTTGGCAGACGGACAAAATATCAGTACGCGATTTGTGGCTTGGCCCATATTTGACTCTTCTCAAAATTTATTATTGCATTTAGGGGTCAATTATGCTCATAGACCTTATAAAGATTTGAAATTCAGACCCGAAAATCATATGGGAGAGAAATATCATTATATTTTTCCGGATGCTAAAAACCGGCAAACCGTCGGATTTGAATTGGCTACCGGATACCAATCATTTTCTTTGCAATCTGAATATAAAATGATGACCCTGGCAAATAATATCTCAAAAGATTATAATGCCGGTAGTTTTTATGTATTGGGCAGTTATTTCTTGACTGGTGAACACCGTCCATATAAACACGGGGCTTTTGGCAGAGTAAAGCCAAAGACTGATGTGGAACACGGCGGCTTTGGAGCCTTGGAACTTACAGCGCGCTTTTCTCAAATGCAATTTTCAAATGATGTCGCAGCTGCTAACCCGAGTAATCCGGCAGAAGTTAACAATTTGACTGTCGGACTGAATTGGTATTTGACGTCGCATATCAAATTAATGTATAATTATATACTTACCGATGATAAAAATCCGGTTTTGGGTAATATGACCGGTCATTTATTGAGAATACAAATGGATTTTTAATTAAATAATGTGTAACTATGAATATTAAAAAACTTATCAACAATCAATGGTCGTATGTATATGCCGGCGCACTGTTTGGCGTGGCGCAAATTATTTATATGATTGGTTTGTGGGTGCAAAAAGTGCAACAGGGCAAACCGGCACATCTCAAACCCATTACCGTAACCACCGATTTAGGAAAGATGTTTCGGGGCATGGAAGTGTTTGTTAATCAGATATTTGGATTTAAATCGGAATTATACGGCACTTACGGTACAACCGTAGTTGATGGCGTTCAAAAAGTTGTGCCGTCATCCGATGGTGCTTTTGTGCCCGGTATCGGCTGGCCCATAGTAGGGATGATTATCGGTGGGTATTTGGTGGCTAAAATGGAACGCGAAAGCCGTTCGTGGGCTTACTACAATAAAAAAATGTTGTTAGCATCGTTTATCGGTGGCATTTTGTTTAGTTATGGTACGCGTTTGGCAGGGGGTTGTACGCTCAACCACTTGATGGGTGGTGTGCCTATGATGAATATTCATTCGCTGGTAACGGTCATTTTTATGGCTCTGGGTGGTATTTTGAGTTTTTATATCATGGGAAAATTCAAGTTGGCTAATTATTTTAAACATCAAGAAACTTTATCTTATGTCAAAAATGCCGATAAAGGTGAGCAAGCTACTTACAAACCCGGTTATAAACCTTTGAAAAATCCCTATTATTTGGTAGGCTTATTATTTGTGTTATTATTGATTTTTGTAGCAATTTACAACGGCTTTTTTAATGCGGACAGTATGCAACATCTCAAAGCCGGTCATCTACATCCTTTTAATAAATCGGTCGCACATGAAGGTTGGTTTTATGTGTTGGTAACTTTGTTAGCCGGTATCATAGGTGGCATCGGTTTGGCAAAGTCCGGATTTGGAACCGAATGTGCACTGGTAGCTTTGGAAACAGGAAAGGATATGAAACAACGCGATAAAAAATATGCTTTTTTAGGCGTACCTAAAATTACGCGTACCCTGATGCGTAGTTATGCCCCATTTATTGGTTTGGCAACGCACTGGGTTGTCATGTTGGGTTTTATCATCATTGCTTGGGTATTTTTTGGCGCCGAACCGGCTTTTGCGGGTAAAGTCAAATATTCACTGACTGCCGGTAGTTTAATAGGCGGCTTGTTGTTGGGTATGGGTGCCGTGTTACTTATCGGTTGCGAAATTCGTTCGTATATGCGTTTGGGAATGGGGTATCTGAATACCTTAATCGGATTTATGGGCTTTGCCGTTGGATATTTGCCTTTTACCTTGTTCTATAAAGCACATAAACATTTTTTGAGTAGTACGGTTATTGCCGGCAAAAACGGTTCTTTAACCGATAAATATAAAGTGTATGAATTGTTTACCGATAATGTTACCGGTCAACAAATTATCTTGTTCATTTGGTGGTTAATTATTTTGTTCTTGCTATTCTATTTTATCAAACAAGGGATTAAAAATACCGGTCTGAAAAAAGTGATTTTGATACATCAAAGTACCGAAGAAGCACAAGAATTTATTGATAAAGAAGCCACTAAAAACAAGGATGTTGTCAATGGGGTGCCGGCACCAATACCGGTTCCGCCGGATGCTTATCCCGAAAATTAAAAATGATTCAGAAACATTCTCTTATCTTTGTAGGGTTGTAATCCCGATTACAGCCCTAAATTTTTATTGTTATGCTGGCATCCGGTCTGAAAGTTTTTATCGTTACGGCTCAAAAATTGAGCTTTACCAAAGCCGCTGCCGAGTTGTATATGACGCAACCGGCGGTAACCAAACATATACATAAACTCGAGCAAAGCTTGGAAACCAAGCTTTTTAACAGGCATGGCAATAAAATATCTTTAACCCCTGCAGGTGAGCGGCTTTTGCAATATGCCTACCGGATTGAAAGTTTGTATAACCAGCTTTATTTTGACCTGTCGCAACTCAAAAATGAACAAAAAGGCAGTTTAAAAATCGGTTCGAGTACCACGATTACCCAATATGTATTGCCCGGCTTACTTCATAAATTTTCAAAACGTTATCCCGACATAAAAATCAGTGTGATGAACGGCAATACCGAAAAAATTGAGCAAGCCGTTTTGAAAAATGAAATTGATATCGGTTTGATTGAAGGACAAAGTAAACGAAGTGGTACCCAATATAAAACATTTTTAAAAGATGAAATCGTATTGGTCGGCAACCCTAAAATGTCTCTGCCTAAACAGCCGTTGGATTTAATATCTTTAAAAAAATACCCCTTGGTTATCCGTGAAAGTGGTTCGGGAACCCGTGAAGTGTTGGTATATCATTTGCAAAAATCCGGTTTTAGCTTATCCGATTTTAATATCATTATGGAATATGGTAGCACGCAAGGTATCAAAGGTTATTTGCGACAAGCAGAAGCATTGGCTTTTTTGTCATATCAAAGTGTTAAAGAAGCTGTTAAACGCCGTGATTTGTGTTTAATTGCCACCAAAGATTTTAAAGTCGAGCGCTATTTCAATTTTATCTATCCCGAAGGCAGTCAAAACAAATTGGTTGATTTGGTTTTAAACTTCGCTCATTATAACTTTTAGTTATCTAACATTCTAATTTTTCGTTTGTTTGGTTATAATTATATCCCGTTCTTTGTGTTGTTCATTTTAAAAACACAGAGACATGAGTCATATCATTTTAATCTTAGTATTTGGCGCCTTATTTGGTTGGATTATCGATTATGGTCGCTTAAACAAATACGATGTCATTAGTGCGCAAGCCGGTTTTAGGAACAATACGGTTTTAAAAGCGATTTTATTGAGCATTGGCGTCGGTGCTATTCTTTTGAGTATTCTTATCGGTTTAGGCTGGGCCGGTTTTCACGTCAAGCCGTTTGTAGTTTGGGGTGTGGTATTAGGTGGATTGTTATTTGGTGCCGGCATGGCTGTTTTGGGTTATTGTCCGGGAACTTTACCTATATCAGCTGCGCAAGGCGCCGTTGATGCATGGATTGGTATTGCCGGTGGGGTATTAGGCGGCTGGTTTTATACGTTGATTTATCCAGATATATCCGGTTTACTGGATTTCAACATGGGAAAAATTTCTTTGTTTAGTTTGGTAGGGGCTTTCAGTTGGCTCTACTATATTTTAGTTTTGATAATAAGCGCTATTTTCATTCTTTTAGCTTTTAGAATCCCGACAAATAAGGGGGCTACCGATAAAAGATGGGCTATTGCCGGCGTTTTATTGGCGGTTTTAAATAGTATCGTCTTTTTAAAAGCCACGACTAACCGTCCGATTGGTGCTTCGACCACTTATCCATATGTAGGTGCGCATTTAGGGGGACTGACCAATAGTGTTTATTATCAAAAAATTCAGACACCCGGTCATTGGGAACTCATTTTTTTAACCGGTGCTTTTTTGTTGGTTTTGATACGGTCATTACTTCAAGGCAATTTTAAATGGCGACTGATTTATCCGCGTTGGGCAGACCAATTCGGTACGGCAAAAAACAAACGCATTTGGGCAGCATTGATCGGCGGATTCATCTTGATATTCGGGGCGCGATTAGCCGGCGGTTGTACCAGCGGGCATATTATTTCCGGCGGTATGCAATTGGCAATCAGTAGTTTGGTTTTTGCCTTGTTTGTGTTTTTAGGCATGTTTTTGACCGGCAAAGTTTTGAGAAAATA
This sequence comes from Flavobacteriales bacterium, assembly GCA_026993355.1. GTDB lineage: Bacteria > Bacteroidota > Bacteroidia > Flavobacteriales > Flavobacteriaceae > WGBX01. The sequence goes on along the minus strand of JALWTX010000010.1, from coordinate 35,748 downwards.
GCTTTTAATTTGCCTTGCTGTATTTTTAAAAGAAAATTCAGTTAATTTATTTAGCTCTTCACAATGCGTTAGATTTAATGATGTATCTTGTTCGTTCAAATCATAAAAAAATAAGTAAAAAATGAAAAGAATTTCCAATTCAAATTATAATACAGAAAAAAAAACTATGGTTTTCCTCAGGTATAGCCTATTGCTTTTAACAATTAGTGTAATATTGTCCTGTCAAAATAGAAAATCGACTTATCAACCAATTTCACAAGTTCCGGATTTGGAAATGCCTGATAATCACCTAAAATTTAAAACTATTGAGAATTATAAAAATTATAAGGTTATTGCCACGCATTTTAGAACTGATAAAAATGAATTGCGTTACATCATGGCAAATAATCTAGCTTACCAAGCTTTAAATGAAAAACGCCCCTTGCCCGATGGTAGTATAATTGTAAAAATAGGCTGGGATGTTAAGCAAATGCCTAATTTTAAAGCAGCTTTAGAGGCAAATCATTTGAAACGCATTGAGTATATGATCAAAGACAAAAAACAATTTGGCGCAAATCCGGGGAATTGGGGATATGCCCGGTTTGTTAAATCTGATAATCAATACAAAGCTTGGAAAAAGGGGACAGCCAGTTGCATTTCATGTCATAATATAGCTAAAGAGAATGATTTTATCTTTACGAAATTGCAAAAATTAGATTAACATAACCTTTTGGATAGTATTGAAAATGATTCTGCCGAATATCCGGTGTTTATTAGCCTTGAAAATTTTATATGAAACAACTAAAAATATCAAAAAGACAAAAATCTTATTCTTATTTGCCCGGTCTTTTATTTACTCTGACGGTTGCAATATTAGCTTTATGGTTGTCCGGTTTTTTACCGGTTGGGGCTGTCGTTATGGGTATAAGTTTAGGTGTATTGGCCGGTAATATTTTTAAATTACCGCCATCTTTATCGCCGGGAATCAATTTTGCCGAAAAAAAAATTCTGTCATGGGCTATTATCTTAATGGGTGTAAAATTAGATTTCAATATTATAAAGGAGTTGGGTATTAAGGCAGTCTTATTGATTATTGCCGGGATTGTTTTTACCATCATTTTAGCTTTACTGTTTGCATGTATTTTCCAAATACCTTACAAATTAGGCCTTTTATTAGGCATTGGTAATGCCGTATGTGGAAGTTCAGCCATTGCGGCTACCGAAAAAATTATCGGTGCAGATAAGCATCAGGTAGGGGTATCGGTAACTATAGTTAATTTTTTAGGGAGTATTGGCATGTTTGTTTTGCCTTTATTGGTCAAGTATATTTTTCATTTTAACAATTTGCATGCCGGTTTTTTAATAGGTGACACCCTGCAAGCCGTTGGGCAAGTGGTTGCTGCCGGATTTTCAATCAATGAAAAGGTTGGGCATACGGCAACCATTGTTAAAATGATGCGTATACTCATGTTGACGCCTTTGGTAATAAGCTTAATTTACTATTTTCATCAAAAAAATAAAAAGGCTGAAGAGGTGGTAAAAAAACAAGCGATACCTGTTTTTATTATTGGCTTTATTTTGATGTCCTTATTGCCAACATTTCATTTATTACCTGTTCAGTATTTGCATTTCTTAGGACAACTCAGTCATTATTTTTTGCTCATTGCCATGGTAGCAATTGGGTTTAATATTCATTTTAAAACGGTTTGGCAACAGGGGCAAAAATCTTTATTATTAGGAAGTGTGGTTTTTGTAGGTCAGATTTTATTTGCTTTAGCCATGATTTTTCTTTTTATGTAGTAGATGTTTCATATTTTTTTAATATAAAATTTATAAATCTCATTTTTTATTCACTTTTCTTTTTTTAATTTAGCTGGCTCATCAAAAGAATAATTATGAATTCACCAATACTTTCTATTGCTTACCAACCTCCCGGCCAATTTGAAGAAACCCGGTATGAAAAAATTCACAATGTAGTATTTGATAATTCGGTCGATGGTTCTAAAGTTGTGGCGGCCGAAATAGCCGGCTTGATAAGGGCCAAACAAGCCGCTGGTGAAACCTGCGTCTTAGGTTTAGCCACCGGCTCGTCTCCGGTTAAAGTATATGAGGAATTGGTCAGGTTGCATAAAGAAGAAGGCTTAAGTTTTAAAAATGTGGTGACGTTTAATTTAGATGAATATTATCCGATGCCTAAAGAGAGCATTCATAGCTATCATTATTTCATGCACCAACATTTATTTGATCATATCGATATCAATCCTGAAAATATTCATATTCCGGATGGTACTGTTCCTAAAGATAAGTTAATAGAATATTGTATTGCTTACGATCAGAAAATTGCGTCATATGGTGGGATCCATTTTCAATTGTTGGGCATTGGTCGTACCGGACATATCGGTTTTAATGAGCCCGGCTCACATATCAATTCGGGGACACGGTATGTGACCCTTGACCCCTTGACCCGGCAAGATGCAGCACCCGGTTTTTTTGGAATTGAAAATGTCCCACGCGCAGCCATTACGATGGGGATCAAAACCATTTTACAATCCAAACGTATTGTGTTATTGGCTTGGGGAAATGCTAAGGCGCCTATTATCAAACGTACTGTTGAAGGTGAGATGACGTCAGACGTACCAGCAACTTATCTGCAAAAGCACACCAATACCACCTTTGTTTTGGACGAAGAAGCTTCGCAAGAATTAACACGAGTCAAAACCCCTTGGTTGGTCAAAGACTGTCAATGGGATGACGAATTAATCAAAAAATCAGTTGTTTGGTTGTCCGGTCAAACCGGTAAGTCCATTTTAAAATTAACCGAAAAAGACTATAATGCCCATGGCATGTCAGGGCTGATGGCACAAGAGGGCGATCCGTATCACATAAACATAAAGGTATTTAATCAAATTCAACACACCATTACCGGTTGGCCCGGTGGCAAACCCGGTGCTGATGATACCTACCGCCCCGAGCGGGCAACACCCTTTCCTAAACGGGTGTTGATTTTTAGTCCGCATCCGGATGATGATGTTATTTCAATGGGCGGAACTTTGGACCGACTGGTAGAGCAAGGGCATGAAGTGCATGTTGCTTATCAAACTTCGGGTAGCATAGCCGTTTCTGATGAGCAAGCATTGAAATATGCCCGTATTATGCAAACCTATCAGCCCGATAATGTTCATTTGAAAAACATCATCCGGGATTTGCAAACCAAAGAAAAACCCTATGAAGACAGTTTGCCGGTCAGAAAATTGAAAGCGCAAATCAGACGTCAAGAAGCCATTAGTGCTTTAACTTATTTGAAGGTGCCGTTGTCACAAATTCATTTTTTAGATATGCCTTTTTATGAAACCGGTGCTATCAAGAAGAAACCTTTAAGTGTGGCAGATATCACTTTGGTGCAAAATATTATAGCGCAAATTAAACCACATCAAATTTTTGCAGCCGGTGATTTGGCCGATCCGCATGGGACCCACAAAGTTTGTTTAGATGCTATTTTTAAAAGTATTGACAACTTAAAACAAGAAGATTTTATGCAAGATTGTCGTGTTTGGTTATATCGCGGGGCTTGGCACGAATGGGATGTGCCGCAAATAGATATGGCGGTACCCATGAGTCCGGACCAAGTCTTACGCAAACGCAAAGCTATTTTTTACCATGAAACGCAAAAAGACGGTGTGATGTTTCAAGGGAACGATCCGCGTGAGTTTTGGGTAAGGGCAGAAGACCGTAACCATCAAACAGCCGTAAAATACCACCAATTGGGTTTGGCAGACTATGCGGCTATTGAGGCTTTTAAACGGTATTATTTTTAAGTTAGAATAACAGCAAAACTGTTGTTTGTTATTTTAATATTTTTCCTATTATCCCAAAGTTTCACTGGGTCTACAATTCGCCTGTTGTTCAACATGGTGTAAGGTTGGATAATGGATTTTTTATTGTTTATTTATGTTTTTGTTATAGTTGTAATGATGAGGGGAAAACATAAAGTGCAATGCTTAATTTTTTCCGATTGTTTTTTTGCTTTTAGTAGCGCCGGACGCTAAGAAAAATTTTGCGTTCATCTTTTAACTTATATTTTTCACCCAGTTTTGTCTTAATTGCCTGCTTAACCCAATTATGTCCCACTTTGCACCCACTTTGCACCCACTTTGCTCCGAAGTAAGGCTTCTATCATTTTGTAATAATTTAATTGCCTTTGCTAACTTGCAATTATAAAATTATCTTTAGCAAATTAAAAATATCCATTATGAAGCCTAAGCCTTATATTTTTCTATTTCTTTTACTTTTTTTCTCTTATCTGCACGCCCAACCTGTGCCTGCGTGGAAAAATTTAATGCCGCAGCCGCAGGAATTACACTTACAAAAGGGGCAATTTGTAGTCGATTCTCTTATTAGGGTGGCCATACCCGACCATGCCAGCCGGCGTGTGCAAATAGCCGCCACCAAATTTATCAGACGCTTGACCAACCGTAGCGGTTTGTTTGTTAAATACGGATTTCCGGTAAGTATAAAAGAGGTTCCGCAGGCCAATATTGTGGTGTATTACAACCGGCCGGGCAAATTACAACTCCACGAAGATGAGTCTTACCAACTGATGATTACTTCTGATAAAATAAAAATAAAAGCTGAAACAGATTTAGGTGTGGTCTATGCCTTTGAAACTTTGTTGCAATTACTTGATAATGATAAAGATACTTATTTTTTTCAAAATTTAAGTATTACAGACAAACCTGCTTTTACCTGGCGGGGATTGATGATTGATGTGGCACGGCACTTTCAGCCGATAGCGGTAATCAAACGTAATTTGGACGCCATGTTAGTTGCTAAACTCAACACTTTTCACTGGCATTTGTCCGACGATCAGGGTTTTAGAATAGCGATAAAAGCTTATCCGCAATTGACCCAAAAAGCCTCTGATGGTCAATTTTATACCCAAGCACAAATTAAAGACGTGGTACAATATGCTGCCGACCGTGGTATTCGTGTTATCCCCGAAATAGATGTGCCGGGACATGCTACAGCCCTTTTAACGGCTTTTCCTGAAATAGCCAGTCAGAAAAAACAATACCATTTGCAACGCAATGCCGGAATTTTTGACCCCACGCTTGACCCGTCTAATCCGCAAACATACGTTGTTTTAGATCAAATTTTTAAAGAACTCGCCGGCTTATTTCCTTTTGCTTATATTCATATTGGCGGCGATGAAAACAGGGGGCGTCAGTGGGATGCCAATCCGGATATTCAAGCCTTTATGCAGCAAAAAGGTTTCACGACCAATCACCAATTGCAGACATATTTTAATATCAAGTTAGAAAAAATCCTTCATAAATACCATAAAAAATTGATGGGATGGGAAGAAATAAGGACGCCGCAAATGCCCAAAACCGCTTTAATTCACGTATGGCGGGGCAGGGCAGGTGTTTCTTTGGTTAAAACCATAAAAGCAGGTTATGATGCCGTTTTGTCCAATGGGTTTTATATCGATTTGATGTTACCGGCAAGCCGCCATTATCAAACACAATTGTACCCGTTGCAAACTCCGTTGTCTGAGGCAGAATAAAAACATATTTTGGGTGGTGAAGCGACCATGTGGAGCGAGTTGGTTACCCCCTTTACCATTGATTCGCGCATTTGGCCGCGCACGCTGGCAATTGGCGAACGCCTGTGGTCTAATCCCGCTAAGCCGGAAATCCGGCAAATGTACCAAAGATTATGGGCACAAAGTTATCATTTGGAAGAATTAGGTATTAGTCACCTTAAAAATCGTGGCGTTATTTTGCGCAATATAGCAGAAAATCAAGAAATCTCTGCCTTGCAGGCACTCTGCAAATGGTATGAGCCTTTAAAAGGATACCGGCGCAACAAAGGGGGAACCGAATATCAAACGTATTCACCCTTTATGCTCTTTGCCGATGCTTGTTCGGCCGATGCTGAAGCCGCTTTGAAATTTAGGTTTTTGGTCGATGATTATTTGAGCCGGCCAACCCCTGCTTTAAAAAGAAAAATTACAGTTTGTTTTACACGCTGGCAAAAATTAGACAAGGCACTACAGCAATTACGTTCTAATCCGAAATTAGTCCAACTATATCCCATGAGCCGTTCTTTGGCGGTTTTGGCCAAAGACTTGCAAATGCTAGCGACCGGAACGTCATTGGGTGCTGATTTTGATAAAAGATTGCACAAAGAGATGCAGATGGCTTTTAAGCCCTATAATGATGTCCGTTTCGCTCCCGAAAAAGCAGTTCGCATGCTGATCGATTTTTGGCTAAATTCTCTCAAAAAAACAGCTAAAAAATGATAAGCAGCTTAACAATAATGCCGTCCATATCTAGCTAGGGGGGCTATAATTTTAGGTTTAAAACAGGTTTAAATAGTATTTTAGTTTATAAGGTTTGTATAAAATTAAACTAAAATTATATATTTAATATAAACACGCTATAAAGATGATAAATAGAAGGCCTTATAAATAAAGGACTTGCGACTCTTTTATGCTTATCGGCTTGATTTGTAAAAATCTACCTCATTTTTTTTAACATTTTTTTTGGAAAAACTGATTTATCATAGTTGCTTTTGTTTTAAATTTTTTATATTTACGATTGAATTAAAAGCTAAAATAACAAGTAGTATTATGAGAAAATCAAATTGGTTGACCCAATCTGTTCTTGTAGTCTTGGTATTCTTAATGGGAATATCAACACTAGCAGCCCAAGAAACAGTGGACGCTGTAATGAAAGCGCGGGGTCTGTCTGACAAAGACAAGATTGCTGCTGTCAAAACCTTCATGCCTCGCGGAGGACGTGATGAGTACTTTGGTATTGTTGGTACCGGAAACTCCGGAACCATGATCGTATATGGTATACCCAGTATGCGTATCTACAAATATGTTGGGGTATTTACGCCGGAGCCTTGGCAAGGATTCGGGTTTGATGATGAAAGTTCACTTTTATTGAAAAAATCAAATCCCGATGATGTTATCCCGACTTACGGTGACATGCGTTTCCCTGCCTTTTCGGAAACCAACGGTAAATACGATGGTAAATATGCTTTCTTTTCAGATGGTGCTAATGCCCGTGTTGCTTTATTGGGTTTAGATGACTTTGAAACCAAACAAGTTTTGTCTAACACTATTTTAAAAAGTGTTTTCCCGGAAGCAGCCGTTACGCCTAATACGGAATATGTCGTGCAATCCGGTCAATATCCGATGCCATGGGATAACAAAGTAACCGATATGGCAAAAGCTAAAAACGGTATTACTTTTTGGAAAATGCACCGTATTGAAAAAGAAGGTGAGCACAAAGGACGACTGTTAAAGGAAGAATCCTTTACCGTTGAAATGCCGGCTTATACGTTAGATTATAATGATATAGGAAAAGGTGCTTCCGACGGTTTAATGTTCGGTTTGGCATTTAACAATGGAAAAACCTATGTTTATGCTTTAGACTATAAAAAAGCAGCCGGCTTAAAGAAAGTGCCGACTACCTTTTCTCAATATATTCCTTTAGAGACAGTTAAAAAAGCCAATGTTTTAAGTTTTGTTGAATTGCCTGCATCTGCCAATATGGTAAAAGTGTCTCCTGACGGCAAGTATGTCGTTGTTGCTGCTGATAATGTATTGGTATTGGATGCCGCTAAAATAAAAGCCAATTTAGGAAAAGATATTAAAGCAGATGCCGTGACGCATAAATCTATTCCGATTGGAAAAGGTGTTGTAGATGTAACATTTGATTACCGCAAAAATGTCGCTTATGCTTCTGCTCATGACGACAGTAAAGTGGTTCGTTTTAACTACGAAAACGGTAAAAAAATGGATGAAGTTAAATTAGACTTTAAACCGTCTTATTTAACAACGCCTCAAGGATTATCTGCTGCACCACATTCAAACTATTTGATTGCTGTTGACAAAGAAGCCTATTTGAAAAATTTACCCAAAACCGGTCCGGTTCGTCCAAGTGTACAACACTTAATCGATATTTCTGCTGACGATGAAATGGTGGACACTTACACCATGACCTTGCCGCAAGCTAACGTTTACGGTAATATTGCTATTTTAAGAACCACAATCAAACCGATTATCCGTTATCCTACCGGAACCAATTCACGTACCGGAGAGCCTTCTCCTTTCCGTGCGGTTGCCGGTCAAGAAAAAATTGAACGTCAAGGTAACCGAGTTCATGTATTTGGTACCTTAATCCGTTCACACATTACACCGGAAATTGTTGAAGTTAATGAAGGTGATATCGTTTCTTTCCACTTGACCAACTTAGAACGTGCAGAAGATGAAACGCATGGTTTTACCGTTGATACTTATGGTAGACATGGTTCATTTGAGCCCGGAAAAACCGCTTCTTTAACATTTGTAGCTAACAAAGCCGGTGTTTTCCCTTATTATTGTACAGAGTTCTGTTCTGCTTTACACTTAGAGATGGAAGGTATTTTATTGGTCAGACCTAAAGGTTACAAAGGTGGTCCTGTAGGTACAGTTACCGAAAAATTAACCAAAGAACAATTGGCTAAATACAAACAAGACTACGAAAAGAAACTTAAAGTTATCAAAGAAACCGGAACTGTCATCAACGGTGTGGTTGATTACTTGAAGAAAAATCATTTCGAAAAATACCCTTACGTAAAAGCTTTGGTTGATGATGCCTTTGACCAATTGAACAAAGGTAAAGTGGCTGAGCAAAAATATAAACAATATGCCAAAGAAGGCAAATGGAAAGACGCCTTCTTATGGGCTGAACAATACTTCCAATATCAAGTTAAAGCTGCTGATGTTGGTTTAAGAGCTAAGAAATTATTAGGTGAAAAATTGGCTCAAGATAAATAATTAAATAAAATCTAAATTGAATTGGATTATGAAAAAAATAAATAATATAGCTTGGTTGCGAATTGTTGGTGCAACCATGTCCTTAATGCTTGTTGCTTTGTTTGCCGCCAGTTGCGGAAACGGTAATAAAAGCGGAAAATCCGGTGCTGCCAGCGATATAGGTGCGCCGAGAGGAAAGGAATCTTTCCAAGACATAGTCAAACGAAGAGGTTTGAACGAAGATGATGTTTTAGCAGCTGTTAAAACATATACACCTGATAATGTAAAAGATGAAGCAATTACTGCCAACTCCGGTGGGCAAGAAGGAAATATGCCTTCTTATGTGGTGCCATCTATGCGTATGGTCAAATATATCCCGATTAATACCCGTCAACCTTATGCCGGTTACGGTTACTCTGAAGAAACCTATAACTTGATGAAAAAAGGATTTATTGATGGGACTCAAATTCTTTGGGGTGATACGCACCATCCCGGCATCTCTGAAACTGACGCAGATTATAATGGTAAATGGTTGGTAATCAACGATAAAGCCAATCCGCGTTTGTTTGTTGTCGATTTGAGAGACTGGTATGTTAAACAAGTGGTACAAAACCCTATTTTCCGTTCTGACCATGGTGGTGCTTTCTTTACGCCTAATTCAGAATATGTCATGGAGGCTTGCCAATATCCGGCACCTTTTGATAGAAAATACTATCCTTTAACCGAAGCCAATTATCACAAATATTGGAGAGGTGGTTTAACCTATTGGAAATTTGACAATGACAAAGGTCAATTGTTAAAAGATAAATCTTTTACGTTTGAATTTCCACCTTACACACAAGATTTATCTGATGCCGGTAAACGCAAATCTTACGGTTGGGGCTTTACCAATTCATTCTGTTCTGAAGTTTACTTCGGCGGTATTATGAAAGGACGTCCACCGTTTGAAGCCGGTTGTTCTTCAAGAGACGTTGATTACTTGCATGTAACCAATTGGAAAAAAGCCGAAAAATTAATCAAGGAAGGCAAAATTGGTAAAAAGAAAATCAACGGTATGCGTGTGATCACGATTCCGGAGTCTATCAAATACGGTTTACTTTATTTGATTCCCGAACCTAAATCACCACACGGTGTCGATGTCAACCCTACCGGAGAATATATTATTGTAGCCGGTAAATTAGACTCTCACGCTTGGGTTTATAGCTTTGATAAAATTATGAAAGCTATCAAAAACAAAAAATTTGAAGGTAAAGATGAGTATGGTATTCCGATCATTGCTTTAGACGATGCTTTGCATGGTAGTGTTGAAGTTGGTTTAGGACCCCTTCACAATCAATATGACAGCAGAGATGGTGTGGTTTACACTTCTATTTATGTTGATTCGCGTGTGACTAAATGGAACTACAAAGACTTAAAAGTTTTAGATTATGTTCCTTCACACTATAACATTGGTCACTTGGTTTCTTATCATGGTGATACCAAATCGCCTAAAGGAAAATATTTGATTGCTTTGAATAAATTATCTATTGACCGTTTCAATCCGGTTGGACCTTTGCACCCGCAAAACCACCAGTTGATCGATATTGCAGCAGAGCATCCCAAATTAATTTATGATTTACCTTTACCTATGGGTGAGCCGCATTATACCGTTATGTTAGACCGTACTTACTACGAACCTAGAGCGATGGAAGTTTACCCGGTTGGTACGGATATTACCAAAATGGATAAATCGCCTTATGCAACTGAAGCAGGAGCCGAAAAAGTCGAAACTAAAGGAAATACTGTTGAAATTTTCGGTACCATTAAAGACGGAAAAGTAACACCGGCTGATATCAACGTAACCCAAGGTCAAGATGTTGTGTTGCACTTAACCAACTTAGGTACAACGCCTTTTGATCATTATGTTTATGAAATTGTGTCATATGACAAAATGTATCCTTATGCACCCGGTGAAACGGCAACTATAAAATTCAATGCCGAAAAAGCAGGTGTTTATCCGATTGTTGTTGATCCGCAAAACAGTCCTGCCAAGCGTCAATTGGTTGGTCATTTAACCGTTAAGTTTGACCAAGATGCTGAAAACAAACGTGTTTTGGCTTACACCAAACGTATTGACTGGGATAATAAAGTTCAAGCTTTTAAACCATCCGCTATCGAGTTGAAAAATATGTTACCGGGTGAAATGGAATTCTTGAACTATGGTTGTAATGCTTGTCACAAATTCGGACAACCCTTTAACGGACCTGATTTGTTGATGGTTCACAAACGTCGCAGCAAAAAATGGTTGAAAGAATGGATCTTAAACCCAGAATCTAAATATAAAGATCCGGATATTGAAGCTTTGGCTAAAAATTTCAAACTTTATATGCCTAATCAGCATGTTGACCCGAAAGATGTTGACAAGTTAATTGAATATATGAAAGCCAAATCGGAACAAGTGGTTAAAGAAATGTCTAAATAAGGACTAAGTCTTTGTAAATGAACTAATTGGGCTGTCTTTTAGGCAGCCCAATTTTTAAAAAATAATCTAAAAATTATTTGATAGTTATTTAAAATCATTATAAATTTGTTTATCATTTAAAAGAAAACATTATGAAAGAAAACGCTAAAAAATTCAAATTACTATACATGGTTTTCGGGCTGTTGGGTACAGTACTGATTGTCGCCACCTACTTTTTGCCTTTTTGGTGGGTTGCGCTTCAAAGCATTCAATATCCGAAATCTATGTACCCTAAAGGCATTCGAATCGAATTCAAATATAATGGCGTGTATAACGGCTGTAAAGGGGTGCGCGAACGTCAAGAATTGGCGATGGATGCCGGTGCCAACTGTTTGATAGAAATGAATAAAATCAACCATTTTATCGGGATGTATCCGATCGTTCAAGGGGTGAATGATTTGGATGAATTGGGGAACCATGTGCCTTATCCCATTTATGCAGGCGACAAAATTCCGGCAGATAAAATACCTACTGCATTAAAAACCTTAGACAAAATTATGCGTAATGCCCATATTGCTTTTGGTTTCATTGCTTTATTGGGTTTACTATTTGTTTTTGTATCAAAGAAAAAACTAACTTGGGCAGCAATTTTGACAGCCTTAACTCCTTTCTACTTTTTAATTATCTATATCTATTATCTATATTGGTATGGACACCATTTAGGCTTGCATGGTGGCGGGGCTTTTAATGGTATTAAACCTTTTATGCCAACTGTATTTGGCGAAGGAAAAGTCGCGCAATTTACAACCATGTCATATCCTTATATCGGTTTTTATATTGGCTTGGCCGGTTTTATTTTGATGATTTTAGCCATTAATTTCAAAAATAAATATTTAAAGAGTCTTCAATCTTAAATACACCTAAAATTATTCTAAACCATGTAATAATTGGTTTAGAATAATTTTTTTCTTACATATCCGGTTTTATGTCTAAATTAGTTTACCTTTTTATTTTTTTTATTCCGTGGTCATTTTATGCACAGGTCGATGCTTCTTATCAACCCGGTTTGCAAACACCTATTGCCGGATTTAAAGGCAGTAAAGAGGGAATGCAGAATATACAAACTTTATTGGATCAACTTCAGCCCGGAGATACTTTAAAATTAGAACCTGGTTTTTATTACGGTCCGGGGCATATTAAAACCCCCAATGTGACTATAGACGGTCAGGGCAAAGCGACTATATCAGGCAGACATTTACGCTCAGTTTTATATATTGAAGCGCCCGGTGTCACTATTCAAAATTGTCATTTAATAGAATCAGGTGATTCCCCTGACAAAATAGATTGCGCCGTTAAAATAAAGAAAGAAAACGATTTTCGTATTATCAATAACAAGATAGAAGAAACACTCTTTGGTATTGATGTCTTTTGGTCGGAAGGCGGCCAGATCAAACACAATGACATTACTTCTATAGCCAGTAAACCTAAAGGACTTAAAGGAGATGCTATCCGGTTTTGGTATTCTAAACATAATTTGGTGCAAGAAAATTATTGGCATCAAGTTCGTGATATGGTTGTATGGTACTCGTCTGATAACCAGTTTATTGGAAACCGTGGTATAGATAACCGCTACAGTATTCACTTTATGTATTCGCATAACAATCAAATCTCGCACAATCATTTTTCCAACTCCTCTGTTGGTATTTTCCTGATGTATAGCGAACGTACGATAATGAATAACAACCTAATTGAAGGGACGCAAGGGGTAACCGGCATGTGTTTGGGAATGAAAGAAACCTCTTCCAACCAGATTATTGATAATAAATTTATTTATTCCGCCCGCGGTATTTATATCGATGTTTCGCCATTTGTTCCTACCAAAACCAACACGATTTCAGGCAATGAAATAGCCTTTTGCAATACTGCTATTGAGTTTTTAAAAGACCAAGAAGGAAATATCATCTCCGAAAATATGTTTCATGACAATTTGACCCAAGTGTTTATTCAAGGCGGCGGAACGGCTAACCGAAATGAATGGTTGCATAATTACTGGGATGATTATGCCGGTTTTGACAAAGATGGCGACAATATTGGCGATTTCCCTTATAAATTATATGAATATCATGCCAGATTATGGCGTTTTAATCCCGATATTAAATATTTTTATGGCGCACCGATTTTGTCTATTTTAGATTATTTAGAAAAATTAGCTCCTTTTTCCAAGCCGCAATTTATTTTAAAAGACCCTAAACCAATATTTAATTTGGAAGATTATAAAAAAGAACGTCAAAAAGAAATGGGCATAACTTTGCCAAAATCATAAGCAAATGAAGCGTTTGAAAAACATGTTGCAGATGCAACAAAGCCTTAATGATGCGACCGGTGGAGAAGTCTGGATACAAGGTTTTACCGATAAAGGTAAGCCGGTTAATTGGCGGCGTTGCATTTATATGGAAGCGGCTGAGCTGATTGATTCATATCCTTGGAAACATTGGAAAAATATTGATGCACAACCCGATTGGGACAATATCAAAATTGAAGTGGTCGATATTTGGCATTTTGTACTGTCAGAAGCTTTGCGAGATTATAAAATTAACCGAAAAGGCGATATTGATAAATTAACTAATGATATAATAAAACTTCCTAATTACCAACAATTTACAGAAAATGTTAAACCTCTTGATGAGGATATTTATAAGCAAATAGCTTGGGTGGAAAATTTTATTAAGACGCTGTTTACAAGCGAAGATGTTTTGACACTTGTTGATGCGTTTTTTAAAATAGCTTATCTAATGCAAATCAATTTAGATGTCTTATATCGTTTGTATATCGGCAAAAATATATTGAATCTATTTCGACAAGATCATGGGTATAAAGAAGGGAAATATATTAAACAATGGAATGGAGTAGAAGACAACGTGATGATGCAAGATATTTTGGAAAAACAACCGGATGTAACACCGGAGAAATTGTATGCTTTGTTGGAAGATGCTTATGAAAAAGTAGAAAGAGCTTAGTGCTAAGTGTGATTATTGTGAAGAAAAAGTAACAAAGTTGTAATTGCCATTTTGACAGAGTGAGGCACGGACGACAGCTTGTCCCGATTTATCGGGGAGAAATCTTAATAATGAAACAGAGATTTCTCACTGCGTTCGAAATGACAGCAAGTGTTCGAAATGACAGGAGTTGACATTCTTGTTAGGATGAATTAAAGGGACATTTGTCATTTCGAAGAAGGAACGATTGAGAAATCCAGATTAATTAAGAGTTGTTAATAAGATTTCTCACTACGTTCGAAATGACAGCGGGTGTTCGAAATGACAGCGGGGGTTCGAAATGGCAGCAATATCAAATAACCAGATAACCAATTAACCATTAAAACATGGCACCAACTAATACAAAAATTAACAGAAGGCAATTCTTAAAAGCCAGTGCTTCGGCCGTCGTGTCGTTGGCGGTTGTAGGAAGTGCCGCTTATTACTTTAAAGACAAAAGTAGCTTACGTGAAAAAGGCTTTTTGCGTCCACCGGGCGCCAGAGCCGAAAAAGATTTTTTATTTGCCTGTATCAAATGCGGGTTATGTGTGCAAATTTGTCCGGTTCGCGCTATACATTTGGCCGACTGGGACGATGGTTTGTCTTACGGCACGCCATTTATTAATCCGGCAGTGCAAGCCTGTGATTTTTCATGTGATGCCATTCAGTGTGCCGAAACCTGTCCGACAGCCGCTATTGATTTTCAAATTTTTAAACATGCCGGAAATGAGGCGGTCGAACCCTTGTATAAAAAATATCCCAATGGTGATTTTCCGCGTAATTTAAATCCTTTTAAAATGCAAATTGCCGCGATGAAACGGGCTGATAAAATGGGTTTGGCAGAAGTGCCTCATCCAGATCAATGTTTGGCATATCATGGGCAAGGTTATAAAGGACCCTTGGGACATGGCAACAAAGGGAAATTACGCCCGCCGGGTTCAACCGAACGGATTAGAATAGAAGAAACCGAAGTCAATCGCAAAATATGTGATTTGTGTGTGATTTATTGTCCAATAGGCGAAGAAGCCATTGAATTAACCGAAGTGTCTGACGGTAAATTTTTACCTAAAGTAAAAGACGGTTGTGTCGGTTGTGGTGTTTGTCAAATGGTGTGTCCAACAACCCCACAAGCTATTATTGTAAAACCGCTGGATAAAGAACCGCTGTTTGCTTAATTAACCTTAAAAAATTGAATTATGTCTTTTCTATACGATTTTATAACACGCGATAAAAAACGAAAACCTTTACCACCTAAAGACCGTTCCAATTTACCTTTTGCACGTTTGGGCTTTAGTTTCAAAGAATGGCATGACGGACATGTCAACAAGCACAAATGGCGTAACCGCCGATGGGCATTTCTTATTTTTATTAATCTTTTATTTATAATTTCATTTGCTTTTGATTTATCCATATTAGAAGGTTCCTTAAGTGGCTCTCGCTTAATCGGGATTTATTTGATGGATCCGTTTAACTCCTCTCAAGAGTTGGTTATCGGTTCGCGTACCGGTTATATTGCCCTGCTGACTACTAACTTTTGGATTGGTTTTTTTGTTATTATGACCTTTTATTGGCTTTTGGGCGGACGTGCATTTTGTTCGTGGGTTTGCCCTTACCACTTTTTTGCCGAAATGGGCGAACGCGTCCATAATTATATCGTTAAAAAGAAAAAAATACGAGAAAAAACCTATGACATTACGGTTAAATACGTTTTTTGGGCCGGTTTTTTACTTTTGGCCTTTTTAACCAAAGAATTGGTTTTTGAAAATCTAAATCCGGTTGGTATCTTGTCCCGTTCGTTGATATATGGCCCCGGATTGGCATTAATTTGGGTAGTGGCTTTATTGTTATATGAAGTCTTTGGGATTAAACGTTTTTGGTGTCGCTATGTTTGTCCTATTGGGACGACATATAGTTTTATCGGCGATGTGTCACCGGTTGGGGTTAAGTTTGAACTGGATAAATGCGGTTATTGTACCGATTGCCAAGATGTTTGTTTGGTCCCACATGAACTTTGGTTTGTCAAAAAAGGAGCGGCAACTAAAGAAGTCCATTTTACCGGTGGCGATTGTACCAAATGTGGTTTGTGCATAGATATTTGTTATGGAGAAGCTTTGTCATTCGGATTTAAAGCGCCCAGTTATATTTTGGGAAGTGTAGAAGAGAAAAAAGAATTGCATCCGCTGGAGGTGCCGGACAAACCCAAGAAAGAAAAATAAAATATGGAAGGAAAAGCGCTGATTGATATTAAAAATTTATCAAAAACCTTTAATGGTGTAAAGGTTATAAAAGATTTGACCGTGCAATTTAATGCCGGAGACCGTATAGCTTTAATTGGCCAAAACGGTGCCGGAAAAACAACATTAATACGCTGTATTTTAGGCTTATATACTTATGAAGGCTATTTGCGGGTATTAGGAAAAAATTCGCGTAGCGAACGGGAGCAAATACTACAAGAAGTCGGTTTTGTGCCACAACTGCCGCCGCCGCTTAAAATGACAGTAGCTGAAATAATGGATTTCTTTGCCATAATCACCCATACCGACAAGGAAAAATTTGTGCAAATTGCCAACGATTTGAATTTGGCTGTCGAGCAACACCTCAATAAACCCTTTTTGAAATTATCCGGCGGGATGAAACAAAAATTATTGGTGTCCTTAGCACTGGCAAGAAATCCAAAAATTCTTTTGATGGATGAACCTTCTGCCAATTTAGATCCGGCAGCCCGTGAAGTTTTGTTCAAGTATTTAAAAGAATTGCCGCCAGACACCTTGATGATTTTAAGTAGTCACAGGGTTGACGAAATTGCCGATTTGGTGAACCGTCTAATTGAAATGGATTTAGGTGAAATAGTCGTTGATACGCCTTTAATAAATGTTTAAATCAGGCTTTTGACCAATCTGAGAAGTCTTAAGTCAAAAAATCTTTGGTTTTTTATAAATTTATCAGATTAAAAAATATAATCATGCAAAAATTTGTAATAATTACTGTTTTATTTACCGATTTGGTCAACCGGTTGATAGAAATAGATTTTTGGGAAATAATTATAGATAAAGCCTAGATAAAGTAATGTAAACCTGTTAGGTCTAAAAGACTTGATAGGTCTGAAAAAGGAACGAAATAAATAATTTAAAGACCTAGCAGGTTGGAAAAACCTACTAGGTCTGAAAAAAAATATATCATGAAAAAACTAGTCTTAATTACCGTTTTGCTCTTGGCAACTTTATCAAGTTGTCATCAAAAAGTAGATTTTAGTCCACGTAAAATTAATTATGACCGTGATGTTTGTCATACCTGTAAAATGGGCTTGGACAATCCGAAATATAATTTGCAAGCCATTAATGAAAACGGGCAAACACGTTGGTATGACGATTTAGGTTGTTTGGCCGAAGATATGCGCGATGGCGATTTTAACAAATGGAAAGGTCAAACTTATAAAATATGGATTGGTGACGCCCAAACCGGTCAATGGATTGATGCCGAAAAAGCTTGGTACCGTTTTGGTGACCGTACGCCTATGGGTTATGGTTATGGTGCTTTAAAGCATAAAACCGATGCTGCAAAATATGATTTCAAAACGGCGATACAACGTATCAATGAAGGCAAAACCAAACGGGCTGATTTTATCAAGAAAAAGAAAATGTCGATTAGCGGTAAAGATGCCGGCGAGGGTGGTATGAAATGTGCCCCCGGAAAATGCGGAAAATAAAACAAATAGATGGGTTCAATAATAAACGAAAGAAAATAAATATGAATAAAACGCTTATACAAGTTTTAAAAAATGATATTAAACAAAACTTACGCTCCAAATCTTTTTGGATATACAGTTTATTACTAGGTAGTTTTGTTGCCATTATGTTTGCTACGGGCATTACCGAATCACAAGTTGTCGGTTTTGTCGGGCTTAGCCGTTTAATGATTACTTTTATGCAGGTGAGTATGGTTATTTTACCCATTTATGTCTTGATATCAACCGTTCGCTCGGTGGTTGGCGACCGGGAGAATGGGGTTTTAGAATATTATTTGTCTTTGCCTATCTCCTTTAGCAGTTATTACTGGGGTAAATTTTTCAGCCGTTTTTTTGTTATTTATATTCCCGTATTTGTTGCTTTTTTGGGAGCAGCGCTGTGGGGATTGATTATAAATTTAGATGTCCCTTGGGATTTATTTACCCTCTATAGCGGTTTACTGGCTATGATGGTTTTTTTCTTTTTGGGTTTAAGTATGTATTTATCTACCGTATCCAAGTCACAAGAAATGGCTTTGAGCACCGCTTTTATTATTTGGTTGTTTTTAGTGGCGTTTATGGACATTTTGCTTATTGGAATGATGCTAAAAATGCGTATTAATCCGCAAGCCGTTATTATAGCCAGTTTGTTTAATCCGTTACAAGTGTTCCGTACCGGCAGCTTAATTTTGTTTGACCCGAAACTGACCGTTATGGGACCGGTTTCCTACTATATTTTAGATACGATAGGCCGAACGAGTTTTATTATTTTTTCATTGGCTTACCCGTTTTTATTAGGTTTGTTGTTTTCTTTCTTAGGAGCACGTTATTTTAAAAACCATGATGTGGTGTAGATATGTTGCAAACAACGTCAAAGTGGAAAGTGCTTAGTGGAAAATGTGATTTGTCATACCGACGGAGCGACCTGGGAGCGACGAGGAATCTATATTATTTGAAGATTAGATTTCTCACTACGTTCGAAATGACAGGTATGTCATTCCGAAAGTGTTTTTATGATGTAGGAAGAAAGACGACGAGGAATCTCAATAATTGATAATTGAAAATGGAGAATGGAAAATTAGATTTATCTTCCGATCTCGACGTTGGTCGGGAGAATCGAAATGACATGATGTTATCATTCCAAAAGAGTGACCGCAGGGAACGACGAGGAATTTAAACATTAAAAAAACATAGGTTTCTCCCCGTTCGTGCCTCTCTCGTTCGAAATGACAATCAATTAACCAAATAACCGATTAACCAGTTAACCAGCAAGAACAATGAAACAACAAATATTCATCATTACCGGTTTTATAATCATGACCTTGTTATCCTGTGGTGGCGGACAAGGTGGACAAGCGACAGCCGGCGTAGAATCAGACACGACCAACGTCCCCGAATTAATTAACTTTTTAGAACAAAATCAATTGGATTCCATTATAAAATTAGATAATGGATTGGCACGCCTAAAAGGCATTAAAGCTGTTCCTAGAGACAGTGATGATTTTAGGCGCGAGAATTTAGATAAAATTTATTGGTCGGATGCACATATAAGCCATGCTGATTTCCGGGGGGCTTCTTTTCGTTCGGCAAGAGCCGAAAACGCCGATTTTTCACATAGTGATTTTCGTGCTGCCGATATCAGATGGACCGATTTTGACGGGGCTAATTTGACACATTGCAATTTTGACCAATCGCGTTTATTTCATGTTCATGTTAACCATGCTGATTTAAGCCATTCTACATTTCGTGGAGCTAACATGTTCGGAATGGAAGGACATTTTGCCAAATTGCGCCAATGTGATATGACGGGAGCCTTGTTAAAAGATGCCGAATTTGTACAAGCAGATTTTACCGGCAGTAGAGCGGTTAAAGCTAAATTGATCCGGGCTGTCCTAAAAGATTCAAAATTGGATAGTACGGATTTTTCATTTGCAGACTTTACCGGCGGTGGATTAGAAGGTTCATCCTTTAAAGGCGCCAAACTCAGATATGCCAATTTTCAAGGAGGGCATTTGCAAGGAGCCGATTTTTCAGGTGCTGATTTAAAAGGTTGTAATTTTTTCGGAACAGAATTTGAAAGTACGAATTTTAAAAATGCCAAAAATATTCCGGAAAGTATACGCGGTTTTATCAATGAAAAAGGTTTGGCAACCGGCATTTGGCAAGACAGAGGAGAGAAATAAGTGCAGAAGTTTTTAGTATCCAAAGCAAAAGTGTTAAGCAAAATTATGATAGTTGTTTAAAGGGGAACGAACTGATATATCGACAGAGCTAGGCATGAGCGATGCGAAATTAAAATTTAAATTATTTTGAATAAGATTAAGAGATTTCTCACTATGTTCGAATGATAAGTGCTTGTTATCCCGAGAGAGAGGGGAGGTGTGACGAAGGATGAGGCAAGTAATCTTGATGTCTTAACATTAACAATAAAATCAAAAACAGAACAACTGAAATGAAAAAAATATTTTACATATTATTGCTTGTTGTTATTGCTGTATTTAATTTACGGGCACAACAAGATAAATTAAGTTTTTATAGAGTAGATACCATACAGAGTAAAATACTTTGGAAATGTGATAAGCACAATGGTCTGATAAAATTAAAGGACGGTGGTTTTGTGGTAGATGAAAAATTGTTGCCTGTGGGGGGCAAATTTATTATTGACATGCACAGCATTAAAGATCTGGATATGGATCCCAAACAATACGGTACAGCTGTGTTGATTTTTGAAAATACCTTAAAAAATGAATTTTTTGAAGCAGACAAATACCCTTATGCCTATTTTGATTTGCAAGAAGTAGAAAAAATAACCGGCGATTTATATCAATTAACCGGTGATTTTACCTTGCATGGTATTACCAATTGTATCCGTTTTAAAGCTCATATGGACATTACTAAAACATCATTACTCATGCATTCCGAGAAATTCGCCATTGACCGGACTGATTGGGGCATATACCGGATGTCACCCAAAAGGCCATATGCCGATGATGAAAATGGCTGGACGGTACAAGATCGTATCGACTTAAAAATTATCCTGAAAGCATACCGTGAGTAAGCTTTGTCAAAAATATGAAAGACACATGAGCGTCGGGAATGAAATTTTCTATCCAAATTTTTGATAATTTTTACGATTAGTATTTAAAAAGATTTTGCAATTAGAAACTTTTTCTTATTTTTGCAATCGCATTTGGGGCCGTAGCTCAGTTGGCTAGAGCGCATGACTGGCAGTCATGAGGTCGAGGGTTCGACTCCCTTCGGCTCCACCAAAACCGCTTAACACAGAGTTAGGCGGTTTTTTTATGCATTTAATTCTTTATAAATTAAGTATATTTGCTTTCAAAATTTGTCAATATGGATTTTATCAAAAAACATTGGTCTAATATTCTTTTTTTCGGTTTGTTAATTTTTATGTTTACGCCGGCGGGTTTACCCTTGCGAACTTTATTGATTAAAGGTGTTTCATATATAACCTCACGGGTTGAAAATTTAGAAATAAAACCGGAAGAACGTCTTATATTGACCGATTTTAATTGGCAATTATTAGACCAACAACAACATAGTTTTAACTTGAATGACTATAAAGGTAAAGTTGTTGTCATTAATAATTGGGCCACATGGTGTCCACCGTGTATTGCCGAGATGCCGAGTTTGGCTAAACTGTATCAACAATACAAAGGACGTGTGGTTTTCTTGTTTGTGGCACATGACAAACCCGACAGAGTTGTTGAATTTTTGAAAAAAAATAAGTTAAAAATACCTGTCGTTTTTGTCCAAAGTGAAACGCCGCCGTTGTTACAATCTAACAGCATTCCCACTACTTTTATCATCGATAAAACCGGTGCCATTGTTGTTAAAAAAACCGGTGCAGCCGATTGGAACAGTGCACAAGTACACAAGATTTTGGACCAATTAATTAAAGGCTGAGAGGCATATCCAAAAAATAATTTTTTATGGGTTAAAAAATGTCCGGATTTAATACCAATCATTCAGCCATAATTATTCATTTGATGATTAAACAAAGATATTTTTCAAAACACAAAACCAACATTTGATATGCACACCAAAACTTCTCAACCTCCCCTAAAAGTTGTTGCTTTAATTCCGGCCCGGTATGCATCGCAACGTTTCCCCGGTAAATTGCTAAAAGACCTAAATGGTCAAACGGTTATTTGGCGTACTTATGAGGCGGCTCAAAAATCCGGTTTGTTTGACGAAGTTGTGGTCATAACAGATCACGCAAAAATAAAAGATGAAATTGTCCGTCACGGTGGTAAAGCTTTTATGAGTCAAAAAGAACATGCAACCGGTACTGATCGTATAGCTGAATTTGCCGAAAAAATTGAAGCAGATATTTTTGTGAACATTCAGGGCGATGAGCCTTTTATAAATAAGCAAGCTTTAGAAGAATTGATAGCCGTATTTGAAAAAGATAAGGAAGGCAATTTCGACATTGCTTCATTAATGACCCCCATTACAGACCGGGAAACATTTTTAAACCCGAATAATGTCAAAGTGGTGGTTGATGTGGACCAAAAAGCACTGTTTTTTTCGCGAGCACCCATTCCTTATTCCCGCGATAATGTTTTTGAAAAAGCTTATAAACATATAGGTGTTTATGCTTTTAGGAAAGAAAGTTTAGCCTTAATACCACATATTCCTCAAACGGAACTTGAACGAATTGAAAAATTGGAAAATTTACGCTTTTTAGAATTTGGTTTTAACATTTATATGGTCGAAACAGCGCAAGTCAATTTTGGAATTGATACGGAAGAAGATTTGAAAAAAGCCAATGATTATTTAAAAACGCAACCATATGAAGAAATGGATTGAAGCAGCACGCTTACGCACCTTGCCACTATCGGTGGCGGGTATTATATTGGCCGGTTTTATAGCTGCAAGTGTTAGACAGTTTGATTGGATTATTTTTATTTTATCTATCTTAACAGCTGTTTTATTTCAAATTCTGTCCAATTTTGCCAACGATTACGGTGATGGGATGAAGGGGACTGATAATGCGGACAGGATAGGGCCGCAACGGGCGATTCAGACAGGTGCCATTACACCTCAACAAATGAAAAGAGCTATTTTATGGACCGGTATTCTCTCTTTTTTATCTGCTTTTATTTTAGTTGTTTATAGTTTTGGGATTGAAAAAGCCGGATTGATTATTTTATACCTCATTTTAGGTTTAGGCGCTATTGTAGCAGCCTTAAAATACACTGTAGGCAAAAATGCCTATGGTTATTTTGGGTTGGGTGATTTATTTGTTTTACTTTTTTTTGGTTTGGTTTCTGTTATGGGAGGTGCTTATTTGTATACCAAACAATTGGATTGGACATGGGTTTTCCCGGCTCTTTCTATTGGCTTTTTGAGTATGGCTGTTTTAAATTTGAACAATATGCGTGATATGGCTTCCGATTTAAAATCGGGGAAGCACACCATTCCGGTTAAACTCGGTTTGGAAAAGGCTAAAAAATATCATATTATACTTATTGTTTTGCCATTTTTTTTCACGCAAGCCTATATTTTTCATCATTACAACGGCAGTATATGGCCTTGGTTATTTATGTTGCCTTATTTATTTCTGTTTGTCCATTTGATACGTGTTATACAAATAAATAACCCGAAAGATTTTGATCCTGAACTAAAAAAAGTTGCTATTTTAACTTTGCTTTATAGTCTTTTTTTTGGTATGGGTTTAATTTTATAAAAAAGCCGGCTTTTGGCCGGCTTTGGAAAAAAATAAATTAAATACCTTTATTTTTGGAAAAAGTAGGTCAATTCGAGGCTTAATACATTGTGTTTGGCTAATAAATCTGACGGGTTAAAATTGGGTTCATTGGCCAAATCTGGGGTTATATTGGCTAAGCCTTGTTGGTATTCCACATTTACCAAAACTTGTTTGATATTAAAGCCAAAGCCTAAATTAATACCGTAATCCAGCCCATTAAAATATTGAATAAGTAAGCTGTCACCGGCATTAGACAAATCTTCTTGAATGCTGCCAAAAACGGGTTTTAAATCATAGCTCTGGTTAATATTTTGCACGCTATTATCGTTTAAAACCACTTTTAAATCCTGAATTTCTTTACCCCCTAAACCATAGGCTAAATATGGGCCGGCATTGATGTTAAAATTACCTATATGATATACTAGATTAACCGGCATTTGTAAATATTGAAATTTGGCTTTCCAATCACCGGATATTTCTTTTATGTCGTTAAATTTTTGTTTAATTTGGTTTAAATCGACATTAAAGCCTTTTTGGGTAAAATCTAAACCACTGCGCAGTGACAGTAAGTCACCCATAATATTGTACTCTAAAACTATCCCACCATCATAGTTTATGGTTCTGGCAGTCGGTAGTTCCAAATCTTGTAAGTTTGTTGCCGCTTTCATATTGACATTGGTAGCGGTAAGACCCATTTTTACGCCGAATTTAATTTGTGCAAAACTATGTGGAATAGTAAATGCAAGTATAAAAAGCCATAAAAAAGTTCGTTTCATAATTTTATTTTTTTTGGGTTTATATAAGGCAAAAATAATTTAAAAGGAATAAACTGTAAAAAAGCTATTCAATGAAAAGCTGTTTTCATTTGATGAATGTTGTGTTTTAATCAACAAACTTTATTTAAAAGCCGTTTATCAATTCAATAAACGGCTTTAAAATT
The DNA here is from genome assembly GCA_026993355.1 of Flavobacteriales bacterium. GTDB lineage: Bacteria > Bacteroidota > Bacteroidia > Flavobacteriales > Flavobacteriaceae > WGBX01. Next base: position 11,087 of record JALWTX010000010.1, on the reverse strand, counting down.
TATTTTTCTTCCTCCATAAAGGGATAGCGGTAATCTGTCGGTGGATTGAAATTTTCTTTAATAGAACGGACGGACATCCACCGGATTAAATTCCACATGCTGCCGGCTTTGTCGTTCGTTCCGGAGCCGCGAGCCCCGCCAAAAGGTTGTTGGTTAACTACGGCGCCAGTGGGTTTATCATTGATATAAAAATTACCGGCGGCGTTTTCAAGCTTTTTACTGGCTTCGACAATAACATTTCTGTCTTTGGCAAAAATTGCACCAGTTAAGCCATAAGGCGACGTTTTATCCACTAAATCCAAACTGTCACGCCATTGGTCATCTTTATAAACATACACCGTTAAAACAGGACCGAAAAGTTCTTCTTCCATAGTTACATAATGCGGGTCTTTGGTTAAGATAACCGTCGGTTCGATAAAATAACCTTTGCTGTCATCATAGCCACCGCCTATGATAACCTCTGCCTCTTCATCTTTTTTGGCTTGGTCAATATAACCGGTAATTTTATTAAAGGCACTTTTGCTGATGACGGCTGTCATAAAATTAGTAAAATCATCGGGGCTACCCATTTTAATGCTTTCAATTTGTTCTTTTAGCGCTTTATAGACTTCATCCCATTTGCTTTCGGGAATGTAGGCGCGTGAAGCAGCCGAACATTTTTGTCCTTGGTATTCAAATGCACCACGGGTTAAAGCCGTTGCGACGGCTTGCGGGTCGGCATCGTGATACATCCAAACAAAATCTTTCCCGCCTGTTTCGCCTACAATACGCGGATAGGTCTTATATTGACCGATATTTTCGCCTATTTTTTTCCATAAATATTGGAAGACATCTGTTGATCCGGTAAAATGAATACCGGCAAAATCAGGGCTGCCCAAAACCTGCTCGGTAATCATGGTGGCACTACCGGCAACCATATTAATTACCCCATCGGGTAAACCGGCTTCTTTCAAAATTTCCATAATCATTTTGGCCGAATACATTTGGGTAGATGAGGGTTTCCAAACAACCACATTGCCTGCCATGGCCGGTGAAGTGGGTAAGTTACCGGCAATAGAAGTGAAGTTAAAGGGCGTAACGGCGTACACAAAACCTTCTAAGGGGCGGTATTCCATCCGGTTCCATACTTCAGGAGCAGATGCCGGTTGTTCGGCATAAATTTTTTGTAAATATTTGGCATTAAAACGCCAAAAGTCTGCCAACTCAGCTACGGCATCTATTTCAGCTTGGTAAACAGTTTTAGATTGCCCGATCATGGTCATGGCATTCATTTTGGCACGATAGGGGCCACTGAGCAAATCGGCGGCTTTTAAGAAAATGGATACGCGGTCTTGCCAATCCATATTAGCCCATTTTTCGCGTGCAGCCAGAGCCGAATCTATGGCATTTTGTACATCTTCTTTAGAAGCTTTATGATATTTACCAATGATATGCTGATGGTCATGAGGAGGTGTTATATTTTTGGTTTTACCGGTATAGACTTCCTTTCCGCCTATGTACAAAGGTACTTCTATTTGATCGTTCCAGTATTGTTTATAAGCCTTCTTGACGGCTTCTCTTTCGGGCGTGCCCGGGGCATACGATAAAACAGGTTCGTTTTTAACTTTATCGGTTTTAAAAAATCCAGTTGCCATAATTTTTATTTTTTTAGTTGGTGAACAAAGTTACTAAAAAACAGTAGAAAAAAACGGTTTATTTGTTGGATTAAGCGCATAAAAAAACACGCTTGAAAAGTCAAGCGCGTTTTTTTAACACAAACAAATTTATCACACAAACAAACATAATAAATTTATAGCCCAAATATAAGGCTAAATAGGGGAGACCGACAAGTGAAATTTATAAACGTTGTTTACCGGTTAATAAGTGCTGTTAATTTTTGTTTTTTAAGAGTTTTCTTATCATGGCTTTCTTACGAACTGAAATAGGAATACATTCGCCATTAGATAATTGTAGGCAGCCTTTATTGTTTAAGCTTAAAATATGCGTTTTGTGGATGATGTGGGATTGATGGGGTCTAATGAATAAATCGGGGGATAAATATTTTTCGAAATATTTTAAATTTTTAGAGGCAACAATTTTTTGCTGTTTAGTAATAATAGTGGTATAGGCACCATCGGCTTCTAAATGAATAATTTCATTGACCGGAATGTAATAAGTAGCATCAGCTGTTTTTATATGAATGGTTTCCGTTTTTTTCTCCTCAGTCTTGGGTGATTTTTCTGATTTATTTTTGCTTTCGTTGATCTTGTGTATGGCTTTTGTAATGGCCAATTTAAATTCATTAGGGTCTATGGGTTTGAGTAGATAATCTATGGCTTCGTTTTTAATAGCTTGAATGGCATAATTGGCATAGGCGGTAGTAAAGATAAGTTCAAAATTTCTATTTTCAATTTGTTGCAACAACTCGATGCCTGTACCATCTTCTAAACGGACATCGAGCAATACCAAGTCGGGATTTTGTTGTTCAATCTTTTGTTTGGCTTCTGCAATACTGGTAGCTTCTCCGGCAATTATCATTTCCGGAAAAAATTCTTTGAGAAAGTATTTTATGACTTTCCGGGCATTTATTTCATCTTCTACTATTAAAACGTTCATATGTCCTTGTATAATTTACAGTTGTAAAATTAAGATTTTTGTTCAAAATAATCTTTTGGTATGCAAAAATGGACTTTAGTGCCTTTTTTTAAACTTTCGATGTTAAAACTGTCTAAAACATTTTTGCCCATCATCAGCAAACGTTTTTTAAAAACATCAAGTGCATGTTCTTTTTTGTCGTGTTTGGGTTGATAGCCATGTCCATTATCTATGACATCAAAGCAAATATTGTTATCATCTTTATACACCTTAATACATAAAGTACCTTTATGTTGTATGTTTTTAAATCCATGTTCAATGGCATTTTCTACAAAAGGTTGCAAAATCATGGGCGGGACTTGGTAATGGTTGGTATCGAGCGCCGGGTCGATTTTTATATGGTAATCAAATTTGTCGCCGAAACGGAATTTTTGGGTATCGAGATAATTCCGGGTCATTTGCAATTCGGCGGCTAACGGAATGGATTTTTTTTGTATAAATTCAAAATTTTGTCTGATCAGTTGGGCAAATTTAGATAAATAGGTGGCTGATAAAATAGGATTATTTTCGAGCAGCGAACTTTGAATGGAAGAAAGGACATTAAAAATAAAGTGTGGATTCATTTGTGCCCGTAATACTTTTTGTTCTAATTGAGATTGCTCTTGTTTCAAATTTAATTTGTCCAAACGGTTTATTTGATATGAGATTAGTAACCCCAGAAGAAAAATAATGGCAATAAAAAGAAAAATAATCCGGTTTTTTTTATTGACCAACTGTACCTGTTTTATTTTTTTCTCTTTTAGCAATAATTGTAATTTGGTTTTTAGGTTTTTTTCGGTTTCTTTGACCAGTTCCGATTCGTTTTTCTTTACCAAAGAATCTTTTATTTTTAATATTTTAAGTGCAGCCGAATCTTTTTTTTGTTGTATCAAGTAACGCAATTTCATATTGTATAAATGCATCAATACTTGCTGATTTTCAGGATGGGTGGCAATGGCTTTGTCTATATAATAATTTGCGCTGTCTAATTGACCGTTTTTTTTATATAAATCGGCCAAATTTTCATAAATATTAATGGGTTTCAGATGATTTTTTTTTGCCAATTTTAAGGCTTTGCGGTAATAAATCAAAGCAGAATCAGGTTGTTTTTTATAACAAGCATTCATAATACCCAGATTGTTATACGATTCAATTAAATCGCCGGGGTTGGTTAAACTATCCTTAAGATTAAATGATTTTAAAAAATATTGATAGGCTTTTCGGGGTTTATGCTGTTCTTTATAGAGGATGCCAATATTATTGTACATGGCTGATAAAGCAGCCGTGTCTTTCATTTTTTTAAACAACTCGCCGGCTTTTCGCAGATATTCAATCGATTTTTGTTTATTGCCTTTTAAATAGAACAAATGCGCCAACTCACTATAAGCGCGACTTTTGATATAATTATTATGTAAACTGTCTCCAATTTTTAAGCCTTTTAAAATAAGCTGATTGGCCATATTTTTATGGTTTAAAAAGGCTAAGCTAATACCCATATTTATGAGGGTTTTGGCCACCATTTCATCATTATTTTGTTTTTCAAAAGTAGCTAAAGCCTTTTCATATAAATTTATGGCTTTCTTTTCTTCGTCTAAATCTTGCAGATCATTGGCTTTATCAAATAGTATATTTGCCTTTTGCAGTATGGTTAGACTATCCGAGGTGTATAAGCTGTCCCATTTAAAAACACGGTCCTTCAGCGGTAGTTTTACGATTTGCTTTTCAATCATCTTAAAACGCTGTTGTGTATAATAGCCTTTAGGCTGACATGTTATAAAACTTGTAAGAATGACAATGAAAAATAAGCCATTTTTAGTTAAAGTAGCCATTAATGAGACGGGTTTTGTGTTGTATTTGGTAAAAATAAGTATTTTTTTTAAATGTGCTTGGTTATCTGTTAAAATCTCAATGTTTTAAAATTTTTTTTGCCTATTATCCGGTTCAGTTATTCTTTTGTATTTTTGTATTTTATGATCCCATGAAGCGATTAAACAAGTTAGCCGGTATGCCACGTCTTTATTTAATTGTCCTTAGAGGCTTGTCTATTTTGGCAAAGTTTTTATTTACTACTTTATTTTTTAAGTATTCTGAAGTTGATTTTGGCGCATACAGTCTTATGGCAACAACCTTAGTCTTGTTTGTGTTTGTGCTGGGGATGGATTTTTACAGTTATGCCAACCGGGCTATTTTGGCACAAGGTAGTCAAGTGGTTAAAATCTTGTTTAATCAGTTTAGCTTATATTTTATTTTATACGTCATTTTTTTTCCTTTGATTTATTATATTTATAAATTAGAGCATTTTAATCCGGCATTTTTTTATTTATTTTATTTAGTTTTGATAAGCGAACATTTAAATTACGAATTGTACCGTTTATTTTTTGTGTTTAAAAAACCTTTGGCCGCCAATATAAATTTATTTTTACGCAATGGTTTTTGGGTTTTATTGGCTGCTATTTATCTTTTTTGGCACAATGCAATAAATTTATCCCTTATTTATCAATTATGGTTAGGAGGAAATATGGTGGCATTAATCTTTAGCTTGATACTTGTTTTCAACCAAGCGGATTCTTTAAACAAAGATCACCTTGTTTGGGATAAAAAATGGATTGCAAAAGGGCTATATGTCAGTTTGCCCTTTTTATTGGGGTCGCTGGCCTATAAAACCATTGAATTTTCAGACCGGTATTTAATCGATTATTTTTTAGATAAGAAAGCCCTGGGTGTTTATGCATTTTTTGCCAATATGGCCAATGTTTTAAACATTGTGCTTTTTACATTGGTCGTTTCAGTTTTATATCCGCCATTAGTTGAAAGCATTATGAAAAAGCAAATTGGTAAATTCAAGATAATATATCGTCAATTCAAAAAGGAGTTGTTTTATTTGGCTTTAGCCGGGGGCGCCGGTTTAGCGGTTTTGTTGCCATTGATTTTAAAATACATTGGTAAAGAGCAATATTTAGATCAATATGTGGTTTTTCTGCTCTTATTAGCAGGTAACATTATCCTCAATTTTTCTTTTTTGTTTCATTTTGTAATTTATGCCTATCGCCGGGACTGGAAAATATTTAAAGCAACAGCTTATGGGGCAGGGATTAATGTTGTTTTAAACATTTTTTTAATCCCTTTATGGGGGATAGCCGGTGCTGCTGTGGCTACTTTAGTTAGTTTTTTGTTGGTAACTTTAGTCAAATACAAAGATGCCCATAAACTTTTACAGTCTTATTCACTATAGAAACGGCGGAATTTTTCTTTAAAGTCATCTTTATATGAATTGCTTAATTTAATATGTTCGCCAATAACTGAAAGTGTTTTATCATTTACTTTTCCTTCAAAAACAGGTGGTTTCAAATTGATAATATAAGCATCGTTGACCCGGACAAAATAATCGGGCAATTCGTCTAAAATGCTTTTTAATGATTTTTTTAAATAATAAATTTCCTTGTCTTTGGTCAAAAACCAGATATAGTTTTTTCTAAAATCGCGGTTATTAGCAACCAAATATTTAATGTCTGTGGTAAAAAAAGCAATATCTTCAAACAAAATAGTCTTACGCGTTACCTCATTTTGGGCATAATTTTTAAGGTCATCTAAATAGTTAACCAAAGCTGTAATCCCTAATTTTTGCGTTTTTTCAGTGTCGTTTTTTCCCGGTTTTTTATCTTCTCGGCGTTTCAAAGCCGTGTAGATAGCTCTTATTAATTCGGTAGCATTTAAACGGGGTTTGGTTTTGACCAAATATTGTTCGTGATGTGTTTCCAAGGCTTTGGCAAAAAACATGTCGTTATCATAATCCGTTACATAAATAAACGGAATCTGATATTTTTCGTAAAGTATTTTTCCTAAGTCAATACCGCTTAATTTGCCCTGTAAATTAATATCAAGTAACACCAAATCCGGTTTTCTTTGTTCAATCCGTTCCAAGGCTTCTTCGGCACTGGGTGTATAAGGGCCGATTTCAAAGGATTCTTTACTTAAAATTTTTTTCATACGCCGGTACAAAACGGCTTCATCTTCTACTATTAGGATATATTCTTTCAATTTGACGGTTAAATTTATGTTTTATTTGTGTTGTCCCCAAAATTAAAGAAAAAATCACTGGAAACAACTCAATTTTCCCTATTATTTTTATGGAGGACCAAGTTGGTACTATATTTGTACCAGCTACATTAAAGTTATGTTTAGCTTTATGTAAGTTTGTTTGTTTGTTACCCTAGAGTTTGAAGCCGTCTGTTCCCTGGACGGCTTCATTTGTTTTAGGATCCTACAAGATTAGCTTTTAATTGACAAAGCATTCTTTTTCCCTGAAAAAAGTTGGATTTTCCCTAATTTTTTTTAACATATCTGATTTCAATTAAATTTACAGTTGAAAACTATTTAAATATCAACTATGAAAAAAGTGATTTTATTATTAATTTTAATAACTTTCAGTTTGAGTTCATGCAAAAAGCTTTTAGGTGATAAAGAGGATACCATAGCTGTTATTAATTTGTATGATCGGAATAATCATTTGTTGTCAGGTTGGAAAGTTTATGCTTTTACTGATGAGCATTTTCAACTTTATGGCGCAGACAGACAGTGGGCAGATAAAACGGTTGTTACCAATAATAGTGGTACAGCCAAATTTATTTTAAATGATATAAATGGTCTTTTTGATCATAAAAGACAAGAAACTATTGTATTTTATGTTTTTTATACTATTGGAACAAATTCTACAGTTTACCAATCGGGTATTTCCATTACTTTTGAAGAAGGTGATAGAAAAATAGGAGATTTACACTTAAATTAATATTCGATGTTAACGTAAAATTCCTTTGCAATGTCAGTTTGAAATTCCGTATGCTAAATCAGTATGCGGAATTTTTTTATTATATAGATATGCGTATCTTTGCATTTTAATTAAAATCAGCGTTTTTATGCAGCTATCCGAACAAGAAATTGTCAGAAGAGAATCTTTAAATAAACTGAGAGAACTGGGTATTGATCCGTATCCCGCTAATGAATATAAAGTAACCGCCAAAATTGCCGATATTTTAAACAATTTTCCGGCCTATGAAGGCAAGGAGGTGCAGTTGGCCGGTCGTATGATGAGCCGTCGTATTATGGGGAAAGCCTCATTTGCTGAGCTGAAAGATGCCACCGGTCGCATGCAAATTTATGTCAACCGTGACGAATTATGCCCCGGCGAAGATAAAACCATGTACAACACCGTTTTTAAAAAATTGCTGGACATCGGCGATATTATCGGGGTTAAAGGCGAAGTGTTTAAAACAAAAGTGGGCGAACCCTCTATTAATGTCAAGGAATTGACGGTTTTATCCAAATCTTTACGTCCGTTGCCGGTGGTAAAGGTTGATGCCGATGGCAAAGTACACGATGCTTTTTCGGATCCGGAATTGCGTTACCGCCAACGTTATGTCGATTTAATAGTAAATGACAAGGTGAAAGATACGTTCATTAAGCGTACTAAAATAATCAATACCATGCGTAACTTTTTTAACGAACGTGGCTATTTGGAAGTAGAAACACCTGTTTTACAACCTATTCCCGGTGGTGCATCGGCGCGTCCGTTTATTACGCATCACAATGCTTTGGATATTCCGTTGTATCTGCGTATTGCCAACGAACTCTACCTAAAAAGACTCATTGTCGGCGGCTTTGATGGTGTTTATGAGTTTGCCAAGGATTTTAGAAACGAAGGTATGGACAAAACCCATAATCCGGAATTTACCGTCATGGAACTTTATGTGCCTTATAAGGATTATAATTGGATGATGGACACCACCGAAAATTTGTTGGAAAAAATTGCCAAAGAAGTGACCGGCGATACCAAAGTCCAAATGGGCGATAAAATCATCGACTTTAAAGCACCTTATCCGCGTGTCCCGATTTTAGATGCCATAAAAGAACATACAGGTTACGATTTGCACGGCAAGTCGGAAGAAGAGATTAGAGAAATTGCCAAAAAATTGGGGATAGAAGTAGATGACACCATGGGCAAGGGTAAGCTTATTGATGAAATTTTTGGTGAAAAGTGTGAACATCATTATGTGCAACCTACCTTTATTACCGATTATCCCAAAGAGATGAGCCCGTTGACCAAAGCACATCGCAGCAAACCGGGTTTAACAGAGCGCTTCGAATTAATGGTAAACGGTAAGGAATTAGCCAATGCCTATTCCGAGTTGAATGATCCGATTGATCAGCGCGAACGTTTTGAAGAGCAACTGCGCTTATCTCAAAAAGGTGATGATGAAGCCATGTATATAGATCAGGATTTTTTAAGGGCTTTGGAATATGGGATGCCACCTACTTCCGGTATTGGTATTGGTATTGACCGGTTGACCATGTTTTTAACCGATAATGACAGTATTCAAGAGGTGATATTCTTTCCGCAGATGAAACCCGAGAAAAAAGCGGTTGCTTTAACCGATGATGAGAAAAACGTTTTAAAATTACTCAAAGAACAATCGCCGGTTTTATTATCTGATTTAAAAAGTAAATCCGGTTTAAGCAATAAAAAATGGGACAAAACTATTAAGGGATTAACCAAAAAGAAACAAGCCAAGGTTGAAAATACCGGTGAAGGTTTGTTTGTTAGCTTAGTAGATTAGGAAATTCTATGACCTAGTAGGTTTTCAAAACCTACTAGGTCTAAAATCTTAGCAAATGAGAATAATAAAAAAGTCGCCAATTTGGCGACCTTTTTTTGTTTTTATCATGAAAAACTTACTTATTCTGCAGTATCAGTCGTTCCTTCTTCCTCAGCTTTTTCGACAGCTGCAGCAGCCTCAGCTCTTTTTGCTTCAGCGGCAGCTTTGGCTTTGGCTTCTGCTATAGCTTTTTCGTCACGGATTGGGGTTACTTCAAATTCCAAATCAACGATAACATCTCTGTGTAAACGGATTTTGGCATTATATTTACCAATTCGTTTAACATTACCACCAATTACTTGAATATATTTTTTGTCAATGTTGAAGCCTTCTTTGGCTAAAACTTCGGCCAAGTTTTGATTGTTGATTGATCCGAATAATTTATCTCCTGAACCAACTTTGGCAGGGATTTTTATTTGTAAAGCTTTGAGTTTTTCAGCCAATTTTTGAGCTTCTTCAACAATATGTTTTTCTTTAAAAGCTCTTTGTTTTAATTTTTCGGCTAAAACTTTCTTAGCAGAAGGGGTAGCCAAAACGGCATATCCTTGCGGTATTAAATAATTTCTGCCATAGCCATTTTTTACCGTTACAATATCATCGGCAAACCCTAAATTTTCAACGTCTTTTAATAATATAATTTCCATCGTTCCTTCTTTTTTATTTTAACAAATCTCCTACATAAGGCATCAATGCCAAGTGGCGAGCCCGCTTGATTGCTTTAGCTAATCTTCTTTGGTATTTTAAAGAAGTTCCGGTGATACGACGCGGTAAAATTTTACCTTGTTCGTTAACAAATTTCATTAAGAAATCGGGGTCTTTATAATCAATGTATTTAATACCGTATTTTTTAAAACGGCAATATTTTTTCTGATTAGGTTTAACCTCAATATCTAATTGGGTTAAATATCTGATTTCAGATTGTTTTCCTGAATTTTGATCTAAGCCTGCCATAATCCTTATTTTTTAGATTCTTTAATTTTTTCTCTCCTTTTTTCAGCCCATTCTGCGGCATACTTGTCTAATTTGGTAATTAAATGACGCATCACACGTTCATCACGTCTGAACATCAAATCTAATTCCTTAACATCTTCCGGATTTAATTTGAATTCAATCAAATTGTAAAAGCCGGTTTTTTTGTGTTGGATAGGGTAAGCTAATTTTTTAAGCCCCCAATCTTCTTTCCAAATAATCTCGCCGCCTTTGGAAGTTAAAAAATCTTCAAATTTTTTAACTGCTTCCTTTACCTGATCGTCAGATAAAACGGGAGTTAAAATGAAAACAGTTTCATAATGGTTCATAATCTATTAATTTTTATTTAATTGGCTGCAAAGATAAAAAATATTTTCTCAATTTTAGCCTGTTTTTTAATTAATTATTAAATTAAGCCTGTTTAAACCAAATTAATTTATTCATCATACAAAAAGCCCGCTTAAAAAGCGAGCTTCTAAATTGGCAATTTAGATGCAATTATTTTTTATGTCTCGGTTCAGATGAAACAGACAATTTTTTTCTTCCTTTGGCTCTACGACGGGCTAATACCTTACGACCTTCTTTGGTTTCCATTCTTTCACGAAAACCATGTTTATTTCTTCTTTTTCTTTTGGAGGGTTGATAAGTCCTTTTCATAATACGATCTATTTATTTGTATATTTTTTATCCTTTTGAAAAAGCCAATAAGTTTGGCTATAAAAATTTTTGCAAATCTATGATTTTTTTTTGAATTAAAAATTTTTTTTAGTGTTTTTTCTACTATTTGTCGTTTAAGCATTAAATTACTTACTTTAAAATAAAATAGTCCTTTTGTTTTTTAACTTGCAGTTTAAG
>JALWTX010000009.1 GCA_026993355.1 Flavobacteriales bacterium | reverse complement strand
CAAAAATAAGTTGCGAATCAATACTGTCCTAAACGTTTTCGTTTTAAAAGAAAGATTCAATAGGATTAACCATTTCAGTCACAAAAATTCGGTTTTTAAAAAAGAACCCCCTGTATTACTTTCTCTTGGGTTGTAGGCGGGTCTTCAAAGGGTTGGTCAAGCCATTTTTGCAGGTCAATTTTTACAAATAAATTTAGCCTGATAAAAGCTACTAAATTGGATAACTGCCAACCATATTTTGCAATCTGTCTAAGCATTTTTAATACAAGTATGGTTATCAGTGCCGTCCATATTTGGATCATAACCGCATTTTCACTTGTTCCAATGAAAGATTTGATGTGAAGCAGTTGTTTTATCTCCCTAAAGAAAATTTCAATCTGCCACCTGCTCTTGTAAAGTTCACTAATCGTGTTTGCTGTCCAAGACATTTGATTGGTGATAATTTCTATTGTTTGTTCGTTTTTCTCATCCCAGACGGCCACCCTTCTGAGGTTCTTAGGGTACTTCTTTTTTGCCTGTGTGCCGGTAAGATGAATAACTTCGTCTTTCAAAATATGCTCATGCCGGTTATCCGGAAGTTCCTTTTCCCGGACAGTCTCAAATTGAATATTCTCTTTGTGCCTGATAACGAAAAACACACCGTTGCTGTCCCAAACATTCAGTAAAGGAAAATCATTGTAAAAACGGTCTGCGACAATCACACTGCCCTTTAACAAAGGAACATCGTAAGCACCTTTATTATCCGCCGTTTTACCGTTTGTAATATTTACATAGGCAGGCAAATTACCATCGTAATCCAATAGCGTGTGCATTTTCACCGCCCCTTTTGCTGTTTTATACCGTGCCCAGTCAAAAAGGCTTAAGCATAAGCTTATGGTTGATGAATCAAGCAGAAATATTTTAGATTTTATCCTGAACTTTGTCTGTTTAAAGCCTGCCTGGCCACTCAGATGTGATAAAAGCTTGTAGTAGTATTCCCGAAACAATGTCCAATCACGGTGTTTGTTCTGATAACTTACCGATGATTTTGAGGGTGCTTTGATAATCCCAAGATGATTTAGGTTTCCTGTTGCCGAACGAAGTCCGTTACTGATGTCCCGAACAGATTGACTTTTGGCAAACTGGCAAAACAGCATAGATACCAGATGCGTCCAACTGTTATATCCTTTCTGGTGTTTGTCTGTTTGTTTTTCCTGAACCAACTTGTTGAAAATATTCCGATCCAGTTTTGATATAATCTGCGAAAACAATGTTATTTTTGTCATGAGAGAAGGTTTTTTTGTTTGCACCTCAAAATTAATTGAGTTACTGGATTTCCTTCTCTCTTTTTTACCCTTTCGTTAATCGTTTAGGACGCTATTGATTGCAAATAATGTTGAAAAAATAAATAACACGGCCAATAGTTTATATTTTGGTTCTTGCTTTGCCAAAAACCACAAATTTTTATAATCATTTAACTCTGTATAAAAGGGTGTATTAAAACCATTCTTTTTTAATACTTTTTTTGCGTGAGATACTGTATAGCCGTATAAAAACCCATTAACAGTCAATAAAATAAAAAGAATCATTACTATTATCATACTAAATACTTTTAATGCCAATGAAAACTTTCATAATGAATATCGGTATTTATCCAGTTTTTAAAAATAGTGTTTGAATATGGCGCAAGTGAAAACG
>JALWTX010000008.1 GCA_026993355.1 Flavobacteriales bacterium | reverse complement strand
TTTCGTTTTAAAAAATTAAATTATTTAATTCCTTTCAATATCACCTCTTTTCCGTCACGCAATTTAACTTTAAAAATCAGCACTTGGTGCGGTAATTGTGCTAAATTCATCCATAAGGAATTAGTGGTCTTATCCGGCACATATTGCATCAGGTATTTACCATCAACGGTATATATTTTGACCGCTTTTATATTGCTTAACCGGCTCACTAAATTGAAATCGTCTTTTTTAGAGCGTAATTCAAGTTTTCCTGAAAAAATCGCTATTAATTCATCTGTCGTTTTACGGCTGAACACCAATTCAAAACGGTTATCAAAAGTCCCTGCATCCGATTCAAAAGTGAGCGAAGCATTTTTAAGATTAGTCCATTGGTTTAAATCTTTGTCATACAAATAAATATTTACTTCTCTTGACAAAACTCCTTCAGCTCTATTTAAGTTTATGGTATAGGCTCCTTGTTTAGTCACCTTATACCCGATGGGTACCACCCGGTCGGTATTTTGCCATGCAGACAAACCTTGGATAACATACTTATCTTTTCCAATAAGCGAGTATAATGAAAAATCTGCCGTGTTAGGATGGTGCGCATCAAATAAACGGTCTTTTTTATCGCTTGCTTCTTCAAAGAAACCGACTAATATTTGCTGAAAATCACCGGCTTCGCTTTTGAAATCTAACCAAACTCTGTCTTTATTGGAGCGATTAACAAATGGCGTGACTACATTACTTCGCTGGGCATTATTAAAAGTCAAATTGCCCAAAGCATTTGCCTCGATATAAAAACCTTCGGCTACCGGCACATATCGACTGGCAACCGGTCCATTACCACTACAGGCAGCTGTAGCACCAGCTCCGGCAGAATAGGTGGTATAACCGGCCGGTTGATGACGCCCATTGAGTAATCCGGCACAGTTTGTCCACAGATAATAAGCCCCTTGTATATTGGCATTATCATTTGCCAAAGCATTAAAATCAACCGGTGAGGGATAAGGGTTCCCTACCAAATTCCAGTCATCATCATCTTGCGCGCCTGTCCCATTGATGGTTACAGGAACCTGGATGGTGCCGGCATTAAATTTTTGCGCAGATTTACTAAAAATTGCCTGTATATTACCCCCTGCGAAGCCATTGGGCGCCGAAATAGCATAACCATGGCCTACTTGCATCGGGTCAGTTGCATTTTTGAACACCCAAGACTGGGTGCCGGCATCAAAGGCATAATAACGCCAAGCATTACTTACCACATCACCCAAATTAAAATCTTCAATAGGTATAGACCAATAAGCATAATCATATTGGTTGTTAAAGTTTGGTGCCTTGGCTACCAATTTGTAAGTGCCTGTTCCCTCTACTGAAGCCCCATTATCTGTTTGCACCAAAGCAGCATTATCTTCTATATCAATTTCATCATCGTTATATAAATTATGAGTTAATTGTATATAATCACCGGTATTAATGGTGACAGGATTACCAGCTTCAATTTTCAGCCCACAAGCTTCTATATTTTGACCATTTGTCATAAGAACTTCCCGGGTAAAAATTAACCTATTCGATAAGTCTACCGCTTGCAAGGTATTATAATCTTTATCTAACCAATAAGCACCATTCCAATAGGCAATATCGGGACAATTGGCTGATGAAACAATTATGGTATAATCCTCAACTTCACCGTCAAAGCCCGTTTCGCAAGCCGTAGGATAAGCATTATATTTTGCCGAAACGCGCATACGGGTTTTACCAAGGCTTGCAGTTGCCGGAATCGTAATAGATAAAGGCGAATTAGAAGTTGCGCCATCTGACACATTATTTGCCGTGCCTAAGTCATATTCTTCACCTGGATCATCAAAATCACCATCAGCATTCCAATCAATCCATACCCTGCTATAAACTGTATAATTACCATCTGTATCTACATTAACACTCAGATTATAACTTTGACTTCGTTGTACAACTGTTGACAAGTTTGTATAGTCTTCGTAAGCATTGATTTTTCCTCCGGAGTTATTACTAATTTGATTAAAATTAACTTGCGTGATAGCTGTATTATAATCCATATTCCCATTTGAGGTACAATAATCAGCCGGTGGCGTGTAATCTTTAATAACAAAATTGTCTAATGCAATATCAGATCTATAATCATTGCCGGTTATACCTGTAAATTTAAATTGTACATTGTTTTGGCCTGCCAGACTCCCCAAATTAGCACCATACCGCAACCATTGATTTCCTTGGTCTCCGGCTATATATCCTAATGAAGTCCAAGTTTGGCCATCATCCGTAGAATAATATACATCTAATTCACCCATGTCTGCCCCATACATATGCGCAAAAAACGTCATAAACGGATTGGCAACATTAGTAAAATCAAAATGCGGTGTCAATATGGAAGCGGTTTTGTTCAAGCATCCGGATGCTTCCAAATAAATATAATTTCCACCACCATTGGCATCATCGCTTGGACCTGTACCAGCACTTGGTGTAGAACCTGACCAAACATCCCAGTCGCTATCATCACCGGTAACATTTTCCCAGCAATCTTCTAATATTACTGATCCATCTGCCGTACAAGACGTTCCCGGATTAGAAGTATTCCATACATCAAAATTTTCTAAATACGGTATATCAGAAATAGGATTTGCACAACCGGTAACAAAACTCACATTACTTCCATAAGCTGTTCCATATGCATTGGTTGCATAAGCTCTTACATAATAAGTCGTATTTATGGTTAAACCTGTTATATTTACCGTATAGCTTCCGATACCGCTTCCATTTGCTGCATGTGTACCCGTAATGTCGGGGTTTGGCGTGGTGCCCCAGCACAAGCCTCGTTCAGTCACATTAGCCCCATTATCTGCCAATACTTCACCTTGTCCTACTGCATCGGTATCATTGACTTGAAGCATACTTTGCGTCACCACATCAGGAATGCCATATGTTTTGTCTTGTGCTGTTATACCCGGGGTTAAATAACAATAATCTGTGGCATTAAATTCATAAACGGCAAAATTGTAAGTTGTACTTGGCGTTAAACCTGTCACACTTACAGAGGCACCTGTGCCAACATATACAACATAATTACCCGTACCGATTTGATCGCCGGAACCAAAGTTTGCATTGGCATTATATGCAGTTCCGTCAACCGGATTGCTATCGACTGCCGCATTGGCTTTGGCTAAAACAATCACCTTATCTCCATCACCACGTGTCCAAGTTAAATCTATTTGGGTATCGCCTTGCACATTAGTTTGTAAGTTAGATGCTTGTGTTGCCGGATAAGAACATTTGGGCGGCAACTCATAATGAATAATACGTGTTCGCCAATTCCAATTACCCGTAGTATATTCGCTGGTAAACCAAAAAGACTTCCCATCCGGATCGACACTTACCATTGCGTAGTCGCCCCATCGAGAAACGCCATCTTGTGACGCATTACCGGTATATAGCTCTATTTCATTGCTCGTCATTTGCCCTAAAGGATCATCTGCATAACGCGCCACCGCCCGGATAGAAGGAAATTTGTTATTTCCATCAGACACAGAATAAGCGATGCTAATATCCCCATTTTGGTTCATCGCAATAGAAGGCATCCACCGCCACAAACCATCACCGGGATTATAGGTCCCTTGCTGATAAACATTCCAGCCATTTCCGGTATTTCTAAATTCGTACCAACGAATGGCAGCTACACCGCCATCATCTACCGTCCGGGTCATGACTATAGATTCATGATCATTGAAATGTCTGAAATAGGGACGATACATAATTCTGGATTCCAAAAGATCTAATTTTTGGGCAACACCCGGTTGTGGTACATTCGCATCACTGCCAAAAACGCCATAATCTGCTACCGTCAAAGTCGTATTAGCGATAAAAGTAGAATTTGATGGCGTGGTCCAATCTACATGAAAATCATATAAATAAACTTTATTATTACCTGTTGTATATTGATATTGATCCGCAACAAAAGGGCATGGTGTACCATAAGCCGGAAAGGCATCGGCATCAGCCGGAAAAATAGACCAAAGGTTGGCATCGGGGCCAAAGGTTACCACGCCTGCATTCGGATCACCTTGCAGCATTTTATCTCTGTCGAAGGCAGAAACATAAACCCCAATATAATTACTGTCCTTATCGAAACCATTAGCCCCCATATAATAAGCATCGGGCCAAATAGCCCATTTGGGATAATCGGGCATATCGGTGCCATAACTAAAACCATATTGGTAATATTGTCCGGTCGGGTCATCTGTTTTGGAAACAGCAATTAAAAGATAATTAGTGTTTCCTCCAAGTGGCACATAAAACTGCGTTACTAACCAACGTTGGGCATTTTCATCCCACAGGATAACCGGATCGCCGTCATTACGATCGGCGAATTGCGTCCCTTGCCAAAAATCTGAGGTAGGAAAAGCAGACACCACATCATTGCCATTCCGGTCTTTAATCACCGTATGATTATTAACACATTGGATATAATAACTACCATTAACATCGCCTTGAGTGTCCGGTGGAGCCACCCTATCAATGTTGTCGACGCCATCAAAATCTATCAAATTATTGATCGCAACAGCTAAAGTACTTCTATAATTTTTCTGCTTAGACGATAATGGATCACGATGATGTAAGCCATTATTAATTACTCTAGGATGCCATTCATTTTCTTTGTTTTTCTCTCCTTTATCTCCCTCTACTGAATGATGATTTGAACGGGCTTGCTTAATCATCTCGATCAAAGGTGGTGAAACCCTGAAAAAATCTGCTTTTTTAAACTTTGGTTTTACCGTTGACTTACGAGTTGTATTTGATGTAAATACTTTCTGTCCCTTTCTGCCACCTAATTTTATTTGACTAAAACCGGTTAAAGAAAGAAAAATAAATAAAATAGTAATTTTTCTTTTCATAAGTTTGTTTGTTTTGTTTGTATTCTTTTTGAAGATAAGCTTTCTTATCTTTAAAAAATAATCTACAAAATTATAATTTTTTTTGAAAATGAGCGTAATATTAATTACTTTATTAAAAAAGTCACTTCAAGTCAAAAAGAAATAGATAATTTAGGCAACACCCCTATAAAGTTAAGGGTATTTTTTATACATTTGCATAAATTTAAAGATTTAACCTATGCCTAAAATAAGATTTGACGCCATTAAAGAAACTTTTAGGAGAAACCCCCTTAAAGTTAAGCCGGTATCCAAAAGAACCGAAATTTTTGGAAAAAATGTTTTCAATCAAAAAGCCATGGAGCATTACTTGGATAAAAATGCTTACCAAGCTGTTATGCAGGCTATAGAAAAAGGACAAAAAATTGATCGGAATATAGCAGATCAAATTGCTGCCGGCATGAAAAATTGGGCCATTAACAATGGTGCCACCCATTACACCCATTGGTTTCAACCCCTTACCGGCGCAACAGCCGAAAAACATGACTCTTTTTTTGAATTATCGCCCGATGGCCGTATTTTAGAAAAATTCAGCGGCTCACAACTGGTACAACAAGAACCGGATGCTTCCAGTTTTCCAAACGGCGGAATTAGAAATACCTTTGAAGCCCGCGGTTATACTGCTTGGGACCCCTCCTCACCGGCCTTTATATACGGAACTACTTTGTGTATTCCCACTGTATTTGTATCCTACACGGGAGAAGCCTTGGATATTAAAACACCCCTCCTGCGTTCCTTGCAAAGTTTAGACAAAGCAGCCACTGCCGTATCACGCTATTTTCATCGAGATGTCCATAAAGTGATTGCTACACTGGGTTGGGAACAAGAATATTTTTTAATAGACAAAGCCCTATACAAATCACGCCCCGATTTGGTTATGACCGGCCGGACTTTAACCGGACATCCACCGGCCCGAGGACAACAATTAGACGATCATTATTTCGGTTCCATTCCGGAACGTGTTATGGCTTTTATGCGAGAACTTGAAATAGAAAGCTTAAAACTGGGCATTCCGGTTAAAACGCGTCATAACGAGGTTGCCCCCAATCAGTTTGAGTTAGCCCCAGTTTTTGAAGAAGCCAATTTGTCTGTCGATCACAATTCGCTTTTAATGGACATTATGACAAAAATAGCCCGGAAACATAATTTTGAAGTGTTGTTGCATGAAAAACCTTTTGCCGGTATTAATGGTTCGGGCAAACACAACAATTGGTCTATGATGACAGACACCGGTATTAATTTACTCAGTCCGGGCAAAACCCCCATGAAAAATTTAGAATTTTTGGTTTATTTTATTAACACCATTAAGGCGGTCAATGATTATGAAGAACTTTTAAGAGCCGCTATTGCCTCGGCCGGTAACGACCACCGCTTAGGTGCTAATGAAGCCCCGCCTGCCATTATTTCCGTATTTATTGGTGAACAACTCACTCAGGTTTTGAAAGAACTGAAACAAGTAACCGATGGAAAATTATCACCAAAAGAAAAAACAGATTTAAAATTAAATGTCGTTGGCAAAATACCTGAAATTCTTTTGGATAATACCGACCGTAACCGTACCTCACCATTTGCTTTTACCGGCAACCGGTTTGAGTTTAGAGCTGTTGGTTCATCGGCCAATACCGGTAACCCCATGATGGTTTTAAATATGATTGTTGCCAAACAACTCAGAGACTTCAAAAAAGAAGTGGACCAAATGATAGCGCAAAAAGACTTGAAAAAAGATGAAGCTATATTTAATGTTTTGAGAGAATATATCAAACAATCTGAGCGTATTTTGTTTGAAGGCGACGGCTATAGCAAAGAATGGGAAAAAGAGGCTAAAAAGAGAGGCTTAAGTAATGCCCAAACCACACCGGATGCGCTTAAAGTATATACAACTAAAAAAGCTAAAAATATTTTCGCAGAAACCGGTGTGTTAAACGAACGTGAATTGCAAGCTAAATATGAAGTGGAATTAGACCAATATGTGATGAAAATACTCATTGAAGCCGGTGTTTTGGCCGATTTAACCATGAATCATATTGTACCTGCAGCTTTTCGATACCAACAAAAATTGGCGCAACTCATCAATGACTTGCAGAAATTAGAAAGTACGGAAAACGGCCAGTTTAGCCATGAAGCTTTAAGACAATTAAAAGAGGTTAGTGCCGATATTGAGAATCTCACAAAATTGGTTCGGGAAATGCGACAAAAAGTTGCCGCTATCGATGCTTTAGACTTAGAAGACAAAGCACAAGTCCTAGCCCATGAAATAAAACCTATATTTGATAAAATTAGAAAATATACAGACCAACTAGAGATGCGTGTGGATGATGAAATATGGCCACTTACCAAATACAGAGAAATTTTATTTACCCGTTAAACCAAAAAGCGCCGCAAACCGGCGCTTTTTTTGTTTATAAAAATAATTCATTATTGCGCTTTTACCAGCTCTACATCAAATACCAAGTTTGCATTGGGCGGAATAACACCACCAGCACCTGCTTCGCCATAAGCCAAATAGGCAGGGATAACCAAAGTTGCTTTATCGCCTTCTTCCAAGAGTTGAATACCTTCGTCCCATCCCGGAATGACATGACCTACGCCGACAGGAAACTCAATAGGTTCGCCACGTCCATACGAATTGTCAAAAACAGTCCCATCTGCTAGTTTTCCCACATAATGAACAGCGACATTTTTACCCTTTTGTGGTTTTTTACCACTGTTGCTTTTATGGGTAATTTTGTAACGCAAACCAGATGCTGTTTTGTCAAAACCTTCGGCTAATTTATTCAATTCGGCTTCTGCTGCTTCTTTGGCTTTTTTAGCTCTTTCTTCTTTGGCATTGTTAAATTGTTTAAAGGTTTCGGGCGCATCAAATTTTTCGGCTTTATCACCCACACGCACTATTTCAACATTTTCAATTTTATCGCCTTGCGCGATGCTATTTACCACATCTTGCCCTTCAACCACTTTTCCGAAAACCGTATGTTTTCCATCCAACCAAGGGGTGGCTTCATGGGTAATAAAAAACTGACTGCCATTGGTGCCCGGTCCGGCATTAGCCATAGACAATACGCCGGGACCATCATGTTTTAAATCCGGGTGAATTTCATCATCAAATTTATAACCCGGTCCGCCGGCACCGGTGCCGGTAGGATCGCCACCTTGAATCATAAAATTATCGATCACCCGGTGAAAAGTTAAACCGTCATAATACTTTTTGCCTTTATGTTCCTCAGCCACATTGGGATGATTACCTTCAGCCAGTGCCACAAAATTAGCGACTGTACCGGGGGCTTTTTCTTGTTCCAATTTGACTAAAACCGGGCCTTTTGAGGTGTTGATTTTAGCGTATAAACCTTCGGGTAAATTTTTAGTTTCCATATTTTTTAGTTTTTAAATGACTTATTAAAAAGCCAAAGTACCGGCGGCACTTTGGCTAAAAGTTAGTTTGAACACATCATTATAATAAAGTTTCAAAAATAGCTTTGGCTTTTTCCCAATGGGAAGTTTGCGGATTTTTGAGTTTAGGCTCAATGGTTTTAAAAGTTTTGGTTAAAGCCACTAAAATACCACCGGCTATGTTGGGCAATTCTTGTTCAACATCTTCACCAATGGCTAATTTTAAGGGCGGCATTTTGGTAATTGCTTCCAAAATACCTTCTAAATCCAACTCTTCATTAAGCTCTCTAAACTCATTAATTTGTGCCTCCAAACCTTCAGTTATAGGCAAATCGGTGTACCATAAAACGTCACGACCGTTAAGTTTTGCGTTTTTAACACCTACTGTAAGCAATCTGTAAATGACTTCGTTTGTAAAATCATAAATTCTTTTTACATCTGATTTGTCAATGTCCAAACTACCTGCCTTTCTAAAAAAAGACTCAAATTTTGATACTCCAATTAATGACATATTCTTTCTAATTTTTGGGTTAATATTTGACAAAGATACAACATTTAAAAAGGGAAGTCAAACTTGAAGCTTACCGGCACTAAGGTTTTTTCAAAAAGCGTGTTTCTTCTTGTCGCAAATCGGTTATAGCTTTGTAATTATATTGCTTATTTTCTTTGGTTATATCATTTATATGGTAACTTTTAACAAATAACCCGGTTTGATATACCTTATTGCCTATTATATAAGCTTTGTCTTTGTAGCTGGTCAAAATTAAACCTTTATGTGGAAGCGTATCTAATAAATCTTGTCCCGAAGTATAATCTGACAAAGGATTAAGCAGTCCTAAGAAATGTTTTAAGATAGTCGGCACAAGATCTATATGGCCTGTCATACGTTTGACCACTCCTTTAACCGATTGATAAGGTAAATGAACAATAAGCGGCACTTGTGTTTGATAACGGGTATAATTACTGCCATGTCCCCAATAGGCCTGTCGATTATCGTTAAATTCCTCGCCATGGTCTCCGGTAATGAAAATTAATGTATGATTATACTGACCGGTTTGTTTCAGAACTTTAATCACCTTACGGACCAAATCATCTTCGTAGCGCAGGGCATTTTTATAATCGTTTATATAAGGGGTGGGATCGGCATTTCTATTAAAAATAAATCCCTCGCTATTTTCAGGTACCGGCTTGAATATATTATATTCAGGCGGATAAAAATAATGATGATGTGAAGCGGTCAAAAAGAAAAATTTAAACCACGGCAAAGTATCATTTTGTTGCAAATCTTGCATAAGATGGGCGGTTACTTTCGCATCATTTTTATCGGCTCTTTCGCCCATATAATTAACATAATTGGGTGATTTTATACGTGGAAACATCATGGCTTTAATAGAAAAACGGTCTAAATTAGAAGCCGTATAAACACCCAATTTATAATGTCGATGATGCAAGGCTTGTGTTAATAAGGCAGGGTAATCCATAACTTTTGCTTGTACAAAAGGCAGATAAACCGCATGCAAACCATAGAGCATGCCAAAAATACCCGAAACCGTTACATTACCACTACTAAAATGATGTTTAAAATTCAGATTTTCTTGCGCCAAACTATCCAGAAAAGGCGTAGCCGAGGGATTCAAAAAATCTGATCGCCAGCTTTCCAAAGCAATAATCATGATGTTAGGACGCTTTTCTAGAGTGTCTTTATATATAGGCGCGTGTAGCGGAAACTTAAACAAATTTTGCGTTTTTGGGCTATTGGTTAAAGATTTAAAATCTGCTGCTGGCTTTTCGATCGGATCCGGCACCAAAAAAGCATATTTATGTTTGATTTTCGCCATTAAATGAGACGAAGTTGTAGGAAAATAATAGGGAAAATAAGGTGTATATTGTTGGATAAAACGTTGTTTGTAGTCATTGGCCCATATATGAATTAATTGTCCTGATAAAAAAAACAGGCCCATAGTTATCAACAAAGGTTTCAACTTTAAGAGCCGATGTTTCATGCTCCATTTGAACAACCAGAAATTAAGGGCAACCACAAGTAAAAATGCTAATAGACTGATGATAACCAGTAAAGGAGATAACCCAATACCTTTAAAATCTTGGATCATCATTTTTAAAAACAGCAAATCAATATGAAAGCGATAAATTTTAAAGACAAAATAATCGGCCAACAAAAATGAATCTATGACAACTTTGGGAACAATAATTAAATATTTAAGGTATTTTGCGCTAAATAACGGCGATAAAATCAAGCTCAAAATAAGGAGCAAAAAATAATAATACAGCAGAATAGAAAAACTGTAGACAAATCCCGTTACATATTCAGCATGAGGCGTTTGTAACCAAAATAACAATAAAATAAAAAAAGTGATACTCCAAAAACTAATGGTCACAAAATTTATTACCGTAACCAAAGTATTTTTAATTTTTTCAAGCATATTTATAAGAATTTACAACACAAAAATACTATTTAAAACAAGGGATAAACAAAGTAGTTGCGCTGAAAACAAAAATAAACTATTTTTACCGTAATTAAATAAATTTTTATGACTGCAAAATTTTTCAAAGGTTTTCTGATTGGTTTAATAACCCCGGTTATCGCCTTTTATTTTTACACCCGTTTAGTTTTAAAATCCACCCTTGAATCGGGTCTGGACGAAATGATCCACAGCCATTTATTAACCCAAGTTATTGCCATAAATATTTTGGCTAATATTATCCCTATTTTTGTTTTTAACCAACGCGGTGAAGAAGACAAGCTAAAAGGGGTTTTAAGTGCATCACTTTTGTATGCCGTCACAATCAGTATCTTTTATTTTACCGGTAATTTTTAAAAGAAATGGCGATAGATGAAGGAACAAGCTGTGAAATATAAAAAATAATCCATAAAATATAATATTTTGCTTGGCAATTAAAAAAAAGTTTATAAATTTGCACACTCGAAATAAGGATATTAAAACAGATTAAAATGAAAAAAGGAATTCACCCTGAAAATTATAGAATGGTCGCTTTTAAAGATATGTCAAATGGCGAAGTCTATTTAACCCGTTCTACTGCAGAAGCTAAAGATACTATTGAGATTGATGGTGAAGAATACCCATTGGTAAAAGTGGAAATTTCCAGAACTTCTCATCCTTTCTATACCGGAAAAATGAAATTGGTTGACACCGCCGGACGTATTGATAAATTCAAGAAAAAATATGCTAAATTTAAAAAATAAATAAGTTTTTTATAAGTTTATACTCTAACCTGCCTTCTTAGAAAGGTGGGTTTTTTTGTTATAAATTCATTTGATATTTTTTATTAACTTCGCAATTGAAATAATGCAAACCTATGAATAGCAACTCGACAACTAGTCCAAATAAAACTGATAAACAAATACATTACAACGCACCTGAATTACCCAAACATGAAAAGTTAGGTGAACTTGCTGCCACGGCTATCAGTGGTAATGATATCAGTTCATCTGTCCTGTATGTTTCGGCCTTAGCCATTGCCTTTGCCGGTCAATATGCTTGGATTACTTTACTTATAGTCGCATTAGTCTTGTATTTTTTTAGAAAAATTTACGGTGAAGTAGTGGGCGCCTTGCCCCTAAACGGTGGCGCTTATAACGCC
The DNA here is from genome assembly GCA_026993355.1 of Flavobacteriales bacterium. Classification (GTDB taxonomy): domain Bacteria; phylum Bacteroidota; class Bacteroidia; order Flavobacteriales; family Flavobacteriaceae; genus WGBX01. The sequence continues at coordinate 221,065 of JALWTX010000008.1, read as the reverse complement.
CTGCTTAACACGACCAGCAAGCGCATGTCCTCTATTGCCGCTACCCTTACCCTATTATCCTATATGGCCACAGCCGTCATTTCTGCCAATGAAGCCATTCATTATTTATTTCATGTCATCGGCATTGAAGACAACAATATTATTATTGCGGCCACTATTGGTCTGTTAGCCATATTTGCCGGTTTAGCTATCATGGGTATTAAAGAATCGGCCAAAGTTGCTATTGCCATTTTCCTTTTCCACTTAACCGTGATGACGGCTCTTATTATTGCTTTAGTTTATTACATCTCTCAACACGGTTTTGATATTTTTATCCAAAATTGGCATGCCCCTGTAAAACACGGCAGCATTTTAATGGCCATATTTTTTGGTTTTTCGGCTTCAATGCTGGGGATTTCGGGTTTTGAAAGTTCGGCTAACTTTGTCGAAGAACAAAAACCGGGCGTATTTCCTAAAACGCTTCGTAACATGTGGATTGTTGTCAGCATTCTCAATCCGCTGATGGCCTTTTTGGCTTTGGCAGCCTTACCGATTAATGAAGTAAATGAAAATACCCTATTGATACAATTGGGCGAAAATGCTGCCGGTAAATGGTTAGCTTTTCTCATTTCCATTGATGCCTTTTTAGTCTTGTCCGGCGCCGTTCTGACCAGTTACATCGGTGTAACCGGATTGTTGGAACGTTTGACCTTGGATCGTATTATGCCTAATTTCTTTTTGAAAAAGAATAAAAATAATGCCTCTTACCGCATTATTTTGTTTTTCTTTTTCCTCAGTGTCTCCGTCCTGATTATTACCCGTGGAAATGTAACCACCTTGGCCGGCGTTTATACCATTTCGTTCTTATCGGTCATGTTGCTTTTTGTGATCGGTAATGTCCTGCTTAAAGTCAAACGTAAACATTTACCAAGACCTGAGCGTGCGCCTTGGATTGGTATTATCATCGCTTTTTCGGCCGTACTCACGGCACTTATCGGCAATTTGGTTATGAAACCCGAAAATCCGGACGAACCGGCTAACTGGCTAATCTTTACCATGTATTTTGTGCCGGTTTTGTTATTTGTCATGATTATGCTTAACCGCACCATGCTCCTTAAATTATTGCTCAACATTCTACAATCGATATTTGAACCGATCCGCCGTTTCTTTTTACGCCTTCATAATGGTATTGATAAGCTGATTGATGAAATTAACAGTCAAGAATTTGTATTTTTTACCAAAGGCAAAAGTATCGCTAATATGAACAAAGCGATGCTTTACATCAGAGATAATGAACATACGAAGAAAGTAAAAATTGTCAAAGTTTTAAAACCCGGCGAAAAGCCTTCGGAAGAATTAATCAGAAATATTAAAATCTTGGATGAAGAATATCCTGAAATCGACATTGAATTTGTCCCTATTGAAGGTGAATTCGGTCCGAAACTGATTAGAGAATTGTCCAAAAAATGGCATATTCCCATCAACTTCATGTTTATTGGTTCGCCGGACGAAAAATTCCCCTATCGCTTGGAAGAATTAGGTGGTGTACGTTTAATCATGTAAGGCGCTAATTCATGTCCGATCATCTTCCAGGTATAATTATACAAGCACGGACAGGCTCCACCCGTCTGCCCAACAAAATGATTCTTGACTTTAATGAAGGAAAGGGAATTTTTGAAATCATCATAGACAAATTGGCTGCTACCTATCAAGGTGTTTTGCCGCTTATTTTGGCTACGACGCAAAACCCGGCAGACCAAATTTTGGTTGACATAGCCCAAAAAAAAGGTTTGAGAGTTTTTTGTGGTGATGAAAATAATGTTTTGGACCGTTTTATTAAGGCAGCCGAAAAATTTCATATTACCGGCATCATCCGTGTCTGTGCCGATAATCCTTTTTTAGATGTAAAACACATTGATAATTATTTAAAAACAGCAAAAAAACAGTCGTCCGATTATATCAGCTATGCTTTTTCATCCGGCAAACCGGTTATTCAATCACATTTAGGTTTGTTTACCGAATATGTCGGCCTGCCGGCCTTGAAAAAAGCAGCTGAATATACGCAAAATCCGCTTTATTTAGAACATGTAACCAATTATATTTATACACATCCTGAAAAATTTGACTTAAATTTCTTAGCTTTACCTTCGTATTTGGATCAAGCCAAAGAAATCCGGCTAACCTTGGATACCGCAGAAGATTTTGCACTTTTGCAATCGGTTTATTCCGGGATGATAAAACAAAAAATGTCCACCGAAAACTTGGTTCATTGGCTTAAACAACAGCCGGCACTGTTAGAACAAATGCATAAAAACATTCAAAAAAACCAAAAATAATGGCGCACACATACATTATAGGCGAAATTGGTCAAAACCATAACGGGTCGGTCGATATTGCCAAATTAATTACACAACTGGTTGCCCGACCTGTGAAAGAAGCACTTTTTGATTTAGATCTACAACCAATTGATGCTGTAAAATTGACCAAACGGGACTTGAAGGAAGAATTGACGCAATCTGAAATGAACCGCCCCTATAACAGTCCAAATGCTTTTGGTCGTACCTATGGCGAACACCGCCAATATTTAGAATTATCCGATGAAGCACATTTTGAAATTTACCGGTATGCCAAGTCACTGGGATTAGATTTTGTCGAAACCCTTTGTGCACCGGGGACCCTTAGCCTTCTTAAATTATTTACCCCCGACAAGTTAAAAGTAGCCAGCCGCGATTTAACTAATTTGCCCCTTTTGGAAGCCTTGGCAGAAACTAAAATACCCATCATCCTCTCTACCGGTATGGGCGGTGAACAAGAACTGGATATGGCCCTGGACATCATTACCAAACAACACACGGATATTTCCATTTTGCATTGTGTATCGCAATACCCAACCCATCCGGCCAATGCCAACCTAAAAACCATTAGCTATTTAAAAAAAAGATATCCGCAATATACCATCGGTTATTCTGACCATACGATCGGCATTTCGGCGCCTGTTGCCGCTGTGGCCTTAGGTGCCAAAATAATCGAAAAACATATTACCATAGACCGGTATATGAAAGGAACCGATCAAATCAACTCATTAGGTCCCGATGGGGTCCGCCGGATGATACGTGATATACGTTTGACTGAAATGTCCTTGGGAGAAGAAAATATGTTTATTGACAGTTGTGTTTTAGAAGCCAAAGAAAAATTAGAACGCTCTATCGCAACTAAATATGCCCTGCCTAAAGGTCATATCATTGCAGAAAAAGATTTGCATTTGCTCAGTCCGGGGACCGGTTTGCCCTGGCATAAACGTCATTTGCTGATTGGTAAAAAATTACGCAAAGATAAGCCTGCCGACGAATTAATTTTAAAAGAGGATGTGGAATGAATTTGCCTAAATTAATTTTAACCGATATCGATGGTGTTTGGACCGATGGTGGCATGTATTATGACATGCATGGCAACGAATGGAAAAAATTTAACACCACGGACAGTGCCGGCGTTTTGTTTTGCAAACGACTGCATATCCCCGTAGGCATTATTACCGGCGAAAATACCGTCATTGTTAAACGAAGGGCTGAAAAATTGGGTATTGATTTTTTATTTATGGGCATTGCAAATAAATTAAAAATAGCCAGACAACTGTGTGAAACTTTAAAAATTGATTTACAAGAAATTGCTTATATCGGAGATGATATTAATGATTTGAACTTACTTAAAGAAGTTGGCATTTCGGCTGCTCCTGCCAATGCCCCCGCTTATATCCAAGAACAAGTCGATTTTGTTACCCAAAAAAAAGGCGGAGAAGGTGCTTTTCGAGAATTTGTTGAAGAAATCTTGAAAAGACAACAAATCAATCCTTTGGATTTGATATAAAAAATCTTAATTTTTTCTTACCGGCTTAATTTTGATTGCATAAGTTTTACCGGCTTTATTAGTTAACTTTCCTTGTCGCAACCACGGATTGAGCAATTTCAATTCTTTGTAAGACATATTCATTTTCCGGGCAAAATCTGCTAAATCCGTAATGCTGCTATCTACCTTTACAATATTATACTGGTAAGGCGTATATAAATCGTCTTGACTATAAACAAAACCAAAATCTTTGGGGTGACTTAAAATATATTTTAAAGCGATAATACGCGGCACATAACGGGCTGTCTCCGTATTGAGCAATAAATCGTAATAATTATCTGTTTTTTGCCGGGCTAATTCTTTTGAAATCTTTTGCATTCCTGCATTGTAAGCTGCCGCTGCCAAAGTCCATGACCCATATTTTTGTTTGGCTTTTTTAAGATATTGACAAGCTGCAACGGTAGATTTTTCCAAATTATAACGTTCGTCCACCTCATCATTGACTTCCAAACCTAACTCTATAGCCGTTTTTTTCATTAATTGCCAAAAGCCTTTGGCACCGGCCGGCGAAGTTATATTTTGCAAGCCACTTTCGGCCACTGCCAAATATTTAAAATCATCCGGCACCCCTTCACGTTTCAGAATAGGTTCGATAACAGGAAAATATTTATTTTGCCGTTTGATTAGCAACAGGGCATTCGATTGCCAATAAGTATTGACAAGCAATTCACGATCAATACGTTCTTTTACATCTTTTTGCCTGACGGGAACCGGCTCATCTACCAAACTTAAACTGTCGGGGACCGGCAAAGCATAAACTTTGTAATGATTTAAAAAACCCGTTCTTACCACTTCCTTTGCATAAGGGTCGGTTTTAAAATTGTAACCAAAAATACCCGCCGCGAAAAGAAGAATAGCTATAAAAATGATTTTTTTAAACATATTGTCATGGTTTTATCCAAATATAACAAAAATAACTTAAAATTATTTTTCAAGTAGAAAATTATTTACCTAAATGCAATTCAGCACCTTGAAATAAACCCAAAACAGCATTTGGTCCGTATGGGCAAAATACCTTACCTTTATCCTTTCAAAATTTAAAAAAATTATGGCCAAACCACTTATTTTTGTCACCAATGATGATGGTATAACGGCACCCGGCATCCGGGCATTAATTGCGGCAATGAACGAATTAGGTGAAGTTCTTGTGGTAGCACCTGACAGCGTTCATTCAGGGAAAAGTCATGCCGTTACCATACACCAGCCTTTGTATTTAGATGCCATTAAAATAGATGATGGCCCACAAAAAGAATATAAAACAAATGGCATGCCGGTCGATGCCGTAAAATTAGGCTTGGCCCATGCCGTCCAGCGCCGTCCCGATTTGTTAGTTTCCGGGTTAAACCATGGCGTTAACAATTCGGTTAACGTTTTATACAGCGGTACGATGGGAGCTGCCCTTGAAGGGGCTATTGAAGGCATCCCTTCTATCGGTTTTTCTTTAGACAATTATGATTGGCAAGCCGACCTGGAACCGGCCAAACATTATATGAAAAAAATAGCCCGGCAAGTCCTGCAAGACGGCCTGCCCCAAGGGATTGCTTTGAATGTCAATATCCCCTATTTACCGCTCAACGAGATTAAAGGCATCAAGGTTGCCCGTCAAGCTCAAGATAAATGGCATGAAAATTATGATAAACGCACGAATCCTTTCGGCCGGGATTATTATTGGTTAAACGGCAACTTTAGCTATGAAGACAAAGGAACGGATACCGATGTTTTTGCTTTGAAAAACGGCTATGTTTCAGTGGTACCGGTCCAATATGATTTAACCGCTCACCATTTAATCAATCATTTAAAAAATTTGGAACAATAAACTTATAACGAAGTTTCAAAACCGATTAAGAGATAAGCCGGGCGTAAAGTATAACTGCTTTCGTAAGTTGAATAGGTATTAGCAAAATAGGTTGTATAAAATTTTACATTGGTTATATTATGCCACTTTGCATACAATAGCCATTTTTTGGCTTTGGGTTTATATTGATAAGCTAAGTTTAGAAAAAAATTAATTTGTCGCAAATTAGGAATCCAATAATAATCTGCTGATAAATGAATTTGATGTCGTTTGAGCAGGTAATAGAAAATGGCAGGTTTAAGGTGGTAATTTTCCAAATTTACGGATTGCCCGCCAAAGAAATAATTATCCGCTTCAAAATCGAGATAAAAAGTATATTTTTTATGAAATGGGATTCTGATAGATGTTAATAAATGAAAATTACGATAAGCCTTTCGCATTAATTCATGGTTAAGAATAACCGGTTGGTTTGACCAAGTGTAAATTGTGCTTAACTTGGTTGAGATTTTTCTTTTGAAAAAATATTTACTGAATTTAAATTGGAGCCTTTTTTCAATAGCTTTATTGCTTAAACTAAGCGCTTCTAATTGAGACGCCCCGGTATTCAGATAGACGTATTTATAAAGAATATTACGACTGTATTGCCTATAATCTAAAAACAACGAGGTATGAATTCCGTTTAAAATATCGCGATAATGAAAATGAATGGCATAATCGGTTTTGATATTTTTTTGAACCGGTGTCCGGTAACGTTCCAGTTGATTATAAGTTTTTAAAATAAAATTAAAATGGTTTTGATAAAGATCGCCAAAATTTGTTTTTCTACTTTGAGAGCCTAATAAAAGCCAATTGTGCCAATGATATTGCAGGCTAACTTGATAATCCAGAAAAAGCCCTTTCACCCGTTTCTCTTCTCCGGATTTATGCTCTGCAATATTTAAATAGACATATTTAACGGGCAAATCCAGATTAAAATACCAAGTGTCTTTCCTGTAGGTTAATTTCATTTTATTTTTAAAACCGGTTTGGTTTAACAATGCGTCATTACTATAATCATTTTCGTCAAAGCCGGCAACATTTTCTGGCCACAAACGACTATAGAGTAAATGACGTTTTTTTTGAACAAAAAGGTCATAGGCTAAAGTCCAATTGTGCATTTTTTTAAGCCATCCGGTATTAAAATAAACTTGCCACTGACTTGTTTGCACCCATTGCGCTAATTGATCAAAGGCTTGTCCCCCATTAAAAATTTGCAAAAATGTACCGGGCTTAACGGTAAAAAGCTCATTACCGGCCTTATACGCAAAAAAAGTATTAAACTGCCATAAATGTCCTTTGACCGGAAACAGCCAATTGGTCAAATTAGTCAATTGATAAGCCGGTTTAAAGAGTTGTTGGTTTATATTCTGATTATGGATAAAATTATCTTCTTTTATATGTTCATATTTAAAATGAAAAGCATTTTTAAGGTAAATACGTTTAGAATTTTGTTCATAAATTAAATTCCAAACAGCCTGTTGTTGCAATTGTTGATGAAATTGTTTTTCTAAAATAGTCAGCGGTTGGTTTTTGAGAAAAACTGTTTGCCGCACTGTTGCCGTTTCTTTCACTAACTCCGGCAAATATGAGACATTTGTTTTTAAACGTGCTGTGGAATTAAGCTTAAATAGAAAATTTAAAGAGGTCAAAAATGATTGGTTATGTAACCAAATATCTTCTTTAAATGGCGGTGCCATCGCCTTACCGACAGTAGTCCAGTTTTGGGTGTTATTTTTTAAATCAAAAGAGCCGGTATCATAAAAATTTGCCAATTGATTTTTTAAGCTATGCCCGGCATTATTAGCCTGCAACAAAGACAAACTTTGCATCTTTTTACGGAACAACATGGGGACAAACTTACCTTGCCCAATGACCGGGCGGTAACCCCCAGCTAATGAAACAGGTAGTGCATAAGAAAAGGATTTTTTTAAACGTATGTTTAAAGCGGCACGGTCTGAAAACTGTAAACTATCCAACAATTTTACCGGCTGGTGATTTTCATAAACCTGTACAGAAGCAATTTGATCTACCGGTATATTATTCGCCGCCAAATTATAACGCCCCTCGAGCATATCCATATTTTCGATATAAAATTTGTTAATGGCTTTGCCTTGGTAAAAAATTTTGCCGTTAACGGATACTTCTATCCCGGGAATTCGTTTAATCACATCCACCAAAACCTTATCTTCAGCCTGTTTTAATGATGACACACGATAATTAACGGTATCGCCTTTTACTTTGACCGGTTCAGTTTTTATCAAAACTTCTTTTAATTGCTCGGTTGATTCTTTTAAAAAAAAATTCAGTTTTTGGGATTTTGCCGCACATTTAATTGGTTGGGGTTGGTATCCAAAATAAGATACATTTATTAATAAACTGTCTATTTTTTGTGTTATATGAAGCTGATAACGTCCTTTTGAGCCGGAAATGGCATAAGCCAGCAATTGTTTGGTTTTAGGCGACATAGCTACAATATTAGCGCCAATGAGGGCTTCGCCTGCGGCACTTTTTACCGTTCCTTTTATCACCACTTGACTGTGGGCATGACTAAACCAAATAAAGAAAACCAATAAAAAAGCCTTATTCATCAGACAGTTCAATAGGGTTATTATATTTACTTTTTATTTTTTGTACCCTTGCGGCTTTCAATTCTTCACTGTTTTTGCCAATAATGGCGCTGTTACCTAAAATATTTTCCGGGCTAAAAGTTTTTTCAAAATCTTGTTGAAATTTCTTTTCAGTTGTATATATCAAGGGGATAAAACCCGAATATTCGGCAAAACATTTTTTAGGAAAAGAGAGTTGCGCAGGAAATTCTATCCCGGTAGCTATAAAATGGTAATCGTCTTTGCTATCCGCTATTTCTAAAATCAAACCCGGTAAGCCCCAAAATTTAAAAGGTCCATCACTTTTGGCTATTGCCGGGGCATACCATGCTGTATAGTCACGCCCTTTGTAGTATAATTTGGCTTGCTGTACCTTATAACCCAATAATTGTTTTTGCCGGCCGGTAATTTGCCAATGTAGTACAGGTAAAGGCGCCGTATATTGTAAAATGCTCATAAATGCATTTTGCTGATACTTCAATTTTCCCTTATTAAAGTCTTTTTCGATTACGATGCGATATTTGTTTTTATATTTTCCGGCAGCGATCAATGCCGGATCAGAAGCCGAAAATTTCACTTCATGCGCATTACCCACTGTCATTTTTTTATAATATTGGGCAAATATTTTGTCACTTAAAAGTTTGTTTTTTGAGATAAATAAACTTTTTCCCTGATTATTGATCAGGAGTAAAAAAGGTTCTGAAAACGCCGGTTTATCCGTACTCTGTTTGGCTTTGACACGATATTCTACTTTAATATTTTGTGCCATCACCGGCTGTAAAAAGCCGGTGATGACCAAAATAAAGAAAATTTGCTTTAAATTATTCATAATTAAAAAATTAAGTAGCGCTACTTTTTGTTATTTAAATTTATCCACAGTCATATTCATTCATAGCTTCGGCCCAGTCACGCAGTTGTTCCGGGCTTACCGGCTCGTACGAATAACTTGTGGCAACCTCGCCACAAGTAGTGGTATAAACATACTTAAATGGTTTGACTTTATCATCATTATTGATAGATAAATGATTCTTGATTTCATTACCGGTAATCGATTTGTTTAGGATGACATCTGCGCTTGCAAACGTATTAAACGTCAATAATAACATGGTAATAATTAAAATTGCTTTTTTCATTTTACTTGTTTTTGAAAGTTAATATAAGATTAAATACAACATGTTGGCCAACAAATTGATAAAGCAATAATAATAATAGATTATATTTTTAACATTTTGTTAACAACTAAAACCCTATGCTAATTTAATTAATACTTTTTATGACAAATATAAATAAGTTTAAAGAACTTTTTAATACCATACACTGCCATCTTTAATTAAACGAGCATCGATAATAATTAAAATCTATTTTTCATTATTTTAATTAAGGATAGCTTATCCGGCAAAAAATATATAAGAGCTAACAAACTTGTTAAAAGAACCATTAGTATAGAAAGATTTTCTTTTGTAAAGAAAGCCAAACCGGCAAAAAGAAAAATAGACGATATATACCTTATATTAAATTCTTTTTGATTGATTCTTTTTAGGTTAAATAATGAAATTATAAGAGAAAAAAAACTAAAAAAACTCAATAAAAAAATAAAATTAAGGTCATTTTTAATTAAATCCGGAAATAAGATACATGAAATAACAATTACAAATGATATAAGAATTTGTAATAACAGAATTAAATAGGTTTTTAAATTAAGCTGTAATGTCTCAAGTTTATATCCATTTTTTAATTCTTTAATTCTTTCATCAAATTTTTTGCTATCTACTCTTTCAACTACCAATGAATTTTTCATCAAATCCAGATAGTTAAACGGAAAATATGGACGAAACCTAAAATAAACGATTAAATTATCATTAATGTCAATATTAGATATTTTTCTTTTATGATAATCAAGCTTAAATAGTAATTTTTTTGAATTTGTATGTATCTCCGAAAGACTATTTGGATGCAAATAGCCAATCATTTTATTATTATTGTCAAAGACTTTTATTTTCCTATTTATATAAAAATTACCCGGATAGATGCTATAAATTTTCATAGCTATTAATTTTATAGAATCATAATCATTTAAGTTATTATTTATTAAATAGCCTTTAGCTTGACTTTTGTCAAGTTAAAGGCATATATCATTTATTTCTAATCAGCCATAGATGCCAAGGCAGCGAACCAACCAGCGCGCCAGCTGCGCCATAAGGACCCAAAAAAGACCCTGCCCAACCAACTAATCCGGATTGAATACCTAACATGGCACCAAAAAAATCCTTTTCATACCATGGTGCACTCTTAATCATATGATTTCTACTATAATATAAAGCCCAATATTCAATTGATGAAATTGAAACATTCAACACGGAATTTATATTATATTTCTCATTTTCATCTAAATGAGAATTATTATTAATACTATTTTTTAAATTTAACAATTGAGATTTCAAATTATCAAAATCAAAAATATGAGATTCATAAATTTGACCAATTTGTAACAAAAGATTTTTTTCGTTAAATGTAATTTGATTTTTATCATACATATTTTGTATTAAGTAATTTGCTGTATGAATATTTGCATTGGAATTATATATTGTATGCAAATAGCTTTTTAAGTTTGGATAATTGTTTACAATTTTCACAAAGGTTCCTGGACGTATATTAGCCATATTTTCAGCTAAATTTTTATCAACAAACGCTATTTTATCTTCGAAAGTTAATGCAATCGTTTTGTTTTTATAATATAAATCTAAAATTTTATTATGTATCTCGCCAAATTTTAAATTACTAGGTCGTTGATAACCATTTAAATTTTCCTTTTTACAACTTGATACAGTCATAAAAGTAACAATTATTATTAAGAGATTTATACGTTTCATTTTACATGTTTTTGAAAGTTAATACAAGATTAAATACAACATGTTGGCCAACAAATTGATAAAGCAATAATAATAATAATAATAATAGATTATATTTTTAACATTTTGTTAACAATAGGTTAAAATTATTTGGAGGCAAATATACTTAGCTATTAGGCAAAACGAACCTTATATATCAACCACTTTGATAAGCAAAAGCCTCATTGTAATAGCTGTTAGCAACAAGGGCAAAAATTTGTCTAACCAAAGGATTTTTAACTTTGTCTGTTTTTTTCCTATAAAACATTTTATATATTATAACAAGCAATAGGTAAATTTATTTCATTTGGCATCTGCTTATTTTTCCTTTTGGGGCAATTGCTCAAGCATCCGGTAGGCTTCATCAATATACACATAAAAATCTTGGTTATGGTGCTTCCCGGTCGCTGCTTTATCCCGTTTTTTGCCTAAACGGACAATCATTAAATGATCCTCGGGAATGATAATTACATATTGTCCTAAAACCCCACGCATATAAGCTATATGCTTGCCTTGGTAACGACTGAGCCACCAAGAATAGCCATAATAGGGTGCACTTTCCAAACGTGGCGATAAAGATTTTTGTACATAAGCGGTGTCTAAAATCTGCCGGCCTTCCCAATTGCCCCTATGGGCATACAGCTTGCCAAACCGGGCAAAATCGCGTGCATTAGCGTTAATACAGCAAAAAGCTTTTTCAGTTTCGCCTTTGTCATCCAAAGTCCATAAGGCATATTTACGTGCCCCCATCGGTTGCCAAAAACTTTTGGACATATACTCTGACAATGTCATGCCTGTAGCCCTGGCAATAATCAATCCCATCAATTGGGTATCACCACTGAGGTATTTAAATTTTTGTCCGGGTTTTTCATCTATCCGGACTTTGTTCATCATCAGTTTTTTAAGGTCATGACTAAAATAAGCTTCTGTTGTAATTTTAAAAGGATTGTAATAATCTTCATCCCAATTTGAGCCGCTACTCATAGAAGCCACATCGGCAATGGTAACTTCTTTGGCATATTTTCCTTTCAAACCGGGTAAATATTTTATGACTTTATCACTCATTTTTAAGTAGCCATCTTTGATGGCTTTACCCAACAAGGCTTCCGTCATGCTTTTGGCCATTGAAAAAGAATTGGATAAGCTATCTTTATGGTAGCCTTGGTAATAATGTTCGCTAAGTAAACTATCATTTTTAAAAATTAAGAAAGCAACCGTTTTCATTTTTTTGTGCTCGTCTAATAGACGTTTAGTTGGTTTAACTTTGTTATACTGCTTATGTAAGGGCCAATGCCAGATATTTTGAGGATTATTCTCAATTTTACGGGTAGGAAAAAAGCGAAAGTCATCGATAAATGAAGTAATATGACCATGGACGTAAACTACTTGTAAGGCTTTTAATATATAAGCATGACCCGATATGTATAGGCCGGAAAATAAAGTAATTAGTAATAAGATTAAAGTAAGGATGATTTTTTTGCTTTTTGGCATCATTCAGCGGTATTTTTTGTCAAAGTTAAAATTTTTCCGTTTATAAAAAACCCTCCTATTTGAGTAGAAGGGTTTTCACTTATGTGTCTTTTAATTATCTCTATGCTTTAAAAAATCATACAATAGACGGACCCCAAAACCGGTGCCTCCTTTGCCTTTATAGTCTTGCGGACTTTCTAAAAAGGCCGGACCGGCTATATCGATATGAATATAAGGATGCTTGGCAAAATGTTCTAAAAATTTGCCCGCCGTAATCATACCGGCATTGCCACTGCCAATATTTTTCATATCAGCAATATCCGATTTCATTTCATCTTTCCATTCATCCCAAAAGGGGAATTCGACCAAACGTTCGTGCACTTTTTTACCAGATTTTTGTAAATCTTTGATATATTTTTTGGGCGCATTACCCATCACAATAGCAGCTTTATCGCCAATGGCTCTCACGGCTGCGCCGGTTAATGTAGCGGCATCAATAATTACTTCAGGTTTGTATTGATTGGCATAAGCAATGGCATCGGCAAGAATCATCCGTCCTTCGGCATCGGTATTTAACACCTCAACGGTGGTACCATCATACATTTTAACTACATCGCCGGGGGCATAAGCATTTTTACCCGGACGGTTATCAGTTGCCGGAATCAGTGCAATAACCCAAACCGGCAAATTGTTTTTGGAAATAGCATCCATAGTGCCGGCCATCATGGCTGCCCCTGCCATGTCACTTTTCATTAAATCCATAGAGTGCGGAGTGGGTTTCAAACTCAATCCACCTGTATCGTACACCACACCTTTACCAACTAAAACGACCGGTTTTTTGTTTTTGGCATTCTCTGGTTTCCACTCCATAATGGTAAAAGTCGGTGGTATTTCGGAGCCTTGATTGACAGCCAACAAACCACCCATTCCTAAATCCTCAATATCTTTTTTGTGTAAAACTTTGACTTTTAGTCCGTCATTTTGCGATTTTTTTTGCAATTCCATAGCCAAACGCACCGCATCGAGATAAGACACCGGTTCGTTAACCAAATTACGCGCCCATAAAGTAGCCTCAATCACATTTTTCAATTCATCAATTTTTTTCTGACTAATGCCTTTTACTTTAACAGACTTCAGTTTGTTTTTCTTTTTTTCTTTATCTGAAAAATATTTCAAAAATTGATAATCAGATAAATATAAACCTTCTAAAAAAGCTTCTAAATCTTTGTCTTTGTCACCAACCACTACAATTTCTTCTTCTTTATCTTTTAAATCTGTATGGATTTTATGGGCAAACTGTCTAATTTTTTCTAAATCTGCCCCTTTGGTTTTTACCACATACATCTTATGTTTGGTCGTTTTTATCGATTGGACGTCTTCTTTATCAAAGCCTTCTTTCATAAAAGGAATCACTTTTTCGCAAGGCAAATGTTTGATATCGCTTTTTTTATCAGCCAATACCACTACATTTTTGGCACTCTCCGGCACCTTTTTTATACTTTTTATTTTCATATTTATTGATTTTTATCTTATTTAAATTTTTATTTTGAGCTATTTCCGTAAAAAAACGAAATAATACATATATATTATGTATAAGCCCAAATAAAGACTTCCTTTCAGCCAACTGATTTTATGTCGCTTGGGCAGCAAAGCCAAAGGAATAATCAAGGCTGATATGGCTAACATCCATATAATATCAACATTAACAAGTTTTATATTTGTGATATGAATAGGTTTAATCATGGCCGTCAGACCCAAAACCGAACCGATATTAAAAATGTTGGAGCCTACCAAATTTCCAAAAGAAAGATCTTTTTCTTTTTTTAAAGCAGAAATTATGGAAGCAGCCAATTCGGGAATGCTGGTTCCTATCGCCACGATACTAATACCAATAATACGTTCACTAACCCCTAATTGCCGGGCTAATTCCTTAGCACCATTTACCAAAAATTCAGCCCCTGCCCACAGAGCTACACCACCAATAATTAACCAAATAAGGATTTTAAAAATGCCGGCCACCGCCGCATCTTCATCAATTTCTTCCAGTTCATCCAAATCAACATCACCCGCATCTGAAGCATGTTTAAGCAAAACGTACACAAAAATTACTAAAAGGATGAACAAGATTAAACCTTCGGTAAAACTTAAAATTAAATCGTTCTTTAAGAAAAAATAGAGCAATCCGGACAGGAGTAACATGGCCGGAATGTTATATTTATAAGAAATATTTTTGATAAAAATGGGGGTTAAAATAGCCGTTGCGCCTAAAACTAAAGCCAAATTAGCGATATTCGATCCGACAACATTGGCCAGTGCCAACTCCGGCGAACCATCAATCGCTGCTTTCATACTTACTAACAATTCGGGCAAAGATGTTGCAAATGAAACGACTGTCATACCGATGACAATACGCGACAATTTAAATTTTAATGACAGCCCTACGGAGGCACGTACTAAATATTCACCGCCTACTACTAATAAAACTAATCCTAAGAGAATATAAAATAATGACATATTTTAATTTTTGGCAAACTTACAAATTATCCCGGTATTTATTTTCTTTTCTTTTTGCCACCCTTTTTCTTTAATTTTTTAACCTCTATTAATTTTTTATATTTCCGGTCGCGATGCCACCACAAAAAAGGACCCAAAACTGTCACCCCTATTAAGATGGACAAAATACCATAACTTAAATCTTTTTGTGTAAAATGCCAGTTCCATGCAAAGAGTTTTGAAAAAACAAGCACCATAATACCATACGTAATACCTGTAATTATAGAAAACTTTACGATACCCTGTTGCCGTTTTTTGGCCCAATAATCCATAAATCTTTGGTCTTTTTCTGTCATAATTTTAAGAAAGTGTTAATGTTAAATGACAAATTTACATAATTTGTATCTTTACTCAAATTTAAAGTGACCTAATGTTTCAAAAGTTTTTACAAAATCTGTCCAAACAGCCCGGTTGGAAACAAAAAAAATATTTGTTAGCCGTTTCAGGCGGTATTGACAGTACGGTCTTGGCAGATTTATTTAAACAGGCTCAGCTTGATTTTGCCTTAGCACATTGTAATTTTAAATTACGTGATGCTGACAGTGATGCCGATCAAGCTTTTGTTAATGAACTTACCCGGCAATTAGGCGTTCCTTTGTTTCAACACATTTGCGATTTGTCCCATACAACGGAAAACATTCAATTGGCTGCCAGAAACCGGCGGTATAATTGGTTTAAAAAGATCTTGATAGAAGAGAATTATGATTACCTGGTAACAGGCCATCATTTAGATGACAGTTTAGAAAGTTTTTTGCTTAATCTGCAACGCGGCACCGGTTTGAAAGGCTTGTTAGGGATTCAAAACCGCGGGTATATTTTACGTCCGTTGCAAAAATTTTCCCGGCAAAAGATTAAAGCATATGCCCTTCAACATCATTTAAAATGGCGCGAAGATAAAAGTAATGACAGTGAAAAATACCGGCGTAATTACATTCGTCATCAAATAGTCCCATTATTGACCCAAAAAAATCCGGCTTTTTACGCTAATTTTACTAAAACACTGGAATATTTGCAACAAAGCCAAAATATCATAGATAATTGGGTTAAAGATAACCGGCAAAAATTAATCAAACAAGAAGAAGAAACTTATAAACTGGATTTGAATGCATGGCAAAATCTTATTGAAAAAGAATTGTTTTTGTATCATTGGCTTACAGACTACGGCTTTACCGACCTAACAGCTGCTATTAAATTAACGCAAGCCCAAACGGGAAAAAGCATTTTTAGCCCCACTCACCAACTGACCAAACATGGTGATTGGTTAATTTTACACCAAAAACTGGATATTAATCGCGATAAAATTTATAATCTCGATTTTAAAGCACACCAGGAAATAGAAGACCTCCAAGTAAACATGCACCTTTTTGAGGTGGATGAGATTACTGTTTCACAACTAAAAAACGCCCAAAAAAATGAAATTTTTGTAGATTTTGACCTTTTAACTTTTCCTTTAAATATGCGAAAATGGCAAACGGGCGATTATTTTTATCCTTTGGGAATGAAAGGCAAAAAAAAACTTAGCGACTATTTTAAAGATGAAAAACTGTCTTTGCCTGAAAAAGAAAAAATTTGGTTACTTTTACAGCACAATAATATTATTTGGGTCGCCGGCAAGCGTCCCGATGAACGTTTTAAAATAACTGACAAAACAAAAAAAATATTGCATATAAGCATCCAACAAAAAAATGACTGATATGAAAAAACTTTGGCTTTTATTTTTATTTTTTAATTTAACTACTTGGGGCCAATTTGGCGAAAAACAAGACGTTACCAATCCGCTGACCTGGCATACAAGTGTCGTAAAAACCGGTACAAACACCTATAATCTTATTTTTGAAGCCGATATTGCCGACGGCTGGCATTTGTATTCGCAGTTTAACGATCCCAATGCCTCCTTGCCTATTGAATTTGAATGGCATAACAACAAGGGACAATACAAAGTTTTGGGCAAGGCCAAAGAAATTAACACCCACCAAGCATATAATAAAGTTTTTAAGGCAACTGAAACTTTCTTTACCAAGCATGCCAAACTGATTCAACCGGTAGAAGTCTTGAACCCGGATTTAAAAGAAATTAAGGTAACCTTATACGGTCAAGCTTGTAAAGATGCCTGTATCCAAGTGCAAAAAGACTTTACTTTTGACTTAAGCAAAGCTAAATCTGGAGCAGCTGATGCAGGTAAATCCAATCCGCCTAAATCTAAACAACAAGTAGTGGGGAAACCAAAAAAAGACCTTTCTAACCAAACGGAAGAAACCCCTGAAAAAGATTTGACCGAAGGCGGCAAATACACGCCTGTTCCGGTTGCCAAACAACCGGCAACCCGCCTTCAACAAGCCGAAAAACCTCATACAAACGTACCGGCAAAAAATAATAATTGGTCCATTTTTTGGACGGCATTTATTGCAGGTTTATTGGTCCTTCTGACACCTTGTGTCTTCCCTATGATACCCTTAACCATCAGCTTTTTTACCAAGCAATCCGAAAAAGCCGGAAACGGCAAAAAAAACGCCTTGGTTTATGCCCTATCCATCGTATTAATTTATGTGGTTTTTAGTCTCCCTTTTCATTTATTAGAAAAAGTAGATAGTCGTATTTTTAACAATTTAGCGACCAATACATGGGTCAATTTGTTTTTCTTTTTAATTTTTATCCTATTTGCTTTAAACTTGTTTGGGGTTGAAAAATTAGATCCGGTCAGGCTTATTCCCAACTCATGGGTTAGTTCTGCAGATAAACAATCCAGTAAAGGCGGGATGTTTGCCGGCTTTTTTATGGCTTTAACCTTGGTCATCGTCTCTTTCTCCTGTACGGGACCGGCATTGGGTTTTATATTGGGCAATGCCGCATCGGGGGCTGAAGGAGCCATGACCTTTACCTATGCCATGCTCGGTTTTGGCTTGGGCATAGCTTTACCATTCGGGATATTAGCTTTTTTCCCGGTTCTGCTCAAAAAATTACCCCAATCGGGAGCTTGGCTCAATAGCGTTAAAGTTATTTTCGGATTTATTGAGTTAGCTTTTGCTTTTAAATTTCTGTCCAATGCCGATTTAGTCAACCAATGGCATTTTTTACAACGCGAAGTATTTATTTCCATATGGGTTGCCATAACCTTGACTATGGCTATGTACTTGTTTGGAAAAATCAGGCTGCCACATGATGCCCCTACAGATACGATTGGTGTTTTCCGTTTTTTACTGGGTATTTTTACCTTGGCTTTTGCTTTATATTTGTTGCCCGGTTTATGGGGTGCCCCCTTAAATGTCATCAGTGGTTTTCCGCCGCCAATGAAATATGCAGAATCTAAATTCGGGGTTGGTTATTCCAAAATAAATTCAGCTACTATTACAGAAAACAAACTCCCGGAAGGTGCCGAATATGGCCCGAACAATATTGTGGTTTTTGAAGATTACGACACAGCGTTGGCTTACGCCAAAAAAGTAAACAAACCACTTTTGATAGATTTTACAGGACGGGCTTGTCAAAATTGCCGTTTAATGGAAGAAAATGTCTGGCGTCATGATAAAATTTTACCCATTTTGAAAAACAACGTGGTATTGGTTTCTCTTTTTGTTGATGAACGCACCAAATTACCGAAGGAAAAACAATATATTTCGCCTTATACAGGTGACAAAGTTACTACCGTGGGACAAAAATGGAGTGAAATGGAAACCTTTAGATACAAAAATAATTCGCAACCTTTGTATATTATGATTGATCATAATGAAAACAACTTAAATGAACCGGTTGGTTACACCCCCGATATCGCTACTTATTATAACTGGTTGCAAAAAGGCCTAAACAATTTTAACAACAAAACGAAATAAACTCTATAAATTGGTGTTTAAAAATAAATTGAAAGCCTAATTTTTCATTAACTTTGTCAAAAAAGTAATTATATAAAATATGTCAAATATTGTAGCTATTGTAGGCAGACCCAATGTGGGAAAATCCCAACTATTTAACCGCTTAACCGGCAGGCGTCAAGCCATTGTCGATGATGAAAGTGGTGTAACACGTGACCGCCATTATGGCAAATCGGAATGGAATGGCAAAGAATTTACCGTCATTGATACCGGTGGTTATATTAAAGGAAGCGATGATATTTTTGAAGATGAAATTCGCAAACAGGTAGAACTGGCTATTGATGAAGCTGACGCGATCTTATTTGTCGTAGATGTTGAAGATGGTATTACCGGATTGGATAAAGAAGTAGCAAAACTATTGCGCAAAACCAAAAAACCGGTATTTTTGGTCGTCAACAAAGTAGATAACAGCAAACGTCAAAATGATGCCGTAGAATTTTATAATTTAGGCTTAGGGGAAATTTATCCCATTTCGGCCATAAACGGTAGCGGTACGGGCGAGTTATTAGATGATTTGGTCAAAGCCTTGCCCGAAGAAGAAGAAAAGGAAGAGAAAGAAAACGATGTCCCCAAATTTACGGTAGTCGGCCGTCCGAATGCCGGGAAATCCACATTGATAAATGCTTTGTTAGGTAAAGACCGTAATATCGTGACCGATGTTGCCGGAACAACCCGTGACACCATTTCAACCCGTTATAAAAAATTTAACCAAGAATTTGATTTAATAGACACAGCCGGTATTCGCCGTAAAAATAAAGTCAAAGAAGATATTGAATTTTATTCTGTCATGCGGGCTATCCGGGCAATTGAAAATGCCGATGTGGTTTTTTTGGTGGTAGATGCTACCCGCGGGTTTGAAAGTCAGGATCAGAAAATTTTTGATCTTGCCCGCAAAAATAATAAAGGCATTGTTATTTTGGTTAACAAATGGGATTTGGTTGACAAAGACACCCATACAGCCAAAGAATTTATCGAAAAAATAAAAAAGGAAATTGCCCCTTTTAACGATGTGCCCATTTTATTTATTTCTGCCAAAAACAAACAACGTATATTTAAAGCCATTGAAGAAGGGATGCATGTTTACGAAAACCGTAAACGTAAAATAAAGACCAGCAAACTAAACGAAGTTATGCTGCCCTATATTCAGCAAAACCCGCCACCGGCTCATAAAGGAAAATATATAAAAATAAAATATGCCACACAATTACCGACGCATAGTCCTAAATTTGCTTTTTTTGCCAATTTGCCACAATATATTAAAGAACCCTATAAGCGTTTTTTAGAAAACAAATTGCGTGAAAATTTTGACTTTACCGGTGTGCCTATTGAAATTTATTTCAGAAAAAAATAAGCAATGCTTTTCAATGACTTGATCCTTATAGTAACCGGTATGTTTGTTGGTTTTATCAACACATTAGCCGGTGGCGGATCAAGCATTTTGTATCCGGTGCTTATATTTATGGGAATGCCTATCCATACGGCTATAGGCACCAGCCGGGTCGGTTTTTTGGCGCAAGGTATTTTTTCGGTTGCCGGCTTTAAAAGTAAAGGCGTGTTTTTGTATCCTTTTAATGTGTATGTCGCTTTGGCTGCTATGTCAGGCGGTTTGTTGGGTGCTTGGCTCAGTTTGCATACACCCGCCAAAAGATTGACGCATATCTTGGCTTTTGTTATGGTATTGATAGCTATTCTTATTTTGCTGCAAGCCAAACTCAAAAAAAACCACTTACATCCACGCATCAAAGGTAAATGGTTATGGATTAGCTTTATTGTTTATTTTCTCATCGGCATCTATGGTGGATTCATACAGGCCGGTATGGGTTTTATGATTATTTTAGCTGGCAGTTTGGTCAACCATTTCAATTTGACTGAAGCCAACAGTATTAAAGCACTAATTGTCTTGGTTTTAACTATGCCAACACTTTATATGTTTGCCATCAAAGGACATGTTAATTGGCAAGCCGGATTAGCCATTGCAATTGGGACTGCTGCCGGTTCATGGCTCACTAGCCGGTGGTCTGTTCATGTTAATGAAACCTATTTACGCCGATTGATAGCTTGTATCGTTATTTTGTTAGCATTTAAATTATGGTTTTATCAATAGGATAATGTTTACCCTTATATTTGCTTTATTAAATTTGTTTAAATTTGTTGGGTGTTACAACAGAGTATAAAATATTTACCCGGAATAGGTCCAATTAGAGCACAACTGTTAGAACAAGAACTGGGCTTAAAAACTTATGAAGATTTATTGAATCATTTTCCGTTTAGGTATATAGACCGGACTAAGTTTTATAAAATCAAAGAAATTAGAGCGACCAATGCAGATATTCAACTGTTGGGAAAATTAGTCGAAGTAACAGAAATAGGAAATGGCAGAAAAAAACGCTTAACCGCCATTTTGGAAGATGAAACCGGTCAACTGGAATTGGTTTGGTTCAAAAATTATCAATATATCAAAAAAAGACTCCAAATCAACCAAACTTATGTAGTTTACGGAAGACCTAATTTGTTTAACCGCAAATTTAACATGGCACACCCTGAGATTGAAACGATAGAAGAACGGAAAAAAAAGTCTTTTTTAAAATTACAGCCTGTCTATCCCTCTACAGAAAAATTAATTAAAAAAGGATTTAATACCAGGCTTTGGACACACATAATGTCGGGTCTTTTTAAAGAAACCGGGCTAAAATTTAAAGAAAGTTTACCGCCCGAAGTCTTAAACGAATTAAAGTTATTAGATAAAAATCAAGCTTTATTCAATATCCATTTTCCTCAAAATATTGATTTATTACAAAAAGCACAAACCCGTTTAAAATTTGAAGAACTCTTCTATCTGCAATTACAACTGTTGCAAAAAAATTTACAGCATAAAAAGAAAATCAAAGGTCACATTTTTCCAAAAATAGGCCCGTATTTTAATCAATTTTACCAAAAAATTTTACCTTTTGATTTAACCAATGCCCAAAAACGTGTTTTAAAAGAAATAAGAGCTGATGTAAAAAGCGGCACACAAATGAACCGTTTATTACAAGGCGATGTCGGCAGTGGCAAAACAATAGTTGCCATGCTGAGTATGTTGATGGCCATTGATAATCAATTTCAGGCTGCTTTAGTAGCGCCAACCGAAATATTAGCCCAGCAACATTTTAAAGGCTTAAAACCTTATGCCGATGCCTTGGGCTTAAACATACACTTACTCACCGGTTCGACTAAGAAAAAAGAGCGGGAAGTTATTCATGCCGGTTTAGAATCAGGAAATTTGCACATGCTTATAGGCACCCATGCCATTTTTGAAGACAAAGTCAAATTTAAAAACTTAGGTTTAGCCATTATTGATGAACAACACCGCTTTGGTGTTGCACAAAGAGCCAAAATGTGGCAAAAAAACCGGATTCCGCCACATATGTTAGTGATGACGGCTACTCCTATTCCACGCACCTTGGCACTGACCCATTATGGTGATTTGGATATTTCTATAATTGATGAATTACCGCCGGGAAGAAAACCCGTAAAAACCATTCACCGGTATAGAAAAGATAAACTAAAAGTCTTTGAATTTATAAAAAAAGAATTAGAAAAAGGCCGTCAAGCTTATGTCGTTTTTCCCTTAATAGAAGAAAGTGAGCAACTTAACTATCAAAACCTGATGGATAATTATGAGAAAATAAAGATTTTTTTTAAAAATACAGCCTTTAAAACCAGTATGGTTCACGGTAAAATGAAACCGGCTGAAAAAGAGGCTGAAATGACGCGTTTTAAAAACAATGAGACACATATAATGGTTGCCACCACTGTTATTGAAGTCGGCGTTAATGTCCCCAATGCTTCAATAATGCTCATTGAAAGTGCCGAACGATTCGGTTTATCTCAGTTACATCAATTACGTGGCCGGGTAGGACGCGGTGCTGACCAATCTTATTGTATTCTGATGACCGATTATAAACTTTCGCAAGAAGCCCGTATCCGTATGGAAACCATGACTGCCACCAATGACGGTTTCAAAATAGCTGAAGTCGATTTAAAATTGAGAGGCCCGGGAAATATATTAGGGACGCAACAAAGCGGTTTGATGCAATTTAGAATAGCAGATATCATAAAAGATGCGCCACTTATGCACACCGCCCGCCAATATGCTTACCGCATACTCAAAAAAGATTTTAACTTAATCCATCCGGAACATCAACAAGTGCGATATTTTTTGCAAAAACAAGTTCGCAAAACCGGTTTTTGGAATTTAATCGGTTAAAGTTCTACGCTGTTTGTCTTCCACATTAATTCTGTAATTTTGTTTCTTTCTAAGAAGCCTAATTCTATGAATGATAAAATTTCATTTAAAGTTATCAACAAACTGGCAATCCCCTCTATTTTAGCCGGTATTATTGAGCCGGTAATATCTATAACAGATACAGCCATTATCGGTCATGTCAAAATTTTTCCAACTGAAAGTCTGGCTGCAGTCGGTTTAGTTGGTTCTTTTATGTCAGCTTTATTTTGGATATTGGCACAAACAAAAAATGCCATTTCCAGCATTGTCAGTCAGAAATTAGGGGCGCAAAAACTGGAAAAAATTAAAACTTTAATACCCCAAGTCTTGGTTATCAATGTGGTAACCGGCTTAACCTTAGCTATTCTAACCCGGATTTGGGCCAAGCCTATTTTTGAATTATATGCAGCGAAGGATCTTATTTTACAATTGGCTGTCTCGTACTATAAAATCAGGGTTTTTGGGCTTCTTTTCACACTGGTAACCTTCACCTTATTTGGCATTTTCAGAGGTTTGCAAAATACCTATTGGGCAATGTTTATCAGTTTAACAGGGGGTTTAATAAACATTACTCTTGACTATCTGTTGGTATACGGTGTTCCGGGCTATTTTCCGCCACTTCATATCGAAGGGGCAGCCTGGGCTAGTTTAATTGCCCAATTTTCGATGATGCTGATGGCACTTTACGTTTTCTTTAAAAAAACACCCTTCAATTTACAATTTTCAAGGCATTGGCATCCCAAAATCAAACATTTTTTACAAATGACCGGTAATTTAGTTATCCGGACCATTGCTTTAAATGTGGCTTTATTTTTATCCAACCGTTATGCCACCTCTTATGGTAAAAATTATATTGCCGTGCATGTCATATTGACCAATATTTGGTTATTCACCACCTTCTTTTTAGATGGTTATGCCGATGCCGGCAATTCTTTGGCAGGGAAACTATATGGTGAAAAAGATTGGCCTCATTTAAAAGCCTTAGCCGCAAAACTTACTAAATACGGCTTATATGTTGCTTCTGCTTTAGCTTTTATTTTTGTGGTATTTTATAAACCCATCGGCCTAATTTTCACCAATGAAACAGCTGTAATCAAGCTCTACGAAAAAGTCTTTTGGTTATTAATTCTTATGCAACCCATAGGAGCTATTGCTTTTATATTCGATGGGATATTTAAAGGATTAGGATGGGTAAAATTTTTAAGGAATATGCAATTGATTGCTACCTTTCTGATTTTTGTTCCAAGTCTGATTTTGTTGGATTATATAGGATTAAAGTTATCGGCCATTTGGTTGTCTTTTTTTCTTTGGATGTCTTTTAGAGCTTTTAGTTTACGTTGGAAATTTTATCAATTTTTTAAAAAAAGTATAGTTACAAAGTAAAAAAAGCCTGTTTATTATAAAATAAACAAGCCTTTTGCACAAACAAACAAAAATTACTGGTCGCCCATATCCATTCCGGGCATGGTATTGGTTTTTCCACCTTCCGGATTCATCATACTCGGTTTGCCTAATAATTGGGCTGCAGCATCCACTTTAAACACGGCATGACTAACAATTTCTTCTCCGGGCTCCAATCCCTTTAATACCACATAAAAATCACCGGCTTCGGGGCCTAAAATTATTTCCCTATATTTAAACATATTTGCTTTTTTGACATAGACCACCGAGCGTTTTCCTGTCCATAATACCGCTGTTTTAGGAATGATAAGCTGTGGATTTTTACTAATCTCATCTTGAATACCGGCTGAGACAAACATTCCCGGTTTCAATAAAAGGTCTTTATTCTTTATACTTACACGCACTTTTGCCACCCGTGTTTGCTTGTTGACAAATGGGTCAATATAAGAAATATTCCCTTTAAACATCTTCCCCGGTATGGCTTCAGCAGCCAACTTTACGTGATCTCCAATTTTTATTGTTGCCAAGTCCGGCTCATAAGCATCTAACATAACCCATACTTGATTTAATGGAGTCAAGGTAAATAGGACTTGTCCTTCTTTCACATAATCTCCTTTAGCAACCGGTAATTTTTGAATGTAACCACTAACCGGCGATAAAATAGGAAAGCTGGTGGCAGGCTGTTTCATCCTTTCCAAAGTGTTTATTTGAGAATCGGACAGTTCCCATAATTTTAATTTTTGTCGTGCAGCACGGTACAAAGCCGGATTCGTTTGTTTGTATTTAGCAGCATCCCATAATTCTTGTTGGGCTACAATTAAATCAGGCGAATAAATTTCGGCTATTTTTTGCCCTTTAGTTATATATTGCCCGGTAAAATTGGCAAATAGTTTTTCAATTCTTCCCTTAAAACGTGCCGTCATTTTAGCTTGTTGTGTTTTATCAAATTCTACCGTTCCGGATAATTCAACATGCCGCTTAGGAATAGCTTTTCGGACTTTATAGGTTTGCACTTGAGCTAATTTAATGGCTGCATCACTTAGCATAACTGCATCAGGGTCCATTTTTTCAGACGAATTATTTTTTTTCACCGGAATTAAATCCATACCACATATAGGGCACTGACCCGGTTCTTCTTGTCTGATTTGCGGGTGCATGGCGCACGTCCATAATTGGTGCTCTTGGTGTGCTTCTGTTTTATTGTCATCTTTTTGAGCATTCCGGTTATCTTTGGTTGGTGATGAACCAAACATCCATCCGCCCAATATTAAACCCAAAATAAGACTTGCGATTATAAATATATATTGTTTATTTTTTTTATAAAAATCTTTTGTATTCATGTTTGTTGTTTTTAATTGTTAATATTACCTAATAAATATTGGACTGCGGCTGATAATTTGTATGTCTCTGTCAAGGCTTTTTGTTTTTCTATGCTGTATTTTAAATATTTTTGTTCCATACGTAAAACTTCCTCAAAAACGGGCAATCCACTCATATAGTCAGATTGTAGTAAATCAATACTTCTTTTGGCCAATTTGCCTTGCCTTTCAAATAAATTTACTTTTCGTAAAGCATCTTTATGCGCAGCATACAAATTTTCAAGTGATGATAAAACCGTATTCTTAATGGCTAGTTTCTTTTGACTGCTTGCTTTTTGCTGATGGTTTGCTTCAGCCTCAGCCGCTTTATATTTGGAACGGAATATGGGCAAGCTAAATCCAACTTTTAAAAGTAAGGCATCATTTGTCCATCCCTGAAATTGTATTCCCCCTATATTGGTATAATCAACACCTACAGAAAAATTAGGCCATCCTTTTTTACGGGCTAGTTTCTCTTTGGTCTGAAATTGCTTTATTAACCAATCCTGCTTTAATATCGCATGATTTTTTTCCAGTTTTTTTTGTAAAACAGCTAAAGAAGGTAGCTTTTCGGGCAACAATTCTGACGGCAAGTTGATATTATTTAGTGGTTTATTCAAGATATTTTCAAAAGTAATTTTTGTAGCTTCAAATTTATCTTGCCACAATTTCAAATCGTTTTGCATTTGATTTAAAGCCATATCTGCCCGTAACACATCAACAGACGATGACTTACCGGTTATAACTTTTTGCTGTGCCAAAGATTTAAAACGTTTAACTATTTCTATACTTTCTTTAATAATTTTAATGTTTTCCCGTTGAAAATACAAGGTATAATAAACCGTCTTAACTTGTTTGAATAAATTAGCTTTCGCCTCTAAAAAATCTTCATAAGCCGCTTTGGCTTTATAAGCTTGCGTTTGACCGGCCAATTGCAAAGTGCCAAACCAAGGAAACATCTGACTTAAACCAACTTTAAATTGTTGCGGTCCTGTTTTTGTTTCAACAGGTTGAATAAAATAGCCAAAGGCTAATTTAGGATCGGGCAACGCCTGAACTTGAGGTACTCGTTGCAAAGCTGCCATATAGTTTTGATACCCGGCTTTAAGTTGCGGATTATTTTCGGCTGCTATGGTCAAGTATTGCGACAATGACGATTGTGCCTTTGCCCCAGAATATAACCATATTAAACTAAATAGGATGATATATTTTAATTTCATAATTAATTTTTTAAAGATTTTTTTAAGCGTGCTTCTTGCCACATGGCATACAAAACCGGTACGATAAAAATGGTCAAGGTGGCAATAACCATCCCGCCAAAAATAGGAATAGCCATTGGTATCATAATATCAGAACCTTTACCGGTAGAAGTTAAAACAGGCAAAAGTGCAATCAAGGTGGTAGCCGTTGTCATAATGGCAGGACGTACTCTTTTTTTACCGGCTAACATTATTTTTTCACGAATTTCGGCTATGCTTTCCGGCTTTTTTTCGTCTAATAATTGCTTAATATAGGTCGAAATCAAAACGCCGTCATCCGTGGCAATACCAAATAATGCAATAAAACCAACCCACACAGCTACACTTAAATTATAAGGCTTAATCTGAAATAAATCACGTAAATTTATATCGCCAAGGTTTATATTTAAAAACCAATCTTGTCCGTAGAGCCATAGCATAATAAAGCCGCCGGAAAAAGCCACAAGAATACTTGAGAAAATTAAAAAAGCACCGGTAACTGACCTAAACTGAAAATATAATATTAAGAAAATCACTAATAAAGCCAAGGGTATGACTATACTCAAGCGTTTGGTCGCACGAATTTGATTTTCATAATTTCCTGTAAATTTATAAGTAACACCGGCTGGTAACTTTAAACTACCATCACGCCGTTTGACATTTAAGAATTTTTGTGCATTCTCAACCACATCAACTTCGGCATAACCGGGTAATTTGTCAAAAATAACATAACTTACCGGAAAACTATTTTCACTTTTTATCATTTGCGGTCCACGCACATATTTTAAATCGACTACTTCTTGTAAACGGACTGTTTGGCCCGAAGGGGTTGTAATCAAAAGTCTGTTCAAATCTTCCGGGCTATCTCTGAAATCTCTGGCATAACGCATCCGTATAGGATACCGCTCACGGCCTTCAACAGAAAAACTCAAAGGCATTCCACCGATTGCCGAGGAAATGAATTTTTGCAAATCATTTACTTTTAAGCCATAACGTCCCATTTTTTTACGGTTAAGTTTAATTTCTAAATAAGGTTTTCCTACCACTCTATCTGCAAAAACACTTTTCATATTGACACCGGGGACTTGTTTTAAAAATTTTTCCAATTCAAAACCGGCTTTTTCAATACTTTTCAAATCCGGACCAAAAACTTTAATCCCAATAGGTGCCCGCATACCGGTTGCCAGCATTACCAACCTGGTTTGTATAGGTTGCAATTTTGGCGCTGAGGTTAATCCCGGAATATTGGACTGTGCTACAATTTCTTTCCAAATATCGTCGGGCGAATGAATTTTGTTCCGCCATTGTCTAAAATATTGCCCCTTGTCATCTTTGATAAGTAATGCCGTATCAATGACTTTAAAACCATCCGACGGGTTATATACTTCCCCATTTTTTAAAATAAATCCCCCTTTATCATCTGTTTTAAATCGAAGTTTTCTTCCCTTATCATCTAAAACATATTCGGACTTGTAGTTAATGATATTTTCATACATGGATATAGGTGCCGGATCCAATGCTGAGTTAACACGCCCCCATTTACCTACAACACTTGACACTTCGGGAATACTATTCACTTTTTTATCTAACAATGCAATTACTTCCCTATTTTCTTCAATACCTGAATGTGGCATAGTGGTTGGCATCAGCAAAAAAGCGCCTTCATTTAAAGCAGGCATAAATTCTTTGCCCATTCCCGGAAAAGTTTTTTCAAAAGACTGCCACACACCTGTTTTTTGTACAAACTCAGGCAAAAAACCAAATATTTTATGCGCTCCTTGCCACGACAACATACCGAAGATTATCACAATGACCGGAATGGATAAAAACTTAAATTTGTTATCTAATCCCCAATGGAGTATTTTCGGATAAAAATAAATGGTACCTGAAAGAAATAACAAAATTACTCCGAGCATTAAAACTACAAAAATGATATTTGTGGCCAGACTATAGGTTACACCTAATGGCAACCAAGTTTTGGTTAAATAATATAAAACAATTAATAATATTAATACAATATTAATATAGTTAGTCATTTCAGGCCGCCCCTTAGCTTGCCAATAGGTTTCATAATAGTTATTTAAGGCAATCAAAATCACTATTAAACCCACAAAGTAAGCACCTGAAATAAAGAGGATCAAACCGGCTAAAGCTAATAGAATTTGTGAATATCGTTGGATTTTTTTTCGTTTTACGTTAAAAGAAAAGACAAAATAAGACAACATCGGCAAAAAAATCACCCCTACCAATAAGGCCGCTAACATGACAAAGGTTTTGGTAAATGCTAAGGGTTTAAAAAGCTTTCCTTCGGCATCTTGCAGTGCAAAAACCGGCAAGAAACTGATAATGGTTGTAGCAATGGCTGTCAATACAGCCGGCGCCACTTCAATGGTTGCCTTATAAATAACTTGTATTAAATCTTTGCCTTTCAGGTGTTTGTTTTGCGGCAAGGCTCTATGTCTTATAATATTCTCGGTTATTACAATACCCACATCGACCATCACACCTATGGCAATAGCTATGCCTGAGAGCGCTACAATATTAGCATCGACGCCTAAATATCGCATGGCTATAAAAGTGATCAGGACACCCAGCGGTAATAAAGTTGAAATAAGAAAGGAAGCTCTTAAATTAAAAACCAGAAGCAACACAACCAAAATACTGATGAGTATTTCCAAGGATAAGGCTTCTTCCAAGGTGCCTAAAGTTTCTTGTATCAAACCTGATCTATCGTAAAAAGGAACAATATGCACCTTTGAGATACTGCCATCGGCTAATTTTTTTTCGGGCAGCCCATCAGCTATTTCAGCTATTTTGGCTTTTACTCTTTTTATTACGGCCAAAGGATTAGCGCCATAACGCGCCACGACCACTCCGCCAACAGCTTCAGAACCGCCTTTATCCAGCCCGCCACGACGCGAAGCAGGTCCCAATTGTACTTTGGCTATATCTTTTATCCGGATTGGCACATTTCGACGCATTTTTATAACTGAATTTTCTAAATCCTTAGTAGATTTTATATATCCTAATGCACGTATCAAGTATTCTGCTCTGTTAAATTCTAAAGTACGGGCGCCTACATCTAAATTTGATTTTTTGACGGCATTGATGACTTCACTTATTTTAATACCATAAGTTTTCATCAAGTCAGGATTGACATCTACTTGATATTCTTTGACAAAACCTCCGATAGAAGCCACTTCGGAGACCCCTTTAACCGAGGTTAATGCATATTTTACATAAAAATCTTGCAATGAACGCAATTCTTGCGGATCCCAGCCGCCGGCTGGTTTTCCCGCTTTATTTTTGCCCTCTAAAGTGTACCAAAATACTTGTCCCAAGGCTGTGGCATCCGGTCCTAAAGTCGGGGTTACATCTGCCGGTAATAAACCGGCCGGTAAGGAGTTTAATTTTTCTAAAATCCGGCTCCGGCTCCAATAAAAATCAATATCTTCATCAAAAATGACATAAATGCTGGACAACCCGAATATAGAACTACTCCTGATGGTTTTGACCCCCGGAATACCCAATAAAGCAGTGGTCAAAGGATAGGTAATTTGATCATCTATGTCTTGGGTCGAACGCCCTTTCCATTCGGTATAAATTATTTGTTGATTTTCACCTATATCAGGAATGGCATCCACAGGAACCGGGTCAGAAGGCAAAGCACCAACTTTCCATCCGAAAGGCGAAGTAACAATACCCCAACTTATTATTAAAACCAGCAGCAACATGGCTACTAATTTATTCTCTAAGAAAAATTTGATTATTTTTTTAAGCATTGTTTGTTGATTTCAATTGGTTAATAATCCAGTCCATTTTGTCAGAAATTTCATCTGCTATTTGCAGCAGTTTTACATTATTAATATCGCGCATTATTACACGCGGGTCAATAATGGCAATCTCAATGCCGTCTTCTTTTTGTTGCAGCATGATATTGCAGGGAATAATGGTCCCTATTTTATCATCGGCATCAATGGCTTTTTTAGCAAATGAAGGATTACAGGCACCTAATATCCGGTAAGGACGAAAATTTAGATTTAGTTTTTGTTCGAAGGCCTTGTCCACATCAAATTGCGACACAATACCAAAACCCTGTTTAGCAGCAATTTCTTGAACTAAGTTTGTCGCTTCATCGATATCTGTTATTTGTAATTGTATATTTTTATAATAAGTCATTTTTTTGTTTTTATGGGTTAGTTTAATTTAGGCACAACTTTTCTTCTTTTCTCGTGAAGATAGTTTTTGCCGTTTATCAATTGAAAGAGAGAAAAAGGAGAGCAGGAAAATTCTTTTCAAATAATAAAAACCCCTAACAAAGCTTGTTTGCGATTATGTTCATAAACAAGCTTATGACCTGTTGTTTCACGTCGTTGAATACAAACGAAAGGAAAGTTTTTATACCAAATTATTGATAGACCCATTGCATTATTTCCACCCGCAATTTTATGATATTTAACCTGTTGTGTATTGGGTTCCAAAAGGCCTATTTGGATAAAAGGAAATGAACAATGCCGCTCGCATGAAGAATCTGATGGTCTCTCCTGAAAAGGATTAGTTGCACAAGACATAGGACAATAACTGTCCATACAAGTATTGGTTTGCGCATAACTTTTAGCAGTATTTTGGCATATGTCTGTGTAGTACCGGTCCGTTTTCCAGCTCACTAAACTGAAAAAAGATAAAATTAAAAGCGGTAAAAAAAGACGTTGTTTCATCTGCATAACTTATGAGACAAAATTACGTCAGGCAATCAGCTTAAGTATTATACAATTTTGAGAAAGATTTGTACAATTTTGAGAAAGATTTGTACAATTTTGAATAAAATTATAAAAAGAAGTAGCTGCCGGATATATTAATCTAACTTATCTAAGGGGCGACGGTTAAATTTATTATTGTTTTTATATTCGGACAAAGTCATGCCGGTCACTTTCTTAAATCGTTTAGAAAGATGTGCAACACTACTAAAATTTAATTTGTAGGCTATCTCGGAAAAATTTAATTCGCCATATTCAATTAATTCTTTTACTTTTTCTATCTTTTGAACCGTCATAAATTTTTCGATAGTAGTATGTGCCGTTTGAGAAAAGATTTTGGATATAACAGCATAATCCATTTGCAAAGTTTGACTGAGATAATCAGAAATGTTAAGCTTTAAAGGTTGGTCTAAATAATGAATCTGATCAATAAGGAGCGCTTTAACGCGCTCGGTTAATATTTCATTTTTGTCTCTCACTAAAGAAAAACCTATTTTTTCCAAATCCTCATTTAATTTTTCCTTATCCAAATGCTCTGCCAGAATCTGTACTTGCCCCAAGGAAATTCGTTTAACCGGAATTTTATGTGCTTCCAAAGTCTCTTTAACCGCTGCTATACAACGGTCGCACACCATATTTTTAATGTATAAGGTTTCCTTTTTCATTTATAAATCTTGGCACAATTCGACTAAAATACCACCGGTAGATTTTGGATGTAAAAAAGCCACTTTTTTGCGGTCTGCCCCTTTTTTAGGTGTTTCATTGATCAATGTAAAACCTTGGTTTGCTAATTCCTTCATTTTTGCTTCAATATTATCAACAGCAAATGCAATATGATGTATCCCTTCACCACGTTTATCCAAAAATTTTTGAATAGGACTATTAGCCGTGGTAGGCGCCAACAATTCAATTTTAGTTTCACCTACTTTAAAAAATGACGTAATCACCCCTTCGCTTTCAACCAACTCACGCTTGTAAGATAAAGTATTTAACAACTTTGCCCATTTTTCTTCAGCCTCAGCCAAATCCTTTACAGCAATGCCAATATGTTCTATTTTATTCATCGGTTGATAGGTTGGTTCATAAATTTAATAAGGTAAATTTAAGTAAAAAAATAAAGAGTTTAATCATTTTATTGCTGGTTCTTTTCTTTGGCTTCTTTTAGACTTGTAATCATATCACGATACTTGGCGGCAGCTAAAAAATCAAGTTCTTTAGCAGCCGCTTCCATTTTTTTTCTTAATTCTCTTATTTGTTTATCAATACTTTCCTTGGTTTGATAAAGCGCTTTATTTTCTGCCACATTTTGACTTAAATCTTGTTCATAAACATAGGTTTTTGGCGTTTCGGCATGCATAATATTTTCCAAACTTTTTTTGATAGCTGTGGGTGTTATGCCATGTTTTTGGTTATAAGCAATTTGTTTTTCACGTCGCCGGTTGGTCTCTTCGATGGTTAATTGCATACTTTTGGTGATTTTATCGGCATACATAATGGCCGTACCATTTACATGACGTGCCGCTCTACCAATTGTTTGCGTCAAAGATTTGTGCGACCTTAAAAAACCCTCTTTATCGGCATCTAGAATAGCCACCAGGGATACTTCCGGCAAATCTAAACCCTCTCTCAGCAAATTTACCCCCACCAAAACATCAAACAAACCTTTACGCAAATCATGCATAATTTGCACCCGTTCCAAAGTATCGACATCCGAATGTATGTACCTGCTTCTGACATTTATTTTAGTTAAATATTTGGTTAATTCTTCTGCCATCCGTTTGGTTAAAGTCGTTACCAAAACCCGTTCATCTTGTTCGACTCGTTTTTGTATTTCTTCTAACAAATCATCAATTTGATTTTGGCTTGGTCTTATTTCGATTATCGGATCCAGCAAGCCGGTCGGCCGGATAACTTGTTCGACCACCACCCCGCCGGATTTTTGCAATTCATAATCAGCCGGTGTTGCACTGACATAAATAACCTGATTTTGCATTTGTTCAAATTCTTCAAATTTTAAGGGACGGTTATCCATTGCCGATGGTAACCTGAAACCATATTCAACCAAGGTTTCTTTGCGCGAACGGTCGCCACCATACATGGCATGTACTTGCGGAATGGTAACATGACTTTCGTCAATGACCATTAAATAATCATCGGGAAAATAATCTAATAAACAGAAAGGACGGCTGCCCGGTGGACGTCCGTCTAAATAACGGGAGTAATTTTCAATACCGGAACAATAGCCTAATTCGGCCATCATCTCCAAATCGAATTCAGTGCGTTCTTTTAAACGCTTAGCTTCTAAATGTTTGCCTGTTTCTTTAAAATAGTTGATTTGTTTTCCTAAATCAATTCTGATGTCTTGAATGGCTTGGTTTAATTTTTCCGGAGACGTCACAAATAAATTAGCCGGATAAATATCTAAAGTATCCACTTCATCTAATTTTTCACCGGTTTCAGCGTGAATAATCTCAATTATATCCACTTCATCTCCCCAAAAGTTTATTCTAAAATAGCGGTCGGTATAAGGTGGATAAACCGTTATGGTATCGCCCTTAACGATAAAACTACCGGCTTGCGGTATTTCGCTGCGGCTGTACAAGCTGGTCACCAATTGCCGTAAAAGTTTGGTACGGGTTGTTTGAATATCTTTATTAACTTTAACCACATTTTTTTTGAATTCGGATGGATTACCAATTCCATACAAACAAGACACTGAAGCTATGACAATAACATCACGACGCCCGGATAAAAGTGAAGAGGTAGTGCTAAGGCGATAGCGTTCAATTTCTTCATTTATAGATAAATCCTTTTCGATATATGTACCACTGGTCGGCAAATAAGCTTCGGGTTGATAATAATCATAGTATGACACAAAATATTCGACAGCGTTGTCCGGAAAAAATTGCTTAAACTCCTGAAAAAGTTGTGCTGCCAAGGTTTTATTATGGGCTAAAATCAAAGTTGGTCGTTGAACCTTTTCAATAACATTAGCCACCGTAAAGGTTTTTCCCGAACCAGTAACTCCCAATAGCGTTTGGTATTTTTCATTGGCCAATACGCCTTTGGCTAATTGATCGATAGCTTCGGGTTGATCCCCGGTTGGTGTATAGTCCGATTTAATTTTAAATTGTTTCATTTTAACTTTGCCTGATTTATGCCATAATATAATAAACATAAACTAATGGGCATAATTTAAAATGATTTATTTTTCCAAAGAAAAATGCCCTTTTTGGTGCCTTATTTGACCATTGGGTTCTTTTATTTCCGCCAAAAACCAGTAATCATCGGGAGGTAAACCTTGTCCTTTAAAAGTTCCATCCCATCCGGCACTTTGGGCTTGTAATACTTTGACTAACTTACCGTAACGGTTATAAATACGAATAACTGATCCAGGTCTGGCTGTAATGTTTTTTATTTGCCAAACATCATTGAAACCATCCCCATTGGGGGTGAAAAAACGGGGATTATTCAAAATATCGACCGCTTCATTCACCATGCCACAGCCATTTTTATCTGACACATATACCATATAATGACCGGCTTTTAAGCCTGTAAAAAGATTTTCTTCTTGAAAGTTAGTTCCATCCATAGAATATTCATAATCGCCAATGCCGGAAGCATTTACCACAATTGAATTTTGGCCCGGATTCTTAAAATCATGGACAGAGACCTTATCAATCCTTGCCACATCAGAAAGTTTGACATTAAAGTCTATTGAATTAGAACACCCAAAACTATTAGTTACCGTCAAGGTATAATGGCCTGCTTGGTCCACAAAAATTTGCGGGCTTGTTTCACCGGTTGACCATTGGTAAGCCGTAAAACCGGAAGGGGCATTGATAGCCAATTGTTGTCCGGCACAAACAATATAATCTTGGGGCATATTAATGTCAATTAAAGGGTGTACAACCAATTCAAAAGAACCGACATCAAAACAGCCACTATCCGTATTGGTTATTCTATACCAAATTTGTTGATTACCGGCAGTGGTATTGACAAAACTTTCAGGATTACTAATTTGGTTTGTATCATCTAAAGCATCTTGTTCGGTTGCAAAAAAAGTCACTTCAAAAGGCGGATTAGATCTGTTGCCCAATATTTCATTTATTTTGTTTGTTAAATCAAACTCCCCAAACCCATCGGTGTCGTTGTCACAATAATCAAAAGTTGAAAGGTTTTGAATTTGCGGTTTTTCACTTATTTTTAAGATAAAAGTACCATAAACAATTGAACCTGTTGCTGTATCTGTCAATGAATAATACAATTCATCATTGTTGGTAACAAAAGTATAAGAACCTGTTATTTCGTTTTGGTCAGCATAGGCATCTGTATCAGAGGTGTAATATTTAACGGCATAAGTTGTACCGGTGCCATTGTGATGATCAATTACAACATTATCAAATTGGTGTAAATCTACAGTAGTAACCGTACTATTTTGGTCCAAACAAAGCGTCGTTTCTTTTACATCAATAACGGATAAAATATTAATTGTTTTGGTAACAGTTACATCACAACCTACAACGAGATGGATAACAGCGGTCACAGTGTAGGTTCCCGGTTGCGCATAGGGATGATCGATATGTGAATGGGTATTATCCGGCGGATTATCCGGTAATGAATTCGCTGTTGTGCCATCGCCAAAATCCCAATCCACACTTGAAATTTCTTCATTGGATGAGACTTCCAAATTATTGGTAAATTCAGCGGTCACTTGCGGTGATTCTATTTGCACAAAATAAGATTGTATAAAAGGTGGCAAACCTTGGTGAACGACCATATTGCTTGGCAAAGTAATGATACGGTATCTATAATCACAGGCGGTCCCCGCTTCATTGGGCTGTTCAATGACACTCATATAATTAGATCCCACACCATAATCTAAGGTATGCGGTTGATATATCTTGCCGTCTAAACCCAATTGTAAAGCTGAACGGTAATTAGCACGGGTACTAATAATAGTAGAAGCATTGTTGTTAGACAAGTCAAATTGTGTCAATGCATTGTCTCTATCGCTTACATATAATTTGGAACTGTCCGGTGAAAACTCTAGGCCATAAGGGGCATCATTAACAGCGGTTAAAGGCAAAGAGACAAGGTTACCAACCGTGCCGGTTAGATCGTCAAAGTCTAATAAATAAACCGTATGGTCCTGCATATTAGCCATGGCTAGTTTTTTTCCATCGGGAGAGGCTTTCATGTAACCCACTCCCCAATCTATCGTTACCGGCAAAGTTGTAACAGAAGCAGTAGTTTGCACCCCTGATGAGGTAATTTTAAAGGCATAAATAGTATTCATATTATCGCCAATGGTATTGTAAGGAGCCGAAGTTGAATTAGTACGCGGTGCTGAAGTTATGACCCATACCGAATTGCCATCCGAACTCATAACAGCAGTCACTTTTTCACTGGCCGAGCTGACCAACTTAATATTTTTTTGTCCGGCAACCACGCCGCCTAAACCACCATTTAACCGCATGTCAACAACAGAATAACGCATACCATTGTCTGACGGAGAACCAAAGGCAGCATCGACTGTAAAAATATAATAGATATTGTGATCATCAGGCTTAGGAACTACGATACCCGATTGGGTAGAAGAAGGGTCGCCTAACAGTCCGGTTCCGTTTTGCATGACTTGATGATTGGCATCCCAAACCGTCACACCATCGGTATATAATAATAAATCGCCGCAAGCATTGGAAATTGAAGAGCAGCCCTCTTCGGTATTTATCTGACTTCCCGGTTCAGCAACCGGGGCACCACTGGTAAAATCCAAACCTGCATGCGAACCAAAAAACCAATGTGCGGCCTCATATTGTGCGCTTGCTTCAATATTTAAGGCGGTTATTATAAAAAATAACAAAAAATTTTTCATCTATAAACATATTAATATAAAATAAACCGGCATAGACCAGCAAGCAAAGATAATGTTTTATCTAATAAATAAAAATAGAATAAGATAATTTGGCAATAAATTACTTAGGATAGTAAATTTCTCTTATGATTATTCATAAAGATAATAACATTTATTCATATTAAATAAAGTTTTTTGAAAACATAAAACTTTTACAAAAAATTAACGCTAGTTTTATTCTCAATCTCGCAAAGAAATAAACGAATTTATGATTTTTTTTTAATATCAAGGTAAAAAAATAAACAAACCTCCATTTTTTTAGATAAGTTTCATAGTTTTGCCAAATGAAATTTATATATGTAACAAACATACATTTAAAATAATTATAGCTGAAAGAAACCTATGAAAACGAAAAAAACTTTTTATATACATTGGATTATTATATTATTTATTGGCATTTCGTTTAACTCCTTAAAAGCACAATCTAACACCCAAGTTTGTGCCTTTTTAGAAACCGAACAACCCCAACCAATTACCTGTATCAACACTTGCGACACCCTTCGCGCTTACGTGATGCCGGGTTTGGAAGTT
The DNA here is from genome assembly GCA_026993355.1 of Flavobacteriales bacterium. Classification (GTDB taxonomy): domain Bacteria; phylum Bacteroidota; class Bacteroidia; order Flavobacteriales; family Flavobacteriaceae; genus WGBX01. Next base: position 182,497 of record JALWTX010000008.1, on the reverse strand, counting down.
GACCCCACCGTGACCGGATATACCATTACTAATAACACCTCTTGCCCTCTACCGCCAGTAACCTCCGGAACACCGACATATATTCAAACTGATGACAAATGGTCAGATTTAATTACACTGCCGTTTACTTTCTTTTTTTTTGGTCAACCACAAAACCAGTTAATAATCGGTGACAATGGGGTAGTATCTTTTGACACCAACCGTACCTCACCACAAACGCAAGTGCCGGGCGGAAGTTGTAATTGGAGTTTTACAGAATCTGCTCCTAATACCAACTTATTTAGAAACACCATTTTTGGTGCTTATCACGATTTATTACTCGATCCTAACCAAGGTGGTAGCGGTACCATTTCGTACTATGTATCGGGCACGGCACCCCAAAGAATATTTGTTATAAATTATGAAAATTGCGCTCAATATTCTTGTACTTCTCTTAAAACCACGCAACGTATCTTACTTTACGAGACAACCAATGTGATCGACGTTCAAATTGTTAACAAACCCGTATGTAGCGGTTGGAATGGAGGGCGAGCTTTAATTGCTATCCAAGATGAAACCGGCACACAAGCCTATGTCCCACCCAACAGAAACACCGGTGCATGGTCGGCTTCAGATGAGCTTTGGCGTTTTGTCCCCGATGGCGCTACTACCAGACCATACACCTTAACTTGGTATGACGATGCCAACAATGTATTAGGTACCGGTGACCAATTAGTGGTTTGTCCTACTTCTAACAGCTCTTATAGAGTTGATTTGGAATTTGATGTGAATACCCAACATTATGTTATTTCAGAAACCGTCAACGTCCCTGTCGATTATACCCATGACGATGTTGATTTGGGACCTGATCAACAAATATGTTTAGGCGATACCTTAACTTTAGATGCCACCACCACAAATGCAACTGCTTATCAATGGTATTTGAATGGTTCGCCCATTCCGGGTGCTACACAAGCCACCTATGATGTTACCGCACCAGGGGAGTACAGTGTTGATGTTAGCATAGGCACCTGTTCTACTTCGGACAGTATAAATGTCTCTTTTTATGACTATCCGATTATTGAATTAGGTCCGGATATCGTAGATTGTGAAGGAAATGTCGTGACACTTGATGCAACACCATCAAATGCAACCGGTAATGAAACCTACCAATGGGAAAAGGACAACCAAACCATACCGGGAGCTACTTCAGCCATTTTAGATGTAACCGAAAGCGGTGATTATAAAGCCATTGTCACCAATAATGTTTGTACTAACACCGATAGTATCAATGTTTATTTTGAGTCGCATCCTAATTTGGATTTGGGGCCTGATCAAATTTATTGTTCCTATGAAACCGCCATTGTAACGTCAAATATCACCAATGCTGATACTTATACGTGGGAAGTCAATGGAAATATAGTTAATACAACAGATAATGAAATTCAGTTTTCCGGTCCGGGCGATTATGAGGTGCAACTAAGCATTGACAAAGGCCCTTGTACGGTTACGGATAGTGTTCATGTCAAAATATTAGACCCTATCAGAATTCAGGCAACACCTATAATTTACGGTAAATTAGAAGTTAATGCTTCCGGTGGATTGCCGCCTTACAAATATGCACTTAATGATGAATCCTATCAAACAGACAACCATTTTTCCGGCTTAGCCGATGGTGATTATGTGGTAAACGTGAAAGATGCCCATGCATGTGTCGCTGACACATTAGTGCATGTAACCAATTTGATTATCCCTCATTTTATGACCCCAAATCATGACCAATACAATGATTCGTGGCGAATTATAAATGCCGAAAATACACCTGAAGCTATTTTGCGCATTTATGACAGAATGGGAAGACTTCTGTATGTTATGCACACATCGCCACAGGAAGCTTGGGATGGTACCTATAAGGGACGCCCTGTTCCTACTGATGATTATTGGTACGAATTAATACTGCCGGATGGAAAAATTTACCGTGGCCATTTCTCGGTTATTCGATAAGTAAAAATTGGGAATTATTAAAATTTGATGAGAATTACAAATCCCGTTTTTGGATGATTTTATAGGACAAGAATAAAAAAATACTTATCCAAACCCCAACAATCACAAAATTAACGAAAGGTAACCCATTAAATTTAGTCATATTTTCACCCAATTGATTACCGATGTTCTTAGCTGCACTTAACCGGGTAATCGGTTCCGGCAATAATTGGCGCATAGCGGCATAGGGAAAAAAAGCAATAATTTTATTTGCCAGATTTTTACCGAAAAATTGCCAACGCATCAAAGCATAAGCAATGCTTTCTGCAATCATCCAAACAAAAAAGAAACCTATGGCCAATGCCGACCGCTTTAATAAAAAACCTAAAAACATGATAAAACTGAAAATACCCAATAGTTTTAGAAAAAAAGCCAATAAAAAATAGAAATCACGGAAAATAATGCCCGTACTGGTATAATCTGAATAAATAAAACCCAAAATCAGGCTGAGAACAAATACAAAAAAAGTGGCTGCTAAAGCCAAAACAACCATGAAATAAAATTTAGAAAGGATAAATTCTTTTTTAGTTAAACCATCTATCAAATTTTGCTTTAAAGTACGGTAAGTAAATTCATTGGTCACGGTTGAAACAACCAAAATGGCCAAAAAGAAAGTTAAAAAATCAGCTACCCAAGTATTAAAATGCCAGATATAAGGAAAATTAAAAATGCCTTGCTCAGCCAAATTAATTTTAATCGGCCCAACTTTAACTTGAATGGCAGCCATAAAAGCAATAGCACTTAGCAATAAAAAATAAATAAAAAATAACACACGGCTTAGTTTGTGGTTTTTAATCTTATATAATTCTATGGTCAAAAGCCTATTGAAATTTTTCATAAAAAAAATTGGTTTTAATGCTTTATAAGTTTAAGAAATTCAGTTTCTAATCGCGGTTGTTTTTTGATCAAACTTTCGGCAAAAATTTCTTTAGAGGCCAAAAATCTATTTAAATCTGCCCCGGTATAGTGTTCATCAACGGGAAAAACTTTCAACACAGCCCCACTTTGCTCAAGCCTTTTAATCTGATTATTTTCTTTAAGAATATTTATGATTTTTTCAGGCTTATCCACCTTTATTTCAAACCAATATTGTTGCTGTTGTAAGCCTTTAACTGACCCCTCAAAAATCTTGCGTCCTTTTTGTAAGATAATGACTTGATCACAAACTTTTTCCACTTCATCTAATAAATGTGAGGCTAAAATAATAGTCGTACCGGCAGTTGAGATATTATTAATAATTTGGCGTATTTCATGTATTCCTTGCGGGTCCAATCCATTGGTGGGTTCATCTAAAATAAGCAAAGCTGGATTGTTTAATAAGGCAGATGCAATAGCCAAACGTTGTTTCATGCCCAAAGAATAAGTTTTAAACTTATCGTTTTTGCGTTCTAAAAGTCCAACCAAAGCCAGTTTATCATCAATAACATCCGGATTTATTTCCTTAATTTTACATACTAAAGACAAGTTTTGATAAGCCGTCATATAAGGATAAAAGTTAGGCCGTTCAATAATAGCACCTATTTTTTTAAGCGCTTGTGGTGTTTGCAATTGACCGTCAAACCAACTAAAAGAACCGCCTGATTTATTAACCACATTTAAAATCATACCCAAAGTAGTAGATTTTCCACTTCCATTAGGTCCCAGTAAGCCATAAACATGTCCTTTTTTGATGGTAAAACTAAGTTGGTCAACCGCAACAAGATTCCCAAATTGTTTGGTCAAATTATGAACTTTTAATATATCTTCCATAGAAAAACCTTTTGAAAAAGACGATTATGAACCTAAAATGTTACAGGATTGATCAACCTTTAAGCCGTAAGGTTTTTTTCAGTAAGTTTTAACAGAGCCACATAAGTAGCAAAAGCGCCCATAAATATAACCGTGAGGATGACCCATAAAACATTGGTCCATCTAAATTCTACCGGATAAGGCATATTTGTTTGCGGAATATACAAATAAGGCCACATTTTTTGAATCGCAATCAAAATTAAGCCGAAGATAATGCCGGCCAATCCACTCAGAAAAGTCATACTAAAACCCTGAATCATAAAAATCCTTTTTATTTCGGCAGGTGTTAACCCCAAAACACGCAAGGTTTTCATATTCGATGATTTATCAATAATAATCATCATAATGGTTCCGATAATATTAAACAAAGCCAAAAGTAAGATTAAAGCGAAGATAAAATAAACCATCAAATTTTCGGTATTAAGCATACGGTATAACAACCGGTTTAGTTGCTTACGGTTCCTTATACGCAATTGCTTCCCAAATTTTTGTGACAAACGTTTTTGCAGAGGGGTTATTTGTTCAGGTTGCGTCACCGAAATGGAAACAGAAGATACGCGATTTGAAGGCAAGTTTAGTAAATCTTGGGCAGCAGACAAAGAGGTATAAAGATAAACTTGATCATGATCCGGGGTGGTTTGATATATGCCAACCGGTAAAAAATATTTGACCTGAAAAGCTTGGCGGGGATCCGTTATCAGGCCGCTCCCGGGCTTGGGAACCAAAAGTTGAAAAACCTCGTAATTATTGCCCGATAACATGTAAGACAAATCATTGGCCATAGAAACGCCAACAAGCAACTCATTGGTAGCTGGCGCTGGCATTCTGCCAGCAATTATAGTCGAATCAAGCGGAACAACCTTTGTAAAATTACTGTCAACCCCTTGTAATTTGGCTATTTTTTGTTTTTTCTCAAATAAAACGAAAACCTTTTCTTCAACACTTTTCGTATAAGCTTTGGCAGCCGGGTCATTATTTAAAAAAGATTTTAATTCCTTAGTAAACTTAAAATATTTTCCTTTGGTGGAGGTTATTTTAATATCCGGATCAGTCATCTTAATTAAATTTAGATTAAAAGTCCGTATACCGGAAAAACCCGACAAGACAATAATAAATGCCGCAGAAACAATCAATACCCCAAAAGAGGCAATTTTAACAATAATATTAATAGCATTATTGCCGCTTTTTGAAAAGAGATATCTTTTTGAAATGAAGCGGATATAATTCAAAATAAGGGAATTTAATCAATCGGATTTTCTCCTTTTTCCAATTCTTCATCAATTTTTTCGATATAATCTAACGAATCATCGCGATAAAATACCAAATCGGGCATTTTGCGCAATTGATGTTTTACCCGTTGTGCAACGGCATGCTTAATTTGCTTTGCATTTGCCGTCAAAGCTTTAAGTATGTCGTCTGCCTTAGACGAAGGGAAGACACTGACATAAACTTTAGCCAAATTTAAATCAGGGGTGACCTTCACTTTAGAAACGGTTATAATAAGATTTTTAATGCCGGCCTTACGCACTTCACCTTGAAGAATTTCGGCTAAATCCATTTGAATAATTTTGGCAATTCGTTTTTGTCTGGTTGTTTCCATTTTTTTATAAAAAGGTTTTTATTTAAAAAAGTTTTTAATAATATCATTTCCATTGACCAATACAACAAGTGCCAATAGCAAGATAAATCCGGCCACTTGGGCATACTCTAAAACTTTTTCATTGGGTTTACGGCCGGTTATCATTTCGTAGATGGTAAACATGGCATGCCCGCCATCTAAAGCCGGAATAGGCAATACATTTAAGACTGCCAACATAATGGAAAGAAAGGCCGTAATGGTCCAAAAGCGTCCCCAGTCCCAAGTGTCAGGGAAAATTTTAGCAATAGAAATAAAACCACCGACTCCTTTATAAGCACCGGTTTTTGGATTAAAAATCATTTTTAATTGATCGATATAACTTAAAAATGTTTCTTTGGTTCGTTTTAAACCTGCCGGTATGGCACTTAGTAAACTGTATTTTTTATTTACAATTATTAAATACCCGCGTTTTTGCCATTCTTTAAAATCACCATTGAGTTGAACACCTAATTTTCCGGTCTCATCTACTTTTAATTCAACCTCAACCGGCTTACCCTGACGCAAAACTGTAGCCTTAATGACCTGTCCTTTGTTTTGTGCCAAAAGAGGTTTAATTTGGTCTAAATATTCGGCGGGCTGACCGTTAATGGCAATAATCTGATCGCCTTTTTTTAACTGATCTTCATTTGCTTTACCGGCAACTTTCTCCACAATAAACGGAAAACGAATGGAAGTTAAGGCTTTAGGTCCTTTACTTTTGTTTTCTACTAATTTTTCTATGAAGTTAACCGGAAAATTAATTGTTTTAGTTTCACCATTTCTTTGAACCGCTACTTGTTTTGCCGCAATCAATTTAGCATCAACAGTGTTGGCATATTTAACCGGTTCGTTATTAATTTTAATAATTTTATCTCCGGTTTTCAATCCGGCATCCTTTAAAGTCGGATTCACTATTTGCAAGCCACCTTTTAATGAATCCATCGGAACTAATTGCTCGCCATAAGCATAAGCCAAACTAATATAAATAACGATAGCCAAAATAATATTGACGGTAACCCCGCCTAACATAATAATGAGTCGTTGCCAAGCTGGTTTACTTCTGAATTCCCATGGCTGTGGTTCGCTATTTAAAAAGTCTTTATCCATACTTTCGTCTATCATACCAGCAATTTTGACATAGCCACCCAATGGTAACCAGCCAATTCCATATTCCGTTTCACCAATTTTCTTCTTAAATAATGAAAATCCGGGATTGAAAAATAAATAAAATTTATCGACTTTGGTTCCAAAGAATTTGGCCGCCAAAAAATGGCCCAACTCGTGTAAAACGACTAAAATACTCAGACTTAAAAATAATTGAAATATAATAATTAATGTAGAATTCATTCTGTTTAAATAATTTAATAAAGGCAAAAATAAGCTATTTTGAATGAAAGATAAAATATTTATTGACAAAGAAATGTTAATTCTGTATTTTTACCTGCTCTTTACAATCTAAATTTTTGTTTAATCAAACCAAAAGTATTTTTAGTTGAATGAAAATCCTATTTTAATCAATAAGGAACTAAAGTATGCCTGAAAAAGCTTTTTTTTGTAAAAGCATAAATATTACCATTAATGTCAAACCAATTTGTGCTGATTTTTTCATGAAAATTTCTTTAATTGCTTTTGTTTTGTTTATAGCTCTGAGCAGCCATGCCCAGGGCTATAAACATTTTACAATTGAACAAGGACTGCCAAGCAATCGAACTTATAAAATTATCCAAGATTATGACGGATATATCTGGATTGCGACAGATAAAGGTTTGGCTAAATTTGATGGTTCTTACTTCAAAAATTTCACCACTGCCGATGGTTTACCCAGTAATGACATTTGGGAAATTATCCTTACAAAAGATAATAAACTTTGGTTTTTTACCCGCTCAAACAGGTTAGGCTACATTCAAAACGACTCTATTTATAATTTTTATGCCGAAGATAAGAACTTTTTGTACCCAACCACGATCAATACCGATTTGCAAAAAATTGTATTTAGAAGTTATAACAACAATTACAAATTAGCCAACGGTCAATGGCATGCCATTAGAAGTATTCCAAGACAAAAAAACAAGGTGCCCTTAAAACTCATTCATGACAGCATTCATTATATGCAAAGTAATGCCAAAGGAAAAAAAACTGAAATAGCACTTTATAACCGGCATAATCAAATTATTAAAAAATATATTATTCCAAAACGCGATTTATATATTAATGGTCAAATTAATGACAGTTTGTTGGTGGTGAGATTAAATCAAGGCTTTACGTTTATTAACCTCAAAAACTTAACAAAACATAATTTAATCAAAGAAAAATTATTAAAACCAAATGTCTTTACACGGTTGATGGCTACAGAGCAAAGTGTACAGATTTCCAGTGAAAATTTTTGGGCTGAACTTGACAAACATTATAAATTAAAGAATATTCATCTTTTTCCGCAAAATTTTTTGCTCTCTACACTTTATAAAGACAAACAAGGCAACTTTTGGGGAACAACTTATGCCAAAGGCATCTATTTTTTTCCAAAAAACAGTTTGAGCAGCCATGCCTACCTTACAAACCAGCCGGTTCAATTTATTAAAAAAATGCAGGGAAAATTATTTGCCGGCGTATTAAATAAAGGGATCTTTAAATACAATCCTGAAAAAAATAAATTTGAATTATTTTACAAATTGAACGATTATATTTTTGATTTTTTATACCTCGATGATCAAAACTTCGGCATCTTAGCCAATACTTCCACTTTAATTAAGAAAAAAGGCAAAACAGGCATCTATTACCGTATTGGCAAAGGCGTTTTGCCTATTGGGCACAAATTTGCCGTGCGCGAACGTAATGCCATTAGCATATTTGACGATAAATTTAAATTAGTCAAGACTTATCCATTAGAAGGGGCTAATTGTTTTACCGACTTTAAAGGAAAAATAATAGCCGGTACACCGGTCGGCATTTTTGAGATGGCTCATCATAAATTCAATCAAATAAATCCACCAGATAAAGAAAGTTTTCCGGTTTTGTCGCTCAAAAAATTCAAGGAGCATTTAATTATCGGAACAGATGGGTTGGGCGCCTATCTTTGGGATGGAAATGGTAATTTTAAACTTATACCCGAAACCAAAAATTTGATTATCAATCATATTCAAACCAATGGCAATGAAGTTTGGTTAGCCAGCCAAAAAGGCGTATTAAATTTTGATTATCACAATGGCCAATTGATTTATAAAAAAACCTTGCGTAAAACTGACGGCTTGGTTTCCGACCATGTTAATCACCTTGCTATATTAGGAAATAAGTTATTTTCTTCTAATTTTAGCGGTATTGTATCTGTAGATAAAAATCAAATCACTGACTTGCCCATTCAAAAAATATATTTTAAAGCTATAAAATATAATAACAAAAAATTAGACAGCACAAACAACCATGTACTTTACACCAAAAACAATAATATTTCATTTGATTTTGGCCTAATTGACTATTATGGACAAGAACACAACCGGTATTTTTATCAACTTTTGCCCTTGCAAAATCAATGGCAAGCCATTCATGCCAAAAATGTCAATTTCAATAGTTTGGGACCCGGTAGATATACCTTTAAAATTAAAGTCATCAATTCATACGGCCAGGTACAAACAGCTTCATTCACTTTTGAAATTTTACCTTTATGGTGGCAAAAAGATTGGGCTAAATTTTTAATGATTTTCATCTTTCTGACGTTCATTTTTTCTATTGGTTATTGGACCCGCCGTAAAGAACTAAATAAACAAAGAGAAAAATTAGTAGCCCAAAAACAAATGGCCGAATTTGAATTGCATGCTCTACGCAGTCAAATGAATCCACATTTTGTTTTCAATTCGTTAAACGCCATACAATATTATATCAATGATGAAAATTACGATAAATCAGAAACGTATTTGGTAAAATTTTCACGCTTAATACGGATGATTTTTGAATTTTCGCGTAAAAAAGCCATTCGTTTAGATCAAGAAATAGATTTGCTAAAATCATATTTAAATTTAGAAAAAATGCGTTTTGGCGATAATTTTACCTATTGTGTAAAAATTGATCCACGATTAAAAGTCAACCAAGTCGAAATACCCACTTTATTACTTCAACCAATTGTTGAAAACGCTGTCAATCATGGCATTTTTCATAAAAAAGGTAAAGGGACTATATGCCTTGATTTCAAATATATCGATCCTAAAACTTTTGAAGTCACCATACAAGATGATGGTGTTGGTCTGGAAAAATCTAAAGAAATAAACCGCACCTCACTCAAAAAACATCAATCCAGATCCACCCAAATCTTAAAAGAACGGATTAAACTTTTAAATTTATCTGAAAAATGGTATATTGTTTATACCATTACTGATACAACCAATGACCCTTCCACGCCTTATAATACCATTGTTAAACTTAAAATAACCAAACTATGATAAATTGCATTTTGTTAGATGATGAGGCTAAAGCCCTTAAAATGTTGGAAAAAAAATTAAAAAAAAATCATCCGGACATAAATATTTTAGCAACTTTTCAAGAACCTGAAAAAGCTGTTGAAGCCATTAGGCAACTTAAACCTAATTTGGTTTTTTTAGACATTGCTATGCCCAATATGAGTGGCTTTGATGTATTATCACAATTTGACGAACCTGAATTTGAAGTTATATTTGTGACGGCTTACGATGCATATGCCATTCAAGCTATCAAACATTCGGCCATTGGTTATATTGTCAAACCTATTGATGACGAAGCCTTGAATGAAGCTGTTATTAAAGCCAAAAAAAACATTTCGATGAAAGTGGCACGCGAAAACAACAAAGCTTTATTAGACCTGCTCAACCAAAAAAGCAATACCTTATCCATTCCTACGCAAGAAGGCTATACATTTATAAAAATAGACGATTTGGTGCGTTTAGAAGGCGCCGAAGGTTATACAAAAATTATCTGTAAGAATGGCCAAGAATTCTTAAGTTCTTATAATTTAGGCAAATTTGTAGACTTACTTGAAAACCGGCATTTTTTCCATGCGCACCGTTCGCATATTATCAATTTAAAATTTGTTACCCGGTATCTTAACGAAGGTTATATTGAACTGATGAATAAACACACCATTCCTTTATCAAAAAACAAACGCAAAGATTTTCTGAGTTTAATGAATCAGCAATAATAGTTAAGACTGTAAAATGTTTAATATTTTATCACTTATTTTTTCCGGCGTAATAGTATCCCATACCGCTTCAAAACCCGGGAAAACTTTATTTCCGTAAACCGAAGTCGGCAACTGCGGAAATTTATCCCGATCGGGTATCAATTGATTATCAGCCGGTTGTTGAAAAGGCGCAAATCCGGCATATGGATGTGTTGCCCCCCAAATAGTTACTACCGGCACCTGATATAAAGCGGCTAAATGGCCATTACCGGAATCCATGCTCAACATTAATTTTAAACGGCTGATTAGTTGTAATTCTTCCTCAAAATTAAATACGCCAACTAAATTAACAATGCGGTTACGGTTCATTTTTTCCAAATCGTCCAAAGCTTTCTTTTCTTTCTCACCACCACCAAAAAGCAAAATATTCACTTCCGGATGCTTATCTAAAACTATTTCGAGTACTTTTCTCAGTTTTTCTAACGGATATTGTTTACCTTCATGTGCAGCAAATGGCGCAATACCTATAACCGGCTGTCCGGCAAATGTTTGCAAAAAAAGCTCGACAGGTTTAGACAAAACAGGTTTAGGGACAGGTAAATTTTTATTCAGGTCAACCTTATAACCTAAAGTTCTAAAAACATCGGCGTAACGTTCATTGGTCGATTTAAGTGGTATAAACACTTTATTTTTTTGCCGGGTTAAAGCGCGTTTTTCCTTGCGGCCTTTCCGGATGACTGCAACCTTAAACCCTGAAATTTTAAAAAAAAGATTTAAAATTTTGGTTCTTAACACATCATGCAAATCTGCGATGGCGTCCGGCTGCTCTGTCCGCAGTTTCTTAAAGAGACGAAATATACCGGGCAATCCTTTATACGCTGTTTTTAAATTAACCCCTATAAATTTGGTGCGGGGTAAATCTTTAAAAAAAGGGGCATAAAAAGGTCGTGAAACCATCACGATTTCTAAGGACGGATTTTGTTCTAAAACAGCTTTTAATACTGGTACGGTCATGGCTATATCGCCCATGGCCGAAAACCGGAAAACCATTATTTTTCTCATCAAACTTGCGGTTGAATAAATTTTCGCTGAGCGGCTTCGCGGTCAAGCATAAACAAACCGCTGCCTTGACCACCAACTAATTTTAATTGGGCTAAAAGTTCAGAAACACTGGCCTCTTCTTCAACTTGCTCGTCTACAAACCATTGCAAAAAATTAACGGTGGCATGATCTTGTTCGGCAATCGCCAAACTGACCAACCGGTTTATAGAATGGGTAATTTCTTGTTCATGATGCAAAACAGCTTCAAATACCTCAATAATATCCTTCCAACTTTGTTGCGGTGCTGCCACAGCATCTAACTTAATAGTTCCGCCCCGTTCTAATACATAATCATACATTTTCATGGCATGAAAAACCTCTTCTTCATATTGTGCCCGCATCCAATTGGCAAAACCGACCAAACTAACCTCATTTAAATAAGCTGACATAGACAAATATAAATATGCCGAGGCAAATTCGGCATTTATTTGTTTATTTAAAGCTTCCGCTATTTGTTTAGGTAACATAATGATAATTTTTTATAACAAAGATACGACATTTTAGCTGAAAGGTACGGATAAAAGGCAGGTAGCGTAAAATAAATAAGAATATTTTCAGTTCGTTTTATCATGAAACCATTGCCAAATGATAGCTGATTTATGCGGTCCGATTATGGCACTTAATTCTTCTTGTGAAGCTTCTTTTATTCTTTTAACCGATTTGAATGTTTGTAACAATGTCAAAATGGTTTTAGGACCAATACCCGGAATTTGTTCCAATTCGGTTTTTAAGGTATTACCGAGGCGTTTTTTACGATGAAAAGTTATTCCAAAACGATGGGCTTCATCCCGTGCTTTTTGTATCACACGTAAGGTTTCTGACTTTTTATCCAAATAAAGCGGAACCGGATCATTGGGATAATAAATTTCTTCTAAACGTTTGGCAATACCTATGATTGAAATTTTGCCATATAAGCCCAATTTTTTTAAACTCTTAACGGCTGACGATAATTGACCTTTGCCGCCATCAACAATGATTAATTGCGGCAAATCGGCTTTTTCGTCCAGCAAGCGCTGATATCGACGGGTAATGATTTCAGCCATTGAAGCAAAATCATCCGGCCCCTCTACGGTTTTAATATTAAAATGCCGGTAATCCTTTTTACTTGGTTTGCCATTTTTAAAAACCACACACGCCGCTACAGGATTTGTCCCTTGTATATTGGAATTATCAAAGCATTCAATATGACGTGGCTCCACCGGAAGGCGCAAATCTTCTTTCATCTGCTTCATTAACCGGTTCACATGTTTATCCGGATCGGTTAATTGCAATTGCTTTAATTTTTCTAACCGGTAATACACGGCATTACGCCTGGAGAGTTCTAACAAACGTTTTTTATCACCTTTTTGCGGCACAGTCTGTTTGAGATCTTTCAGAATATTTAATTTAAAAGGGACATATATTTCTTTGGTTTGCAAATCAAAGCGCTGCCTTATCTCAATAATAGCCAATTCTAACAATTCTTGATCGGTTTCATCCAAACGTTTTTTCAATTCTAAGGTATGCGAACGTATAATGGCCCCATGTCCAACTTGTAAAAAATTAACATATGCTTGCGAGGCATCTGATACAATACTGTACACTTCAACGTTGTTTATAGTAGGATTAACCACTGTAGAATGTGCTTGATAATTCTCTAACGAAGCCAATTTTTCTTTAATTTCCTGCGCTTTTTCAAATTCGAGTTTGATAGCATAAGTTTGCATTTGCTGTTTAAAAAAACGAATGGCTTCCTTGAAATTCCCTTTAATAATTTGTCGTATTTGTTTGATATTTTCAAGATAATCGGCTTCCTCTTGCCTGCCAACACAGGGCCCTTTGCATAAACCGATATGATAATCTAAACAAACATCAAATTTGCCGGCTGCTATATTTTCCGGTTTCAAATTTAATTTGCAACTACGAATGGGGTACAGTTGATGGATTAAATCCAATAAAGTACGTGCCGTTTTTACCGATGGATAAGGCCCAAAATATTCCGATCCGTCTTTAATAACAGTCCGCGTAAGAAAAACACGGGGAAAAGCCTCTTTTTTGATACAAATCCATGGATACGTTTTATCATCTTTTAATAAAACATTATAACGTGGTTGATGTTTTTTTATCAAGACATTTTCTAATAATAAAGCATCGGTTTCCGTTTCGACCACAATATGTTTAATATCTGCAATTTTGCTAACCAAAACTTTGGTTTTCCCGGTTTGTTGTTTGGAAAAATAAGAGGAAACCCGCTTTTTCAAATTTTTAGCTTTTCCTACATATATAATATGACCTCGTTTATCTAAAAATTGATACACCCCCGGGCTGTTTGGCAAGGTCTTTGTTAAGTCACGTATTGATTGCAATATATTATTGTTTTGTATTTATAAATTTATAAATAAAATAAGTAACTTTGCAAAAATAAAACAATATCAAACAGTATGAATAAATATTTGTTAATTCTCTTGGGCTTAATAACTTCATTTTCAGTAAACGCACAATTTGATGACGATGTGCCCAAAGTTGTCCTGTATGACAATGCTAAAGATATGGAAGTATATACACAAATGGTAGCCAAAGATAAATTATACCTTATTTATAATTTGCAAAAAGAACAGGCATCAAAAGAATTGGATTACGCCATGGCTGTTATATCTGAAAACTTGAGTAATATTGATTTGAATGAAACAAACCCGCAAATTGTTCAAAAATTAAGAAAAATAAAAGAAGTTTGGATAAAATTAAATGCCAAATTGACCCAGAATTTAACCCCTAAAGAATTTACCAATCTCTTTTTTGAAGTAAATACTTACGAACGGCTAATTTCGGATTTAGTAGCCAAAATGCGAGAAGTTTACAACTTACCTGACGAAAAAATTGGCAAATATGATGACATTCAAAATTTGCGTATAGCCATCCAAAAAATTAATTTGAGTTATTATGCCAACTATTTAGGGCTAAGTAAAAGTTTTATGCACGAATATCAAAAAAACATATCGCATGTCAATCAATTTATAAAAGAAAAAAGCAATCTTTTCTTAAATGACCCTATGGCAGAAAAATTATTTGCCGATGTGATTATAGATTGGAATTTTTTAAGAGCCAACTTATTTAGCAAACAAGCAAAAAATCCCAGAACTGTTTTCAGTTTAGTAACGGCTATCGATTTTAAATTAAAATCCATCAAAGAATTATATATTGAAAGTCTTACAAAAGATTTTTAAAAAACCATACTATGAAAAAACAATATATCTTAATGCTTGTGCTTTTTATGGGATTATACACTCAAAACATAAATGCACAAATATCTGATAACCCGATAGATGTTCTAGTAGAAAAACTCTATCAAAATGAGCTGTTATCCAATCGTTTTCTTAGAAATTTTGCTTTTATTAAAACCAATACATTTAAGAAAAAAACCATGTTGGATATGGATAAGAGTCTAGCTAAATTTGATGACAATCTATCCTATATCATTTTGCATTTGCCTTATGATCGTAAAGTAAAAGAAGATTTTTTGAAATTGCAAAACTTTTGGAATATCTACCGTTTAAATGTAACAGATTATGAAAGTGAACGCTATCATTCACTCATACTTAAAACACGCAAGTTAGAAATGCTTATCAAACAATTAAATAAAGCCATATTAGATAAGCATCCGGCTTATTCTCGTAATAAAAAGCAAATATATTTGGCTTCATTGGCTGTGGACAATGCAAAAAATATAGATAAATTAGCAGCTGCCTATGTCTTTAAAAATGGCTTAAATTATCCGCAAGTTTATGATGAATTAGAAATCAACACAAGCGATTTAAAGAAGAATTTAAAGAAAATAGGTAAATACGAAGCTTTAAAAGGTAAAGCAGATAGCTTACTATTTGACCTAAAAAGTACTATTAATGCGATAAATGACTTGATAAATAAAGGTCAGTATAAGCCTAAAATGATGTATGCTTACACTAATGCCTATACAAAAATAACTTTTAAATTACTCGATATTATCCTTAAAACCATCAATTAATTTACATTATGAAAAAAATTATTTTCAGTTATATTTTATTCTTATCATTTTACGGCACCACTTCGGCACAATATGATGAAATGCTGGATGTGAGTGATGCCTTGCAAAGTGCATTAGATGTTCGTACTGCTGCTGTGAAAATAGTTAAAGACTATCTGTACAGAGGGTTAAAAGTAAATTATGTTTCTAAAGAAAATGATGAAAATTTATCAAAAGGCGAATTTAGTTTACTCCGTCTAGAAATATATGCCAAAGATCATCCCGAAATTAAGAATCAAGTAGAAAAAGTGGCTGCAAATTGGAAAAACCTACGGGTTTTAGCTTTGCAAAAACCTAAGAAAGAGAAAATTCAAGGTTTATTAAAAAGATTAAAAACTTTTTTAAAAGCTTCTAATACCCTTATCAATACAATGGACAAAACCAACCATATTAAAACCTTGAAATACCAAGAAGCCGCCAATAATATGGAACTTTTGGCTCAGCAACTCGCTTTTTTATACGGCATGCAAGTAGCAGGTGTCAAAAATACGATTATCAATCATGAAATTACCAATTGTGTTAGCAATTTTCAAAATGATTTGAACAAAACATTTTTCTCAGGCGAAAACACCATCGATATTTCACAAAATTTGAAATCGATACAGGCAGATTGGGAAATGGCCAAAAGAGCTGCTAAAAATACCCAAGCCGGACCTTCCCTAAATACCATTTATGTTTTAATGGACAAAATAAGTAATGCCGCTCGCAAATCGGCTATTTTGTATCAAGAAAAAGTTAAAAACCAACTCAAAAAATAATTCAACGATCCAATTTATAAAAGGAGGCTGTTAATTTAATTAGCAGCCTCTTTCATTTTATTGATTCAATTTTTCATAACCTTTCCTGTTTTCGCAACTGGGACACCTAATAATAAAAAATTTTACCATTACTTTTTTCCATCGTCGAAAAAAGTAACAAAAAAGACTAGCCTTACGAAACTTTTCCTAATTTCTTACGTTTTTCTACCTAAACAATCTGAACTCGCACGAGCTTTATATCCTTAATCAAACTTCGAATTTATTGAGAAATATGCTTTTTATAAAATCTTTGGTTTAGCTCGAACAGCAGATTGTTTTTAACGTCCGAAAAACTTGAAATTTACGGAAAACCTTCGTATGGCGGGGGTAATGACCACAATTTACCGTTCTTTTACGGAAAGTCTGGCGACATAAGATTCTTAATAAATAATTATTCTTTTCTAAAAAAAACATGTCTAGGACACCAAAAAATCAAAAATATAATAGTTAATTTACACAATATCAGTAGTTTATTATTTAAACAAAATAAAAGTGGCGAAAACAGGATAATTCAACGATCCAATTTATAAAAGGAGGCTGTTAATTTAATTAGCAGCCTCTTTCATTTTATTGATTCAATTTTTCATAACCTTTTATAATTTTGTCAACTATTTCGGGATTGGTCAAGGTGGAAGTATCTCCAAAATCATCTGAACCCGTAGCAATTTTGCGTAAAATACGCCGCATAATTTTACCACTTCTGGTTTTAGGCAGGGCATCGACAAACTGTATTTGATCCGGTTTGGCTATCGGACTAATCAATTTTGACACGCCTTTTATCAATGATTGACGCAATTCATCCTCTAATCCTTCAGGCCGTTCTGGGGCTACAACATAGGCATAAATACCTTGCCCTTTTATGTCATGTGGCATACCTACTACAGCAGATTCGGCTACTAACGGATGTTCATTAAGGGCATTTTCAATTTCAGCGGTACCTAAACGGTGCCCGGATACATTTATCACATCATCAATACGACCTAAAATACGATAATATCCATCTTCATCCCGTTTAACACCATCACCAGTAAAATAAAGTCCCGGGAACGTGCTGAAATAAGCTTCTTTAAAACGTTTATGATCTCCCCAAAGAGTCCGAGCCATACCCGGCCATGGAAATTCAATACACAAATTTCCTTCAACATTTTTGCCATACAACTTCTCGCCTTCCTGATTGACAATGACAGGCCGGACGCCAGGTAAAGGCAAGGTGGCATAAGCCGGTTTGGTTGGTACTATACCTGCCAAAGGACTTATCATAATTCCACCGGTTTCGGTTTGCCACCAGGTATCTACAATAGGACAACGACCTTTTCCGACATGGTCATGATACCAATGCCATGCCTCTTCATTGATAGGCTCGCCAACGGTACCCAACACCCGTAAGCTTGGCATCTCATATTTATCAACCCATTCTTCACCTTGGGCCAATAATGCCCGTATGGCCGTAGGTGAGGTATAAAACTCATTAACTTTATATTTTTCAATAATTTGCCAATAACGGTCCGGAGCCGGATAAGTCGGAATACCTTCAAACATCAGACTGATAGCCCCTTCCAATAATGGTCCATAAATAA
This sequence comes from Flavobacteriales bacterium, assembly GCA_026993355.1. Lineage (GTDB taxonomy): Bacteria > Bacteroidota > Bacteroidia > Flavobacteriales > Flavobacteriaceae > WGBX01. Next base: position 164,412 of record JALWTX010000008.1, on the reverse strand, counting down.
TGTAGGAGTGCCCGGTTATCCAACCTATATCTGCCGCACAAAAATAAACATCATTAGAACGGTATTGAAAAACGTTTTTGAACGTATAAGCCGTATATACCATATATCCGCCGGTTGTATGCAAAACTCCTTTTGGCTTGCCGGTTGAACCGCTGGTATATAAAATAAACAACGGATCTTCGGCATCCATCGTTACAGGCTCAAAACTTACAGGCTTACCGGTCATCATCTCGTGCCACCAAACATCACGGTTTTCTTTCATATTGACGGGTACTCCCGTGCGTTTTACCACAATCATTTTCTCGACAGAAGTGGACATTTCCAAAGCAGCATCGGCTGTTTCTTTAAGTGGAATGGTTTTGTCTCCTCTATAGCCACCATCGGCTGTAATTAATATTTTTGCTTGTGCATCATTATTTCTGTCAGCCAAAGCTTTGGCCGAAAAACCGGCGAAAACAATGGAATGTATGGCGCCAATTCGTGCACAAGCCAACATGGCAATGGCCAGCTCAGGAATCATAGGTAAATAAATAGCCACCCTGTCCCCTTTTTTGACACCCATGGACTGCAATACATGTGCAAATTTATTGACTTCTTCATACAATTGACGATAAGTAAAAATACGGTTAGGTTCCTCCGGATCATTTGGCTCCCAAATAATAGCCGGTTGATTTCCCCGTAAAAATAAATGCCGTTCAAAAATGTTTTCGGTTATATTTAATTTGCCCTCTTTAAACCATTCAATTTTGGGCTCATCAAAGTTCCAATCCAAGGTTTTGACCCAGGGTTTACGCCAATAAAAGGTTTCGGCAATGTTAGACCAAAATCCGGTGGGATTGGCTACACTTTTCTGGTACTCATGCAAGTATCCACTTAGTGTTGATATTTTTGGTATCATATTTTTTTTAATTTTTAACTTATAGAATAAGAATATTATTAATGTTTTTCGTAACGCAATTAATTTATTAAATTAGAAAGAAATTATTCCGGCGGTGACTGATTGAGCATATTATCAGGCAAACCTAAGGCTTTAGCTTCATCGCCGCTCATAATACGCGAATGAATAATAAACCTTAATCCAAGCGGAATTTCTAAAGAAAAGGTTGAACCTCGTCCTTCGGTTACATCTACGGTAATATGCGTATATTTCCATATTTCATACATATCTTCACTCATATAATAGTTAACCCCTTCAAGTTGACCTAAAAGAATATCACTGTCATCCAGATACATATCCTCTTTTTCAATAAGCATGGGTGCTGTTCCGTCACAGCAACCACCACTTTGATGAAAAATAACTTCTCCGTATTCTTCTTTTAATTTTCTGACAACTTCTGCTGCTTTATCTGTTATTGCTACTTGTTGAAATGCCATTGTTTTTAAATTTAAATGAAAATCGATTAGCCCAAATAACGAGCTAATCGACTGTTTTATAATATTATATTTTTTAAAAAAATCCTAATTTCTTTTTGTCATAAGAAATCAACATATTTTTATTTTGACGATAATGATCAAGCATCATCAAGTGGGTTTCTCTACCAAATCCTGATTTTTTGTAACCACCAAATGGTGCATGCGCAGGATAAGCATGATAATTATTGACCCAAACCCGTCCCGCTTTTATGGCTCGTGGAATTTGATATAATTGGTGTGCGTCACGTGTCCAAACACCGGCGCCTAATCCGTACATAGTATCGTTTGCTATTTCAATAGCATCGGCTTCATCTTTGAATTTGGTAACCGATAAGACCGGTCCGAAAATTTCTTCTTGAAAAACACGCATTTTATTGTGTCCTTCTATCAAAGTAGGTTTAATATAATAACCCTTTTTGAATTCGCCTTCTACTTCGGCTGGCTCTCCACCGGTAAGAATTTTACCGCCTTCTTCTTCTCCGATTTTGATATAAGACATAATTTTTTCAAATTGGTCTTTAGATGCCTGAGCGCCCATTTGTGTTTCGGTATCATACGGATTGCCTTGTTTGATGGCATTGACACGATCAATCACCCGTTTCATAAATTCATCATAAATATCTTCTTGCACTAATAAACGGGAAGGGCATGTGCAAACCTCTCCTTGATTAAAGGCAAATAATACGGCACCTTCAATGGCTTTATCAAGGAAATCGTCATCGGCATCCATCACCGAATTGAAGAATATATTTGGTGATTTACCACCTAATTCCATGGTTACAGGATTGATGTTTTTAGATGCATATTGCATAATTAATTGTCCCGTAGTGGTTTCACCGGTAAAGGCAACCTTATCAACACCCGGATGTGAAGCCAAGGGTTTTCCGGCTTCGGGTCCAAATCCGTGAACAATATTGATAACGCCGGGAGGAAATACGTCGGCAATTTTTTCCATCAATAAGGTGGCGCTGGCAGGCGTTTGCTCTGCCGGTTTTAAAACGACAGTATTGCCGGCAGCCAATGCGGGTGGCAATTTCCATGACAGCATTAATAACGGAAAATTCCAAGGAATAATTTGCGCTACAACGCCCATGGGTTCTTTTATAATAAGGGATACGGTATTTTCATCAAGTTCTGTAGCAGAACCCTCTTCGGCACGTATAGCCGCAGCAAAATAACGCCAATGATCGGCAGCTAAAGGAACATCGGCATTTAAGGTTTCTCTTATGGGCTTACCGTTATCTGCTGTTTCCACTACGGCAAACTCCTCTAAATGTTCTTCAATAATATCGGCTACTTTATTAAGCATTCTGGCTTTTTCTATAGGTGAAACTTTTTCCCAAGCATCTTTGGCGGCATTGGCAGCAGCAACAGCATTATTGACATCTTCTTTTTTTGAACGCGGATATTTGGCCAAAAAGCTGTTGTCAATAGGAGAATAATTGTCAAAATACTCACCCCCGACCGGTTCTACAAATTTTCCATTAATAAAATTGCCATACTTTTCTTTGAATTTTGGTTTTTCGTAAATCATAGTTAGTGTTATTTGGTTATTAATTTTTGCTTACTCTTTTAAAGATTTTCAGCTGCCTCTTTAAATTTTTTGTTGAAAATAAGTATAAAAATTTAATCAAAATGTTAAAATTCGGCAATATTTTCATTTTTTGAATAAAATTCAAAATATCTTCCAAATTGTTATGAATTTATTAAAAAGAGATTGAAAGAAGATAGATAGAAGATATAAATTGTTTTATCGTCAAAATACTTCCTCATTTTGCACTACCCCCTGAGGAATTAAAGTAATTTTTAGGGTAATCTAAAGCATTTCATTATCGTATTTATAAACCTGTATCGAAAAAATAGCTATTTTTGACAGCCAAATACTACCTATGCAAGAATTTATACATTTCTTTACCGATCCCTACCGGCATACTCCTTATATATATATCGTTTTAGAATTTATAGCTATGGCTTTTGGCATAGCCAGTGTTTTGTTTGCCAAAAAAGAAAATATTTTGGTATATCCGACCGGCATAATCAGTACAGCTATTTATGTTTATCTGCTGAGCAAATGGCAAATGTATGGCGATTTGATTATAAATATTTATTATACTCTTATGAGTTTGTATGGTTGGTGGGTATGGAGCCGGGTCGATCAAAAGAGTCACAAACCCATACCTATAACCCGCAGTACAAAACGCGATTATTTATTGGCTTTAGGTATATTTATTTTTACTTCGGCTTTTGTTATTTGGGTTTACCGTCATTTTAATGTCATGCCAAATAAGCTTGGCTTCAAAGACAGTGTCACTTATGCATGGCAGCATTTGTCAACCTGTCAATTGGCTGAAATAAAAAAAATCACGCCTTTTTTAGACACTTTTACAACCGGCGCAGCCTTTGCTGCTATGTGGTTAATGGCTAACAAAAAATTAGAAAATTGGCTTTTTTGGATTGCCGTAAATATCATTTCAGTGCCTTTATATTTAATAAAAGGCTATGGTTTTACGGCTATACAATATTTTATTTTTTTAATTTTAGCTTTCCAAGGATACAGCCAATGGAAAAAAATAATGCAAAAAGAAAAGTTTGAAAATTAAGCGTATGACAGATCAAAATATAAGAGAAAAACTTCGACAAAAGCCTACTGATGTAATAAAAGTTGTTATGTTCGGACCTGAATCGACCGGCAAAACAACCCTGTCACAACAATTAGCGCGGCACTACAACACCGTTTGGGCGCCGGAATATGCCCGTGAATATTTACAAAATGTTTGGAACAACGAACGCCGCACATGTGAGCAAAAGGATTTGATCCCGATAGCCATCGGGCAAATGTCATTGGAAAATGATTTGGCACAAAAAGCGACAGATGTCTTATTTTGCGATACCGATTTGCTGGAAACAAAGGTTTATTCTAAAGAATATTATGGCGGCTATGTCGATCCTTTATTAGATGAAGCCGCCCGGAATAATCAATATGATTTATATTTTTTAACTTATATTGATGTTCCTTGGGAAGCGGATGATTTAAGAGACCGGCCGACGCAACGCAAAGAAATGTTTGAGGCTTTTAAAAAAGCTTTGGATGAACATGGCAAAAAATACATTATTTTAAAAGGCAATAAAAAACAACGATTGGAAAAAGCCATTAAAGAAGTGGATAAACTTTTGGCTGAAAAAAAGAAAAACAATTAAGGTTTCGATTTTTGCTGGACAAACAATGCCGGAATAAGTAAAAATAAAAAAATAGGTTGTATTAGTAAACGCCTGATATAAAACAGAAATAAATAATGGCCCGGTTTGTAAAAAATAACTGCCAAAAATAAAAATATGATTAGCAAAACATAGAATAAAAGGAAAAACAGACTTAGAAAGCCTATAAGTTGCTTTTGTTTAAAAATAAGTTTCAAAAATAAAATACTTAAAAGGACATTTAATCCATAATGGAGGCTATCGGCTAATAGTAACTTTGATAAGGAAACAGGCGGTAAATTTTCTGTGAGATAATCATTTTCAAAAAAATCAAATAAACCATCATCTAATATTTTTTTTTCATAAAACCGCACAAGTAGGAATCCGGCCAAAATGATAGAAGCCGTAATATATTTAGCCAATTTATTTTGGGTCATAATATTTCAGAATAAAAACCAACCATAAAAAAACCACAAAACCATAGATTAGCACCGGAAACAAAATCTGATGGGCAAAAGTTTGGTGTTGAGGTGCGACATACAGGATGTAACCCAACAAGACAATTCGTAAAATATTGAATAAAAAAATAAAAAGGCTACCCAGAATGGCAAATAATAAAGCTTTCTTAAAAGGTTTACCAATACTTAAAATAAAAGATATAAAAAGAATTATAATACTTGCAGCCGTACAACCTTCTACAATTCTTGCTACATAACGCCCTTCTAAAATCAATTTTAAACCCGATTCACCAGTTAATGGAATAGTTTGTGCATCGATAGGAAATAAACGGTAAAAGGCAGTGACTGTTTTTCCTACCCAAATCGTCAGGGGATCAGTCCGGTCAATATAATGAGATTGATAGACACCATAAAGTAACACCAATAAGCTATAGACCAATAGAAAACGGACAATAAATATTATACTCGGTTTATATGTCTTTAAAACAGATGTCAAATTTTGAGTTTTATTATCACAAAGATAAAGAAATAAAAATTGTTTATTTTAAGGTGAATGTCCCTTGTTTGGCTGTATTATAAAATCTAACCTTAAAACGTTTGGCAGATTTTTCAAAAGCTTTAGCAACAGAGGGATAATTTGACCCATCCATAATCAGCAACTTAGGTTTTAAAAACCTTAACATCCGGTCTGCATTTATTTTAGGAGAATGATGAACAACCACAATCTCAGGTTGAGCATTTACCAATTTGTATATGCCTAATTTATCTATATGCATTACTTTATGCCGGTTTATATTTTGCATAAACGGAATAGAAGTGGAATCCACAATCTTAAAATAAGAAGATAAATTATATGCGAAATATCTATTAAGAGGATAACTATCCGAATATATTCGCATTTTATAGCCGGTAGTCAAACCTGATAAGGCGTTTTTATATTGATGAAATACATAATACGTTTTTGAATTATTATAGTTCCGGTAGATACTTATTAACTGAAAATTGATAATCCACAATCCCAATAAAAGCCATGCTTTATAGTTGGACCTGTTTTTAAAAAAATAATATAACAAAAATAAACCTGCAAAAAGAGAAATGAATTGGATAGCCGATATTCTAATGGGCCGGATCACAGCATAAGGCCAATGGGCAATTGTTTGATTTATTAAAATAAGTACTTGAAGAAGAAAAGAAAACATTTGAAAGATAAGAGTGATTTTAAATGGCGTAAAACTCAATAAAATTAAACTAAAACCAACAAAAAGTATGATAAATAATAAAGGTATAACCAGCAAATTTGCCAGAAAAAAATAAAGAGGAAATTGATGAAAGTAATAAAGTGTTAAAGGTAGCACCCCAAGTTGTGCCGACAAGGAAACCCAAAATAAATCGGTTAACCATTTTAATATTTTATAATGGGGCAAAAACCAACTGGAAAAAATAGGATAAAAACTGATAATAGACAAAACCGCGGCAAAACTCATTTGAAATCCGACATCAAATATATTATTGGGATTGAGTAGGAACATAAAAAAAGCCGCCATAAAAAGACTGTTGTAAATATTTACACGGTGTTTTGACATTAATCCTATTTGTAAAAAACTAAACATAATGACAGCTCTTAAAACAGAAGGAGAAAAACCGGTTAAAAAAGCATAAAACCATAATATAGACAAGACAAGAGCTAAAAAAAGCCATTTAGAATAAAGTTTTAGTGGCTTAAATAGAAAATTTAGAAAAATGAGTAATATACCTATATGTAAACCGGAAATAGCCAAAATATGTACCGTACCGGCCACTTTAAAATCACTATATATATCAGATGATAAAGTTTGTTTTTCGCCTAACAATAATGCAACTGCCAAATCATATGAGGTTGAGTCTAAACCATTTTTTTTAAAATATTTTTTTATATGCTCTCTAATTTTATGAGCAATCATTATAATACTTTTGCTAGATGTGACCTTTGTTCGATAAGCAATCTTATCCAAATTAATTTGTTGATAGATGTTATGATGTGCCATAAAATGCGCATAATTAAAGCCAAAAGGGAATGCGCCGGCAGAAATTTTTTTAATATCTGCCTTATTGGCTAATAAAATTAATTGGGTATTACCAGTTTGCCAACTTGTAGAATCAGTTTTTTGGACAAGTAATTTTCCCATCGTTTTGTGGTTACCAACTTGTTGAACCGATGCGATATAACGATAAAAATACTTGGTTGGTTTTAAAGACGTAATAATTTTAAGATGATAAAGCTGTGGTTTACTTGAATGTATAAAATGTGAATAATGCTTACTTGAATGTCTGGTATCGGATAAATATTATAAAAAATAAGCCAGAAAAATAACCATAAAAAAAACGGAAACCGTCCAAGAAATATTTTTACTATACGTCTTATTTTTTTTGAAATATAATGTCAAACTCACAATGAAAGAAAATACGAAGCCACCTAATTGCCAACTAACAGGAAGTGGTAAAATAGTTGCCAAGCATATTCCAAAAATTAAAACCAATGTAATGAAAATGACCGGATATTTATTTAGCATTAAAAAAGATTATAACATCACTCAAATTTAATAAAAAATATTAAAAATTTACAATGTGTTATAAAAAAACCCTTTTCGATTAAAGAAAAGGGAATAACAATATGGAATTAAACAGGTCAAATCTTATTCTTCAATCTTTTTAACTTCATAAATGTATATTTCCGGATGATAGGCCAAACAATTGCCCGGCAAACCGGCTTTTTGACATAAATGTTCAAAGAATAAATCAAAACCAGGAATCTGTTCCCACACCTGCGGTAAAAAGGTAGCTTGACGATCGCCCAATTTTAAAATAACCCCGTGTTTAAAAGGTTTAATTATTTGTTTAAGTTCCTCTACATTATTATAGGAAACAGGTTGTGGAATAGATAATAAAGAAATTTCAATTTTAATATCATCAAATTCATCAGGAGATAAGGGAGGAAAACGCGGATCGTTAAAGGCTGCTGCTTTGGCATTGTAAATAACGTCATCAATCAATGGTCGAACCGGTAAAATAGAACCAATACAGCCGCGCAAACTTTCACGTTTGCCATCTACTTTATTTAAGGTAACAAATACAGCCTGCTTTTGGGCCAATTCCGGGAATTGTTCAATATATTTTTGTTTGTCAATGAGTTTTTTTCCGACTAAATCTTCATAAATAGCTAAACGTGCTATTTCTAATAAAACTTTATCCAATGTTTTCATAATAATTGTAAATTTGCAAGGCATAGCAAGTTAAGCCTTTTTTGTCGGTTTGTCAAGCGAAAATTAAAAATATGTGCCCATTAATTGTTATTATAATCTTAGGTTTAGCCATTGGCTATATAGGCGGATATGCCGGTATAGGCGGTGCTCCTTTTCTAATTGCATTTTTGGTCTTGGTTTGTGGCATTTCGCAATATACCGCACAAGGCAGTGTGCTGACCATGATGTTGGGACCTATGAGTTTATTGGGTATCATGACCATGAAAGAAGAAGTCAAAAGCCAATGGAAAAGTATTCTTATAGGCACCTTATCCTATGCTGTTTTTTCTTATTTCGGCGCCGAAATGGCTTTTCGTTTTGGCGAATTATCTGTCAAAAAATATTTTGCTTTTTTACTCATCCTTATTGGTATTATGCAATTGATACCGGCATTTTCTAAACCTGACCATCTTGAAAAAACTGAAAAAATTCCTGCCTGGTGGTTATTTTTTATCGGAGCCGTCACCGGAATAGTTGGTGGTTTATTTGGTATAGGTGCCGGCGTGCTCATGGTCCCTATTTTTTTAATGGGCTTTAACATGAAAAAAAACCATGCACGCGCTTTAACTTTGGCTATACTTTTGCCACCGGTTAGTTTAGGCGCATTTATTAAATATCAACAAGAAGGCGCGATTGACTGGCGCTTGGTCATTATCTTATTTATCAGCTATTTTATTGCCAATTATTATGGTGCCAAACGTGGGTCGAAAGCAGAAATGGCTACTTTTAAACGTGTTTATGCCCTTTTGTTAATTGGGGTTGCCATTATTTACTTAATTCAAATTTACAAACATTAAAATATAAAAATTATACTATGAGTCCTATTAGAAAAAGACATAAAAATTTAGGTTTAGTTGAACTAATTGCCATTGCCGTGGGCGGCATGGTTGGAGGCGGTATTTTTAGCATCTTGGGAATATCTGCAGCAATGATTGGCTTTTTAACGCCAATTGCCATAATAATTGGCGGACTTATCGCCATGCTGGCTGCCTATGCTTACGTTAAATTGGGGGTGTATTACAAAGATGAAGGTGCCACATACTCTTTTGTCAAACGAACCTTTCCGGATAAACCCATAGCTGCTGCCAGTATTGGGTGGTACGTCATTTTTGGGTATATCAGTACCTTAGCCCTGTATTCATATACATTTTCTTCATATGCTATCAGTAGTACGGCTTATGCTGACAACGAATGGATAAGAAAAGCTGTTGCCTGGGCCGTAATAGCCATTTTTACCATTATCAACCTTTGGAGTGTGAAAGGTATGGGACGTATCGAGGATTTAATGGTTTATACCAAATTAATTATATTGTTCATTATTTCAGTCTTGTTAATGGAACATGGTCAAACAAGTTTTAATGAATTTGTCCATCATTTGATTCAAGATGCCGAACATGCCAAATTACTACATATTTTGATTGTCGCGTCAATCACTTTTGTAGCCTATGAAGGTTTCCAATTGGTCATCAATGCTGTGAATGAAATGACAAATCCAGAAAAAAATATTCCGCGGGCTATTTATGGTGCCATTATTTTGGTTATTACCATATATGTCGTCATCGCATTGGGTGCTTTATTTGCCATCCCCTTAGAAAATTTAATTAAAGGGAAAGAATATGCATTGGCATCAGGTGCCTCAAAAGTCATAGGCAAATTAGGAGAAGCTTTGGTTATTTTTTCTGCCTTATTGGCGACCAGTAGTGCTATTAGTGGGACTGTATTTGGGTCCTCCAGACAAATGGCTGTCATTGCTGAAGACGGCTATATGCCTAAATTTTTAGCCAAACGAAACAGCCAAAATATCCCTGTAAATGCCTTGATAACAATGGCGCTGTTGGCCAGTACGCTTATTTTAGTGGGCGGCTTGCGCTTAATTCTCGAATTTGGCAGTATTACCTTTTTAATCGTATCGCTTTTGGTGGCTATAACCAATTATGTTATTCGCGACAAAACCAAATCTTCATCCTATATCAGTATTTTATCCATCATAGGCTTGACTATGGGGGCTATTTTGATTTTATATTATGAATTTACCCATAAGTTAGACCAAATGTTGTTTATAATTGTCATTTATATCCTCTTGACCATTGGTGCTTATTGGTATGCAAAACTTAAAAAGAGACATCTCCAAAATAAGGTTTAATGGCCTACCAAAAAGACCAGCAATATTATAAATTTTGTTTTTACGGATTCTTAAAAAACCTCCGGTTTTTCGATGCGTTTTTATTACTCTACCTTAAGCAAAAAGGCTTGAGTTATACCGAAATAGGCAGCTTATATGCTATACGCGAAATTGTGATTAATTTATCTGAAGTCCCTGCCGGGATTTTGGCTGACACATTTGGGCGTAAAAAAGCCTTAATGATGTCATTTTTAGGATACATAACCTCATTTTTACTATTCTATGCAGGCACGTCTTATCAAATCTTTTTGCTAGGTTTTATCTGCTATGGCATTGCCGATGCGCTGCGTTCGGGCACACATAAGGGTATGATTATGAAATATTTAAAATTGAAAGGCTGGGAAAAAGACAAAATTACTTATTATGGTCATACACGTGCTTGCTCGCAACGCGGCTCAGCATTGTCGGCATTAATTGCAGGATTAATTGTGTATGCAACCGGTGATTATCAAAAAATATTTCTTTTGTCCATAGTTCCCTATTTACTTAACTTAATATTAATTTGGTCCTATCCTGCTATTTTAGATTTTTCGGGGCATAAACAAAAAAAACACCTGAAAAAAAACATCTTGGCTTTATGGCAAGCCCTCAAAAATCCGAAAGTCTTAAGCATTGTGCATTCGTCTGCCGTGTTTACCGCCTATCAGAAAGCGACCAAAGATTACATTCAGCCTGTTATGAAAAAAGTGGCGCTGACTTTACCGGTTTTAACCGGTTTGCTAATGAATAAAAAAACAGGTTTAATCATTGGCTTGCTTTATACCATCCTTTATTTACTAACCGCCACCGCTTCAGCATATGCCGGTTATTTGGCCAAACGTATCAACAATTTGAGTTACAAAACACTTATAACGGGTTTTATTTTAGGCATTTTAGGCGGTTATTTTTTTCATTGGCAACGTTGGTGGTTTGCGCTAATGGCTTTTGCAGGCATATATATTATGCAAAGTTTACGCAAACCCGTGTTGACAGGGCATTTGGCAGAAACGGTACCCAATGAAATTTTAACTTCGGTTTTATCAGCCGAATCATTGTACCGTACTTTACTCACTTCCGTATTGGCTGTATTTTTAGGGTTTCTTACCGACCGGTATGGTCTCGGCATAGCCTTTATATGGACCAGTGGTGTCTTGCTTGTTATTTCTATTTGGCTACATTTCAAAAAGTTAGATGTATAATTTTATAATTTGTAAGTAAGACCTAAAAGCCAATAATGTGGCATTACATAATATTTAGAAGTAGCTATATACAAATCGGTTAAATTTTCTTTATCTATACTTTTAGTCCCCAGCAAATTATTACCTTTTAAACTAAACATCCAGGCACTGCCTTCTTTTTGGTAAAACAGCTCGGTTGATAAAAAGGCATACGTATTTTTAACGGTCCGCGCTTCATTTCTGTAATTATAATAATCGTATTTGATATTTAATTGCGTGGTATTTTTAAACATATTGAGTTCAATACCAATAGAAGGTTTATCCGTCAAATAAAGACTATTTCGAAATTGGTTTTTAAAATTATTCAAATTAAAATTGTAACTCACATCAAAGTTAATAAAGCCTGACAAATTACTATTAACCATTAAGGTATAGTTTTGAGACAATGAATGGGATAAAACTTCTTGTGCATTTATGATACTATAATAATCATTAGCTGACACATTGGCTCTGAGACTATATTTCCAATAAACATAACGTTTACCATAAGATAAGTAAAGGTTTAAAATATTGTTTTCATGCGCTAAATTAACCGGTTCACTTATCATATCGGTTTGCAAAACACGGGTTCGCATTCTAAGGGCATTCATCATCTGACTATAAGTAATGCCGGCATAAAAATGTGAAAAATTCAACATACTATACATCGAAAGTTTGAGTGAAAATGTGTTTTTTAATGTATTTGTTAAGTACCGATTCCCTTTTTGCAAACTATTAAAACTATTCAAAAGGTAACCTTGAATATATTTGTTTATATCGGGATAAGTATTAGTCATTTTATAGGTAAAATAAATTCGTTTGCCTCTATTGAGAACATATTTTATTTTAAATTCAGGTAAAAGCAATACCTTTTCCGAAATTTGTTTTTGTCCGTCTTGACTATCAGTCAAATGAAAATAATGGGCACTCAACCCGGGACGTAGAGTTGCTCTTCCCCATAACAATTTATAATAAAGCCCGATAAATAAATCAGTATAATAATAGCCGGCATCATTTTTCAATCGATTGTCGTTGAGCCCTTGCAATTGACCATTATCTAATATTTGCGCCATATCCGAATTTAAGGATTGTGCTACATATTTGTTGCCCAAAGCAAAATCTAAATGACTGACATCATTTAATATCCAATAATAATCAGCCAACATTGAAAAATCTTGCTGACTAAATTGCTTATTTTGAAGTAATTCGTAAGTATTTTGCGGCACCAAATTTATTAAAGAAGAAGTTGCAAATAAAGCTTGAGGCGAAATTATTTCCAGCAATGGCAAATTTTTCTGTATTTTATGCTGGAGGGTCAAACTCATTAAATCTTCATTTTTAAAGGTATTATAAAGATCCAAACTTTGTTGCAAATTCAAAGATTTTTCCTGATGTTTAGTCTGATTTTCAGCCCTAAAATTGGAGACAAATCTATCCCTTTGATTTTGATGAATGACTTTGCCTAAAAGATTATATTTGATACTCAAATTTTGACTTGGCTCATATTTCAAAGCTGTTTTGAATACGGCTGAAAAATTTTCTTGTAAATTTTTGTTTGAACTATTTTCCAACAATCCATTGGCGGTATAAAAAGTTTCAGATTGGGTCAACATTTCAGTCTTGTTATAATTGCCCAAAACAAAACCTTCCCAGTTCAACACCCGACTGAGTTTGTAGTTATAGTTAAATGCCCCAAACTTTGTTTTGACCGATCTGGCTTGTCCGTTGGGACTGAGTGAAAAACCCAATAACTCATTGTCATTATTAAAGTTAGAATTTCCTCTGCGCATCATTTTGCTAAAACCACCGGTCATAGAAAAAAAATCCATAAAAGTCAAAGGTACTTCCCCCGTATTATTAGCATCTAAAATAATATTCAAAGTTTTCTTAGGCGAATAATAAAAGAGTTTGGGGTGTACTAAATAATACCCATCAGTACCACCACCGGCGGTAATCTCGCCAAACCAAAAATTCTTTTTTCCTTTTTTTAAACGGATATTAAGAGCAAAACTCTCTTCATTATCATCAAACTTCTTCATTTGGGTGTTTTCATTAAAGTTTCGTAAAACTTCAACTTTCTTTACCGCATTGGCTGGTATATTCTTACTGGCCAATTTTGAATCACCCTCAAAAAAATTTTTACCCTCAACCATCACTTTTTTCACTTTATTTCCTTCTACCTTTACCGTTCCATCTTTATCCACTTCAATACCGGGCATTTTCTTTAATACATCACCTAATTTTTTTTCATGTCCATTTGTAAACGAATCGGCATTGTAAACAATTGTATCACCTTTGACCGTAACGGGCATCTCATATTTAATTTCAACCCCGTCCAACTGCTGCGGGTCCGTTTTAAGGCTGTATTTTTTTATAATATCCGCTTGCTTGGCATATATGGTATCAATTATTGACTGATAACCCATGTAACTGATTTTTACGGTATAAGCGGTTTGTGGTTTAAAATTAATAACGAACTGCCCCTTTTCATCAGTGATAGCATAGCCCTGAAAGGCTTTCGTTTTTAATTCTGCTGCCACCAAACTTGCCGATGAAAGCGGTTTGCCGGTTGTATCTTGCACCACCCCCAAAAACTTAATCTGTTGTGCCAACAAATTATAACTCATTAATAAAAAGATACCGGAAAAAATAAACTGATATTTCATCATCGAACTATACTAATACGCACGCCTTTATTTCCCCCTTTGCTGCCTCGTCTGTTTTGATACATTTTCATCATTTTCTTGCGTAATTTTTCCGCTTCTATTTTAAAAGTTTTTTCATCTACAACTTTACCTTTTTCAGGTGCCTTTATCTCTACTTTATTTTTCGGATTAACCATCAATTCTTTGAGTAAATAAACTTCTTCATTGTTATTGTTTAGTTCTATAATTAAACCGGGTAAACCGCCAAATTTATCCGGACCGTTGGAAATGGGAATTTCCGGTGTAAACCAAGCCGTAAGATGTTTCTTTTTGCCCTTTTCATTATAATCGGCTTCGGCCTTTACAACCATATATTTCCCGATAGTTTTAGATTCATTCGTTGTCTTCCAATGGTATTTTGGCAAACTGTCTTTTATCAAATAAACTTGTTGCATCAAGGGTCTTAGCTGCGTATACCGGTGCGTTTTAATATTTTTATACAATACTCTCGATGGACGTCCACCACCAAAACCGCCGGGTTTATCCAACCTTGGTTTTTCTTTATAAATGGAAGCTGTTTTGTTAAAATCCATCAAATATTCTCGATTATCAATACGTTTGTAAATTCTTTTTAACATTGCAGCCATTGCAGGTTGCTGCGCTATTGAAGAATCCCGTCGTTGCTTGGCTTTTTCACTTAATATTCTTTTATACTGATAAACGGCATGCCATTGCGGAGACTCTTGCGCTATTAATGTAATGCTAAAAAAGAACAAAATTAAAGTAAGAGATTTCATAGATTATAATTTATAAGATTAAAAATACAAATTTGAACGTGATTCAAATATAAATATAACTTCTTATAAATTATAACTTTTTAACATTTTTTAAACTTTTTAAGCTTCCTATTCTTTCAAAATCCGTTCCTGTTTTTCGATACTTTCTTGATGAATGGCTTTAAATAATCGTTGGATAAATTTTTCCGACAAATCCAATTCCCGGCTTTTTTCAATAGCTTTTTGCAAAATTTCTTGCCACCGGTCCCGTTGTAAGACGGCGACACTTTTTTGCTTTTTAATACGACCGATTTCTTGGGCCACCTGCATGCGTTCTGCCAAAAGTTTTAGTAATTCATCATCCAATTGGTTGATTTGACTGCGATAAAATTCGAGTTTGTCAAGGGCTTCGGGGTCTTTAAATTGTTGTTTACGCAAACAAAGTTTATCAATAATTTGCAACAAAGTTTGCGGTGTTACTTGTTGTTTGGCGTCACTCCAAGCGTCATCCGGATTATAGTGCGATTCAATCATAAAACCTTGGTATTGTAAGTCCAATCCCATTTGGGCCATATCGTAAATACAATCGCGGCGTCCGCATATATGAGAGGGATCTAAAATCATGGGAATATTGGGGTACCGGTTTTTAAAATCCAAAGCTATTTGCCAATTGGGTTCATTGCGATAAGCGCCCGGACGAAAAGATGAAAATCCACGATGAATCACCCCGATATCCGCCATCCCGACTTTATGGAACCGTTCTACGGCACCAATCCATAATGACAAATCCGGATTAATGGGATTTTTAATCAAGATGACTTTACCGCTTCCTTTGATAGCATCGGCTATTTCTTGCACGGCAAACGGATTAACCGACGTGCGAGCACCGATCCAAAGCATATCAATATCGTATTTTAAAGCCAATTCAGCATGTTGGGCATTGGCAATTTCAATAGCGATTTTCATACCGGTTTCTTCCTTGACTTTTTTGAGCCAAGGCAAAGCTTTTTCGCCGTGTCCTTCAAAATTTCCGGGACGTGTACGGGGTTTCCATACGCCGGCTCTAAACACTTGCACCCGCTCATCGACCAAGCCGCGGGCTGTTTTTAAGACTTGTTCTTCGGTTTCGGCGCTACAAGGTCCGGCAATCATTAAAGGGTATTTCGGGGCTATTTGCTTCAACCATGAATTGAGTTTTTTTGTTTGCATAATTTTGTTTTTATTTTTTTTCAGACCTGCCACGTTTTAAAAACCTGGTAGGTCCTTTTAAAGTTTATTTATTATTTGTCCGATATGATTAATTTTTTGTAAAAGGGCTTTCATCTTTGACCTGTTTTCACGATATAATAAGACCTTAAAAGCTTGTAAATTATCAATGTATTCCTCCAATGCTTGTAAAATCGGCATCTTGTTTTCCATAAAAATCGGGGTCCAAGTGTCGGGCGAACTTTTAGCAAGCCGCACGGTTGAGGCAAAACCTGAACCTGCCATGGTAAAAATGTTTTGTTCGTCTTTTTCCAAATCCAATACCGTTTTGCCCAACATAAACGAGCTGATATGCGACAAATGCGAGACATAGGCGATATGTTTGTCGTGTTCTTGGCTGTCCATTTCAAGTGTTTGCATGCCCATATTATCAAAGATTTGTTGGGCTTTTTCTAAAATTTCGGGACGTGTTTGATGGGTATCACAAATCATATTGATTTTGCCTTTAAACAAACTGGAAAATGCCGCTTCGGGTCCGGAATATTCGGTCCCGGCAATGGGATGCGCCAACAAAAAATTACCGCGATTCGGATGTCCTGTTATGGCTTGGGCTATTTTGTGTTTGGTTGAGCCGGTATCAAATACCAATGCACCGGGTTTGATATTGTCGAGAACATTTTTAGCAATTTGCGGTATCGTATCGACCGGTGTAGCGATGATAATGATGTCCATTTGTGGTATCAAATCATCAGTTAAACTTTCGTGAACCAAACCTAATTCCAGTGCCTTATCCAAGTGATATTTATCTTGTCCGTATAGCCGGATAGTTTTATCATTTTGCAATGCCAACCCGAAGGAACCGCCTATGAGTCCCAATCCGACGATGCCTATTTTAGTGATATTATTCTCCTTCATTTTTGTTTGATTCTATTTAAAGTTTCCGTTAAAATAGCTTCGCTGTTCGTTAATGAAATGCGCACATAATCATCGGAATGTTGTCCGAATATAAAGCCCAGCGCTAGAAAAATGTCTTTTTCTTTAAGTAAACGATCAGTAAAATCACGGCTGTTTTGTCCATCGGGCAGTTTTGCCCAAACAAACAAACCGCTTTGATTGGGGCGGGCTTGTAAATTGAGTGCGTCACAAATTTTTAATACGATACTTTTTCGTCTGCTATATGTTTTATTGAGCTTATCGAACCATTCAGGCGATGTGTTCAGCGCAGTAACCGCCGCTTTTTGCAAACCGAGAAACATACCGCTATCCATTTGGCTTTTAAATTTCATCACCGTGTCGATATAATCTTTTTTTCCTAATAGCATCCCGATACGCCAACCCGCCATATTATGCGATTTGCTTAAAGAATTTAATTCTAAGGCTACTGCTTTTGCGCCCGAAATTGACAAGAGACTCAAAGGTTGTGAGTTTAGAATCATACTATACGGATTGTCATTTACCAATAAAATTTGATGTTTATACGCAAAATCAATCAATTGCCGGTAAAAATATTTGTTGGCAACGGCACCCGTAGGCATATGCGGATAATTGAGCCACATCAATTTGACTTTGCGCAAATCGGTTTGTGCCAAAGCTTTTAAATCGGGCAGATAATCATTTTTTTCATTTAAAGCGTAATACACCGGTTTGCCACCGGCAAGTAAAGTTGCTGAACGGTATGTCATATAGCCCGGGTCGGGCAACAAAACTTCGTCGCCTTGGTTGAGAAACGCCATACTGATGTGCATAATCCCTTCCTTTGACCCGATTAACGGCAAAATTTCCGTTTCGGTATCCAAACCGGTTCTAAAATATTTTTGGTAATAGCCGGCAATGGCTTGTCGTAATTCAGGAATGCCGCGGTAACTCTGGTATTGGTGTGTGTCGGGCTGTAATGCTATTGCTGCCAAAGTTTGCCGGACAGCTTCCGGCGGGGGTAAATCGGGGCTACCGATACCCAAATTGATAATAGGTCTGCCTTCGGCACGCAAGCGAGCAATTTCTTTGAGCTTGGTCGAAAAGTAATATTCTTGTATGTGTTCGAGACGTTGTGCTTGCATTATTGTTTTTTCATTGAGGTGTATTCTCCTAAAATTTTCAGTTCGATAACTTGGCGGGCTACTTGATACATTGCCATTTGGTAATCTGCGAGGTTGTCAATCAACAAATCGACAAAAAAGGCGTATTCCCAAGGTTTATCAATAATCGGAACGCTTTGTATTTTACTCATATTCAAATTATACCGATTAAATATTTGCAGTACATTGACCAAACTGCCGGGTTGGTGCGAGAGTTTAAAACGTATGGAAGCTTTGTTAAAATCTTGCACGGTATCGCCGTTTTTTAAATCCAATACCACAAAACGCGTCGCATTGATTTGATTGGTTTGAATGCTCTCAGCTAAAATCTCCAAATCATAAATTTTGGCGGCTTCATAGCCCGCAATGGCAGCAATGCCTTTGAGTTGTTTTTGTTGGATGATTTTTGCCATTTCGGCCGTATCTTTTTCTTCGACCAACTTGATATGCGGGTGACTGCGCAAATATTTGCGACACTGCAACAATGCCATAGGATGACTCCATACTTCTTTGATGTCGGCAACTGTTTGTCCGGGTAATGCCAACAAATGATGATGAATGGGCAAATAATATTCGCCGGCAATATGCAAATCATACTCGTCAATCAAACCATAGTTGGGCAGAATGGCGCCGGCAATCGTATTTTCGACTGCCATAACGCCCTTGTCTATTTTGCCTTGTTTGAGCAATACGGGAATGTCATTAAAATCCATACATTCTACAAAATGGTTGTTTTCGCCAAACAAATTTTTAGCGACTTCGTAATGAAATGAACCGACGGTGCCTTGTATGCCTATATTCATGTTTTTGTAGTTTTATTGGTCATGACCTGATAGGTCTATTTAATTATTTGATTATTAATTGTTTATGTTTTTTATTCAGACCTATCAGGTTTTGGAAACCTAACAGGTCTTATTTATCCTTGCAGACCTGGTAGGTCTTGTAGACCTGCTAGGTCTATTTAGTTACTTTATTATTAGTTGTTTATGTTTTATTGTTCAGACCTATCAGGTTTTTTGAAACCTAACAGGTTTAGTTTATCCTTGTCCTGCTTAATTCTGTTATTCATCAATTTCCGAAATGTCTTTTAGAATTTCTATATTCATTTTTTTAGAATGTATAGCAAATTTAAAATTCTCAATGTCATCAAATAAATATGTAATAATTTCTTGATTCAATAATAACGAATCACTTGAAATCAATTTGTTATACGATGAAAATTTATAATCTAATGAATTTTCAATATTATGATGATCAGGATTTGTATTCACATATAAAATCACATTTCTTAAATACTGTTCTGTATCAATTAAATTTTTAACAGGATGTTTTTTAAATAAATTTCCTGATCGTTGATACCGTTTGTTAAATGCTTTTGTATATGCATTGAATAAATTAGAAAAAGCTCTATATAATTCTTTTTTATTTGTTTGATAATCAATAGGTAAATCTTGTATTTCCTTTATTCTAAAAACCAAATGAAAATGATTAGGTAATAAACAATATGAATATAAATCAATTATAGGTAGTAAGTATTTAGAAACTAATCTTAAAAAATAGTAATAGTTTTCATCTTCAATAAAGATATTTTCTTTATTATTACCCCTATTAAAAAAATGATAATATTTTGAAGGTTCAAATGGTATTGTTTTCATTGGTTTATTATTAATTTATTTTTATTCAGACCTATCAGGTTTTGGAAACCTAACAGGTATAAAAAAAGCCCCGAAAAATCGGGACTTTCTATTGCAAAATATTGATGTCATTTAAGCATACAAAGTCCCTTCTTTTACGTAAAAATAAAAGTAAAAAAAGAAACTAAAATATGCATTCAATGTGTTCATCTGCTTGATTTATGATACAAATATATTATTTTTTTGGAAATATTTTGACTTCCTTTTAAAAAAAGCCTAATTTATATAATCAAAGCCTAAAAAAGAACGTAAAACTTCAGGTACTTTTGTACCTTGTTCCGTTTGATTATTTTCCAATAAGGCGGCTACCACACGAGGTAATGCCAAAGAACTGCCATTTAAAGTATGCACTAATTGTTTTTTACCTTCTTTATTTTTAAATCGCAATTTCAAACGGTTAGCTTGGAAATCTTCAAAATTGGAAACCGAACTAACCTCTAACCAACGTTTTTGCGCAGCAGACCATACTTCAAAATCATAAGTTAAGGCAGAGGTAAAACCTAAATCACCACCGCAAAGACGCACAATACGGAATGGCAAGCCTAATTCGATTAAGATTTGTTTCACATGTTCTACCATTTCATCTAAGGCTTGATAAGAACGCTCAGGATGTTCAATACGGACAATTTCTACCTTATCAAATTGGTGCAAACGGTTTAAACCCCGAACATGAGCCCCATATGAACCCGCTTCCCGCCGGAAACAAGGTGTATAAGCCGTATTTTTAATGGGTAAATCATTTTCGTATAGCATTTGATCGCGATATAAATTGGTTACGGGGACTTCAGCTGTGGGGATGAGATATAAATTATCACGTTCTACAAAATACATTTGTCCTTCTTTGTCAGGCAATTGCCCCGTCCCATACCCCGAGGCTTCATTAATCAAATGAGGCACTTGCATTTCGCGGTAGCCGGCTTCTTCATTTTTATCGAGAAAATAATTGATTAAAGCACGTTGAAATTTTGCCCCTTTTCCTTTATATACAGGAAAACCAGCGCCGGTTATTTTATTTCCTAAATCAAAATCTATAATATCATATTTTTTAGCCAACTCCCAATGTGGCAAAGCATCATCAGGCATATGTAATACATCGCCATACTCAAAAACTACTTCATTGTCAGCTTCATCTTTACCAAAAGGAACTAATTTATTTGGGACATTGGGCAGTTGATAAAGAACCTCTTGCAAATCCATTTTATACTGTTCCAGGTCTTGTGACAATTGTTTTATCTTTTCTTTCAATTCAGCTGTTTTAGCTTTTAAAAGCTCCGCCTTTTCCCGTTCCCCCATTTTATATAATTGTCCGATTTCTTTTGACAATTTATTCATTTCTGCTAAAAGTTCGTCATTTTCCCGCTGTGTTTTTTTTCTTAAATCATCTAATTCGATGGCTTTGTTTATTAAATCCGACGCCTCAATATTACGCTTTTTCAGGGCTTCAATAATAGCATCTTTATCGTTTCTTAAACGCGAAATTTGTAACATAATTTGCTCATTTTTATATTTACAAACTTACTCCTAAAATTATTCATTTACAAATAGATTTTTCATTCAAGTAACATAAAACACGAATGCTAAATTTGCCAATTTTACGTTAAAAAACAATTTTAATTAGGAATCTGCTTAACATTGACCTATCTTTGCCGCTGATGATTTTTGGAAAAATATTCCGCACGTGTCTTTAATTGGGTGTATATCGGAATAAAACTTCAAATTTCGATATATAAACAGGGTGTTTTACCGGCTCTTTTGCCGGCAATTGCCTATAAATAAAATTAAAGATGAATACATTTATTGAAACCGGATTGCAAGAAGAAATTTTACAAGCAATTCAAGATTTAGGTTATGAAAAACCTACGCCCATTCAGGCAAAAACCATTTCGCATTTATTACAAACCGAAAAAGACTTAATGGCACTGGCCCAAACCGGGACCGGCAAAACGGCGGCTTTTGGCTTGCCGACTTTACAAAAAGTAAATCCTCAAAACAAAGCCACTCAGGTTTTGATTTTGGCGCCAACACGCGAATTGGCACTTCAAATTACAGCAGATATGCAAAAATTTGCCAAATATATCAAAGGTATAAATGTGGTACCGGTCTATGGTGGGGCAAGTATTGAAAATCAGATAAAAGATTTGAAAAAAGGAGCGCAAATTGTAGTAGCGACTCCAGGACGTGCCAAGGATTTATTAAATAGAGGCCGGTTAAAGGTTGATCAAATAAACACTTTAATTCTGGATGAAGCCGATGAAATGCTAACCATGGGATTTAAAGATGAATTAGATGCCATTTTAGCCCAAACGCCCGTAGACAAACAAACCTTGTTGTTTTCGGCCACTATGTCCAAAGAAGTTGAAAGGATTTCTAAAAATTACATGCATCAGCCCGACAAAATGTCTGTGGCAGCTGAAAACAAAGGCGCTGACACCGTCGAACATATTTACCATATGGTAAGTGCCAAACACCGTTATGAAGTATTGAAGCGGATAGCAGATATGCATCCGGATATATATGGAATCGTTTTTTGTAGAACACGGCGCGAAACAAAAGATGTGGCCGCTAAATTGATGAACGACGGGTATAATGCCGATGCTTTGCATGGTGATATGTCACAGTCTCAGCGTGATGACGTGATGAAAAGATTTAGAAATAAGCAATTACAACTTTTGGTTGCAACAGATGTGGCAGCACGCGGATTGGATGTAAACAACCTGACTCATGTTATTAATTATAACTTGCCGGATCAGACTGAGTATTATACCCATCGTAGTGGACGAACGGGGCGCGCAGGTAATAAAGGAACTTCTATCGCGATTATCCATACACGCGAAAAAAATAAACTTCGTGATATAGAACGTATCTCTAAAATTAAATTCGCACATAAACTTGTCCCCAATGGTGCTGAAATTTGTTCTAACCAATTAATGAGTTTGACCGATAAAGTGGTCAATACCAAAGTGGATAATAAACAAATTGAACCGTTTTTAGAAGAAATTTACCACAAATTTGAACATTTAAGTAAAGAAGAAGTCATAAAACATTTTGTTTCTACGGAATTTAACCGTTTTATAGAATACTATAAGAATGCCAAAGATATCAATGCCGATGAAAGCCGCGAAAAGAAATCGGTTAAAGAACGGCGAAATAATCAAGATTTTACTCGCTTATTTTTGAATGTCGGTAAAAAGGAAAATCTGACACCTCTGCGATTAATTGGGATTATCAATAATGCCTTGGACTCTAACAATGTCGAAATTGGTAAAATAGAAATTTTGAAAAACTTTTCCTTTTTTGAAATTGATAGTAAAGCTGCCAATCAATTGGCCCAAAAAATACGGGATATCCAATTTGAAGGCCGCGACTTATCCGTCGAACCGGCCAATGCCAGCAATGGTGGCAGGGAAAACGCTCGCAAAGGCAAAAGAAAACGTTCTAAGTCTTTTGAAGGGAGCAAGGGACGAAAACGCTCGAGCAGACGATAATAAGCCAAAAACATTAACAAAAGTCCGGTATATAACTTACCGGGCTTTTTTATTGATTAATGTTTCATGGTAATTTTTAAAAATAATAATGGAGGATGCCAAAACTCCCAAAAAAGCAACCAAGGCTTCTGAAAATACCGGCCAAAAAGTATTTAACTGGGCAGAGTTAAAATGAAAAAAAGAAAATTTATTAAGGTTGAGCATAATTTCATAAACTGCCCCCAAACCTAAAACCAAACCGGTATGTTGTAAAGAAAAATGGATAGATTGCTTATAAGATAAACGCTCATTTTCCAAAGCATAATCAAGTATGGTAAGGCCGTAGAAATAAGCATTTAACAGCCAAAATAATAAATTTAAAAGGTATTTTAAAAACATTTTATCAGGAAGAAATATGCTAATACCCGATAAGATTAAAAAACCTAAGGTTTGCCAGGCCAAATTTCGCAGACTCATTCGAATGCCCCGCCAAATATCTTTAAGCCATTTGAAGCATTCAAAACCGTTTTTTTTACCCGCCAATTTTTGACCGACTTCTTCAGACATCCATGAAAATACCGGAGACAGAATAATTAATAAAATAAAACCCGATAAACTTGCCAACCAATTTATCATTAACCAAAAGTAATGGTGGCCCGGCACATTATGCCAATAATCGAGAAGAAAATTATAAGACAAATCTAAAAATCCTATAGGAAGTAGAAAAAGGCTTGTCAACAATAGCAAAACCAAAATATATTTATAAGGACGATATTTAAATAAATAATAAAGTGCCTGCATATAAGCCCAAGCAGCTTTACCGAATTCAAATATAAAATTCAATAGATGCATAAAGCCATGGGATAAATCATTTGCAACAAATTACACGGATTATGGTTGTTTAAAAATTTGTAATACAGACTCTGCTTGTGTACGATTCACTTTTTGAACATGTTTTAAAGCCTTTAAAATATTATTAACATTTAAATCTTTGCCTTTTATACGCCCCAGCAAGAAATTAAATTGCTTGTCTTTTCCCAAAAAGATAATTTCCTCAATCTTATCCGGCAAGCCGTCGTAAGTTAATAAAACTTGATAACCCTCATTTTTTATTTTGGTTAACAATTTAAAATCCCCACTATGAAGGAGCCGCTTCGCTTCCTCAAATTTTTCTTTCTTTTGGTGGATATCCTTGTTATTTTTATAAACCAACACATTCATTTTTTTGATAGAATGAATTTGACGTAATGTTTCTGCATCCAATTCAGACTCATCAAAAGTGATAATATTTGCGGGGATATTCAAGACAAAAAAGTCCGGGCTTTCAGTCGCTTCAACAAAATAATTTTCAACCGGATCAGTATGACAAGCCGACAGAAATATGGCAAAGAAAAAAAGCAGACTCAAATTTTTAAATGATTTCATTTCACTAAAGCTTTGAAGTTTATTTGGTTTCTTTTTTCTCAACTTCTTTTAGATACTTTCCGTTGACTATTTTGATTTTTTTATTCAGCTTGGATAATTTATTTAGATAAATGTCTCCTGTTAACAACATAATAACCGTACTTGGTTTATCTGTATTTTTAGATTGTAAAATCATGACCAACTCTTTGGCAATATGAGGTTTGTTGCCCTTTACAATATAAAATTTGACCTTGGCATCTTGATCGTTGACACGCATCAATTCAGTCATTTGCTTGTTTTTTACATAATTTTGGGCATCAGCAAGCATTTTTTGACTCACACCTTGGTCTTCAGTCGAAAAAACTTTAAGGGCTGTCAAGCCGCTTAATGCACTAATTTCTTCTTTAGCTTCCGGACTTTCCGGTTCAATTTCTTTCAGTAGTTTAAACATTTCATCCGTTACAATAACTGAGGACACTTTGTCTTGATCTTCATATTTGTCAAATATGCTCTGCGCTAAACCTATATTAAACATTAATAGTGCGATAAATAAACTTATATTTTTCATTTGTTTGATTTTTTACTTGATTTTTTTATTTTAAAAACTTTTTGGGTAGCGATGGCAAAAATACTTAATGCACTGATATTTTGAACTCCTTTTTCTACGTGATTAGCAAACTTTTTAATTTCTTTTTCGGCTTCCTTTCTTTTATGCCCGGACACCTCAATCTGCTTGACTTTAGTCGAAAGACCGGATAATGCAACATTAGGCAAATGTTTTTGCTGAATAAACCATACAAAACCAATAGCGAGTACTAAAGAAGCAACTGCCGAAAAGTAAATTCTCTGCCGGTTATTGGTCGATTTAAATGTAACCGGTTGCGGGCTTATTTCCGCCTTAGCACGTCTTGTATAGTCAAACAAAGCTTTATAAGGATAGTGTTTGTCTGCCACAAATCCGGAAGCGAAATATTGACGTAATAAGTCCTCTTCGGCCAAACTTGTTGTTCCTTCAAAATATTTGTTAAGAATAGCGTCTATTTTGTTGTAATCCAAATTCATAATATTTTATTAAAGCATTTTTTAAAGTTTTTCTGGCTCTGGATAAAGCCGTTCTGACAGCATTTTCATTCATATCTAAAATAGTGCCAATTTCTTTGTATTCATAGCCTTCAACATCTCTGAGTTGTAAAATTATACGTTGTTTTTCGGGTAAATCTTGCATCAATTTTTGCACAATTGCAACGGCTTCATTGGCATCATATTGCTTTTCGGCAGATTGGGACTTGACCATAAATTCAATACTATCCAAGCGTTGTTCTTTTGCTTGCTTTGACTTTATACGGTCCAGACAATAATTACGCGTGGCCCGCATAAAATAAGCCTCCGTATTGGCTATACGGTTCAATTGCTCTTTTTTTATCCATAATTTTGTACAGACTTCCTGCACGGCATCGGCAGCTTCATCAGCTGAAACAAGCATGATTTTAGCCAAGCGGTACATTTTGTCTTCCATCTTTTTGATGGTATTCACAAATTCAAGTTGTGTCATTTTGGGCTTGTTACATCTTAATAACGAATGTATTAAAAAATTGTTACAAATATAAGCATAGCTTAAAATTTGTCAGGCAGTAACACCTCACCTAAGTGGTCTTTAGAATCGCTTCCCAGAATCATTTCTCTCGATGGAAAGAAAAAACGGAATGAAACCGGGTAGTCTTTTAATTGCCTCATAATGATAATGATTTTTGACACCGACAGATAATCCATATCAAAAATGAGAAGACTATGCTTGTCAAAATTATCGGGTATATTACTTATCCATTCGGCGGAAGGAAAATATGGGTAAATTTGCGGCATATGCTTCTTTGCCCCCAAAAAATATATTTTATTAAAATCCAAGGCTTTTTTTGGACTTGTTTTTTTTATCAGTCGTATGGCCAACCACATTTTTAAAAGATATCGACCTAAAAATTCAACAAGTCTGTTACTTTTAAAATGTTTACGATAAAATTGAATTGTGGAGGTATAAAAATTTTTATAGTATTGCGCTGTTTTTCCGGCACTTTCGCCTTTGAAATGAATAATTTTTGCTGTGTGCAAATAATAATTATTCAAACCTGATTGCAAAACACGATATGATAGGTCAATATCTTCGCCATACATAAAATATTGTTCATCAAATCCGCCAATTTTTTCATAAACCTTTTTGGGCAAACACATAAATGCACCGGTTAACACAGCCACTTTTCCTGTTTCATCGGGGGACAAGGCTGTCGCATAATAGCGATTGAAAGGCACAAATCTTAATATCCGGTCCAAACCGGTTAATTTACTAAAAATACTTATCGGTTGCGGAATGTTTCTTTTACTCTCGGGCAAAAAACGGCCTGTTCCGTCAATCATTTGCCCCCCTACAATACCAAAATCAAGATGCTTTGAAATAAAGGCATTTAACACATCAAAGAGATCTTCACTGACTAAAGTATCCGGATTTAAAATAAGAATAAATTGTCCTTTGGCTGTTTTTACTGCCCGGTTATATGCCTTGGCAAAACCTAAATTTTGGTCAAACCATAAAAATTTCACATTCGGATATTTGGATGGAAGATAAGACCGGCTGGCATCGGTTGAATTGTTATCTGCCACAATAATTTCTACCGCATATCCCTCTGCTGCCTTTAAAACGGTATATAAACAAGCATCGACAAAATATTTAACATTATAGTTTAAAATGATAACCGAATATTTCATAATAAATTTAGAAGGCATGCTTATCGTTTACGAATTAGCCATAAACCCAAAAAAGTTAAGGCTGCATTTATAAGCAATAGTTCAAAACTAAATTGATATTTCCAACCAAAAAAATGGGGAATTTCTGCAATAAAATAAGTCAAAACAGGTGATAAGATGACCACAACCGGCACCCACTTATCTTTTACTGGGTAAGTGGTAAATAAGCCAAAAACGAACAATCCTAACAATGGACCATAAGTATAACCCGCAAATTTGAAAATAGAATTGATGATACTTTTATCGGTAATAATTTGTTGATAAACCAATAATACCAAAATAAAGAAGATTGATATGCCGATATGAATCAATTTACGCACATATTTTTGTTTTTCAGGAGGATAACGTTTGTCTATTTGTAAAATGTCTAAACTAAATGAGGTTGTGATAGCCGTCATAGATGAATCTGCCGAGGAATAAGCAGCTGCAATAAGTCCTAAAATAAAAAATATTCCGGCAGCCATACCCATGCCTGATTTAACCGCTAAATACGGGAAAATTTTATCGCCGGTTATTTGCATACTTTTTAAATCGATATGCTGATGAGTCGCGTAGGCCAATAAAAGTATCCCAAGTGAAAGAAACAACAAATTCACAACCAATAATGAAAGCGAGAACCAACGCATATTTTTTTGTGAATCTTTCAAATTCTTGACGGTCAGGTTTTTTTGCATCATACCTTGATCTAAACCTGTCATGGCAATGGCAATAAAAATACCGGCTAAAAATTGTTTCCAAAAATAATTACCGGCATTTATATCCTCAAAATGAAAAATTTTGGCATAAGGACTGTTTTTCACCTGTGTGAACAAATCGCCTATAGACCAATGAAGCTTTTGCGCTATCAAATAAATAGAAATGACTAATGCAATCAACATAAAAGCCGTTTGCAAGGTATCTGTCCAAATGATGGTTTTAATACCGCCTTTGAAGGTATAAATCCATATTAACAATATTGTTACCGAAACTGTTACGGCAAACGGAATATGCAACTCATCAAAAATAAGTAACTGTAGAACTCCGGCAACTAAAAATAAGCGTAAAGAAGCACCGGCTATACGTGCTACCAAAAATAAAACTGAACCGGTTTTGTGCGTCGTATTGCCAAAACGGCTTTCTAAATATTGGTAAATTGAAGTTAAATTCATTTTATAATACAAGGGCAAAAGCACCTGAGCAATGATAAAATAACCGATAACAAAGCCCAAAACCATCTGCAAATAAGCAAAACCTTGTGATGAAACCCAGCCGGGAACGGAAATAAATGTGATGCCGGAAAGTGAGGCGCCAATCATGCCAAAAGCTACCAAATACCAAGGTGCTTCTCTTTTTGCTCTAAAAAAAACATCATTAGTATCTTCTTTGCCTGTCATAAATGAAATAACAATAAGCACCAAAAAATAAAGCGTGATGATGAGTAAAATGGTCTGTGCTGACATATCATAAATTTAGAATAACGACAAATTTAGAAAAAAAATAAAGACCGGCTCATTATATTAAAATCAAGCCGGTCTTATAAATGCTAAAATGCTATCAATTCACCTGAGAGGAAGCCATTATATCCGTTTTTATTATATCAATCTGCACTTTGGCTTTTTCCAAATCTGCTATAATCTGCTCTTTATTATCTGCAAACGAATGCGTTAAACCGGTAAATAAACGATGATAATATGCCCAACCTTTCTCAAGATTATGCACAAATTTTTCTAAATACTTTTGCTCTTTTTTGTTTTCTCTATCTGTTTGCTTGAATTTATCCTTTAAATAATTAATGTACAAATTAAGCTCTTTTATAAACATATGCGGACGATAAGTGTTGCGTAAAAGATTATTTTTTCCATAAATATGACCAACCATCTCTTTTAAACTAACAATTTTATCAAAATAAGCCATATTAGGTCCCGGACAAACACTCACACCATTATCCTTCACTTTGTAATCTATTTGATGGGTCAGAATAGCGGGTTCAGAAAGACCGACACACAAACATTCAGGATCGGTTATTTTCTCAAATTCTTTGTCATACTCAGCTTTTGGCAAATTAGCTTCGTCAAGTTCTTTTAACTTTAAAAATTGATATTGGCGTGAAGCCGTACAAATCGGTTTATCTGTATAGTCGGTATTGGACACTAAATATTCTTTCGGGCAACTGCTTCCTGCTCTTCCTTTTAAGGCTTTTGCTTTCTTTTTTAACGTCGCGGAAGCCCGTCGCAAGGTGTTAAATGGTACGCCCAAGGGTGAAATCTGACTCAGATATAAATCTTCTTCCCGGGCTTTAGCCAATTCTTTTAAGGTATAATCATCTACTGTGGTTGCTTGGGGCACCAACAAAAACGGGCTTCCCCAACCAACACTGTCCACTTTGTAATGATTGAGCAAAAAATTAAATTCTTCATTGGTCCCCACACCGCCTTGGGCTGTAATTTTAAGCGGCAAAGATGCCGGAACCGGTTTATTTTTTTGTTTCAAAGCTTTTTGTAATATACTTAAGATTTCTTTCTCCAAGTTATGACGGTTTTCTGTAAATTCTTCTAATATCGGCCCCATCAAAAAGCCATCTGTAGCAAAAGCATGTCCACCACAATTTAAGCCGGATTCGATCCGGTACTCACTGACCCATAGTCCTTTTTTAGCTAAAAATTTACCTTGAATTAAAGCCGAACGGTAATCACTGACTTTTAAGACAATTTTTTTCTTAATATAAGCATTCTCATCCGGAAAAAAGTCATCAAAATTTTCTATATAACCATATAACCTTGGACTCATACCGGCAGACAATATTAAAGATGAAGCCAAATCACTATTGGCAAAGCCACGAAGGGCGGCATGTGCGTCGTTATATTCCTGGGGGAGTTTTTCACCGTTTTTATAGTTGACTTTATCTACTTTGGTCATAATGTTCACATCAATACTTCCCATACTTAAATTGTCTTTAAGCCAGTTTTTAAGATCGTGGTAATTTGTGTGCCATTTGCTTATAAAACTTTGTTTAAGCGTAGAAGAATCGGGTAACATCTCAAAATAATCTATTATATCAGATTTTTTGGATTCAAAATTGTTTTTCAGGTCTTCAAATTTTTCTTTGGTTAATTTGTTTATTAAATTTAAATAGGCTGTAACGCGTTTTGCCATGTAATCATCGGCTTTTTTTGATATTTCTTGATAAGGCAAATTAAATTTGGTGCTATATACACTTCGTAATTTTTCTAACAGAACATTGTCAACTAAAGAAATAACCGAATCAATGCCATATGGGGCTACTTTTAAAGGTGTGTCAATGGTATAGGCGACGCCCATCACCGGAATATGGAAATAGTGTGTTTGTTTATTCATAGAATTTTGGTAATAATAATTAAACAAATATAAGCTATTGACCTTAAAAGAAAGACAGATTAACATAAAATTATCAAAAGATTGCTTAAAAATTTGATTTATCCCCGCAAAACACCCACTATATCTTACGATAGATTTAACTAGTTAAGTTAAAACACAGATTTTAATATCAGTTAAGTTTATAAAATGCTAAAAAAATAATAATTCCTTAAAAAGTAGATAAAGATTTAAACATCAGTCATTTTCAAATTTTATTTTTTTATTTTTAAGGCAACAAACAAATGAACAAGAAACGCTTTACATCTATCGATATTTTCAGAGGCCTAACCATAGCTTTTATGATTATGGTTAATACGCCGGGAACTTGGCGGCATATATATGCCCCATTAGAGCATGCACCGTGGCATGGCTTAACGGCTACCGATTTGGTATTTCCATTTTTTCTGTTCATTGTCGGTACATCAATTGTATTTGCCTATCATAACAAACGCCAGTATGTCAATCACCAATTATATAGTAAAATAATAATACGTAGCCTAAAAATCATCTTAATCGGTTTAATATTAGCCGGTTTTATCTTCCATTTTCCTTTTGTCAGAGATTTATCTCATTTGCGTTTGCCCGGTGTTTTACAACGCATTGGTTTAGTTTTTTTGTTAAGTGCCTTGTTATTTATCCGTGTTAAAAATTGGAAATGGTATCTAATGTTACTTATCCTTATTTTAGGCGGTTATTGGTATGCCATGACACAAATTAAAATTAATGGAGAGAAAACCTCATTAACGCCGCAAAATAATTTAGCCTCGGTGATAGACAGGAAAGTTTTGGGCAAAAATCATATGTGGAAACATTATGAAAAAACAGGATATGTACAGGGAAACTACGATCCGGAAGGACTTTTGAGCACTTTGCCGGCCATAGCCACCACTATTTTAGGTATTTTTTTAGGCTTGTTATTGGTTAATCCCCGTATTTCACCCTATGCAAAACTAATTCTTTTTGTTGGTATTGGCCTAATATTATGGCTTTTAGGATGGTTGTGGAGCCACAGTTTTCCACTAAACAAACGTTTATGGACCAGTAGTTATGTTTTGTACACCGGTGGATTAGCTTATTTATTTTTTGCAGTTATTTACTTTATAGTCGATATTTTAAACTATCAAAGATGGGGCAATATATTTAAATATCTAGGGATGAATGCCATTGCCATATTTACGCTATCCGTATTTATTACCAAAGCCTTTTACTCATTACACATACCGGGCACCAACAAGCCGATACACGCTTGGCTTTACCACCACTTCTATACTTCGTGGCTAGGCGACAATTCGATGGCGTCCATGCTGTATGCCTTAAGTGTCGTCATTTTTTATATCTTTGTAGCTTGGTGGATGTACAGACGAAAAATATTCATTAAAGTATAATTCATTTTGACTTATTAATTGTTTTTTATGGCGCTTAATTATATTTGGGTTGGATTTTTTTTAATTGCTTTTATTGTCGGATTAATTAAATTGATTTTTTTAGGTGATGTAACGGTTTTTTCAACTATGATGAAAGCGCTTTTTGAACGCTCCAAGCTAGGTTTTGAATTGTCGCTGGGGCTAACCGGCATTTTAGCTTTATGGATGGGAATTATGAAGATAGGTGAAAAAGGTGGCATGATTCAAATTTTGGCACGTCTTGTCAGCCCCTTGTTTACCCGTTTATTTCCTGAAGTACCGAAAAATCATCCGGCTATCGGGTCTATGATGATGAATTTTTCGGCCAATATGTTAGGCTTAGACAATGCTGCAACCCCACTGGGATTGAAAGCCATGAAAGACCTACAAAGTTTAAATCCGGAAAAAGACACGGCCAGCAATGCACAGATTATGTTTTTGGTTTTGAATACCTCCGGATTAACGCTAATTCCAGTTAGTATTTTAGCCCTTCGCAGTATGAAAGGCTCTGCCAATCCAACGGATGTTTTTCTCCCTATTTTAATTGCGACTTTTGTCTCAAGTTTGGTCGGATTAATCTACACTGCATTTATTCAAAAAATAAATTTATTTAACAAAGTTATTTTAGCTTATTTGGGAGGAATGACCTTATTAATTGGTGGAATTGCCGGATATGTCTATTATTTAAAAGATCCGGAAAAAATTAGCATCTTCACTAATTTATTAAGTAACATTATTTTATTTACGATCATTATCGCCTTTATCAGTGTAGCTTTGTTCAAGAAAATTAATATTTACGATGCATTTATAGAAGGGGCCAAAGATGGTTTTCAAGTAGCCGTTAGCATCATTCCCTACCTTGTAGCCATGCTGGCAGCCATTGGGGTTTTTACAGCGTCGGGAGCAATGGATTACGTTTTAGATTTTTTTAAATTTCTTTTTATGCACCTCGGTGTAGACACACGTTTTGTCGATGGCTTACCGACCGCTTTTATGAAACCTTTAACCGGTGGTGGCGCCCGTGCTGCCATGGTAGAAAGTTGGGTAGATTATGGTGTAGATAGTTTTGTAGGCCATTTGACCTCCATATTGCAAGGTAGCACCGAAACAACTTTTTATGTATTGGCGGTTTATTTTGGCTCTGTAGGTATCAAAAAAACACGCTATGCTGCAACTGCCGGTATAATAGCGGACATTGCCGGTATTATTACCGCTATTTTGGTTACTTACTTGTTTTTTGGTTATTTAAAGTAAAACACTGTCCCTCATTTAAGATAAACCTGTGATATTCCCCTCCGCATCAATATGCATATTTTCACTGGCAGGTTTGGAGGGTAAACCGGGCATACGCATCATTTTTCCCAAAATAGGAATGATAAATCCCGCCCCTGTATTTATCTCTACTTCTCTAACAAAAACATTAAAATCTGCCGGCCTGCCCAATTTTGCAGGATTGTCAGATAAAGATTTTTGTGTTTTTGCCATAACAATCGGCAGATGGTCATAACCTAATTTTTCAATGTTACGAATAGTCGTTAAGGCTTTTTTAGAGTATTCGACATCATTAGCACCATATATTTCCCGGGCTATTTTGGCAATTTTTTCTTTTACAGGCTGCTCCCATTTGTATAAAGGTTTAAAATGATTTGCTTTTTGGGCAATTAGATCAACCACCGCTTGTGCTAAATCAACCGTTCCTTCTCCTCCCTTTGCCCATTCTTCTGCTAAAATGGCTTGTACCCCTTTTTTTGCGGCAACCTCCTTTACGAAAGCAATTTCTTCAGGTGTATCATGAGGAAACTTATTGATGGCAATTATTGGTTTAATCCCAAATTTTTCAATATTTTCAATGTGTTTTTCAACATTGGCAAAACCTCTTTTTACAGCTTCCAAATCAGGCCGGTTAAAGTCTTTTTGCCCGCCATGATGGCGCAATGCCCTTACTGTAACCACTAAAATAACGGCTTCGGGATTTAATCCCCCATAAACACTTTTGATATTTAAAAATTTTTCGGCGCCTAAATCAGCCCCAAAACCGGCTTCCGTTACCACATAATCACTTAAAGATAATCCCATTTTCGTAGCTATAATAGAATTTGTTCCTTGGGCAATATTGGCAAAAGGGCCGCCATGAATAATAGCCGGATTATGTTCAAGGGTTTGAACTAAATTAGGTTTAATAGCATCTTTGAGCAAAATGGTCATCGCATCTTGTGCTTTTAAGTCACGTGCATAAACCGGCTCGCCATCCATATTTAAACCAACTAAAATATTCCCGAGTTTTTGTTTTAAATCAGCTAAATCTTTAGCCAAACACAAAATAGCCATCACCTCCGATGCCGGGGTAATATTAAAGCCGTCTTCACGCGGGACACCATTGGTTTTCCCACCTAATCCGGCCACGATATGGCGCAGTCCCCGGTCATTCATGTCCATTACACGTTTCCAGAAAATCTGCCGGACATCTAATTTTAGGTTGTTGTGGTGATGAATATGATTATCAATCAAAGCGGACAGCAGATTATTTGCTTTTTCTACAGCAGCAAAATCACCTGTAAAATGCAAATTAATTTCTTCCATCGGAATTACTTGCGCATAGCCGCCACCGGCAGCACCACCTTTAATACCAAAAACCGGCCCTAAAGAAGGTTCTCTTAATACAACAGTTGCTTGTTTTCCTATTTTATTTAAGCCGTCAGCCAACCCAACACTCACCGTTGTTTTGCCTTCACCCGCAGGTGTGGGCGTTAAGGCTGTCACCAAAATTAAATGATGTTGTTTTATTTTTTCCTCATCAATTAAATAGAGAGGCAATTTGGCTTTATATTTACCGTAAGGTTCTAAATCATCACTGTTTATCCCTAATTTTTTGGCAATTTTTTTTATTTTTTCCGGTTTAACACGGTTGGCAATTTCTATATCCGATAAATAGGTTTGAGGCATCATTTTCAATTTTAATGACGACAAATCTAAGGATAATTTTGAATTTATCTGCTTACAAAAATGGGCTTTTTAATAAAAAAAGAAAAATTATTCAGGTTGCCAAAGATATTTATCTAAATTGACAATTTGGTTATTTTCGACCGGAATACCTTCACTAATCAGTAGTTGTTCCATTAAATTTGTTCCTTCAAAATGCATTTTTCCGGATAACAATCCTTTACTGTTGACAACGCGGTGTGCTGGAATATCAGGTTTGCCTTTTTGTTTATTTAACACCCAACCGACCATTCTTGCGCTTTTCTTTTGTCCCAAATACTGCGCTATTAAACCATAAGTTGTAACTTTTCCGTAGGGAATTTGTTTAACAACTGCCAAAACACGATCATAAAAATCTGATGACTGTTTCATAAATAAAGAAAAAGCCTGCATAAACAGGCTTTAGTATATCATTAAATTTTAAAAATTATAGCGGATGCCAATCACATAGCGGTTGGTTTGTCCATTAATGACACTTTGATCAGGCAAGCCCAATAGTGTTCGTGCTTGTTCTGTATGAGACTGCATAAAGGCGGCATCAATCACAAACATACCAAAATTGTAGCCGGCACCAAAAGAATAGCCATATTTAGAAAATAAACTGGCGGAGCCCTTTACCGGCGAAGTAGCTGTGTAAGTACCGGCACGTAAAAATAATTGGTTAAACTTCAGTTCTCCGCCCAAACTTAATTGATGTACCGGTTGCATATCATTGGCTATACTAGCATTTATTGCATCAAAATAGCTTGTATCGGCATTTTTATCTTTTTCTTTAAAATGCAAGTGGCTCATATTTTGATAGGTATAATCTCCCGATATAACTGCTCGTTTATTTATCACTGCCGAAGCACCTATAATTACTTTGGAAGGTGTAATTATTTTATAGGGGGCAAAAGCATTTTCAATTGTTGGTTGTATATCAAATACATCACCGTTGCCCATTTCTGTATGAATACCCTGTTTAAGATATTCATTTATCTCTAACCATTGGGGTGAATGATAAGCCAGACTTAATTTTATACCTTGTGCAATTTTGTATATCGCTCCAAATTTTAAAGCTAAGCCCGATCCTTCAACCCGCAAACTATTCCTAAACTTGAGATACTGCAAATCCGATGAAGCATCATATCCGCTTTCGGTAATAGTATTATTCTCGGCGTAATCAATGCTATAGGCAGTTAAAGAAAAACCTAATTGAAGTTTGTGTTGGTAAGTTCCGGCAATATTAAAATCAATATGAGATTTTCGCCCTGAACTGCTAAGAGTGTTTTCATGATAAACTTGTGAATACACGGCATTAGGCGTATATTGCGTATTGGTATCGTCATTGGGGTCTACAGCATTTATTACATAAGCTTGATAACCCAAATAGGCTTGCTGGGCATTAAAACCCAAATTTTCACCAAGCCATTTATAATCCTCATCGAAGCCGTCAATTAATTTAATATCGGCCAAAGCCACACCATTGGCATTATCAACAAAATAATTGGTTACGGAATGTCCGGCTGTATTTAAACCTTTAGCGATAAAGTAATTGCCATAATCTGCATCTTTATTGTAGTTAATGGCCAGAGCAATTTTATTCCAATCATTTACCTCAGACTTGAAAACCCAAACTGCCCCTATTTGATCTATCCCCAAAAACCGGTCGTCAAAAGAAGTGTAATTAGCAGAGGTATTTTGGCCAAAATAATTGGTGTTATTTTGGGTGTTATAAAAAGAAAATGTACCGGTCATGCGGTTGGTAGCAAAAGTGGTCGTTCCCGCCGGATTCAATCCGATAGCACTTAAATCGCCACCTAATGAACTAAATGCGCCGGACATAGCTGTAAAACGTGCGGTACCATATGGATTGTCTTGGCTATAACGCCAGGCATCTTCAAAATTTTGCGCAAAAATATTTCCCGAAATAATTAAAATAAATAATAAGGCATATGTAAGTTTCATATAAAATTTACTTTGATTTAATGATTCATTAAACTTTTTTATCTTCTACGTCTTCCACTGTTAGATCGTCTTGAAGAACTTGAATGTCCCGAATAACTATGGCTGTTAGAGCCGGAAGAAAAAGAAGGGCGATAAATATGCGTTTGATGTGTTGAATGATCTGAATAAATTGTACGGGAATGAGAAGATTCTGAAGTATTTCTTCTGCGTACAGGCCGCTGTCTTTCTGCTCTATAGGTTGAGTGAGATATATAACGCCTGCTTCTTCCCCGTGCCGTGTGCACGGATTTATTTCTATCTGGTTTGCCACGGTAAACAGGTCGTCCTGTGGGTTTTACATAATGGATAGATCGACCACCTCTATTACCTCGCCCACTTCTGCCATTCACATTTCCACGCTGCGTCCCCGGCGTATAATGTCCTGTTCTGCTGCCTCTCCCCTCTCTTGAAATTTGCGTGCCGTTTCTACCCGCTCTTCCTACACGACCATTGGTATTGGTCCTTCCGCGTCTTCCTTCTGAATTAGTTACACTTCTACGTGAGGTACGTGAAGTATAACGTGGTTGTGTTCTGCTGCCTCTTCTGGAAACATAACCGCGACGTCCTCGGATATAAGCCCGTCTCGGATTATAATAATAATTATTGTAAGGCCCGTAATAATAACCACCATAACCATAATAGCCGCCATAATAGGGATTATAATAGCTGGGATAATAGCCCCAATAAGTATAAGGATCGTAAAAAGGATCGTAATAATTGTAGCCCCAGTTAAAGCCTATATAAAAATTGGAACCGGAATAATAAGGACGGTAATAAGGGCGATAATAAGGGGTGTAAAACCACGGGTCAACATCACAATAATTATGAATGTAAATTTCTTTTTTAGTTATATAGTATTTATCGTCATCGTTGTCATCTACATACTTATCCTCATCTGTATATGCGTCATCGGTTACAATATCATCTTCGTCTAAATCTTGATACAAACCGGCTTTATTTTTAAAGTACTCTTCATAAAAGGTATCACTATTATCGGTCTTGGTTCTTTTGTGGCTATTCTTATTTTCTTTTAAAATGACCGTTTCTTTTTCAATAACTTTCTGTTGTTGTGGTACTGAACCATTTCCGGAGTCTTCTCCATAAATACCATCGGCAGCCGATACATTATAATAGCTGTTACAAGAACTCAATAAAAAAACAATAACCAAAGCCAAAAGGCCGGTATAATAAGATCGAAAAGGCAAGATGGTTTTCATAAAACAAAATTTTTAAAGTTAAATTTATAAAAAATAATTAGCTTTGCAAATATTTTGCCTACAAAGGTAATTATGCACTTAAATTAAATGCAACAATTATACCAAACCACTGAAAATGAGTAAAAAATTAACAAAACGCAGCGAAGATTATTCTAAATGGTACAATGAATTAGTCGTAAAAGCAGGCTTAGCAGAAAATTCCGGCATCCGGGGCATGATGGTTATAAAACCTTATGGTTATGCCATTTGGGAAAAAATGCAAGCTCAACTCGATAAAATGTTTAAAGAAACGGGGCATCAAAATGCTTATTTTCCTTTATTAATTCCAAAATCATATTTTAGTAAAGAAGCTAAACATGTTGATGGATTTGCCAAAGAGGCTGCCGTGGTAACCCACTACCGCTTGCGCACCACACCAGATGGAAAGGGTATAGAGGTTGATCCGTCTGCCAAACTCGAAGAAGAATTAATTATACGCCCTACATCCGAAACAATCATTTGGGATACCTACAAACGTTGGATTCAATCTTATCGCGATTTGCCTATTTTGGTCAATCAATGGGCCAATGTCATGCGTTGGGAAATGCGAACCAGATTATTTTTGCGCACAGCCGAATTCTTATGGCAAGAAGGACATACCGCCCATGCCACCCGTGAAGAGGCGGTAAAAGAAGCGCAGCAAATGATAAATGTATATGGCGATTTTGCCGAAAACTTCATGGCTATGCCGGTCATTAAAGGAGTAAAAAGCGAAACCGAACGTTTTGCCGGTGCTGAAGACACTTATACCATTGAAGCCTTAATGCAAGATGGCAAAGCCTTACAATCGGGAACTTCGCACTTTTTAGGACAAAATTTTGCTAAAGCTTTTGATGTTAAATTCCTCTCCAAAGAAGGCACACTCGAATATGTTTGGGCAACCTCTTGGGGGGTTTCTACTCGCTTAATGGGGGCACTTATCATGACCCATTCTGACGATAACGGTTTAGTATTACCCCCAAAATTGGCTCCTATTCAAGTTGTCATTATTCCTATTTACCGAAAAGACAAACAACGCCAAGAAATTTCGGCTAAAGTAGATGAAATTGTCAACAAATTGAAGGCAAGAGGCATCAGTGTTAAATATGATGACAGCGATAATTATAAACCGGGGTGGAAGTTTAATGAATATGAACTAAAAGGGGTTCCTGTCCGTTTGGCCATAGGTCCCCGCGATTTGGAAAATGGCACCGTCGAAGTGGCCCGTCGTGACACCCTATCCAAAGAAATTGTCGCCATTGAAAATGTCGATGAACATATTGACAATTTATTATCTGATATTCAAGAAAATCTCTATAAAAAAGCGGCAGATTACAGAGATGCGCATATTACCAAAGCCGATAGTTTTGAAGAATTTAAAGATATATTAGAAAACAAAGGAGGCTTTATTGCTGCTCACTGGGACGGCACACCGGAAACAGAAGAAAAAATTAAAGAATTAACCAAAGCCACTATTCGCTGTATCCCGTTAGACAACCCTGCGGAAGAAGGGGTGGATATGATTTCGGGTAAACCTTCCAAACAACGTGTTTTGTTTGCCAAAGCTTATTAATAACCTTAAAATGCCTCTTCGGAGGCATTTGTGATATTAAAACGCGATGTTACATACGGATTTCATTCAACATATTGAACAAAAGATCAGTCAATTAGAACAAAAACCAGTCAAACTACGTGCTTATGAACGCATTTATGGCGGGGATATAAATCAGTCATACCGGTTGGCTATGACCGATAAAGATTATTTTATTAAAGTAAACAGTCATAAGTTTAATGACATGTTTGACAAAGAAGCCCGGGCGTTAAATATCTTACAACAAACACAAACTTTTAGGGTCCCTCGCGTATATGACCAAGCGATATTCGATAAATTTTCCTATTTATTAATGGACTATATCGAACCTTTAATTGACACGGAAAACCCTGAGAATTTTGCTTTAAACTTGGTTAAACTTCATCAAAATACGACAGAAAAATATGGTTTGGATTTTGATAATTATATAGGAACTTTGCCACAAATAAATACCTGGCAGAGTAATTGGACAGAGTTTTACCGGACACAACGCTTAAGCACACAATTAAAATTGGCCGGAAATAAAATTCCGGTTTCGATACACAATTCTTTCGATTCGCTTTTCAAAATATTACCGGAACTTTTACCGGAGGAAAATCCCGCCTTGCTTCATGGTGATCTTTGGTCAGGCAATTATTTTTACAATTTAAACGGTGAGACTGTTCTTGTTGATCCTGCTATTTATTATGGCCACCGGGAAATGGATTTGGCTATGATGCGTCTTTTCGGCGGATTCTCACCTAAAATATATGAGATTTATCAAGCTCTTTTTCCGCTTGAAAAAGAATGGAAGAACAGACTAAAGATTTATCAATTATATCCTCTATTGGTTCATGTTAATTTATTCGGCACTTCTTATTTAAACAGTATTGAAATCATATTAAAATATTATGTAAAATAACCTAAAAATTCTTGAGGAACAAACATAAATCACCTATTATTAACAATAAAAAATAGAAAAATGGCTAAACAATTTCATATAAAAGACGAAGTTTCTCCTTTAAAAAGTGTCATCTTAGGGCGTGCCGACTCACCCGGCCCCATGCCAACACCCGAACAATGCTACGATCCTAAATCCCGGGAGCATGTGCTTGCCGGCACTTACCCCAAAGAAAAAGATATGGTCAATGAAATGGCTGCATTTGAACAAGTTTTAAAAAAACATGGTGTTCAGGTTTACCGGCCGGAATTATTAGAAAATGTCAACCAAATTTTTACCCGTGATATTGGTTTTGTGATAGATGACACCTTTATCAAATCCAATATTTTGCCTGATAGAGAAGCGGAGTTTCAAGCTATTGAAGGTATTTTATCACAATTTGATCAGCAAAAAATTGTACAACCGCCGGAAGAAGTACATATTGAAGGCGGTGATGTGATGCCTTGGGGAAAATATATTTTTGTCGGTACTTACAGACGCCCTGATTATCCGGACTATATTACAGCCCGGACCAATGCTGCTGCTGTTGATTTTTTACAGAAAACCTTTCCGCATAAACAAGTTGTGCCATTTGACTTAAAAAAATCAAACACCGACCCCAGAGAAAATGCTTTGCATTTGGACTGTGTTTTTCAGCCTGTAGGCTACGATAAAGCCATTATTCATAAAGAAGGCTTTTTAGAACCGGCGCAATACCGTTTTTTAGTGGATTTATTTGGTGAAGAAAATTTATTTCATATCAATAAAGACGAAATGTATGATA
The DNA here is from genome assembly GCA_026993355.1 of Flavobacteriales bacterium. Lineage (GTDB taxonomy): Bacteria > Bacteroidota > Bacteroidia > Flavobacteriales > Flavobacteriaceae > WGBX01. The sequence continues at coordinate 122,364 of JALWTX010000008.1, read as the reverse complement.
TGTATGCCAATGTTTTTTCAATTTCACCAAACATAGTTGTATCGGAAAAACATAATAAACGCTTAAACAATTGGTTAAAAGAACAAGGTTTTACGGTTGAAGAAGTCCCCTATAAGGAAATAGCCAAACAAGAAGGCTTGCTTCGTTGTTCAACTTTACCTTTGCAACGTGCCAAAAATGAATAATCAATTGGATGGAAAAAAAATTTTGGTAACGGCACCGGCAATTTACGGTCAAAATTTAGCCCGATTAATCAGGAATAACAAAGGGATAGCCCTTGAATATCCGGCCATTAAAACTTATGTGCCCAAAGATTTAAGTTCATTACACTCTATCTTTAAAAATATAAATGATTTTGAGGATATTATCCTTCCCAGCCGGACAGCAATTGATGCTTTTTTCAAAGCCTGTGCTGACACTGGTCAATCTGGAAATTTAGAAAGGATTAATTTTTATGCCTTAGGTAAAGATCAAGTTTATTTAAAAAATAAGTACAATCTGAAAGTTGCTGCCGAGCCGGAGGAAACCGGGCCAAATGGACTTGTCCGTTATTTTAAACAACTTGAAACACAACCTAAAAAGCCTATTTTAGTGGTAGCCCCTAAAGTTATAGGCGTACCAGAACCAAATGTTATTCCGGATTTTATAAAAGCACTTTCTGCTCTCAGGCTTAAAACTATAAAAATACAAGGATATATGACAGAAGCACAAAATCTGTCGACCAATAAAGAACTTTCCAACCTGATTGCCCATAAAGAAATTGACATAATTACTTTTACCAGCACAGCCGAAATAGCAGTCATGCTAAAGTATTTTGGTCCGGATAAAATAAACCAATTCAAAATTGCCTGTTTTGGTCCTTACACCGGAAAAAATGCCGAAAAAATGGGTTTAAAAACATGGTATATCGGCCAAAAATACAGCCGGTTTGAAGATTTTGTTTCAGGCATCTCAGCCTTAATAAAGGCTTAATTTAAAACCAAACGAATACTTAAATTAGGAGTCAATCTTAAAGATTTTTGTTGATATTCAATTAAGGTTTGATTGCTGTCCAAAACATAATATTTGCTCAAAATATTTTTACGATTAGTCAAATTCCAAATAGAAGCTCCAAGTTCCATTTTAACATTTTTAGTCATATTAAAATGATAATTTGCTGACCAATCAATCCGTAAATAATCAGGGAGAAGCGCAGCATTAGCCCTGTCAAAATTTATTTGGTTTGCTATAACGGCTTGTGCAGGTATGGGTAGCGTTGTTGGTTTGCCGGTGTGCCAATTTAGTCCGATACTGGTTTGAAAATTTCGGTTTTGATAACTAATTCCCGATGTCAACCGGTGTTTTAAGGCCCAATTATTAGGAAAATGTTTCTCTGTCAAATCCGGAAAAAAATAATAATTGTGCATATATGCATAAGCAGCCCAAACACTAAATTGTTTGGTTCGTTTATTTAACAAAACTTCAAAACCGGACACGTCGTAATCGCCAATAACTTGGGTATAGATATATTGATTAACAAAACCTTGACTTTGGGTCGTAATATTCTTTACTTTTTTATGATAAATTTCGGCATTAAACAGCCAGCCATGGTGTTTATAAGCCAGTCCGGCAGAAATATTTTCACTTCTTATAACCGGAACATTCCGGCCATTGGATAAACGCCATCTCCTTTTTTCAATCCCTAAAAAGTCTGTTTGAAAATTGATGATCTGCGATATAAATTGCTGTTTCAATTCAGCAGAAAAAGTAAAATGCCATGATGAATTAAATTTATAATTTAAATGAAAACGCGGAGACCAAAAGAATTGCTTAAATTTTTCTAAGTAATTATAACGCAGTGCCAATGATAATTTGATTTTTTGGCCTATTAATCCCGCATCCATTTGAGAAAATAAACTATGCATCCGCATTACTTCACGTCTGTAACTCAAAATCCTCGGCTGATTGAGTTGTGTCAAATTACTCGTGCCATTTTCAATAAAATGGTAGCCATTGGTCCATAACAAATGCGGCTTTAGATCGTAAGTTGTCCAAGCCTTAACGGAGGTTTCTGAAACGGCATTGGCTTGTTGCAAAATTTTACCGGATGCTAAATCATTATGAAGTGCTTTTAGTTGGTAGTCGGTTTCATAAATTTGAAAATAGCTTGTAAGTTTTGCTCGCCATTTATGTTGCCAAAAAAGGCCTTCGGCCATATTTTTTTGTAACAATTCGCCTTCTTTATTTTGATTGATTCCGGCCAAAACCGCTTGTTTATTAAATTGAAAATTATCAGCTATATACATGAAGTTAAGGCGCCAAAAATTTTTGTGGGAAGGCCTGAATTGGTATTTAAGAGAGAAATCATAAAAATCAAAATTGATATGCGCTTCGCCATTAGACAAACTCTGATTGGTTACTTCGGTATTTTGTAAAATGCGACGGTAATATTGTGCATAAGCAGGCGTTTGCACCCAAGGACTGATAGCTTTGCGTCCGCTTATTTCCAGTGCAGAAGTTTTACCTACCGGCAGGCTGAACCATATATCTGTATTAATAAAATTTACGCCGGCTTTCGCCCTCATTTTTTGTGGCATTTGTTTTTTCGAATTCATTAATATGGTACCTGAAACGGCATTGGTATATATGGCAGGCGTTGCATTTTCTATTAAAGATACTTTATGGACCATAAGTGGATTTATGGCTGTAATTAATCCAAAAAAATGTCCTGTTTGATAAAGACGAATCCCATCCCAAAGAATTAGATTTTGGTCATTTGTACCACCTCTTATATTGATATTTGACACCTTTTCGTAAACGCTTTCTACAGCCGGTAAGGCTTGTAAGGTTTGTAATACATCAGGTTCTATTAAGCCCGGTAAAATGCCGAATTTATGAAGATTGATACTCGTGGCACCATTTGTCTCCTTATAAATACCTTTGGCCATCAGATTATGCAAAAAAACAGTCGAAAGAAGATTTAACTTTGGCGTTAAATATAGGGTTAGACATTTTTTATTTTGCTTAGCTACTATATGCTTGGAAATCCGGTAAAAGGCAGGATGACGCACCTTCAATTCTGCATTTTTTTGATGTAAGCGGATAATAAAATAGCCATGGTTATCTGTTTTAACAAATTTTCCGTTTATGTCAACAAGGGCTGAAGCTACCGGTATTTTAGTTTGTTCTTCTAAAATATAACCACAAAATATAAAAGTGGATTTTGGCAAGGCAATTACAATTTGATTGTCCGATAAAGGCTTAAAATCTAAACCACTGTATTTATGCAAAAATTGCAGACTTAATTTTAAAGACAAAGTTTGAGGAATAGAGGGCACATAAATAGGGTCGACTACGGCATCGGCATAAGTAAAGCGACAATTGAATTTTTGCTCTAATTGTGATAAAACCGTTTTTAATGGCAGTAAATCTAATTGCTTTGACTGTGCATGCCCCGCATAAGCCAAATATAAAAATAAGACCCATAATAAATAATATTCCCGCTTAATTGGCACTGATCAGCACAATTTTATGTGTTTCATCATAACGATAGGTCAATCCGAAGGCTTCTACAAGGGCTTTAAGTGCCAATTTTAAATCATGACGCGCAAAAGCACCCGTATATAATTGATTGGTATCAATATCTTGTGTTTTGATTTTCACCTTATATTGTTTTTCTATTGCTTGCAGCACTGTTGACAAAGGAACACTTTTAAATTGATCATCGTTGTCAAGCCATTCAGGTTTGGGTTGTAAAACCGGTATTTTTTGAATTTGCTTATGAGTGGCCTGCAAAGCTTCACCATGGGTTAACACGACTGTTTTTTTATGAATTTTAACTTTTACAACCCCTTCAAAACATCGCACTTCAAAAATTTCAGTCCCTGCTTTTACTTCAAATTCAGTCCCTACCACGCTAACGATACCGGATGGGGTATGTACATCAAAGCGTGAGCCTTTGGTCACTTTAAAAAAAGCATCGCCGGACATTTTTAATTGTCGTTTTAGGTGCCATAAAAATTTATTGTATGTTAATTTTGAATGAGCATTAAGCCAAACTATGGAAGCATCGGGTAGCACTACTTGTTTTTTTTCAAAAGCTAAGGTTTTTATTTCAACTGTATTGGATTGGATATAAAAGTAAGCCGTTAAAGCAATTATAAAAATAGCTGCCATACGATAAAGCCAAACCGGGTTAAAATATTGACTTTCATTCTTATAGTGTTTTAAACGGGATTTTAATTCCGTATATTTTTTTTCAACTGGAAATTCGGGCGCTTTAAAACGTTTAGCCCCCTCTATAATTTTCACATTCAAATCGTAATCCGGCAATTGTTCAAAAGCCTTCTTTTCCTCTCCGGTTAACTGACCATTAAGCCATTTATAAATTAAATTTTCTTTGTCCATTTGACAGATATTCTTATATACTAAACAACTTAAGTTACAAAACTCCTGAAAATTATTTCAATTCTTGTATTTCTTTCTTAATAATTTTAAAAGCACTGTAAATTCTATATTCTACTACTTTTTGAGTAACATTGAGCATTTCGGCAATTTCTTTATGTTTTTTTCCTTCCACTTTATTCAACAAAAAAGCGACCCGTTGTTCATCGGTTAATTTACCCAAAGCCTGCTGATATTTTTGATAAAATTGGGCTTCTTCCAAAAGATATTCTGGGTTTCTATGCTCAACTTTATCAGTCAGCTTTTGTTGATAATTTAACACCACTTTGTCGTGTTTAAACTTATTAAGCATTTGATTTTTGGCAACCTTAAATAAAAATCCACGGGCTTTTTCGGGGAGTACCTTTTTACAATTTTGCCACAACTTCACAAAAGATTCTTGGACCACATCGGCTATTTCGTCATGATTACCATACTTATAATACAGAAAATTATACAAATCACCGGACAATTTTTTATAGACAGCTTCAAAGATTCTTTCGACACAAAGGTTTTTCATTATATAATATAATGTATAAATTACTTTACAAAGATAAAAACTTTTTAACTTGAAGTAAGTTAAAGTAAGTTTTAAAATAATTTCAAAATAAAATAATTTTTTTCAGGAGTTTTTGCGTTTGAGTTGTTTTATAATAAAACGCCCAAAAATGCTGCTATGAACAAAACAATCAAAATACTTATGGCTCTTTTGATTTTAAGCTTGATCACCATTTCTTGCCGTAAAGAAGTGGTTATAAATGAGACAAGTGAAAATAATCAAGGAATTACAGCCGGTAGTAAAACAGCTCAACTGATTAAAGAGGTCACTTTACATGATGGTTCATTTGACAATATCATTGACAAAGCCAATAATATAAGTATTAAAATGCCCTATACAGTTATTGTAAACGGGCAAACCATTACCATTCACACCAAAGATGATTTGGCACAAGTTGAAAATATATTAGACCAATCAGATTTTGATGTGGATACTATTCAAATTGTTTTTCCCGTTACTTTAATTTTACCTGATTACACAGAGGTCGTTGTGCATAATCAAGCAGAATTTGACGCCTATGTAGCTCAATCTACCGATGAAAATGAACCGGATGATGATATTGAATGTGTTGATTTTGTCTATCCGTTAAGCCTCCAAATTTTTAATACTATTACGGAACAAACACGTGAAATAACGGTTAATAACGATGAAGAACTGCATCATGTTTTAGCACATTTAGACGATCATGATGTATTAAATTTTCAGTTTCCAATTGCCTTAAAACTTGCCGATGGCAGTGAAATAAGCCTTCACAACCTACAAGAATTATCACAAGCTATCGAACAACACCAAGATGACTGTGATGAAGATGACGATAACGATTATCATGATGACGACTGTACAGGTTGTACGACGCAATTAATAACGGGTATATTAACCGCTTGCCCTAATTGGTGGATTGACGAGTTGGATAGAAACAATACAGACTTAAGCGACAATTATGAAAATTATTATTTACACTTTTTAAGCAATGGCACCTTAAATGTAACTTACAACAGTCAAACATATATTGGCCAATGGCAAGCCCAACAATCCGGCAATCAAATTGTCTTGCAAATAAATATAACCGGTCTTGCGGATCTATCAGGCAATTGGCAGGTCGAAAAAATAGAAAATGACACGCAAGAGAAAAAACTGAAATTAAGTATAGACGATCATAATAAAATGAAATTAAAAAGCAATTGTCCCTAATTAAAAACATAAAAATTAAATATAAACCCTAAAAATTAAATACCATGAAAACAACACTTAAATTATTAACTGTCCTATTGGTCTTAACTGCTTTGTCAAGTTGTAAAAAAGACCCGCAAACAGCCGAAGCTAATTTTACGATTACCGACCAAAGTACGGCAGCTAGAAGTTTTAGCAGAGTGCCTGCTCCCGTAAGTTTTACCTTTAGCAAAGCCGTGGTCGGTGTTAAAAAAGTAAAATTTGAAAGAGAAATGAATGGAGATGATCAGGATTATAAATACAAAGGTAACTATAGTTTTGATATCTTAACCGGCACCAGTACGCCGCCCTTACCAACGGTCGAAATTGAACCCGGTGTTTACCACAAACTCAAAGTAAAGTTTGACAATGTCTTGCCCACCGGCAATTCCTTAGAAATTAACGGAACAGCAACTGTCGCCGGGGTTGATTTTCAATTTGAATTCACCTCAAAAGTTGATGCCGAATTCAAAATTGAAAATCCTGATGGCGTATCTGTAGATCCTGGCGATATTGTAACTTTTGCTTTACAAATTGACCTGCCAAGTTTATTCAGTGGAGTTGATTTCTCTACAGCTACTGTTGATGCTGATGGTGTAATAAGAATTAATGCCAATTCTAATGCTGATTTACAAGACATTGTTGAAAGTAATTTTGAAGATGTAATGGATTTTTGCAAACACTAATTTTATATATAATTTTAAACTCGCCCCTCTATTAAAATTAAAAAAATAGAGGGGTGATAAATTTTAATTTAAAAATGATACGACGAAAAAAATACTGGACATTATTCATTTTACTGGGCTTTAGTTTTAGCATCAACAGTCAAATTACAGAAACAGACCATCAAATGTTTTGGGGGTCATTCGGATTGCATAAAAAACTGAGTAAAGACGTAAGTTTGAACTATTATCAAATTAATTCTTTTAACTTAAATACCGGACAAATCAATTTTATCCAATCTGATATTGGATTGAATTTAAAACTGGCCAATCATTGGTCAACCGGCATTAATTACACCCCTACATTCTCAATAGATAATATTGCCGGCAATCAACTGGTTTATCATCGATTGAGTGCAAAATTAAAATTCAGGCATAAAATTGTCCGTCATTTGTATATGAAAAATTATCTTGTTGCCGAATATCATTTTACACAACGGGCCAAATGGCAAGAGCGTTTTTACTTCCGTTTCGATTTAGAATATAAAAACAAACACAAAATGCCTTGGAAATTAAAACCCTACATTTCACAGAAATTATATTGGTATCAAAATGGCCGATTGTTGCAATATTACAACCCTAATGGTGACAAAACTCTGTTAGCTTCGCCCAACGGCTTACATGCTTACCGGCTTAAAACCGGTTTTAAGCTTTATCCGTCAGAAAAATGGTCATTTAATTTTTACTTTTTAAAACAAAAAGAATTTAATACCAAATTGTTTGGCAGCAAAGACATCAATAATTTAAATCCTAATTCAGGAAGCATTAGAAGAAGCTTTTACAACTTTAAAGTCTGGGGCATATCAATAGGTTATAAACTTTAATAAAAATTAACATGGAAAAGATCAAGAAAAGTATTATTACCAAAAAAATAAAGAACTATAAAATAAACAGGAAAATTAAAAGAACTTACCAACCTAAAGCGGGTGATGTAGCTATATTCAAAATATTGTCCATTGGAAAACATAAAGCTATACAAGGGATCAATGGTAATAATACTTATATTTTCCCCGGCGATTTAATTATGGCAACTTTTGGCACACGCTATGCTTCAAACCAATTTGAAGGTTATGTTCCGGACAAATATTACAGTCGTTATCAAATTTTGGGACAAGGTGGTGTGGTTGGTATTTTAAAATCCATGCATGAAAAATTTAAAGATATTGGCGCTACCCAAGTCAGATTGATGGGCTATGCTGTGGATGAAAACAACCAAGTTATAAACACCAAATATTATGATGAAACCCCTGTAAATTTCAATCCTTTTAAAAAATGGTCTTTTCCTATTTATCTTTCATTAGGCGCCGGAATGGATAGTGGCAAAACCACGACAGCAGCATTTGTCAGCCGTGCCCTTATGCAACAAAAAAAGAAAGTAGCTTACCTAAAACTCACCGGCACGGTATATGCCAAAGATTGTAGTTTTGTCAGAGATTGCGGCGCCGACAAAGCCATCGATTTTTCCTATTGCGGTTATCCTTCCACTTACTTATGTCAGACAGAAGAAATTTTGGATTTGTTTGAAAACTTGCTTCAAAAAATTGCGCCTGACAATCCCGATGCAGTTATTGTGGAAATAGCTGACGGTTTGTTACAGCGCGAAACCAAAGCCTTAATAAATTATAAACCATTTATGCAACTGATCGATCAGACATTTTTATCTTGCGGTGATAGCCTATCCGTTAAAAGTGGCATCGAAATTTTAGAAAAAATAGGTAAAAAACCTGTTTTGTTGTCCGGTTTATTTACTACCAGTCCCTTAATGGTAAAAGAAGTTCAAGCCATAACGGATATTCCGGTATTTACGATAGAAGATTTTATGGATAAAACCAAATTCAGCCAAGTATTTTTGCCCGTCAAACCTGAAGAAAAACTAACTGTAAATGATTTTTAAATCGGACAAAAATCTTATTTTTCAATACATTAAGCAACGTAAAAAAATTACTTTATTTATTGTTGGCATAGGAATTCTTGCCAATATTCTGACCATTTTAATACCGGTTAGTATTGGCAAATATTATCAATTGGTTTTTCATTTGCATCCGCATAGAGTCCGTTTTTTAAAAATTATACCGGATAGTTGGTGGAATACAGTGCCAAAATTTTTATTGTTTTTTTTGGGTTTGATAAGTTTACGATTTTGGTTTTATTTTCTTTATGAATATCACTTGCGTCGAGAAGCAGCCATTTTTATCAAAGAGATCAAAGATTATTTATTCCGGCATCAACTATATATCCATCCACAAATATACAAAGACCAAGGAACAGGAAAATACTTGTTACGATATTCCGGCGACATCAATAGTTTAAAAAACCTGTATGTTAAAGGAACTATACGTATTGTCATTGACAGCTTAATGATTTTAATTGCCTTATGGTGGCTATACAAATTAAATCATGCCGGCGCCATTGCCATATTAGTCTTATCATTATTTTTTTACGGTGTTTTACGGCTTATAAATAAAAAAGTAGAATATTATTCCTTAAAAAAACGTAATAAAACATCCGGACAACTGGCTTTTGTCAGCAGAACCCTGCAAAGTATCCTTAATATTATCGCCCTTAATAAACAAAAGATTGAACACAAAAAATACCGTAAAAGATCTGAGTATGTGAAACAAGCCAGTATAAAATACAATAAGTGGTTTGTGATTAACAAAGCTTTTATCTCATTTGTGCAGTATTTTATTTTAAGTGTTGTTTTGTATCTTTTTTTTGTTACTAAACAAACAACAAACAATGCTCAAAGCAATCTAATAAGTTTCATCCTTTTATATATCACTATTTTACCTGTCATTCGACGCATGTTTATGATTGAAACTGTTTACAAATTAGGGCATATTTCATTGCGCAAACTCAAGCACATTTTATCTTTATCACCCGAAGCAATATACGAAGGAAAAAAATTAAAAGTAAAAAATCCGGTAATACAATTTGAAAAAGTCAAATTTCCAAATGCCCAAACCGCTATCAATTTTAAAGCCTATAAACAACAACTTAACACTTTGGCATTATCTGCCAAAGTATCCTCTTTGGATCTTATTCTGCCTTTACTTCGTATCCAGGAAAATTATTCAGGAAAGATTTTAATTAACAAAACAGATATCAAAGACTTTTCGCCTTATTCCGTGCGGCAAAATATTGCCATCGCCTCAACGCACTTGCCCTTTACCGGTAAAACCGTTTATGAAGCTATTACTAAAGCCCGTTCAAACAAAATCCGTTCTACTTTAGAACAAAAATACCAAGGCTTAAAAGCTGCATTTAATTTGAATTTAAATTTAGATGACAGTATAGGTGAAAATGGGTTACAATTAACGCAATTCCAAAAAGAATTTTTGGCCTTAGCCAGAGGTTTACTTCAAGATAAACCTATCTTAATTATCGACGAATTCCTCTTACTTTCAAAAAACTATCCAAAAATTTTAGAACAAATACTAAAAGCGCAAAAAGGCACCATTTTATTCCTAAAAATGAATAAGGCATTAACAAATACAAATTAAAATAAGCATCGCATCAGTTTTTTTAATGTAAAAATTTTTGGCCATAAAATTCCATTTTAATCGGTCATCATTATGAGACATATTTTTTTATCTTTGCATCTACTTAAAAAATAGTAAAAATGAAGACCTACGATTTTAATCGAATAGACCACAAATGGCAAAAACACTGGGCTGAAAACCAAACTTTTAAAGCCGAAAACAATTCCGACAAACCCAAATATTACGTTTTGGATATGTTTCCGTATCCTTCTGGCGCCGGACTACACGTAGGTCATCCACTCGGTTACATTGCCTCGGACATTTACGCCCGCTACAAACGGCATCAAGGTTATAACGTATTGCATCCTATGGGCTATGATTCTTTCGGTTTACCGGCTGAACAGTATGCTATTTTAACCGGTCAACATCCGGCAGTTACAACCGAGCAAAATATCAAGCGCTACCGCGAACAAATGGATAAAATAGGTTTTTCGTTTGATTGGTCACGTGAGGTGCGCACATCCGACCCTAAATTTTATAAGTGGACCCAATGGATATTTTTGCAATTGTTCAAATCTTGGTATAACAACGATACCGGCAAGGCTGAACCCATTGCTGAATTAATTAAAATATTTGAAAAAGAAGGCAACAGCAATATCAATGCTGCTTGCAGTGCCGACACACCCAATTTTACTGCTGCCGAATGGCAAGCCATGACGCCTCAACAAAAAGATACGATTTTACACAAATACCGTTTGACTTATTTGGCAGAAGCCGAAGTCAATTGGTGTCCTGCTTTGGGAACCGTGTTAGCCAATGACGAAGTAGTTAACGGCGTTTCCGAACGCGGCGGTCATCCGGTTGAACGTAAAAAAATGCGTCAATGGATGATGCGCATCACTGCCTATGCCGAGCGTTTACTCAACGATTTAGATACTATTGACTGGCCATCATCTCTCAAAGAAATACAGCGAAACTGGATAGGTAAATCCGTTGGCGCCCGCATCAATTTTAAAGTTGCCGGTAGCGACCAATCGTTTGACGTCTTTACCACACGTGCCGATACGCTTTATGGTGCCACCTTTATGGTAATGGCGCCCGAACATGAATTGGTCGATGAAATCACCACAAACGAACAGCGTGAAAAAGTGCAAGCCTACAAAGCACAAGCCGCCCGAAAAACCGAACGTGAACGCATGACCGAAGTTAAAAACAAAACCGGTGTATTTACGGGGGCTTATGCCGTTCATCCTTTGACCGGTGACAAAATTCCTATTTGGATTAGCGACTATGTGCTTGCAGGCTACGGAACCGGAGCCATTATGGCAGTTCCGTCAGGTGACCAGCGCGATTACGAATTTGCCCGACAATTTGACATCCCGATTATCAATATTTTTGAAGGGAATGACATCAGCGAAAAAGCCAATGAAGACAAAAATGCCGTATTGACCAATTCCGGTTTTTTAAACGGCTTGCCAGCCAAAGAGGCTATTCCTAAAATGATTGCCGAATTGGAAAAACGCGGTGTTGGTAAGGCGGAAGTCAATTACCGCCTGCGCGATGCGGTTTTTGCCCGGCAACGTTACTGGGGCGAGCCGGTGCCAATTTATTACAAAAACGGTGTGGCTATGCCAATACCCGAAAAATATCTGCCTTTGGAACTGCCTGAAGTCGAAAATTATTTCCCCAAAGACGGCAAACCGCCCTTGGGCAATGCCAAAAACTGGGCTTGGGACGAACAAAATGAAAAAGTTGTGTCCAATGATTTAATCGATCAAAAAACAGTTTTCCCTATCGAATTGAATACCATGCCGGGCTGGGCCGGTAGCTCGTGGTATTTTAACCGCTATATGGATCCGCATAATGACACAGAACCATTTAGTCAAGATGCAATTAATTATTGGCAAAAAGTCGATCTATACCTCGGCGGGAGCGAACATGCCACCGGACATTTACTTTACAGCCGTTTTTGGCAAAAATTTTTGTATGATATCAACAAAGTGCCCGAACCCGAATACAGTGTTAAATTGATTAATCAAGGCATGATTTTAGGTTATTCGGCTTTTGCTTATCGTATCAAGGGCACCAATACATTTGTATCATTGGGGTTAAAAGACCAATATGAAACCACGCCGGTTCATGTAGATGTCAATATGGTTGATGATTATGATTATTTGGATATCGAAAAATTTAAAGCTTGGCGCCCCGACTTAGCCAATGCCGAATTTATTTTGGAAGACGGCAAATATAAAGTAGGGCGTGAAGTGGAGAAAATGTCCAAATCCAAATTCAATGTCGTCAATCCGGATGATATTATCGAACAATATGGTGCTGACACCTTGCGCATGTATGAAATGTTTTTGGGACCGATAGAAATAGCCAAACCTTGGAATACCGCCGGACTCAAAGGCGTGCATAATTTCTTACGAAAATTCTGGTCTTTGTTTCACAATAACGGTGTTTTTGATGTTTCGTTAGAACAACCAACCGAACAAGAATTACGCATTTTACACAAAACCATTAAAAAAGTTACCGAAGATATCGAGAATTTCTCATTTAACACAGCAGTCAGTCAATTTATGATTGCGGTTAACGAATTGGGCAAACTTAAAACCAACAAACAGCAAATTTTATCGCCGCTAGTGGTTTTATTGGCGCCTTTTGCGCCCCACTTAGCCGAAGAATTGTGGGAAGAGCTGGGACACGATCAAAGTATTGCCTTTGAACCTTATCCGAAATATGAAGCCCGATACCTCAAAGAAAGCACCAAAACTTATCCGATAATGGTTAATGGTAAAATGCGGCATAAAATAGATTTACCGGCAAATATGGATAAAGAAAGCATCGAAAAAGCCGTGCTTGCCGATGAAAAAGTGCAAAGCATTTTGGCAGACAAACAATTGAAAAAAGTGATTGTGGTACCGGGCAAAATTGTGAATTTGGTGGTTTAATTTGACGGTAAACTTATAAAGATTAATCAGTGGTGCTAAAGTTTATTGGCACCACTTTTTTATAAATTATTCCCATCAAAAACCCGCTGTGCTTCATTATAAGCATTTTCAAAGGCTGTCATGTGCAAACCTGTTTCTATTTTATTTTGGGCAAAATAGGTTAATAATTTTTCAGTAGGCAAATTGCCAACCAACTCATCTTTGGCCATAGGACAACCGCCAAAACCTTTAATGGCACTGTCAAAACGGCGGCAACCGGCACGATAAGCGGCATCTACTTTTGTATACCAAGTATCGGGATGGGTATGCAGGTGTGCACCAAACTCAATATCCGGATATTTGGGAATTAAATACGAAAAAATTCTCCGGATACTTTGCGGATCAGCCGTACCGACTGTATCTGACAACGAAATTAAATTAACGCCTAAATCACGAACCTTTACCACCCATTGTTCAACAATTTCTTCATTCCAAGGATCGCCATAAGGGTTGCCAAACCCCATTGAAAAATAAACATTGACCTTTTTGTCGTGCTTGGCTGCCAAATTCATGATTTGTTTCAACAAATCACAAGACTCGGCAATGGTTTTGGCCGTATTTCGCATTTGAAAAATCTCAGATAATGAAAATGGATAACCCAAATAGGTTATCTTATCAAATTTAACGGCATCATTAGCCCCTCGTAAATTTGCCACAATAGCTAATAATTTTGTTGCAGTACCAGATAAATCTAAAGCCTCAACGACTTGCGCTGTATCACGCATTTGCGGAATAGCTTTGGGTGACACAAAACTGCCGAAATCAATGGTATCAAACCCTACATTGAGCAAACTCTGGATATAACGGATTTTATCTTGCGTCGGGATAAAATCTTTCAAACCTTGCATGGCATCACGCGGACATTCGATAAGTTTTAGATGGCTGCTCAAATTATTTATTTTAGGGAGATAAATATACAAATATTTACCAATTTTGAAGCTGCCTTGACCAAACTTTTATCTTTATTTATTTATCAAAAGATTTTTAAGAACTTATGGGTTTACGTATCTTTGTCATATTAAAAAGTTAAAACATATTATTTATGCACAATTTTACAAAATTCTTATTTTTAATTGTCATTTTCAATTTTTTATCATGCCAATCTCCTCAAAAAAAAACGACAATTTCTGTCTTTAAATATATTGTTCCGCAAGCCTCATACGTCATAAAAATAAATAAAAAGAAGGTTATCCGGCAAACTAATCCAATTGTCACAGCAACTTACTTAAATCAAGTCGATAAAGATTTTTTGGCCAAATTAAACTTTAAATTGCCTTATATTATCAATATTTTACAAAATAATAGTAAAATAAAAGGTTTTGTAGCAGCAGGGAAACCGGATAACTTCAAGGCAAATTTCATCCACAAAAATGGGGAATATGAAAGTCTGCCCGTTTATGAAGAAAAATTTCACCAACAGAGTTATTTTGCGACCCAACTCAATGGGATTATGCTGGTGTCTAACCGGCGACTTTTGCTTGAAAATACCATAAGAGATAAAAATTTATTAGGTCAACTATATCAAAAACCCTCTTTCGTAAAAGGTATAAAAAGTTTAGATGAAAATGCTGATTTCAATCTTATTGTACTTACCCCAAATTTAAAACCGGATGTTTATTTCAACTCAGCCCTGAAAATTAAATGGACGGCCATTGGACATTGGTATTTTTATGACGTGGTTGAAAGTCAACAACCCATTGCAACAGGCCTCTGTCTCAGTCCAGGTAATGCCGGTATATTAAACAAAGTATTTGAAAATATTGGGAGCGTTAAAGAAAATTTCGCCCAACTACTCCCCTATGCCATAGATGAAAGTATCCTTGTAACTTTTGATGATTTTGAAAAATTTTCGAAGCAACTCAGCCGTTTAAAACTCTATGCCCCAATTTCACCTATTATAAACAAGCAAAAACTAAATAGTTTAAAAGCTATTTGTTATTTTAATGAAAATAACAATAGAGCTTATATGCTTTACCTGACGGATCTTTCATCTTTAATAGGAGAAGAACCCAAAAAAATAAGGGAATTCAATAATTATGATATTTTTAAGTTTGAGTCCGGAGACTTAATTAATGCCCAATTTCAAGGGATTTTACCACAAGTAAAGCCTGAATTTTTTAGTGTGGTCGAAGGAAAATTAATTT
Source organism: Flavobacteriales bacterium (assembly GCA_026993355.1). Lineage (GTDB taxonomy): Bacteria > Bacteroidota > Bacteroidia > Flavobacteriales > Flavobacteriaceae > WGBX01. The sequence goes on along the minus strand of JALWTX010000008.1, from coordinate 106,836 downwards.
TGACTGAAACACAAGCCTATTTAGAGAAAATTTTAAATGACTATGCAAATCATTCAACTTTAGGCCACAGCCAAACTTATCGTTCGTTACAAAATGAAATTCCGGATGATTACCACCTTGTTTTATTTAAAAACAAAACTAAAATTGGTCAACAGGTATTTATGAAAGCGCTAACTTTTAAAGTGGACAACCAATTATGTTTTTCCAACTTGGTTTTACAAAAAAACAAAGGAGATGACAGTCAAGGGCTTATAGAACAAGTTATGACTTACCCAATGACCCAGCGTCCTACGAGCAGTCCCCAATTGGTTTTTAACCATAAAAGCAAAGCCTATAATATAATTTATCAAGATGATCAAAACCAACTAAATCTTGTTAATTTTAAAGGTCGCACTTTATGGCAAGTCCCCTTAAAAAATAAAATATCCGGTACAATTACACCGGTAGATTTGTACCGGAACCAAAAGATTCAATATGCTTTTGTAACGTCTCATAAATGGTATATTTTGGATCGGTTAGGAAGAAATGTGGACAATTTTCCAATAGAGTTCAAAACAGAAATCACAGGCGGGCTGAAAGTCTTTGACTATGATCATAACCGGAAATACCGGTTTGGGATTGTACAAAGTAAATTTTTAAATTTATATGACAATAATGGTAAAAAAATTAAAGGTTTTAAATTTAAAGCCAAAGCTCCTATCGATAAATTACCGCAACATTTCAGAATCGGCAGTAAAGATTTTATAGCTGTACAAGATCGTCAAGAACAATTATATTTATTAAATCGCCGTGGCCAAATTCGTATTAAAACCAATCAAAAATTTAACACCAAACGAAATGACTGGGGTGTTTATCAAAAAAAATTCGTCAATATTGATGACGATAACAACTTGATTTCTATAGATTTATCCGGAAAAATAAAGAAAGCAAAATTAAACCTGGGTAAAAATATTTTATCAGAAATAAAAGATAATACCTTGGCCGCCATTGCCGGTAACAAGTTGTTAATCAATAAAAAAACACAAGAATTGGATTTGGGTACCTACGGCAAACCACACATTTATAAAACACCCGGACAAACCTATATATTAATTGCTAATAAAGATAATAACAAAATTTACGGTTTTAATAAAAAAGGCGTGCCTTTGAAAAATTTCCCCATTATAGGACAAGAAATTTTAGATTTTAAATATGATCAAACCGGCAAGTATTTATTGGTTTTGGACAGTGCCAATAACCTATTGGTATATAAATTATAAAAAACGGCAGGATGTGGTTGCTCTTGTTCATTAAATTAATTGTAAATTTGCTTTAAAACTTACACCGATGCTAAAATTTTTACATAGCAGTTGGGCTTTTTTAGTCTTACTAATGTTTATACTTACCTTGTCAACTTATTTTTCGGCCTATGCCAAAAATAAACTATTTGATTTCAGAACCGATTTTCGTATCGCCAGCTTTACATTTATCGTCCTAAGTATTCAAATAATTTTGGGCTTACTTACATGGTTTTCATCGCCCTTTTTTGCCGGATTAAAACAAGGCCATATGCCCGAATATATGCACAATGCACACGACCGTCTGCTTGTAGTAGAACATCCCTTAATGATGATTTTTGCTTGGGTTTTAACATTGATTGGTTTTTTGCGATTGAAAAAAATTGCCGCCAGCAGAAAAAAATATGCTTCTATTATTTTATGGTACGGTTTGGCATTTTTGTTGATTTTATCGCGTATTCCTTGGTCTAATTGGCTATAAAAAAATTGTATGTTCTTATCCGTTATTATCTGTACTTACAATCGTGATAAACATATTGGACGGGCTTTAAAAAGTTTGGTCAATCAAGATTTTGACCGCCGGGACTATGAAATAATTGTTGTTGACAATAATTCGACCGATCAAACAGCTGATATTATACATAATTTTAAAAAATCACACCCTGATTTTAACATCACTATTGCAAAGGAAGAGAAACAAGGTTTATCTTATGCGCGCAATAAAGGTTTAGAACTGGCCAAAGGCAAATATGTCTCTTATATAGACGACGACGGTATAGCCCGCGAAGATTATATAAAACAAATAAAAGCTTATACCCTCAAATATCCGGATGATATTGCTTTTGGCGGAAAAGTATTGCCCATCTATGAGAAAGGACAAGCACCGGATTGGATGTCTCCTTATATTGAACGTATTATTTCCGTGGTTGATTTGGGTGACAAAGTCAAAATCCTCAACAAAACTTATCCCGTCGGCTGTAATATGTTTTTTAAAAAAAGCCTTTTTGATCAAATTGGCGGTTTTAATACTGCATTAAAATTAAGGTCTGATGATAAATATATTTTCCTTAAAATTCGTGCCGCCGGTTTTCGTATTTTATATTTACCCGAAGTCGCAGTATGGCACTTTATCGATGACTTTAGGAACAGTTTAAATTATGTCAAAAAAATTAGTTTTCTCAATGGTCAGGCCGAATGTGTACGAATTAAAACTTTGTCAAAAAAACGGGTAAATAATTATTTCAAACGTTTGACAGATTATCTACTCAAATTAATGGCTGCTTTTATTTTATGGCTTTATTTCCTTTTAAAAGGCCAAAGTATAAAAGGCAAAGCCTTATTTTTATCTATGTGGCATTCATTAAAAGGCTTTTTAACTTGCTTTAAAAGATTTAATTAAAATGAAAATTCTTCTATTTTTTCAAGATTTTATCATCAAGAGCACTCAAAGTTTGGCCAGTTTACTTAAAGTTATTTTATGGAGTCGTCCGGTAAAATTGCCCAATCCACAACATCAAGAAATAGTAATATTGGGCAATGGCCCTTCATTAAAAGAATTTTTATCTACCCAATTTAATTTTTTACAAGACAAAGACCTGATGGCCGTCAATCATTTTGCCGACACAGATGCTTACCGGCAGCTCAAGCCGGCCTATTATATGATAAATGTGCCTGAATTTTGGACCGATGATGTGGATGAAGATGTCCGCCAAAAAAAGCATCGGTTGATTCAAAATTTAATAGAAAAAACCGATTTTCCACTTCACTTATTCTTAGGAAGCGGCGCTAAAAAATCAAAGCTTTGGCGCAATATACCTGAAAAAAATACCCATATTAAGCTTTATTACATCAACCCGACACCGGTAGAAGGATTCAAAGCATTTAGGTTTTTCTGTTACAAGCACCTGTGCGGGATGCCACGACCTCACAATGTTCTAATTCCTTCACTGATGACAGCCATTAATATGGGATATCATAAAATTTATTTATTAGGTGCTGATCATTCTTGGCTAAAAGACTTGTACGTGGCACCCGACAACCGTGTGTTTTTGACCCAAAAGCATTTTTATGACAGCCAAACGGCCCGCCCCGAAGTCATGAAAAAAATGGGAAAAAACCAACGGCGACTCCACGAAATTTTGCATAAATTTATGTTAAGTTTTAAAGCCTATTTTGACATTGACGATTACGCCAAAACACAAGGTAGCCACATTATTAATTTGACCCCCAATTCATACATTGATGCTTTTGAACGACAAAACCGCTAATAAAATGATCAAATTTTTATTTCTCTTTTTATTATACCTTCCCTTTTTAAGTCAAGGCCAATTTGACAATAAACAAGCGGAAAAAGTCGATATCATTAAATATGATTTTAAAATCCATATTCATGATCGCACCGACACGATTCAAGGACAAGCCAATATCTTTTTTGTATTAAAAAAACCGGTTAAACAATTGGTTTTGAATTTCAAAAATAAAAACCCCCAAGGCAAAGGTATGCAGGTGCTCAAAGTCTTGGATAGTAAAGGAGAAGACTTAATTTATCATCATAAAAACAATCTTCTAACTATCAATGTAGAGGACTTATCAACCAAACAAGACACGTTTAAAATAAGTATAAAATATGCCGGCATTCCGGAAGATGGTTTATATATTAAAACCAACAAATATGGCAACCGGACATTTTTTGGTGACAATTGGCCCAACAGGGCACAATATTGGCTTCCTGTTATTGACCACCCTTCAGACAAAGCACTCGTTTCCTGGCATATTTTAGCCCCCAAACATTATAAGATTATAGCTTCAGGGATTTTAAAACGTGTGATCAGTCAAACACATTATAATCGATATGACTTCGCCACCAAAGTACCATTGCCTACCAAAGTAATGGTATTTGGGGCAGCAGATTTTAATATCAAATTTTTTGACCCCTTATATTTGACCAATAAATGTGTCCCTGTCAGTAGTTGGCTCTATCAAAATAGTCCTTTAACAGGCTTTGATGATTATAAATGCTCCTTAAAAATATTAAAGTTTTATGATAGTTTGATTGGCCCTTATGCTTTTGAAAAATTAGCTAATGTACAATCTAACACACGCTTTGGCGGGATGGAAAATGCCGGCAATATTTTTTATGACGAAAATACCGTGGACGGCACTAAATCTGCAGAAAATTTAGTAGCGCATGAAGTAGCACATCAGTGGTTTGGCAATGCTGTCAGCGAAAAAAACTGGCGAGATATTTGGCTTAGCGAAGGTTTTGCGACCTATTTAACAGATGTGTACATCGAAAAGAACTATGGGCAAGAAAAAGCAAACAAACGTTTAAAACAAGAACGCCAAAAAATTATAAGATACAATCGCTTTTCCAAGCTGCCAATTGTTTATCAAGAACAGAAAAATTTATTTAAGCTACTTAACCCCAATTCATATGAAAAAGCTGCTTGGGTACTGCATATGCTCAGACAGCAGGTTGGCGATCCTGTTTTTTTTAAAATATTACATCAATTTTACCGGCAATATTATTTAAAAAATGCCGGCACAGAAGATTTTATACAATTAGCTGAGCAAATCTCCGGACAAAAATTGGATTGGTTTTTTGACCAATGGATTTATAGACCAGGTATTCCAAAGTTAAAATTTGATAAAAAATTTGCTACAAACAACCATCAACTCATCTTAAAAATTTCGCAAACAGGACAAGTTTATCAACTAAAAATTCCCATCCACTTATCAGATGGGAAGATGAAAGTAAAAAAGACCGTCTTACTAAAGAAAAAAACACAATCTTTTCACTTTAAACTGCCTGAAAATATGACATTAAAGAATCTTAAATTAATCATTGACCCAAATGCAACTTTGTTATTTGAAAATGAAAACTAAATGATCAGTAATCAAAAACTTAAATGGCTCATTTTTGCCGGTTTGTCACTTGTTTGGGGCAGTTCGTTTATATTGATGAAACTGGCCATGCAACACCTGACACCTACACAAGTAGGTGCTTTAAGAATGGTTATCTCCGCACTTTTTTTACTGCTGATAGGTGGCAAAAAACTTAGTAAAATTACCAAAAGACAATGGCGTATTCTATTCTTTATTGCGCTTGCCGGCACTTTTATACCAACGTTTCTATTCACTTTTGCCATTCAGCATATAGACAGTGGAATTGTCGCTATACTAAATTCGTTTACGCCACTAAATACCCTGTTGATTGGTTACTTCTTTTTCCATTATATTTTTACTAAATGGCAAATTGCCGGTATAATTATCGGTATTTTAGGGACCATTTTTCTTGTAGGCAGTGGCCTAAGCGATCAAACTGATGCCAATTACTGGTATGCTTTGTTAGTATTGGCTGCTACCATTGGTTATGCCATTAATGTCAATATCATCAAATTATATTTGGCAGATCTTGATACCATGAGTATTGCGGTCGGCAATTTCGCTTGGGTTTTACTGCCGGCAATTGTAGTGTTATATTATACCGGCTTTTTTCAAACAGATTTTACCCATTTACCTATTTCCGGTTCGCTGTTATATGTGGCCATACTGGCTATTTTAGGAACCGCTATAGCCATGATATACTTTAATAAATTGATTAAAATTTCTAGCCCCGTTTTTGCTTCTTCCGTTACTTATACCATCCCCATTGTCGCCCTTTTTTGGGGAATAATGGATGGAGAACATATTTCGCTATGGCAAATCGTTGCAGGGGCTATTATTCTTTTAGGTGTCTATATTACAAATCGTTAAAATCACAAAATTATGTACAAAACATGGCTACTTATCTCGTTTTTTTTATTCTTACAATGTAAAACCAACTCGCAAGCTATCTACCAAAAACAACAGGATAACAAATCTTATATTTGTTACAAAGGACAAGCATTTTCAATTAAATTTCCACAAGCGAAATATAAGTTGATAAATGCCCCTAAAGGTATGCGTTTTTATCCGAATGGCTTACTAACTTGGACACCGACCAATAATCAGGGCGGTAAATGGCATATTGAGATGGAAGATTTACAAAGTAAAAAGCTTAAAGCATTAGATATTTTAGTCAAAGGCCAAGATATTGTTTATAACGGGATTTTTGTCGATTTCATATATGAAGGCCATGAAAACGGCACGCCAAAAGAGCCCTTTAGCACCATTAAAAATGCTATTAAATTTCTTAAAAAACAAAATTCATCTACCCCTATTATTTACATTCGCGGTGGAAGTTACCATCAAAAAAACTATGGACAAAACCTAAATAACAGAAGTTTCATTTTTATAAAAAACTATCATGGCAAAGCAAATCGTCCCCTAACTATTACCGCGTGGGGAAATGAACATGTGACCATTAAAAGTGATAGCCAGTCAGCTTTTACCATCCATAAAAGCGATAATATGATTATAAAAAACCTTGAGTTTGAAGGTGTGGCACAAAAAATCAAATTAAAAGAGGTAATCAATAATTGGTGGACAACACCTAAATTTTATAAAGGCAGCGGTTTGTCTTTAAATCATGATTGTCATGACATATTGATTTCCGGTTGCGTGATTCATAACTTTCCCGGTGCCGGAATAGCGGTACATAACAGCGATGCCATTAAAATCAACCGTAATATTCTTTACAACAATGCGTGGTGGAGTATTTCCGGCACAGGCGGTGCCATTCTGAATGGCAGTAAAAATTTGTCTGAAAATAAATCTGAAATAGCCGGCAATCTCTTTTTTAATATCGAAAGTCGTGTTATTTCCCGTGTATTCTCCAAAGGATTTGCGTCTATGGTTGTAGATGAAGGAGAAGCGCTGCTGGTACAAGAATACAAAGACAATGGTTTTGGCTATGACTATCAAAAACCTTATGAAGTGTATGATAATTACCTGGCTTATAATGGTAAAGGTATTACTGTGAATAAAGCAAGCCATGTCCGGATACAGCACAATGCCATGTATTATTCAAAATATTTTCGCGTCGGTAGTATCAGTCAGGATGTACTCATTTCACAAAATGCCGTTGAAGTCTCCAAAGGCACCCCTTGGTTGTCAATTAGTCATCAAAAAACAACAGGGGTAAAAGTAATGAATAATTTTTATACCAAAGGAGCTACTGTTAAATACAGTGCCAATAAGGATATCTACCTCACTAAAAACATAGCTTTAGAAAAAGTTTTTGATAACTGGCATCAACCTGTCAACATGGTAAGAAAAAAAAAAGCAGGACCTTCTACCGAAAGCTGGGTGCCAATTGGCCAATTGGTAAATTTGTATGCGCTACAGCCTAAACCATTAAAAAAAACGCTTACTAAACAAGAAATTGAAAAAATGGCGGATCAAATTATCGCAGTAGCCCTACAAAAATTTCCCGGCATTCACCTGAAATGCATTCGGAGCAACCAAAAACAAATAAAAATTGTCCTTGAAAACCTGCCCAAATCTTTTGTTAAAAAAAATAATTTACCCGGAAATAATTTCAATTTAATCTTTAAACATGGTTATCATGGACGGTTTTGTCAGTAAAATTTACTGACAAAATTCTGTGCTTATTTAAATAAGTTTATAGGCAAAAGCCAATTACCTTTTAATTAATTGTCCTTTATAAACATGTCTGTCGTCATTGATTTGATAAAAATAAATACCGGCGGACAAATTAGGGAGTAACAATTGATTATTGCTAAAATTGTTATTTTGATAGATAATTTTACCTGTAATATCAAATAAAGAAAATCTAACACCGGCTCCCCTCACGGGTAAGCGTATATTAATAATCCGGTTAAAGGGATTAGGATAAATTTTTAACTCATCATTATTTTGTTTTGCTAAGGCCGTCACATTGTCACCTGACGTATAATAAAAGGTTTTTAATTCATTATTTTCCCATTGGTTGCCAGTGGCATCCCATCTGTAAGCCGTCTGTTTTTTCAACATATGGCTAAAAAATTCATTGATCTCTTCCAAAAACTGCCAGTCATTGGCGTTTTCCGGTAAGATTAAATCATTTAAGGCATAAGCATTATCATAAACATTTTCAATCTCATATTCATTAACCCATGCTTCGCTCTCCCAAAACTGATCAGTAGAACGCAAAATATTATGCCAAGCATCCCGGACTAATACGGTCCGGTTACTATTTAGCCATAAATTAGTCGCCACATCCCAGGTTTTTGACAAAATTTGGGTCAAATAACCACTATTGTCATAAGTGTACAAAGTTTGTGTGGAATTTAACCATGAAGCTATATTAGGATCCCAAACCTTCGAAATAATTTGTTGCAAAACTTGATTGTCAAATATAAAGGTGAAATTTTCATTATTTTGCCAACTTCTTGACAAATTATCCCAAACATAAGATTTTTTTGAGGCTAATTGATTAAAAGTATCGTAACTATATTCGGCTTTGAAATCTGGTTGCCAAGTGGCTGAAACGCCATCATTATTCATGATATAATAGGTTTCCGATAATAAGGTACCATCTGCATTATAAGCGAATTCTTTCATGGCAGTATCTGCCCACGTACGGTTTTGCCATTCAGCATATTTTATAGATAAAATATCCCCTTGCTGATTGTAAGTAAAATTAATTTTAGTTTGATTTAACCAAGTGTTTTGCTGCCATTCTTTATATACCACCTCTGATAAAAATTGATTTTGATCATACGTATTTAATCTCCGGGTTTCATTTTTCCAAACATTATTAAGTCGTTGTAAGCTAATGTGGTCAGCCACTTGAAGAAAAGCATTATAAACGAACACATCTTTGTTTGTCTCCGTATAATTTTGTGTAGCCGAATCCCAAACAGCATAAACAGTACTATCGAGCTTCTGTAGATTATTTAAAACTTGTCTCGTCACATTATTTTTTTGGGTAAAAGGAAGATTTTGATTATTACCGAGCCGACTTTCCGGATGCAAAATCAATGAATTTTGCCCGTAAAAATTAGCTACAAAAATAACCAACAAAAAAATTGTTAGTTTTATTTTCATAAAAGTTTATTTGTGTTGTTACTTTTTCAAAGAACGAAAATTATACTTTATTTACCAAAATTTTAACATTTCAAACTTCACAAAGTCGATAAAATAAAAAAATCTGCCCCGACATCAGTCCGGGCAGATTCTCTTGTTTGTGTTGTATTTGTTTGTGTTAAGCTATTGCTTGTTTTTAAAGACCAATTGACCATTATCATAATCGACCACAATAGTCGAATTAGAATTAATATTACCGGCCAATATCTCTTTGGATAAATTATTTAAAATATCTCGTTGGATAACCCGCTTAATCGGACGGGCACCAAATTCAGGATCAAATCCTTTATCGGCCAAATAATCAACTGCTCTATCGGTAAATTCGATGTTGATATTTTGTTCCTTCAGCATTTTAGCAACTTTATTAAGCTGAATGCGGACAATATCTTTCACTTCATTTTTAGAAAGCGGTTTAAACATCAATATTTCATCAATACGGTTCAAGAATTCGGGACGGACACGTCTTTTCAATTCTTGCAAGACCTCTTCTTTGGCTTTTTCGGCAGCTTTTTCACGCTCTTCAGGGGTTTTAGCATTTTCAAATTCTTGTTGAATTTTGTCAGCGCCCATATTAGAGGTCATAATAATGATGGTGTTTTTAAAGTCTGCTGTACGACCTTTGTTATCGGTCAAACGTCCTTCATCAAGCATTTGCAACAAGATGTTAAACGTATCGGGATGTGCTTTTTCGATCTCATCGAGCAAAATAACTTGATAAGGTTTGCGACGTACTGCTTCGGTCAACTGACCACCTTCATCATAGCCGACATATCCCGGAGGCGCACCGACCAAGCGACTAACCGCGTGTTTCTCTTGATATTCACTCATATCGATACGGGTCATCGCTTTTTCATCGTTAAACAAATAGTTAGCCAATGCTTTGGCCAATTCGGTTTTACCCACTCCGGTTGTACCTAAGAACAAGAACGAACCAATTGGTTTATTCGGATCTTTCAATCCGGCACGGCTACGACGTACCGCATCGGCAACAGCTTTAATAGCGTCTTCTTGGCCGACAACTTGGGTATGCAACTCATCTTCTAATTTCAAGAGTTTTTCTTTGTCACTTTGCAACATTTTTTGAACCGGAATGCCCGTCCATTTAGCAACTACTTCAGCAACATCTTCACCGGTAACTTCCTCTTTAATCAACGATGATTTAGATTGTTTTTCGTTCAACTCTTGTTGAGCTTTAGCCAATTTGTCTTCTAATTCTTTGAGTTTACCGTAACGAATTTCGGCTACTTTACCGTAATCACCTTCTCGTTCGGCTTGCTCAGCTTCAAATTTGGTTTGATCAATTTCTTTTTTGATGTTTTGGATATTATCTACCAAATCTTTTTCTTCTTTCCATTTGGTGTAGATTTGGTTACGTTGTTCCTTCAGTTCGGCTAATTCTTTCTCAAGTTCTTTAATTTTTTCTTCATCTTTCTCACGTTTGATAGCAGCCAACTCAATTTCCAATTGCATAATTTTACGATCCAATTTATCGAGTTCTTCCGGTTTGGAATTGATTTCCATACGCAATTTACTGGCTGCTTCGTCCATCAAGTCAATAGCTTTATCGGGTAAAAAACGATCCGAAATATAACGACTTGATAATTCTACCGCATTAATAATGGCATCATCCTTAATACGCACTTTGTGGTGTTGTTCGTATTTATCCTTGATACCACGCAAAATAGAAATAGCTGACTCTTGATCAGGCTCATCGACCATAACTTTTTGGAAACGGCGTTCCAAAGCTTTGTCTTTCTCAAAGTGTTTTTGGTATTCGTCCAAAGTCGTAGCTCCAATGGTTCGGAGTTCACCACGCGCTAAGGCGGGTTTTAAAATATTAGCGGCATCCATCGCGCCCTGACCACCACCGGCACCAACTAATGTATGAATTTCGTCGATAAATAATATAATATTACCGTCAGATTTTTTTACTTCATTAACGACCGATTTCAAACGTTCTTCAAATTCGCCTTTGTATTTAGCCCCTGCCATTAAGGCACCCATGTCTAATGAATAAATTTGTTTATCTTTTAAATTATCAGGGACATCACCCTTGGCTATACGGTGTGCCAAACCTTCGACGATAGCGGTTTTACCGGTTCCGGGTTCACCGACTAAAATCGGGTTGTTTTTAGTACGACGTGACAAAATTTGTAAGACACGACGTATTTCTTGGTCACGACCAATAACCGGATCCAACTTACCTTCGCGGGCTAATTTGGTCAAATTAATAGCGTATTTTTCTAAAGCTTGATAAGTATCTTCTTGGCTTTGTGAGGTTACTCTGTTTCCTTTTCGGATTTCTTGAATAGCCGCTTCCAAAGCTTTACGGGTTACACCCATTTCTTTTAACATGCGAGAGACATCATCACCGCTGTCAAAAATGGCAAGTAATAAATGTTCAATAGATACATAATCATCGTTCATTTTCTCTGCCAAATTGAGTGCATCGGTCAAAGTTTTCGATGCTGTTCTGGACAATTGCGGTTGTGCCCCACCATGTTGCTTGGGCAATGAGTTTATATATTGATCTAATTTTTGTTTAAATAAATTAACATCAACACCAACTTTTTTCAAAATATGGGGTGTGACATTTTCATCCACTTCGAGGATGGCTTTCATTAAATGTGCATTTTCAATTTGCGGATTACCTAATCCTTGAGCAATCTGCAAAGCCTTCTGCACTGCCTCTTGGGATTTTATGGTAAATTTGTCAAAATTCATAGTTATTATTTTTTTATAGGTTAATAAATTATTTTTGTTCGTCCTACAAGTTACAAAATTTATTCCCAATTTACAAAAATGACAAAAAAGCATAAAAAACGCTATTTTACTGATTTTTTGTCTGGTTTGCTGTCAAAAAGACGTGTTTTATTGTGATTTTTTAATATTTTTTATTTTAATAGCCATCTTATTTCATGCGTTTAATGATTGAAAAAGGATTTACTGTCAAACGGACAGATAGATTATCCCCAAAATGAGGATAAGCATATGCTCCTAAACGGCAATAAAAACCTAAGCCTAAATTGGCCCATAATTGTCTAAATTCCACACCGGCCTCATAATAAATTTTGTCCAAAGACTTTATGCCGGTATATTTATTATCATCATAGCTTAACCCAAAAGCAGCTGCCCCCAGCAACCTCACATCTATATTTTTTTTGTCCGATATTTTAAGTTGTGTAAATGTATGTTGCAGGTGAATACTTGTGACAAAATTGTCGACAAATTCTAAATCTTTCATGGTTTCGAATGCAAAAGCCTTACTTAAATTGAATCGTTGCAACGGATTGGCAGCGTCATAGTCATTGGTAACCGGCATAAATAATTTATCGATACCGGCACCTTGAGAAGCTAAACCCAAGCGCAAATACAATTCGGTATAATCCAGATTAACATATTTTTTTTTGATATAACTTTGAAAATCGATACGATAATAATCGACATGGTTCGTTTGCCATTGCGGGATATTTTTTTCAAAATTGATATAGAATTTAGGATAGCCGTCTTTCAGCAATTTACGTCCTTCTGGCGCTAAATAGTATTGGCTAAATGGAGTGATTTCTAAGCCTACTCTATAAAAAATCAAATCTTTTTGAGGGAATTCTATTCGTCCACGGTGGAAAGGAATAGGATATTTTGTTTTTATATAAGTCTTAGACAAGCCTGTGTTCAGTTTAAAATTCGGATTTAACAAATGGGTGACACTTAAACCGGCTGTTCGGTGATGATAAAATTTATCATCGGCATAATGATGCATTTTACTGAAGATATAACGTCCCTTATAGGATCTAAAGGCAGCAGACTTTTCCAAATCATCTGTGTAAGAAACCTTAATGTACGTTTGTGTCAAGTGCCATAATTTATACCTTAAACTACCGCTGTATTTCAGTTGTTTATCTTTAAAACCGTATGCCGTATAAGCAGCAATCTGCCATTTATCAGAAAATTGTTCATTGGTTTGCACATTTATTTTTAAACGTATGCCTTCGTACCGGTTATAATCTATCAAATCGATTAGATCTAAATCCAAATGGTCGGTTAGGGGAAAATAGCCATAGGCCAAACGTTTATATTTATGAATATGATAATCTATTTTTTCTTTTTCGCCTATTGAATCGATAAAACGATAAGTCTGCAATTCCTTGGGCGTATATTTTTTTTGGCGCATTCTTTCCCAAAATTGCCGGCTGCGCCGGGTTGCTAAAGGCGATACCTGTAAATTGTAGTTAAATTTATCAGGATAATTTTTCCCTATTAAAATATCAAAAAAATGTATGCTTGTATGAGCATAAGTATAATCTAAAGCATTTTTCTGCCGGGTATAATGTAAAGAATCACCATGCTTATCCACAAGGATGGAATCTGTTTGCTGTTCCATTATCTGAATTTGATTGCCGATATTAAGCATATTTTTTTGGTCGGCTTTTTTAATAGTCATAGTAATATCGGCAGGGAACCAAATATTTTGAATTGGGTAATATTTAAAATCATAAATGACGCGAAATTGATAGGCTTTATAAGTGTTTAAACTAAATTTTGCAATAGCCAAGGATTGCTTATCCAAATAAATTCTGCCGGAAATTAATGGTTTTTGGGTATTTCTATAATTGACTACTATTACCGGCCGGTTTTGCAGATGAATAGTATCTTCAATCTCATACTTATAAGTTTTAAAAGAGGCTTTAGCTAAAGGACCAATATACGAGTTAAATAAAAAATTGTAGCGGTCATTGTAAATATTTTGCCCCGACATTTGTAAGGCTATCAATTCATACAAAGGTTTTTTAAGTCCTGCCGTTCTGGTAGCTATAACGTTGGTTTTTTCCCCCCCCTTTTGTCCGTTAACCTTAGCAATACTTTCAAGAAGCCATAAATATTTACCGGTAGTTTCTTTTTTAAACTTTATTAAAGTGGAATCTATTTTAAAAAATTGACTATTTTTATAAACCGTATCCAATTTGCCCGGAATTTTATCTGCTTCGCCTGCCACAACAAATTTCAAATATTTAGTAAAAGCATATTTATGAAGTTTGTATTGATAATTATTTTGTGGTTTTAGCTTTATGGCTTTTTTCATCAATTTAATGGCAGGATTAATATATTTTCCATTGATAACAACTGAACGCAACTGCTCAGAAGAGGCTTGTAAATAAATTTTATAAAAGTTGGTTTGAGTATTTATATTGACGCTTTTGAAGTGATAACCGATATAACTTACAGAAAAATATTTACAATCTTTAGGTATCGATATTTCAAATTGTCCATCAAAGTTAGAAACAGTTCCAACATGCTTACTTATAACAATGTTGGCAAATGCTAAAGGTGCACCGGTTTGTGCATCCATAACTTGTCCTTTAATAAAATGTTGTGCATTTAAATAAGAAAAACAAAGCAAAGATAGTAGGAATAATGAGTATTTCATAAGCAATTTTCTATCGCTTAAAAATAGTCAAAATTAAAATTCAGATTAAAACTCAGTACATATTTAACATTTTCTTTAAGAAAAATTGAAATTCGACAGAAATTTAGAAACAATCAAATTGAAGTTAAAAAAACTAAAAAACGCAGGCAACTTAATTGTAAAATGCTGTATTTCAGCACAGTATAAAACACTCGAAATCTTCCATAAAGACAACTTAAAATTATAATGACATAAATCTATTTGTGTTCATACCTTATAAATACAAGCTTTTCAGCACATTTTAAAAATTTTTAAAAAAAAATATTATATTTGCAATGTTAATATAGTAATTTATAAAATTTCACGATTATGAACAAATCTCAATTAGTTGATGCCATGGCACAAGATGCCGGTATTTCTAAAGCCGCTGCAAAAAAAGCTTTGGAATCATTTTTAGAAAATGTTGAAAAAGCTTTAAAAGACGGTGATAAAGTCTCACTTATAGGCTTTGGCACTTTTTCTGTCCAAACCCGTAAAGCCCGTGAAGGTCGAAATCCTGCAACCGGAAAACCTATTTCCATACCTGCTAAAAACGTTGTTAAGTTTAAAGCCGGTTCAGAATTAGCCAATTCTGTGAACTAAAAAATTTTTAAATTTAAAAAATTTGAAGCCGTTTTTTAGAACGGCTTTTTTTATGATTAAAAATTTAAAATTGGTATCATTTTTGAGACAAACATATTATAAACAAACAAACATGGAAATTTCAAGCGGAAAATTATTAATTGCAACACCGGAACTATTGATGGATCATATTTTTAATCAGTCTGTTCTGTTACTGACAGAACATAATGATAAAGGAAGTATGGCTTTTACGGTTAATAAACCTTTGGCTCTAAGATTAAACGATATTTTTGAAGATATTCCGGCCAATATACAACTGTGGAATGGTGGGCCGGTCGAAACCGGAAATATGTTTTACATACATAATAAACCCGATTTAATCCCTTTTTCCATCCCTTTTGATGCGAAAAAAAACTTACATATTGGCGGCGATTTTGAAGTCATAAAAAAACTTTTACAGGATAAAATTATCGATGACCGTCATATAAAATTTTTTCTGGGTTACAGTGGTTGGGCGCCGGGCCAATTAGCAAGAGAAATAAAAGAAAAAGCCTGGTTTGTCACGCCAAATGATATTGATTTGTTCCGTGTAAACCCTAAAGATGTTTGGAAAGAAAAAATAGTATCAGTCAATCCGAATAACATTATTTGGAAAAACGCCCCTTTAAATCCCCATTTAAACTAAAAAAGCTGCCTTTTTGGCAGCTTTTTAATGATTTATTTTATGCAATCGTTATTTTTTATGGGCTAAATAATCAGCCACACCTTCAAACGTAGGTGCTAAAGCTTCTTGTCCTTCTTCCCAATTAGCAGGACAAACTTCACCATATTTTTGCAAATGTGTTAAAGCATCTATTAAACGTAAAACTTCTTTGACACTACGACCTAAACCTAAATTATTAACCAGTTCGTGTTGTACAACGCCATCTTCATCAATTAAGAATAATCCGCGAAAAGCAACCGGTTCACCTTCAAAAGCCATTTCACCATTTTCATCTATCACATACTCCCCCCCCAGAACATTATATTTCATTGAAATGGTTTTGTCCAAATCAGCTACCAAAGGGTATTTAACACCTTGAATACCTCCTTTTTCCTGCGGGGTATTTAACCATGCCCAATGTGAAAATTGAGAATCGATAGAACAACCGACAACGGCGGTATTTCTTTTCTTAAACTCTTCTATTTGCTCTTGAAAAGCAATAATCTCTGTGGGACAAACAAAGGTAAAATCCAAAGGATAGAAAAAGAAAACGACTTTTTGCCCTTTAAATTGTTCCAACGAAAAATTTTCTTGAAATTCACCCCCATTTACAACAGCTACTGCTTTAAAATCGGGTGCTTTTTTTCCTACTAAACTCATAATTTTTATTTTTTAATTTTATAACGCAAAATTACGTAATGAATGTTACTAAATCCCTTTAATGTTATAAATGTATTTTATTTTTAAATAAAGAAACATTATAGAAATGAAAAAACTGCTTCATTTTTTTATGAAACAGTCTTTTATTATGCCTTACCAAATTTTAACACGTTCTTCCGGAGCTATGTACATTTTGTCCCCTTTTTTAACATCAAATGCTTTGTAAAATGCCTCTACATTTTTTAAAGGTTGTACCGCACGTACCTGCCCGGGACTATGCGGATCGGTTTTGATCTGTTTTTTCAAAGCTTCTTCTCTCGATTTAGTCCGCCAAACGGTTGCCCAAGACAAAAAAAATCGTTGTTCGGGGGTAAAACCTTGAATTTTTACCGGCTTGCCATGGTCTTTATAATAATCTTGTAATGCCGTATAAGCAGCGTTGACACCACCCAAATCGCCAATATTTTCACCCGAGGTAAATTCACCATTGACGAAAACACCCGGTAAAACTTCAATTTTACTGTACTGATCTGCCAATTTTTTGACCAATTTATTAAATTTTTGAAAATCCTCTTTAGTCCACCAGTTTTCAAAATTACCTTCAGCATTAAATTTTGCTCCTTGATCATCGAAGCCATGTGAAATTTCATGACCGATAACCGCCCCCATACCACCATAATTGACGGCTTCATCTGCTTTATAATCATAAAACGGCGCTTGTAAAATGGCTGCCGGAAAAACTATTTCGTTATAAGAAGGGTTGTAATAGGCATTAACTATTTGCGGTGGCATACCCCATTCGGTTTTATCTACCGGTTTTTTTAATTTGGCTATATTTTCATCAAAATTCCATTTGGAAACAGCCAAACTATTGTCAAAATAAGTCCCGCCTTCTTTAGGTGATTCGATGTTTAATTGACTATAATCTTTCCACTTATCCGGATATCCGATTTTAATTTGTAATTTATTGACTTTATCAATGGCTTTTTTCTTGGTTTCGTCACTCATCCAGGGCAACTGACTGATCCGTTCTTTGTATGCTTTTTGCAAATAGGTAATCATTTCACGCGCTTTCTTTTTGGCTTCGGGGGGAAAATATTTGTTCACATACAATTTGCCAACCGCTTCGCCTATAGACCAATTTACAGTCGATAAAGCACGTTCATCTAAAGGTTTACGTTCTTTCTGACCACTTAGGGTTTTTCCGTAAAAGTCCCAATTGGCATTAGAAACTTGCGTAGACAAAGTCCCCGCTGCACCTCTAAAAGTATTCCACGTCAAATAATCTTTTATGGCTTGTACGGGTTCGTTTTTAAATACTTCGTTAAAGGTTTTCATATAATCCGGTTGGCTCACAACCAAACTATCTACATTTATATTCAAGCCTTTTAAATAGGCTTTCATATTAAAATCAGGTGTCAACTTTTGCAATTCGTCAACTGACATTGGATTGTATGTATTTTCGGGTTTGCGTCGTTCTTCTTTGGTCAATTTAGCTTTGGCCAATTTCGTTTCAATCCGCATGATATTATCTTGTGCCCTTGCAATTTCTCCTGGGGTCTTGCCCAAAAATTGTAACATTTTACCAATATGCGCTTTATATTGTTCCCGTATTTTTTTGGCATCGTTATCTTGTGAGACATAATAATCTCTTTCGGGCAAACCTGCCCCTGCCGGATACATATATAAGACATTTTTATTACTGTCTTTCATATCGGCATGCACACTTATGCCAAAAAAAGCTGAAGACAAAATTGGCTCGGCTTTTTGCATAAACCCGGCTACTTCGGCTTTGTTTTTAATCTGATCTATTTGCTTGATATAAGGCATTACCGGTTTGACCCCGGCAGCATTGCGCCCTGTGGTATCCATAATAGAAGCAAAATAATCAAGCGCCCTGCGTTCGTCAGTCCCCTTGGGATAAGACGCATTTTTTTGTGCTTCATTTAGCACGGCCAATGTATTCCGATCGGTTTTTTTGCGCAACTCATCAAAACTACCCCACCGGCTGCGATCTGCCGGTATTTTGGTCTTTTTCATCCAGGTTCCATTCACGAAATTATAAAAATCATCTTGCGGTCTGACTGTCGTATCCATATTTTTTAAATTTAATCCCGTTTCCTCTTTTGTTTCTTCTTTTTGATGCTTGGGGCTTGATTTTTGCCGGCAACTAACCGAAATCAATAAAATTCCCCCTAATAAAATAGATATTTTTTTCATAGAATTTACTTTTATTAAACAAAAATACATCGAAATTAATTTTTAGTGTGTTAAAGATTTGTTATTTTGCACAAAAACTGACTCCTATTATAAATAACTTTTTAAGTTGAACAATATTAGATAAATAAATCAGTTTATTTAACTAAATTTGACCTTTAGTTTAAAACTACGCATAAGTGAAAAAAAAGAAAGCACTGATTACGGGCGTTACCGGACAAGACGGCGCCTATTTGAGTGAATTTTTGCTCAAAAAAGGCTATGAAGTTCATGGGATTAAAAGACGCTCCTCTTTATTTAATACCGACCGGATAGACCATTTATACGAAGATCCGCATCAGCCGGACAGAAATTTTATTTTACATTATGGTGATTTAACCGACAGCACTAATCTTATCAGAATTATTCAAGAAGTGCAACCCGATGAAATTTACAATTTGGGGGCGATGAGTCATGTGCAAGTTTCTTTTGAAATGCCGGAATATACAGCTGATACGGATGCGCTTGGCACTTTACGGATTTTAGAAGCCGTCAGAATTTTAGGACTGACCGGTAAAACCAAAATTTATCAAGCTTCTACCTCAGAACTTTTTGGCAAAGTGCAAGAGATGCCACAGTCGGAGAAAACCCCTTTTTACCCGCGCAGTCCTTATGCCGTAGCCAAACTCTATGCTTATTGGATTACCGTTAACTATCGCGAAGCCTATAACATGTTTGCTTCTAACGGCATCTTATTTAATCATGAATCGCCTTTGCGGGGAGAGACATTTGTCAGCCGTAAAATAACCAGAGCCGCCGCAAAAATTATATTAGGGCTGCAAGATACACTATACCTTGGCAACTTAGATGCCAAAAGAGACTGGGGACATGCCAAAGATTATGTGCGGATGATGTGGATGATTTTGCAACATGACCAACCCGATGATTGGGTAATTGCAACGGGCATGACTACAACCGTCAGAGATTTCGCCCGTAAAGTTTTTGAAAATTTAGGAATTGAACTCGAATTTAAAGGCGAAGGTATTGATGAAGTCGGGAGAGTGAAAAAATGCCATCAGCCCGAATATCAACTACCGGAAGGCAAAACCGTCATCAAAGTGGATGAACGCTATTTTAGACCAACAGAAGTAGATTTGTTAATTGGGGATTATAGCAAAGCCAGAGAAAAACTCGGTTGGGAGCCGGAATATAGTTTAGATGACTTAATAAAAGAAATGACTTTTTCCGATTTAGAATTGATAAAAAAGGAAAAATTGCTAAAAGACAACGGTTATAAGATCCCTCGAAATTTTGAATAATGGAAAAGAAAGCGCGCATATACGTAGCCGGACATACCGGATTGGTCGGTAGTGCCTTGGTTAAAACCTTGAAACAAAAAGGCTACAAAAATCTTATTTTAAAAACGCATAAAGAACTGGATTTAACGGACAGTATTGCGGTAGAACAGTTTTTTAAAACCGAACAACCGGAATATGTTTTTTTGGCAGCAGCCAAAGTGGGCGGGATTATGGCCAATCATTTGCAACGCGCCGATTTTATCTATCAAAATTTGATGATTCAAAATAATGTCATTCATCAAAGCTACCGGCACAAGGTGAAAAAATTATTGTTCTTAGGCAGCACTTGTATCTATCCGAAGGAAGCGCCGCAACCTATGCCCGAAGACAGCTTGCTGACCGGTCCGTTGGAATATACCAATGAACCTTATGCCATTGCCAAAATTGCCGGTATAAAAATGGTTGAAAGTTATAATTTGCAATATAATACCAATTTTTTATCGGTCATGCCGACCAATTTATATGGGCCGAATGATAATTTCGATTTGGAAAAATCGCATGTATTGCCGGCTTTGATTCGTAAAATACACTTGGGAAAAGCACTGGAAAACAATGACTGGAAAGCCATTAGAAAAGATTTGAAAAAATTGCCGGTCGAATCGATTGGTGAGCAAGCAAGTGAAGCAGAAATTTTGGCTGTCCTGTCTAAATACGGTATTGAAAAAAAACAAGATAAAGTCGCCATTGAAATATGGGGTAGCGGCACACCCAGAAGAGAATTTTTATGGTCGGAAGATATGGCGGATGCCTGTGTATTTTTAATGGAAAATATCGATTTTAAAGATGTGGTCAAACAACAATTTGGTATAGATAATATTGATCCTAAACGATTTACACCCGAAATACGCAATACACATATCAATATCGGCACGGGTAAAGACATTTCCATAAAAGATGTGGCTTATTTAATTAAGGATATTCTCGGATTTAAAGGCGATTTTTATTTTAATACCCAAAAACCCGATGGTACATTGGTCAAACTGACCGATCCATCAAAATTGAACCAATTGGGTTGGAAACATCGTATTGAACTGGAAGAAGGTATAGCCAAAATTTACGAGTGGTATTTAAAACAATAAGTTTTGATAAAAAAAATAAAGGAAAGCAGAAAGGACAATAAAGTATTGAGTAATTATATTTACTTACTTTTAATACAAGGCACTAATTTTATTTTGCCGCTTATTACCTTTCCTTATTTGGTTAGAACGCTTCATCTTGAAAAATACGGGGTGGTGATGATGGCGGGTTCGCTTATGGTTTTTATGAATATTTTTGTCGATTTTGGCTTTAATATCAGTGCCACAAGAGAAGTGTCCATTATACGAAACGACAAAAAAAAATTGTCAGCTTTTTATTGGAATGTTTTTTACACCAAACTTATCTTATTATTTATCAGTTTTATCATTTTGTACCTATTGACACTCATAGTGCCTAAATTGCAATCTGAAAGGCAGGTTTTTCTTTTAAGCTTTGGTGTGGTCATAGGTCAAAATATTTTTCCGGCTTGGTTTTTCCAAGGTATTGAAAAAATGAAAGTTATCACCTTAATGAATGTTTTGGCAAAGATCATATTTGCCATTGCCATATTTCTATTCATCAAATCGCCGGCGCAATATATTTTTGTTCCGGTTTTAAATAGTCTTGGTTTTTTGATTGCCGGCACTTTGGGATTTTTGATAAGTTTGCGATATATCCATTACATTAAGCCGCAAAAGTCCGTTATGAAAAGTTTTTTTGGTGAAAATAAAAGTTTAATTGCCTCAAACTTTGCGACCAGTATTTATACGTCCGGCAATACTTTTATTTTAGGTTTAATCGGCGGAGATGAAATGGCCGGTATCTATTCGAGCATGGAAAAACTGGTAATGGCATTCAAAACACTTTACACCCCTTTGTATCAAGCTATGTTTCCTTGGTTGGCATCAAAACCCAAAGAAAAAATCATACAATTTATAGAATACCTCAAAAAACCGGTGGCTTTATCAGGTTTGCTGATTTTCCTTTTGATTTTTATATTTGCCAATCTTATTTTAAACATAGTCTATAACAACAAAGTAATTACAAGCTATAGTAATGTTTTTAGAATATTGGGATTAATCGCCTTTTTTGCTGCTTTAAATATGATGTATGTCTCACTTGCTTTCCCGGCTTTAAAAAAATATAATTATCGAATGATCCCCATGGTAACCGGTGGTGTTATCAATTTTATTTTAGCTGTGGCAGGTGCTTATTTGTTTGGTATTTACGGAGTGGCTGTTGCAGTTGTTTTGGCAGAATTGTCCATCTTGTTGATGGCAAATTATTATTTTAAAAAACTTTAAAAAATCCGGAGAATGAAAAAATTAATTATCATACAAACGGCTGCACCGGATTATAGAAATCTATTTTATGAAAGATTAAAAGATATTTTAAAAGACCGGTTTGAATTATATGCCGGCAATGAAAGTTTTGAAGCAAGCATCAAAACCCAATCAAAACTTTATAAAGAAGTAAATAATCACTTTTTATTGAAGCGTAAATTCTTATTTCAAACTAAAATTTGGCATTTGCTTTTTAAAAATGATGTGGTTGTTTTAGAAATGAATCCGAGAATTTTGTCAAATTGGTTATTTTTAATCATCAGAAAAATACTATCTAAACCAACTGTATTGTGGGGACATGCATGGCCCCGGAACGGCAAACAGGCTAAAAGTGATATTTTGCGGCATTGGATGCGTAAATTGGGGGACAAAATCATTGTTTACACGCACCGGCAAAAAAAAGAATTGCAAGAAAAAATGCCGGACAAAAATATTGTGGCAGCACCCAATGCTTTGTTAAAAAGTGAAAGCATGGTAAGCAAACCTAATACATCCGCCAAAAATTTGATTTATATAGGCAGATTAGTGGCGGCTAAAAAAGTGTTTTTTTTGGTCAAGGCTTTCCATCATGCTTTAGATCTGATTCCGGAAGATGCCAAACTCATTATAGTAGGCGATGGCGAAGAAAAAGAAAACATACAGCAATATATAAATAAGCATAATTTGGCCAAACGCATTCAATTATTGGGCCATATCAGTTATTATAACACCTTAAAAGAACTCTATCATGAGGCATTATTTAGTGTTTCACCGGGTTATGTGGGATTATCTATCATCCAAAGTTTGGGATTTGGTGTACCGATGCTTATATCAAAAGATGAAAATCATTCCCCCGAAATTGAAGCGGTGAGAGAAGGCGAAAATGCGCTGTTTTTTAAGACGGATGATATGGATGACTTTGCTCAAAAATTACAATCGATATACCAATCGAGAGAAGAGTGGCTGAAAAAACGGGAAAAAATTGTCGATTTTTGCCAAAAAAACTATTCGGTAGAGGCAATGGCTGAAACTTTTATTGATTTAATAAAATGATTATTACGATCTACATATTATTCACAATGGCATTTTTCTTATTGCTAAATTTTTTATTCAAAACGCTTTTTCATAAAGGCTTTACTTTTAAATTAGGCTTGGCATTTGGGGTGTTATATTTTATTTTTATTCCGGTTGGCATTTTGCTTTTGACGGGAAAAGTCAATCTAGTCAAAACAGATTTTGGCATTACTACATTGACAGATGTTTTTTTAAAAAAAGACACCAAAGCCTCATTAATCCTAATTTCATATATCTTTTCTTTAATTTTTTATCTGTATTTTTTTAAGGTAAGAGACTACAAAAAAAATAAAGCATTTACCCCAAAGTTAAAACAATATTTCATTGTATATTTTGCTTCCTTATTCATTATTTTAGTTGGTTCGGGACTTTTAAAAGGGGGCAATTGGTATGAAGCACGATATTCATTTATGGTTAAAAACGGCGCCTTGGCAATCTTACTTTTATTTGTTATAAATGCAGCAAAAATTTTAATTATTTCAAGTATTATTTATTTATGGACCAGTGGTAAACTAAATTTTAAACTATTCTTATTATATATCATTAGTTTTACTTTGTTTGATATGATTGTGTCAGGAAACAGAATATATCTATTTTCTACCTTTGTAATTATAGGTTTAATTTTTTTAAAAAGATATCCCTTAAAAATTTTGATTAGCTTACCCTTTCTGGTACCACTCATTTATTATATAGGTTATTTTGCCTCTCTATTCAGACATATGAGGGTACCACTTTTTGCAAAAGGAATACCTACTTTTGAGGTTTTTAAAAACACCTTTGCCAGAGCTGTACGATTAGACCCCCCCAATCTCACGTCATTCTTTTTAAACATTTCCGAATCTGTAAATTTTAACGTAATATATAATATTATAAATCATTATGATAAAAGCCTTTACGGTGCCACATATTTCAAAATTTTTGTATATTTTGTCCCTCGCTCGATTTGGGCACATAAGCCGGAAAGTATCACCAAAATAACAGCCGATTTTTTTGGTTCAGCTTCATTGGTAACAACTATATTTGGCGAGCTGCATATGAACTTTTCTTATTTGGGTATTTTTTTATTACCCTTAATTCTTTATCTGACAGAATCCCTCCTATCATATTTTAAATATAATAGTCCGGTTTTTAACTATATACTTTTTATAATGGGCTTATTATTTTTCAGAATGCCATTTTCAGATGAACTGCTCACCTATTTAATTTTAGTATTTATGGTGTATGTCTTCAATGTTAAATTTGTTTTTAAAAAAGCTTATGACAACACGATTAAAAAGAAAGTTTATTGAATGGGCATTGTTATTTTTTGCCTTTTTCCCGATTATACCCAATTCTATCAAAGGACTTCCCGTCATCCTTTTATTATTGGCAGCTCTTCCTTTTTTTGATAAGAAAAAGATCAATTTTAAATTATTCATCATTTATTCATTTTTATATTTTTTATATCTCATGTCATTATGCTATACTTCAAATATCCCATTTGCATTAAAAAAACTTGAAACAGGCTTATCTATTTTGGTTCTCCCTTTAATTTTCTTTATATTGGCTCCTGATTACCAAATAAAAAATAAGTTAAAACTATTATTTATAAGATTATTTGTTTTTTCTACCACTATTTTTTCTATGCTTTCAATGCTGGCCATTGTCCTTGACCATAAAACGGCCTATTACAAAAATTTTTATTCTAACAAATATAGAATTGTTGTTGAAAAACTACCCTTAATTGGACAACATCCGATTTATGCTTCGTTATTTTTAGCTATTGCCATATTATTCACCTTGTATCTATACAACAAAGAAAAAAAAACTTATCAATTAATTTTATTAGGCATAAATTCTATTTTCTTATTGATGTTATCAAGTAAAGGTGTGATTATTTCCTTAATGATTCTGTTTTTTGTCTATATATTTTTCAGGAACAACATTCAGCGGAAGAAAAAAATCTTCCTCTTAGCTTCTTTTTTTATAATGATTAGTCTGATTTTTATGTCAAACAGACGAATGAAAGAATTATTAAAACCCGAAACCTATAATAAAGTAAACACAAATTATTCCAATAGTTATAGAATTGCCATAATAGATTGTTCAATTAAAGCCATTAAAAAAAATTGGTTAATTGGATATGGTGTCGGTGATGCACAAGACATTTTAAATGCTTGTTATATAAATAAAAGTAAATTTCTACTGCAAAAAACTTACAATTCACATAACCAATATTTTGACATATGGTTAAAAACAGGCATCTTAGGTTTAATATATTTTTTATTTTTCATCGCCTATATTACATATATCAGCTATAAAAATAAAAATTATTTGCTTACGGCCATAATTTTATTATTTTCTATTAATTTTCTATTTGAAAATATTCTCGACAGGCAATCAGGCGTTATATTGTTTTATTTTTTGATTATTTTTTTAATGGCCAACACTAAACCGGTAACCAAAGTTTTAAATTGACTAGTTTGATGTTTTTTTCTACCTATTTATAGTAAATTAAACAGGTGTAAAAATACAACATTTAATAAAAATGTAACTTTTGTTTTGTTTAAATCTTATCTTTGTAATTCAACCAAAATAATTTTGAACGACAGCTATGAAAATATTACATGTTTTGGAAGATTATTCAGTCCATAGTGGAGGTATCCGCACAGTTTTAAAAGAATTGAACCAAAAGCTAAATCAAGCTAATATAGACTCTTATATCCTCTCTTCCAAAAAGGAAAAAGATGATGAAATTTTTTTAGTAGAAACCGGTAAACCATGGCTATATTCAAAACAATGGGCAGAAGAATTGAATGAAATTTATATAAAAAACAATATCGATATAATTCATATCCATGGGGTCTGGATGTATCCACAATACATAGCTGCCAAATTTGCAATTCAGCACCAAATTCCTTTCCTATTGACCCCACATGGGATGTATGAACCTTTTTTATGGAACAAAAGTAAATTAAAGAAAAAGATTTATTTTAATTTACTGTCAAAACCTGTTTTTTCAAAAGCTGATGCAATTCATGCTATTACCTTTAATGAAAAAAATAATTTAAAAAAATTGTTTCAAAACTCTAATATTATTGAAATTCCAAATTTAATTGACCAAAATAATTTTAAAGAGATCCCCCCTAACTTAAACGAAAAATATATTTTATTTTTAGGAAGATTGGATCCAAAAAAAGGGATTGATCTTTTAATAAAATCTTTTTCGAAGATAAATAATACCGGATGGAAATTAAAAATAGCAGGTGGTTTTACTCCCTATAAAAAAGAATTAGAAAAATTAGTTGAAGAATATAATCTCGCCGATAAAGTGGAATTTTTAGGACTTGTGACGGGAGAGGTAAAAAATCAATTATATGCCAATGCTTTTGTTTTTGTAGCACCATCACATTCTGAGGTGGTGGGAATGGTAAATCTCGAAGCGGCTATTTTTAAGACACCGGTTATCACAACCTATCAAACCGGTCTTAATCCAAAGTGGAATGACAATGGTGGTATCTTGATCAATCCGAAAATAGAAGAATTAATAAATGCGCTAAATAAAGTAACAAATTGGTCCATAGAAGAAAGAATCCATAATGGTATTAAACTGCATAACTTTGTTATTAATAATTATTCATGGCAAAATAGACTAAAAGACTGGAAAGCCCTATATGAAAATATTCTTAAAAAATAGTCCTTAAAATGCAAGATCTAAAACAATTTAAATTACCCGAAAATTTCAGAGGAAAAAACGCTATAATCGTTCAACTGTGGTGGTTTGTGCAAGCCACATTATTCCGGCTTTCACCACAATTTGCCTATACTTGGCGCAGATTTCTATTGCGATTATTTGGGGCCGAAATAGGTAAAAAAGTAATTATCCGGCCAAGTACTAAAATTACTTACCCTTGGAAAATTAAAATTGGTGATTATTGCTGGATAGGTGATGAGGTGACTCTATATAGCTTAGGCGAAATTGAAATTGGTAAAAATACCGTCATCTCCCAAAAATCCTATATTTGTACAGGTACACATGATATGCACAGTCCAAAATTTGATATTTTTGCAAAAAAAATAGTCATAAAAGACGGCTGTTGGATAGCCACTGATGTTTTTGTAGCACCGGGCATTACTATAGAAAAAAACGTAGTTGTTGGCGCAAGAAGTAGTGTATTCCACTCTTTACCCGAGAATAAAGTATGTATCGGTTCGCCGGCAAAACCCATAAAAGATAGATTTTGAAAAAGAAAATTACCATAGTAGGATTAAATTTCTACCCGGAAGATACAGCCATAGGTTTATATTCCACTCAATTGGCAGAATATTTAGTAAAAAACAACTTTGAAGTACAAGTGATAACCGGATTTCCATATTATCCGACATGGAAAATAGCAGAAAAGTATAAAGACAAGCCAAAAAATTATATAGAATATCACAACGGAATAAAAATAATCAGATACAAGCAATACATTCCTGGAAATCCCACGTTTTTAAAGCGCATATTCCTATTACTGGACTTTACTTTTGGCGCTTATAAAAATAGTTTTAAAATTAAAAAAACAGACTTAGTGTTTACTGTTGTCCCATTTACCAGTTCAATCATTGTTGGAGATAGAATAGCTAAGAAAACCAAAGCCAAACATTGGGTGCATATTCAAGATTTTGAGTTTGATGCAGCGGCCGAAACCAATTTAGTAGGGAACAAAAAATTTTTATTCCAATTTTTATTTTGGATAGAAAAAAAATTATTATCCAAACCACATGCGCTTAGCACCATAAGTAATGCCATGTTAAGAAAACTAAACGATAAAACCAAGCATAAAAAACCTACCTATTTGTTGCCAAATTGGGTAGATGTTGACAATATAAATCCTGTAAAAGCAAGTGTTCATCCTTATTTAAATTCAGGTAAATTTAAAATTTTATATTCCGGCAACATAGGTGAAAAACAAGATTGGAATTTATTTTTGGATGTTGTAAAAAACATCAGAAATAAAGATATAGAATTTGTCATAGTAGGTAGCGGCGCCAAAAAAGATTGGTTGCAACAACAAGTAAAAAATTTAAAAAACGTAAGTTATTATCCACCCGTTCCTTATGCCGAACTAAATGATTTATTGTGCAGTGCTGATTTGCATATCCTATTTCAAAAAAATAATGTAATCGATACGGTGATGCCTTCCAAAATACTTGGGATGATGGCAAGTGCCAAACCTTCATTAATAACCGGGAACCAACAATCGGAAGTAGCTGATATTATCAAAAAATCTAATGGCGGAATATACTTGCAACCCGGTAGTTATAATGAAGTAATTCAAGCTATTTTAACTTTAAAAAACGATCCAAAAAACATGGGAGAAAATGCAAGAAAATATGTAAAAGAGCATTTTTCTTTCGGTAAAGTCCTAAACCAATTTAAAACTAAATTAGAAAAACTAATAAATTAAGATTAAAACAATACAAGTTTTAGTCTTATTTTTTGTAAATCTTTTATTTTTTTACAGATACTATTGATCAGGCTAATTAGGTGCTTGATCTTAATATTTTTTTAGTTAAATTGCCTTATGAACTGTTAACCGGTTTACCTGTAAGCAATTGTTTTATTATCCCAAAATATAAAAAAATGAATCTAAAATTAACAAAAATCCACATTCTTACTTACCTAATTTTATTAAATATAAGTTGTACACATAATGATTCTACCAAGACAGAAAAAATATTAATAGATATCGGCGACTCTTTAACAGCCGGTGCCGGTGGAGACGGTACCACCATGTCAAACGTAACAGCCAAATTATTAGGGCCGGATTGGACCGTAAAAAACATGGGAGTAGGTGGAGAAAACACCTTGACAATAGGCGCAAGACAGGGAGGCTTACCAATGTATATAAAAGAATCAATCCGAATACCAAAAGATGGCTCAAAGGTGGCAATACCTTCCGGATTATATAGCAGTTATAATGATAAAAAAGTTTATCCGCTTCTACAAGGGGCAGCAGGTATAAATCCCTGTTACATTGATACAATTAAATGTAATTTGACAAGGGAACAAAATAAATATTATATTAATAGTATGACTAGTTTGGACAAAGATTATATAACCCGGCCAAAATCGAAAATAATAACCGCCTTATCTAAACAAACCAAAGGTATCGCCACAATTTTTATCGGTCAAAACGGCGGGTACGATTCCCCTGAAGATTTTATGAAGCAATTAGATCTTATAGTAAAACATAAAGGAGACGAAAACATAATTATTATTACCTCACATGGTAAAGCGTCGAAAGAATTAAGAGAAATGGTTAGAAAAAAATATGGACGGAAACACATTGACCTAAAAAAATATATGACTACGAAGGCAATTTATGATGCCATAAAATTTGGTCTATTACCTAACAATGGCCAATATCCAACGGCTAAAGATTTAAACGATATGAAAAATAACAAAGCGCCAACATCATTATTATATGATGGCATTCACTTTAATGCTATCGGCTATGAATTGTTAGGTAGGTTACGATATCAGAAGGGAAAAGAATTAGGCTATTGGTAAAAACACCAATTATAAAATATGGATCGCAAGATCATGTACAAGTGCCATACACACTTTTTGAAATAATGTTTTTTACAACAAAATTATTATTGGCTAAAAAATTCTATAGGATATCACTTTACAGCATCTAACCCATTTAGTTCTCTATAATAAAATATAAGTATTAATTAAAGAAATACCAATAACAAAAAAAAACCGCAAACATAAGCTTGCGGTTTTTTGGTGGTACCTCGCAGAATCGAACTGCGGACACAAGGATTTTCAGTCCTTTGCTCTACCAACTGAGCTAAGGTACCCCGTTGTTTTGTGGTTGCAAATATACGAATATTTTTTTCTTATTTGCAAAAAATAATTCAACAAATTTTGCCTAAAAAAACAATTTTCTTCCTGACTAATTTTATCTGTTTGATAATGTATTATTTAGACAGTTCATACACAACTGTCTTTTTTAAAAAAAAATTATTATTGTCCCAAATGACAGCCCGCAATTTAAAAGATGCTAAAAAATGTAGGAATTATACTTTCTAAAATCAGTCATTTTGCTTAATTTTGGTCAAACAACACATGCTAATGCTTTTTATAAGAAAGTTTATTATATTTTTAGCACTTACATGGAGCTTTTTTTCAACAGCTCAACCCCCGTTGTCCCCCGTTGACAGCCTACATCAACAAATTTTAAAAATGCCGGCATCGCCTGCCAAAGTAAAAAAACTAATCGCCTTAAATGAAAAAGCCCATTACGACAGACCGGATTTTATAGAAGAAGCGCTTGAAACGGCCAAAAATATATATGATATAAACGGTATTGCAAGGGCTTACAATGCCAAAGGCTTGGTCGCCAAACAGAACAATAATTTTTTAAAATCTATTGAATATTATAAGCGGGCATTAGTCTTTTTGGATAAAAGTAAAGATACGGTTTTGAAAATTAATTGTTTAAATAATTTGGGCGTCTCTTTACGCAAAATAAATGATGAAAAATCTGCTTATAAATATTATATGGAGGCTTATAATTTGGCCAAAAAGAAACAAGACAAAATATTAATGGCACGTGTTTTAAACGGAATTGGTAATGTATTTGTAAATACGGAAGAATACAAAAAAGCCTTGTTTTATTTTAAAAAATCTTTGGCCTTAGAATACGAAAACCAAAATTTAAAAGGACAAGAATACAATTTTGCCAATATTGGCGAAAGCTTTATTTATACCAAACAATTTGACTCAGCTGAATATTATTTAAAAAAATCTTTACAACTGGCCAAGCTTCTTTATAAACCGGTCCCGCCGGCTATCGAATATAATTTAATGGGTTTTTTATACAAAAACAAGGGGGATGATAAAAAGGCCATTTATTATTATAATTTAGCTCTACCCGTTTTAAAAAAACAAAAAATTAAACGCTATGTTGCCAATACTTATATTAACCGCGGCTTAGCCAAATTAGGATTAAATGAATTTAATGCATCATGGAAAGATATCCAAAAGGGACTTGTTATTGCCAAAAAAATTAAGTCAAAAGAAAATATTTCATTGGCTTATAATGCGATGGTTCAATATTATGCCAAGCAAAAAAATTATAAAAAAGCTTTAGAGGCTCATATTTTAGCAGAAAAATTTCATGATAGTATCGTAAATGTAACCGCCAAAAACAACATCATCAGTACACAGATTTTGTATGAAACAAAAGAAAAAGATGAAAAAATCAAAAAATTAGCCAAAGAAAAAGCGTATCAAAAATTAAACTCCCGCCGTAATTTCTGGCTTATGATTGCCATCCTGGTCATCAGCTCTGCTATCATCATTTTTTTGTATCTCTTTTTTAGTCTTCGACGTAAAAATAAAGATTTGGAATTAGAACAAAAAAATTCGGCAATTCAATCTTATATTTTAAAAATTAAAGAGTTGGAGAAAAAAATGAAAGAAAAAGGGCTTGATAAAATTGATTTAAATACCAAATTAAAAACAATGGACCTGACTAAACGAGAAAAAGATGTTTTAAAATTGATTACAGAAGGTTATACCAATGATCAAATTGCCGAGAAAATGTTTATTTCTAAAAATACGGTTAAGAGTCACATTAAAAATATATATATGAAATTGGATGTAAAAAACCGCATTCAGGTTGTAAGAAAATTACAAAGCATTTGAGCTTATAAATCATTGCGTTGCAAAAAACGTTTCAAAACAGCCGGCATTTCTTCTCTGTTTTCAATATATGACATATGACCTTCACTTAATTCAATATAGTCTGTCCCTTTACAATTAGCCGCCAAATCATGAATTTTTTCAATATCAATCAAAGGATCTTTCTTCCCTACTACCCAAAGTTTGGGATATGTTTGTCGCTTACAAAATAATTCCGACCGGTCTGGTCTTAATTTCATTCCTTTAAGGGCCGCAATAATATTTTCAGGGGTCATTTTTAAGGCCTCTGCTATCAAAGTTTGGATTTCCTTTTTATATTTTTCCCGATTATCAGGGGCAAAAAAACTGGGTATTGCCGCTTTAACATATGCTTCATAATTAAGTTGCACCGTTTTAATAGCACGTTCACGCGCTTCTTTTTTTTCTGCATTGTCTGCAAACGGATGTGAATTGAGCAAGCCTAATCCGGCTAATTTTTCCGGAAACATTTCGGCAAAAGCCAAACTAATATACCCTCCCATGCTATGCCCTATAAGCGTTGCTTTTAAAATCTTGTGCTTGTCCATCAAATTTTTAATCACCATTGCTTGTTGCTCCATGGTGTGAATGTCACATAAGCCGTCACTATGGCCATGCCCCAGCAAATCTAAAGTCAAAACTTGATGATCTTGTTTTAAAAGACGAACCACATCTTGCCACATCTTTTGGTTTTCTAAAAACCCATGAACCAAAATAAGCGTTTTGCCATCGCCATGTTTATCATAAGCGATATCAGTTTTCTTATAAGTATATTTCATTGTTTTATGTTTTTTATTGCTATCAAATTTACAAAAAACTTTCTTAAGGATTATTTAAAAGCCGGTCCAAAAATCTGAAACCGGCTTTTAAATGCAAGGCTTTTAAAGTTTTTTAAAATTATTTTTTAATAATTTGCCCTGTTGACAAACCTTTAGCGGTCGTTAGCTTATAAATATAAACACCCTTAGGCAAAGATGAGAGGTTGATTTGGTCTTTGACATTATGATTTTTTTGATACAAAAGCCTTCCGTCTAAATGATAGATATTTAAGTTATAGTCATCAGTATCTAATTCAAATTGTAGGTAATCTTTAAAAGGATTGGGAAATACCTTGGCCATTATTTGCTGTTCATTATCTATAGCTGCTGTTGTATCGGTATATAAATAGGTTTCTTTATAAAACGGCACCCACGGATCGGAAACTAAAATACGTGAAAATCTTTCTACCTGCAATAATTGATGCTCAAATATATCTAAAGAACGTATTTCAGTATTAAACAAATCATTAACCATACTATTATAACTATATGAAAGAGGTAGAATCAAATCATTTTTAGTAACATTCATGTTATATGTTAAAATTTCTTTTGAAAAAAAATCATTCATCCAATCTTGTGCTTGGGTATCCCAATCATAATAATCTAATTCAATAAAATTTGTATTATATACATAGACAGTCTTTCTGCCCCCAGTAAGAACATTATTTATTGTATCCCAATAAAATGTTTCAGTCTGTAAAATATGATTGTTTGCATCAACTCTCAATTTTTTCTTCTTAACAAGCGCCCAAACATTATTCGTATCATCCCAGTTAAAACTATCTCTAATTACTTCATCATAATTTCCAAATGACAAATAAGAAAAAGCAATTTTTTTATCATTTTGCCAAGTATTATTTTGCCACGTTTGTTCAATTTGTTCAGTCAAATGCATGGACGAATCGTAATATCTGATAAATTTCCGTATATTAACCCATGTATTTGTAGAAGAATCCTTTACTTCAACTAAAATATTGGTAAATTGAAAATTACTATTATAAACTATACTTGCACGATGATCTTCAATCCATGTTGCAGACACTGCATCCCACTGGTAAATAACTATATTATTAGGTTTTGGATCTGATGATTGAGCATAAGTATAAACTTCTTTCGTATAATTTATAAATTGAGAAGTATTTACATCATAAGTTTGGGTAATATACTCTATTAATTGACCAGAATTATTATAATTATATATATTTTTAATAGTTGGATAAATTAAATTAGAATTAGAATCAAAATCATAAAAAGTACTACTTGCTATTTGTCCTGAACTTGTATAAGTGTGCAAAGATTTACCACTTACATAAAGGCTGTTCGTATTAGATGACCAAGTTTTATTTATATTTTCTATATTAAAATTATTATTATCATATATAAATGTATTGATAGAATTAAGGTCATAAGCATTATTTGTATCATTAAAATATTTATAGCTTACACTGTCCAAACGAATGGTAGCCGCATTAGGCTGACGGTACTGAAGTCGGTTAACAAACTGCTCAAAGTGAAGGACACGATCAAGAACCGGATCGATTTGAGCGATGCTCTGTCCGGCCCATAAAATAAAGCTGAATAAAAAGAATAATTTTGTTTTCATAAATTACGATTTTAAAATTTTATAAAACAAAATTATAACACACAATAAGCCTAATTCAATTTAGATTTGACGAAATGCTTATTTCATTTCATGAAACTATTGTTTTAAGCAATAAAGCTTACTGTTTTACATTTATAAGCGGTAAAGAAACCATACTTAACAAGCCAAAGAAAATAACTAACAAAGTTTGTGCAGTCCACATCAACAGGCCAAAAGCCGTACCGGTTTCTTTTGAAATACCATATAACAATAAAGCTTCTGCAACAAAAACCGGATAAACCCCAAAACCGCCATTGGAAATGACCATGGCAATACTACCAGCTATAAAACTGACAATTACGCCATTAATCCCTAAATGTTTCGTCTCAGGAAAAGCAAGCAAGACTACCCAAAACATGGCTACATATAAAAGCCAGATAATGATGGTTTGCACAATAAACCACCATTTATACGGCATTTTTAATATACTGCGAATCCCAAGAAATAAACCGGTAAAGAAATTTTTAATTTTTAACACAACCGGATGAGTCGATTTTTTTAGCCATTTAAAAAAAAGCCCGGAAAAAAGCATAAACACACCTATTTCAGTTATAAGCCAAAAAGGTGTTTTGGGTAGTTTGGGCGCTAAAAGACCATAGATTAAATCAAATTGTAAAAAAAGTGCTAATAAAATAAATAACAGTAAAAATACCATATCTGCCATACGTTCGGCGACAATGGTACCAAAAGCTTTCTCAAATTGAATATCCGGCTCATATTTGGCTAAACTGGCTGCCCGTCCCACTTCACCGGCGCGTGGCACCACTAAATTTAATAAGTAAGATAAACCAACCGTAAAAATTAAATTAAGTCTCTTGGGATGATAATCTAAGGTTTCCAAAAGATAATTCCACCTGTAAGCTCTTATAATATGACTAAGCAAACCCAAAAATAAAGAAACCAATAACCATTTATAATCGGCCTTTTGAATATTTTGGAAAATGGCATTTAATTGCGCCGGTGTAAAACCGGATAAATAATAATACAATATGCCGGCACCAATCAGTAATGGTAATATAATTTTAAGTGCCTTTTTCAATTATTTTAACAAATTAGTTTCAGTATCAGGGAAAATAATAGTGGGTTTAAACTTCTTAGCCTCTTCCATTTCCATCCAGGTATAGGTAATAATAATAATGATGTCACCTTTTTGCACCCGGCGCGCTGCCGGTCCATTAAGCGTAATTTCACCACTACCCGGCTTCCCTTTTATAATATAAGTCTCAATGCGCTCGCCATTATTAACATTTACAATCTGAACCTTTTCTCCCTCGACCATATTGGCAGCTTCAACCAAATCGGCATCAATAGTAATACTACCAATATAATCCAATTCGGCACCGGTAACCTTAACACGGTGTATTTTCGATTTAAAAACTTCTACTAACATAGGCTGCAAAGATAGGTATTTTTTACAAAAAACACTTCAATAAATATGCCAAAGGCTTAATTGCGCGAAAAGGCTTTTTTGTCAAATGAAACACCCCTTTTATCGATTGAACATAGGACAGCCTGCTTATTTTACCGTCATTTGTATAAATTAAAAAATTATAAATATGAAAAATCTATGGACGCTTATTTTGCTTTTGTTCGTCTTTACTTTCACCGGTTGCGATCAAAATGACGATGCACAAACAACCCCGCAGACCCCAACTGATGGTTACACCTTACAGGGCACATTTTACCAAACGCCCAATTGCTATATCGAATTTGATAATACAAATCAAGATAAAATAAAACTATTTTTTTTAAATGGTCGAATGTTAAACAATGTAACCAATGCTATACCCAATACCACTTTTGAATATCTGTTTTCAGTCAATACCACCAATTGGGTTTTCTTAAACATCAAAGCCAGTCAAAATCCATCGATTGCGTCCCCACAATACCCGAATATTCAAACAGGCGTGCAATATGTTGGCGGACCACGTTGGAGTGAAGTAGTACACAATGGCACCATCGAATCTTTGAGCACCCCTTATTTTGTCAACAATGTGGAATATGGACAAGACCAAGAAGAATTTCCACCTAATGATCCTAATTTTTCCTTACATAAAGTAGGTACCACCGGTCCTTTTATTACGTTCAATAGTTATAGCTATGATGCTAACAACCAGACCGCTACTGTCAATATAGATTACACGTTTATAGCCGGCTCCGGTGATACCATTACAGGGCACTATGAAGGTACGATCGGTGTATTTGTCAATTAAAATTAACATACTTCAACATAAAATGCAGCCACAAAGCTGCATTTTGTATTTATTTGTATAAATTAGGTAACTTTGAGGGATGCAAAAAATCAAGTTTCAAAAAATAGTCTATCAAAGCCCTTTATATGAACAAATAGTTCGTCTACGCGAAAAAGTGCTGCGGATTCCTTTGGGTTTAAAATTTTCTGAAAACGACTTAATCATAGACCAAGATGAACAAATTTTTGCTTTAATTTTAGACCATACACCTATTGCCTGTGTTCAAGCTCGTACGCTAACGACTGAAAAAGTCAAATTAAGACAAATGGCTGTTGATTCGGCTTTCCAAAAACAAGGGTGGGGAAAAACACTCCTGAACAAAGTAGAAGAATATTTACTAAAGCAAGATATTGAAACAATTGAACTACATGCCCGTAAATCAGCCGTAGATTTCTATAAAAAAATAGGGTATCAAATAATATCTTCCGAATTTACAGAAGTAGGATTGCCGCATTATAAAATGAGGAAACAAATTAGCTGAAAAATACTAAATTTTTCTTAATGTTTACGGCTTTAAGCGCAATTATTTTAACCTTTGCACCTATATTTTCACACTAAAATACCGGTTTATAATGAAAGCATCGTTCGATTATTTGTCATTAAGGATTTTTGCCATTTTTATTCTCTTTTCTTCTTTTTCCTTACATGCGCAAAAAAAAGATATTAAAATAATAGAAGCAACCAGAGTTAATAAAGCGCCTAAAATTGATGCAAATCCTAATGATCCGCAATGGCAAAAAGCCCAACCGGCCAGTGGTTTTTATATGTATTCCCCCGGTGATGGCGATCCGCTTCCGGCGGATTTTGATACCAAAGTTAAAGTCGTTTATGACGATGCAGCCCTGTATATCTTGGCTGTTATGAAAGATCCGCACCCTGATCAAATTTCCCGTATTTTTGGTTTAAGAGACCAGTTTATCCAAGCTGACAACTTCTCGGTGGTCCTTAATCCTTTTTCAACGCCTAATAACAATTATTTTTTTATGGTTTATGCCTCCGGTTCACAAGTCGATGGCACCCAACCCAGAGGGGGCGATGTGTCATGGAATGCCGTGTGGAAATCGGCCACCCAAATAACCAGTAGCGGTTGGGTAGTCGAATTGGCCATCCCCTATTCTGCACTACGTTTTCAAAACGATGAAAATCAAACATGGTCCGTAGGCTTTTTTCGTCATATAGATCGCCGGCGAGAAGATTATTCATGGACTTATATCGATAAAACCAAAACAGGAGATATTGTGCAGTTTTTGGGCAAGCTGACCAATTTAAAAAATCTAAAACCACCTGTCAGATTAAGTTTGTATCCATATACCTCTGTTGTACACAGCAGATTCAAAAATGATATTCACACAAACTTTGGATTTGGAATGGATTTAAAATATGGCCTTAGCGAAAGCTATACCTTAGACGCTACCTTAATTCCCGATTTTAGCGATACCCCCTATGACGAACTTACTTTAAATCTGGGACCATTTGAGCAATATTATCAAGAAAAAAGACAATTTTTTACCGAAGGTTTTGATTTGTTTAATAAGGGACGTCTATTTTATTCCCGTCGCATAGGCGGCACCCCTACCAATTACTACAATGTGTATAACGAAATAAAACCGGATGAAACTATCTTAGAAAATCCCGATAAAGTACAATTGATTAACGCCCTTAAAATATCCGGAAGAAATAAAAAAGGACTCGGTATTGGCTTTTTTAACGCCATTACCAATAAAACCGTCGCAACCGTTAAAAATAATAAAACCGGTGAAGAACGCGAAATTGTAACAGAGCCTTATGCCAATTATAATATTTTTGTCATGGATTATAATTTCAAAGGCAACTCCTCTGTCAGTTTTATCAATACCAATGTGATCAGACAAGGAAGTTTTAGAGATGCCAATGTAACCGGGCTGTCCTTTAATTTGTATGGACAAAACAACACCCTGAATGTGCATGGCAATACAGCAATGAGCTTGATAAATGAACAAGAAAATTATAATCATGGATTTAAATATTACTTAAGAGCCAATAAACGTATTAAAGAACATGGATTTTCGGCACAAATAAGGGCCCAAGATGACCATTTTGACAATAATGATTTAGGCTTTAACCGCCGGAATAATTATGCAAATTTTGACATATCCTATGGTTATAGTATTCTTAAACCGACCAAACATTTTAATTCCTTACATATCAGTTTCGATGCCGGATTTGACCACCGTT
The DNA here is from genome assembly GCA_026993355.1 of Flavobacteriales bacterium. Lineage (GTDB taxonomy): Bacteria > Bacteroidota > Bacteroidia > Flavobacteriales > Flavobacteriaceae > WGBX01. The sequence continues at coordinate 67,570 of JALWTX010000008.1, read as the reverse complement.
TTGTTCATTTACAAAAGGTGCAAACCGATTATAGCTTAGGTGCATTTTTTACCAATAAAAAATATTTGAGTTATGGCATTAATATGGAATATGTATCGGATGCCTTTGATTTTTATGAACCACGAACAACGGGGCGATTCTATTTGGATAAAGCTCATGGGGGTTTCTTTGCCTTTGTTTCGTCGGATTACCGTAAAAAATTTGCCTTTGATGTTAATGTAGCGCGGTTCACCAAATTTAACGACCCTCAAAATTATTATAGTTTCGGCATAGCACCACGGTTTAGATTTTCAAACCATTTTAATATGCAGTACAACTTTAATATAAGTAAAATGCGTAACGGTAAAGGGTATGTGGACAAAAATGACAAACAAATAATTTTTGGAAACAGACAACAAAAAACTTTAACCAACAGCTTGAGTGCCAACTATTTCTTTAATTCAAAATCTGCTATAAACCTAAACCTGCGGTATTACTGGGCACCGGTTCATTACACTTCTTTTTATAAACTGGAACAAGACGGTACATTGACACCAATTAACAACTATCAAAAGAATAAAGATATTAATTACAATGTTTGGAATATGGATTTGGGCTATTCATGGGAATTTGCTCCCGGAAGTAATCTCTCATTGCTTTACCGCAATACATTGAGTAATTTTGATCAAATGTCTCAAATCAGTTTTGAAGAAAACATCCATAACTTAACCAATCAAGCCTTTAAACATACATTTATATTAAAAATGACTTACTATATAGACTATAATACTTTGAAAAACAAATGGTTATAAATAAAAGTTCGATAAGTATTTTATTCAAAAAATTGTTATCTTTGTTGCAAAGAAATTTTGCTTGAAAGATAAAATCTATGTCATATTATTGCTTATTGCTTTTACAACGGCTATTTTTCAGCCGGCAATTCCCTTTGTGCAATATTTCTTATATCAGAAAAGCCAAACAAACATCCAAAATACCAATTGTAATTGCTCTTGTGAACAAACACATGACACCACGCACCCGCCAATAGCTAATGCCTATTTAAAAGCCTTGCTTAAACGTGTTTGTAAGGACAAGAAAAAAGATAATCCTAAATTACCGGTAGTTAGTATTTCTGTTTTTGTCAAAACTTTATTCTCTCCTAAATCACCGGTTTATACATGTCCGGAACAAAATTATACCAAAATTTCAGATTTCATAATCCAACCTCCTTTAAGTTCTTACACAGAAGAGCTTTTTCGTCCACCACAGGCCTAAGCTTGAGTTATTTTAGCTTAGGGGATTTGTAATAATTTTTTACAAACATTATTTTAGCTTTTAATTCAAATGTCTCTTTGTATAAAAGACATAAGGCAACTTTGTATATTATTACAAATCCCTCTTATAAATTTTTATCTTAAATTAAAATACGGTCAAATAAACTTCATCCATTTAACCGCTATAAATTAATATCTTTTGAAGCAAAAATTTGCTTACATATTGCTTTTTGTCTATACGTTGATTATACTTAGTCCGGCTATACCCATCGCTGACTATATCATCAATTACAAACATATTTCACAAGACTTATGCGAAAACAAAGATAAGCCGTGGATGCACTGTAATGGGAAATGTCATCTGAAAAAAGAAATTAAAAAAGTTTTGGGAAATGAAAATCCCGGTAAGAAAAAAACAACTTTACCCACGCTTAAACTCAAGGAATATACCGATTATTATCGTATAGGATTACTTAAAAAATATTATTTAAAATGGGCTTTCCAACCCAAAAAACAAATTTTAATCATCCAAAAAACCTTTAAAGGATACTTGCCCGATATGATTAAACCCCCGCCTGTTCTTCAATTTGTTTAATCAAGGCTCGATGTTTTCCCTTATCATATTGTACGTCATTCCGACAGAACGACATTAGATACGTTGTCATTTCGAAGGAAGAACGACTGAGAAATCTATATTAATGGAAATTAGATTTCTCACTGCGTTCGAAATGACAGAAGTGTTCCAAATGACATCTGATTGTCATTCTGATAGAATGAAGAGGAGTCTCAAAAAATTGAAAAATTAGAGATTTCTCAGTCCCTTCTAAGCTTGCTCAATCGAGATGACAAAGAAATGTTTGGTAAAACTGAACAAAATATGATGCAGTTGTCATTTCGAAGGAGGAACGACAGCTTGTCCCGACTTTGTCGGAGAGAAATCTCAATAATAAACATATATTTCTCCTCGCTCCTAACGTCGCTCGTTCGAAATGACAGAAATGTTGAAATGACAGCTGATTGTCATTCAGACAGAACTTTTATGACATAGGCGTGAAAATGATGTGGAATCTATTCTAAATAAAAATAGAAAATTGACAAGTGATAATGAGATTTCTCACTGCATTCAAGATGATAGGGAAATCAATCGAACCAATTTATCAGAAAATTTAATACACAAATGTTTTTTGAAAACTCACTTTTCAAATGGTAGTGTATTACCAAAATCAAACTATTAAAAACAAAAAATGAAGCAAATAATTATAACAATATTGTATTTATCTACAAGTATCTTGGTTGCACAAACTAAGAATATTACAGGAAACGTTTATGACGCAACTGACCATGAACCATTGTCTGGGGTGGTTGTCCAAGCTGAAAATTCCAAAACTCATGCAATCACTGACATCAATGGTAAATTTAGAATTGTCGTTCCGACCGGAACACTATTGGTATTTAGTTACCCAAATTACAATATAGTTAAACTACTGGCAAAAGATGGTATGACAATTACTTTGAGTAAAAAAGCCGTCTCTTTGGGAGAGGTTGTTATAAAAGCTGATCCGTTGGAAGATATAACCCACTCCGTCGTCATTGTAGATGGAGTCAAAAAAGGGAGTCAACCGCGAAATGTAGCAGATTTATTCAAGGATATTCCGGGATTTAGCCTTCAAAAACGCAGCGCTACGGCCATAGAACCTTCTTTACGGGCTTTTAAATATGAGGAAATGAACATTAAGTATGATGGCGGTGATAAAATGGTCAATGCCTGCCCAAACCGTATGGATCCGATTACAGCCCATGTCATACCCGAATCTGTCCGAAAAATAGAAGTGGTCAAAGGACCTTTTACAGTCCGTTTTGGACAGATTTTTGGCGGAATGGTCAATATGATTACACATCAATCTTTGCCTGATCGTCATGGCTTACACGGAAATTTTCAAACCGGTTATGAAACAAATGGACAAAATTTTGTCGCCCGAGGCGATATCACCTATGCCACAAAAAAATGGGATGTGGGAATAGATGCTGAACATCGTGATTTTGGCGATTATAAAGACGGAAAGGGGGACCTGGTTCCAGCCGGCTTTAAAACGGACAGTTATTCTGTTAAATTAGGAATGAATCCGGCCGATAATCAACGCTTATTGCTCAATTGGCATCAAAAATTCGGTAAAGATATTAAACATGCCGGATTACCAATGGATTCTCCCAAAGATAATAGTTATATAGCCGGTTTGGATTATAAAATAAATAAAATAGCACCAAAAGTTAAATATCTTCAGTTCAAAACTTACGTTTCATATGTTGATCATTTAATGACCAATGGTTATCTGTTAGAAAATCCACGGCCTAATTATCCGGCTATGGATGCCCGTGCGCCCGTAACTTCCGATACAAAAGGTGGAAAAATTGAAGTTGCTTTAAGCCCCAAAAAGGACTGGCTAATTTATACCGGCATTGATGAAGATTATGTCCATAGAGATGGTACAAAAACCGTCATTATGAATAGAAATCCTAATACAGGAATGATCATGAACCCGCCAATGATCAAAAAAATGAAAATTTGGCAAAATGCCTTTATCAATGATTTAGGTTTATTTGCTGAAGCCCATAAAAAATTAAATAATTTTTATTACTTAAATTTCGGTTTAAGAACAGATTATGTAACTGCCAAAGCCCAAAATCCGGCTGCCGGTTTTACAGCTATCTATGGTAATATTAAACAAAAAGATCAGTTAGTACTTGGTGGAAATATTGCTTTAAAATATAAAAAACCGGTATACCAATTGCAAATAGCCTTCGGACGTGGAACACGTACACCTTCCATGACTGAGCGTTATATTTATCGGTTCCAAGTCGGCAATGACGGCCATCAATACATTGGAAATCCGGACTTACTACCGGAAATCAATAATCAAATCGAACTATCCATTCAAAAAAAATGGCACAGTTTTAAAGCCGGCGGCGATATTTTCTATTCTTATTTTCAAAATTACATTACACCGGTTATTGCGCCTGACTTGGCTATCACACAAAACGGACACACAATTGTACCCAAAGTATTTAAAAATGTAGAAGCGTATCAATATGGTTTTGACACTTATGGCCAATATCAAATAAACGATTTTTGGCTGATCAAAGCTGATATAAACTTTACCAAAGCTTACAATTTGACTTTAAAAGAGCCTTTGGCGCAAATTGCTCCACCCAATGGTCATCTTGAAGTCAAGTATGAAACAAATAAATATTGGTTAGACTTACGAGGTGAATTTGTCGCAACGCAAACAGATTATGCACCAAGTTTCTTAGAAACAGCAACACCGGGTCATCAAAGTTACGATTTTAGAGCCGGTTGGCGACCAACTAAGGACTTATCTCTTGGGGGAGCCATAACAAATCTGACCAATGAGACCTATTATAACCATTTAAATTTCAGTTTTGTAAATGCCGGTAGTCTAAATGGACAGCGTATTTATGAACCTGGAAGAAGTTTTAGTCTATATCTTAAATATAAATTTTAACATAATTTGATTTTGGTTAATTAAATACAATACCGGACGCCGTTAAAAGGAGGTTTTGAAAAGTTCTCATGTTCTAATGCTTCCGGTATTATTCTCAATCTTCTCAATTGTAAATCGAACAATTGAACAGGTCCTTTTTGACTTAAATCATTAAAAAAATATTAAAGTCATAAAAAATGAAACAAATATATCTCATATTAAGTCTGATTATTTATAGCTTAAATATCACGGCTCAGCAAATCGATTTGAAAGGTAAAGTAATCGATGCACAAACAAATGAAGCCTTAATGGGCGTAAATGTCTATATAAACGGAACTAATAAAGGAACTACCACAGATATTACAGGTAAATATTTGTTAAAAAATGTACCTGTTAACAGTATAGTTGTATTTGACTACACCGGCTATAAAACCAAACAATTTCCGGCAAATAAAGTGCCAAAAATTGTAAAAATGACAAGCAAGCCCGACCAATTGGATAAAGTCGTGATTACGGCGGGCGGCGAACGTCAGCGCCGTAAAGATGTCCTGATTTCCATTACACAGATTTCCGCCAAAGAATTGGAAGAAACCAAACCCATTACTTTAGAAGAAGTCTTAAACAAAACTCCCGGCGTAATGATGGTCGATTTGGGCAACGAACAACATTCTATGTCCATTCGGCAACCAATTAGTTACAAAAGCGTGTTCTTATATTTGGAAGACGGGATTCCCATTCGTACAACCGGTGTTTTCAACCACAATGCGTTGATTGAAATCAATCATTCGGCTTTAAAGAAAATAGAAATTATCCGAGGTCCTTATTCTGCCATTTTCGGTAGTGGGGCTATCGGTGGCGCTATCAATTTCATTACCAAAGAACCGTCGGCTACCCCGCAATATCAAGTATATGCTATGGGCAACAACGTGGGTTATCGTAAAATTGGGGCGTCAGCTTCGGGTATTTTTAACAAAACCGGTGTGTTGGCAAGTATTGATTACAGCGGCAGACGCAACGGCTATCGCGAACATTCGGATTATGATAAAAAATCGGCTTTCGTCAAAATGAATAACCAGTTAAGTGACAAAACTTATCTGAAAACCGCTATCAATTATATCGACTACAAAACCGATATGACCGGCGGACTGGATAGTTTGTATTTTTACGGACAAGATTATTCGTCGCAATACCGCTTTACTTACAGAAAAGTAAAAGCACTACGATATTACACGCAATTAATCAGTAATTTAACGGACGAACATCAAGTCAAAGCCAGTATTTTTGCCCGTTACAACGTGGTGGGGCAAAATCCGCATTATCGTATCAAAGACGACTACAAACCTTGGACGGGAACAGGCGATCCGCATTTGGCTCATGGCGAAATTAACGAGAATAAATTTTACAGTGTAGGAACTATTTTGGAAGATACTTACAAATTGAAAAAATGGCGTATCACCAAAGGGGTTTCCGTAGATTATTCACCCAATTCATACTATGCCAAATATATACGCATTCATAAAACCGATGATGCTATTTATGATTCTTATCAAGAAACAGATTCGTTAAAAACCGATTATAAAGTGAATTTGCTGAATATCGGGGTATATGCCAATGCAGAATACAAAGTCAGTCCGGCTTTAAAATTGTTGGCATCGGCACGCTTGGATAATATCAACTATGATTACAAAAATAATTTGGGTAGTGCAGCATTTTCGGGCGCCCCTGATTCCAATAATTTTTTCAATGCATTTACCCCCAAATTCGGGGCAGTTTACCAAGTAAACAACAATTTGAGTTTTTATGCCAATTATAGCAAGGGTTTCCGTCCACCCGAAGTAGGCGAACTGTATCGGGGCGTAAAAGTGCCGGTATTAGAGCCTGTTTATTATGACAACTATGAAGGCGGTTCATGGATTAGTTTGTTTGACAAAAAGTTGATTTTGGACTTGTCTTACTATGTCTTAAAAGCCGAAAACGAAATTATTTCGGTCAAATTGGATGACGGTTCACGGGTCAATCAAAATGTCGCACAAACCACGCATCAAGGTTTTGAATTCGGGGTGCAATATTTCGCCACCAAAGAATTTTCACTGAAAGTGGATGGTGCCGTCAGCACGCACAAATTTGATGTTTATACACCCAAAGGACACGATTATTCGGGTAACGAAATGCCCGGTGCACCCAAATTGATTATGAGTTCCGAATTGAAATATCATCCGGCGTTCTTAAAAGATGCTTATGCCGGTTTGGAATGGTTTCACGTTGATCCGTATTATATGGACGAAGCCAATACCCAAAAATATGAAGGATACGATGTATTCAATTTGCGTTTAGGCAAGCGCTTTAATCAATTTAAAGTTTGGTTAAACGTTTTGAATTTAACCGACAAGTTTTATGCTACCAGTGCGAGCAAATCCGCATGGGGAACATCATATCGCCCGGGTGAGAAACGTTCGTTCAACTTGGGTGTTTCTTATAGTTTTAAATAATTTTCAAACCTACTCAGACCTACTAGGTTTTGAAAACCTAGTAGGTCTTTAAAATTTGATTTCATGAAAAAAACATTCTCATTATTGGTCTTTATCATCGTACTACAATCCTGTCAAAATGCGCAACCGGTTCAATCTAAAAATAATCATAAGAGTACAAAAGACAATATTATTGTTTTAACAGACCCTAATGTCAATTCGGAAGCGGCTTATCTTTTTAACAATGGCGACAAAATTATTTTGAATTGGACGCAAAGAGCGGAACACGATAAAAAAGACAATCTTTTAAAATTTGCTGTTTTCAATTTAGACACCGGCAAATTTGATAGTATCATGACGGTGCCAAGTTCAAAAGGTTTGCAAGACCATCTGGAAACCATGGCAAAAGTGGGGATAAAAAAAGACGGAACTCTTTTTGCGGTTTATCGCAAGAAATTACCGACTGACCGCTCACGTTTTGGCGGTTTAGTGTATGTTGTTACATCAAAAGATCAAGGCAAAACTTGGTCCAAAGAAGAGCGTTTGGTTAAAGATACGACATCCAACAGTCAATCATTTTATGATATAGCTTTATTGCCTAACGGAAATATGGGCTTAACTTGGTTGGACAGTCGCAGCAAGCGTCGCGGCAAAACATTGTATTTTGCACAAACCGATGCAAATAATATGTTTAGCCAACAAAAACCGGTGGCATTTTCCACTTGCGAATGTTGTCGCACTGATTTATACGTCGATGCACGCGGACAAATTCATATTGCTTATCGTAATTTGATAGAACCGGACGAACCCGGTTTTGACGGACGTGGATTTACGGAAATTCGTGATATGTATTATTTAAAGTCGGTTGATACCGCCAAAACATTTACAAAACCTGTTCCTATCAGCCGCGATAATTGGCATGTCAATGGTTGTCCGCATACGGGACCGTCTTTGGCATTTAACGGTCAAAAACTCGGTGCTATTTGGTTTACCGGCGTACAACCACAGCCGGGTTTGTATTTTACCACAAAAACGGGTGATCAAGCTTTTTTGCCACGAAAAAGTATTTCTATAGAAGGACGCCACCCGCAGATGATTGCCATGAATGGTAAATATTATGCGGTTTATGAATCGTATTATGAAAAAGCCGGCAAAGGTTATTATAAAATCGTTTTAGATGTCATTCAAACCGACGGACAACATCAAACACATGAAATCAGTAAGCCGTTGACGCAAAACAATCATCCGGTGCTGACACAAATATCAAAAGATCAAATTTTGGCAGCTTGGACCAATACCGATACGCGACATCCGAAAATAATGTATAAAATTATTGATATAAAATAAAAGCATTAAAAAAGCGACCAAATGGTCGCTTTTTTAAGTTGAAAAAAAATTTAAGATTTTTTAACTCTTTTTTCTTTAATACGGGCCTTTTTACCACGTAATTTTCTAAAGTAAAATATACGTGCTCGGCGTACTTTACCACGTTTGTTAACCTCAATTTTTTGAAGGGTTGGCATATTGATAGGGAAAATTCTTTCAACACCAACATCATTGGAAATTTTTCTAATGGTAAAAGTTTCAGTTGCACCGCTTCCTCTTCGCTGAATAACAACTCCTTTAAAAAACTGCGTTCTGGTTTTATTACCTTCTCTAATTTCATAATATACCGTAATGGTATCGCCGGGGCCAAACTCCGGTAATTCTTTTTTTTCGACGAGTTCGTCTTGAACAAATTTAATTAAGCTATCCATTTTCTTTCATTTTGATGACTTCAAAAAAACATTCACGATTTTCGCCAGAGGTTTGATTGAATTGGCTGCAAAATTACAAAATAATTTTGATAGAACAAATTTCCTTAAATGAAATTTTAGGGCAGCATGCGGTCTAAAATATCCTCACCGGTTTTTATTCTATAAATAATTACACCGGCAATGTGCATAATAATCAGAACCAGCAAGCTGAAAACGGCAAACTCATGAATTTCTGCCAACGTATGATCAAATTCGGCGTTAGATGGAAAGGGTCCTCCCAAATCATAACTTAATGCTCCGGTTTGATAAATCATGACAAAACCTACTAATGGCGCAAAAATCAAAAAAACGTAAATTAAATAATGTACAATGGACACTAATTGTTTATGCCAATTATTATAATAACTAATTGGCGGTGGTAATCGATTCATGTTTTTACGTCTAACAAAAATACGAATCAAAGTCAAAATAAGAACCGTTACACCCAAAATAGCATGCAATCGATAACGGTTCATATTCGCTTCATTAAATTCATAATCTTCTAATGTAAAACCGATGTAATAAATGATTATCAATAAAATAAACGTCAACCAATGAATAACAATTAAAGGCTTGGGGTACTTTGTTTCATACATAATTAATAATTTTTTATTCAAAAATACAAAAAAATGATAAAAAAAGACCTAAAACTTCATTTTTCTAACAAATTCCCACAAAACAACACCAGCACTAACAGCAATATTAAGGGAATGTTTAGTGCCAAATTGGGGAATTTCCACACAATAATCTGAAGCTTCCACAACCGACTGCTGTACTCCTTTAACTTCATTTCCGAAAACTAAGGCATAGGTTTGTTGTTTATCAACTTCAAAATTTTGCAAAGGAATAGCCGTATCTACTTGTTCTACACTGACTATTTTAATACCTGCTTGTTTTAAATGTTCAATAGCCGAAAGGGTATTGTCAAAATAAGTCCAATCTACAGAATCGGTGGCGCCAAGTGCCGTCTTATGAATATCTTTATGAGGCGGTTTAGCAGTAATACCACATAAGTAAACCGCCTTGATTATAAATGCATCGGCAGTTCTAAAAACAGAACCGATATTGTTTAAACTGCGAACATTATCTAAAACCACAATAAGAGGGGTTTTTTCAGCTTTTTTGAAACTTTCCACATCCAAACGATGCAACTCATTGTTTTTTAGCTTTCTCATATAAACTGTAAAAATTTGTTTGCAAAACTAACAAAATATAATAGTATTTCACTTTAAAAAGATGTATCTCTATTATATTAAGGTCAATAAATAGCGAATTATACCGTTATAAAAGTAGTTTTATTAGTATATTTGCGAGTTTTAAATTTTATTTTTTAATGAAAAAAAGTTTTTTCAGCTTAATCATTGGTCTCTTTTTAAGTTTGCAACTTAAAGCACAAGCCTATGAATTGGGTCTTATGGGAGGCGGCGGAAATTATATAGGTGATATTGGACGGGAAACTTATTTTTACCCTAACAAATTGGGTGGCGGTATTCTTTTTAAGAAAACCATTAATCCGTGGTATTCATTTAGAATGAACTTACATTATTTTCAACTCAATGCCAATGATTTAGAAGCCAATAGTATAGGACGCAGATTGCGAAGACTATATGCTGAAGCGCAGATTTATAACTTTTCAATAGGTTTTGAATATAACTTTATTCCGCGAAATGCTTTTTTACCCCATCAAAGCATTCATAAGTTGACCCCTTATCTTTTTGCAGGTCTTGGGATTGGCACCTACAACAGCACCTTATATCGCATTAACACCAACAATAGCTTAACCGGTGGATATAAATATGACGGCACTAATTTGAACATTCCCATTCTTACCGGTTTAAAATATCGCCTCAGTCGCCATTTTATTATCAGTATGGAAGCGGGCGCATATTATTTTTTCACGGATAATTTGGATGCAACAGGTTTATATTTTAGAAATATGGACCTACCCGGAAGCACCATAACACCAACTACCAACCTTAATTCTAATGATTGGTACACGTTTTCATCTATTGGACTTATTTATACTTTTGGCGATTTAGGTTGCTACTTTAATATGTAAAAAGCTATGAAGGACGTTGAAAACTTGAAAAAAGGAAAGTTGCCTTTACATGTAGCCATAATTATGGACGGTAATGGCCGTTGGGCCAAGAAAAAAGGTCAAAAGCGGGTATATGGTCATTATGAAGGTGTGAAAGCCGTTCGAAAAACAGTCGAAGCCTGTGTCGAATTAGGGATTAAGCATTTGAGTCTTTACACCTTCTCGACAGAAAATTGGAATCGTCCGCCTGAAGAAGTCAATGCCTTGATGAATTTACTGGTAGAAACCCTCAATGAAGAAGTTGATGAATTAAATAAACAAAATATAAAATTGCAAACAATTGGCGATATTAGTAAATTACCCGAAAATACATACCAAACATTACAAAAAGTACTTCATAAAACAGATAAAAATACCGGTTTGTCCCTTAACATTGCTTTAAATTACGGGGGACGAGACGAAATAGTACAAATGACACGACAAATAGCAAAAAAAGTTAAAAATAATATAATTTTGCCCGAAACTATTGACGAAAATAAAATAAATTTGCACCTTTACAGTCAAAATTTGCCCGATGTGGATCTGATGATCAGAACGGGAGGCGAAAAACGTATCAGCAATTTTCTGTTGTGGAAATTGGCCTATGCCGAATTATATTTTACCGATATACTTTGGCCTGATTTTAATAAACAACACCTTTATGAAGCTTTGGCAGATTATCAAAAACGAGAAAGAAGATTTGGAAAAACAAGTGAACAAATTAACAATGAGAAATAAAATAAATCTATTGAGTCTATTAAGCCTGCTTTTTATCGGCAGTATTTATGGTCAGAAAGTCCCCGGCGGAGACTATAAAATCTATCAAATTGACGCTATTAAAATTAATGGCCTAAAACAATTCAACCCGGAAACCGTCAAAGCTTTTATTGGCGTAGATAAAGGAGATGTCATAGAAGTGCCGGGCGAAAAAACAGCCGATATCATCAACAAATTATGGGATTTAGAATATTTTTCGGACATAGATTTATACATCATTCCAACCGGTGAAAATAAAGGCATATTGGAAATAGATTTAAAAGAGTTACCCAAAATATCGGAAGCCGAAATCAAAGGTTTACCCAAATCTAAGCGCAAAGAATTAAAGAAAAGTCTTATTTTGCGTAAAAACACGATCCTGACTGAAAATTTAAAAGCACGTATAAAAGAAGAAATCAAAAATCAACTCTTAAAAAAAGGCTTTTTAAAAGCTAAAGTTGATTTAATAACAGTCAAAGATTCTGCCGATTATGTAAAACTCTTCATCAATGTGAATAAAGGTCACCGGGTGAAGGTTAAAAAAATTAATATTACAGGAAACAAAGAAATAAGTACCAGCAAACTAAAAAAACAATTTAAACACACTAAAGAACAGCGCTTTTACCGGTTTTGGAAAAGGTCAAAATATATACCTGATGATTTTCAAGAAGATTTAACCAAACTTGAAAAATACTACAAAGAAAAAGGTTATCGCAATGCGCGTGTCCTTTCTGACTCGGTTTACTTCACACCCGATGATAAACTGCAAATAGACGTAAAAGTAGAAGAAGGGCAAAAATATTACTTTGGCAATATTGATGTAGTCGGCAATCAACGCTATTCAGATAAGCTTATTAAAAAAATATTAGGGATAAAAAAAGGCGATATTTACAACGGGACATTAATCAGCAAACGGGTGGATGACCCCAAAAAACCGGATGCCGAAAGTGTTACTAATCTTTATCAGAACAACGGTTATTTATTTTCACGAATTAATTTAGTAGAGAAAGAAATCCGCAATGACACAATTGATTATGAATTGCGTATTTATGAAGGCAAACCGGCCAAATTTAACAATATTACCGTCAATGGTAATCTTAGAACCAATGATCCGGTTATTTATCGTGAACTTCGAACCATACCCGGCGCCACATACAGCAAACAAAATATTATCCGGACCATCCGTGAGTTGGCGCAAATGGGCTTTTTTGACGCTGAAAAAATATCACCGGATTTAAAAAATGTTGATCCCAATGCCGGTACGGTTGATGTAGATTGGCATGTAGAAGAATCGGGTAGTAGCCAAATTCAACTACAAGGCGGATTTGACGGTAGATATTTCATCGGAACATTGGGTTTGTCCTTAAATAACTTTTCAATTAAAAATATTTTTAACGGCAAAGAATACAAGCCGCTTCCTATGGGTGACGGGCAAAAACTCTCGCTAAACCTGCAAGTTTCTCAACGCTATGAAACTTACAGTTTATCCTTTTCCGAACCTTGGTTTGGCGGCAAAAAACCACAATCGTTCTCTGTATCAACCTATTACTCAACATATTATGGTGTAGATTACACCCAATCAAATATTCGCTATTATGAGGTCGATCGCAGTAAAAAATTCATTATAACCGGTTTAACTGTCGGCCTGTCAAAAAAATTGCAATGGCCGGATGATTATTTCTTTTTAAGTCAGTCTATCAGTTTAAATCATTATAACATCAAGGACTATGGCTCAATAGCCGCCTTTGGTTTTAATAACGGCACTTCCAATAACTTTTCATATAATGTTATTTTTGGGCGTAATTCGAGTGGCCCTAATCCCATTTATCCGACTGTCGGTTCAGACTTTAATTTAACCTTAAAACTCACGCCACCTTACTCGTTATTTGACAAGATGGATTATGGCACAATTGAGCAAAATCCGAATTATTTGAAAGATGATGGGACTCCAGATTATGAAAAAATTAACCGTAAACGCTACAAGTTTATTGAATATTATAAAGTCAAAATGAGCGGTACATGGTACACCAGTTTATATGACAAATTAGTTTTACGTTCCAAAGGAGAGTTCGGCTTATTAGGCGCCTATAATAAAGACTTGGGTATTCCGCCATTCGAACGTTTTTTTGTAGGAGGAACATTACCCACCGGAGGAAATTTAGATTCACGTGAGACCATTCCGTTGCGCGGTTACGTTGACCAATCGCTGAACCGCGGTTTTGGTAATGCGGGTGGTACGGTTTACAATAAATTTTCAATGGAATTACGTTACCCTATCACATTAAAACCGCAAGCCTCCATTTATTTATTAGCCTTTGCCGAAGGTGCCAATACTTATAACAATATTAAATACTTCAATCCGTTCTCATTAAAAAAATCTGCCGGAGCCGGTATTCGTATATTTATGAGTGCATTTGGTTTGTTAGGGATTGATTTTGGTTATGGGTTTGACCGTGTTCCGGATGGTTCGGGACAGCCTAAAGTGTCGGGTTGGCAAACACATTTTATCATGAATCAACGTCTGTAAAAAATTAAAAATCGACTTTGGCATAATTATTTCTTAAACTATACCAAATATGAAAAAATTAATTTTTCTTAGCTTAGTTTTCACCTTAACCTTGACGGCAAACAGTCAAAGAAGGATGAGAATTGCCTCGGTCGATATGGACTATATCTTAGAAAAAATGCCGGAATATCAATCGGCTTTAAAAGAACTGAACTTACGTGCAGAACGTTGGAAAAATACGATACAGCGAAAAGAAAAAGAAATTAAAGACTTAAAAGACAAGTTAGAACAAGAAAAAATACTTTTGACCAAAGAATTATTGCAAGAGAAACAAGAAGAAATTGCTTTTAAAGAGAAAGAGCTCTTGAAATATCAATTGGCAAAATTTGGACCTGAAGGCGATTATATTCTGCAAAAAGAACATTTGGTTACACCGGTACAAGACCGTGTATTTAATGCTGTAGCCAAATTGGTGCAATCTGCCAAATATGACATCGTATTTGACAAATCCAATGATAAATTAGGCTTAATTTACACCTCGCCAAAGTTAGATATATCCGATAAAATACTGAAGCTCATCAATAAAGAGCGGGGTAAAGAAGAACGGGAAAAGAAAGCCGAGAAACGAAAAAAAGAGAAAAAAGAAAAATTGAGTGCAGCAGCCAAAGCACGCAAAGAATTGGCAGAAAAACGCAAAAAGGAAAGAGAAGCCAAAAGAAAAGCTGCATTGGAAGCACGAAAAAAACAACGTGAAACCAAAAAGGGAGAACTTAAAAAATCTGTCATAAAGGAAAAACAAAAAACCAACCAGGGAGCAGAAAATGAAAAAAAAGAAGGAGAAAATAAGCAATCAAAAGATAATTATGGCGAACAATTAACCCCTGAGCAACTAAAAGAATTTCAGAAGAAAGCACCAGAACTCAACAAAGAAAAATTGGCGGAACAACGTAAAAAACAACGGGAAGCAAGACGTCAAAAAATTTTAGAAGAAAGACGAAAAAAGAAAAATAAACAAGAAAATAAAAACAAAGAATAAACATTAAAATTGACTATTATGAGACACTTAAAACTAGTATTAGCCGCATTATTAATATGGATGGGAACTTCCAATGTTAATGCCCAAAAAATTGCCCATATTAATGTGCAAAAAATTATGACTGAAATGCCGGAGTTTAAAGCCGGACAAGCTGAGCTTAAAAAACTTTATACTACTTATCAAAAAGAGTTTAAAGAAATGCAAGATGAATATCAAGCTAAATTGCAAAAATATCAAACTGAAGCTAAAACCGTATCGGCACAAGAAAACCAAAAACGCGTTAAAGAGCTGATGGACATGGAAAAAAGTATAGCTAAAGCACAACAAGATATTCAGCAAGAAGCTCAAAAGAAAGAAGCTGAATTGATGAAGCCAATTCAAGAAAAATTAATGAAAGCCATCAAGGATGTTGCTAAAGAAAAGGGTTATCAATATGTCTTTGACAGCTCCGGTCCTACAAATTTGATTGTTGCCAATGGTCCTGATTTGTATGCCGCCGTTAAAGCCAAATTAGGATTCTAAGAATTGTTTAACAACAAAATTATTTTAAATCCGGTCCTTGTTGACCGGATTTTTTTAATGAAAAATTAAGAAAACAAAAATTATAAGCAGAAAATGACTTATGTTATATCCACTTAAAATTATTAGATAAAAAACGCATATATTTTGTAACTTTGAAAACTTAAACAATTAAATCCAAACATTATGAAGTGTTTAAAAGAAAAATTATATAAAAAAATTGAAGAGCACCGCCCCAGAACCAAACGTTTGGCCAAAGAATATGGCGATGTTGTAGTCGATCATGTCAAAGCCGGACAAATTATTGGGGGTATGCGGGGCATCAAAAGTTTAATCTCTGATATTTCATATTTAGATCCTTATGAAGGCATTCGTTACAGAGGCTATACTTTACCGGAGGTATTTGAAAAATTGCCAAAACCCGAAGGTGCCGAAATGCCTTATGTGGAAGGATTGTACTATCTGTTATTAACGGGAGATATTCCTACCAAAGATCAAGTTGATGCCTTGATAATGGATATGAACAACAGACGCATTATTCCAAAATATGTTTGGGATGTGATAGATTCATTCCCCAGCGAAAGTCATCCCATGGCAATTATGTCGGCTGCCGTTATGAGTTTGGAAAGAGAATCCTTATTTAATGTCAAATACCGTCAAGGTATCAGCAAAATGGATTACTGGGATCCAACTTATGAAGATGCTACCAACCTGCTAGCAAAAATACCTTTAATTGGCGCTTACATTTATAATAAATTATACAATCCGGAAGGCGGCCATCGATACCCCGATCCCACCCTAGATTTTGGGGCTAATTTTGCTTATATGATGGGAAAAGACAAACCTTATGACGATGTCTCCAGAATGTATTTCATCATTCATGCCGATCATGAAGCCGGCAATGTCAGTGCCCACACCGGTCATTTAATTGCCAGTTCGTTATCAGATGTTTATTATGCCATTTCAGGTATGATAAATGGTTTGGCCGGTCCATTACATGGTTTGGCCAATCAAGAAGTATTGCGCTGGTTGCAAAAACTTTATGAAAAATTTGGGGATAAAGTTCCGGACAAAGCCGAATTGGAAAAATATGTTTGGGAAACCCTTAATAAGGGTCAAGTCATACCCGGATATGGTCATGCGGTTCTACGTAAAACAGACCCGAGATATAGTGTTCAAAGAGAATTTTGTTTAACACATATGCCGGACGATCCTTTATTTAAATATGTCTCAGCCTTGTACGATGTCGTTCCGGGCGTATTACAAAAACATGGAAAAGCGAAAAATCCATGGCCAAATGTTGATGCACAATCGGGTGTTGTACAATGGCATTATGGGGTAAAAGAGTATGATTTTTATACTGTATTGTTCTCTATCGGCCGTTCAATTGGTGTCTTATCAAACATTATTTGGGACCGAGCCTTGGGTTACCCTATCGAAAGACCTAAATCTGTTACTACAGACATGTTGGAAGAAATGGTTGGAATTAAAAAATAATACAGCCACCACCTATTAATGAAAACAGCTATCCGGTTTCTGGATAGCTGTTTTATTATAAAGTATAAATTAATGAAATATAAGTTTATAATATTTCAAATACGCATGATTTTTGGCCGGAATTATCGCGGTATGCTTATCAATCATAGTACCTTCAATAGGCATAAAACGAAAACGATTGCGTTTTTTATTCCATAAAATACCGGTTTGTAAATTACCATCTGTTGAAATTTTTAGCCCAATTAAAGATTTGTTATCAACATGTTTGATATTTAATACTTTAACAGATGAATCGGTAAATGCCATAAAATTATACTTAGCAGCTTGAATATACGTGCTAAAAAACGAATGGGTAGCTAAACGGGGTTTAACAACTTGTTTTTTCTTAATTTGCTTCAACCAAAGTATTTTTCCATTAGGTGTTACCCGGAAAGCAAAAATATCACCTACAAACTCACGAACATTTTCTTCTCGGTGGCGTTTAGCTAAAACCAAGGGAACATATAATTCTTCGGCATTAATTAATAAACTGCCATCAGGTAAAAAGAAATGTTTACGAATAACTAACCATAGATTTTTATGTTTTGCTGATAAATATTTTGAGGGGACATCAATTAATTGATGATCAAAAGAAATGTAAGATTGTTTGAGTAAGGCTAATTTAGGCGACAAATCAAGACGGTAAAAACCATCAATTTTATTGAAGTCGGTAGGCAAATGCCGGTAAAATCCAAAAACTGTAACATATTTAGAAAGATTTAACCTAATTTGATCTATTACAGTTTTAGGTTGCATTTCATAGCTATCCTCCTCATTGATATTAAAATGATATATTACTATTTTTTTGGTGTTATCAAATGAAGTAAAGAATTCTTTTTTAAAGGGGTCTTTTTTAAAAAAATGAGCGGCTAAATAGACATCGCCGGTCTTATCACATACTTTGATGTCATCAATTCTGAAAAGAGGAGATAATACCAGAGGGGATATTTTGTGATGGTAAACCGATTCAAAATTTTGATTAAAGACTTGTATATGATAGGTTAACGGGGTTAGTTTTTTATCCCGATAAACTATGGCAAAAAAACGCTTGTGTGCAGAAAATACCAGCCAAATTTTAGGATAGAAATAATTGACATCAGTATAATACTGCATTTTTTGATAAAATAAAGAATTTGGATTAACTATTAAATTTACCGATGTCTTGGGATAAATAAAATTTAATTTAAAAAAAACCGAATCATAAGCAATCAAACCTTTGGCTATATCACCTTCTAAATGCCGAAAAAAATAGGCCTTATGCCGAAGGTCTTTGTCCAATTTAACCATGTGCAAGCGTCCATGTTTCACAAATGCACCTTTAATGTCAGATTTTACAGCGCCTTTATTTAATTTAAAAGTTTTCTGCTTTATCAGTTTCATATCGGTGTCAAAATGAGACACATAAGTTTCTGTCGTTAGCTGATCGGCTAAAAAACCGCTTCGTTTAGCGCTGATACTAATAAATCCACCCTTTTGGTCCGGCAAAATAAAATCATTCTGAACACGCGCAGCCGGTAAGGTTATGGTGGGTCCCGATATAATTTGGGTATTTAAAGTTTGAGCAGAGATTTGACTTATCCACAGCATTAAAATGCCGGATAAAATGAATTTGTAAAACATAATATATAAATTTTAGGTTAACTTTTCTTGCTTCTCTGCTATTAAGGGCCTGTCAAAAAATTGTGCAATAGGGATAAAATCTTCATTGACTTGTTCTGTAAATACCACCTCATAGTCTGTCCGGTTGAGTAATATACGCACGGTATTTTCCATTTGTTGATATACAGGCTTCAGTAACCATTGAATTTCTTCTGGTCCTTGTTTTATTTCCTCATAAACAGCATGCCGTTTTTCCTCCATTTTTTTAGTTAGGAAAGATTGAAATTGATCAGATTTTTTCCAATAATTACTGATAATCCACGGCCTTTTTTTATGCTCCATTAATTCCGCTATTTTCCAATCGTGATTCACCGCCCCAAATGACAAAAATTTAGGTTGTAAATTGGCTACTTGAATTTGTTTCCGGTTATGGTCTATTTTTACTTTTAAATCTTGCAAGTTAACCCCGTATTTTGCAATTAAATGAATTTGTAAGGCACCGATGAAATGTAAATCTGTTTCATTTTCGACAAATTTTTCATTCCAAGTACGGGTAAAATTAGTGTCGATCTCCAACAAACTGACCTCCAATATTGGTTTATGCCCACCCACATTTAATTTACGATTTTTTAAATCGGCAATTTCATTCCTCTGATTTTCTAACTGCTGTTTTAATTGCTTAATTTCATTGCTTTGTGCAGGTTTAAATTTTAAATAGAGATAAAGTAAAATGCCACCGATAATTAAGACAAAACCCGCTGCATCTATACGCGATAACAAAGCAATGAAACCGGCCAATAAAATGCCGGCAAATATAAGTTCTTTATAATATTTTCGCCATAGATATTTGCGCATTGTCAGTATTTAAGTTATTGTTCGGGGTTAAATTTATTTTTTAAAGCCTCCAGTTGCTCTTGCTCGTAACGCAACTTTATACGATCATAAACGTTTTTTATAATCTTTTTAGTATACAATGGAAAGTCGGCACGCATAATCCATCCGTAATATCCCGGATCCTTTTGCAATACATCCTCTACACGTTGTCCTTTATATTTACCAAAATTGATAACTTCTTCATTCTTATCGTTATATATAATTCGACCTTGAAAATCGGCCGCCTTAAAATAGGCACTAAAATTGCTCAAGGCTTTGATATCCTTGGGCAAATCGTCGTATTTATTAAGTTGCGCTTTAAAAATTTCATAGGTTGCTTTGGTATCTGCTTCAGCCGAATGTGCATTGGTTAAATCGCCATCGCAATAAAAACGATAAGCCGCCGTTAAATTACGCGGCTCCATTTTATGAAAAATATTTTGAATGTCGATGAGATGATTGCTTTTTAAATCATAATCGATACCGGCGCGTAATAATTCTTCGGCTAGCAGAGGGACATCAAAACGGTTTGAATTGAATCCGGCCAATGCAGCCCCGGCTATTAACTCATAAACTTCGGCGGCTATATCTTTGAAAGTCGGTGCATCAGCCACATCGGCATCATAGATACCATGAATTTTAGAAGCTTCTATTGGTATAGGCATTTCCGGATTAACACGCCAGGTTTTGGTCACTTCAGTGCCATCGGGTTCGACACGAATGATAGCAATTTCAACAATGCGGTCTTTCGCTGTGTTTACACCGGTGGTTTCTAAATCAAAAAAACAAATGGGTTGAGATAATTTTATGTTCATAAGGTTTATTTTTGTTGGTCGGGAACTTCTTTTTTAGACCATTTATTTTGCAAATCTATGAATTTATAACCCAATTTGTTGGGTTGTGCTTCTAAAATTTCATCTTGAAAAGCTTTTTGTAAAATATATTCTATCCAATAGTCTTCCTTGTTGTTAAAAGGATCAAATTGGGCTTTTAAATCTATGTTATACAATTTGGCTAAATTTTGATACCAAAAAGCAGTCCACCCGTTTTTATATTTCTTCAGGAATTGATAGACTGTTTGTCCGGTTTGCCGGTGAAATAATTTAGAAAGAATACGCCCTTCGGTTTGGGTTAAATTTTTCAATTTTGGTTCAAATTCTTTTTGTATCCATCGTTTTACGATACGCATATATCTTTTCCGTTGCCGGGGTGTCATTTTGGCTAATCGCTGGTCTAATTTGGTAATATTATCACCGGATAATTTGGCAAAAGGGAAAACTTTAAGCACCTTATATCTAATCCATCTATACCGTTTAATATCACGATATGAATTAAATTTTATACGGGGTAAAATTGTTATGGGTGCTAGATTAAACACCGGAATAGAATCAGAAGTTTTATACCAAAAAACTTTTGAGGAATCAATTTTAACCGGATTAAATTGTCCCAAAACGGAGCCGGTACGTAAAATCAAAACAAAGGTGAATAATATAAGAAAGATATTTTTACCCATATAAAAGAATGACAAGTTCAGGAAAACAATATAACTATAATTTACTTAGCCTCATCAATTTTTTGTATTTTTGAGTCTTATGTACGTCGTATCAAGAATAATGCCTAAACGATTGTGGTTTGTTTTGTTTTCATTTTGTCTTTTTTTTCAAGTAAAAGGACAAAATGACAGCCTTATAAATCCCTTAAAAATTCCATTGTATCTTTCCGGCACGTTTGGTGAATTAAGATACAACCATTTTCATTCGGGCATGGATATTAAAACTAATAACGAAGAAGGACTGCCGGTTTATGCAGTAGATGATGGGTTTGTGTATCGCATCAAAATATCAAGAGGCGGTTATGGCAAGGCATTGTATATTAAACATCCTTCCGGATTAAATTCTGTATATGCCCATTTAAAATATTTTAATGACCGTATTGAAAGATATATCAAGCAAAAACAATATGATAAAAAAAGTTATGAGATTGAGGTTTTTCCCTACAAAATAGAATTACCGGTAAAAAAAGGAGAAATAATTGCCTATACCGGTAATTCAGGCAGTTCCACCGGACCGCATCTCCATTTTGAATTGCGCAATTCATTAGAACATCCAGTAAATCCAATGAATTTTGGCATTAATATTTTAGATACACAAAAGCCTGTCATTAAAAACATATATATATATCCGCTTAATGATAACAGCCAGATTAATCAATACAACAAACGTGTAAAACTGGGACTTAAGCAAATAAATGACAGTTTGTATATAACCGATACCGCCATTGCTTATGGCAATATTGGCATTGGCATTGAAGCTTATGACCGGCAAAACAGGGTGAAAAACCACAATGGTTTGTATAAAATTAAAATGAAAGTAAACGGCTTACCCGTTTTTGAGCAAGTCATGGATGAATTTTCGTTTGCACATTCGGGTATGATTAATACGACTATTGATTATCCATATTATTTAAAACACCATCGCTATATCCAAAAATTATGGGTCAAACCTTATAATTTACTCGAGTTGTACACCCAACTTGTTAAAGATGGAAGTATACATATAGCCGCCGGAAAAAATTATAAGGTCGAAATTAGTATATCTGACTTTGATGATAATAAGGCGAAAGTAATCATACCTTTACAAGGGAAAAAAGCACCTTTTCCGCCACCCGTAAAACCAAGTAAAACACCTTATTTTATCAACCATAAAAAACAAAATATCTTTACCCTGTCGCCTTGGAAAGTAGCTTTTAAACCCAATACACTATATGAAGACAGTTATTTAAAAATGGAGGCAACAAAAAAATATATTCATTTGTCACCGCTTTTCAAACCTTTAAGAAAATCATACTATATAATGTACCCGCTTAAATACATTAAAGCCCAACGCCGATCTTACGCCTATTTGGCCCGGATGGGACGAAATAAACGTGCCTATTATGTACACACGACCCAAACCAAAGACAGTTTAAAAGCAGCAACACGAAGTTTTGGCTATTTTAGTATTCGCTATGATAGTATTGCCCCTTATATTAAAGCGCTGAATTTTGAAGAAAAAGGAGACCTGACCAATTACCATTTTTTAAAATTAGCCATTGGCGATAAAAAAACCGGCATTAAATCTTATGAAGCTTACATCGATGGACAATGGATTTTAATGGAATATGATTATAAAAAAGGGACTTTAACCTATAATTTTGCAGACAAAAACTTAGAAGGTCATAAACATCATTTGCTGGTAATTGTGACTGACCGTTTGGGCAATACACGCCAATACCGGACTTCATTTTACCGTAAAGAATAAACAAAAAATTTTAATTTTACCTTTCAACCCTTTATGTTTGCACAAAAATGGCTAAAGACACCTACTTAACAATAGAAAAGACACCTGAACCTGCGGTTTTTAAAGACCGGAAAAGCAAATTTATTGGCTATGTATTTCCGGTCAATAATGTCGAGGAAGTCAAGCCTATAGTTGATCAACTCAAAAAAGAACATCACAATGCACGGCATTGGTGTTATGCTTACCGTATTGGTATTGAGCATATTGAAGAAAGAGCTAATGACGACGGTGAGCCTTCAAATTCGGCCGGGACCCCTATCCTTAATCAAATAAAAGGCAAAAATCTCACCAATGTTTTAGTGGTGGTTGTTCGCTACTTTGGCGGCGTCAAATTAGGCGTGGGCGGATTGATTAACGCTTACAAAACAGCTGCACAAATGGTTTTGGATCAAGCAGAAATAGTAGAAAAAATACGAACTAAAAATTTAGAAATCATTTTTGATTATCCGGATATGAACAAAGTAATGCGTCTTATTAAAGAACATCAATTACAAATAATTAAACAAGACTTGCAAGCCCGGGGCAAAATCATTGTATCTATCCGGTTAGATGATTTTGAAACTATCAAGAAAACATTTGAGACCATTCACACTTTAAAAGTCAAGGTTATATAAAATAAAAAAAGACAGCAGCATTGCTGTCTTTAAGTACCTCGGGTGGGAATCGAACCCACACTCTGTTGCCAGAACTGGATTTTGAATCCAGCGCGTCTACCAATTCCGCCACCGAGGCTTTGCTTTGGGATTGCAAATATAAAAAGAATTTAGATTATAACAAGGGGCTTAATCAAAAAAAATTAAATTTCTGCTTTTTGCCCTTTTACATTCCGGTCTATCTTACGTAGCAAGCCCAATAAAACTTTTCCCGGCCCTACTTCAACAAATTCAGTAGCGCCATCTGCAATCATTTGTTGAATGGTCTGTGTCCATTTTACAGGTGCAGTGAGTTGTTTGTTTAAATTTATTTTTATTTTTTCAGGATCGGTTTCAGGTTTGGCCGTCACATTTTGATATATTGGCGCAATGGGTTGCTTAAACTCGGTTTGGGCAATAGCTTGTGCCAACTCTTCACGAGCCGGTTCCATTAAGGGCGAATGAAAAGCACCACCAACCGGTAACAACACAGCACGACGCGCACCGGCGGCCAACAAAGCTTCATTGGCTTTTTTGACGGCTTCCGTTTCACCACTTATAACCAATTGACCGGGACAATTATAATTGGCTGGCGCCACAATACCCTCTATTTGTCGACAAATATTTTCAACTGTTTCGTCAGGCAGATTTAAAATAGCGGACATGGTCGAATTTACTAATTCAGTCGCTTTTTGCATAGCTTGCGCCCGCTTTGACACTAATTTGAGGCCATCTTCAAAACCTAATGACTTACCGGCTACAAGTGCTGAAAATTCACCCAAAGAATGACCGGCTAACATATCGGGTTTAAACTTATCACCTAAAAGCTCGGCCATGATGACAGAATGTAAAAATATAGCAGGTTGTGTAACGCGGGTTTGTCGTAAATCTTCAGCAGAACCCTCAAACATAATTTTAGCGATATCAAAACCTAAAATCTCATTAGCCTGGTTAAATCGTTGGCGGGCTAAGTCATATTGATCATACAGATCTTTACCCATTCCTTCATATTGTGCCCCTTGACCGGGAAAAATATATGCTTTCATAATTATAACTTATTAATGTTTATGGCAAAAATACATAAATTTAACTTAAAATAACGACACGCTATAAGCGGTTAAAAACAAGCCTAAAAAGTTATTTTTTTTAAAAATATAAAAAATTTAAGGTTCTTATTTTTTTTGTATTTTTACAGCATTGTAATGTTACTTATGCAAAAATTATTTTTTCTTTTAACCGGGCTTTTATCAAGTTTATTCATACAAGGACAAACATCAGCGCCTATTGATGTTTACCTCAAACAAGGGATTGACAGCATTCGTTTGGATAACAATACCGTTAAGATTAAGAGAACCCCTTTTACCCTGATTTTTGTATACAATCAACCGGAAAAATTTAATGGTGTATTTGTCAATACATCTTTTACAAAAGACTATTACAAACTGGCGCCTTCCGAAACGATTAAAGATTTAAATTACCTCCCGCAAAAAGTCTATTCCGAACATAAATTCAACCCGAAAAAGGAACTGAAAGTCAACCCTGAGTTTTTCCAATATTTTGGTTACAATCCGTCTTCAAACTGGAATAAATTTGATAAAATCATTAAAAAAAACGGGAAAGTATTGGCTTACAGAAAAGTTAAAAATTTCTATTTGGTAAATGAAAAAGAGAACATTCCGGTCGAAAAAATGCGTTTTAGTATTTATATGATATTTGAAGTCATTGACCAACATACCGGTCATTTTTTCAATAAAGAAATTTACCGGACCAAGGCCAAACTAAAATTTTAAGCCCACAACATAACCTGAATGATTGCGCACGTTAAAAACACGGCCGTCATCAAAAATTAAATATTGTCCTTTGATACCGGATAATACACCTTCAAAACCGGACAGTTTTTTTAAATTCAAGCTTTTTATTTTCTCCGGATATTTTAAAACCGGATAATGTATATTCACAATATCCGCCTCATCAATCCAATAAGCTGATAAATCTTCAGGTAAATAAGCTTTCACTTCTTCGCTTACTTGCTTTAAGTCTTTATCTGTTGACATACCTTTCAACATTTTTTGCCAGCTTGTTTTATCGGTAATATATTGTTTTATAATTACTTCTGCCTGTCCGGCCAAAAAACGGTTAGGGGTTTCTAAAATAGGCATGGCAGCATCAGCGCCTTGGTCTATCCATCGATATGGCACTTGGGTCTTACGGGTTACACCTACTTTAATGTCGCTGGTTTTGGCCAAATAGACAATATGTGGCTGAAGTTGAACCGCTTGTTCATAGGACAAATCCCGGTCTTCGATACCCAAATGCGCTTTACTTAATTCAGGTTTCATGACCCACTCGCCTACTTGCGGGCTCTCAAAATAACATTTTCTGCATAAACCCTGTGAAAAAATAGGTAAATCTTCTCCACAACTTAAACATTCATATCGTTTAAATTCTACGGTCAATTTTTTACCTAAAAGATTATTTAAAATTATGAAGTCATCCTTCATATCCAAATAGTAGCGGACAGGCTCTGACAATTCGGTGGTCATACGTTTTAATACTGCTTCGTAATACATTTTTTTGTAAATTGATTGCCTAAATATACACAAAAATATGCAGATTGGGTTTATAAATTCCATAGCAACTTGGTGGTTAAATAAGCGTTTGTCCGATTTACGTTTGTTTATTAAAAACCCCTTAAATACGCAAGAAGAACAACTTCGTAATTTGATTATAAAAGGCCAAAAAACAAAGTATGGCCAAACACACAATTTTACTGCTATTCACAATTATGAAAGCTTCGTTGAGCAAGTTCCCTTAAACAACTATGATACCTTAAGCACGGATATCAAAAAAATGATAGATGGAGAGGAAGATATCTTATGGCCGGGCCAAGTAAAATGGTTTGCCAAATCTAGCGGGACGACCGGAACCCGGAGTAAATTTATTCCCGTCACACAAGAAGCCTTGCAATTAACCCATTATCAAGGCGCCAAGGATGTCTTAGCTTATTATTTGCATCATCATCCTGAAAGTAAATTACTGAAAGGCAAAACCTTAAAATTGGGCGGTAGCAAAAAATTACACCAAAAAGGACAAGCTTACATTGGCGATCTGTCAGCTATCATGATTGACCAAATGCCTTATTGGACTAATTTAGTAACTGTTCCGGAAAAGAAAACGGCTTTGTTAGCCGATTGGGAAGAAAAATTAGACAAAATTATACAGAAAGCATTAAAAAGTCATTTGACCGGCTTGGCAGGCGTCCCTTCCTGGATGATGCTTTTTTTGCAAGAAGCTTTGCATCAAACCGGCAAAAAAAATGTTTTGGAAATATGGCCTGATTTAGAAATTTTTTTTCATGGCGGTATTAGTTTTGAACCCTATAAAAAAGCATATGAGCAATTTTTTCCGTCTGATAAATTTCATTATATGGAAACCTATAATGCCTCCGAAGGTTTTTTTGCCTTACAAGACAGTCCTGAAAAATCTGACATGCTACTGATGCTTGATTATGGTATTTTTTATGAGTTTATACCGGTGTCTGGATTCAATGAACTGAACTCAACCCAAATTTTACCACTGCATAAAGTTGAAACCGGTGTCAATTATGCTATGGTTATTTCGACTACCGGTGGGTTGTGGCGTTATATTATAGGTGACACCATCCGCTTTACCTCAACCAAACCCTACCGGATCAAAATTACCGGTCGTACCAAACATTATATCAATGCTTTTGGCGAAGAAGTTGTCATAGAACAGGCTGACCGGGCACTTAGTAAAGCGGCACAAGAAACCGGTGCCATCATTAAAGAATACACTGTTGCCCCAAAATATATGTCAACCCGGCAAAAAGGTGCCCACGAATGGTTGATTGAATTTGAGAAATTACCCCAAAATATTGAAAAATTTACTTATTTGTTAGACCGGAATTTGCAAAAATTAAATTCGGATTATCAAGCTAAGCGTAATAAAAACATTACGATGGGACCACCAATCATAAATGTTGCCCCCGTAGGTTTATTTTATAAATGGCTGGAACAAAATGGGAAACTCGGCGGCCAAAATAAAGTTCCCCGTTTGTTGAACAATCGCAAAGTAATAGAGCGCTTACTAAATTTAAACCCATAAAAATCTTTGGCATAAATGATTAGATTAAATAAGAAAGATTATCAATTGCCACACCTGGAATGGTTGGCCAAACAAGTGGTAGAAGGAACTTTAAGCGGCCTGCACAAAAGTCCGTTTCATGGTTATTCGGCTGAGTTTTTAGAACACAAAATTTATACACCCGGCGAAAGCACTAAGTTTGTAGATTGGAAACTCTTTGCCAAAACAGATAAGCTGTACACCAAAAAATTTGAAGATGAAACCAATTTGCGAGTGCATTTTATTTTGGACAATTCCTCTTCTATGCATTATCCTTTGCGTAAAAACTTCGACCTGAAAAATCTTAATAAAATACAATTTAGTGTACTGGCAATAGCCGCCTTAATGGAAATTTTTAAACGTCAAAGAGACGCTATGGGACTTAGTATCTACGCCGAAGAATATGAATTTTATGCCAAAGAAAAAAACAACCCAGGCCATCACCGGATGCTTCTTAAACAATTAGAACAGGTATTAAATGAACACCCCACCAAAAAAAGAACTGAAACTTATAAGAACTTACATCAGATAGCCGAAAATATACATCGGCGAAGCCTAATAGTATTATTTACAGATTTGTGGCAAGCCCGGAAGAATAAAACTGAATTATTTGAAGCTTTGCGTCATTTAAAGTATAATAAACACCAAGTTTTGCTGGGACATGTATTTGATTATAAAACAGAATTTGCCTTTGATTTTGATAATAAACCAACCAAATTTATCGATGCTGAATTAGATTTACAGCTAAATCTATATCCTAATCAAATAAAAACCGCCTATCAAAAGGCGGTTGAAAAATATTTTCAACAAATAAAGGACACTTGTCACCAGTATCATATCGATTATTTGCCGGCAGACATTCAACGCGGATTTAAACCGGTTTTACTTCCTTTTTTGACTAAACAAAAATAATCTCAATCTAAATTTTTATAGGCAGTTTGAATGGCATGTTGCATCTCTTCAAAATCTTTTGGAGAAAGCTCAACTTTCTTTCTGAAATCCATATCACTCATTTCATTTAAAGGAATTAAATGGACATGTACATGTGGCACTTCCAGTCCTACAACTGCCATACCTATACGTTTTGCCCCGGTAAAAACCTGCTCCAGCGCTTTGGCAACTTTTCGGGCAAATTGCATAAGTGATAGATAATCTTCTTCAGGCATATCAAATAAGTAATCAATTTCTTGCTTGGGGACAACCAATGTATGTCCGGGCGCATTGGGGGAAATATCTAAAAATGCAATATGTTTGTCATCTTCTGCCACAATATAAGCAGGTATTTCTCGGTTAATAATTTTAGTAAATATCGAAGCCATAATTTTAATTTTTAGTTATTTTCTAATAATTTGGTCATTTTTTAAAAGATCTTTACCCATATATCGCAACATAATTTGCGCAATGGCAATGACATCGTTTTCACAATACTTTTTTATACGTTCCAAATCTTTGTCCTCATAATATACCCGTGCAACATCTTTGCCACTGATATCTTCTTTAGGCGAAGGAATCCCCAAAATGTGCGTTAACAGTTCCAATGATGTATAATGTTTATAATCACCAAAACGCCAAAGTTCCATGGTATCACAAAACGGTGTTTCCCATGGTTTTTTGCCAAAAACTTGTAGTTGTTTGGGCAATGTAAGTCCATTGATAATCATGCGTCGTGCAATATATGGAAAATCAAATTCCTTACCATTATGGGCACATAATTTAAGGTCTTTACGTTGAAAATATTTGGTATTCAGCAAATTTGAAAAGTCGGTTAATAATTCCTTTTCATTATCTGAAGCAAAAGATTTTAAGCGAAATTCGCTACCATCATCTTTGACAAAAAATCCTAAGGAAATAACAATAATCTTACCAAATTCGGCCCAAATACCCGCTTGCTCATATAAATCTTCGACCGTTTGGGATTCTTTTAATCTATATTGGACTTTCTTTTCAAATAAGGCCCTTTTTTTATCCGGTAAAGACTCAAACTTATAAATTTCAGGCACTGTTTCGATATCCAAAAACAAAAATTGCGATAAGCGGGCATTATTAAGCATCAATTAATTCACTTTGTTAATCAAAGATATTATATTTGTTTGATAATAACAAATTTCAATTGAGTATGGATAATTTGACTTTCGCTTTTTATGTCTTTTTAATGGCATTTCCTTTTGGTTTTTGGCGGGCCAAATCTAAATTTAAATCAAGAGACTGGATGTTAGCCATTCATATTCCCGTTATTTTCATAATTTTGCTACGTATTTATAATAAAATTCATTTTCACACCGGTTTTTCATGGCAGTCGGTTATTTATAACTTAATAGCATTTATGACTGCCCAATATATTGCCGGGTTAATTTACAAAAAATGGAAGAAGAAAAAAGAATTAAATTAGCACATATTACCAAAACTTACGGACCTCAAAAAGTGCTGGATGACGTAACTTTAACCGTCAAAAAGGGAGAAATTGTAGGTCTATTGGGGCCTAATGGCGCCGGTAAATCTACTCTTATGAAAATCATGACCGGTTACATTAAACCCAACAGTGGTCAAATAGACATTGCCGGTAAAAATGTTCTGGAAAATCCACTTGCCGTCAAACATCATATTGGTTATTTGCCTGAACACAATCCTTTATATTTGGATATGTATGTGCGCGAATATTTGGCATTTGTTGCTTCCGTTTATCAAACGGATTCAAGGCGTATTGAGAAAGTTATTGAAATGACCGGCCTCGGTCCTGAAGCACACAAAAAAATCGGCCAATTGTCCAAAGGTTACCGTCAACGGGTGGGGCTGGCAGCAGCACTTATTCACGACCCTGAAATATTAATTTTGGATGAACCGACTACCGGGCTAGACCCTAACCAATTGGTTGAAATCAGACAACTTATTAAAGATTTAGGAGCCCAAAAAACCATTATATTATCGACACACATAATGCAAGAAGTTGAGCAGATGGCCGACAGGGTTTTGATTATTAATAAAGGGAAAATATTAGCGGACAAACCGCTTAAAGAATTGCAAAAAGGGCAACAACAAATTATTGAAGTGGAATTTGATTTGCGGATAGAACGTGAATATTTAGATCAGTTACCTCATATTGCCTCTGCCGAAAATTTAATGGATCAGATTTGGTGTCTGGCTTTTGATACGACAAAAGATATGCGTCCTGTGATCTTTGATTTTGCCAATACCAATGGTTTGAGAATTTTGCAAATGCATAAAAAAAATAAAAATTTGGAACAATTATTTAAAGAAATTACCCAAAAATCTTAGTTAACTAAACAAAAAATCCCGGAAATAATCCGGGAATTTTTGGTTTATAAAGTTATTTTATTATCAGTTTCTGTACCAAACTTGTTTTGGCTGTCACTATTTTTACCAAATAAATACCTTTGGGATAATCCGCCACACGAATTTCCATTTCCGCATCCGATTGTCCGTTAAAAACCATTTTACCGGTCAGATCGTTAATAAAAACTTGGTAAGGCAAATGGGTTAAGGGAACAATATGTAAGTTAACACTGGCCGGATTCGGATATAAGCGAAATTGTGTTAACAAATTATCCTTGACAGCATTAATGGCGCCATTATGATATAATTTTGTTTTTCCGCTATAATTGGCATCTACACCTGTTTCAAATAAATCTACTTTTCCATCTGCATCATAATCTACCGCATGAGCATCAACATATTGTAAGGGGACTAAATTAACATTAGTATTTTCAGAAAATGAAGCAGCACCATTTAAATATATTTTGGCTATCAGGGTGGCTGTATTATTAGCGTAATTAGCACCGGCTATATAAACATCCAAACTTTGGTCATTGTTAAAATCAGCCAATTCAATATTGGCTAAGTTTTGTGCACCCATCACATTAAAATTAGGAGCTTCGTCAAAAGAGGTACCATTATTAATCATCAAATGCGCTTCACTATCACCTGTAGCTGTACCTGTTATAACTAAATCCGGTTTCCCGTCATTATTGGTATCGCCCCATTCAACATCCCCTTCTTTTAATTGCGGTAAACTAAAATTTTTCTCAGTAAAATTAGCTGCCCCATCATTTTCCCATATATGGGTATAAGGACTATTGGTTGCGGTATTTTCACCATTTAATACAAAATCGACATCACCATCATTATCATAATCGGCAAATTTAAGATGTCCGTTATTAATCGGCGGTAAAGTTAAACCGCTTACTTCATTAAAGTTCCCATTACCACTACCTAAATAGATCTTTGCCATTTTTACATTAGCTGATAAGTTCAAACCTGTCAAGCCCAAATCTAAAATACCATCGCCATTGAGGTCGGCTAATGCTACATCGCTATATTCTAGACCGGGTAAATTTGTACTATGCAAACTAAAAGTGCCATTCCCATTGTTTAAATAAACACCAGTTACGGCAATTGTTCCGTTATATCCGGTAATAATAATATCCAAATCTTGATCATTATCAAGATCACCCCAAACAGCAGCCCCTAAACTTCTCAAGGGCAAACCCGAATTGGCAACCAAAGTAAAATTGCCCTGGTTATTCTGATACAATCCACCGGTATTATTGCTATTTAACTGCCCGGTGTAATACAAGTCCAAATCGCCATCGCCGTCATAATCTCCCCAGGCCGAAAAACCAAAAGCCAATTGTGGTAAATTACCGGTTGCATCGACAAAATTTTGGCCAAATACATTTAAGCCAATCCATAAAAATAAGAAAGTAATTTTTTTCATATACATTTTTGTTTGTGTTCTAAACAAAAATAACAAAATTCTTTAAGACATTTATACAAAACTAAAAATATCTTTGATAAAAGTTTAAAACTTAAGATCAATATGTTTTATTTAATTTGTTTTGATTATTTTTACAAAAACTTAATGAAGTATGAAATCACAAGCACAATGGTTTGATGAATATGCCGAAAGTCACCAAAATCCGGTAAACCAACGTATTCATTTTATTTGTGTCCCCATCATTTTTTTTAGCATTGTTGGAATGCTGATGAGTCTTGATGCCACTTGGTTACAAAAAATTTTGCCTTTCCACCATCCATTAATTGCAAACTGGGCAACGGTTTTTCTGTTACTAACACTTATTTTTTATTGGCAACTTTCTTTCAAAACCTTTACAGAAATGTTGTTACTATCCATATTGGCTCTTGTGGGAAATTATTATTTAAGTAAACTAGTCCCTCTTTTTTATGTTAGTTTGGCCTTATTCATTTTGGCATGGATAGGTCAATTTTACGGGCATAAAGTTGAAGGAAAAAAGCCTTCATTTTTTAAAGATTTACAATTTTTACTTATCGGACCGGCATGGGTTCTTAAAAAAATATTTGGTTAAACATTCATTAAAACAACACATTATGAAACACCTTCAAATCGTTAAAACCTTATGTCTTTTTATTGGCGGTTATTTTCTTGTCAGTTTAATTCTCACCGTAAGTTATTTGCTATTTCCATCAGCATCTAACGGCATGTTGATTTTTGGCGGCCTCTTAGGTTTGGTAATGGCTTATGCTTACTTTAAAGTTTTTAATATAGCCGAAAAATTACCCCGGAAACAAGGGGTTGGTGTTTTATGCGGCCTTGTTCTGGTTTTTGTAACATTACAGATTATGATAAATTATTATATTGCCCAAAACACTTTGATAACGCCTGTTATAGAAGCTACCAGAATTATGACCATTACCTTTGCCGAAGACGTATATATAGTCAGTTTGGTACTTGGCGGACTTTATTTAGGATATAAACCTGAAAGGTAAATTATTTATATTTTTTTTAATAATTTAAAAAAAACGGCTAATTGCTGTTTTTTACTATTTCAATTTATCTAAATAATAATCATACAAAGCAAACTGCGAACGCACTTCTTCTTTGCCATCGCGTTTATATTGATTGTCCTGTTTATCGTTAAAAATTCGCGCTTTTACATTGTCTCGCCATGAGATATTAAAGGTATCTATCAATTCTTGCTTAATATTGGGATCATATACCGGGGTGGTAACTTCAACCCGTCGATCTAAATTTCGCGGCATAAAATCAGCCGAACCAATAAATATTTTAGCTTCCTCATCCGGACCAAAAATAAATAAACGTGGATGTTCCAAAAACTTATCGACAATACTTATAGCTTTTATATTTTCGCTTAATCCCTTAACACCGGGAATTAAGCGGTTGATTCCGCGTATTATTAATCGAATTTCGACACCGGCTTGACTGGCATTATATAATCTATCAATCATTTTACGGTCTGACAAA
Organism: Flavobacteriales bacterium; assembly: GCA_026993355.1. Classification (GTDB taxonomy): domain Bacteria; phylum Bacteroidota; class Bacteroidia; order Flavobacteriales; family Flavobacteriaceae; genus WGBX01. Next base: position 33,279 of record JALWTX010000008.1, on the reverse strand, counting down.
CTGTTCATTTTTAAACGAATCATTGCTTTTTGACCATTTTTGGCACGTTTTATTTGCTCATTAATCAACGCATACATTTTACGCCGCAAAAAATGTGGCGATACTAACAAATGCTTGTATTTAGGAATTTTATAATTAATGTCAAAAAAATTAAAGACTTTGGACACATCTTCCAAAATTCCCTGATTGGCAGTAAACAAAGTATAGTCAGTATAGAGTTTGGCAGTTTTCTCATTAAAATTACCGGTACTGATAAAGCCGTAACGTTTTATTTGTCCTTGTTCTTCGCGCTCTATCATACATATTTTGCTATGCACTTTTATATCGGGTAAACCAAAAACAAGATTAATGCCTTCATTTTTGAAAAGTTCGGCATATTTTATGTTTTGTGCCTCATCAAAGCGTGCACGCAATTCTATTTGAACGGTTACTTTTTTTCCGTTTTTGGCAGCATTGATAAGTGAACTGGCAATTTGCGAATTTTTTGCCAAGCGATAAATCGTAATTTTTATTTCTTTGACTTTAGGATCTAACGCCGCTTCTCTCAAAAATTTTACGACATATTTATAATTATGATAAGGTGCATACAGCAAATAATCTTTCTCCTTAATCTGACTTAATATACTGCCATGCAATGACAAATCTTTTATCGGTAAAGGCGGATATTGTTTATATAACAATTCTTTTTTTCCTAAATCAGGGAAGCTCATAAAATCGCGATGATTGTGAATACGCCCACCGGGAATCAAGCTGTCCAGCTCATCAATTCCCATTTTTTGTTTTAAAAATTCAAGTGTGTCTTTGGCAATAGTCTCGTCATAAATTAAACGTACAGGCTCACCTTTTTGCCGTTGCCGAACATAAAAACTTACTTTTTCCAAAATGCTTTTAGTGCGATCAGTATCTTCTTCAAATTGGGCATCGCGCGATATTTTTATTACATGTGCCTCGATATGGTCATAATCAAAAATGTTAAAAATCTCATTTAAATTATACCGGATGACATCGTCCAAAAGCATGATAAAATTCTTATCTCCTTCTTTAGGCAAAACCACAAAGCGACCTAAATCATCTGTAGGAATTTCGACCAAAGCATATATGGGTTCATTGATATCATCTTTGATTTGGCTACCTTTTTGCTTGCTCATTTTAACAGCCAGATAAACTGACGAGTCTTTAATAATCGGAAATTCAGGCAGGTCATTTAAAACAATGGTTACCAATGAAGGGCTAACCTTATCAATGAAATATTTTTTTAAAAACTCACCTTGTGCCTTATTTATTTGCCGTTCATCAATAAGGTGAATATCATGTTCTTTCAACTCTTCAAAAATACCACGCCTTACTTTACGCATTTCATTTTGCTGCTTGATGGCTATTTTGGTAATTTCTTTTAAAAGTTTTTTGGCCGACCGAACTTCAAATTTACTTTTTTCGGGAAATTTACCTAAACTTATACGTTGTATTTTGGCATAACGAACTTTAAAAAATTCATCCATATTATTAGAAAAAATCCCCACAAAACGCAAACGCTCCAAAAGAGGCACTTTGGGGTCAGAAGCCTCTTGTAAAACACGTTCGTTAAAGGATAACCAACTGATTTCGCGGTTGATATATTTTTGAGGTATAGATAGATTTGACATAACAAGTATCTTAGTACTCCAAAAATAACTATTTCGCTGCTATCGTCCAATTAAAAAGCCCGTTTTTTATAAAAACAGGCTTTTTAAATTGCGTTTTTTACATTTTATTTTTTAAAATGATAAACAAACTTAGTCGTATTGCCACTACCATCCGTGATTTCCATATAAAAAGTCAATTTGGTTTCATTTAATTTTTCGACCTTAAAATCATAAGTTTGAGGCACACGTGTTTGTGTATCATTCAAAAAGAAAAAGTGATGGGTAATAGGTGATGGAGCAGTATTAACTTCTTCTAAATGAATAATGTCAGGCGAACCTTTGATATATTCCCAATGATAATATTCATCAAGCGTGCCATTTTCATAAACAAACAAATCTTTATTAACGGCAAACAGGAAAATGAAACCACTCATATCTCTTGTATTCACTAAGGTACCATTCCGGTATTCCATTCCATCCACACCTTGCCATTCATGGGCGGTTAACAATTCTGTTTTACTTGGTTCATCTACCGGACACTCTTTTTTGCATGAACTGAAAGTTCCGGCCAAAAGCAAAAAGCTTGTAAGTAATAATAAGTTTTTTTTCATAATAATTAAATTTAAAGATTAACAAATTCATTTATTGAATTTCTTATGTAAATTTAATTATAACTTATATTATTATTATCAACTTTTTATAAATGACATAATTAATTTTATGATTATATGATATAAATTTATAAGTGATTTAAAATAAAATTTTAAAATTTAATATAAAATTCCTACCTTGATTTGGAATTTTTTCTTCTCTTAAGACAGACAAATTAGAAATATATGTTTTATTGGTCAGATTATGAACCGATAAATTAATTTCGGCATTCATATTTTTATATTTAAATGCCATGCCGAAATTTGCATTTAGCAATGTATATGACGGATAGCTTTCTTCTTCAACATTGGGACGACTTGCAAAAGTATGGTTAACCTGACAGCCACCATAAATTTGTTTTAACCAACCTTCGGTATAGGGTTTGTTAATGCGCAATTCATTTTTCCATTGATCAGCCGGTATTAAGGGTAAATATCGGCCATTTTGATTTTTGCCTATTACCATTTCGTAGCTACTTTTTAGGTGCAACAAGTCCCATGGGTGTGGGTGAAAATGTATGCCAGCCTCTCCACCATATAAATAGGCATTATTTTGTTTATAAGCATACACCGGCAATCCATTAGACTGATTGGAAACCGGCGCTAAATATATATAGTTATTTATGTGGTTATAAAAGGCATTCCCAAAAAAAGTAAAATGCGTATTTTTATAATCTAAATTAAAGTCTGCTTGATAGTTTTGTTCGTTTTTTAAATTTGGATTACCGATTTCTATCCTCCCTTCATGTTCACCATTTGAGGTTAATTCAGCTAAATTGGGTGCCCTGAATCCTGATGCAAAATTCAATCTAAGCTGCCACTTGTCATGCCAATCTTGCTTAACACCAAGCGACCCTGTAAAGCTACCTAAACTTCTTTTTAATCCCTGACGGCTATTACTGATATAAGCAGCATTTATGGTCCGGTAATCATAGCGCAAACCAACTTGCAAAGCTGTATTATTGCGCGTAATATTTAAAGTTGAAAATAAACCTAAATTGTTGGTTTGTGCATTGGGCAATAAAATATGCGGCCCTTTATTAGCATTGTGTTGCCAATAGGCTTCACCACCCAAAATCCATTGAAAGTTTCTATATTCAGGCAAATACCATAAAATATTTGTGTTAAAGGTTTGTAGTCGCATGTCAATAAAATTTTGCCCCTGCTTAACCAAAGCTCTTCTTACTTGTGAAAAGCCAAAATTTGTCTTGAGTTTATTGTTCCCTAATTGCCAGGTATTTTTCAAACTCAAATTATGGGTATGTAAATTTTGATAAGTTCCGGCAATTTTAAAAATATTTTCAGCAATACCTATCTCTTCGGGCATCCCATTCAAAGTATGATTAAAATTATACCGTAAATCTGACAACCAATGGAGACCTTTATAACCCATGCCCATTTTGATATCTTTTACTGTATTGGCTGAGTTTAAGACCCTATGACCATCGGGAATCATATAATCACCATTTAACTTATAAGCACCTCTTAGCAAAAATCGCCATTTTTCAGTAGATTGTTTAAAAGCCATTGTTTGGTGCATACCCTTCGTATTGGTAAAAAAAGCAGATTGATAGTCGAGCAAAAAACTATGTGAAGGGGCATATTTTTCCGGAATTAAATAAACCACGCCACCTAAGGCATCTGAACCATAAAGCAAAGAGGCCGGCCCTTTTATTACTTCCACACCGGCTATACCGGCTGCATCAATACCCATCCCATGCTCTTCGCCAAATTGATAGTTTTCGAGTCTCACACCTTGATTGTATACCAGTACACGATTTCCCGTTAAACCTCTAATAACCGGTTTGACAATACCTGTTCCGGTACTCAAATTAGACACACCAGGAATTTCAGCAATCCCCTCCATAATATTTTGCATCCCTTTTCTGCGCAATGATGATAAACTTTGGTGTGAAACTTTCATGACATTGTCTTTTTGAAGTTTATTTGTATGCGTCGAAACAATAACCTGGTCAATTTCAAAAACAGCTTCTTGCAAAAATATTTTAAGATATTTTTCTGGTTTGTCAAAAACAACGGTGCGTTCCAATGGTTTGTAGCCAATATAACTAAATTGAACTTTTATAGTTTTATAAGTAATTTTATCAAATTTAAAAGACCCTGAGCTATCAGTAAGTGTACCGGTATTTAATTGCGGAATATAAACACTAACACCAGACATTGGCAAATGTGTATGAGCATCTAAAACTTTACCCGAAAGTTTGTATTGACCAAAAGAAGAGGAGATAAAAAATATAATAATAATAGAAATAAATAATTTTTTCATATTAAATAGATTTAAAATAATGAATAAATAATATCGGAAAAACAGAGAGCATATACCGATTTATCAGGAATACCGAATTTTTTAGATTATTTTATATTTAAAATTAGTATTACCTGTTCGTTGAGTAATTAAAAAAAATAAGATAAACATGCCTACATGTAAGTATGAGGCAGTTTTTATTAAAAATATCCGTAATTTTAAATCAGTGTAGGTGGCGCACGTAAATGAAAAGACACCAACGTATATAAATACAGTCTTGGAGCTGAAAACTTAATTCCTAAGCTGTTTGTTTGCGGTTGATCTAAATTATCTACAACAGGCGGCTTAAGGCTATGAAATTTTAGCGTTTTGTGTAATTGACCGCAAAACTGATTGGAAATCGTCTGAATTTGCGCATGATCGCTATGGTAAACAATACCATGATCATTATCAAAAACATGTTCCAATTGCCATAATTGCGGCAATAAAAACAATAGCATCAATAAGTATGCAGACGTGATATGTTTAGACTTAGAATTCATAGCTCTTTAAGCCTGCAAAATTAAAAAAATATTCCAAAAAAAACCGCCTGAGAAAAATCAAGCGGTTTATTAAAATGATAAAAACTAAACTTACTTCCGGTTTTTACGTTTGTATTCGTAATCTTTACGTTCTAATTCATATTGCCGTTTTACAGCTTTTTTAAATTCGCTGCACAAACGATTAAGTGCTTTCAAAACATCTTTGTGTTCTTCCGCCACCAAGACTTTTTTGCTTTTTAAGTCTATGGCTGCACTGACCAAGTAAGTTTTGGCAGATTTGTTAAAGATGACTTCAAGCGTTAAATCTTTATCGTACTTTTTAAATAAATTTTGATAAAATTCAACTTTTTCGTTACAAATTTCTTCTATTTCTTTTCTGAAAGGTAATTCAACCTCTTTCAGATTTTTAATTATTAATTTTACCATATAATATTAAGCTTCAAATGCTTCATCTAATTTTTTCAACTCCAAACCAAAAGAAATAGCCATTAACCCGGTAACAAATGCAGCAAAACTCACCAAATAAACGGCACTAAACATACCGATAACAGGATTTAATATGATAAAAAATGCAGCGATTAAAACCAAAATTCCACCGATTAATGTCCACCCCCAGTTTTTGATTCCCATATCTTTCATAACAAATGCAAAGCTAATGCGTGAGATACCAATAAAAGTAAACCAAAATCCGAGATATAAAATTAAGGCTTCTGCGGCTAAGGCGGGTTGGAATAAAAGATAAGCACCTAAGGCCATTTCAATTAATCCAAACATAAGATACCAAATCCATCCTTTAAACGAATCACGGTTTCTAATGGCAAAGACAAAATTTAATCCGCCATAAACGAATAAACTCCATCCAAATAAAATGGCCAAGCCTGCAAATGAGGCGACCGGAAAAAAGATCATCAAAAGTGAACCTAATATCAATAATGAACCTGTTAAAACAGGCATCCACCAATGTTTCACATTTGCTTGTAATTTAAAAATTGCTTCCATAGTTTTTGTTTTTAGTTATTGAATTATTTCTGCTTTCTAATTTACAACAAATATTCCAAATTCACAAAGCCGACATATTGTCTTTTTTACTGTCCATTTGGCTGCAAACAAAGAAATATAATGTAAAAAAGACCGATTTTTAAACCGGCCTGCAAATTATGTGTTTTGTAATATTTTTTCTAATGCCATTCCTCTGGAACCTTTAATTAATACATTCGCCTCTTTTATCCGGTCAAAAACACCTTGTTTTATAAAATCTTCCGTTGTTTTATAAGTTGGGAAATCTGTTTGTGTTTGACTGAAATTTTCTCCTATTAAATAAGTCTCTATTCCTAATTTTTTAGCCAAATCGGCTACAGCCTGATGTTCGGTATGCGCTGCATTGCCAAGTTCAAACATATCACCCAAAACAGCTACTTTTTTCGGTCCGTTCATTTGCGTCAAATTTTCTAAAGCCACTTTCATGCTGGTAGGATTGGCATTATAAGCATCTAAAATAATGAGGTTATTATCTTTTTCAATAATCTCAGAACGCATGTCTTTGGGCACAAAATGTTCTAAAGCTCGTTTTATTTCCTCATCTGATAAACCAAAATATTTTCCGGCAGCAATGGCATAACCTATATTTGATAAATTATATTTTCCGGTTAATTGGGTTTTAATAGGTGTTTCGTTTAACATTATTTTTAAAGCTGCATCGGTCGAAATATCTTTTAATTGCACTTGTGCAGCAGGCTTATTTTGATAGCTGAATCCGTAAATATTACCTTGGCCGGCAGCATTTTGGATTGTCTTATCATCGTAATTTATAAATAGAATGCCTCCCTTGTCTTTTACATGATCAAAAAGTGCTTTTTTCTCATTTACTACACCTGCTATATCTTTAAATTGTTCTAAATGAGCTTTACCAACACTGGTAATAATAGCAAAATCCGGATCGGCAATTTTGGCCAATGTGGCGATTTCGCCAAAATGATTGGACCCCATTTCAACAATAGCAACATCCGTATCTTCCGGAATATCTAACAAAGTTAAGGGGACGCCGATATGATTATTCAAGTTTTTGAAAGTGGCGGCAGTGTTATATTTTTGTGATAAAACGGCATTCACCAATTCCTTGGTCGTTGTTTTACCATTACTGCCGGTAATACCGATAGTAGGCATGCCTACATAATGCCGGTGAAAATGCCCAAAATCTTGCAGGGCTTTAAGGCTGTCATCAACGTGAAAAAATTTTTTATTTTTAAGCTTTGGGTTATCCACTACAGCTATATGCGCTCCTTTATCCAAAGCCTCTTTGGCAAAATTATTACCATCAAATTTTTCGCCTTTCAAGGCCCAAAAAATATCGCCTTCCTGTACCTCTTTGCTGTTGCGGGTAATTTTTGGATGGGATAAATAAATTTCGTGCAATTCTTTAAGCTCTTTCTCTGTCATATTTTTTGATGTATTTTTCGATTTTCTGAACCATTTCCTTATTTCCTACATAAAAAGGCACTCTTTGATGCAATTCATGAGGCTTTATTTCCAAAATACGTTGAAGGCCGTTTGAGGCTTTCCCCCCCGCTTGCTCAGCTAAAAAAGCTATGGGATTACATTCATATAACAAGCGTAGTTTACCGTTTGGATACCGGCTCGAATTGGGATATAAGTAAACACCGCCTTTGATCATATTGCGATGAAAATCTGATACCAAAGAACCAATATATCGCGAGGTATAAGGACGATCTTCCTCTTCTTCTTGGCAATATTTAATAAATTTTTTAATACCCTTGGGAAAATGACGGTAATTCCCCTCATTAATAGAATAAATTTTTCCTTTGGCAGGAAAATGCATATCCGGATGTGACAAATAAAAAACGCCCAAAGCCGGATTAAGTGTAAAACCATTGACACCATGGCCAGTTGTATAAACAAGCATGGTGGATGTGCCGTAAATTACATAACCGGCAGCTATTTGATGGATGCCGGGTTGTAAAAAGTCCTCTTCGGTTACCGGTTGCCCCACAGGACTGATACGTCTGTAAATAGAAAAAATAGTACCTACCGAAACGTTCACATCAATATTGGAAGAACCGTCAAGCGGATCCATCAGGACAATATATTTGTTGTTATTACCTTGGTCTTTGCCGACAATATTAATATAGGAATCTTCCTCTTCAGAGGCAATACCACAAACTATTTCACGGTTGACCAAAGCTTGAATAAATACTTTATTGGCAAAAACATCCAATTTTTGTTGTTGCTCTCCTTGAATATTTTCTTGTTCGGCAGCCCCAATAATATCGACCAAACCGGCTTTATTCACTTCATGATTGACGACTTTGGCAGCTAATCTGATAGAATTGAGCAAGCTACTCAACTCTCCCGTAGAATAGGGGAAATGTGTTTGTCTGTCAATGATAAATTCCCCTAAGGTTGTATGTTGTTTCATGTATTTTGATTAGTTAAAAATGCGTCACAATTTGAATTTTGAAATTTCTGCCCGGTGCACTAATAGCTGAGGCAAATTCTTTATAATGAATGTCAAAAATATTTTCAACTGCCACATCTATAGATATATTTTTACTTAGATGATAAGTGCCGTACCAATTTAAGATTTGCCATTTAGGGAAACCTGCATATTCTCCGGTTACCGGATCAACCGGCGACTCTTCGATATTGTCAACACCGCCAATTATGTCATATTCACTGACCGGTTTGTCCATCATAAAACGATATTGCAGGGCGGTTTCCAAATTTACATACTTATAAGTCAGTTTTGTGGTACCATAAAGCGGGGGAATAGAAGGTAGTGGCCGTTGTTGATCAAGCATCCGGCCTTTGGTATAAAAAACCCCACCACCAAGTTGCCAATGCCGGGTTAGCTTGCCGTCAAATGTTAAGGATCCACCATAAATTTCAGCGTCGCCAAGATTGACATTGGCATAGGTATCGGCTAATTCTCCATTGTATAAAATTTGTGTTTGACCCGGTTGCAATTCAAATTTATCCCGGCCTATAAAATGATACAAATAGGAATAATACCCATCCAACGACAAATTGAATTTATGATGATTAAAAAAATGGGTAACCGCTAATTCACCATTATAAGCATATTCTGGATCTAAATAAATATTAGGGACAATTACTTTGCCGTGTTTTTCTCTGATTTTGCCAATGTCATCCACATTGGGCGAACGAAATCCGGAAGATAACAGAAAATTAAATTTCCAATTTTTAGGGGTAAAAATATAACTTATATCTCCGGTAAAAGCAAAATTTGCCAGTTCATTAATATTATAAGGTAAGGTAATAAAAGTATTATCTTCCCATATAACACTGACATAAGTTTGTGTAAACCTGACACCTGCATTAAAACTCGATTTTTTATTCAAGTTATATTTATAATTTCCATAGGCTGCAAAACTCGAATAATGACTGCCGCCATCGGGATAACGGGTTGGCACAGGTGGACCGTCTGTATAACCGGTTATTTCATGGCCTTGCACTTGTAAAATTTTGCTGTAGGCGTCAGATTTTACAATGTTATAGGTTGCTTCAAGCCCATAGGATAAGATTTTGGAAGGCGTGAACTTGGTATTAAAATCGGCATTTAAAGAGAATACTTTGATATTTTCCTTTTTATATTTTCTGGTTAAGCTGCCAAATTTTCGTGAGATACGACTTTCGTCCCAATTTTGATAAGCCAGAATAATTTTGGCTTTTTTTAACCACTTTTTATCAAAATTAAGCCATAATTGTGGTGAAATAAGCAAACGCTTGGCCGGCCCATAACGCCATTCGGCATATTTTAAATTTCCGTTTTTCAATTCAGTCAGCTTGTCAAAACGGTTGACATCCGAAAGCAAATTTAACTGGGTTTCAAATATAAATGAATTATCCTCGCCAAAGTCAACAACTGTTTTTTGAAAAAAATCTTTTTGTTGAAAAGCCGTATTAGGTTGAATTGCTTTATCTGTATTAAGCACGGGTTGCGCGTCAAAATAATTTTCGGTATTCGTCGAATAATAATCAACAATTCCCCATGCCGGGTAACCATGTAAACGATTGGTCCCCATACGGATATTGCCAAAATCATTATAAGAAAAGGCCAATGTCGTGGCCCATGTTCTAAAACTCAAATCTGTATTAAAACTAAAAGTTGTTTCGTCAGTGGCCGTTGCATATCGGGCCAAGGCCGAACCTGATAAAGTGTGATAGTTATTTATAACCGGTGTTTTGGTATAAAAGTTTATAACACCTCCTAAAGCATCCGAACCATAGATAGCCGAAGGACCATATATTATTTCCGTTCTATCCAATATCAAAGGATTTATACTGACAGCCGTATGTAAATGACCTGTCCGAGAAATAGCATTGTTTAAACGAATACCATCCATTACCAACAAGACCCTATTGGCTTCTAAACCCCGGATAACAGGACTCCCCGACCCGCCTTGAGTTTTCTGAACCAGAATATTTCCGGCAGAAGATAACAGATCGGCTGCCGTGCCGGGTTGCACTTTTAAAGTTTCGTTGTAATCAATAACTTTAACTTGTTTGGCTATTGATTTTTTTGGACTTTTAGTCCGGGAAACCGATAAAATTACATTATCTAATTTCTGATATTTTTTTATCAATTCAACCGTATAGTTATCTTTTAAAATTTCGGCTTTAGTTATTTTATAGGGTTCGTAAAGTGGGTGTTCAAATATCAGCGTGTCCTTTTTCTTAAAGTTTCTAATGTTAACAATTCCTTGTGCATTGGTATGAAAAATATAAACATTATCCGTACTTAAAACAGTGACATTAGAAACAGGGAAACTGTTTTCCATATCTACTACCACAATGTCTTGCGCATTCATGACGTAGAGAAAAAAATAAAAGGAAATACAAAAAAGATATTTTCTTTTCATAATTAGTTGAGTTAAGGCAAAGTTATAGAATTATTCATAAAGTTGATTAAAGACGGCCAAAGATTTAGGTATTTTAAATTGTGCAATATGTTGTGCATAATATTTCATTAAACTATCTAATACCGTTTTGCGTTGTCCTTGGGCTAATTTCATGTCTTGTTTTGAAGCAAAAACCATACCTAAAACATATTTAAACAATGCAGCTTCTTCTTCATTTAAATAAGGTCCTAACGGTAAATTGTCTATAAATTGCCCATTCATTAAATCAAAAAAGCGGCCTTTAGTCCCTAAATCTGGTGAAAAGCCTAATTTCTGCATTAACTCAACGAGAAAAAAAAGATGGAAATTCGCCTCAAATTTTTGTTGGTCTAATGCGATAAATTTTTGCTTGATAAATTGAAACAAATCTGTATCAGCTTGTTCATTTTTAAGACTTTCCAAAAGTACTTCTCTTAAAAAAGTGGATACATTTAATTTATCAAAATCATAATTTAAATGTTTATAGTGGTAGATTAATCCGGCCTCTTTTACATAAGATAATCCATCTTTATTTTTATATGCAAATTGGATTTCAATTAAAGCATTAGGTTGAAAAATGGCTTTTTTTTGCCGGGCTTTTTTCCCTTTGAAAAACCCTTTTATATAAAAAGCGGCAAAACCTGTTTCGGCTGTATAAGTTTTAACTATAGCATCGGAATCATTATATGAAATAACCGCCAAAACAAGTGCTTCTGAACGTATTAGCATTATTGAACAACTAAAATTTTGGTTGTTTGTGTTTTTGTCCCATCTTCGTTGGTTATCAGTGCGATATACACGCCACTTGCAACCTTATAACGACCAAATGCCATTAAATCCCATTGCAGGCTTCCGCCCTTGGCAACGCGTTCAAACACTAAATTTCCGGCTACATCAACAATCTTAACATCAACCCCTTCCATTAAGCCGCGGATGGTAACGAATGTATGTTTTTTCATATTTACCGGATTGGGGAAGGCATAGACATCGTCCAAATTACCGGCATCATCCGTTGCTAAACCTTTAAAAGCTGTTAAGCCGTTTAGTGTTGCAAAATAAACAGTCCCTTGCGTGCCGTCAACAGCCACATCATAAACATCATTGGAAGGCAATGGAGAATTTTGTTTGGTAAAATGATAAATTGTTTTGGTGCCATCTTCATTAAAATAATAAACCCCACTACCTAATGTGGCGATCCATTTATTGTTAGCCCCATCCACTTTTATTTTGGTAATATTTTGGCCTTCCATTAAAAGTTGAACCGCATCTTCATAAACAATTTTTATGGGCTTAAATTCCAAATCAGGCTGGGTAAAAATTTTTTCAGGCTGAGGCAATATTCGCAAGCCTTCCCTATTTCCTACCCACAAAACATCGTCTTTATCCAAATCCATGGTTTGTATGTGCGGATATGCCGTTGTTTGCAAGCCATTGGTCAGATATACTTTGGCTTGCGTTTGCGGATCATAACCCAAAAGGCCGAAATACTCCGTTGCCATATAAACTCGCCCCTCTTGATCCGTCAATACAGCACCCGTGCCATGATAGACATTAAACCCAGATAAAATGCCGGATAAATCTACGGTCTCCCAAGTATCATCCGGTTTTAATTTTGCCAATGCAGGTGACACGACATGACTGACCCATAAATTATTTTCAGTGTCAAAATCCATGGCAAAAACCCGGACGCCATCATTTGCAAACATAGTAAGCGGACTGTTATGTTGGTTAAAAATTTTATCGATTTGGTTATTTTTAACCCTTATTAACCCATTTTTTGGGGATGAAAAATAAACGATTGACGGATCAGCCGGATTTATTTTGACAAAACTCACATCACTGACTTGAAAAGCCTCATAAGGAATATTGACCCAATGTCCGGATTGATAAGAACTTAAACCCTGCTTGTAAATAGGATAAGGATTAAATTCAAAATGATCGCCATAAGCCATCCATAAAACATTGGCACGCGCGTCAACCGCAAAAACATGGTTGCTCAAAGGACTATCAGGATGAACAAAAGAGGTGATTGAAGCAGACAAATTATAATTTATTAATCCATGTTCATTGGTCGCAATATATAAATTTTGTCCGTCATCTATGGCTTCGTTAAATTGTTCGTTCGGCAGATTAGTCATATTATAATCTGCAAAGGACAAGAAATTTTCATCAATGAGTTTGACAGATTGTGGAAAACAAACATTGAGATAATGTCCCGCTTTAAAATTTGTAACAGGGGTATTAAAATGTAATTTCTGTTGGATAGATTGGGGCAATATTTGATAAACATCCTTATTTTTTACACCCAGTAATTTTCCCTTAAAAACAGTTAAAAATTGCCAAGCTCCCCCCGCTTTTTGTTGCCAAACTGAAGGATCTATCAAGTTTGCGGAGAGGTCTGCCTGATAAAGTCCTTGTGCGGTTGCAGCATAAATTTTATTTTGAAAAATGACCACAGCATTCACGTTAACCGGTGTTTGTGTGTTTAAAATATAGTAGGTATCGCCAAATTCATTGTCTGCCAAATTATAAATCGAAATACCATATCCGGTAGCCATATACAGCAGGTCATCTTTTTCAAATACCTGATGAACAATTTTATTTTGTTGGGGAATGAAAGTATTATAGGCCAATTCGGGCGATCTAAAAACTTTTTGTTGTTCATCCATTATTTCTATCAAACCACCTTGATGAAAAACCCATAATTTTTTTAAACTCTCATCGTAATAAAAATTACTCACAGCTCCCCCTGTTAAGCCATTAACACTCGATATTTTTTCAATTTCACCCGTCGAAAAATCATAGACAAAAAAAGCATTTTCGGACTGGGCATACAATTTTTTATCATTTATTTGTAGATGTTCAACTTTGAAATAAGAAAATAAATCTAGCCATGCCTTATTTTTCTGCCCCAAAACAGAAAAATTTAAGGCAAAGCTGAAAATTATAAGTAGTGATTTTGACAGCATTTTAAATAGTTTAAGTACTCAAATATAAACGAAAAAAATCAATCCTTCGTATGCAGTCAGTTAATGCAATAAACCTGCCCTTTTCAAAAGTGCCTCCACTTGGGGTTCGCGCCCTCTAAATGCTTTATACAAGGTCATGGGATGTTTGGTGCCACCAGATGACAACAGTGTTTTAAATTTACCGGCTGTATCCTTGTTAAAAATTCCCGTTTCTTTAAAAAGCGCAAAGGCATCGGCATCCAATACCTCTGCCCATTTATAAGCGTAATAACCGGCTGCATATCCTCCCGGAAAAATATGACTGAATGAAACACTCATATTATTTTCCGGATGATAAGGCACCAATTGTGTTTTGGCCATTTGTTTTTGTTCATATTCTGATACACTAACAGGCTGTTCCGGATTAAACAAATGATGCCAACCCATATCTAAGTAACCAAAACTCAATTGTCTGGTAGTAGCGTAACCTTCCATGAATTGCAAAGATTTTTTCAAGCTTTCTAATGCTTCGGGAGGTAGCGGTTCATCTGTCAAATAATGTTTGGCAAACAAACTTAAAGCTTCGGGTTCGTATGCCCAGTTTTCCATAATTTGTGAAGGTAATTCGACAAAATCCCAATATACATTGGTGCCGGATAAGCCCGGATAAGCAGTTTGTGCCAACATGCCGTGCAGTGCATGGCCAAATTCATGAAAAAGCGTTGTTACCTCATTAAAAGTGAGCAGGCTGGGCTTGTCTTGTGTTGGCCTGCTAAAATTAGTCACAATAGCGATATGAGGCCTTGAATCGTTCCCGTCTTTTTGCCATTGCTCCTTAAAAGCAGTCATCCAAGCACCCTGCCTTTTGCCGGGGCGTGGAAAAAAATCGGCATAAAATACCGCTTTAAAATGATTGTTTTCGTCATAAACTTCATAAGCATGGACCTCCGGATGATAGGTCTCAATTTTGTCTGTTTTTTTAAATTGTAAACCATACAATTTTTGTGCGATATCAAAAACGCCTTTGATGACTTTTTCTAAAGGAAAATAAGCTTTTAACTTTTCCTCATCCAAGTTGAGTTCCTTTTCTTTCAAAAGATTCATATAATAAGCAATATCCCATTTTTCGAGCTGGTCAATACCATCTTTTCTGGCCAATTCAGCCAATTTCTCTATTTCTTTTTTTGCGTTGGGATAAGCATAAGCATATAAGGTATCCAAAAAGGTTAAAACCTTATCCGGTGTCTGCGCCATACGTTCTTCCAAGACATAATGTGCGTGTGATGAATAACCCAGCAGAGCAGCCCTTTGATGTCTTAATTTGGCTATTTCCAAAACAATTTTTTCATTATTGTACGTATTATTCTTAAAAGCCCGCGCCCCATAAGCCAAAGACATTTTACGTCTTAAGGCCCGGTTTTTTATGTATTTCATAAAGGGAATGTACGATGGTGCATGCAAGGTAAACATCCAGCCTTCTTCGCCCTTTTCATCAGCTAATTTTTTGGCCGTTTCAACATGAGATGAAGGCAATCCTTTAAGATCGTCCTGATGGGTTATTTTTAACGTATAATCATTTGTTTCTTTTAAAACATTTTTGTTGAAGGTCAATTTTAAGCGGGTCAAATCGGCATCAATTTGCTTAAGTATGTCTTTATCTTCATCATTAAGTAAAGCCCCATTTCTAACAAAACTTTTATAGATTTGTTCCAAAAGTGTTCTCTGTTCGTCATTTAACTCAGATTTATTTACCTCGTCATAAACTTTTGAAATCCGATCAAATAGCACTTTGTTTTGCTTAACTTCATTGTAAAAATTATTTAAAATAGGCAATATTTCTTCGGTCGTTTTTTGCCATTCTTCATTTGTTTCGGCCGAATTAATATTGAGTAAAATATTTTGAATTTGTGATAATTTCAACCCCGAATAGGCCAAGGCCTCAATGGTATTTTGAAAAGTAGGCGTATTTGGATTTTCTGCAATCTGCCTGATTTCGTCTTTGGTTTGTTTCATCAACTTTTCAACAGCCGGCTTAAAATGTCCGGGATGAATAGTTGAAAATGGAACGGTGCCCAAGTAAGTATTAAAATCTGCTAATAAAGGATTTAATTTCATAAATATGTATTTTTTATTCAAATAAAATAGCCAATCCTAAAAAAATTAGAATAGCCCCAAAGGTTTTTAAAATATAAGGTTCGTATTTTTCATAATACCGGACTATTTTAGGATGTGTAAACAAAACAGACACCAATGCGAACCATAAAAAAGTAACGGAGATAAGCATCATACTTATACCCAGTAATACGGTCCATGGTAAATCGGGCGGTATCAGCATGCTAAATAGACTCAGAAAAAATAAAGAGGCTTTGGGATTGAGTACATTTGTAACAAAACCGACTTTAAAGGCTTGCCATGGACTTAATTTGGGTTTATTATTTGTCTCGATATTGATTTGGATGGGAGAAGCTTTAAGCGTTTTTACACCCATATAAATAATGTATGAAGCGCCGGCAATTTTAATCATTTGAAAAACAGCCGCATTTTTTTGCAGAAGATAAGCGATCCCCGCCAAAGAATAAAAAATATGTACGGCAATGCCAAAACCTATACCTAAAGCGGTAAATACAGCTGTTTTACGGTTATATTGAAGCGCATTGCGCAAAACCATGACGAAATCGGGCCCCGGACTCATAACAGCCATTAAATGTATGCCAAATATTAACACAAATAAATGCGCGTAGCCCATACCACTTCTTTTTTCAATATCTTTGCAAAGATACTTGTATTTTATAAAATTTCTGAGATGAACAACAGATTTAATCTTATTCTTAATTTTTTAATGAAAAACAATAAGATAAGAACTTTTATATTTTTTTTCTTTATCTCCGGTTTGTTATGGATAGCCGCTCAATTGGCTAAAAAATACCGTTACGTATTTAAACTACCAGTTAATTATGAACACTTGCCTTCCGAATATTACAAAGATTTTTTGCCCAATGACACAATTCTGGTTACCATTAAAACAACGGGTTATCAAATTATAAAAAATAAAATTGAAAAACCTGTTTTGAAAATAGATATTTCCAAACAGGGATTACTCACCAAAAAACAATGGAGCCCGGCTAAGTATCGTAATAAGATTAAATTTTTATTGGGTAACAACAGTCAAATTGAAGAGATAACTCCCAAAAAAGTTTTATTTAAAATACACCGCATCAACCGGAAACATGTGGCTGTGCAACCACAAGTGGTAATCAACTTTAAAAATGGCTATAAAAATACTAAACCGGCAGAATTTAGCCCCGATAGTATTTGGATTTATGGAGATAGGAATATCTTGGATACCATGAAACAGGTTAAAACCAAATTGTACCGTTTCAAAAACATCGATCATGATATAAATATGACCCTGACACTACAACCCATAAAAGGACTAAAATACAGTACAAATAAAATTTCATATCATCTCCCGGTGGCAGAAATAATTGAAGAGGAAATAATGTTACCCCTTAAAATAATAGGGAAACCCAAAGATTTAGAGATTTTATTGATTCCTAAAAAAATTAAGTTAAAATATAAATTTTTTAAAGACCATATGACAGAAATTCAGCCGCAAGATTTTGAAGTTATAGTGAACTTTCGTCCCGGTCAAGATGTTTGGCAGCCGGTTATTACCAAAAAACCGGTAAACACATTTGATATTCAAATAAGCCCTAGAAAAATAAATTATCTCATAAAATCTTAAACTATGCTTAAAATAGGTTTAACCGGTGGCATTGGTACCGGAAAATCCAGTGTCGCAAAACTTTTTGAACAGTTGAACATCCCCGTTTATTACGCAGATGAAAGGGCCAAAGAACTAATGTTAACCCAACCGATTAAAGATAAAATAACCAAACTCTTCGGTCCGCAAGCTTACAAAGATAACAGACTAAATGTCAGGTATATAAGTGGTATAGTTTTTGATGATAAAAATATATTAAAAGCCTTGGAACAAATTGTCCATCCGGCTGTTAAAAATGATTTTAACCAATGGGTAAAGCAACAAAATTCACCTTATTTAATGGTGGAAAATGCCATATTGCATAAGACAGGTATGGATAAATCAGTCGATAAAATTATAGTAGTAACGGCTGGCAAGGATTTAAGAATTGAAAGATTAAAAAAAAGAGATAATAAAACGCAAGCACAGTTAGAAAAGATAATGGAGGTACAAGAAAATCAAGATTTTTTGTTAAATGAAGCTGATTTTATCATCAAAAATAATGGAAAAATGAAAGATTTAGAGCAAAAGGTAAGAAAGATAGACTTAAAAGTTAAAAAGATGTTAAATAAAAGTTAATTAATTTTGAAAAAAATTTGTTCTTTATAATATTTAACATAATTTTGCTTGATGAAAAGGAAAAGCATTATACTTTTGGTGGTTTTTATGACCATTTCGGTCATAGGAATCAGAATGATGCAGGTGCAGTTGCGAGAAAATGATATAAAATTGCGTAATCAGCGATTTTATTATTTAATGAAGCAGATACTTTATGCCATAACATCCAAAGCACAAAATTACGAGTATGATAAATACTACCAAAAGTTTAAAGATGCAAAGGCCAAGGACAGTGATAATAACGCTTATGAATTTGTTTATAAAAAAGAAAACAAAAACAGCCGTGAAATTTTTGCTTACAAACATTTGGTCTTAGAAAAAGGGGTGAATCTGAAATTTCCAATTTCAGAAAAACAATTTGACTCGGTTTTTGGTAAATTAAGTATGTCCAAAACCAAAACGGGTTATTTTAAAAAGGGACATATTCGGCAAACTGATGAATTTAACAATGCCGAAATTGACAAGATTGATAACAGATACCTCCAATCGACCTTTCAAGATATATCGGTTATTGAGCCTATATATAAAAGGGTTACGATTGACAGTCTTAACAATTGGATTAAAGATGAATTGTTACGGCGAGGGATCAATTACAAATATGAATTTGGTATACTAAACGACGGTATCCTAACTAAAGTGCATTCAAAGCATTTTAGACCTGACAGTAACCAATTTAAATATTATAAATTTCGCATTTTTCCTGATAAATCAGGATTGACGAAATATGAATTAGTTCTTGCATTTAATAAAAACGAACTGTTTAAGCATGAAAATATGCGGGTGCAGTTTTTATCTGATTTATTGATGTTAGTCATTTTAATCATCTACATTTTGACGATATATTTTATCATCCGTCAAAAGAAAATTTCACAGATGAAAACCGATTTCATCAATAATATGACGCACGAATTCAAAACGCCCATTGCTACCATTAACTTGATAGCCGACGCAATGAAATCTCCGCAAGTCATAAAAGATGAAAATCAACTGAAAACCTATCTCGAAATGCTTAAACAAGAAAACAAACGAATGCTCAACCAGGTTGAGAGTGTTTTAAGTCTGTCTGTCCTGGACCGGATAGATTTAAAAACAGACAAACAGCCTGTTGACGTGCATGAGATATTGGATGGCGCTATACAGCATATCAGTTTGTTGGTAAAAGACAAAAATGGGCGGCTTTCGACCGATTTTCAGGCTAAAGAGACACAAATCCTTGGCGATAAAACACTGTTAACCAATGTCTTTGTCAACATACTGGACAATGCGGTAAAGTATGCCAAAGAGCAACCGGATATCACTGTCAAAACCTATAATGATGGCAAAGGCAATTTGGTTATAGAAATCAGTGATAAGGGGATTGGCATGAGTAAATCGGTTCAAAAGAAAATTTTTAACAAATTTTACCGTGAAACCACCGGCAACATTCATAATGTGAAAGGACATGGCTTAGGGCTAACTTATGTTCAAAAAGTGATTCAATCGCTAAATGGCAAAATTAGTGTAAAAAGCGCCAAAGGAATAGGAAGTACATTTACCATTAAATTGCCCTTAGCCGCCACCAACTAAAAACTTGATTATTAACACAAACAAATAGAGATATGACACAAACAAAAAAGAAAATTCTAATTGTAGAAGACGACATTAATTTCGGCTTTATCCTTAGAGATTATCTAAGATTAAACGATTTTGATGTGACCTTGGCCCGAAACGGTATGGAAGGCTTTGAAAAATTCAAACAAGATTATTACGATCTGATTATATTGGATGTAATGATGCCTTACAAAGACGGTTTTACCCTCGCTAAGGAAATCAGATCCCGCGATCAACAAGTACCGCTGATATTTTTGACTGCCAAAACTTTAAAAGAAGATATGGTAAAAGGATATCAAATAGGTGCTGATGATTACGTTAATAAACCTTTTGATTCTGAGGTATTATTATATAAAATTAAAGCGTTGCTGAACCGTAGAGTTGCCCCGGTAAAAGAAGAAAAACCGGAGGCTGTAGAATTTAAAATTGGTGATTTTAAATTTGATTCTAAATTGCGTCAATTATTTTACAAAAACGAAAATCCTGTAAAATTATCACCAAAAGAAAATAAATTGTTAAAAATGCTGGCACTTCATAAAAATGATTTAATGCCACGAGAAAAAGCCCTAACTAAAATTTGGCAAGACGATAACTACTTCACTTCCAGAAGTATGGATGTTTATATCGCCAAATTAAGAAAATTATTGCAACGCGATCCACAAGTTAAAATTGTGAACATTCATGGGGCCGGATTCAGATTGGTTGACGAATCTGAAATTAAAGAAAATGCATAATCATTTATGATTATATTTTAGGTTAACACAACAAACAAGAAAAAGGGAAGGTTTTAAAATGACCTTCCCTTTTTAATTAAAGATTTTTCCTACAATTGATTAAGAAATTGCGCTGTATTGACACCATCGGCATAATCCCATAATTGGGGGTGTTGGGTGGTTCCAAATTCAATACTGCCCGGCAACAAGTTTTTCTGGCTTACCACGGTTTGAATTTTATCTTTATCGTAGGAAATAATTTTTTGGACATCAGACAAATTTTGATAAGGTTCGTAAAACAAGGTACCGATAGGCGAGGCATAACCGGCATCTTTTTTAAGCAATACTAATCCGTTATCTAATAAACTGTCGCGGACATCTTTGTCAACTGACATAAGGTAGACCGCTTTGTTATAGTCATAATTATTAGCATATTTCGGATAATTAATCAAATCTTTATATTTTAAAAGCGCTTTAAACAAAGGGTTAAAATTGTAATTGTCAGGGACAAAAATTTTTGAAACGTTACGACATCCTAAACCGAAATAACGCATAACATCATCAGCTAAAGCCTCTAATTCCTGCGGTGTTTCACGACCGGTTAGTACAGCGACAGAATTTCTGTTTTTTCGGATAATGTGGGGGTATTTACTAAAATAATAATCAAAATAACGTGCAGTATTATTACTGCCGGTGGCAATTACCGCATCAATATCCTTAAGCTTATCATCAACAAAGGTAATTTTATCTTTAAAAGCCGGGTTTGTTGCCACAAGATATTTAGCTAGTAGCGGCAACAAATATTTATCATTTGAAGACAATTTGGCTTTTACATTATGACCGCTGGCCAAAACACTGATAAAATCATGAAATCCAACCAATGGAATATTGCCGGCCATTACTATACCGACGTTTTTGGGATTGGTTTGTTCTTTGAACTTTTCTTGTTTAAACCACTTATCAATTTTGTCGGGTTTAAGGGCATCGGCCCACGACTCTAAAGCATAAAGTACATTATCACGGGTGAACCAACCATTACTCTCTTGTGCTCTGTCTATAAGCATGTTAAGTGCATTATAATAGGGCTCATTAAGTGGCACATCCGGATTTTTATTTATGCCGCTTCTTTTGAATTGATCTAAAAATTTACCTAAACTTTTTAAAGATTTTTTGCGTTCTTCTATTGTCATATTGAAAAATGGTCTTATATTTGTCTACAAAATTAAACTTTTAAAATATAAAAACTAAGAACTATGGCACTATTTATTAACGAAGATTGTATCAATTGTGGCGCTTGTTTGCCGGAATGTCCAAACACAGCCATTTATGAGCCGGGCGAAGAGTGGAACATGGCCGACGGAACTTGTATTGATGATGATACCCCGCATGAACCGCTTTCAGACGAATTTTATTATATTGTTCCCGACAAATGTACCGAATGTGTAGGTTTCTTTGACGAACCTCAATGTGTGGCAGTATGTCCCGTTGATGCTATTGACAAAAATCCGGATTATCCCGAAACCCCGGAACAATTGATGGAAAAATACAAAAAATTACATTGTGTAGATTAATTTGCACAAAATAATCCATTTAAAAGCAGCGAGTTTTCGCTGCTTTTTTTATAAGTTAAACAATTTGAAACTTTGGTGTATTTTTTTTATCAATGCTTCGGTTCGTTCTGCATGCGTGTCTGATATAAATATTTGACCAAATTCTTTGTTATTGACCATTTGGATAATTTGTTCGACTCTTTTTTCATCTAATTTGTCAAAAATGTCATCAAACAATAAAATTGGTGTTTGGTTGGATTTAAATTTTAAAAACGCAAATTCGGCTAATTTGAGTGCAATTAAAAAGGACTTTTGCTGCCCCTGACTCCCAAATTTTTTAATAGGTTTGTTATTAATTTCAAACAAAAAATCGTCCCTGTGTATACCCTTGGAAGTGTGCTGCAAAATCCGGTCTTTTTGAATATTTTGTGCTAAAAGTTGATCGAGCGGTTTAAAATTCAATTCTGAAGTGTAACGGATGTTGACCGCTTCTTTTCTTTCTGACAAAACAGCATATTTTTCTTTAAAATACCTCGCAAAATTTTGCATAAACTGACGTCGTTTTTCAAAGATCATGGTACCGTAATTGGCCAATTGTGCATCATAAACCGCCAACGTATCGGTGTCAAACGTATGATTAGAGGCAAAATATTTTAAAAGCCGGTTACGCTGTGCCAGTATTTTTTGGTAATTTATTAAGCTTGACAAATACTGGTTATCAGCTTGTGAGATGATTCTGTCAATAAACTTTCGTCGTGTTTCACCACTTTCAGAAATCAAGTCCCGGTCATAGGGAGAAATCATTACCAAAGGAATTAACCCCACATGATCAGACAAACGGTCGTAAGGTTTGTTGTTCCGCTTGATTATTTTCTTCTTATCAAGCTGATAACTTATGTGGATATCCTCGGTTTTTCCGTCAAAATCAAATTTACCCTTTATGCTAAAAGCTTGTTCCTCAAATTTAATAATCTGACGAATGTTATGGTTGAAATATGATTTGCCTAAGGCTAAAAAATAAATGGCATCGAGCACATTTGTCTTTCCAACCCCGTTATATCCCACAAAACAATTGATTTTTGCATCGAAATCAAATGTTTTTTCATCAAAATTTTTGAAATTATAAAGCTTTAGTTGTTCTAAAAACATATTATGATTTAGGAACCGAAAGTTAAACAAAGCAAAAAATATATACAAGTTTTAGAGATATAAGTTATCTTTGTTTACTAAAACTTAGTATTATGATTATTGGCCTTTTAAAAACAATTATTTACATTTTGGTGTTTTACTACATCTTCAAAATCATTATGCGTTTGGCAGCTCCATTTATGGCAAAGAAAATGATGGAGAAAGCGGCTAAAAATTTTGAAAATCAATTCAATAACACTTATTACAAAAAACGACCGGAGACCAAAGAAGGCGAAACTTATATTGAAAAAAAACCAACAGAAAAAAAAGCTGCTATCAATGGTGATGAAGGAGAATTTGTAGATTATGAAGAAATGGATTAAAACTAATGTTTTTTAAAAAATTTCAGGGCAACTCAATTTGACCAAATGAGGTAAACAATTGAAATTATAACCTAATGTTATTTGGTGAAACCCGGACGTACTAATAGGTGTAGGTGTCATTTCATACGTATAGGTATAAGCTACCGTTAATTTGCCAAAATTCATTCCCACAATTGGCGATAAAGTCTGGTAAAAATTTTGATTAATGTCTTCTTGCCAATCGCGTCTAAAGGAAGCGCCCAAATAAAGCATGTTATCGTTAGCTAAACGCCGGTATAATTTTAAATTGAAATCGGATATAATATCATCAGCAAATTCTTTATACTGAATTAAAACGGAAGGCTCGATATGAAAACGTTTACCATTAGTATAAACGCCGGTTGAAATAACATAATTACGCAAATTAACATTACCAAAAGTTGAATTACTGGATAATAAAGCATTTTTTAAAGTGGCATTAAAGAAAAAACCTTTAAAATGGTACGATAAACCAAAATCGATATTATAGTACATACTACTTTGCACAATACCGGCAATGGCGGGGTCCACTTGCGACGGATCAAAACTTGTAGCATCAAATTGATTTTGAACTAAAGTGCCGGCTATACCAAAAGATAATTTATTGACATAAGCGCCGTTGCCAAAATTAAGATGATGGGCAAAAGCCAATTGAATCCCTTTTTGTGAGTGATAACCATTTCTATCGTTAAAAATAATAGCGCCGATACCATTATTCCCCTCCTGCCCCAAATGAGTTTGAAAGCTAAAGGTTTGCAGAGCAGGTGCATCCGTTACATCAAACCATTGCATACGATGCGTTAAACGCACCTTGGCACAAGAACTGGCCCCTGCCATGGAGGGATGCAATAAATATAAATTGTCTGAAAGATAATCGTGATATATCGGGATACCCACTTGCGCCTTAAGACTCACAGGGAGCATAAAAATAAAAATGATAAGCAATAATAAGAAGTGTTTCATAAAAAATGTACTGTTTAAAAAAATTACTTTGGATAAAAGCACGTAAATTTATAAAAAAAATAATAATTCAAAACAATTACAAGCTAAAAAATGAGTCAACAAAAACATTTTTATCAAATTCTTGCAAATCATCTATTTTTTCACCCACTCCTATATATTTAACCGGTATCTGAAATTGGTCAGAAATCCCAATGACAACACCGCCTTTGGCCGTACCGTCAAGTTTGGTAACCGCTAAAGCATTGACTTCAGTAGCTTTGGTAAATTGTTTTGCCTGTTCAAACGCATTTTGACCGGTTGAACCGTCTAATACCAAAAGTATTTCATGTGGAGCCCCCGGTACAATTTTTTGCATAACTTTTTTAATTTTACTCAATTCATTCATCAAGTTAATTTTATTATGCAAACGACCGGCTGTATCTATCAAAACAACATCTACATCATTTGCAACGGCAGATTGTAAGGTGTCATATACAACAGAAGCCGGATCACTGCCCATTTTTTGTTTGACAATGGGAATACCTACCCGGTCGGCCCAAATTTGTAACTGGTCAATGGCTGCAGCCCTGAATGTATCGGCGGCTCCTAACATTACTTTCTTGCCTTCGGCTTTAAATTTATGCGCCAATTTACCGATTGTCGTTGTCTTGCCTACTCCGTTTACACCAACAACCATAATCACATAAGGCTTAACATTATCAGGTATTTTGGACTGACTGTCAGTTTCATTTTCAGCCAGCAAACCGGCAATTTCTTCTCTTAAAATTCGGTTGAGTTCGGCAGTCCCCAAATACTTATCTTTGGCGACTCGTTTTTCAATCCGGTCTATTATTTTTAAGGTGGTATCAACACCGACATCAGAAGTGATTAAAATTTCTTCCAAGTCGTCTAAAACATCATCATCAACTTTAGATTTTCCGGCAACAGCCTTTGATAGTTTGGTAAAAAAACTTTTTTTGGATTTTTCCAAGCCTTTATCAAGGCTCTCTTTTTTTTGTTTGGAAAATATTTTTTTAAACATATTTATTATAAGCTAATTAAGAAGACGAAAATACTATTTTTTAAAGCAAAAAACAAATGACTTTAAAAACTAAAAATCCGGCCGGAAATTCCGGTCGGATTTTTAGATCATGTATAACTTAAAAAATTATTTCTTAAAAAAATCTTTGGCTGCCGCAGCATTTACCATTTTTTCTTCAAAGACATATGCACCTGTTTTAGGTGATTTCTTCATACGGATCACTTTAGTGAATTTTTTTGAACCTGTTTGTAAGGTTGCAACTGTTTTCTTTGCCATGTCTTAGTTTATTTAATTTCTTTATGTAAAGTATATTTACGCAAGATGGGATTATATTTTCTCAATTCTAATCTCCCCGGGGTGTTTTTTCTATTTTTGGTTGTAATGTATCTTGAAGTACCCGGAAGTCCACTATCTTTGTGCTCTGTACATTCTAAGATGACTTGCACTCTATTACCTTTTGATTTCTTTGCCATTTCTTTCTAAATTTATACGTTTCTTGTTAGATAGCCTTTTGCTTTTGCTTCTTTAATTGCAGCAGCAACTCCTTTTTTATCAATAATTTTTAATCCTGCCTTTGAAACTTTTAAGGTTACCCAGCGGTCTTCTTCAGGAATATAAAATTTTTTCTTAAAAAGATTGATATCAAATCTTCTTTTGGTTTTGTTGTGTGCATGCGAAACATTGTTTCCCATCATCACTTTTTTTCCTGTTATTTCACAAACTCTCGACATCTCGCTATATTTTTATCTTATTCAAAATTGAGTGCAAATTTATAAATTATTTTTTATTTGACAAATATTTTCAGGTAAAATTCATTTTATTTAGGCAAAAAGTCTCATAAAAAAATTTATTATAGCATTTTATAGCCCAGATTAAGACCAAGTCCACCATAATCAGCTATATTATAATTCAGTTGGATGTAAAAATGTGACCAGTCACCGCGTGCACCAATAATGTATTTTTGCCGTGAAAAAGTCTCAGAAATATCAATCGGATCATAAACATCATCCGCTACAACAGCACCGGTCCCTGTCGGATCCGCCACATAAACCGGATAAGTCCCTTTTACCTGAATATGCGCACTTCCGGTATTAAAACCTGTCCCGGCAAACAAACTAAAATGTTGGGTTAAATCATAATTAAAATAAGTGGCCAAATTCAGGCTTATATAATTAATATCCACTACCTGATTATCATACGGCCCGGTAGCCTGACCGGAAATAGTTACCGGCGAATAAATTTGTCCGGGCTGAATATCCAAATCCGAATGTCCGTATAAATAAGCACCGGCTGCTTGAACACTTAGCCCATATTTTTTATTGCGTAAACTTTGTATAAACAAAGCCAAATCTTGTTGAACACCGGCACCAAACATTCCTACTTTAAAATCAGAATCGGGGACTGTCACATAAGGAATAAAATTAACCGATAAATTGGTATACTTAAGCCGGTAAGTTCCTCCTAAAAAAGGCAATGGCATGGCAGACTTTTGACTACCCCCGGGGGTATTAAATTCAATTAAAGGCCGGCCAAATAAATCTTTCTCTTTTGACACCAATGTCACATATTTTAATGAGTCGCCAAAAACCGTAGGTGTCATCACCTTTCCGGGATCTTTGGGTTCAAAATTTTTCAAACCTATTTTTGTGACATCAAAATTCAAATCCGTAGATGGGATAGAAATATAGGCAAGTTTTAAAGACAAAACCAAACGATGCGAACGTTTTCTTCGTATCTGTGTATAGTCCACATCAGATAGCCCGAAAACAATAGCTTTATTTAAAGGTTTAATATAAGCTTCTACCAATTTTTGACCGTCTTCCACTCCACCTTGAATTAAAGCGCCTGTGTTAATTAAATTTTGCGCTAATAAGGTTTGGTTCAAAACAAACAATGAAATAAAAAAGACATATTTTTTCATTAGAAAGATTTTTTATTTACACAAATTTATTGATTATTTGATAACCAACCGGAACTTTTGTTACGATTTCAGAAAAACATCTACTGACAAATGATCATTTTTTAGATATAACCCCACCTTTTTTCTTGCCACTGTGTTTAAACCTGTTATGGGTCCATAAATAATAAGCCGGTTGTCTTTTGATTTGCTTTTCTGCCAGATCTATAAAACGATCGGTCAATTTATAATCCGGAAATTGATGGGGTGTATCCGTAATCAACTCAAATTTTACTTGATAATTCCCCCGTTTTTTCTTCTGAATGTCAAAAAAAACAACTGCAGCATCAAATTTTTTAGCCAGCTCTTCTGCACCTGTAAAAACCGGTAAATCAGGCACTCCCAAAAAAGAACGCCAATATTTGGCTTTGTGCATTTGGGGAGATTGATCGGACACCAAGGCTACTATAAATTTTTTGTCCGCTTGGTCCAATTGAGTAAGCGTCTTTCTCAATTGTTTGGTTTCTACCAATTTAGCGCCAAATCGTTGCCGGTTTTTAAGCATAAATTTTTCGAAATACGGATTATTGATTTTTAAATAAGTAGCTATTGGCAAAGCTTTCACACTGGGGGCCAGAGCAATCAAACCTTCCCAATTGCCATAATGACTACCTACCATAACAATATTTTTTCCTTGTTCAGTCAAGGCATTAAGCAGTTCAGGATTGACATACTCAAAATGGCGTCGCATAGCAGGCAACGATAAATTAAAAGCTTTAATCATTTCCACAAACAAATCGGTAAAATGCTTGTAAAAGGCTTTTTCTATTTGCTTTCTTTCGGCTGCCGTTTTATCCGGAAAAGCTAATTTTAAATTTTTCCGCACCACTTTTTTTCGGTAGCCAATAAGCTTATACACAATAAGATAAAATAGATCAGACAATCGATAAAGCCACCAAAAAGGCAAGCGTGAGAAGAAAAAAATCAGTGGAAATATCAGAAAATAAAATAAAAAAGCCATTGGTTTTACAATTTTATCGAACAAAGATAGCGCAAAAAATCAATTTGAAAGTATTCTGTATCTTTGCCTTTAAAACAATTTCAATGCCAATATTGCCCGTTCAAAAATGCCATGATGGTTTTTTATACATTTGGCACTTAACAGAAAGTCTTGAAGAACTTGAAAAGAAAAGTCTGCGTCATAATTTACGGAAAAGCTTGATATATAAACACAAACAACAACGAAAGCAATTTTTGGCTAAACAAATTTTGTTGAAACAACACCATTACTTTGAACAACTGAGCTATTTACCATCAGGCAAACCGGTTCTAAATAGTGGACAGCACATCTCTATTACTCACAGTAAAAACTATCTGGCCATAATGGTGCTATCGCAAAAGGTAGGCATTGACCTTGAACAAAATCAAGAAAAATTAGCAAAAGTTGCCGGCAAATTTGTCAATGAAAGTGATTTTATACTCAACACCTCAAAAGAAAATCCATATTTATGGTTATGGACAGCCAAAGAAAGTATTTATAAATTAATAGGCGAAAAAGGCTTGTCGTTAAAAAAAGATATAGTCGTACAACATATAGACCCGTACCATTTCACTGGGCAAGCGCAAGTAAAATCAAATAAAATTAATTTGTATTATAAAAAAATTAGGCCTGAAATTATTTTATGTACCGCCTTATTCAGGCAGTAATTTTCCGGCTTAACCTCACCTGTTTGCTCACTGATTTTCTTGAACCACATCAATAGTGGCACAAATCAATCCATCGGTTACTTTTAAGCCGTGCGCCGTTGTGCCCGAAAAAGAAATTTTTAGAATATCACCGGCTTTAAAGGCTTCTTGTTCTATTTTGAAAGTCAAACCGGCACTTTCTAAACCCACGCTATTTAAATTCAGGCGTGTACCGGGCTGACTTTGCCAATCGTCGGTATGTGAGGAAATTTCATCTTGCTTGGAAGCCGAGGTGTAGAAAAAAAATTGTGGCGCTTGGTCGGTCCATACACTATAAACTTTTTTATGAACAGCGTAGGTATCAGCCGGCCAGATGTCAGCCCTTATTGCCGTTTCGGTATGAGCAAAAGCAACACCATCAATTATATATGACACTGCGTAAGCACAAGGCTCTTCAGTTTGATCACCGGGAGACGGCTGCGGAGGCACCGTACAAGTAATGCACCCCAAACTAAATAAAAACAAGAGAAAAAATGGTAAAAAACGGCGTTGAATGAGATCAATCATATAAATAGTTTTAAGTTAACTTTAAAAAAAGCATGATGTTTTCATTATATTATCAAATATAAAACTCAAATCATAAAAAAATGACAATAATTGACCTGTACTTGAAATTAATTGACGACTCCTTGATTTTATTCTATAAAATAAAATGATAAATTATCGTTAAAGCGATAAATGTTACGTAACATTTTTGTACTTTTATCGTTGAATAAAAACAATCTTTAAACAAAATATTATGAAAAAAAACCTTTTTCTTTTTGCCTGGATTATCAGTCAAATCATCTCGGCACAATCAGCCGAAAACATCATTCAAAATTATTATAAAGCCATTGGTGGCGAGAAATTAAACCAAGTACAAGCCATTTTACAAAAAGGCAAAATGATTTCAAACGGGATGGAATTTCCCATGGAATCCTATCAAAACACAAAAGGACAAATGTACACCAAAATGAATTTGATGGGACAAGATATGACCATGGTGGCTTTTGACGGACAAAAAGGTTTTGTTTTTGACAATGCCAGTTTCGGCTACAAAGACATTCCGGATAGTTTAGCCAATGTTTTTAAGAAGAAAGCCGAAAATTTATTTGGTTATTTTTATCAATACAAAAAAGCCGGTCATAAACTAAAATATCTTGGCAAACAAAAATTAGAGGGCAAAACCTACGACAAAGTCCATTTAATTTTGGCAAAACCCGTTGAAAAAAATATACAAGACATCTTTGCTTATTTCGACCCTAAAACACATTTGCTGTATGCAGTCGAAATAAAAAAAGATGGTCATTTAGCTCTAACGGAAAACCAAGATTATAAAACATTTGACGGCCTTAAATTTCCGACCAAAATCATTACCAAAATTGATGGCAATCCGGTAATGACCTTGCAAATACATGACCTGAAAATAAATCCACCGCAACCGGCCCCCACCGTTTTTGCTAAACCCAAAAAATAATTTAAAAAGAACAAGATGAAACACTTAAAATTCTTATTTATTATTCTATTAATCACCCAAATAAATCCGCTTATGGCGCAAAAAATTGATTACGAAGAATATGATTTACCCAATGGCTTGCATGTTATTCTACACGAAGACCATACGGCTCCCGTTGTTACAGTGGGCGTAATGTATCATGTAGGTGCCAAAGACGAAAAACCCAACCGTACCGGGTTTGCGCATTTTTTTGAACATCTGTTATTTGAAGGGACAAAAAATATACCGCGCGGAAAATGGATGGAAATAGTCAGTTCACATGGTGGACAAAACAATGCCAACACCACTGACGACCGCACTTATTATTACGAAGTGCTACCCTCAAACAACCTGGCTTTAGGACTTTGGATGGAAGCCGAACGCATGCGTCATGCCGTCATCAATCAAGTAGGTGTTGACACCCAAAATGAAGTGGTTAAAGAAGAAAAACGTTTGCGCTATGACAATCAACCCTACGGGCATTTTATGGAAGCTATTAAAGAAAATGTTTTTACCAAACACCCTTATAAACATACGACTATTGGAAAAATGGCTGATTTAGATGCCGCTTCTTTAGATGAATTCAAAGCATTTTATCATAAATATTATGTGCCCAACAATGCCACCTTGGTGGTTGCCGGCGACATCGACAAAGCCAAAACCAAAAAACTGATTGAAAAATATTTCAGCACCATACCAAAAGGAGCCGAAATCAAACGTGAAAAAATTATTGAACCACCTATTGAAAAGGAACGACAGGCGGTTTATTATGATAAAAACATTCAGAAACCGGCTATTATGCAAGCTTACTTAACCCCCTCTATGAAAGAGCGGGATGCCTACGCCTTGGATCTTATTTCTAAATATCTCAGTAGTGGCAAAAGTTCAGTTTTATATAAAAAATTAGTCGATCAGGAGAAAAAAGCCTTGACAGTCGGTGCCTTTAACCTCAGTCAAGAAGATTATGGTACATATATCATCTTTGCCATTCCGCTAAATGACCAAACGCCTTTGGAAGAACTCAATAAAGACATCGATGCAGAAATTGAAAAATTGCAAACCGATTTAATTTCGCAAGAAGATTACCAAAAATTGCTCAACAAAGTTGAAAACGATTTTGTCAATACCAATACCAGCATGCAAGGAATCGCCAACAATTTGGCAAGATACCATGTTTTATATGGTGACACAGACCTGATAAACAAAGAATTAAACATTTACAAGAGTATTACACGGGAAGACCTGCGAAAAGCCGCTCAAAAATATTTAGATAAAAATCACCGTGTTGTCTTGAAATATTTACCCAAAAAAGAAGCTGATAAAAAATTGAAAAAATGAAAAAACTAACCTATATTTTACCCCTTCTATTAGTCTTGCTAAATTTTGCTTGTGCCAGTAACAAAGTAGATAAACCGAAGAAACCAACGACTATGCAAATAGGTGACATCAATCAAATGCCAAAAGCTGAAAAAGCACCCGCTATAAAATTTAAAAAACCGCAAGTATTTAAATTGCCCAACGGCTTGACTGTTATCTTGGTCGAAAATCATAAATTACCCCGTGTAAATGCCAGCTTGCGCATTGATAATCCACCAATGAAATTAGGTGATAAAAAAGGAGCCGATGACTTGCTAAGCGCCTTATTAGGGAGTGGTTCTAAAAATATGAGCAAAGATGAATTTAATAAAAAAGTCGATTTTTATGGTGCCAATGTCAATATTTATGATGGTGGCTTCAATATTAATTCGTTGAGCAAATATTTTCCTGAAATTTTAAAAATGACAGCCGATCAAGCTTTACAGCCACAGTTCAATCAAGAAGAATTTGCCAAAGAACAGAAAAAACTGATTGAAGGCCTTAAGTCATCTGAAAAAAGTACGCCTGCTGCAGCACAACGGGTCATGACAAAGTTGGCTTATGGCAAGCATCCTTTAGGAGAAGTTCCCAGTATTGAAACGGTTAAAAACGTGAAATTAAAAGACGTTCAAGACTATTATGCTAAAAGTTTTATTCCCAACCATGCTTACTTAATTATTGTTGGCGATGTAAATGCAGCGGAGGTAAAAAATATGGCAAAAGACAATTTTGGTCATTGGACTGCAAAAGACTTGCCGGAAGAAAAGTTACCGTCCATTAACAATGTTCCTTCTACAGAAGTTGATTTTGTCCATATGCCCAATGCAGAGCAGTCAAAAATTTTTGTGGCACATCGGTCTGATATACGAAAAAACAATCCGGATTACCCAAAAGTCTTGTTAATGAATGCCATTTTAGGGGGCGACTTCAACTCTTATCTCAATATGACCCTGCGCGAAAAACACGGGTGGACCTATGGCGCCGGCAGCCATTTTGGCACTTATAAGTATGGCGATTTATTTAAAGCATCAACCAGTGTGCGAAATGCTGTAGCCGATAGCGCTGTAGTGGTAACGATGGACCAAATAAACAAAATACGTAATGAGAAAGTCGATC
>JALWTX010000007.1 GCA_026993355.1 Flavobacteriales bacterium | reverse complement strand
GGGTCACTGGTTCGAATCCAGTATCGCCCACCAACTAAAAGCCGTAGGATTGATTTCTTACGGCTTTTTTCATATTTACAAAAATGTTCTACTGCTACATTTTATATTCTCAAACTTTAGATAAATATTATATCGGTCACACTCAAGATTTGACAAGTCGATTACAGAAACATTTAACCAATCATAAAGGATTTACCGGAAAGGTTGCTGATTGGGAACTTGTTTATTTTGAAAAATTTGATGACAAATCGGAAGCTTATGCCCGGGAACGAATGATTAAAAAGCGCAAAAGCCGAAAGTATATTGAGAGATTAATTTCCAATTGTGGCGATTAGCTCAGTTGGCTTGGAGCATCCCGACTGCAAGTCGGGAGGGTCACTGGTTCGAATCCAGTATCGCCCACCAACCAAAAGCCGTAGGATTTTGTCTTACGGCTTTTTTCATATTTATAAGAATGTTCTACTGCTACATTTTATATTCTCAAACTTTAGATAAATATTATATCGGTCACACTCAAGATTTGACAAGTCGATTACAGAAACATTTAACCAATCATAAAGGATTTACCGGGAACTATTCTAAGTTATCAGTTTTAATTATCGATTCCTTTCATTGATATGTAAAATGATGATTTTACAGCTAAATTTTATACTTTTTAAATTTTATTTCCTTTAAAGGAAGCTTATAATTATTTGTTATTTATCTATTAAAATTTTCTATTTAAAATTGTTCTAAATAACGAAATCTTTTGTATTTTTGTGTATCAAAAAATACACTACAAAATGCCTACAAAAGAAGAACATCAAGATAAAGTCCTGAAAGAAGTAACCGAACAGGAATATAAATATGGTTTTCAAACCGATATTGAAATGGAAAAATTTCCAAAAGGTTTGAATGAAGAGATTATCCGTAAAATTTCAGAAATAAGAAATGAGCCAGAGTGGGTATTAGAATTTCGTCTAAAAGCTTACCATGCTTGGTTAAAAATGGAACCGCCAAAATGGGCCCATTTACAAATACCGGAAATAGATTTTCAAGAATTGATTTATTATGCCAAGCCAAAACCAAAAAAGAAATTAGAAAGTTTAGATGAAGTTGATCCCGAAATATTAGAAGTTTATAAAAAACTCGGTATCCCTTTAGATGAACAAAAAGCTTTATCGGGGGTGGCTGTAGATGCAGTTTTTGACAGTGTGTCAGTCAAAACAACTTTTCAAAAAGAGTTAAAAAAACTTGGGATAATTTTCTGTCCTATCAGCGAAGCGGTGCGTGATTATCCAGAATTAGTCAAAGCCCATTTAGGTTCAGTCGTCCCCTACTCTGACAACTACTATGCTGCATTAAATTCGGCAGTCTTTACCGACGGATCTTTTGTTTTTATTCCCAAAGGCGTCAAAAGTCCCATGGAATTATCGAGCTATTTTCGTATTAATTCTGCCGGAACAGGACAGTTTGAACGCACCTTGGTCATTGTAGAAGAAGGTGGCTATGTCAGCTACCTCGAAGGTTGTACGGCGCCGCAACGCGATGAAAACCAATTGCACGCTGCAGTAGTTGAGCTAATTGCCAAAAAAGATGCAGAAATCAAATATTCAACCGTACAAAACTGGTATCCGGGTGACAAAGAAGGAAAAGGCGGTATTTTCAACTTTGTAACCAAACGCGGTATTTGCAAAGGTAATAATTCTAAAATCAGTTGGACACAAGTCGAAACCGGCTCGGCCATCACTTGGAAGTATCCATCAACCATTTTAAAAGGGGATAATTCAATTGGTGAATTTTATTCGGTAGCGGTAACCAATAATCATCAACAAGCAGACACGGGTACCAAAATGATTCA
>JALWTX010000006.1:218861-245123 GCA_026993355.1 Flavobacteriales bacterium | reverse complement strand
CCACTAATTCCTTATGGATGAATTTAGCACAATTACCGCACCAAGTGCTGATTTTTAAAGTTAAATTGCGTGACGGAAAAGAGGTGATATTGAAAGGAATTAAATAATTTAATTTTTTAAAACGAAATAAAAAGCACCTTTGATATTTTCAAGGGTGTTTTTTTTATGTCAAAAATCAGGCTATTTTTAAAGCCTTTTATTTAACTTGGTGCGCATTTAAATTTGAAAATTATGAAACATTTATTTTTACTATTGTTAACGCTTATCTCAAGTTTTGGTTGGGCTCAAAACAAAGACAAAGCGGTTTTTAAAACCTACGACAAAGGAAAAGTTTATTATTATAACACTATTCTAAAAGATATTAAAGCCGAAGAAGCTCAGAAGCAAAAGCCTGTTCCTTACAAACGTTTAAAGGTTTTGATAAAGGGGCGTAAATTTCCCAACAAATTGAGCTTGTATAAGTCTGCTTGGCACAATCCACCTATTTCTCAGGGGAATACCGGTACTTGTTGGGATTTTTCGACAACCTCTTTTTATGAGAGTGAAGTCTATCGGTTAACCGGTAAAAAAGTGAAATTGTCAGAAGCCTTTACGTTTTACAATGAGTATATTTTACGCGCTAAAGAGTTTGTGCGTACACGTGGCAAATCTTTATTTGATCAAGGCTCGGAAGCCAATGCGGTTACACGCAATTTTAAATTGAACGGCGCGATGCCTTGGTCGGTTTACAATGGTTTAAAAGGACATAAGTTTCATACCCATAAAAAAATGTATGCCGAAATGAAAGCTTATCTTATGTCCGTAAAGCGTGATAATGCTTGGGACGAACAAACAGTGGTTAACACCATAAAAGCCATAATGGATTATTACATCGGTACGCCGCCAAAAACCTTTAAGGTAGATGGCAAAACTTATACCCCAAAAACTTATTTACATGATTACTTGAAGCTCAACCCCGATGATTATGTCGATATATTGTCTTACGAACAAGCGCCATATTATACACAATGTAGTTATGATGTACCGGACAATTGGTGGCATTCTAAAGATTATTATAATGTCCCTTTGGATGTTTTTATGAATATTATTATTAATGGCATCAAAAAAGGCTACACAATGGGTATTGGGGGCGACGTCTCTGAGCCTGGATTTTTAAATGGTCCGGGCGAACCGCAAGTGGCTATTATTCCGGATTTTGATATTCCTGCCGGTTATATCAATGATGATGCCCGTCAATTGCGGTTCTCAGAAGGAGCCACCACCGACGATCACGGAATGCATCTGGTGGGTTGGTACAAGGATAAAGCAGGAAAATATTGGTTTTTAATCAAAGACAGTAGTTCGGGTTCACGTAATGGCGATCCCAAAAGTCCGGCTTTTGGTTATTACTTTTTTTCACAAGATTATGTCAAATTAAAAATGATGGATTTTATTATTCATAAAGATGCGGTTAAAGATGTTTTAAAACGTTTTAAAAAATAGAAAGATATCTTACTTAAAAGCGGCTCGGATTCAAGCCGCTTTTTGATTTTGAAACAAATTTTTTTTCAAAAAGTGTATATTATAATTTTCCGGATTGGATATCATCCAGTAAATTCAAAATAATCTTAATTCCTTTCATTAGTTCGGCTTCGCTAATAGTGAGTGGTGGGGTAATACGGACTGCCCGTTTTTCATAAAGTAGCCAAAACAAAATCAAACCGTTTTTTAAACTTTCTAAAATTAATTTATTAGCTGTTTCTTCCCGGTCCATAATCAAACTCAACATAAGGCCGCGTCCACGAATTTCTTGGATAAGCGGATGTTTCAAATTTTCACGGATAATTTGTTCTTTACGCAAAGCTTCATTGTGCAAATTATGCTTCTCAATATAAGACATAGTAGCCAAAGCAGCAGCAGCTATGACCGGATGACCGCCAAAGGTGGTAATATGCCCCATAGGCGGATTGGTTAGACTTTGCATGATGGTGGGGGTCGATGTAAAAGCCCCAATCGGCATGCCGCCGCCAAGTGCTTTGCCCATAATGACAATATCCGGAATAACATCATAATTTTCAAAACCGAATAAGCGACCTGTACGGGCAAAACCGGTTTGTATTTCATCCAAAATTAATAATGTACCAGTTTGTTCACAGCGTTGTTTAACCGCTTTCAAGTAATTATTTTGTGGTTCTATAAAACCGGCTCCGCCTTGAATGGTCTCCAAAATGACTGCAGCAGTTTGTGGGGTTATTTTTTCCAGATCGTCAAAATTATTAAATCTTATAAAATTCGTTCCCGGAATTAAAGGCATAAAAGGATTTTTGCGTGCCGGATAATCCATCACCGACATACTGCCTTGCGTATTGCCATGATAAGAATGGCGCGCTGCTACAATATCAGGACGTCCCGTATAACGCTTGGCCAATTTTAAGGCGCCTTCTGTTGCTTCGGTCCCCGAGTTGACTAAATAGGTAACCGATAAGTCTCCTGGAAGCCATTCGGCTAATTTTTGACAAAGTTCAACCTGTGGACTTTGGACAAATTCACCATAAACCATCACATGCATATAGCGGTCCAATTGTTTTTTTATGGCCTTAACAACAGACGGCGGTTGGTGCCCGATTACATTGGCCGAAACACCGGCTACAAAATCCAGATAACTTTTGCCTTGTTGGTCGTAAATATAACTGCCTTTGGCATAATCTACTTCAACCCCCATAGGATGAGGTGAAGTTTGTGCTTGATATTTTTTAAAAAGTTTTAACATTTTAATCAATAAAATTGATAATATAATTTGTGAAATTTAAAAGTTCATAAAACAAATAAACAAATGCAAAGTTATGATTTTTTGCTCATAAAAATTTTACGGAAAATGCTCTTTGAATGTCCACAGACAAAAGAACCCGGAAGCTGTCTTAATTTAACAAAGCAAGGTCCCTCTCTTAGTGATCCCGACGAAAGTCGAGGTTGTATCGAAGGAGGTCCCTGAGTGATTCCAACACCAGTTGGGATTGTACCGAAGGAGGTCCCTGAGTGATTCCGACGCCAGTCGGGATTGTACCGAAGGGCCGTCATTAGATCTCCTTAAAAACTTTCTTAGCCAATTCAGACACCAAACTAAGATCTCCATTGATTAAAGCTTCTTTCTTTTTTCTGTTCCATTTTTTTATTTGTTGTTCTCGGTAAAAAGCATGGTCTATTCGATTATATTCTTCATAATATACTAACTTCACAGGCAAGTGTTTTGCCATATGACTGGAGCCTTCACCTGCTTGATGTTGCTGAACCCGAAGTTCAAGATGCTTGGTGCTACCCGTGTAATAAGAACCGTCGGAGCATTCTAAAATGTACATATATCCTTTAACAATAATAATTAGTTTCTTATAAACCCACGCTCATTAAGTGAGGTCCCTGAGTGATTCCGACGCCAGTCGGGATTGTACCGAAGGGCCGCCTTAATGTCCCGAAGTAAGGTCCCTGAGTGTCCCGATGACGAAGGAATCGGGATGTATCGAAGGGCCGACATTTTATCATCAAAAACAACTTTTAATGACTGCTACAATTCGCTCTCTTTCCACATCAGTCAAATTAGAACCACTTGGAAAGCATAGACCACGGTCAAATAAATCATCAGAAACTCCATTTACATAAGCCGGTGCATCTTTAAAGACAGGTTGCCGGTGCATTGGTTTCCATAAAGGACGACTTTCAATGTTTTCGGCTGCTAATGCCAAACGGATTTTTTCGCGTTGTTCATACGAATCCGTCAAGATAGTCGTCAACCAGCGATTGGCATAAAAGCCCTCCGGTTCTGTGAGAAAATTTAGAGGTAAGTTATCTAAGG
The DNA here is from genome assembly GCA_026993355.1 of Flavobacteriales bacterium. Lineage (GTDB taxonomy): Bacteria > Bacteroidota > Bacteroidia > Flavobacteriales > Flavobacteriaceae > WGBX01. Next base: position 241,297 of record JALWTX010000006.1, on the reverse strand, counting down.
TCTCTTGGTAAAAAGAAAAATTGGCACGCCGGGCCGCAATTCGCTGGTCGAGAACTTCCATTTGGCCGCGCCCGATACCGGCTAATATATTACTCATCCGGTAATTATACCCGATTTCACTATGTTGATAATGGGGGGCTACATCGCGAGCTTGCGTAGCCCAAAAAATAGCCTTTTCTTTTTCTTTTTGCGTAGAAGTAATCAAGGCGCCACCGCCGGAAGTTGTAATTATTTTATTGCCGTTAAATGACAAAATAGCATAATCGCCAAAGGTGCCGGTCATTTGCCCGTTAATATGGCTGCCTAAGGATTCGGCGGCATCTTCAATTACCGGAATTCTATAATGCCGGGCTATTTCAATTATCTGCTCCATTCTGGCAGGCATCCCATACAGATGTACAGGTATGATAGCTTTAGGCTTTTTTCCTTTAGTCATGCGATCTTTGATGGCTTTTTCAAGCATATCGGGCGACATATTCCAAGTGTCTCGTTCACTATCTACAAAAATAGGGATACCTCCTTCATAGGTAATAGGATTAGCAGAAGCCGAAAACGTCATGCTTTGACAAAGTACTTCATCGCCAGCTTGTACTCCGGCCAATTTCAAAGCCAAATGCAAGGCTGCGGTACCGGCACTAAGCGCTGCAATATGTTTGTTGGTGCTGAGATAATTTTGGAGTGTTTTTTCAAATTCATTGACATTAGGCCCTAGTGGTGCTATCCAATTGGTGTCAAAAGCCTCTTGTATATATTTTTGCTCGCTACCACCCATATGAGGTGATGAGAGCCATATTTTTGGTTTATTCATGAAATGATTTTTAAATAGACCTTCAAAAATATTGAAATTCGTTGATGTAATCACATAAATTGTATAAATATTCACGCTTTACTTTAAAATTTATCAATTTATTTCTTATAAGCCCACGCTCATTAAGTGAGGTCCCTGAGTGGTCCCGACACCAGTCGGGATTGTACCGAAGGAGGTCCCTGAGTGATTCCGACACCAGTCGGGATTGTACCGAAGGGCCGCCTTAATGTCCCGAAGTAAGGTCCCTGAGTGGTTTTGTGACGCAGGAGCAAAATTTTACCGAAGGGCCGGCTATATTTCCCCCACGACCTACGAAGCTTTCACGTAAATTTCAAGTTTCCCGGACGTTAAAACAATCTGCTGTTTGAGCAAAGGCTAAAGTAGCAAATAATAAATTTTTTACTTTCACTACTAAGTATGATTAGTTGAATAGGGTTCATGCGAGTTCAGATTGTTTAGGGAGGGAAAAGTAGAAATTAGGGAAACCTTCGTAAGTCTAGATTTTTTTGTTACTTTTTTCATCAATGGAAAAAAGTAAAGTATCAAAATAATGGTTATTCAAATAAATAAAAAAGTTTATGTGTGCCCAAATAACAAATTCATTTAGATGTACCAAATTCAGGTCCCTGAGTGTCCCGGTGACGAAGGAATCGGGATGTATCGAAGGAGGTCCCTGAGTGATTCCGACACCAGTCGGGATTGTACCGAAGGGTCGCCTTAATGTCCCGAAGTAAGGTCCCTGAGTGATCCCGATGACTAAGGAATCGGGATGTATCGAAGGGCCGGTATTAGATATCCCTAAAAACTTTCTTAGCCAATTCAGACAGCAAACTGACATCTCCATTGATTAAAGCTTCTTTCTTTTTTCGGTTCCATTTTTTTATTTGTTGTTCCCGGCAAAAAGCATGGTCTATTCGATTATATTCTTCATAATATACCAACTTTACGGGCAAGTGTTTAGCTGTATGTTTAGCACCTTCACCTGCTTGATGCTGCTGAACTCTGAGTTCTAAATGCTTTGTACTACCCGTATAATAAGAACCATCGGCGCATTCTAAAATATACATATATCCTTTGGTCATAATAATTTGTTTTTCATAAGCCGGGGCTTCGATACAAAGCTGACTGCGTTTACGTAAAAGTGGTCCCTGAGTGGTCCCGACGTCAGTCGGGATTGTACCGAAGGGCCGCCTTAATGTCCCGAAGTAAGGTCCCTGAGTGTCCCGATGACGAAGGAATCGGGATTGTCCGAAGTGAGGTCACTGAGTGATTTTGTGACGCTGGAACAAAATTGTATCGAAGTGCCGTTTATTTTTTGATTATCCGTCCCGGATTACCCACTACAGTAACCCCGTCAGGTACATCTCTGATAATTACAGCACCGGCTCCAATAGTTGCCCATTTCCCGATTTTAATACCGGGAATAATAACAGCACCGGCTCCAATATGGGTGCCTTCGCCAACATTTACATTACCACATAAAGTGGCATTTGGCGAGATATGAACAAAATCTTCTAATTGACATTCATGGTCAATAGTGGCTGCCGTATTAACAATGCAATGTTTACCTATTTGACTGTCAACATTTACGATTGCGCCGGGCATAATTACCGTACCTTCTCCTATTTTAACCGTTTTATCCACAAGAGCAGAAGGATGAATCGCTTTTGCGAACAAAATATTTTTCAATTTTTCAACCATCTTTTTTCTCGTTTTATTATTTCCTATAGAAACGATAAAATTTTCATTTTCATGACCATCATATTTTAGGACATCATAATTTAGAATCTTAAAAGGAGCGCGATCATCATAAATTTTACGAATAGGCAGACCTAAATCTTCCAAAATTCTGATGATGACTTTTCCGTGTCCGCTTGCTCCGTATAGTTTCATTTTTTTAATTTAGTTATAGATTTCTCCTCGTTCGTTCCTTACTTGTTCGAAATGACAGGTTGTTTTCATTCCGGCAGCACTTTTACTGACGTATGGAAGTAAAAGTAACGATGAATCTCAAATTATTTACAGCAAATAAACGAAAGATTTCTTCCCGACTGAAGTCGGGACAGCTACTCTTTCAAGCCTCATTCCTTCGAAATGACAGATGATTAATTTCGAAGGAGGTACAACTGAGAAATCTGTAGAAAATAACAGTAAAACAAGATTTCTCACTACGTTCGAATTGACAAATTATTGTCATTCCGACAGAGCGTAGCGACGAGGAATCTTTAATTTTAAACTGCAAAATTTTACAGTTCTCATCGTCCGTTCCATATTTTATCATTCTGTCAACTATTCATTCCCCTTAAACCGTCCGATAGCGGAAGCACCTTCGACGGCAATGCCTTCTTTTTTAAACACTTTTTTGACTGTCAATAACAAAATTTTAACATCCAGCCAAAAACTTAAATGATCGACATACCACACATCGTATTCAAATTTTTGAGCCCAACTCACGGCATTACGCCCATTGACTTGTGCCCAACCCGTAATGCCCGGTCGCACTTCATGACGGCGGTTTTGAAAATCGTTATACAAAGGTAAATATTCCGGTAACAAAGGCCGGGGACCCACCAAGCTCATATCTCCTTTGAGTACATTCCACAACTGTGGGATTTCATCAATGGAAGTTTTCCGAACTATTTTTCCGACTTTTGTTAAACGCAGGTGGTCAGGCAACAAATTTCCGTTCTCATCTTTACGGTCGTTCATGGTTTTAAACTTAACAATAGTAAAGATCTTACCATTTTTTCCAGGCCGTTTTTGTAGGAAAAAAGGCGTGCCTCTGTTGGCAATAGCCAACAATATTCCCGTTGGAATTAATATCGGCAAAGCGCCCAAGGTGCCGATTACACCTAAGCTAAAATCCATCAATCTTTTGAGATAGTTGCGGTACATAAAATTTTATAATCCAAACAAAAGTAAGATTTTTTTCTTACTTTTTTCATCAATGGAAAAAAGTAAAGTATCAAGATAATGTTTATTCAAATAAATAAGAAAGCTTGTGAGTGTTTCAATAATCAAGTTGTTTAGATGTACTAAATTAAGGTCCCTGAGTGATTTCAACGCCAGTCGGGATTGTACCGAAGGAGGTCCCTGAGTGGTCCCGACACCAGTCGGGATTGTATCGAAGGGCCGGTATTTAAAAAACGTCTTTAAACAAGATTTAAACATAGGTTAAATAAGCTTAAAACACCCTTTTATGATATAAACTTTTGTATTCCGCCAACAAAGCCGCCCAAACGACTTCTTGTTTGTATTTACTTTCAATTTCTTCACGGGCTTTTTCTGACATTTTTTGTCGTATGTCAGGATGTTGAAGTAAAGAATGCATAGCATCTTGAAGGGCTTTAACATTATTAATAGGAATAATCAAACCATTATGGCCATTTGTAATAATTTCATTACAACCGTTGATATCCGTGACAATACTTGGAAGTCCCATCGCTCCGGCTTGCAATACGACATTGGGAAAACCTTCCCGGTAACTTGGGAAGATAAATATGTCACTTATAGCCAAATAGGGGCGAACATCGTCAACCCAGCCGGTGGTGATGATATTCGGATTATTTTTTATTTCTTTACGGGTCAGTTCTTGTAAAGGGTCTAAGTCTGGTTCTTCACTTCCCACGAGAAGCAACTTAATATCCGGTACTTGTTTTTGCAATTTTGTAAAAGCTTGCACCAATTCGTTGATGCCTTTATCACCTACCAATCGTCCTATAAAAAGCAATACAATATCAGTGGGTTTGATTTTAAGTTTTGCGCTTAATGCCGCGTTTTGTTCTTTTGAAAAATGTTCAGGATTAAAATAAGTTAAATCAATACCGTTGGAGCTACCATTTGCCAAAACTTTTACTTTAGTTTTCGGCGCTAGCTTTTCTTGGATCATAAAATCTGCTAATCGGTAGGAATTGGGATAAACCTCTGTAGCCGCCCAAGCGGTTAAACGTTCTACGGTATTAAGCAATTTGCGTTTGAGCCCTGTGGCTTGCATCAAAGGCAAACCCGCTACGGTATGCATGCGTATGGGAACGCCGGCCAGTTTAGCCGCCAGCATGCCTACAATTCCGGCTTTGGGGGTGTGGGTATGTACAATATCTGGCTTTTCTTTTTTGATCAATTGATAGGTTTCCCAAACCGCCCTGATGTCTGTCAATGGGGATATTTTACGAGTAAGGGGCAAAACATGTACTTTTAAGCCGGTTGTTTTTTCAATTTCCGGTATTTCTTTGCCGTTAGCACTGGCTAATACGACTTCTATGTCGTTTTGCATCATATATTGCGGTTGTCCTTGCAAGAGTTTGTTCAGGGAAATGGGGACGGTGGTAATGCGGAGGAGTTTCATGTTATTTGTGTTGAATGTTGCACTTCGACAGGCTCAGTAACCTGAGTTAACTGTTAAAAATTAAGGGCAAGGTTTATTAGGGTAATTATTCTAAATGTCTCTTGTTATCATTATGATTTTATAAACGTCTGACTAGTATAGGAAACCGAACAACCATAGCGGTATAAAATTTTGAAAACCATTTTCAAAATCATCTCGTACAACATAAGCATTTTCAACATCTTTAATTTGATATTTTGACTTGTTTTTACCACCTATTTCAAAGATATATGTGTCATTTACCATAAAATCTCCTTTGAGAGCTAAATTGATTTTATGAAAGTCTTTCAATTGATTTACAAAAAAACTTTCCCGCATATTACCTATATTTGATTCTCCACTTGCCAAAGCGATTTGCAAATTGGGATTGTTTATGAAAATTTTATCGGGCTTACTCAATATACTGATCCCTTTATTTTTTTTATTAACCATATTTATAAGTCTTGCTTTCTCTAAATGGTGCAAAGCTTTTAACAAAGCACTTCTAGACATGCCTGTTCGTTCACTTAATTTTGTAATATTCGGTGTAAAAGGTGCACTGGTTGAAATAGCGAATAATAGTTTTTTTATTTTTATTATATGCTCAAAATCAACGCGTTCTACGGTTGGTAAGTCTATTTCTAATGTTAAATTTACGGTTTGTCTTAGTATTTCATGATACAAGTTTTTATCAGCTAAAAAATAAGGGTACATGCCATATTGCATGAATTTACCAAATTCATGTAATGGCTTTATCTTTGATGTAATTTCGTAACTGATGTCTTTATGATTTCTTATAATGTCCTCTAAACTATAAGCAGGAAAAATCATATTTTTTTCAAAATATAAAAATTCTCTAAAAGATAATTCTTTTAATTGATATGTAACGGCTCTACGGCTGAGGTCGGACTCCGATTTGTATATTTCCAGTAATGACGATGAAGTTACAAGTAATTGCAAATTTGGAAAATCATCATAGATTAGTTTTAATTCTCTTGACCAATTAGGGTATTTGTGTACTTCATCTAACAGCAAAAAACTACCGTTATCTTGATAAAATTCTTCAGCTAACTGATATAGATTATTGCTTATAAAAAATAAATCATCAAGAGAAACATATAATACTGTTTTATTTTTCGGAATCTTTAAGCGTGCATATTGCAACAATAAGGTAGTTTTTCCAACACCTCTTGCCCCTTTTATTATATTAATCCGACTATTTGGATTTATCTCATCCAATAAATATCTTGTAAATTTAGTACTGACCTGTTTTATTTTAGTGTTAGATTTTATGTACAGCTTTTGCATAAGCATCAATTTTTCACAAATGTACTGAAATTGTTCTGTCAATGCAATATTTTAGCACAAAATTGTTATATCGATATAACATTTTTATTATAATATTGTTATATCGATATTGCAATAAATGCAACTACAGAATCAATACAATTCAATAAATTGTATTATTTTTTGGGATACAGGCATAATAATAAAAAAGGCATATTAGTATAGTTATAGGCATTAAAAATCTATATGGTATTTTCCTTTCAAATACTCATACTTGTTTTGTTCTATTGATACGCTGTATGTAAAGAGTAAAATATAAAACTATAAACCGGTAGTTTTATCTATTTCGGGTATTTCTTTACTCTCGGCAATGGCCAATCCGACTTCTATGTCGTTTTGCATCATATATTGGGGTTGTCCTTGCAGGAGTTTATGCAGGGAAATGGGGACGGTGGTGATGCGGAGGAGCTTCATGAAAATGTATAATTACTTGCTAGTCTTTTAAAATCATATTGTATAGTTCAATATATTCTTCAACCATTTTGTGAATATCGTATTGCTTGGCTCTTCTTTCTCCTCTACCGGCAATTTTGTTATAATACTTTTTATCTTTTAAATCTAGAATATGATTAGCTAATTCTTTATAATCTCCTTTTGTGAATAAAATACCGGCATCTTTTACAATTTCTCTTAATCCGGGTACATCGGAGGCGATAAAAGGTTTTCCAGCTGCCATTGCTTCGATGCTCGACAAGGATAAACCTTCATAATTTGATGATAGCACTGTAATATCTGAAGTTTTTAATAGTTCGGGGACATCCATTCGTATGCCTAAAAATTTAACCCTACTTTGCAAATTTAATTCTTTTACTAATTCTTTATTCGCTTCGATTAGCGGTCCGTCTCCTACCAACAATAATTTATATTGTTCTGGCAATTCTTTTAATGCTTTTATCAGAGTAATTTGATCTTTTGGTTTTCTAAAACTGGAGATTTGTAATAGTATTATAGAATCTTCTGAGAAAAAAATATTATTAGAATAAGCTTTTGCTTTTTGATATTTTATAGTATTTACTCCATTATTAATAAGTAGAAATTTTGATGAATTAAATCTCAAATGTTTTTTTATATTATTATCCACTTCATCGGCAATAGTAATAATCCTAGAATAGGGATAATAGAAAAGTTTATCAATCATTTCAAATAACCAAAAATTTCTTCGTTTATTATTTGTACTATGTTCTGTATAGATAATTTTTGTTTTGGTAAAACTCAATATTTTTGCAATGGACAACCAATATAATGATGGGAAAAGGTGAGCATGAATAATATCATACCGCTTAATATAAGGAATAAGCTTAAATATTAATAGTGGATTATAAACCAAGCCTTTTCCCAACGTATAAATATTGCAACAGTTTTGTTTCTTGAGCTCTTTTAACAGCGGTGTTTCATCCCCATTTAATAATAACAAATCAGTTTTTATTCCTCTTTTATTGTATAATGGAAGTGATTCTGATAGTAATTTTTCTGCACCTCCGGTATTGAGACTATTGATAATATGGAGTACTTTCATTTTTTTGATTGATTTCGTATATAGAGATGAAATAGCAAACCGATTGGCAAAGAAAAAAATGTCATCATTTTTTCCGGATTATTTTTTAAAAAATGAAAATCTTTAATAAATAATGTTGATGAAATGAGATGTAGCACTTTAATAAATTTGAGTTTATAACTTTTTAAATAGGTTAATTCTACTTGCCTTGCATATCTAAACCCCTTGGGATTATTTCTATATTGTCTAAAAATATTCATGGTAGAGCCGTCCTCCATATATTCTACCACGCAAAGTGGTTTGTTTAATATTAACAACTCATAATCTTGATCAATCATTAAATACAATGTTCCCAAAGGCACAAAGCGTTCTCCTTCAAAAAGAGGATAAAGCGGATACTTTTTAACTAAATCGGTACGTAAGACTAATTTTTTATCGCCTTTAACGCCATATTTATGATAGATATCCGATAAAGTAGCTGTTTTGATATTTTTAGGCATTTTTGTACCGATAACTTTTCCTGTTTTATCGACGTCAAGTCCTACGATGCCGGCTATTTTATCCAATTTGTTTTGTTGCCAAAAATCTAAAATATTTTCAACGGCATCATCCGGCATATAATCGTCGGAATCTATACATACATTGAGTTCAGTATCAATATTTTTATAAGCTGTGTTATGTGCCCCATGCATGCCTTGATTATCCTGATAGATATAACGAATTTCTATCTGGGCTTCTTCTTGCCATTGTTGAATAAGCTCTTTGGTATTATCAGAAGAGCCGTCATCAATGACCAACCAAATAAAGTCCCGATTGGTTTGTTTTAGCAAACTTTTATAGAGCTGTGGCAAAGTATAGGCTCTATTATAGGTGGGTGTAAATATAGTTATTTTTTTCATTTGCTAATAGATGAATATATTCATAATGTAGGTAAAACTAAAATAGATTAAAATTAAAATACCGATAATTTGAAATTGATTTTTCCAATAAACATGTTTAAGCAAAGGATAAATAATTATTATCCCCATCAAAAACCAAGAGAGGTAAGCAAAACGATTGGAAAAATTGGCTCTAATCACTAAAATCCAAAAAGCGTTTGCCATCAAATATATTTTAACCATTTTTAGATAATATTGATCTTTAAAACGCTTTTTTTTGATAAAAAACCAAGCAGCATAAACGGCTGTAAAACTATATAATAGGAAATCCCAACGAAAACCGGTAGATGAAAATTGGTCGGCGAATTCTTCTTTGTTGAAAAAGTAGGTATTTATTTTATCTTCATCTCCAAAACCTAAACTGGCAAAAAAGTTTTCCCAAAAGCTACCCATCAAGAGAGATAATAGAATGCTCAATCCCCAAAAATAAAAGTAAAAATAGATATTTTTAATTAAACTTGTCAAAAAATATAACACAATGATTAACAACATGGAGCTGTGAAATCCGTAAGCCAAAGCAAATAAGGCATACATGATTAGTTTTTTATCCTGATATGATAAGGCTAAAATCATCAATGAAGTGGCAATACCGTTACGAATACCGTTGGTGCCGTAGGTCCAAAACGAAAAAGACGTCACTAAGATAAGAAAAGCAAAATAGTAATAATTAGCGAACCATCGTTTGGTAGCAATATAAAGCGGTATGAGGTAAAGTAGTGTCATCAAGAAAAAAAAGACATCGACACTGACAAAATTTGACAGCCACTGCATTAAAGTATAAAAAGCAATGTCTGTTGATTTAAATAAAAATATGCCTTCTTTGTAATTATTAAACAATTTTGCATAAGCTCCCATATCACCAAAATAGATAGTTATGGGGCGTAGACCAATATAAATAATTAAAAAAAAGAATAATATGTTGGCAAAAGTATTATTAAACTTAAATGTTTTCTTCCTAAATCCCGAATTATTTAAAGTATGAATAACGGTTAATAACACAATCAATAATAATATATTGTAATATATAGAGGCGTAATATTTTGAAGGGATAAAATCCAGCATTTATCGGGAATTACATTGGTTAAACAAATCTATCCATTGCTGCATCACTTTATCAAATTGGTATTGCTGAACATTTATTAAGGCATTTTGTCCCATTTCAATTTGTTTTTCTTTATTATTAATCACTTTAATGATAGCATCGGCTAATTTATCAATATTTTGATTTTCAACCAAAAGACCATTAATATTGTCTGCAATAATGTTTCGGGGGCCAAAAGGACAATCAAAAGAAATAATGGGTAAACCAACGGCTTGTGCTTCTAGTAATACCATTGGAAAGCATTCTGTCACAGAAGACATTACGTATAAACCGGCATTTTGCATTTTTTTTGTTAGTTTATTAGTAGAGCCACATAAACAAACCCGATTGGTTAACTTGAGTTTTTGAATTAAAGAATCTAATTTTTTTGTTAATTGTTCATCCCCTTCGCCATATATTTGCAATTGCCAATCTGGATGAACCTGAGCGATTTGTTGCCATGCAGTTATCAGTTTATCAAAAGCTTTAACAGGGGCAATTCTACCGGCGGCAATAGCAATTTTGTTGTTTAATTTGGATATATTTTTACCGGTAATTTCAATGCCGTTAGGGATAATGACAACATTATTAGCCGGCTCAAACATACGTTTTTCATCCTCATTTAAAACAATCAGTTTGTTAAACCGGTTATTAATAATATCATGCAACTTATACTTAAAACGTTTTATGCTCTTTGCATTATTTTTTGCTAGCAAATAAAAATATCTGGATGAGTGAAATTCTTTAAAGGTAACCGCTTTTGTAATAAAAGTCAAGAAATAATAGTCATAAGCATCGCTGAGTAAAATTATGAAATCGGGACGAATTTTTTTTAATATTTTTTTTAATTTAACAAAATGATTTATTCCTTTTAAAAAATTGACGGGGTAAAAATAGCTTTTGTTCGTGTTATAATTGATGTTTAAATCAATTAAGTTTATTTTTTTATCCAAATCATAAACAGGTTTATGATTTTTTTGTCCGGTTGTTATAATATATACTTCATAACCATTCTTAGCCAAAAAGTTCGCTTTTTGACTAAGAATTTTTTCTGCACCACCGTGTTTGTAAAGTTGTTCTATAAGGTAAACTATTTTCATTCTGTAAAATATGATGACCCTATCGCCCTTTGATAGTATCAATAATTTTATTGATATATTTATCCCCAAAAATTTGCATAAACTTCATTTTAATGATATTTTGCCATTTTTTTCTAAAAGGTATCCAAGATTTGGCAAAATGATGTATGGTATAAGAATTTTTGGTTAATTCAATTTTTCCGGTTCTATAACTTTTAGGACAAAAATATTCATTTGGGTAAAAAGCGACATAATTCTTTATTTCTTGAAATGTATTATTCATTTTAAAACCTTTTTGTTTCATCATTTGGGTAATGATATAAGTGTTAGATACGGTATCCAATTCGCCGTTTTTGTTAACAAAATGTCGTTGGTTATAATATTCTAACAAATCGGTTACCCATTGTCCACCGGCTTCACTTCCCATAATACCAGTAGGCACAAAGTTATCGTTTTCAAATCCGGAAAAAGCGACGTGTTTTAAAAATTTATCCAAAGGTTTTAAAACTTCAACATCGGTGTCCATATATATGCCTCCGTATTCTTTTAAAACATGCAGTCGTACGACATCGGTAATAAAAGCATATTTTTTATGATCATAGGCTTCTCGTGCAAACGGATACATATCTAAATCAAAATTATCTTCATTCCATTCAATGATTTCGTAGTCGGGCAGGTGTTTTTTCCAACTTTTGATATAGCGTTTGGCATCATTGGGCAAAGGATTGCCACCAAACCAACAATAATGTATTTTTTTAGGTATCATTTACAGATTTTTTTTAATAAAATTTATAATTCTAGGAACAGCTTTTCCGTCACCGTATGGGTTTATTGCTGTTGACATTTTTTTGTAGATGGTTTTATTATCCAAAATTTCATTTGTTTTTGAAACAATTTCGTGATAATCTGTCCCAACTAAAATAGCCGTTCCTGCTTTTACGGCTTCCGGGCGTTCGGTAGTGTCTCGCATAACCAATACAGGTTTGCCTAGTGCGGGCGCTTCTTCTTGAATTCCTCCGGAATCTGTTAAAATCAAATACGAATTATTCATCAACCAAACAAACGAAGGGTAATCTAATGGTGGTATCAGATGAATGTTTTTTTTGCCGGATAATATTTGCTTTACGGGTTTTTGTACATTTGGATTTAAATGTACAGGATAAATAATTTCTACATCGTTTCTTTCGGCAATTTTGGCTATGGCTTTACAGATATTGATAAACCCATCGCCAAAATTTTCACGTCTATGACCGGTAACGGTTATTATTTTTTTGTTGAAATTTATTTTATTTTTTAGTTTGGATATATCCTCTGTTTCGTAGTTCTTTATTTTATTAATTGTCCAAAATAGGGAGTCTAAAACGGTATTTCCGGTCACCAAAATATTTTTTTCTGTAATTTTTTCTGAAATTAAGTTTTGTTTGGCACTTAGGGTTGGGGCAAAATGAAAGTCTGATAATCTTCCGGTAATTTGACGGTTAATTTCTTCGGGAAAAGGTGAAAATTTGTTATAAGTTCGTAAGCCTGCTTCTATATGTCCTATTTTTATTTTATGGTTGAAAGCAGACCATGCGGCAATGGTTGAGGTTGTTGTGTCTCCATGTACTAATACCAAGTCCGGTTTAAAGTCGGTTAGGATTTTATCCATCTTTATAAAAATACGACTGCTTAGTTCGTTAAGTGTTTGATTGGCTTTCATGATATTTAAATCATAGTCGGGAACAATTTCAAAAAATGCTAAAACTTGGTCTAACATTTCTCTATGTTGTGCCGTTACGCAAACTTTCGTGTCAAAAATATCTTCTTGCTTTAAAGCATTAACCAAAGCACCCATTTTTATAGCTTCGGGGCGCGTGCCGAATATTACTAGGATTCTCTTCTTCATTGTGTTATGGCATTTTTTAAAAAATCTTTTGATTTATCGATATGAAAATTAATTTTTTTTGAAATTTTATGGTAATCTATTTCATAATTGACATCATCTTTTTTTTCGTCATAAGCCAAAAGTGTGTTGTTGATACCCAACAGGTTAACTATATCTCTCATTCTTGTATTGATATTTTCTTTTCTATTAAACACAACAAATTGTTTTTGAAAAATAAGCGAAAATGCAACCGCATGAAACGAATTTGAAATGATGAATTCCGCCTTGTTGATGAGTGCCAAAAATGTATCAGGTCCAGAGAGGTAAAATGATTGGTCGGCATAGTTAAGTTTAGGACTGAGTGTATAAATTTTCCAGTTATGTTTTCGTGCCATTTTTTGTGCCAAATGTTTAATATTCGGATTATTATCGGCGTCATAAATTAATAAATAAGGTTCATTAAATTGTTGATCGGTATCTATTAATTTTTCCCATTCATTTTTATCTAATAAAAAAACCGGATCCATTACTTGTGACACATCATTTATGCCTAGTTGATTTAATATTCTTACCGCAGAGGTTTCTCTTACTGATATGGCATCAAGGTGTTCAACTTTTTCTTTGACAAAAGCTTTTAGATTATCCGGTATTTGATCAGTGGCAATACTGGCGGCATATGATAATTTCTTTTTATTGCCCGGTACAAAATCTAAATAAAAAGCAGGATCCTTACCGTTTGAAAAAACCGGATTCCATATTTGATCACTGCCACAGATATATATATCCGATTCCGGAAGATTTTTCTTTATTTCTTCATTGGAACGATATAATTGATTCGTGGTTCTAATATAATTTTGTTCAAATTTGTCAAACTGTTTTTTCCGTTTTAAATTTTTTAAACGACCGGGAAGTTTAAGTAACAAATACAAGTATTTGACAGGAAAATAATTATAGGAGGGATTAGAAATTTTCCATAAATCGAAATGTCCACTCAGATAAGGTGGTTTATAATTGATGGTTTGAGCATCATACCCCATGCTTTGCAGAAAGTGTAATAGTGCGTATTCTTGCAAAGTTGCACCATAATTATAAACATTATGACAAGTAATGGTTGATATTTTTAGTTTTTGCTCCACTATTTATGAATTTGCAAGATTTGATTGACGGCTTTTTTTTCTGACATGGCTACTTTAAAAGATTCTTTGATATGCCCTATGCCAATCATCATGATCAATTTTTCGTATTTTTCCAAATTGGCAATTTTTCTGACTTTTTTTTCTTGAACATAGGGGAAACAAGTGTTGAGTGCTACTGCGCCCAAACCGGCATGATGAATCGACAACAGGATATTCATGGCAAAAAGGCCACCGTCTATATATATTTGATTGCTTTCCAAAGTTGTAAAAGCACGCATGTCGCCAGTAACCAAAATTAATTTATTGATACTATTGGTAAAGCCTCTGTTTCCGTTTTGAATAGTTAGCAATTGATTTATGATATCCGGATTGAAATAGACGTGTGCTTTCCAACCTTGCCGGTTACAAACGGATGGTGTTATACGTGCTGTTTCAAAAATTTTTTTGATATCCTTTTCTGTAACTTCCTTGTCAGAAAAATTACGAATACTTGTTCGGGTGTTGACAAATTGTTTATAATCAAAGTCAATAGCCTTAATGATATCTTTTTTTAGAAGTTCTTTACTACCGCCTGTTTTTACGTCACTGATATTTTTTTCAACAAAGTTTTTGATATTTTGATAGTAAGGTCTTGATAAATCTATACCTTTTTCCCGGTTAAAATCGAGGTAGTCTTGTAAGCAGGAAGCAATATTATGAATAATTTTTCCATTACCAAACTTTTGAATATAGTCATTGGCAATATCTATAATTAAGTTGACTACCTTTTGACCAAACTCGGGGCGAGGCTCAGGTAGTCCTAAGGCTTTTTCTATAATGTGATATTGTTTGGTTAAAAAATATTCATATTGTCCTTTGCTCTTTAACGCATCTTTCCGAAAAGAATATTTTAGAAATAAACGGTAATCATATATTTTGTTTAGCAAATCGCCTAAACGGGATTGCCAAAATACGTAGGCAAATATTTTATTTTTTATTTTATTGATCATTTTTTAGTTTATTAAAAAGTTCTACCCATTTTTTCATAACATTATCTGGTGTATATTTTTGAGCGTTAATTTTTGCAGCCATTCCCATTTTTTTTCTCAGGTTTTTATTTTCCATAAGAATCAACAATTGTTTTTTCAGAGTCTTGACGTCATCTTGTGGAATCAAGTAACCGGTTTTACCATCTTCAATAATATCACTTGGACCTGTTGGGCAATTATAGGATATTATAGGTAATCCGTATGATTGTGCTTCAATCAGAACCATCGGCAATCCTTCTGCTTTGGATGTGAATAAAAAAATAGAAGCATCTAAATAATGTTTTTCCATAGTATGGCTGTTACCGTGTAAGAATACATTATTTTGTAATCCTAGTTTATTTTTTAATGCTTCTAATTGTGGCCTTAATACGCCGTCTCCATAAATATGTAATTCCCATTCGGGATCATGTTGCACAATTTCTTTCCAAAGCTTGATTTGAACATCAAAATTCTTTCTACCATCATGCATACTGCCAACACTTATTACCTTTTTTGCTTCCAGTTTAGCAGATTTTTCAGGAAGTTCTGCCGCCATCATATTAGGAATAACTATTGTATTGGTTTTATAATTGCCATTAGTTTGGTCTCTATTTGTGAGTAAAGCCAAATAGTCATATTTATTAAATGCTTTAAAAATAAATTGATAGACGAATAAATGTTTTAATCCGGCCAATTTTTTCATCAATGAAGCATGAACTTTAACAGCTTCTTTGGAGAAATGAAATTCTCTAATTTTTGGAATTTCCGGTTTGACAAATGGTACGACAAAATCAAGGTAGCCTCGTTCGGAAACGATAATAATGTCGGGGTTTATATCATTAAAAAGTTCCGAATATATTTTTCTTAGTTTGAAAATATTGGAGACGAATGTAAAACCTTTTATAACAATTTTGTTCAATTTTGAAATTTCAACATCATGAAATTTAACTTTGGGATCAAAATCATAACAATAAGGTCTGCCTTTTTGATCCTGTGTAATTATATGAATGTCATATCCGAATTTGTTAACCAAATAATTTACTTTGTTTGCCAGGACTTTTTCCATCCCGCCTTTGTTTACAAGACTCCCTACACAATAAACTATTCTCATTGTAAATGTTTTTGTATAAATTGCTCTACGGGAAGAAAGAAATCTTCAATATGTTGTTTGATTTTTTTTGTTTCCCAGTTCCACCATGCAATTTTATTTAACTTTTCAATTATTGTCTCTGCATGTTTTCGTTTGATAATTGTTGCCGGCAAACCGGCAACAATGCTGTAATCAGGCACATTTTTGGTAACAACGGCATTGGCGGCAATTGTAACACCGTTTCCAATAGTTACACCGGGCATAATATAGGCGCCCATACCAATCCACACATCATTACCTATATTTATACCTTTTTTTTGTTTGATTTTTGAAAGAAATTCTTTTTTTGTCTTATTGCCAATCGTTTCGTCTTCATTGAATAAATTATTAACAAGCGGAAAATTGGTTATGGGGGAAATAGAATGGTAGCCTTCATCTACTATAAAATTTACATTGTATGCAATACTACAATATTTTCCTATTTTTAATTCAGCATCAGACCAACGCCAGACTTTGGCACCATTGTCATAAGTTTTTGTACCGACAGATGAGTATGGGTCGTCTTTCAAAAGCGTGTAATCCGTTTTGTTTAATAACATTTGATAATCAAAGCCCAATATGCGCCAGAAAAATGTTCTTATTTTAGTTTTCATTATTTAAATAAATATTTGAAGGATAATTTTAAAATGTTATAATCAAAATCTTTTGGATGTAATAATAAACGTTTTAATTCATCTATGAATATTTTAAAGACATATATTTTGAGCTTTCGATAAAATTTTTGGTTCTTAATGTTTTTAGCAAAAAGAAATTTGGTTTCAAATTGCACTTTTCTATTTTGATATCTGGAACTTCCGCTGTTTGCACCTTGTCCGTGATACCTATAAACACCGGAATTAAAACCTAATTTAGCCAGTTTTTGACCTGATTTTGTAAGTTCCAGTAATAAAGCAACATCCCCTAGTGGATATTGGGGCAAATTTTGATAGTCTATTAGATGGTTCCTAAACATCATGGTTAAAGTTGGGATTCTATTATTGGATATGATATCATACAAATTAAATGTTAAAAATGGCGTTTGTTTAACCTTTTCCAGCTTTCCATATCGTTCTATATCACAATACGTGCCACAAACTGAAAAGTCATGATTAGTTTCCATAAAATCCACCTGCTTTTGCAGTTTATAAGGATCCGTCCAATAATCATCACCTTCGCAAAGAGCAATATATTTGCCTTGGGTTTGCCGGTAAGCCCAAAAAAAGTTTTGATGAACACCTTTATTCAAGCGGTGTTTGGTATATTTGATGATATGAGCGGTGTCGTTTTCTTTAATTATCTGATTTACAATCTTTTGTGTATCGTCCGGTGAAGCATCATCTGCAATAATTAACTCTACCGGAAAATTTGCTTTTTGCATCAAAACGCCTTCTATGGCTTTTCTGATGCTTTTTTCGTGCTGATATGTCATCATTATGACTGATACCTTAGGCGCTTTCATTGTATTAAAAAATTCGATAGGCTTTAAACATGTTTTTTACCGAGTCAATATCGTTATACATCAGAATATCAATAATAGACAAGCTTTTGATAAATTCTTTTTGTTTACCTTGCGGATAGGCAGGTAAGGTGCTTTCTAAAAATTGCAATTCAATTCCTTTTTGTGTAAAATAGGTTTTGTCATACAAAATTTGGCCACCGGCTAAATTCGTATATTTTTGTCCGCCCGCTTGCTTGGTAATATTAATCAAACGGTCTGCTTTATCCTGACCCTTTGTAGCAGAAAATTGCTTAGATGACAGGCAGTAATTAAATGACATTCCCAAATACTCGTAAACCGATTCAATACTTTTGATGTTGAGTTGCGCTATTTTAGTATTTTCAGCAAATATGTTTCGTATCAATTCCGAAACGGGTTCATAGAAGGGCGCTTTTTGGTAAGCAAACCGGATATTTTTAAAAAATTTTTGACGCCATTTTTCATCAAATTTAGTATCTATTTCATTAATTAATTTGTTTTGACTGGCATTATTCAACGGAATCGTAAATAAAAAATCTTTACCATTTAACAATATCCTATTTCGGTGTATCCAACCTTTTTTTACAAAATTTACATCATCATAAAACACAAATAAATCACTGGCTTCTATCAAATTAAAATATCCCAAATAAGGAAAAATATAAGGTTGCATTACGGCTACATTCATACACGTTCCATTTTCATGATCAATAAGTCCCCTTCTTGTTTGATAACGACAAATCCGGCTTTTTCATATAAATATTTTGCCGGATTGTCTTTATGAACTTCTAAAACAATATTTTTTGATGTTTTTTCAATAAGATTCCGCAAAGTTTTTTTAGCTAATCCTTTTCCTTGATGTTGCGGATGTGTCCAAACCATTGATATAAATACATCATCTTGATTGTCATAATATAAAATGTATGACAACAAATTATTATCAGCATCTCTTATTACTTCCGCATTACCTAAATTCAATATTTTTTGAGCGTATAAATCTAAGTCATCAATATGAAAATAAGTTCCGTTTACTGCTAATAATGACTCAACAATTTCTTTTTTGCTAACTTTCATAACAATTGGCAAATTTTGTCAATTTCCGATTTTTTTAACTCTGCATACATCGGCAAACAAATCACTTGTTCGGCCAAAGTATGTGCTACAGGCAAATTATCACGAGTAGCAGTCGGTAAATGTTGATACATCGGAAAATCACTGACCAACGGATAAAAATACCGGCGACTAAAAATATTATTTGCTTTTAATTTATGATATAGTTCATCACGAGTTAACGGATAATCCGGTTCTACAAAAATAGGAAAATATGAATAATTGTGTCGTACATGGGGCATATCCTCTAAAAAGCGAATACCTTTAATGCCGGATAAAGTTTTTCTATATAATTCCGCTATTTTTTGGCGTTTGGCAATATCGCTATCAATATGTTCCAATTGTAATAAGCCAAATGCGGCAATTAATTCGTTCATTTTACCGTTAATCCCCAAGGTAATCACGGATGTTTCATTTTCAAATCCAAAATTTTTTAAGTAATCAATTTGCTTTTTGGTTGCCAAATCATGGCTGATAATGGCGCCACCTTCTACCGTGTTGAAAGTTTTGGTGGCGTGAAAACTCAAAATAGACAAATCGCCGTAATTTAAAATGCTTTTGCCGTTTTGTTGCACGCCAAAGGCGTGGGCGGCATCATAAATTATTTTCAGATTATATTTTCTAGCTAATTGTTCAAAACCGTCCACATCAACAGGATTGCCATAAACATGTACAGGCATTATGGCAGTGGTTTTATCGGTAATCTGTTTTTCGGCTTCTGTCACGCTCAAATTGCCATAGACCGGATCGACATCGGCAAAAACAGGTGTATTATTGTTCCAAAGCAAACTGTGTGAGGTGGCTATAAATGTAAAGGGCGTGGTTATCACTTCTCCTTGAATATTCAAAGCTTTCAATGCCACCATGAGCGCAATGGTGCCGTTGCTAAAAAGAGAAACATACGGCACACCGAGATAGTCGGCTAATTTTTGTTCAAATTCTTGATGAAATGCCCCGTTATTGGTCAGCCATTTGTTGTCCCAAATTTCTTGTAATAAGGCTTTGTACCGGTCTAAATCCGGTAAAGTAGGTTGGGTAACTAATATTTTTGGGCTATGGGCTTTCATTTTTTTCGATATTCTTTCACAATGCTAATAATTTCAGTTAAAGAATCCAATTTTAATACATATGATAAGCAAATATACAGCATAAAGTATAATAAGCTACCCAACAAGACCCTGAAAAAATCACTATTAGTAAAATTTTTTAATTGATTATCTAGATGAAAAACAATTCCACCGACCAGGATGGCGATCAATATATTTGGTAAAATATCTCTAATTTGTTCCAGGGCAGAATAATCGATAAAACGACCGGAATAATGGGTGTTGATAAAAAAAGCCAAAATAGAAATAATGACACTTGACCAAAGCAAGCCGTAAATGCCAAAATTTAGGGCAATAATGATAGCGATAGTTATTAATATTTTTTTTATTATTTCCAGCTTCAAAAACAGATCACTCCGTCCTTTGACATTTAAAATATTTAAATTAAAGGCATGAATTGGGTATAACAGTCCGGTCATCAGTAGGATTTGAAAATAAGGCACAGCAGGCAACCATTTTGTCGTAAAAAGAAACCTGAATAAGGGTTCAGCCAAAATGCCGGCAGTAATTAATACCGGAGCTAAAACAAATATGTTTAATTGTAAGATTTTTTTATAAATGCTTTTTAAGCGTACATCATCATCTTGTATTTTGGAAAATAAGGGATAGGTTACTTTTCCCATAATGGCGGAAATGGTTCCAACAGGATACATCGTTAATGTTTGGGCGCGCTGATAATAACCAACTTGTGACGGTAAGAAAAATTTGCCGATGACAATATTATAAGCATTATTATATATAGTATCTAGCAGCCCGGATATAGATAATTTATAACCAAAATGAAAATGTTTTTTAAACTTATCCGGATGAAATGCCCAAAGTGGATGCCATTTACTTTTTAACCATAAAAAGAGCGTATTAAAAAAAGATTTACTCAAATTAAAAGCAATTAAACTCCAAACACCGTAACCCATATAAGCCATACCAGTTCCAATACCCCCCCCAATTATTAAAGCTGGAACAGCGACTTTGGCTTGCGTTTTAAAATCCATCATTTTAGTCAATCTGGTTTGTTGAATGAGGGCAAAAGCATTTATAATTAAAACCAAAGAAAGCCATCTGATCAATAAAGTTAACACAGGTTGATGATAAAATTTTGCAATATAAGGTGCCAACAAAAAAATTATGAAATAAATAATTAGACTGATACCCAAATTGAAATAAAAGACCGTGCTATAGTCCATTTCATCCAATTCTTCTTCTTTTGTTCTGATCAAGGATGAACCCATTCCGGCATTAAGTAAAGTATTACCAATACCTATAAAAACCGAAATCATTGCTATTAAACCAAATTCCTTTGGTGTCAATAATCGCGCTAGGATAATAGATATAACAAACCCAATTCCTTGTGTGCCAATTTGTTGGAATAAGGTCCATTTAACGCCCGAAAGAGCTTGTTTTTTTAAGGTCATAAAGAATTAACCGATCAAATTTTCTATATAAGTGTAGTAAGAACTTTTTTGTCCTTCGACTTGTCTTTTCAAGTCATCAGTTGATATCCAATGATACCGCCATGCAATCTCTTCCAGGCAGGCAATTTTCAGCCCGGTACGTTTTTCTATAACTTTTACAAATTCGGTGGCATCGGCGAGGGCTTCATGCGTGCCGGTGTCGAGCCACGCAAAACCGCGGCTGAGCTTGATTAAACGCAAGTTTCCTTGTGCCAAATATGCCTGATTCACACTGGTAATTTCCAATTCACCACGCCAAGAGGGTTTGACGTTTTTCGCAATTTCTATGACATTATTCGGATAAAAATACAAGCCCACCACAGCATAGTTTGATTTGGGTTCTTTGGGTTTTTCTTCAATACTTAAAACCCGCCCATTATCATCAAATTCGGCTACGCCATAGCGTTGCGGGTCGTTGACGTAGGTTCCGAAAATCACAGCTTTACGCTCGTTTTCTACGGTTTGTATAGCTTCGGTTAAAAGCTTTTGTAAGCCGGCACCATAAAAAATATTATCGCCGAGTATTAAAGTAACATCATCATCGCCTATAAAATCTTCACCTATGATAAAAGCTTGTGCCAAACCATCGGGGCTGGGTTGTTCGGCGTATGATAAATTGATACCGAATTGTGAACCCTCGCCCAGTAGTTTTTTAAATGCCGGTAAATCTTGCGGGGTGGAAATAATCAAAATATCACGAATGCCCGCCAACATCAAAACCGATAGCGGATAGTATATCATCGGTTTGTCATAAACCGGCAATAATTGCTTTGATATACTGATTGTCAATGGATGTAAGCGCGTACCGGCGCCACCGGCTAATATGATACCTTTCATCGTATTCTTTTACTTATTTTATGATATTAATATATTTTTTAGTGTGCTATTGCAATTGAAAGCAGTCATGCAATTATTTCCCCTGTCATTTCAAACGAAGCGAGAAATCTCCTCTTTTTAATTTATCTTTCCTCATTATTTTCCCCTGTCATTTCGCTGGAATGTTTTTGACGCAGGAAAAAAACATGACGAGAAATCTCATCCCTTT
>JALWTX010000006.1:0-218761 GCA_026993355.1 Flavobacteriales bacterium | reverse complement strand
TGTCATTTCAAACGAAGCGAGAAATCTCCTCTTTTTAATTTATCTTTCCTCATTATTTTCCCCTGT
Source organism: Flavobacteriales bacterium (assembly GCA_026993355.1). Lineage (GTDB taxonomy): Bacteria > Bacteroidota > Bacteroidia > Flavobacteriales > Flavobacteriaceae > WGBX01. Next base: position 218,695 of record JALWTX010000006.1, on the reverse strand, counting down.
CATTTCGCTGGAATGTTTTTGACGCAGGAAAAAAACATGACGAGAAATCTCATCCCTTTTTTCTCTTTAATTCTTCAAACATTATTCCCCTTATGTCATTTCAAAGGAAGCGAGAAATCTCTTACCACAAATTTCCCTATACTACTCATTTATTTCGCTTTCACACCTTCTGTTTTATTACGAAAATCCAAATACTGTTCCACAAATTTACGAATACCTTCCTCTATAGGCGTACTGGGTTTAAAATCGATATAATCATACAAACTTTGCACATCGGCATAAGTCGATTGTACATCGCCGGGTTGCATGCCTTTATACACAATTTTTCCTTTTTTACCCAAAACCTTTTCAATGGCCTGCACAAAATCCATTAAAGCCACCGGACTGTTATTCCCGATATTAAAAAGTTGATAAGGTGCCGAGCTAATTGCCGGATTAGGCTTGGCCGGATCAAAATCCGGATGATTGGCTTTGGGTGGTTTTGGGATTAAACGTTTAATACTTTCGACAATATCATCTATATAAGTAAAATCCCGGCTCATGTCTCCATGATTAAAAACGTTAAATTCTTTATCCTCGACAATAGCTTTTGTAAAGATATACAAAGCCATATCAGGTCTGCCCCAAGGGCCGTAAACTGTAAAAAATCGCAAACCGGTGGCCGGAATCTTATACAAATAGGCATACGAATGGGCCATCATTTCATTGGCTTTTTTGCTGGCGGCATACATGGCCAAAGGGTGGTCTGTATGGCTACTGGTCTTAAAAGGAATCTCTTTGCTAAGCCCGTAAACCGAACTCGATGAAGCATAAACCAGATGTTCTACCGGATAATGCCGGCAGCCCTCTAAAATATTTAAAAAACCGGTGATATTACTATCGACATACGCATGCGGATTAACCAACGAATAACGTACGCCGGCTTGGGCCGCAAGGTTCACGACATAGTCAAAAGCTTCATTTTTAAATAAGTTTAAAATGTTATCTTTATCGGCCAAATCTAATTTGATAAATTTTATTTTACCTTCAACAGGTTGATTATAAGAAATTTTACCGGTGTCAATGCCTAAATTTTCTAAGCGCGCTAATTTTAAATTCGGGTCATAATAATTGTTAATATTATCTATTCCGACCACCTCATAACCCGCGTCAGCTAATTTATGTGACAAATGAAAACCTATAAAACCGGCAGCCCCTGTAACCAATATTTTTTTCATACAAACGTTTTAAGATTAACAAAAATACATAAAAACATAATTAGTCCGATAAAAAATAAGTAGAAGCTTAATTACTATCATTAGAGTTGGTGTTCAACCGTGATTGTACCGAAGGAGGTCCCTGAGTGGTCCCGACACCAGTCGGGATTGTACCGAAGGGGGTCCCTGAGTGGTTTTGTGGCGCAGGAGCAAAATTTTATCGAAGGGCCGGCTATATTTCCCCCACGACCTACGAAGCTTTCACGTAAATTTCAAGTTTCCCGGACGTTAAAACAATCTGCTGTTTGAGCAAAGGCTAAAGTAGCAAATAATAAACTTTTTTACTTTCGCTGCCAAGTATGATTATTTGAATATGGTTCATGCGAGTTCAGATTGTTTAGGGAGGGAAAAGTAGAATTTAGGGAAACCTTCGTAAGTCTAGATTTTTTTGTTACTTTTTTCATCAATGGAAAAAAGTAAAGTGTCAAGATAATGGTTATTCAAATAAATAAAAAAGTTTATGTGTGCCCAAATAACAAACTCGTTTAGATGTACCAAATTCAGGTCCCTGAGTGTCCCGGTGACGAAGGAATCGGGATGTATCGAAGGGCCGGCATTAGATATCCCTAAAAACTTTTTTAGCCAATTCAGACAGCAAACTGACATCTCCATTGATTAAAGTTTCTTTCTTTTTTCGGTTTCATTTTTTATTTGTTGTTCCCGGCAAAAAGTATGGTCTATTCGATTATATTCTTCATAATATACCAACTTCACGGGCAAGTGTTTAGCTGTATGTTTAGCACTTTCAACTGCTTGATGCTGCTGAACTCTAAGTTCTAAATGCTTGGTACTATCCGTGTAATAAGAACCATTGGCGCATTCTAAAATATACAGCTATCTTTTTGTCATAATAATTTGTTTTTTATAAGCCGGGACTTCGATACACCTCTCCTTGTGTCGTGGTACTCAACCACCTATGTTAACCTTAATTAAGGTCCCTGAGTGATTCCGACACCAGTCGGGATGTATCGAAGGGGGTCCCTGAGTGATCCCGATGCTAATCGGGATTGTACCGAAGGGAGGTTCCTGAGTGATCCCGATGACGAAGGAATCGGGATAGTATCGAAGGGCCGGCTCTTATAAAAAAAGCACAACACCTTTTGGTATTGCGCTTAAAAAATTATTTCACAGATGACTGTGAACAAGCAAATAAGTCCGCTTAAATTATTGGCCGGCTTGTTTTTGGTCATATTTTTTAATGGCCCATACACTCAACACATAGCTGAGGTATATAATCAATGGCCAACTGATAAAATGAATAAGTCCGTAAGTTGTCATAAGCTTTTTTTTAATATTTTTCAAATTCTTGTTCCAATTCTTTGCGGTCTATTTTTTTGGCATCCATCGCACGCCATGCCCAGATGATGTAAGCCAATACAAAAGGTACCATAAGCGAAACATAAGACATGGTTATTAATGTAAACCTGCTGGATGAACTGTTAGCGATGGAAATAGAGCTTTGCAAATCATAAGTGGATGGATAATAGGGTGTATGATTAAAGCCGGCCATAAAAAACAAAGCAATAACCGTCAAAATAGTACCAACTGCCGTGTACCAAATGGCTTTTTCATCGGCTTTAAAATTAGCTTTGTATAAGCCATACAAGACTCCGGCCAATCCGGCTAACAATATAAGTAAAGTAACAGGCATTTCTATTAAGTTATTAAAATATTTGTGCGCTTGCATAAATACTTCATGAGTATCCGGATGGATGGCAAAGCCGTCGATAAAAAGTAAACGGATAAACCAAGCTAAGAATAAAACCAAAAATAAAATACTATGACGGGGAATACATTTTTTGACTTTGGCCAAAATAGAGGCTTCATCCGTCATTTTCCGGATATACAGTAAGGCATTCAAACGTGCCAATACCAGAACGGCCAAGCCTAATAGGATATTTTGCAAAAACGCCAAATGTTCGGTGGTCCAAAGGGCTTCCAAGCCATGCCACGGAGTCGCCCATTGTGAGATAACCGCTTCAACATTACTGCTGAGCTTAACAATGTTTTCTTTATGTATGCTAAAAGGACTGCCGGTAAAAAAAGTTGAGACGGCAACACCTAGTAAAAATGGCGCGATAAATCCGTTAAATTTTAAAAAGGCTTCAAAAGTTTTAGACCCTAAAAAGTTATTTTTCTTTTTACGGTATTCATAAGATACTGCTTGCACAATAAAGGCAAATAAGATAATGTACCAAACCCAATAAGCCCCACCGAAACTAGTAGAATAAAACAGGGGAAAGGAGGCAAAAAATGCCCCGCCGAATACGACTAAAGTGGTAAAGGTAAATTCCCATTTATGCCCGGTGATGTTTAACACAACTGCTTTTTCATCTTCGTTGTCACTCAATTTGTCCATTAAGGTTTGTCCACCCTGAACAAAGAGGAGGAAAACCAAAAATCCGCCCAATAGCGAAATAATGATCCACCAATAAATTTGTAAATTTTCATATGATAATGCTTCAAACATAGTGGTAATTTTTTTAGTTGCTAAATCCTTTTTTTATTTCAGTTGACATAATTTTTAACTCGGCAATGAGTAAAGCTGTAAAAGTGATAAAAAACAAGAAGAAAGTAATCATCACACTAACACTTTTAAGATGCGATACGGCAACAAAAGTCGGCATCAAATCTTGGATAACCCACGGCATACGCCCGGCTTCGGCAGTAATCCACCCGGCTTCTTGTACTATAAATCCTAAAGGCAGCCCTAAAACGCCCAAACGTAACAACCATTTCTTCTTTTCAATGGTACCACGCATCAAACTACGGAAGACCAATGCAAAAAAGACTAAAAACCAAAGGCCTAAAATAACCATGGTATGAAAAGAAGTAAAGGTAATGGCTACCGGCGGAATCAATTCATTTAGATCATGTCCGTCAAAGTATCCGAAACCGAAATCTTCAAAATGTTCCCGGAATATTTTTAAATATTTTTGAGCTGCTTCTTCATCACCGGCTTTTTTGGCTTCTTTGTATTTAGCCAAGGCTTCAATACTGATTTTGCCGCTTTTAATCCGCTCCTTGTAGGAAGGGATCCCTTCTTTTTCATTGCCAAAAACCAAATCATCAACACCCGGCACAAAAGCATGCGGGTCATTAAAAGCCAAAATAGATAAACCGTAAGGGATTTCAAAGCCTTCTACGGTTACATCTAATTGATCTTCTCCTTTCAAGTCTTTTAAGACTTCTTTATGGGTCGGTTCATTTTTAAGGTGTTTTGGTTTGCCAATGGCAATCAGTGGGGCCCCGCGTGAGCCTTTTTTCAAGCCTTCCATAGCCGCTAATTTCATCGGTTGGTAACGGGCCACTTGTTTAGCCGAGCCATCTCCGGTTAAAATGGTCGCAACAATCCCGACAAAACCAAATACGGAGGCGATTAACATACTGTATTTGGCCAGGCTTTTATCTTTACCTTTTAGTAGTAAGTAAGCACTGACGGCAATGACAAACAAGGCGGCAAAAGTATAAGCAGAGGTAATGGTGTGCAAAAATTTATTGACCGCTACGGGATTGAACAAAACTGCCCAAAAGTCGGCCATTTCGTTTCGCATGGTGTCCGGATTAAATTTCATACCGACCGGATTTTGCATCCAACCATTGGCCACCAAAATCCATAAGGCTGACAAATTACTACCTATAGCCGTAAGCCACGTGGCTAATAAATGTGTTTTCTTACTGACTTTATTCCAGCCGAAAAACATAATGGCCACAAAGGTCGATTCCATAAAAAAGGCCATAATTCCTTCTATGGCCAATGGCGCGCCGAATATATCGCCGACAAACCAGGAATAATTGGACCAGTTGGTCCCGAATTCAAACTCGAGGATGATACCGGTGGCTACCCCGATTGCAAAGTTAATACCGAATAGTTTTAACCAAAATTTTTCAATTTTCAACCACTTTTCATCGCCGGTCTTGACATAAATGGTTTCCATAATGGCCAGCATAAATGACAAGCCCAAAGTAAGTGGTACAAAAATCCAGTGATATAAGGCCGTTAAGGCAAATTGCGCCCGCGACCAATCGACTAATTCCCAATTAATGTGTTCCATACATTACATTTTTTTAAGTTATTGTTGTGGTTCTTTTGTAATAAGCAATTCCTTTTCTATATGCCGGATGCGTTCGGCATCCGTTTTATAGTTTTCTTTTAAAATATCCGGAAAAAAGAAGAGCTTTAAAATAGCAAACATGATAAAAAGCTTGATGAGAATAATGACCCATAGCTTTTTACCCCGCGGACTCATCTCCTTAAATCCTTCGATATAAAAGTTTAGAACTCTTTTTAGAATCATTCTAAATTAATTTTTCTACAAAGTTAGGACTTTTAATAGCATATTGCAAATATTTCAGGAGAAAAAAGGTATAAAAAAAGCTGCCATAACTATATGACAGCTTTAATTTTAGGGTTTTAAATATTTATTTGGCGTTTTCAGAAATAACTTCTTGTACTTTATCTGCCGCTTCTTTAAATTCGGTTACAAAATGTACCGGAATGCCTGATTTTTCGATCAATTCTTTGGCTTTGTCAGCATTGGTTCCTTGCAAACGGACAATAATCGGAACGTTAATTTCGCCTTTCATATTATTATAAGCATCTACAATACCCTGCGCCACGCGGTCAGCACGAACGATACCACCGAAAATATTGACTAAAATGGCTTTAACTTTCGGATCTTTTAAAATGATACGGAAGCCTTTTTCCACACGTTCGGCATCGGCAGTTCCACCAACATCAAGGAAGTTGGCAGGTTCACCACCGGCTTGTTTAATAAGGTCCATAGTGGCCATGGCTAATCCCGCACCGTTAACCATACAACCGACATTTCCATCTAAATCGACATAACTTAAGCCGGCTTTTTTGGCTTCAACTTCTATCGGATTTTCTTCTCTGGTATCACGCATTTCTGCAATGTCTTTATGTCTGAACAAAGCATTGTCATCAATCACCACTTTAGAATCGACAGCCAAAATTTTGTTATCGGATGTTTTTAATACCGGATTGATTTCAAATAAAGAAGCGTCGTTTTTGGTGTAAGCATCATATAAGGATTTCACGAATTTGACCATTTCTTTAAAGGCTTGTCCGCTTAACCCTAAATTAAAGGCGATACGACGGGCTTGAAAATCTTGCAAGCCATGAGCCGGATCTATGATTTCGACAAAGATTTTATCAGGTGATTTTTCGGCTACTTCTTCTATATTCATGCCGCCTTCCGGTGAGTACATGATCATGTTTTTACCTTCACCACGGTTAAGCATGACACTCATGTAATATTCTTCAGGTTTGGTTTCTCCCGGATAATAGACGTCTTCGGCAATAAGTACTTGGTTAACTTTTTTACCTTCCGGTGGTGTTTGTGGGGTAACCAATTGCATCCCAATAATTTCTGAAGCTATTTTTTTAACTTCGTCTAAGTTTTTGGCCAATTTAACCCCGCCGCCTTTACCACGGCCGCCGGCATGTACTTGCGCTTTAACTACATACCATTTGGTGCCGGTTTCTTTGGTGAGTTCTTTGGCAGCTTCTACAGCCTTTTCAGGCGTATCGGCAACAATACCACGTTGGACACGTACGCCCGATTTACTTAATATTTCTTTACCTTGATATTCGTGTAAATTCATAATTATTTTTTTTGGTTATTCGGTTATTTGGTTATTTGAGATTCCTCATCGCTTCACGTTGTCGGAATGACAAGTCAGATATTTCAACGATATATAGAAATATATCAATTACTCTTATTTAAAGTTAATTAAGATTCTCCATCGTTTGTCGTAACTTCCCTCCCTCTGTCAAATGACAAGCCTGTCATTTCGAACGTAGTGAGAAATCACCTGTTCAATTATGAATTCTCACTTTTTATTTCAACGTCCACAAATGTAATAATTTGTTTTCAAATATAACTGATAAAAATCAAGATTTTGCGGCCTCAATAATGGCGTTAAAGTCTTTGGCATTGAGTGAGGCACCGCCAATAAGGCCGCCATCTACATCGGGTTGGGCAAATATTTCAGCGGCATTGGCCGGTTTAACACTTCCTCCATATAAAATCCGGACATGACTGGCTAATTCACGTCCATATTTTTTGGCCAAACTTTCGCGTATAAAATGATGCATTTCTTGAGCTTGAGACGGGGTGGCTGTTTCGCCGGTACCTATGGCCCATACCGGTTCGTAGGCAATAATTATTTTTTTATAGGCTTGTAGCGGCAATGCAAACAATGCTTTGGACAATTGATTTTTAACCACGTCGAAATGTTTGCCGGCCTGACGGTCTTCCAGTTGTTCACCAACGCAAAAAATGTTGGTCATTTGCTTTTCATAAGCTTTGTGGGCTTTATTTTGTAAGATATCATCAGTTTCATTAAAATAAGCCCGCCGTTCGCTATGACCCAAAATTACCGTTTCAACTCCAATGGCTTTAAGCATATCGGCCGACACTTCACCGGTGTAGGCGCCATGGTCAGCAAAATGCATATTTTGGGCGGAGACCTTTATAGGAAAGTCGTTTAAAAGTTCAACGGCTTTTGGCAAATTGACATAGGAGGGGGCAATAATCACCTCAACGCTTTTGTCGGGTTTAACCATGCTTTTTAAATCATTGATTAATTGGATGGCTTCCGGCAAGGTTTTATTCATTTTCCAGTTGCCGGCAACTATTTTGGTTCTCATAAGTTTAATTTTTTAAGTGTAATAATAGGTTATTTCAAGGGTGTTTTTTTAATAAAAGGCTAAAATCATTCAGGCTTTTGCGGATGTTCTTGCTGGTCAATTACATCTAATTCGGTGGCAAAATAAACCATTTTTGGGCTGAACTTTAAGTGTAATTGGTTGAGGATGGGATATAACTCCTCCTTAATAAATTTTTTCAAATCTTCTTGTTTATCGGCCATAAACTGGATAGAGTAGGAGGTGCCTTGGGCTTCATCTACCATGATTTTGCTGGTAACGGATTTGTTGAGCAAGCCGCTTTTTAACATTTGCGGAATAAAGGTGTTTTGTATATAATGCAACCAAGCTTGTTCTATTTCGGGATCAACATTAAAAGTAATATTATAAATGTACATTATAACTGGTTTTTAATTTCTATTAATTTCATTTGGTAAAGGGCATCGGCAATTTTTCGACCATCGGACAAATGGGGGAGCTTGTTTTGTCCGCCTAATTTACCGATACTTTTCATATAAGCCTCAAACCCACCTTTTTTTACCGGTGTGATAACGGCAGGTTTAAGAATTTTTCCTTTTATTAAATCTTTGTAATAGGGATTTTGAGCTTGCATGGTCTTTTCTATGACTTGTGTAAAGTCTGACAAATTACCGGGCGTTTGATCAAATTCGACCAGCCATTCGTGATAAGGTAAACCTTCAGACGGATTTATTTGTGGGGCGACACTAAACTCGTTAATATTGAAACCGGTTTTGTCAATGGCGGTTTTGATGGCCGTTTCTACTTCTTTGGCAATGACATGCTCACCAAAAGCCGAAATGAAATGTTTGATGCGGCCGGTAACCTTTAAGCGGTATGGCTTGGTGGAAGTAAACATGACCGTATCACCGATAATGTAGCCCCATAAACCGGCATTGGTATTTAATACCAGGGCATATTGCACACCTCTCTCAACGTCAGCCAAGGATAAACGCGTTGGATTGAGATTGAAAATCTCTTCAACCGGCACAAACTCATAAAACATGCCGTGTTGTGTAAGCAACAGTAAATCATCTCTTTCCGGTTTGTCTTGGTAGGCAAAAAAACCTTCTGAAGCGGGGTAAAGTTCCAAACTGTCTACTTTTCGCCCGATTAATTGATTGAATTTCTGACGGTAAGGTTCAAAATTTAATCCGCCATACACAAACAAATTAAAATGCGGAAAGATATCACCAACAGGACGCCCTTTTTTGGCTATGAGTTTTTCAAAATAGGTTTGAACCCATGAGGGAATGCCACTAATCAGCCGCATATCTTCATTTACGGTTTCATCAACAATGGCTTGTACTTTGGTTTCCCAATCTTCAATAATGTTGGTTTCCCAACTGGGCAGTCGGTTTTTTTGCAAATATCGTGGCACATAATGGGCCGCAATGCCGGATAAACGGCCTGTTTTAATTCCGCCAACTTGTTTTAAGACAGGGCTCCCTTGTAAGAAAATCATTTTACCTTCTACAAAATCTGCCCGTCCGGTTTCATATATATAATGTAACAAAGCATGTTTGGCGCCGGTGATATGATAAGGCATTGATTCTTTACTGATCGGAATATATTTTACACCCGATGTGGTACCGGAGGTTTTGGCAAAATAGAGCGGGCGCCCTTTCCATAAAACATTATATTCGCCATTCATGATGCGGTCAATATAAGGCTTGAATTGTTCGTAGTTACGTAAAGGAACGTTTTTTTTGAAAGTGTGATAGTCAGTAATATGGTTAAAATTATGGTCTTTTCCAAATTGGGTATGGGCTGCCTGACTGACAAGTTGTTTAAAAGTAGTCTGTTGTGCCGCTAATGGATTTTGTATCCATTTTTGATTCTTTTTAACCACTTGGCGGGCATATAGTTTAGCTAAAACAGATTTTAATCCCATAGTTTATTGGTTAAAATTGATAAAATCTTCCGGATTTACAGGGGTGTCTTTAATCCACAATTCGAAATGTAAATGCGGGCCGGTGGTTTGTTTGCCGGTATTGCCCGACAGAGCGATTGCTTCTCCTTGTTGAACGAGATCACCGGTTTTGCGCAACAATTTTTTATTGTGTTTGTAGATAGATACGACATTATGCGGATGCGAAATAATAATGGTGTTGCCGGTAGTGGCAGACCAATCGGCAAAGATTACACGTCCTTTTTCGATACTTTTAACGGGTGTACCTTTAGACAAAGCAATATCAACGCCAAAATGTTTTTTCTTCGGGTTAAAATTATTGACCACAATTCCTTTGACCGGTGCCATGAAATTATAAGACAAAGTGTTGTTTTGCTTGTTGACTTTAAACCGTTCGCGTTCTTCTACTTCTTTTCGTAAGAGTGAGTCAACTTTGCCCGGTGCCAGTTTTAGGGTGTCCGGATTGATACTTTTAAGGGAATAATTTTTATTAAAATCTTCCATACTTATTTCATTATTCAACACTTTTCTTAATTGGTTGACATAATAATTATTAAGGCGGAGGGCTTTTTCAAGAGAGTCCGTTTTTATTTGCAGATGAATAGCTTGTTTGCGCAACCCGGGAGCAATGTACCCGGGAATATAAGTTTTTATAGGGGTAAAAGCAATAAGAACGGTGGTGAGCAGAATAAGAAAAAAGGCAAATAAACCGGTAAATACAAAGACATTTAAGCGATTGAGCCTAAAACTGAGTTTCTCATCATAAGTGTCATCATTGATAATTAATACACGGTAATGATAGGTCAATTTTTTAAGTAAATCCGGTTTCTTTTTTTTTGAATACGCCATAAAAAATATTTTTGTAAAAGTACAAAAGTTTTGTGGGTTTTAAAACAAAAAAGGCCACCTAAAAAGGTGACCTGGTTTATGTTTAATTAAAAAATAAACTTATTTTTTAGCAGCTGCTTTGGCTTCTTGCGCGGCTTTCATAGCTGCTCTGGACATCTTAACTTGTACCACAACAACATTGTCCGGATGCATTAATTTATATTTGTCGTTTCTTAATTCCGAAACATAAACTTTGTCGCCAATATCTAATTTGCTGATGTCCACCACAACGGCATCGGGTAAATTTTCGGGAATGGCTTTTACCTTAAGTTTTTTCATAGTCAAACTTAAAGAACCCCCTTTAATAATACCGGGTGCCACACCTTCGGTTTTGACCGGAACGGTAACGGTTACTTCTTTGTCGGGGAATAAGCGGTAAAAGTCGACGTGTAAAATTTTATCCGTTACCGGATGAAATTGAATATCTTGCATAATGGCATTGTGTTGGCTGCCATCTTCGAGTTCAATCACAACGGTATGCGTTTCCGGCGTGTAGACTAAATTTTTGAATGCACGTTCGTCTGCTGAAAAATGCATTGGTTCGTCACCTCCGTACAAAACGCAAGGGACACGTCCAGCATTACGTAGGGCTTTAGTAGCTTTTTTGCCCACGCTTTCTCTTTTTGAGCCTTTAATTGTTAATGATTTCATTACTTTTGGTTTTTATTAATTTATAATTTAATTTCTATTTCATCCGTTACATGATAAACTTGGAACTGATGGATTTATGCACATGTACATTATGCATGACATCTGCAAATAGAGGGGCGCAAGTTAGCACTTTTATTTTCTTTGACAAAATTTTTCTGGGGATAGAATCGGTTACCACCAATTCTTCAATATCAGAGTTGGCAATACGTTCTTGCGCATTGTCGGATAGCAATGCATGGGTGCAAATGGCACGGACACTTTTGGCACCTTTTTCCTTCATAAGCGAGGCTGCTTTGACCAAAGTACCACCGGTATCAATAATATCGTCAACTAAAACAACGTTTTTACCTTCTACATTTCCAATGAGTTCCATACTGCCAATGACATTGGCTTTTTTTCGTTGCTTGTAACAAATAACCACATCACTTTTTAACAATTTGGAATAAGCATAAGCTCTTTTGGAGCCACCCATATCGGGGGATGCAATAACCAAGTTGTCTAAATTTAAACTTTGGATATAGGGAATAAATATGGTGCTGGAATATAAATGGTCTACGGGTATTTCGAAAAAACCTTGAATAGGATCGGCGTGTAGGTCCATGGTAATAACCCTTGAGGCGCCGGCCGATTCTAACATGTTGGCTACTAATTTGGCGGCGATAGGCACGCGCGGCTCATCTTTGCGCTCCTGACGCGCCCAGCCAAAGTAGGGGATAACCACATCTATATATTCGGCAGAGGCACGCTTGGCTGCATCAATCATCAGTAAGATTTCCATCAGGTTATCTGAAGGCGCAAAAGTCGAACCGATAATAAAGACACGTTTGCCACGAATAGATTCTTTATAGGAAGGTTTGAATTCGCCGTCTTTAAACTTTTGCAATTCTACTTTTCCTAAGGGTTTGCCAAATGCATCGGCTATTTTTTGGGCCAAGTCGCGGCTTTGCGAACTGGCAAATATTTTGGCTTCTTTAATTTTTTTTGAGGACATGACAGGTTTTTTATTTCAAATACAAAGGTAATTTTTTTAATTTATATTAAAAATTTCTTGTTGAAAACTTATTTTCGTTTATCAAATATTCAAATCTATAAATCACTTTCAAATTAAATATTCGATTTGGACCTAAATTTATTTTCAATTCGCCTGAATCCATTTTACCTCCAACAAAATGATAAACGAATCGTTTTGTCATTCAAAAAAATATTCATAAATTTGCAAACCGTTTTAGAATCGAATTATTAATCGAAAATTGAATGAAAGTGAATACATTAAGTTACAAAACAATTTCAGCAAATGACAAGACCGTCAATAAAGAATGGTTACTTGTCGATGCAGAAGGACAGACATTAGGTCGTTTGGCTTCAAAAGTTGCCAAGTTGATCAGGGGAAAACACAAACCTAACTTCACGCCTCACGTTGATTGTGGCGATAACGTTGTGGTTATTAATGCAGACAAAATTGCATTAAGCGGCAACAAATGGCAAGACAAGGTTTATGTTAAACATACCGGATATCCCGGTGGAAGACGCGAAATAACAGCAGAAAAATTATTGGCTAAACATCCTATTCGTTTGGTAGAAAATGCTGTTAAAGGAATGTTGCCCAAAAACAGATTGGGTCGTAAGATTTATAAAAATCTTTATGTATATGCCGGTGCAGAGCATAAACAAGAAGCACAAAAACCTAAAAAAATTGATTTAAACGAATTTAAATAATGGATACAATTCATACTATCGGAAGAAGAAAAACCTCTGTAGCCAGAGTTTTCTTAAATGAAGGAACCGGAAAAATTGTTATTAACGGTAAAGACGTGAATGAATATTTCACTGTGCCGGCTCACCTTAAAGCAGTGGCGCAACCCTTTGTCATTACTGATACAGAAGGTAAGTTTGATGTAAATGCAACCATTAAAGGGGGCGGCGTTACAGGACAAGCAGAAGCATTACGTTTGGGTATTGCCAGAGCTTTGGTCGAAGTTAATCCGGAATTTAAACCTTTGTTGAAGAAAGAAAAATTAATGACCAGAGATCCGCGTATGGTAGAGCGTAAAAAATACGGCCAACCTAAAGCACGTAAGAAATTCCAATTCTCTAAACGTTAATCATTATCAATTAATCTGTTCTTAGTTTAGCATCCAAATATGTCCCAAAATGGCATATTGCTAATTTTACGGAACGTAAACTAAAAAATAAAAAATGAAAAAAGTAGATATACAAGAATTATTAAATGCAGGAGCCCACTTTGGTCACTTAACCAAAAAGTGGAATCCGAACATGGCGCCATACATCTATGGCAAAAAAAACGGTATTCACATCATCAATTTATATAAAACGGCGGCAAAAATTGACGAAGCCCAAAAAGCTTTGAAACAAATTGCCTCTGCCGGTAGAAAAATTTTATTTGTTTCTACCAAAAAACAAGCAAAAGAAATTATAGCTGATAAAGCCAAAAAAGTTAATATGCCATATATTGCCGAAAGATGGCCTGGTGGTATGTTAACCAACTTTGTGACCATTCGTAAAGCCATCAAAAAAATGGCTGCGATTGACAAAATGAAAAAAGACGGTACGTACGAAACCTTATCAAAAAAAGAACGTTTACAAACAGACCGTTTAAGAGCTAAATTAGAAAAAAACTTGGGTTCTATTGTCGATATGACACGTTTGCCTGCGGCATTGGTGGTAGTTGACATCAACAAAGAACACGTTGCTGTTGCCGAAGCTAACAAATTAGGCATTCCGATCTTTGCCATGGTCGATACCAATACCGACCCGCGTAAGGTAACCTATCCTATTCCTGCCAATGACGATGCCTCAAAATCTATCGATTTGGTATTAGAATACCTAACCGATGCTATTGCCGAAGGTTTAGCCATCAGAAAAGAAGAAAAGGAAAAAGCTAAAGCAGAAAAAGAAGCAGCTAAACAAATGGCTGAAAAAGCCGAAGTAAAGGCAGAAGCACAACCTGAAGAACCTGCTCAAACTGAGGAAAAATAATATTTAAACATCTATTAATCTAAAAAATATAAAATTATGGCAGATATTAAAGCCGCAGATGTAAAAAAATTAAGAGACATGACCGGTGCCGGTATGATGGATTGCAAAAAAGCATTGGTCGAAGCAAATGGCGATTTTGACGAAGCGATTGCCGTGTTACGTAAAAAAGGCCAAAAAGTGGCTGCTAAACGTGCCGACCGTGATTCCTCCGAGGGTGTTGCCATTGCCCGCGTCAATGACGATAATACCAAAGGTGTGGTCTTTACTTTAAATTGTGAAACCGACTTTGTGGCCAAAAATGACGACTTTGTTAATTTGGCTAACAAAATGGCAGATATTGCTTTAAACTATAATACCAAAGAAGAATTTTTGGCGGCACCATTTGAAGATGGCACCATTAATGACAAAGTAATTGAACAAACCGGTGTCATTGGTGAAAAAATCGAAATTGGTGATTTTAAATCTTTAGAAGCACCTTTTGTCGGTTCTTATGTGCACGCCAATAATAAAATTGCGGCATTGGCAGGCTTGAATAAATCTTTCGATAAAGCTGCTGAAGTAGCGCGTAATATTGCCATGCAAGTTGCCGCTATGAAGCCTTTGGTATTAAGCTATAAAGATTTTACGCCCGAATTTTTAGAAGCAGAAACCGGTGCGCGTATTGCTGCTATTGAAAAAGAAAATATTGAATTGGCACGTTTGGGCAAAACCCTAAAACACGTTCCTAAATATATTTCTAAAGCACAATTGCCCGATGAAGTTATTGCGCAAGCCAAAGCCGAAATTGAAGCAGAACTGAAAGCGCAAGGTAAACCCGAAAAAATTTGGGATCGTATTGTACCGGGCAAATTACAACGTTTTATCGATGACAATACAACCTTGGACAAAGAAGCGTGTTTGTTAGACCAAGATTATATCAAAGATGGTAATATGACCGTTAATGATTATATTAAAAGTATAGATCAAGATTTAGAAATAACCGGTTTTCAACGTGTTGGATTAGGTGACTAAATCTAAATTCACTATATTTACAAGGAGGCTGCCCTTTTTTGAGGCAGCCTTTTTTATGTGTTAGCTTTAAATCTAAAAGCCAATTAAAAATTGTAAATTTGTCCTGTCTAAAAATATCAATTTGGTGAAAATATTTATTTCCTGCATTTTTGTCTTTATAAGTTTTAGCTTGGTGGCGCAAATACGGACTAACATGCCTCAATTTACCCCCCATCAGCAGCATGACACATTAGATTACTTTAATAAAAAAGACAGTCTCAAAATAAAATTACCCAAGTTGCCGGCCGGCCGGTATAAAATTTTTACTATAGAAAATGATACCATTAGTGTCGATACCACTTTGACCATAAGGGATGCTTACCGGTTTAACCAACTTTTTAAGGATGATTTTGACTATTTGCCTTTTTCTAATATCGGTCATGTTTTAACCCAGCTGAGTTTTGATATCACCGACACAGATATTATTCCCGGTTTTGTGGGCCAACCTAAATTGACAGATTATTGGCCGCATCCTAACATTCCATTTTATTTTACCCCGACGCCTTATTCCGATTTATCTTACCTGAATGGGATGGGACAAGGACAAATTTTAAATGCTTTGTTTGCCACCAATATCAACAAACAATTAAATGTGGCGGCAAACTACCGGGGCTTAAACTCGTTGGGCTTGTATAAAAATAGTGTTGCTACATCGCGGCGTTTTTTAGGTAGTCTTAATTTTAATAACCGCGCAAACACTTATCGTCTTAAAACCTATTATTATACTTACGAAAAGAGCAATGACGAAAATGGCGGCATAGCCAATCCACTCGAATTTGAACAAGCCGGCGACATTTATAGCGATAGAAGCCGTATAAACGTCAAGTTGACAGATGCCCATACCCAATTAAAAATTCACCGATTGTTTGTGGGACAACAATATGCTTTGGTCAAGCAAAATTTGTCATTATTTAACAACTTGACTTATGCCGGGCATGCTTATAAGTTTGAACAAAAAAAGGCAACTGACCTAATAGGAATAGCATCCTCCGGCAATGGAGCGGTAAAGGATACTGTTTTTTTAAGTCATTTTCAAAATATTGCGGGATTAAAATTCCAATTTCATCAGCTGGCAGTGCAATCCGGTATTCGTTACTCTCATCAGGTGTATACTTTTGACAGTCTGAAAGTTATAAATAATATATACATACCACAAAAAACCATTTTTAACGATTTAAGCCTTGATAACAAAGCCCGTTTAAATTTGGGTAAATTAAATTTTCGCGGTCAATTAAATATTGGTTTTACTAAAAATATAGCCGGTTATTATTTGGCAGGACAAGTTAGGTATAAACCAAACCCACAAATTGGAATTTTTGGCGAAGTAAAAAGCCTTTCTAAACGGCCCGATTTTAAATATTTGCTTTATCAAAGTGCTTATGATAAGTTTAATTGGAATCATCTGGATTTTAAAAACGAATCGAAACAAAAAATTTCAGCCCAAATTACGCATCAATATTTGGGTAAATTAATTTTTAATCAAATACTGATTAACAACTACACCTATTTTGGCGCCGACTCATTGCCACACCAAAATACGAGCGGCATACAATACTTGTCGGTAAAATATCAAAAAGATTTTTACTATAAAAAATGGGGTTTGGCTACGGATTTTAAATGGCAAAAAGTGCTTCAAGGTGCCGGCATATTGCATTTGCCCGGTTATATTTTGCGTGGCAGTTTATTTTTTTCTAATTATTATTTTCAACACAATTTATGGGTGCAAACCGGTTTTACGGCCAAATATTTTGAAGCTTATTATGCAAACGCCTATAATCCGGTCTTAAGTGATTTTGTTTTACAACACCAGCGTAAAATAGGCGGCTATCCCATTATAGACTATTTTCTTAATTTTAAGATAAAACGTTTCCGGTTCTATTTTAAGTTGGCCCATCTTAATGCGCTGGGCAAACAAAAAAATCCGGATTATTATGCTGCCCCCTTGCAACCCTATCCGGACTTTAACATCCGTTTTGGCTTGCGTTGGATTTTCTTTAATTAAATTTAATAAAAAAACCGGTTGCAAATTTTTGCAACCGGCTGTTTAATCAATCAATAATTATGAAAAACTAATCATCTACTATTTTACTTCTTCAAAATCTACATCTTGCACATCATCTTCTCCACCACCTTGGTTTTCATTTGCGGTAGATTGTTGTGCTTGATCATTAGGTGCACCTTGTGCTTGTGCTGCATTTTGAATATCTTGACCTACTTTCATCAATAAGTCTTCAGCTTCTTTAGTTGCAGCTTCTGCCATATCGGCATCTTGTTTGTCATAAGCTTCTTTCAGCTTTTTGACCATATTTTCAACAGCAGTTTTGTTTTCATCGGAAATTTTGTCTTTGTGCTCTTCAACTAATTTTTCCAATTGGAAAGCTGTTGCATCTGCTTTATTAAGTTTTTCTACGCGTTCTTTGGCTATTCTATCAGCTTCTGCGTTAGCTTCTGCTTCTTTTTTCATTCTTTCAATTTCTTCTTTGCTTAAACCACTGGAAGCTTCAATACGGATATCTTTAGATTTTCCGGATTTTTTATCCATTGCTGTAACATGAATAATACCATCAGCATCGATATCAAAGGTAACTTCAATTTGTGGTTCACCACGTTTTGCAGGCGGAATACCGTCTAAGTGGAAGCGACCAATGGTTTTGTTATCTTTAGCCAAGGGTCTTTCTCCTTGCAAGACATGAATCTCAACACTGGGCTGATTGTCTTGAGCAGTTGAGAATATTTGCGACTTTTTAGTCGGGATGGTGGTATTGGCATCAATCAATTTTGTCATTACACCACCCATCGTTTCAATACCTAATGATAACGGCGTTACGTCAAGTAATAAAACATCATCAACATCACCTGTTAAAACGGCACCTTGAATTCCGGCACCTTTGGCAACGACTTCATCAGGGTTAACGTTTTTAGAGGCTTTTTTGCCGAAGAATTTTTCAACTTCTTCTACTACTTTTGGTATACGTGTAGATCCACCTACCAAAATTACTTCGTCAATATCAGAAGGTTTTAATCCGGCTTTTTCCAAAGCTTCTTTAACCGGCTTCATGGCACGTTTAACCAAGTCGTCGGTTAATTGTTCAAATTTGGCTCTGGTCAATTTTTTAACCAAGTGTTTAGGTCCTGAGGCAGTTGCCGTAATATAAGGTAAATTAATTTCGGTTTCGGGTGAAGAAGACAATTCGATTTTGGCTTTTTCGGCTGCTTCTTTTAAGCGTTGCAAAGCCATCGGGTCTTTTTTCAAGTCGATACCTTCTTCTTTTTTGAATTCGTCAGCTAACCAGTCGATAATACGTTGGTCAAAATCATCACCACCTAAGTGGGTATCACCGGCAGTAGATAATACTTCAGTAACACCGTCACCGATGTCCAAAATAGAAATGTCAAATGTTCCACCACCAAGGTCAAATACGGCAATTTTTTTCTCTTTGTCAGATTTGTCTAATCCGTAGGCCAAAGCGGCAGCAGTCGGTTCGTTGATAATACGTCTGACTTTTAAACCTGCAATTTCACCGGCTTCTTTAGTGGCTTGACGTTGAGCATCGTTAAAATATGCCGGTACGGTAATAACCGCTTCTTTAACAGGATGTCCTAAATAATCTTCGGCTGTTTTTTTCAATTTTTGCAAAATCATAGCCGAAATTTCTTGTGGTGAATATTGTTTGCCGTTTATTTCAACACGCGGTGTATCATTAGGTCCTTGCACTACTTTATAAGGTACGCGTTCGGCTTCTTCTTTTACTTCAGAATATTTGTTCCCCATAAATCTCTTAATAGAAGAGATAGTTCTTTCAGGGTTTGTAATAGCTTGTCGTTTGGCAGGGTCACCAACTTTTATTTCGCCTTTATCTGTAAAGGCTACAACTGAAGGAGTTGTTCTATTTCCTTCCGGGTTAGGGATAACGATAGTATCATTACCTTCTCTTACAGTAACTACAGAGTTGGTGGTTCCCAAATCTATACCGATAATTTTATTTCCTTTGTCGCTCATAGTTAATATTTTTTTAGTTAATAATTATTTTGTTCATTTTACTTTTGTCAATGATTATGCCATTTGAAAAAGCGTTATTTATTAAGTAGTTTTGACATTAAAAATTGTACTTTTGTCTGTCAAAATAATTTTTAATGACATAATGTCACTAAATTAATTGATTTTATGATTTTAATTGCCGTTTTATTTCCATGGTTATCCTTTTTACTGAGAGGTAAAATTTTCCAAGCCCTTTTATGTTTAATCCTACAAATTACATTAATTGGCTGGTTGCCGGCTGCCATTTGGGCGGTTGCTTCTTTACTTGATGAACGAAATAAAAAACGAATGTGTAAATCTTAAACAGTGATGAAATATAAAGAAATTGAGACGCCGGAAGCTTTAAAACAATTATTACATAATTATGACATCATTGAATATATTGCTTTTCAGAATTTGGATTTTTCCGGCTTAGAAGAATTGTTAAAGGGAAAAACTTTTAAAAATTGTTTATTTTTAGGTTGTAAATTACCAGAGGTGTTATTTCACTCATTGGAGAACTGCTTCATTTTTCCCCGCTTAGACTTACCCTATAATTCCTATGTCAACCGGCTTTATACGCCCGAAGATTTGTATAAAGGTTATGTGATAGGACAACCGGAAAGTTTTTTGCAAACTTTTGATCAAATAGTTTACCGTCATTTTTTAAAAACCGGCAAATATGCCAAAGATATCAAAGAAACATTAGCCAGAAGTTTGCATGACCATGCCATTACGGATGCGTTAGATGATTTTATAGAGAATTATGAGGAAAAGAAAATAGTTGCTTTTATGGGTGGACATGCTTTGTCACGGAAAGATAAAAGTTATACCAAAATTGCCTTGCTGAGCAAAATACTGACCGAAAAGGGCTATTTAATGACCTCGGGCGGAGGACCCGGTGCCATGGAAGCAACCCATCTTGGGGCATGGTTTGCGGGCAAAAACGACGAGGAATTAATTGATGCTATCCGGTTTATTGGCCATGCACCTACTTTTAAGCATCCGCAATGGTTGGATTTAGCCATGCAATTGCGACAAAAATATCCGGTCTCTAAGTATAATAGTTTAGCTATTCCAACATGGTTATATGGGCACGAACCAACGGCTGTTTTTGCCACACATATTGCCAAATATTTTGCCAATAGCATCCGTGAGGATAAACTTTTGACCATAGCCAAAGGTGGGATTATTTTTGCACCAGGCAATGCCGGTACCATTCAAGAAATTTTTCAAGAAGCCACGCAAGACCATTATTTAAGCTTAGGGTATGCCAGTCCTATGATTTTTTTGGACAAATATTATTGGACAGTCGAAAAGCCGGTCTATCCTTGTTTGAAAAAAATGCTGGAAGAGCAAAAATACCAAAATCTTATTCTTTCCATACACGATGATCCTGATGAAATATTAAAGGAAATATTGACTTTTACCAAGGCCTAATAGCCCGCCAGTTCTACTCCGTTCAAGTTCTTATACAAGGAAACGGCTTGCCGGTCGGTCATATTGCTAATATACATGGTGGCATTGAGAATTTTTTCATAGTCATTGTTGCCGCCATGATATATTTCGGGCAAAAGTTTATAAAGTTGTTTATGCTTGTCGGGGTATAAGTTAGCGGTTACAAATTTTTGTAGCAAATCGGGTAAAACTTTTTTTCCGGCTAATTCTATACGAAGAACCGTTTCGGATTGATAAATTTGATCAAAACTTATATTAATAATTTCTTGCAGAGGCTTTTTCAAGTCAGCCGGAAATAAATCCAATAAAGCTCTATCCAAACGGCCTGTAATAAAATCAGCTTCATAGGCTGTAAAAATTTGCCCTGCCGTTTGGACCAAATTATCAATAGCCAAACTCCGGAGGTAATTAATTTTTTCCGTCCGATCAAAAATCTGTCGATAACGGTTTGGTTTAAACTTTTTATGATTTAAGAGTTCTAATAGGTGTTGCTCAACCATTTTAAAAGGCAGATACCCCATATGAAAGCCATCTTCAAAATCGACGATATGATAACATATGTCATCGGCTGCTTCCACTAAAAAAGTCAGCGGAAAACGTTTCCATGCTTTTCCGTCAGAGGTATGTTGGGGGATTAAATTTAATTTACCGGCTATTTCCGTTTCAAATAAATCTATTTCGGATTGGTAAATACCGAATTTTTTTGAACTGGCTTGTTTTTCCTTCCGTCTATCGGGTAATGATTCTTTGGGGTACTTGGTAAAGGTGGCATAAGTGCCTAGTGTTAAACGCAAACCGCCTTTTATGGCAGATTGTTTTTCAGGTGTATGGGCTATTAAGCGTAATCCGGAAGCATTGCCTTCAAAATGTTGTAAATCAGCTTTTTGTTTGGGTGACAAATTGTCCATTAAGCTTTCGCCTCCGGTGCTTTTAAAGAATTCACTAATGGCAGTTTCGCCACTATGACCAAATGGCGGATTGCCAATGTCGTGTGTCAGACAGGCCGCTGAAACCAGATGACCGAAATCTGTGGTTTGAATATGACTTTTTTGTATTAACTCCGGATATTTTTTGATGATTTTTTGCCCCACAAAATTGCCCAATGACCGCCCGACAGATGCGGTTTCCAAACTATGTGTCAGACGGTTTCTGATATAGTCGGATTTTGGAAACGGTAAAACTTGTGTTTTGTTTTGTAATCGGCGGAAAGCTGAGGAAAAGACAATCCGGTCATAGTCCATTTGAAAAACGGATCGTTCTTTATTATCATATTTTTTATCGTCAAATAAACGTTCTTTAGCGTGTTCGAAATAGTTAGTCCATTTCATCAAAATCAATAATTTTAAGTTTAATGTTTAGCCGGAAGCGGGCTGATGATTTTAACATCGTAAAATTCGATGGCACCTTTCACAATCCCTTTAATAGTTTTAAATAAAGCTTCGGTTATGTTTTTTTTGAAGATATCCTTGCTGTGAATTAAACTCACTTCACGGGCCGGTTCCGGCTTTTTAAAGTTGCGTAAATATTTTTTGTCAGCCGGACATAAATCTTCGGTTTGTAAATAAGGAAGCAGTGTCATGCCCAAACCTTCTTTTGATAATTTTATTAAAGCATCAAAATTGCCGATATTTAAAGAAAAGGCTTGATCGTCATCAGATTTTAACCGGCAAATGTTTAAAATGTTATCTCTAAAACAATGACCTTCATCCAATAATAAGATATCTTTAACATCTAAATCTTGTTCGGTCAATTCCTTTTTCTTAAAAAGCCGGTGCGATTCGGGAATAAATCCGACAAAAGGTTCGTAAAACAAAGGTTTTTCGATAATTTGCGGTTCTTCTAAGGGTGTTGCAGCAATGCCGGCATCCAATTTTCCTTCCGCAATTTGTTCAATCATTTGCTGGGTAGGCACTTCATATATTTCAAGGTGTACTTCAGGGTATTTTTTAATGAAATTTTTTAAAAACATGGGTAAAATTGTCGGCACTAGGGTAGGAATAATCCCCAATTTGTAGTCACCGCCGATATAACCTTTTTCTTGTTGTACCAAGTCGTTTATTCTGGCACTTTCATTGACAATGGTTTTGGCTTGATCGATAATTTTTTTACCAATCTCGGTTATTTTAATCGGTTTTTTATTCCGGTCAAAAATAATGACGCCCAATTCATCTTCCAATTTTTGAATTTGCATGCTGAGTGTCGGCTGTGTAACATGACATTGTTGAGATGCTTTGGTGAAATTGAGATACTTGGCAACAGCCAATAAATATTTTAATTGCGCAATAGTCATAATTAAAAAGTTTTGAAACAAATTTATAAATTATTTTTATACCAGCGTCGTTTTGTATTATCTTTTTTTATCAATAAAAAGGAATTTTAAGTTAACAATATTCATATCAATTGTCCCATTACATTTTTTATGATATAAAACATTCTTAATGTCTGATTAATTGTAAAAAAAATAATGTAATTTTGTTAGTTACAATTTTTATCGCATGAAAATACGTTTTTTTATTCTTAGTTTACTCTTTTTTTCTCTGATTTATTCTTGTGGTTCCAAAAAGAAATTGCGTCAAAAATATGGCATTGAGGAAAAAGAGACTAAGTCAGAATCAAAGCATACACCTACTTTAGCTGAAATATTTGCCGAAACTATAACAGCCGATGACCTGGATTATCACGTCTATAATTTGGCTAATGATTCGATGGAAGGCCGTGAAACCGGAAAACGTGGTGGTAAAAAAGCCGCCAAATATATTTGGGATTATTATTTAGATCAACACTTGCTCTTTCCGAAAAAATTGGATGGTTATTTTCAAAAATATACGGCTTCGGAAAACAATAAACCAAGCGTTGTTTTGTCAACAGACCGGCAAGCTTATAAATATGGTGAAGATTTTATTTCATTTTTTCCACATGACAGTATAGACATCAATACCGATCAAATTATTTATGTCGGTTATGGCATTGAAGATCCGAAGTATAATGATTATGCTTATCAGGATGTCAAAGGAAAAGTAATTTTAGTAGCCGGAGGCGAACCACGTGACAAATATGGCAATTATATCATTTCAAATGAAGTAAATCCATATACCGGCCGCTCTTTACCCTCAGTTTGGAGTCGCAACCCGATAAAAGCCTATATTTTAAGACGCAATGCTGCCATGAAACACGGCGCTAAGGCAATGCTCTATTACGATCCGCTTCATAAAAAATATTTTTGGGATAATTTTAAAAAGCATTTTGCCAAAAAAAAGCTCGAGGTCAGTGTTAAAAAAGATTCCGTCTATGATTTTTTTATCAATAAAGCTATTTTTGAAGATATTACCGGTTATGACCGTCCACAAGATATTGAATACACCAAAAAAACACGCCTTTATAAGGTCCCATTGCATATCAATTATAAAAATAATAATGATTTGATTGAAGGAAGCAATGTTATCGGTATAATTGAAGGCCAACCCAAATCTGATGAATATGTCATTGTTTTAAGCCATTATGACGGCCAAGGGAAACATGACGGCGAAATTTATAACAGTGCCAATGAAAATGCTACCGGTGTGGCAGCTTCTCTTGAAATGGTTGAAGCTTTTCAAACAGCTATCGATTCGGGTTTTGTGCCGAGAAGAAATATTGTTTTTTTAAATGTATCAGGAAGAGAACAAGATATGATTGGCGTCAAATTTTATACAGAACATCCGGTTATTCCACTAGAGAAAACAGTCGCCGTAATTGAATTGGACCGTTTGGGACGGATCAAAGATTTGGGCGATGAAGAAATTGTTGCCGATTTTTATCCCATTAACATTGCCTTTAATGGATTTGAAAAGGAAAGTTTTAAGAAAAATATCCAAGAGATGCAGTTGTATAATAACTATATGACTATTAAATTTAAGCCCTTAGTCTCTCATGATGAATTCACCCATTTTATGAAAAAGAAAGTACCAATTATTGATTATTATGGCACAAAAAATTACAGTGATTTTCATCAACCAACCGACACACCAGATAAAATAAGTTATGATATTATGGAAAAACGAACCAGATTTGTTTTTCAAATTATATGGCAATTAGCTTACCAAAAAAAAATATAAATATTTTAAAAACTTTAAATATGAATCAACAAGATATATTACAAAAAGCTACCGCTTGGACCAAAGCACCTTTTGACGAAGACACACAAAAAGAAGTGAAAGAAATGATTGAAAAACAGCCTGATTTGTTGGCTGATAGTTTTTATAAAAATTTGGAATTTGGCACCGGTGGAATGCGGGGCATAATGGGACCGGGAACTAACCGAATTAACAAATACACCTTAGGTCGCAATACACAAGGCTTGGCTAATTATTTAAATAAAGTTTTTCCTGATAAAGAAAAAAGTGTCGCTGTTAATTATGACGTCCGTCACAATAGTAAAAAATTTGCTAAAATTGTAGCTGATGTACTTTCGGCTAATGGTATCAAAGTTTATTTGTTCTCGCAATACCGTCCGACGCCCGAGTTGTCATTTGCTGTCCGTCATTTAGGCACAGATGCAGGTATAGTTTTAACAGCTTCACATAATCCACCCGCATATAACGGCTATAAGGTGTATTGGAATGATGGTGCGCAAATTGTCCCTCCACAAGATCAAGAAATAGTAAATGAAATAAATAAAGTAAAATTTGATGAAATCAAATTTACCCCCAAGCCGGAACTGATTCAGTATGTGGGTAAAGAATTGGACGATGCTTTTTTAAAAGCTTCCATTGCGCATGGTACTTTTGACGCGCCCGATCGTAGCAATATAAAAATTTTATTTACACCTTTGCATGGCACCTCTATTACCTTAATGCCCGAAGCTATGAAACGAGCCGGATTTACCGACTTTCATATTGTCGAAGAACAAAAGATACCCGATCCGGAGTTTTCAACCGTAAAATCGCCTAACCCGGAAGAACCGGAAGCTTTTACCATAGCTTTAAAAAAAGCCGATGAAATAGGAGCTGACATTATTTTGGCAACGGATCCTGATTCGGACCGTATTGCTGTTGCGGTAAGAGAGCCCAATGGAAAAATGCGTTTGCTAAACGGTAATCAAACCATGTCTATGATGGATGCTTTCTTGATTAAAAAATGGAAAGAACAAGGTAAATTGGACGGCAAAGAATTTATAGGCTCTACTATTGTATCCACAGATATGGTTAAAAAGATTGGCGCTGCTGATAATGTGGATGTAAAAGTCGGCTTAACCGGCTTTAAATGGATTGCCAAAATGATCAGAGAAGCAGAAGGTAAACAAAAATTCATTGGTGGCGGCGAAGAAAGTTTCGGCTATATGGTGGGTGATTTTGTGCGTGATAAAGATGCCATTACTTCGGGTTTATTAGCAGCCGAAATCGCTTCAGAAGCTAAATCAAACAATAGCTCTTTTTTTGAGGAATTGCTTAAATTGTATAAGAAACACGATTATTATAAAGAAGATTTAGAATATTTAGTCAAAAAAGGAATTGAAGGGCAAGCCGAAATCAAGAAAATGATGGTTGATTTTCGCGAAAATCCGCCCAAATCTTTTGATAACTCTCCGGTTGTCCGTATTGAAGATTATTTGACGTCTAAAGCTAAAAACTTAAAAGACGGCAGTGAAGAGGTGTTAAAAGTAGAACCTTCTAATGTTTTGATTTTTTATACCGAAGATGGTAGTAAAATAGCTGTTCGGCCCAGTGGAACCGAACCCAAAATAAAATTTTATTTCAGTGTTCATCAGCCGCTTAATGACATAAAAAATTATAAAGCTGTAGAAAAAGAATTGGATGCGAAAATTACGCGGATAAAGAAAGATTTAAGTTTATAAAATGGATAAACGCATTAAATTAACTTTTTTAAAATATATTAAGCCATATAAAAAACATGCTTTTTTAAGCATTATAAGTAATGTTTTTTTCGCTTTATTTTCTACATTGTCATTTATTGTTTTTATTCCTTTATTAGAAATTCTTTTTAAAGAGGAAAAGCGGACGCACATTGCCCCACCAATATGGCAGGGGATTACGCATTTAAAACAGTTTTTAAATGATTATGTTGATTATTATTGGGTTAGTTATATTAATTTACATGGTTTTAAAGGTGCTTTGGTGGCTATTATGATATTAATTATTTTCATTATTTTGATGAAGAATATTTTTAATTATTCAGCACTTTATTTTATGACTTTTTTACGAAATGGCATTTTAAAAGACATGCGTAATGATATGTATACTAAGATAATTAATTTGCCAATTTCTTTTTTCTCTGAAAAACGTAAGGGAGATGTCATAACTCGTATGACTTCTGATGTAGTTGAGGTACAATGGGCATCTTTAATTATCCTTGAAATAATTGTTCGTGAACCTTTAACTATTTTATTTTCCGTTATAACTATGTTATTTCTTAATGTTAAATTGACACTTTTCATTTTTTTGTTCACCCCAATAGCTGGTTTCTTTATTTCTATTATTGGCAAAAGATTACGAAAAGACTCTCATTTAGTTCAAAAATACGTAAGCATTTTTTTATCACATATTGAAGAAACGCTTACGGGCCTTAAAATCATAAAAGGTTTTAATGCGGAAAATCAATTTGCCGATCGTTTTAAACATATGACCTATAATATTTTTAGAGCTAATAATCGCTTGGTTAACAGGCAGAATTTAGCCCATCCGGTTAGTGAATTTTTAGGTGTATTAGTGATAGTAGTTATTCTTTGGTTTGGTGGCACTATGGTCTTACGTAAGGAAATAGCACCAGCTGTTTTTTTAACTTTTATTGCCTTGGCATACAATATTTTAACACCCGCCAAGTCTATTGCAAGAGCAGGTTATACCATTCGCAAAGGTATGGCTTCTGTTGATCGAATTTTTGATATCCTTGAGGCTAAAAATCCTTTACAAGATAAGCCCGGGGCATTGACAAAAAAAAGTTTTGATAAAAAAATTGTTTTTGATCATGTTAATTTCCGGTATGAAGCCGAAAATGTCTTAAAAAATATCAGTTTTGACATTAAAAAAGGTGAAACGGTTGCTTTGGTTGGGCAGTCGGGGAGTGGTAAATCAACTATTGCCAATTTGCTAATGCGTTTTTATGATGTCAATGAAGGGGCTATCAAAATTGATGATATTGATATACGTGATATCACCAAAAAATCTTTGCGAAATCTGATGGGTTTGGTCACACAAGATTCTATTTTGTTTAATGATACGGTACGTAATAACATTGCTTTGGGTAAACCGGATGCCAGTATGGATGAAATTATAAAAGCTGCTAAAATTGCCAATGCACATGATTTTATTATGGAATTACCCAATGGATATGACACCAATATTGGCGATAGTGGTAACCGCCTGTCCGGTGGACAGAAGCAAAGGCTTAATATTGCCCGGGCAATTCTGAAAAATCCTCCGGTAATGGTCATGGATGAAGCTACTTCGGCTTTAGATACCGAGTCAGAAAAATTAGTACAAGATGCTTTGGATAAATTGATGGTTAACCGGACTTCCGTGGTAATTGCACACCGTTTGTCCACTATTAAAAATGCTGACAAAATTATAGTCATGCACCGGGGCGAGATTGTCGAAATGGGTTCCCATCAAGATTTAATGCAGCAAAAAGGTGTCTATCATAATCTGATTATGTTGCAATCATTTGCCTGATATAAATTGGATTCCGGACAAACATATTATATCGATGTTGTTTTACCCCTTAATCTTTGGAATAGTTTCACTTATGAAGTGACCAAAGATGAATATGCTTTTTTAGAAAAAGGCATGCGTGTGGCAGTTGAATTTGGTCGTCAGAAAATTCAAACGGGGCTTGTCTATCGGAAACATTTTAATAAACCATTGCATTATGACACCAAGCCGATCTTGCATATCATCGACCATGAACCTATAATTAATGATCATCAGTGGGCACTCTTTCAGTTTGTGTCAAACTATTACTTGACGCCTTTAGGATTGGTGCTTAAGGCCGCCTTGCCTTCATCATTTATGCTTGAAAGTGAAACCTTTTTAAGCCTAAATAACCTTGTATTAGCAGAAAGCTCAAATTTGTCTGACGATGAATTTTTAATTGTTGAAGCCTTACAAATGCACAAAACAATGTCATTGAAAATGCTTCAACAGTTGTTAGACAAAAAAAATGTCTTTAAGATAGCACAAAATTTGATGCAAAAATCTTTGGTAAGTAGTTTGCAAGAAGTCAAAGAAAAATATACGCCTAAAACGGAAACATATTTGCAACTTTACGATAAATGGCAAGGTAGCGCTATAAATGAATTATTTGAAAGGCTGGGCAAAAATGCCCCAAAGCAACGAGAGATATTATTGCATTTTTTTTCCTTGCAACGTCAAGGCCGTCCGGTATTAAAAAAACAATTGGTTAAAAATGCCGGCGGTAGCACATCCGCCATTCAATCGTTGATTAAAAAGGAAATTTTTTACGAAACTAAGACAACCATCGATCGTATTAATTTTGAAAAGGCATCTAAAGTAAAGAAACCTCTCAGTGAAAAACAACAGGTGGTTTTAGCTCAAATTAAACAGTTTTTTTTACGGCAAAAACCGGTTTTATTACATGGTGTAACGGCCAGTGGTAAAACTGAGATTTATATTCATTTAATTGAGGAAACCCTTGCAGCGGGTAAGCAAGTACTTTTTTTAGTCCCCGAAATTGCCCTAACAACACAATTAGTACAACGATTAACCAAAATTTTCGGCAATCAAATAGCTGTCTATCATTCCAAATATTCGCAACAAGCCCGTCGCGAAGTTTGGATGAATGTATTGCACCATAAAGAATCGGCGCGGATAGTTTTGGCTGCCCGCTCCGGCATCTTTTTACCTTTTCAAGATTTAGGTCTGATTATCGTCGATGAAGAGCATGATAAGTCGTACAAACAAACACAGCCTTCACCACGCTATAATGCCCGTGACTTGGCTGTTTGGTTGCATAAGTATTTAGATACACCGGTTTTGTTGGGCTCTGCAACGCCGTCTATAGAGTCCTATTACAATGCCCGGCGTAAGCGTTATGCTTTGATCGAACTTAATGAACGTTACAGTGGGGTGCAACTACCTGAAATTAAAATTGTTGATCTTAAAGAAGCTCAACGAAAAAAACGCATTAAAAATCATTTTTCTGCCGATGTGTTAGAAGAAATAACCAAAACATTAGCAAAAAAAAAACAAATTATCGTTTTTCAAAACAGGCGGGGATATGCCCCTGTAGGCCAATGCGTAGATTGCGGGCATGTAATGGAATGTCCACATTGTGATGTCAGTTTAACTTTGCATCAGCAACAACATAAACTTAAATGTCATTATTGCGGGTACCAAATAGAAGCACCACAGGTTTGTCCTGCTTGTGGCAATCCTTCAATTAGTTACAAAGGTATAGGCACTGAGCAAATTCAAAAAATATTACAAGATCTCTTTCCAAATGTTTTAGTGGACCGTTTGGATAGTGATACTACGCGCCGCAAAAATGGTTTTGCGAATATCATTGCCAAATTTCAAAACAGAGAAACTGATATTTTGGTCGGAACGCAGATGTTGGTGAAAGGTTTGGATTTTTCCCATGTTGGATTGGTGGTTGTGATGAATGCGGATCAATTACTTTTTTATCCCGATTTCAGAGCCGATGAACGTAGTTTTCAAATGCTGATGCAAGTAGCCGGCCGGGCAGGACGCAAAAAAGAACAAGGTAAAGTATTTATTCAAACTTATAACCCGGCACATCCGGTGTTAAAAATGGTCTTAAATGGGGATTATAAACAACTTTATGAGCAACAGATTGCCTTACGAAAATCACTTTCTTATCCGCCTTTTACTAAATTGATTAATTTTCAGATTAAAGATCGCAATCCGCAAAAAACAAATGAAGCTGCAGAATGGTTATATGCCTCTTTTGCAAACTCCTTTCCAAAGGTTTTAGGACCTTCGGACGCCTTGGTTCCGCGGATCAAAAATCGGTATATTAAAGAAATTTTAATTAAAATGACTGAAGAACCAACTTTGTCGGCTCAAAAAAAGCGCATTTTAAAAATATTTAATTCTTTTCACAATATCACTTATTTTAAATCTGTCACCATAACCATCGATGTTGACCCTTACTAATTTAAGTATTTCATTTCCTGTCTTTCTCTATTGTAAAATACTTAAAAAACACCTGTGTTTTAATTTATAAGTGTCACTAAAACTTTCAAATGTCAGTTTTTTTTATATCTTTACGGCAACTTAACTAAATAAAATTAACTATGAGAAAGATTACATTATTCCTTTTCTTTTTGAGTTTGGCTGTTATGGGTCAGGCGCAAAAATTACAAGGTTTGGTTGTAGACCAACACCAGGAAGCCATTCCTGGCGCCAACATTATGGTAGTAGAAACCAATCAAGGCACAACTTCCGACTTTGATGGCAAATTTGTCATTGATGTCAAAGAATTTCCTGTTACTTTAAAAGTATCATTTATGGGCTATGAGCCGGTCACCTTAAAAGTAAATGGCCCGCAAAAACTTAAAATTGTTTTAAAAGACAATAATGAATTTTTAGACGATGTCGTTGTAACAGCATCGCGTGGCAAAGAGAAAATTAAGGAATCACCCGTAAGTATAGAGCGAATGAGTTTACGCGAAATTAAACGGAATACGGCTCCTTCCTTTTATGATGGATTATCCAATTTAAAAGGAATAGATTTAAATACTAATTCATTGACTTTTCAATCAGTCAATACCCGTGGTTTTGCCACATTTGCCAATAACCGCTTTTTGCAATTAATTGACGGTATGGATAACTCTTCACCGGCTTTGAATTTTCCATTAGGTAATTTAGTGGGTATTAATGAATTAGATGTTAAAAGTGTCGAAATTTTGCCGGGCGCAGCTTCAGCGTTGTATGGTGCCAACGCCTTTAATGGTGTCTTAAACATGCGAAGCAAAAGTCCGTTTAATTATAAAGGATTAAGTGCCTATGTAAAATATGGCGTTACCAAACAACAAGCAGCCGGAACCAACCCATACAGAGATGTAGGCGTTCGTTATGCTTGGGGCGGTAATTATGCAGCAGCCAAAATCAATTTTTCATATTTAAAAGGAACGGATTGGTATGCTGTAGATTATTCCGATATCGATTTAAACCCTATGGATCCTAGCTTAAAAGGTAGTCGCGAAACCAATCCTTCTTATGATGGAATGAATGTTTATGGTGATGAAATTGTAACCACTTTGCCCATTAGTAACCTTACAGGGGGGACATTAGATGATATTCGTGTGTCCAGAACAGGTTATAAAGAAGTAGATTTAACCGACTACGAAGCCAAAAGTTTAAAAGCCGATATGGGCTTTTATTACCGTCCTAGTGGACAACCCGGCAAACTTGAATTTATCTGGAATTCACGTTTTGGAACGGGCAAAACCATTTATCAAGGGGCCAACCGCTATGTGTTAGATGGTATTTTTATCCATCAACATAAATTAGAAATTAAAAGTAAAAACTGGTTTATTCGCGGTTATTATACCGGTGAGGATGCCGGAAATTCTTACGATACCAAATTTACCGCTTGGAATATCAACCGTAAATGGCGTAGTGATAAAGATTGGTTTACCGATTATGGCCGTGTATATGTCAATGCACGGATGAATGGTGCCGATGCTGCAACAGCTCATCAAATGGCACGTGATTTTGCCGATAATAGCCCGGTCGATTCGTTTGGTAACCCCAAAACCCCACGTTTCCAACCCGGTAGTCCTGAGTACAAACAGGCTTTTGCCGAAGTAACCAATGATCCTGATTTTAAAACAGGAGGAAAATTTATCGATAAAACAAATTTGAAACATGTCGAAGGAAATTATAATTTCCGTGATTTAATTTCTTTTGCCGAAATACAAATAGGCGGTTCATTAAGACGTTATTCACTGCATTCTGAAGGAACCATTTTTACAGATTATCCGGGATTACCACCCATTAACATTGATGAAGGTGGTGCCTATATCCAAATCAGTAAGAAATTCATGGATGACCGTTTAAAACTAGCCACTTCTTTGCGTTATGACAAGCAAAAACAGTTTGAAGGTAATTTTTCACCGCGTTTTTCAGCCGTCTATTCGGCCGGCGAAAACAAAGAGCATAATTTTAGAATGTCATTCCAAACCGGTTTTAGAAATCCTTCTACACAAGATTTATACATTGGTTTAAATTTAGGACCTATTACCCTGTTAGGTGCAGCTCCGGATAATTTGGACCGTTATAAAGAAATTGTTCAAGCTTTCGATCCTATCAATAATGTGTATTTTCCGGCCACCGTAACCGGACAAGATGCTTATCATAATGCCTATACTTTGTCTTCTTTCAAAAAGTTTGGGCAAACCCACAACCCGGCAGATTTAGAAGTAGCTAAAACTAAAGTTATTGAACCGGAAGAAGTAACCACTATCGAATTTGGTTATCGTGGTGAGTTATTCCGCAATTTAAGTGTCGATATGGCAGCTTATTATAATCAGTATCATCATTTTGGTGCCAGTACGCGCGTGGTAGCTTTGTCAAGCCAAGTTGGTACGGTTGATAATATAGGTAATGCGCTTCCTGCTATCGGTACAGGTGCCTACAAGCCTTTCCAATTATATACCAATGCCAAATCTGCCATCACTTCATATGGAGCTGATATAGGATTTAATTATAAAGCCGGTAAGTATATGATCGGTTTAATTTATGATTATGCCAAATTTGAATTTACGCCGGCACCCGGTGAGGAAGATTTCCGTCCCGGATTTAACACGCCCGAACACCGTATTAAAGCTTCTTTAGGCAATGACGAATTGTATAAAGGTTTAGGTTTTAAAATTGATTATAAATATCAAACAGCTTTCGAATGGCAATCATCTTTTGCTGATGGTACCGTGCCGGCCAGAAGCATTTTGGATGCCCAAATTAATTATAACATCAAAAAATATAAAACAAAAATTAAATTGGGTGGTTCTAACATTCTTGGCAAAGAATATTTGCCGGCTCCCGGAACCGGAAAAGTCGGTAGCATATTTTATATTGGCCTAACTTATGGTCTATAATTTTAACTTTTTATTTTTAACCAAAACCCACGTGATTAGGACGTGGGTTTTTTATTTATTAAACTGTTGTTAAAACCATGAAATTTATTATTAATTTAAAGTAAATTTTAAGAATTGAAGTCTAAAATCATTTGATAAGAAAAATAGTTTTATACCTTTGTGTGTTTCAATAATTAGTTTAATCAAAATAAAAAATAAAATACTATGGCAAAACAATTTCCTAAATTTATAGGGGATGCGAATGAAGCGGTAGCCAGAGTAGCACATAAGATCAATGAGGTCTGTGCTATCTACCCCATTACGCCTTCCTCTCCCATGGGCGAACATGCTGATGCGCTCAGTGCCAAAGGAGAAAAAAATATCTGGGGTGAAGTTCCTCGTGTAATTGAAATGCAAAGTGAAGGAGGCGCCTCAGGAGCTGTTCATGGTTCATTGCAAGGCGGTGCTTTAACCACCACCTTTACGGCATCACAAGGTTTATTGTTGATGATTCCCAATATGTACAAAATTGCGGGTGAGTTATTACCAACGGTATTTCATATAGCGGCTCGTACAGTTGCTACTCACGCTTTATCTATTTTTGGCGATCATTCCGATGTGATGGCAACCCGTCAAACAGGCTTTGGTATGTTATTTGGTGGTTCGGTGCAAGAAGCCCAAGATATGGCTTTATTGGCACAAGTGGCTTCCTTGAATACCCGTGTTCCTTTTTTAAATGTATTTGATGGATTTAGAACCTCGCATGAGATTCAAAAAATAGATGCACTAACCGATGATATTTTAAAAGAAATGATTCCGGAAGATAAAGTAATGGAACATAAAGTTCGTGCTTTAGATCCGGATAAACCCAAATTGAGAGGTTCGTCTCAAAACCCTGATGTGTTCTTCCAAAACAGAGAACGGGCCAATCCTTTTTATGATAAAACGCCGGCTGCTGTTAAAGAGGCTTTTGATAAATTTTACGAATTAACCGGCCGCCGTTATGAGTTATACCAATATTACGGTGCCCAGGATGCTGACCGGATGATTATCATTATGGGGTCAGGTATGGGAGCCGCTTTGGAAACAGTGGAGGAATTGAATAAAAAAGGCGAAAAAGTCGGTTTGTTAGTGGTCCGTTTGTACCGTCCATTTTCTGTAAAAGACTTTATTGATGCTATTCCTGAAACAGTCAAAAAAATTGCAGTTTTAGACCGTACAAAAGAATCGGGTAGTATTGGTGAGCCATTGTATATGGATACTATCAATGCTTTTGTTGAATCCGGAAGAGAAATGCCTAAAATTGTAGGCGGTCGTTATGGTTTATCATCTAAAGAATTTAATCCGTCACATGTCAAGGGTATTTTTGATGAACTTAAAAAAGAGCAACCTAAAAATCATTTTACGGTTAACATTATTGATGATGTTACCTTTACAAATATTGATTTCGATCCTGAATTTAAAGTCAAAAACAATACCAAGGGCTTCTTATTCTTTGGTTTAGGATCTGATGGTACCGTTTCTGCCAACAAAAACTCTATTAAAATTATTGGACAAACAACCGATAATTATGTTCAAGGTTATTTTGTTTATGACAGTAAAAAAGCCGGAGCACGCACAGTTTCACATTTACGATTTGGACCCGATCCTATCCACTCAACTTATTTGATTGATGAAGCAGATTTTGTTGCTATCCATCAATTCAATTTTATTCAAAAATATAATTTTGTCAAAAACACCAAAAAAGGAGGAACTTTACTTTTGAATTCTCCTTTTACGGCTGATGAAATATGGGATCAACTCCCCATGGAAATTCAAAAAGAAATTATTGATCGTGAATTAAAATTCTATGTTGTCGATGCTTCACGTGTGGCTTTTGAAGCAAAATTAGGTCGTAGAACCAACACAGTATTACAAACATGTTTCTTTGCTATTTCCGGCATTTTGCCACAAGATGAAGCCATTGAAAAAATTAAAAATGCCATTGTCAAATCTTATTCACATAAAGGTGATGCCATTGTTCAGATGAACTTCAATGCGGTTGATAAAGCTTTGGAATATTTGCAAGAAGTTAATTATCCAAAACAAGTTACCAGCAACCGTCATTTAGAAAGCGTTATGCATGAAGATGCTCCGGAATATGTATTAGATGTTTTGGGCAAAATTTATGCCGGCGAAGGCGATTCATTGCCGGTAAGTGCATTTGAACCGGACGGCACATTCCCCTTAGGAACTTCTAAGTATGAAAAAGCCAATATCGCCGATTTTGTGCCAACTTGGGACGATACAGACTTGTGTATCCAATGTAATAAATGTGTGCACATTTGTCCACATGCTGCCATTCGTTCTAAAATTATTGATGTAGAAGCTTTGGCAGATGCCCCTGAAGGATTCCGTACGGCCAAATTAAAAGGACGTTATGAAGGTGTTGATACTTACATTTTGCAAGTGGATCCCGAACATTGTACCGGATGTAATCTTTGTGTGGCTGTTTGTCCTGCCGAAAGTAAAACTGAACCGGGTTTCAAAGCTATTAATATGCACCCGCGTATGGAAGTGCAGCCGGTTGAACAAAAATACTGGGATTATTTTGTTAAACTACCTTGGTACGACCGTAAAAAATTAAAATTAAATACTGTTAAGAACGTACAGTTTTTAGAGCCGTTATTTGAATATTCAGGTGCCTGCCCAGGTTGTGGTGAAACGCCTTACATTAAAGAAGTTACGCAATTATATGGTGATAGTTCATTGATTGCCAATGCAACAGGCTGTTCATCTATCTATGGTGGTAACTTACCGACGACGCCTTATACAACCAACGAAAAAGGACAAGGACCGGCTTGGGCAAATTCTTTATTTGAAGACAATGCCGAATACGGTTTGGGTATGCGTTTGGCTTTGACTGAGAAACAAAAAACCGCACGAACTTTATTAAAACGTTTAGAAGACGTTATTGGAAGTGAATTGGTCGATGCCATTTTATCAAATCCTGAAGCAGATGAAGCGCAAAAAGAACAACAACTGGATTATATCAAACAAGTACGCGAAGCCATTAAGGACATCGATACTGACGATGCGAAACGTTTGATGGTTCTTGCCGATGATTTGCGTAAAAAATATATCTGGATCTTCGGTGGCGATGGTTGGGCTTATGATATTGGTTACGGCGGATTAGATCATGCAATCGCCAGTGGTGAAAACATCAATATACTCGTATTAGATACAGAAGTTTATTCCAATACAGGTGGACAAGCCTCTAAGGCAACGCCAATTGGTGCCAGTGCCAAATTCCAGGTAGCCGGAAAATCTATTCCTAAAAAAGATATTGCTTTGCAAGCCGTTGCTTATGGTAATGTTTACGTGGCACAAATTGCCAGTGGTGCCAAAGATCAGCAAGCTTTAAAAGCAATTAAAGAAGCAGCTGAATATGATGGACCTTCCATGATTATTGCCTATTCACACTGTATTGAGCATGGTTATGATATGGGTGATGGTGCTAATCATCAAGATTTGGCAGTTCGTTCAGGTTATTGGCCATTATTTAGATATGATCCACGAAAACCGGCCGGAAAACGCTTCCAATTGGATAGTAAAGCCCCGGATATTCCTGTAAGTGAATTGATCGACAAAGAAGCACGTTTTGCCCGTGTGAAAAAAGCCAATCCGGAACGGGCTAAAATGTTGGAAAACATGTTGCAAGAAGAAATCAACAGCCGTTGGGAAAGACTGGAATTATTATCTAAATTGTAATTGATAATAAAAAAGCATATAAAAGCCCGCAATTTTGCGGGCTTTTTGTTATTTTTGTAGTATTAAAAATTGCCCGAATGGCGGAATTGGTAGACGCGCATGATTCAGGGTCATGTGTCCGCAAGGACGTGCAGGTTCGATTCCTGTTTCGGGCACAACCGGATAAAGCCAAATGACGAGCCAGAAGTTATTTGGCTTTTTATTTATAGAGCAAATACTTTTGTCTGATTTCTTTAAACTTCTCTATTTCATTTTTCCATTCGATTTTTATTTGTTTAGCAGATTTTCCTTTTATAATGGCTTTTTTTAAGCGGTTATTTCCAGCCAATTTATTGAAAAAATTATTGAAAAATTGTTTTTTCTTGCTTTTTGGATATTGATGATATGCTTTTATCAACCAATTTAAATTAAGGCTAAGAGGTGGTGAAATTCTTCTTAAATCTTTTCCATAACATTTTTCACCATTATGTTTCGGCCACTTGCTTCCTGCATTTGGATGTGGCGTGAAAGAAAACTCTGATTTTGGTAAAAAAGGTGAACCGTAGACTTGAAAAGGAAAATCGGTACCCCGACCGATACTAATGTCTGTTCCTTCAAAAAAACACAAAGATGGATATAAACGTACTGCTTGATAATTGGGTAAATTGGGCGAAGGTTTGACCGGCAAATGATAAACTGTTTTATGGGTATAATTTTGAATGGGAATAACCTTTAAGTCCGCCTTTAAACCGTTTTTTAACCAATTTTCTCCGTTGATCATCCGGGCATATTCGCCGATAGTCATACCATAAACCACCGGAACAGGATGCATACCGATAAAGGAAGTAAAAGACGGTTTCATAACAGGTCCGTCAATATAGTCAGCATTTGGGTTGGGGCGGTCCAATACAATAACTGGTATTTTTTGTTCGGCTGCTGCTTCCATTACGTAATGTAACGTAGATAAATAGGTATAAAATCTAACCCCTACATCTTGTATGTCAAAAACGATTATATCAATATTTTCAAGATCGGCTTTAGTTGGCTTTTTATGTTTACCATAAAGTGAGATAATTGGTAAACCGGTTTTTAAATCTCTTGAATTGGTCACCAATTCACCGGCAGAGGCTTGACCACGAAAACCGTGTTCCGGGGCAAAAACTTTGAGAAGGTGGATGCCGCGCTTAAGCAATGTGTCCACTAAATGCGTTCCATTTATTTCTGAAGTTTGATTGCCGACCAAAGCCACTTTTTTTCCTATTAGAAGAGGTAGATAAGCTGATAAATTATAGGCACCCGGAAGGACTTTTTTAATCGATGTGGTTTGTTTGACAGTTTTTTTTTCGGTTTCTTGACAATGAGATGAAAAAAAAATAAAGAGTAGGAGAATCGTTAATAAATATGTATTTTTGACTTGCATAAATTTTTTATTTTGAATATTGATTTTTTTATTGCCAAGCGTTTAATTAGTTCCGGCGATTACAAAAATAAGGTTTCTTCGCCTATTATTAAAATTGCCATCATATCCATTGCCATTGGTATGGTTATAATGTTAATTTCCATGGCAACCGGTTTTGGTTTGCAGCATAAGATACGCGAAAAAATTTCTGCTTTTTCCGGTCATATAATTATTAGCAATTATGATACCAATGAATCAGGTTTGACTTTAAACCCTGTTTCCTTGCATCAAAAATTTTATCCGGATTTTGAACAAATTGAGGGGGTCAAAAATGTCCAAGCCTATGCTACCATTGGTGGAATAATCCGGACAGCTTCTGATTTTGAAGGTATAATCCTAAAAGGAGTGGACAGTTTATATAACTGGGATTTATTTAAACCTTATTTGATAAAAGGTAAAATTCCACATTTTGGGGCAAAAATGAATGATAGCATTATTTTGTCCAAAACGACTGCAGACCGTTTGAAACTGAAAGTAAATCAAAAAATTGCCACTTATTTTTTGAGAGAAGGTGCCAAGAAGCCACAGCTACGCGTATTTAAAATAGCCGGTATATACGACACGGGATTTGAAGATTTTGACAAAACTTACTTATTAGGTGATTTGAAAATGGTTCAAAAATTATACAAATGGCCCGATACATTAACCGGTGGTTTTGAAGTGGTTTTGGATGATTTTAATCAGATCGATACAAAAACGAAGGAAATTTATG
This sequence comes from Flavobacteriales bacterium, assembly GCA_026993355.1. Lineage (GTDB taxonomy): Bacteria > Bacteroidota > Bacteroidia > Flavobacteriales > Flavobacteriaceae > WGBX01. The sequence continues at coordinate 178,820 of JALWTX010000006.1, read as the reverse complement.
ATGTTATACCTTCTACTTTAAATACGCAATCGATTATTGAAAAGTATCCCTTGATTTTTAATTGGTTAAAGATGTTTGATTTTAATATTTTACTTATTTTGGTGATTATTATTTTTATAGCCGGTCTAAATATGATTACGACCATGTTGGTTATGATTTTAGATAAACGCCAATTTATTGCCATTATGAAAGTTTTAGGTGCTACAAATGGACAATTGCAACGTATTTTTCTCATTCAAGCTGCTTATATTATTAGCATAGGTCTTTTTATCGGCAATATAGTTGGGTTAGGTTTAATTTTTCTGCAAAAATATTTAGGTTTTATAAAACTGGACCCACAAACTTATTATGTAAAAACAGCGCCTGTTTTTATTACTTTTAAGGATGTGTTTTTACTTAATATAGGCGTTTTATTTGCTATTTTAGCCATGCTTTTATTGCCGGTTTTGGTTATTAGTCGTATTTCTCCTGTAAAGGTTTTAAAATATGATTAAATTTTTACCGGTTTAAATCCAACCATCTCTATCCAAGCTTCGGTATTGAATAGCCTCACCTATATGATGACTTTCAATGTTTGGCATCTGTTCCAGATCTGCAATAGTACGGGCTACTTTTAAGATGCGATCATAAGCACGAGCTGACAAATTGAGTTTTTCCATAGCATTTTTAAGCAAATTCAATGATGGAGTGTCCAATCGGCAATATTCTCTTATCTCCTTTGAATTCATTTGGGCATTATAATGTATTTTTTTATGATGGACAAAACGCTCAGTTTGTATTTTTCTGGCAGCCATCACCCGTTTTCTAATTATGTGACTGGGCTCGCCACGCCTTTCGTCTGATAATTTATCAAATGGAACAGGATTAACTTCAACATGAATATCAATGCGGTCCAGCAAGGGACCCGAAATTTTGCTGAGATATCGTTGCATTTCTGCAGGACTTGAAGTCATTTTATGGTCCCCATCATTAAAATAACCGGACGGACTCGGATTCATACTGGCGACCAACATAAAACTGGCGGGATAAGTAACGGAAAAACGGGCACGCGATATGTTAACTTCACGGTCTTCAAGTGGTTGTCGCATAACCTCGAGGACACTCCGTTTAAATTCGGGCAATTCATCCAAAAAAAGAACGCCATTATGTGCCAAAGAAATTTCACCGGGTTGCGGATAACTCCCGCCACCAACCAAAGCAACATCAGAAATAGTATGATGGGGACTTCGAAAAGGGCGTTGGCTGATAATGCCCGTCTCTGTTTTGAGTTTGCCCGCTACTGAATGAATTTTAGTTGTTTCTAAGGCTTCTTCTAATTCCATTGGCGGCAAAATGCCTGATATGCGTTTGGCTAACATGGTTTTTCCACTTCCCGGTGGTCCAATCATAATAATATTGTGTCCACCGGCAGCAGCTATTTCAAGACAACGTTTCACTGTTTCTTGACCTTTAACATCTGCAAAGTCGAATTCGGGAACAGCTAATTGTTTATAAAACAAATCATCCAAATCTATTTCTTCGGGTTCTAATTCTTCCTGGCCTTCGAAAAACCGGATGACATCTAAAATGTTTTCGACCCCATAAACTTTTAAACCTTTGACAATGGCTGCTTCTTTGGCATTTTGGGCCGGCAGGATTATACCTTCAAAACCTAACTCTTGTGCTTTTAAAGCAATAGGTAAAGTCCCTTTTATGGGTTGTAAGCCACCGTCTAAAGATAATTCGCCCATAATTAAATAATTTTGCAATTGGTCGGCTTTAATTTGACCTGTAGCATGCAAAATACCTATGGCTATTGGCAAATCATAAGCCGACCCTTCTTTGCGAAGGTCAGCAGGGGCCATATTAATAATGTATTTTTTTCCCGGCAAGCGATAATTTACATTTTGTAAGGCTGCCGTTATCCGGTAATTGCTTTCACTGACAGCTTTGTCCGGCAATCCCACAAGATGATAACCAATACCTTTATCTACATTAACTTCAATAGTGACCGGATGAGCATGAATACCATAAATGGCAGCCGCAAAAACTTTGGTGAGCATAAAATAATTTTAAAAATTCTGTTATCTAATAAATTGTATATGTAAAAAATTTAATGTAATTTTTTTTAAGTCAGTAACTTTTTGTACATTTCCAATGTAAAAAAATAATAAATGAACCCAAAATCCATAATTATTGAGATGTTAAAATGGCGCTATGCCGTCAAAAAATTTGACATAAGCAAAAAACTAACCGATGAAAAACTCGCTGTTTTAAAAGAAGCTTTTAATTTAACGCCGACCTCTTATGGCTTGCAACCCATACGCATGGTGGTGGTAAAGGATAAACTTTTGAAGCAAGACTTGCAAAAATTCGCCTTTGATCAACCACAAATTAGTACCAGCTCACATTTATTAGTTGTGTCGGCTCAAACAGATTTTGGTGAAAAAGATATCGATCGATTTGTCGATTTGAATATAGAAGCGATGCCAGATAAAAAAGAACATTTTATGAAATATGGCGAGTTGCTCAAAAGCCGTTTTAAAGCAAAATCAAAAACAGAAATTTTGCAATGGGCCAAAGACCAAGCTTTCATCGCACTGGGCAATTTAATTAATACTTGTGCCATTGAAAAAATAGATGCTTGCCCCATGAGTGGTTTTGAACCACAAGAATTTGACCGTCTTTTAGGTTTAAAAGAATATGGGCTGACATCGGTTGTTTTATTACCCATCGGTTACAGAGCTAAAGACGATAGGCATCAGTTTGACCCAAAAGTACGCCGTCCATTGACAGAAATGGTTATAGATATTTAATTTTGTTTACGTTTTAATAAAACAATATTTTCGACATGATGGGTATGCGGAAACATATCTACCGGTTGCATCTTGACTATTTCATAATCTTGTTTCATCAAAGCCAAATCGCGTGCTTGTGTAGCAGAATTACAACTGACATAAACGATTCGTTCAGGGGCTAAAAAAAGCAAATTTTCGACAACTTTGGGGTGCATGCCATCGCGTGGTGGATCAGTAATAACCACATCGGCCCGGCCATGTTGACGGATAAAATCGGCTGTAAAGACTTCTTTCATATCGCCGACTATAAATTCAACATTATGAATTTTATTGAGTTCGGCATTCTTTTTGGCATCCTTTATAGCATCGGCAACTGCTTCAACGCCTACTACTTTTTTGGCATCACGTGCTACAAATTGGGCTATACTTCCTGTGCCTGTATATAAATCATAGGCTGTTTCGTGAGGCTGAATATCGGTATATGCGCGTACTTTTTGATACATGCGCAAGGCTTGAGCAGAATTGGTCTGAAAAAATGATTTGGCTGAAATACGATAGGTTAAGCCTTCCCATTTTTCTTCGATATAATCTCTGCCATGATATAAAATAACCTCTTGATCATAAAAAGAATCATTGTCTTTTTCGTTAACAATGTATTGCAAAGAAGTTATTTGTGGAAATTTTTGTTTTAAATGTTCTAAAATGCTTTCAATAGCAGCCCGGTCATTTTTATATACTTGTAACACAACCATCCATTCACCAATAGTGGTATTTCTAATCATTAAGGTGCGCAAAAGACCGGTTTTGTGACGGGGATCAAAAAAAGGTATTTTGTTTTTTAAGGCAAAGTCTTTGACTGCATTTCTAATGTCATTTGAAGGTTCCTCTTGCAAATGGCAGGTTTGTATATCCAATACCTTGTCCCACATACCGGCAATATGAAAGCCGGCTCCCTCCGGATTGTCAATGGCTTTTCCCGATTTTATTTCGTCAGGACTTAACCATCGGCGTGCTGAAAAAGAATATTCCATTTTGTTCCGGTAATGGTATATTTCGGGCGACCCCATAATTGGCTCTATATGTTCGGGTAAATCAAGCTTACCTAAACGTTTGAGGTTATTTTCCACCTCTTTTTGTTTATATTTAATTTGATGTGTATAATCAATATGTTGCAATTTGCAGCCGCCGCAGGTGCCAAAATAGTCACAAGCGGGTTGTGTACGTATTGTAGCATACTTTTTTATTTCAACAGCCTTACCTTCGTAATAAGCTTTACGTTTTTTGGTCACTTGAATGTCGGCGATATCACCGGGGGCTAAGTAGGGGGCAAAAATAACACGACCATCAGGTGCATGTCCAACGGCCTTAGCTTTGGCGCCTAAATCGGTTATTTCTATATCTTTAAATAAGGGTTTTTTTCGTCTGCTCATAATCCGCAAAAATAATTAATTTTTTCGGCTTTAGGCTGTTTGATTATTAATCGCCTATAAAGAAGGAAAAAAATGTTTAGGTTATGTAATTATTAACCGGAATGATCATGAATTGAAATGTTTAGATAAAACTTACTTTAGGCCATTGCATTTCCAATTTAGACCAATAAATTGAACTATTTTCAAGTAGTATCGAAATTAGACCAAATCATTTTGATCTATTTTATATTTAAAATTGGTATTATTTAAAAAGCACGCAACAAGATCTTATCATTTTTTAAATTCTATGTGTTCTCATGTCCTAAAAATGGTTATGACGGTTCAATATTTTGCTATTTAATTTTATATCTTTGTTTATAATTTTTTTTCATGCGTTTATACCCCGTTCATTTTACCCGTCATATAGATTTTTATGCGGCCGATATACATACCCGGTTGGCTTTGCCATACGTAAATGAAGGTATTGCAGCCGGTTTTCCTTCGCCGGCGCAAGATTATATGGATTTGACCTTAGATCTTAATAAAGAGCTCATCAAGCATCCGGCAGCTACTTTTTACGGACGTGTTCGTGGCCTGTCTATGAAAGATGCCGGCATAGATGATGGAGATATTTTGGTTATTGACCGTTCTTTAGAATATCGCAATAATATGACGGCTGTCTGTTTTATTGATGGCGAATTTACCGTTAAGAAATTAAAATTAGAAAACGGTAAAGTCTTTTTGATGCCAGCTAATCAAGATTTTGAACCGATTGAAGTGACAGAAGAAAATGACTTTATGGTCTGGGGTATTGTCACTTACGTTATTAAAAAAATGTAAATTTTATTTTAAATGGAACGAACCTTAAAGCAATATGATCAAATTATTCAACATGCCCGGGATATTTTTATTCATAAAATGAAAGATTACGGAAGTGCTTGGCGGGTACTGCGTATGCCGTCATTTACCGATCAAATGTATATCAAAGCCTCCCGGATTCGTCAACTCCAAGAGAGTGGCGAACACAAAGTAAATGAAAGTGAAATACCGGAATTTTTAGGTCTCATAAACTATGCAGCGATGGCACTTATTCAATTAGACAAGGGGGTGGCTAATCAGCCTGATTTGTCTTTAGAAGAGGCTGTTAAACTTTATGATGATAAAATTTTACAAGCCAAAACCTTAATGCAAGCCAAAAACCATGATTATGGCGAAGCCTGGCGCGATATGCGCGTGAGTTCTATGACTGATTTGATTATTCAAAAACTTTACCGCGTAAAGCAAATAGAAGAAAACAAGGGTCAAACACATATTTCCGAAGGAATAGATGCTAATTATTTAGATATTATTAATTATGCCGTATTTGCTTTGATTTTGCTAATGGAGCAAGGGAAGTTTCCTGTTGTTTAGGCGAATGGTAGATAAAAAAACTTAAGCCGTAATTTTTGCCTTTGTGCTGTACGTATTTTAAAAAACGAAGTATAACCTCGGGGGTTTTAAGTAAAAGTTTTTGTTTCCAATTTAAGTTTTGCGGCGAAATTTCCCTTATCAATTCTTGCGCTTTATGCTTATTTTTACCTATTTTATAGTCTATAGCCCATGTAAAACGATGAATATCTAAGTAGCGTTTTAAGTCTTTATCTTTTTGACTGGCCTCCTTAAAAAAATTTAATAAACGGGCTTTTTCAGCTAACTTATATTGGGCAAACAAACTGTTTTTGGCAGCATTTAAATGTTGCATGGTGACATTTGCGCTATAAGCCATGGGATATTTGAGCCCCAACCTTAAAAAAAATTCTGTGTCTTCGGCATGAATCTTAGGTTTAAATCCACCTTCTTTCAAAAAAGTGTTTTTTCGGATGGCAAAATTACTGACAAAAAATAAGCCTTGACCATAATCATATTGGTAAAATTTATCGATTAATATGTCTTTTTCGGCTATATTTAAGGCAAAAGTTTTTTGATAATGTTTATATTTAATTTTATATGCTGTGGCAAAAAAAGCAGCATCGGAATAGTTTTGCTGAAGTTGCCATAAGGTTGACAAATGATTGGCATACCATAGGTCATCAGCATCTAAGAAAGCAATTAATGAGGCTTTAGCTATTTTGGCCCCATTATTTCTGGCAATCGCTACCCCTTGGTTTTCCTGTTCGATATAAATGATGCGGTTGTCTGAAAAAGATTGTATGATTTCTTTGGATTGGTCGGTAGAACCGTCATTGACTAAAATCAATTCAAAATTTTTGAAGCTTTGATTTAGCACACTGCTAATGGTATTTTTTAAATAAGGTGCTTTATTATAAACCGGTATTACCACAGAAATTTTCGGCATAAGCATTATTTGAGTTGCAAATAATAAAGAAGTTTGTAAATGTCAAACAAAAAAAGCGATGGATTTTTAGTATTCAATTGCCATTCTATAAAAGGTTTTTTGTATTTAAAAAGATATTTTCGAAGCGGGTAGGGGAGCCATTTTTTTATTTTTTCCCCTATTTTAGTCAGTTTAATATAATCAGCCGGCATTTTTTTATGACTGATTAGGAAATGATAAGTCTCCACGGCATCACGTGTTTTTTTTAGAAATTCCATATTGGTTTCCAAGCCTAAATGTGTGACCGGGTTTTGATAATGCCAAACTGTGGTATGTTGTTGTTTGAGCAAATAAGAAAAATAAACATCTAATCCGTATCTTTTAATCGGCAAAAGAGGTTTGGCTGTATTCAAAAAAACAGCTTTTTTAAGTGATAGCGCTCCACAAAGCAGACTTTTATAGGGTTGTTGACGTCGTTTTTCAAGATTTAAACTTTCTCGATACTTACCATATTTCCAACGAAGCATTTTCTCGTCCGAAGGTGGATTGGGCGGCACATTAATACCCCCAAAATAAATGTCTGCCGGATGTTTCTCCATTATTTTGAGAAGTTTTAATACAAAAAAGCGATCTTTGGGAAACATATCGGCATCTAACATCAGCAGTTGGTCATAACGGGCTGTTTGCGCCATTTGATAACGCAGGGCAAGACGCCCTTGATTTTGCGCCATTTTCTTGTAGATAACCCGGGGTAATTCGGCAATTAATTGGTCGGTTTCAAAGCTTTGTTCCGAGGCATCATCAAATACAATAATCTCAAATTCAATACCGGCTTTTGAAAGCTGTTTGTGCAGCTCTCTAACAAGGGGATATACATTATAATTGTAAGTGGGGATAAGGGCTGATATCATTCGCTTAAATCTAATTCTACTTCATAAAGTTCGCCGGCATCACATTTATAAGTAGCAGCCGGAAATTGGTATATCAACGCATAATCATGCGTGGCCATCATAACGGTTTGTCCATTTTCATTAAGTTGCATAAGTAATTGCATAATGCTTTGTGAGGTCTCAGGGTCTAAATTACCGGTAGGTTCGTCAGCTAAAATAAGTTCCGGATCATTGAGTAAAGCCCGTGCTATAGATATACGCTGCTGCTCTCCTCCCGATAGCTGATGTGGCGGACTGTATATTTTCTCAAGCATGCCAACCTGCAGCAATACCTTTTCAATTTGTTGTTGTATTTTTTTTTTGTCTTTCCAACCGGTAGTTTTTAAAACAAATTTCAAATTATCAAAAACGTTACGATCGTTAAGCAACTGAAAATCTTGAAAAACAATGCCTAAACGTCGTCTTAAAAACGGAATTTGTTTTTGTTTTAAACGCCGAAGGTCAAAACCGATAACTTTTCCTTTGCCTTTTTTTAAAGGTAATTCACCATATAAGGTTTTTAATAAGCTACTTTTGCCGCTACCTGTTGAACCAATCAGGTATAGAAAGTCACCGCGGTTAACAGTTAGATTCACACCGGTTAATATGATCTTTTGGCGTTGTAAAATATCAGCATTTTGCAGTAAAACTAAATTATTTGACATGGTTAAGGTTTATAAGACGAAGTTAGATAAAATATTTTTAGAAAAAAAATGTTTTAAGTAAATGACATTATATTTGAAAATGTATTTATAAACCTTATTTTTGAAAAAAAAATACCGATGAAAAAAATCCTTTTATTAAGTCTGTTTTTGATAAGTTTATCTGTTGATGCACAAGATTATAAGCAAGCTGTTGGTTTGCGAGGTGGTTTATATAACGGCTTAACTTATAAAAATTTTATTACCTGGAATACCGCTGTTGAAGGTATTTTGCATACACGTTGGCAAGGATGGGAGTTAGTTGGCTTGTTAGAATATCATCAACCTATTGCGGATGTCCCTGATTTATACTGGTTTTATGGCTATGGTGCGCATATTGGTTTTTTTGATGCACAATATACAACTTTCGGTACCGGCACCTATACGGTTATAGGGGTTGATGGTATTATCGGACTGGAATATGATATCCCCCAAGTGCCTATTTCCATAGGACTTGATTGGAAGCCTTACATTAATTTAATAGGTTACACGCATTTCTTTGGTGATGGCGGTGCTTTTTCCGTCAGATATACATTCTAATCAGAAAATTGACCGTGAGGATGATATTTTTGTAAGGTTTGTTGTAAATGTTGCCGGTCTAAATGTAAATAAATCTCGGTCGTCAATATGCTTTCATGTCCCAGTAAAAGTTGGATAGAACGCAAATTGGCGCCATTTTCTAATAAATGTGTGGCAAAGGAATGCCTTAAAGCATGAGGGCTGACTTTCTTATTAATTCCGGCTTTTATGGCAGCTTGTTTAACTATGTGAAAAATCATTACACGGCTCATTTTTTTTCCGCGCCGGTTAAGAAATAAGATATCCGTCGCCTCTTTATGGATTTTTAAACTGGCGCGGGTATTTTTCAGATAAATTTCAATGTATTTGCGTGCTGTCGGATTAATAGGTACCAAGCGTTGCTTATTGCCTTTGCCGGTTACTTTTATAAAGCCTTCTTCGAAATATAAATCAGAAAGATGTAAATTGACCAATTCAGATACCCGTAGTCCGCAACTGTACAGAGTTTCGATGATACTCCGGTTGCGTTCTCCTTCCGGTGTAGAAACATCTATGGTGTCTATCATCCGGTTAATTTCATTCAGATTTAAGACTTCGGGAAGTTTGCGTGGAAGTTTGGGTGATTCTATTAAGCTGGCCGGATTTTCATTGAGGTAATTTTCAAGCACTAAATATTTGAAAAATAACCGCCAACCCGACAACATTCTGGCTTGGGTATGGGGCGAGACAAAATCGGCTGTTTGATATAAAAAATCGGTTAATAATCCGGTGTTTACATCAAGTGGGGTTACAGGCGGATTATAGGTCGATAAATATTTTTCTAATTTGTTGATATCATTCAAATAAGCTTCTATGCTGTTGTCTGAAAGTTTTTTTTCGAGTTTTAAATAAATTTTAAATTGATTTTTTGCGATATTCCAATCAAGCATAATCTTGTATAATTAAATAAAAAAATGCATCTTTGCTTTAAATTATAAAAATTAAAGATATGAAAAAAATAAGTGTCTTACTAGCATTGTTTTTAAGCCTGTCGGTTTGGTCTCAAAATTTCAAAATAGGTTTAACGCTGGCGCCAACTATCAACTTTAACAAAGTCCAACACAAAGTTGATGGAAAATGGGTTACCGATCCGGATGGATCTGGTGGTTTGGGATGGAAAGGCGGTCTTTTGGCCGATTATCAATTTGCCGATAATTATTATTTACATTCGGGTTTGCTTATCCACAGTAAAGCCTTTGATACGAATGATATTGATATGTCTGTTACCACCTTGGAAGTGCCTTTGGCGCTTAAACTCCGCAGTAAAGAAGTGACCGACAATGTTCATATCACCGGTTTTTTTGGCGGTACTTTTGATGTCAATGTAGCGGCAAAATTAAAAAGTGCAGGCAGTGAAGTCGATGCCATGAGTATGATTAATAATTTTGGAATGAGCTTTATGGCCGGAGCCGGTGCTGAGTATGATTTAGATTTTGGCAGCATTGGTTTGGGGCTATCTTACCACCTCGGCTTTACAAATATTTCTGCTTCCGAGACAACGAAACTTTTACCGAAACATTTGGCCATAGATTTGGTTTTTTATTTTTAAGAAACAATTTTTTTTACAGAAGCCCGGAAATCATTATTTCCGGGTTTTTTTGTTTCTTAACATAAATGGCACTAAATTTGAATTTTCATGAAAAAAATGATATATGAAGAAAAATATTATTTTTAGTTTACTGATGATAACAAGTTTGTTTGCTTGTAATAATCTTAAAACGATTCAGCAAAATGTATATGCCGGACAATATGATCATGCGATAGATTTAGCTTTGGCAAAAATTAAAAAGAAAAAAGGGAAAAAAAGTGCCGACCCTTATATAAAATTCCTTAAACTGGCCTATGACAAAGCTGTTGAAAAAGATTTAGCACAAATACATAAATTAAATATAGATGATAATCCGGCTAAATGGCGACAGATTTATGAGACTTATTTAAAATTAGACTTACGTCAAGAAAAAATTAAACCGGTTTTACCTTTGTATTTAAGTGAAAATCATCAACCGGTAAAATTTAATCTAACTGATTATTCTCCGGCTTTAAAAGATGCCAAAAATCATTTGGCAGCGCATTTGTACCATCGAGCAAAAACGCTTTTAAATCGTCCGGATAAAAGTGATATAAGAAAAGCTTATGAAGTTTTTAATGAGCTTGATCGCATAGCACCCGGCTATAAAGATGTTAAACAATTAATGAAAACAGCCCACCGGCGCGGAATGACTTATGCGTTGGTCAAAATAGATAACCAAACAGACAAAATTATTCCGCGCAGGCTTCAAGATGAGTTGCTCAATTTTAGTTCATACGGCGCCAACAATTTTTGGGTAAACTATGATGCGCAAAAACAACCCAATACTTCTTATGATTATCTTATCAATTTAAAATTTACCGGGATTAATCTTTCGCCCGACCAAGAACGTGAAAAAGAAATTATTGAAGAAAAAGAGATACAAGATGGTTACACCTACCAAAAAGATGCCGCCGGAAATATTGTTAAAGATAGTCTGGGACATGCCATCAAAATTCCGCGAATGATTAAGGTTTACAGTAAATTACGTTTGTTTCAACAATATAAATCAGCTAATCTGCAAGCTATTGTCGAAGTTAAAGACCTTCATTCCGGTCAGTTATTGGACGCATTTCCGTTGCAAAGCAAGTATATTTTTGATCACCATTATGCCACTTATACCGGCGATAGGCGTGCAATAGATAAGGAATATCTCGATTTTTTACAACAAAGACGAATGGCTTTTCCAAGTTCAGAACAAATGATTTATGATGCAGCACGAGAAATTAAAGATAAGTTTAAGGATATTTTATATCAAGCGGATTTTTTATAAAATAGACCTTTAACAATTTGCTAAACCTGTCAGTTCTCAAAAAATATTTCAATAAAAAACTGTATTTTTACCACACAAAAAAATAAAGTTATGGAAATAGAAAAAAATATGACCATTGAAGATTTGGTAGAGGATTATCCGTTTGCCGAAGAATTTTTGCGTGTCAAAGGCATTAAATGTATCCGCTGTGGTGAACCGATTTGGGGAACCATTGAAGATGCTTGCAAAGAAAAAGGCCTTACCGATGCGGAAATTGACCAAATTATTGTAGAATTAAATCAAGAATTAGAACAAAATAAAAAACAAAATAATGAGCAAAACAATCAACATACAAGACGTATTGAAACGTCTCGGCCTAAAAGAGATTAACGAAGGGGTTACCACCGGAACGCAGTGGTTTGATACCGAAGGAAAAATAAATAATTCCTATTCGCCGGTGGACGGGTCCCTGATAGCTTCCGTGAAAACGGCTACAATGGATGACTATGAAAAAGTCATGCAAACGGCTCAAAAAGCTTTTGAAGAATGGCGTATGACGCCGGCGCCTGTTCGTGCCGAAGTGGTGCGTCAAATCGGAAATGCGTTACGCGATGCCAAAGAAGATTTAGGCGCTTTGGTAACTTACGAAATGGGTAAAATTTATCAAGAAGGTTTGGGTGAAGTACAAGAAATGATTGATATTTGCGATTTTGCCGTTGGTCAAGCGCGTACCATGAATGGCTTTAATTTGCAATCGGAACGCCCCATGCACCGCTTGATGGAACAGTATCAACCGCTTGGTATTGTGGGTATTATTTCATCTTTTAACTTCCCTGTTGCTGTATGGATGTGGAATACCGCTTTGGCAATTACCGCCGGTGATGTGGTGGTTTGGAAGCCATCGTCTAAAACACCTTTGACGGCAATTGCCTCGCATAAAATCATAGAAAAAGTCTTACGAGAAAATAATGTTCCCGAAGGTGTGTTCAACCTGATTATCGGTCGGTCGTCTGTAATGGGCGATAACTTCTTAGACGACAAACGGGTTCGCTTGATGTCGATGACCGGTTCAACGGCTGTCGGTAAACGTGTCGGTGAACGTGTTGGTAAACGTTTGGGTAAAACCATTTTGGAATTGGGCGGTAATAATGCCGTTATCGTGACGCCAAAAGCCAATTTAAACATGGCTTTGATGTCAACGGTTTTCGGAACAGTAGGTACTGCCGGACAACGTTGTACCTCGACCCGTCGTATTATCTTGCACGAAGATATTTATGACGAATTCAAAGATAAAATGGTCAATGCTTATAAAAAAATCAAGGAAAAAATAGGCAATCCGCTCGACCCGAATACTTTAGTTGGTCCTTTGCATGATATTCACGCAGTTAATCAATTTAAATACGCTATTGAACAAGTGCAAAAAGAAGGTGGTAAAATGATTTTTGGCGGTGACATACTGGAAGGACCGGGATTTGAGACAGGTACTTATGTCGTGCCGGCTATCGCCGAAGCCGAAAACCATTTTGACATAGTTCAAGAAGAAACTTTTGCCCCGATTGTATATTTGATAAAATACAGTGGTGATGTTGAAAATGCGATTGCCATTAACAATGATGTACCACAAGGTTTGTCATCGGCAATCTTTACGCAAGATATGCAAGAGGCTGAAAAATTCTATTCTGCTATGGGTTCCGATTGTGGTATTGCCAATGTCAATGCCGGAACATCGGGTGCCGAGATAGGCGGTGCCTTCGGTGGTGAAAAAGATACCGGTGGCGGCCGTGAGTCGGGTTCTGATGCTTGGAAAGCTTATATGCGCCGACAAACTACTACTGTAAACTTTAGTTCTGATTTGCCTTTGGCACAAGGAATTAAATTTGATTTGGATTAATTATCATTAATCAAAATAAACTCAACGATAAAAGCCGGCTGTTTTTGCCGGTTTTTATTGTTTATTGTGATACGTTTATAAAACACATTCACTAGCACTAATTATTTTTTTTATTAGACGAAGTTTCAATTAAAGATTGTTTATAATTTTGCAAAATTAATATTATTATCTCATGAAACATAAAGCGTTAATGACTATTGGTCTTTTAATTCTATCAAATACTTTTATGACTATAGCATGGTATGGACATTTAAAATTCTCCGAATGGAAATGGTTTCAAAAATTACCATTGATCGCTGTTATATTAATAAGCTGGGGAATTGCTTTATTTGAATATTTGTTCCAAGTTCCTGCAAACAGAATAGGATTTGATGAGAACGGCGGTCCTTTTTCATTAGTGCAGCTAAAAGTAATACAAGAGGTTATTACTTTAATCATTTTTTCTGTATTTACTATTCTTGTTTTTAAAAATGAAAGCATCAAATGGAATCATATTCTTGCTTTTATCTTTCTTATCTTGGCAGTCTATTTTTTGTTTAAAAAGTAAATTAGAAATTTTAATTTTAAATTGTTTGGATGATGTTATTCGTTTCATATATAAATAAAAAATAAAAAAGGATAATTTTTCAATAATTTTAATTTCGCTACAGTGTTTTTTTATTAAAAAAAATAACAGTGCTAACATATAAATTGTGTAAACAGGGCTTGACAAAGCTAAGAAACACATTTAAAGTGCATTTAGATTGGGATTAATGGAAAAATAATTCTAAATAATTTTAGAATTTTAATTTTTTTCATATATTTGTAAGATATTAATAAATTGTTCCTATGAAAACTTTTATCTCTTTTTTTGCTTTTTTATTGACTTTTATCATGACAGGCCAACTTGTTAATAAAGGCAATTTGGTGGTTAGTAGCGGAACTACTTTGTATATTAATAACCTTGATGTTTTAAATGATAATGGTACCAGCTACGTTTGGTCTAATAATGGTACAGTTATCGTTAAAGGGGTTAATTTTACGAATAATGGCACTATGGATGCCACTTCTTCGGGAACAACAGAATTTAGTGGCAATACTGAACAACATATAAAAGGAACAGCCATTGCATATTTTAATAATTTGTATATAAATAATGCCAATAATGCTGTCATTCAAGATTTTTTAATTGAAAGTAACAACATTACTGTTGAAAATGGTGCTGCTGATTTTGATTATAAAGTTTCTAATGGACAGTCTTTGACCGTGCGTAATGCTGCCGCATTAAATGGTGATTTGAGGTTAATCGGGACTGCTCAATTAGTACAAACCCATACTGGAACCACCTCTAATTCAGGAACAAAATATCTTTGGGTAGATCAACAAGGAACGACTAATCAGTATTATTATAATTATTGGTCAGCTCCGGTTAATAGAGGTGGTGTTTGGCGAATGATGTATCTTAAAGATGGCGCATTGGGCGACAATATAGATCAAACTAAATATCCGGACGTGCAAATTGTCAGCAATTCAAATGCCACCAGTGATTTACCGGCACAAACGGCTCATCCTGTAGCTTTGAATGCTTATTGGGTTTATGGTTTTAAAAATGGATTGGATGGCGGCTATCAAGGCTGGTATGATAACCATTTGCAACAAAATGGCACCACTAACCCCGGAGAAGGCTATACGATGAAAGGACCAGGTGTGGATGCTAATCTAAATGCGGCTAATGGTGCTTCAACCACCGAATATGACAGTTGGACTTTTGCTGGAACACCAAATGATGGGGATTATAGTTTAACAATTTCGCCTAATCATGATTATTTAATTGGAAACCCTTATCCCAGTGCCTTGGATGCTGATCAGTTTATTAAAGATAATATTTCATCTGCCAATGGCGGAAACAATGCCAATGACATTTTTAACGGTACTTTATATTTTTGGGAACACACCGGTGGCAATAACCATTTTGGTTCCGGTTATCAAGGAGGCTATGCGACTTATAATTTAACAGGCGGAGCCCCCGCAACGGACTGGCAAACCGGTAGTACAACTGTAGGCACAAAAACACCCCAAAGGTTTATACCAGTAGCGCAAGGTTTTTTTGTTTGGTCAGAATCGACTAATGACGGCGGAAATATAAGTTTTAACAATGCACAACGTAAATTTGTAAAAGAGGGTAGCAATAGTGTGTTTATTCGACCCGCTGCTTTGACCAATATTCGTTTAGGATTTAACACACCGCTTAATTTTCACCGTCAGTTGTTATTAGGGGTCCGGCCCCAAGCGACCGATGGTATTGATACAGGCTGGGATGCTCCTAATTTTGATGCTGACCATCCGGGAGCTGATATGACATGGGATATAAATCAAAGATCCTTCATTATTCAAGCCATTCCACATATCACACCTGATACACATCTGCCTTTAAAAGTAGTTGTGGATACAGATGATACAGTTAGTTTCACTTTGGATGCAGCAGAAAATTTGCCGTCTGAGATTAGTAACCTATATATTTATGATCAATTTGATGATAGTTATCATTTAATAAATGACACTACAAATTTCGAAATATTTTTAAATGCCGGAAATTATAATGGCCGGTTTGAATTGGCTTTCAAAAATAATACTTTGGGTAGTGAACAATTAAGTTTAAATCATATTTCAACTTTTTATAATCCACTTGCGCATGCCGTAATCATTTTAAATAGACAACAACAAAATTTGGAAAAGATAAATTTGTATAGTTTAACCGGTCAAGTTGTATTGTCGCAAAAGTTGATGCGTAATGATGTAAAAATAACTATTCCTGTTCGTTTGACTACCGGTGTTTATTTAGCTAAAATTATTTCTGAAGATCAAAAAGTATATACTACCAAACTTTTGATTAAATAAAACGATTATTAAACCGATTTAATCAAAATGCCCGCTTTTTGGCGGGCATTTTTAGTTTTTAATAAGAAAATGATTAAATAATGGGTTTAAATTGGCTTAGAAAACGCATATCATTTTCATAAAACATGCGAATATCCTGTATTTGATATAGTAGCATGGCAATACGTTCAATACCCATACCAAAGGCAAAACCTGTATATTCTTCAGGGTCAATATTCATATTTTGTAAGACATTAGGATCGACCATACCGGCACCCATTATTTCCAGCCATCCCGTTCCTTTGGTAATACGCTTGTCGGTTTCTGTTTCTAATCCCCAATATATATCTACTTCGGCGCTCGGTTCGGTAAATGGAAAATAGGAGGGACGTAAACGTATTTTACTTTTCCCAAACATTTCTTTCGTAAAATAAAGTAGTGTTTGTTTTAAATCGGCAAAGCTGACGCCTTTGTCTATATAAAGTCCTTCTACTTGATGAAAAATACAGTGCGAACGTGCCGATATGTCTTCATTTCTGTAAACCCGACCGGGTGAGATGGTTCTGATAGGCGGTTGATGCGTTTCCATGTAGCGGGTTTGAACTGATGATGTGTGTGTGCGCAGTAACCAATCAGGATTTTGTTGCAAGAAAAAGGTGTCTTGCATATCTCTGGCCGGATGATATTCAGGTAGATTTAAAGCTGTAAAATTGTGCCAATCATCTTCAATTTCGGGACCTTCAGAAACATTAAAACCGATGTTTTTAAAAATTTCTATTATTTGATTTTTAACAATTGAAATAGGATGACGACTCCCGATTTCTACGGGATAACCCGGACGTGATAAATCTAACTGGCTTCCTTGTTCTTCAAGATTATTTTCCAAGTTTTCTTTTATACTTTGTACTTTACCGGTGGCGACTTGTTTTAATTGATTTATTTTTTGTCCGAATAATTTTTTTTCTTCATTCGGCACATTTTTAAATTCGGCAAAAAGTTGATTTAAAATACCTTTTTTACCTAAGAATTTAATTCGAAAATTTTCCAATTCTTTTAAATCTTTGGTTTCGAATGATTTAACTTCTTCCAGATATTTATCTATTTCTTGAATCATTGGTTATAAAATTTAATATAGTTGCAAAAAATATTTTGCAAATTATTTTTGTTGATCTCGTTGTTGGTCTAATTCTAGTTTTTCGTGAAAATAGTCGACAAAGTCCAACATGGTATCAGCCATTTTGTCATCGCCTGTAGCTTTGCGATACACATCGGCCATTGATTTTAGGGTTTGATAGAAAAAAACGCGCATTTCAAATAGTTTCATTTCTTTGGTCCATAAATCCATTCGCAGGGTTTCTTTTTTCTCATCATTCCAAACAGAAATCATGATAGCTTCAGCCGGTTCATTACTAATACCAGCGTCATCAGCAGACCAAGTGATTTTCTCAGGAATACGATTTTCGTCTAAGCCAACGTCAAATATAACTTTACTCTGATGTTTAATTGCCATTATTTTTTAGGTTTATAATTAGATTTTTTAAAGATTTCTTCTTCCGGAGTACGTAAGAGTTTTTGCAAAGATACTTTATTTTTTTTCATAAATGAACGCACGATTTGCCAACCTATATACCGGCCAATATAGCCGGGGCTTTCCATATCTTGTTCGGTATAAAATTTGCTATAGGGAGCCAAATTAAGAAAGCGTTTATTCAAATCGCTCTTGGTACTGTAAAGTAAGTCATTTTCGATAAAATATTGCCAAACAGCTTCTTCGTTTTGTTGAGCCCATTTCATTTTTTTTTCTGTATAACCTATCTTTAAATAGTCTGGTGTTTGGGGTAAATAAGCATCTAAAAAATACAATTGTTTACCGTAATTAACCATCTTAGATAATAGATTTTTACTATTAGGGGGTTTTATTTGGGTTTCGATAATGCTTTTAGCTACAGCAACGGGAATGTTAGCAGGTGTCATATTTTGCCTAATATATGCCGGAATCCCTTTATATAAGCGGTTGTTTTCTCCTAAAAAATTATCGAGTGTCAATAATTCCAAGCTATCCAGATAAACAGCTTTTTTAAGATAGTTCCAATCAGAATACAATGTGATAATTTTAGGGGCTTCAAATTTCGGATAATAATATTTTATATGACGGAAAAGATCCTTTATGGGTGCTTCAAATTTTTGATTATCAGGATAAATACGATCCACTTCTGTTTTTAAATCCAGAAGTAAAGAATCTTGCATTTTTTTTTGCCAAATACTATCCGGTACATACGCCGGAAACATATAGGGATATCGTTTTTTTAAGCCTGGTAATTTTTCAGGATTTTGACCATAAAAAGCCGTGTCAAAACGCTCAATTTGAAGATTTATCGGTATTTTTGATACGTCAACAATTAATTTATTGTCGGGTTGACAAGATGTTAAAATAATTATTAGTAAAATTGTTACTATAAGATTCAAACGACAAAACAACGGCTTCATATACTTATATTTTGTAGCAAAATTACAAAATCATTCGGGCTCTGCAAAAAATTATTATCTTGCAATAATTTAAGAATATTGACGTTGTATAATTCTATGAAAAAAAATTTTTTCCTTATAATTTTATTTTTCAATCTATCTTTTTATGCCCAGCAAAAGCATTTTGAAATTAAATGGCAAATAGATTTGACAGAAGCCGTAAAAGAACCGGATAAAATTGTTTTTTTTCAATCTAAAAATTTCCAATATCGTCCTGACAACTTATATTTTGCAAGTGTTTGGCCCTTGTCAGCACCTATTGATTCAGCACAAGTGCAAATTAAAAGTATTCAAGTTGAATCACTTCCCAATACTTGGGTTCAATCGCTTAATTTTAAAGCTTTGCCCCATAAATTTAAACCGGTTTTGCATAATAGTTTTGCCAGAGACCAATTATTAGCCAATTTAGAAATAAATACTTTAATTGAGAAAAACGGTCAATTTTACCGTCTAAAATCCTTTGATATATCTTACCGTCCTGCACAATTAATATCAGTAAGAAAAAATTTAAATTCATCTATTTATGATAGCCATTTGGCAAATGGTGACTGGTATCGATTTAAAATAGACAAAACAGGCGTTTATAAAATTGGTGCTGAGTTTTTAAAATCTCTGGGCATCAATCTCTCGCAATTTGATCCGCGTAACCTTAAAATATTTGGCAATGGTGGAAAAGTTATGCCGCTGGCTAACAGCTTGCCTTATCCGGATGATATCTCAGAGGTGTCCATTCAAGTAATTGGAGAATCTGACGGTCGTTTTGACGCAGGAGATTATATTTTATTTTATGCCCAAAGCGATAAGGAATGGTCAAATGAGTATGATTCAAATTTGAATATTTATACCAATGAAACTAATTATTTCATTGAAATAGATGACCAACCGGGCAAGCGGATGCAGCCATATCAAGCGCCCACCGGTGTGCCATCTAATATTTATGATGATTATTTAGCCCGGAAATTTTATGAAAAAGACAAAACAATTTTTACTTATATGGGGCGCAAAATATTTGACGAACCTTTTGGGACAACTGAAAACCAAAAAACTTTTAGCTTTCAGTTTTCACAAAGAGAAGCGAATAAGCCTGTTTATTACGAAATTAAAGCCGCTACCAATAAAAGTGGTACCAATATGTCTGCGTTAATTAACGGACAACCGGCCGGTCAAGCAAACTTTTATTTAACAACTTATGCCGTAGGGGCAGATAAGCTTATTGCTGATCAAAAAGTTATTGCCGGCGACCCGGTTTCAGTGCAAGTTATTTATCACAATAATAATTTCTTTGATGCCAAATTGTATATGGAGTATATTAATGTTTCTGCTTTTTGTCGGCTTACTGATATTGGTAAGCAATTTAAGTTTTATAATCCAGGGGCGGATGGACGTCAGGGAATTGGCGTTTATTCGTTTAGCCAAGCCGGTAAAATAAAACAAATTTGGGAGGTTACCGATCGTTTTAACCCAACTTATGTACGCAATGACCAGGCTAATTTTAATCTCAATTTTTTACAAGAAAACAAGCCACGTTTTATCGCCATTAATCCCGATGATTACTATTCGCCTTCAAAAACCGACAATACAAAGCTCAGTAACCAAAATTTACATCGGGAAGTTTTTTATCATACAGGACAATTTAAAGATGTGGATTATTTGATTGTTACCCCGGCATTTTTACATGCCAAAGCTGAACAATTTGCTGAGATGCACCGGCAAAACGGGCTTAATGTTTTTGTAGCCGATTTGTCAAAAATATATAATGAATTTGGTAATGGACAACAGGATATTGCAGCCATTAGAAATTTTATAAAATATGTCTATAAAAACGCAAGTTCACCGGCTAAAAAAATAAAATATGTCATGTTGTTTGGTGATGCTACCAATGATTTTAAAAATGTAATATCCGAAAATATTCTAAGTCATGGCATAAATAGCAATATTGTACCTATTTTTGAAAGTTTGGACGCTTTTAATCTGGTGAATTCCGTGGGTAGTGATGACTTTTTTGTCATGATGGATGACAATGAAGGTTTGTTGGCCAATAGTTACGAAAAACCCGATATTGCCGTCGGACGTTTGTTAGTCAGAAATACAGACGAAGCACAAACTTTATATCAAAAATATAAGCATTATCTTTCTATTAATGCGAAAGAAAATTGGCGTTCTTATATAACACTTTGGGCTGACGATGCAGATCCGGGTCATCCATTTGATATAGCCTTTGAAAAGAACACAGAAGCAATTGCAAAAAAAATCAGTCAACTTCATCCGCAATTTAATTTGTCTAAAATTTATCAAGATGCATATCAGCAAATTAATACGCCCGGCGGCGCCCGTTATCCCGATGCTAAAAGAGACCTGTTTAATCAATTAGAAAAAGGTACTTTGATATTGGGATATATCGGTCATGGAAATGAAGTTGCCTTAAGTCACGAACGGATGCTGACCATGGAAGATGTGTCTAAATTACACAATTTTGACCGGTTGCCCCTGATGACGACGATGACCTGTGAATTTGCCCGCTTTGACAATCCGGTCAAAGAAACAGCTGCTGAACATATGATATGGAAAAAGGATGGCGGTGTATTGGAAATGGTTTCTACTATTCGCGAAATATGGACTTCCAATGCTAAAAGTATGAATACAGATTTTTATGATGCATTGTTTGGTCTGGAACCTTCTATGCAAGGGCATATTATTAAAAATCCGGCAGAAGCCTTGCGGATGGCTAAAACTTACACCAATGCCGGCACAGGCAAATACAATATTGCTTTCTTAGGCGATCCCGGTTTTGAATTAGGTTTTGCCAATCCTAAAATTGTATTGACTTCCGTCAATAATAAACCAACTGATACCCTTAAGGCATTAAAACATATTATCATTAAAGGAGAAATTCAAGATGTCAATGGTCAATTGTTACCTCAATATAATGGAACGATAAATCCGATAGTGTTTGATAAATATATTGAAACGCACACTTTAGATAATGATGGTAATGGGTTTAGGATGAATTTTAAAAAACTTGGCGCAAAATTATTTCAAGGAAAAGCTGATATAGTCAATGGTAAATTTAGTTTTGAATTTATAGTTCCCAAAGATATTAATTTGACATATGGAAAGGGACGTTTAAGTTTTTATGCGGTTAATGACGTTACTGAAAAAATTGGTTATGACGAAAATATCATAGTTGGTGGCGTAGATGAAAATGCCGAAGAAGATAAAACACCACCTGAAATAAAAGCCTATTTGAACGATCGAGACTTTGTCTCGGGCGGAATCACAAACCCCAACCCTTATCTTTTGCTTGATTTGTCTGACGAACACGGTATAAATACGACCGGCGGCATTGGTCATGATATAACGGCTTATTTGGATGATAATCAGACAGAGGTTTTTATTTTAAACGATTTTTATGAAACGGAAAATAATACCTATAAACGTGGCACTGTCAAATATCGTTTGTATAATTTAAGTCCCGGCTGGCATACTTTACATATAAAAGCCTGGGATGTTTATAATAATTCAAGCACAGCTAATCTCGATTTTCAAGTAGTTGAAGAAAAAGATTTAAAATTAGATCATGTGTTGAATTATCCTAATCCTTTTGTTAACTATACCGAATTTTGGTTTAATCATAATCACCCTTTTGAGAATTTAGAGGTTTTGCTTCAAGTATTTACCATCAGTGGAAAACTCGTATGGCAACACAGAGAAACTATTTATACGGAAGGTTTTAACGAAAGAAGTATTCATTGGGATGGCCGTGATGATTATGGTAACAAGTTAGCCAAAGGGGTATATATATATAAATTAAGTGTTAGAACAGAAGCGGGAAAAACCGCGCAAAAAATAGAAAAATTAGTTATCTTATAACTTATTTATTGTAAATTTGTAATCCTTCAAAAAAATAGTGTATGAAAAATTTATCTTTCAGTCTTTTAGCTTTGCTTATAACGACCCATTTTTGGGCACAAACCGATTCCCGGGTTATTACCACCGCCGTTCCATTTATTTTGGTTTCCAGCGATGCACGAGCATCCGGAATGGGCGATATGGGTGTAGCTACGACACCTGATGCTTTTTCTCAATTTTGGAATCCTGCCAAATACGTCCGTATTCAAGAAAAAATGGGCTTTGGTTTTAGTTATACACCCTATTTAAGTCAATTGGTTAATGATATTAAAATAATAAATGGAACCTATTATAACAAGCTAAATGACCGTAGTGCTTTTGGCGTAAGTATTAAATACTTTGGTTTGGGCGATATTGATTTGACCGATATATCCGGAAATTATACAGGTACCGTCTCGCCTAATGAATTTTATATTGATGGGTCTTATGCCTTAAAACTTTCTAAAAATTATTCGATGGGCGTTGCTATGCGTTTTATTTTTTCCGATTTAAAATTAGGAACCGGTAATAATGATGCTACTGCAGCCAAAAGTTTTGCAGTCGATATCAATGGATATTATGTTTCGGATGAAATTGATTTTAAAGATTTTCAAGGAAGATACAGATTAGGTTTCAATATTCAAAATTTGGGTCCTAAAATGAAATATTACCGGAGTGATGAGGGCGATTTCTTGCCCACAAATTTAAAATTAGGTGCCGGTTTTGATTTTATAATGGATCAATATAATACCGTGGGATTGACACTTGAAACCAATAAGTTATTAGTGCCAACGCCCCCAATTAGAGATGCCAATGGTAATATAGTAGCAGGAAAAGATGACAATGTTAACTGGATGACCGGTATTTTTCAATCTTTTACTGATGCGCCGGGTGGGTTTAGTGAAGAACTGAAAGAATTTCAATGGTCAGCAGGGGTAGAATACACTTACTTAGATTCCTTTTCTTTGCGTTCCGGCTATTTTCATGAAAGTGATATCAAAGGACGTCGTAAGTATTTTACTATTGGAGCCGGTTTTAAATATAATTATTTAATGCTTGATTTGTCTTATTTGTTTTCTGTTGGCACGCTACGTTCTCCTTTAGATAACACCATGCGTTTTTCATTAACCTTTAATATTGGTGATTTTGCAAAAGGTGGAAAAAAGGCTGAAGAATAAACTGAATAATATATTTTAATGCCCTTTAGTGGCTTATCTAAAAAAAATAATTTGTGGAAAAAATAAAGATATTTTCTGAAATAAGTGTATACCAAAATATAGACGAGTTGCCCATTGATGTACAAGATTTAATGGCACAAGCAGTAGCAATCAGAGAGATGGCTTATGCCCCATATTCTCATTTTAAAGTAGGTGCTGCCTTATTGTTAGAAAATAGTATTGTAGTTACAGGTAATAATCAAGAAAATGCTGCTTATCCTTCCGGTATGTGTGCCGAGCGAGTCGCTATTTGGTCGGCAGGTGCCCAATATCCCGATAAAAAAATATTGAAAATGGCCATAACGGCTCGGTCCGAGAATCATCGTTTGGAACAACCGATTCCTCCTTGTGGCGCATGCCGGCAGGCTATTGCAGAATACGAGATAAAGCAAGAAAGTCCGATCGAAATTTATTTTATGGGCGAAATTGGAAAAATATATAAGTCAGACTCTTTACATGATTTGTTACCGCTGATTTTTGATAGTTCAAACTTGTAAGTTAAGGATAAAAAGATAAGTAGTTTGTTTTATCATTTTGTTAATGAATTTTCAGCTTTTAAATAAGGGCTTTAAATCGGTATTGCTGTCAATTTCTCTTATGTCTGACAAAGAAAAATAAATTCGTGCAGATTTAGACCCTTTTAATAGCCATTGATGTTGATTTGCTTGGATATAACTTCCTTCACGCAAAGCTACAACGGGTATTTTGTTAAAATGTAAATACTCTTTTAGGCGGACATCCCTTGTTTCGCCCATATGCTTCAATAGTTCCGGAGCTGTATCTAAATAATGCGGATTAATGTTAAATGGGAAAATACCCAAAGTTTGATAAGAAGGAACTCCAACTATAGGCATATCATTGGTCGTTTTCATGTTCTGTCCGGTGATGTTACTACCGGCGCTGGTGCCTAAGTAGGGAATTCCTGCTAATATTTTTTGTCTTAAAACCTTGAGCAAATTTTGTTCGTATAAAGTTTTAACCAAAACAAAAGTATTTCCTCCTCCGGTAAAAATACCTTGGGCTTGAGCTATGGCTTTTCTAGGTTCGTCAAAAGTGTGAATACCGCGTACTTTTATATTAAATCTCTTAAAAAATGCCTGGGCAATTTGCGTATAAGCAACATAGCTCACACCATTTGGCCGTGCGTATGGAATAAAGACTAACTCATTTACCTCTTCAAAATGCTCCTTAAGTGTTTCAGATAAGTAATTCAAATAAGTGTCTCCAAAAACAGTAGAAGTACTGGCTATAATTAAGTTCATAAACTCTTTAATTTAAAAAAAAGCCTGCATTGAGCAGGCTGATATTAGTCTAAAATTTGTTTCGTAATGATGGTTTTAGCTTTTTGTAAGGCATTATTTATACCGGCTATATTTTTACCACCGGCAGTGGCAAAAAAAGCCTGACCACCACCGCCACCATTAATTTCAGTAGCTATTTCTCTGATAATTTGTCCGGCATTAAGCTTATATTTCTCTGCTAATTCTTTAGAAATATATAAGCTTAAAATTGCCTTATCTTTGTCTTCCGATCCTATAATAGCTATGATATCTTGCTGATTTTTACCCAAGGAAAAGAGCAGATCTTTAATAGTTGCATTGTCTAAACGCAATTTTTTAGCTAAAAATTTGACATCGCCAATAGTTACAAATTCATTTTTTAGTTGGTCTTTTAAGTGTTGTGCTTTCTCTTTTTTTAACTGTTCAATTTCTTTTTTTAAGCTATGATTATCCGCTTGCAAATTGGCAATGGTTTGTTGCAAATCAGTCGGATGTTTTAACATCTTTTTAATGGCAGTCAACTGTTCATCTTGTTGTTTGTAATAATCCTTAACTGCTTCCCCGGTGATGGCTTCTATTCGTCGCACTCCTGCTGCAATAGCGCTTTCGTTCAAAATTTTAAATTGCCAAATATCTGCCGTATTTTGAACATGCGTTCCACCACATAATTCAGCATGCTCGCCAAATTTGATTAAACGGACTTTATCGCCATATTTTTCACCAAATAAAGCCATAGCACCTTCTTTAAGTGCTTCGGAGATAGGGATATTTCTCTTTTCTACCAAATGATGTTTTTCGGCTATGCGTTTGTTGACTAAATTTTCTACTTTTTTTATTTCATCATCAGTCAGTTTACTATAATGCGAAAAGTCAAACCTTAAATGTGTTGGTGCGACCAACGAACCTTTTTGCTCGACATGCGTGCCTAATACTTCACGTAAGGCTTCATGTAATAAATGTGTGGCTGAATGGTTAGCCGCTGTTTTAGCGCGATTTTCTTTATCGACATGGGCGGTGAAATTATCTGACGGATTTTCCGGTAATTTTTTGGCAATGTGTACTATAAGATTATTTTCTTTTTTTGTATCTAATATTTCTGTTTTGTTTCCTTTAGAATCTTCAATATAACCATTGTCGCCAACTTGTCCGCCGCTTTCTGGATAAAAAGGCGTGACATCAAAAACCAATTGATAATGATCACCTTCTTTTTTGGATTTAACCTTACGGTATTTTACAATTTTAACCGGACTTTCTAATTGATCATAACCGACAAATGCCTCATCTTTATCCTCATTTATCACGACCCAATCATCTGTTGACAGACTTGCTGCCGATTTGGAACGTTGCTTTTGCTTCTTCATTTCGGCCATAAATTCATCTTCATCAAAAGTCAGTCCTTTTTCTCTTAAAATTAATGCAGTTAAATCTTTCGGGAAGCCAAAAGTATCATACAATTCGAAAACTTTGGCCCCTGGTATTTTATTGCCGTCTGTTGTTTCAATGATTTTATTTAGCAAGACCAGACCTTGTTCCAAGGTTCTTAAAAAGGATTGTTCTTCTTCGCGAATGACGTTGGTAATCAGATTTTGCTGTTTTTTAATTTCAGGGAAAGCTTCACCCATAATTTCAACCAATGTCGGAACCAATTGGTATAAGAATGGTTCCTTAAGATCGAGAAAAGTAAATCCATATCTGACAGCTCTTCGCAATATGCGACGGATAACATATCCGGCACCGGTATTAGAAGGCAGTTGTCCATCAGCTATTGAAAAAGCAACGGCTCTGATATGATCGGCAATGACACGCATGGCAATGTCTGTTGTTTTGTTCTTGCCATATTCTTTGCCCGATATATTTTCAATTTGTTTTATAAGTGGCATGAAAATATCGGTGTCATAATTTGATTTTTTTCCTTGCAAAACCATGGCCAAGCGTTCAAATCCCATACCGGTATCGATATGTCTTTCAGGCAATTTTTCGAGACTACCATCGGCTTTACGGTTGAATTCGATAAAAACTAAATTCCAGATTTCAATAACCTCCGGATGATCTTTATTTACCAAATCTTTTCCCGGAATTTTTCTTTTTTCTTCGTCACTTCTTAAATCAACATGTATTTCTGAGGATGGGCCACAGGGTCCACTGGCTCCCATTTCCCAAAAATTATCTTTTTTATTTCCCAGCAAAATACGTTCTTCCGCAATATGTTCTTTCCAAAGCTCGTAGGCTTCATCATCTTTTTCAAGTCCTTCTTTTTCAGCTCCTTCAAAAACAGTTACATACAAGTTTTCAGGATTAATCTTATAAACTTCTGTCAGCAGTTCCCACGCCCATGCGATTGCTTCTTTTTTAAAATAATCGCCAAAACTCCAGTTCCCCAGCATTTCAAACATCGTATGATGATAAGTATCCAAACCTACTTCTTCCAAGTCGTTATGTTTACCGGAAACACGAAGGCATTTTTGCGTATCCGCCACCCGTTTATAAGGTGGTTTTTTATAACCGAGAAAATATTCCTTAAATTGATTCATGCCGGCATTGGTAAACATCAATGTAGGATCATTTTTTAACACAATAGGCGCCGAAGGCACTATTTTATGACCTTTGGAAGCAAAGAAATCTAAAAAACTTTGGCGTATCTGCTTTGAATTTAACATTTTCATCTGAATATTTTTTTTAAATTTGCACATTATATAATGTGAAAGTATTTATAATAAGCTTACATTATAGGGCAACAAAAATAAAACAAAATATGTCTAAACGGAAATTTATTTACGATCCTGAATCACTTTCATATAAACAAGTTGAAACATCTTCAAAAAAATGGCTGACAATTTTCTTAGCCGGAATAATTGTGGGAGTTGGTACAATCTTGATCTTACTCTCATCATCTAATGAATACTTTTTAACACCACGCGAGAAGAATTTGATGCGTGAAAATGAAAATTTGAAATTAAATTATACACTTTTAGATAAAAAATTCAAGAAAATTCAATTGGTTTTGAATGATATTAAGCAAAGAGATAACAATATTTACCGGACTATTTTTGAGGCTGAGCCTATTTCTGACGATGTCAGGGAAGGCGGTTATGGTGGCGTGGATTTATACAAAAATTTGGAAGGTTATCCCGATGCTGATTTGATAAAAAAATCAATGGAAGAAGCGGAAAAAATTGAAAAACAATTGGTTGTTCAGTCCAAATCTTTTGACGAAGTTGTAAAATTGGCCAAAAATAAAGAAAAAATGCTGGCGCATTTGCCGGCTATTCAACCGGTACAAAACAAAGATTTGAAAAGAATGGCTTCCGGTTATGGCATGCGGATACACCCTATTTTGAAAACGCGAAGAATGCACTGGGGTATGGATTTCTCGGCCAAAACCGGCACACCTATTTATGCCACAGCCGATGGTATTGTAAAACATGCCGGTTGGAAAGCCAATGGGTTTGGCAATCATGTCGTAATTGACCATGGCTTCGGTTACGAAACCCTATATGGCCACATGAGCAAAGTTGCAGTAAAAAAAGGTCAAAAAGTAAAACGCGGTCAAATAATAGGTTTTGTGGGCAATACAGGATTGTCTGCCGGTCCGCATTGTCATTATGAAGTCCATGTTAATGGTAAAAAAGTTAATCCTATCAATTATTATTACAATGATTTGACCCCGGAAATGTATGTCCGTTTACGTAAAATGGCAAAAGAAGAAAATCAGTCCTTGGATTAATGGATTTACCGGATAAATTATATTACCGCACCGGCGAAATTGCCAAATATTTTGCAGTTAATGCCTCCTTAATCCGTTATTGGGAAAAAGAGTTCGGTTTTGTTCTAAAGCCTAAAAAAAATGCCAAAGGCGAACGTTTATACACCAAAAAAGATTTGGAACAGTTTCGATTAATTTTTCATTTGGTCAAAGAAAAAGGTTTTACCCTGGAAGGAGCCAAAAAGAAAATAAGAACCTCACGTCAGAAAATTAACAAAAATTTGTCCGTTATCGACCGGTTAAATCATATTAAAGCAGAATTGGAAAAAATTAAAGAAAACTTATAATTTTTTCTTATTTTTACCAAAATTAAACTTTTTATTATGAAGAAAATTTTAGTAGTGTTAGGTGGCCTTTTATTGGTTGCCTTTATTTTGTACCGTTTTTTTGCCGGATTTTATAATACTGGTATTGTTTATCAAGAAAATGCCAAAACCGCCTGGTCAAAGGTTGAAAGTGCCTATCAAAGACGGGCCGATTTAATCCCAAATTTGGTCAATACCGTAAAAGGTTATGCAGCTCATGAAAAAGGAACCTTAGAAGCTGTCGTAAAAGCAAGAGCGGCTGCAACGCAAACCAGAATAGACCCGGCGAATATAACACCGGAACAATTGGCCAAGTTTCAACAAGCACAACAGGGTTTAAGTGGGGCATTAAGCCGTCTGTTGGTAACAGTAGAAAAATACCCCGAATTAAAAGCCGATCAACATTTTAGTGAACTTCAAAGTCAATTAGAGGGGACTGAAAACCGGATTAAAGTAGAACGGGATCGTTATAATGATGCCGTCAATAAATATAATATTTACATTCGTAAATTTCCCGGAAATATCCTGGCCGGTATGTTTGGTTTTAAACCTATGGCCCGTTTCCAAAGTGATAAAGGCGCCGAAAAAGCCCCAAAAGTTCAATTTTAAATGACAGCCGAAGAGTTTTTATCACCTGTGCAAGAAAAGAAGCTTGTTTCTGCTATTAAGGAAGCAGAAAAAAATACCTCTGGCGAAATTCGTGTCCATTTAGAATCTAAAAAAACTGAGAAACCTTCTATACCATATGTATGGGAGGTTTTTAAGCAAATAGGTATGACCAACACAAAAGCTTCTAATGGTGTGTTGTTTTATGTTGATGTCAATCATCGTACTTTGATTATTGTTGCTGATCAAGGGATTAATGCAGTTGTGCCAGACAACTTTTGGCAAGATGTTAACCAAACAGTTTTAAAATATTTTAAAAAAGGCCAATATGCAGAAGGTTTGGCTCAAGGCATATTATTAGTCGGTCAAAAATTAAAAAAATATTTTCCGTATCAAACCGATGATATTAACGAATTACCCGATGAAATATCTAAAAATTAATGACTTTGAAAATTTATTATAGCTTTTTATTTAGTTTTTTGCTTCTTTTTTTGCCCCTTGATTTTTTGGCACAAAGTAAGTTCGCAAGTGAGGTTCCTCCCTTAAAAATTGAAGCTGATGGTTTACCGTCCAAGCCTTCTTTGTCTGTACAAAAATCTCATTCAGTGTATGACTATGCCAAACTTTTATCACCGGAAGAAAGACGGATGCTGGAACAAAAGCTTAGTAAATACTATGATTCTACTTCTACACAAATTGTTATAGCCACCATTAATAAAGTTAATGATGATATTAATTTGTATGGGACGGAATGGGCACATAAATGGGGGATAGGGCAAAAAGGCAAAGATAATGGTTTATTAATATTAGTCTCAAAAGATGATCATAAAATAAGTATTAGGACCGGTTATGGCGTAGAAGACCGGCTGACCGATGCCTTGTCTAAGCGGGTCATTTCACGGGATATGATTCCTTATTTCCGGCAAGGACAATTTTATCAAGGATTAAATAAAGCGGTAGATGATATTATAAAAATTCTAAATGGCGCTTACAAAAATGATTTAAAACCGGATGATGATAAGGTGCCGGTATGGTTGATCATTTTATTTATTTTTATATTATTTATGCTTCTCTCACGCAGGTCGGGTGGTCATAATTCCGGTGGTTGGCGTTCGGGGGGGGGGCCTATTATTTTCTCTAGCGGTGGACGTAGTTCTTGGGGTGGCGGCAGTGGCAGCTCTTGGGGCGGCGGCGGTTTTAGTGGTGGCTTTGGTGGCGGTGGCTTTGGCGGTGGTGGTGCCAGTGGCAGTTGGTAATATTATTTAAATAAATTATCTGTTTTTACATCTATGCCTTTTAAGGACAAATAAGAACCGTTTTGTTTGATTTCAATGGCAAAATCCCTTAAACTTTGATTTTGAAATTTGGTGTATAAAGTCTCTTTAAAAGGGGCAACAATATGATGTATGGGGCAAGGATTTTCATCACTGCAACGGGGCAAACCCAAAAAACAGCCTTCAAAAATGTCTGTTTGCTCTGTTAAACTTAAAATTTTTAGAATATTATTGTTTAAATTTTCCGGTGAGGTATAAAAGCCACCACCGGGCCCTTTTGAAGAACTTATGACGCCTGCTTTGGCCATTTTTTGTAATATTTTGGCTACAAAGGACAAGGGAATTTCCAACTCATGGGCTATTTCTTTCGCGCCAAATTTTTTATCTTTTGAACTCTTATCCGCTAAAAATAAGATGGACCGTATAGCATATTTGGATGCATTAGATAGCATAAATTGTGTTTTCTTCAAATGTAAAAAAAATATTTATTAAATCAATTAAAATAGATCAATTGTTGCTTGTCATAAAATTTATACCTTTGTCTTCAAAGTCATTCATGTCATGCAAGAAGATTTAAGTAATTATAGGCGCAATTATAAAAAAGGGAATTTAGATGAAAAAAATATTCCCGAAAATCCTATGGAAATGTTCCGGGATTGGTTTTATGAAGCTCAAGCTAATGAAGATTGTATTGAAGTTAATGCTATGAGTTTAGCAACTTTTGGTTTAGATGGTTTTCCTCGTATCCGTGTCGTATTACTTAAGAAGTTTACTTGGGAAGGTTTTGTCTTTTATACCAATTATGATAGTGAAAAAGGCCGGTCTCTAGAGGTAAATCCTCATGTTTCTCTGGCGTTTTTTTGGCCCAAATTAGAACGTCAAGTAATTATAAAAGGAAAGGCCGAAAAGTTACCGGAAAATTTATCAGATGGTTATTTTGAGATGCGTCCCCGTGGCAGTCAGATTGGTGCTTGGGCCTCGCCGCAAAGCCAGGTTATACCGGATAAAGTATTTTTGGAAAACCGTTTTCACTTTTTTGAACGTAAATTTGAAGGTGAAACTATACCCCGCCCACCCCATTGGGGCGGATATATTGTGAAACCTGTTGAAATTGAATTTTGGCAAGGCCGTCCTAACAGGCTACATGACAGAATTAGATACAAATTACATAAGGATTACAGTTGGAC
The DNA here is from genome assembly GCA_026993355.1 of Flavobacteriales bacterium. Classification (GTDB taxonomy): domain Bacteria; phylum Bacteroidota; class Bacteroidia; order Flavobacteriales; family Flavobacteriaceae; genus WGBX01. Next base: position 146,520 of record JALWTX010000006.1, on the reverse strand, counting down.
TATAAATCGTTTAGGAAGTTAATAACCCAACTTCTTAATCGGGATAAGCCGTATTGACCCTCATCTTTAGGTTTAACCCAGATAATATTTGTATATTTGTCCTTATTAAGTATAATTTTGATTATGGAAAACAAAGAACAAAAACCTCAAGAAAACAGCGATGAAAAAAAAATAGCTTTTTATGACCGGCTTAAAGAAGAATTAGAAAAAAATAGTGAATGGCCGGCCAAATATATGTATAAATTTATTATGCCTAACAAGGAAGAAAATATTCAAAAAGCAGCTGAGCGTTTTGGAAAACGTCCTGAGGAATTAAAAACAAATTTTTCTAAAAATGGTAAATACGTCAGTGTTACCATTGTTGAAGAAGAAAAAAATCCGGAATCTGTCATAAACCGTTATAAATCTATGGAAGATATTGAGGGTTTAGTGGCCTTATAAAATTTTATATATGACTGAGAACAATAAAAAATATGTTTATAACACTGACCGTGATCCTTTAGTAATTCCGGAATATGGTCGTTATATTCATGAAATGGTTGCTTACTTAAAAACCATTGAAGACCGGGATAAGCGTAACAAAAATGCTTTGGCTATTATAAAGTTATTAGGCAAACATAATCCGCATTTGCGTGACGTGCCCGATTTTCAGCACAAACTTTGGGATCATTTATTTATTATGGCCGGATTTGATTTGGATGTGGATTCTCCTTTCCCGAAACCAAGCCCAGAAAAATTAAAAGCTAAGCCCGAAAAATTACCCTACCCTAAAAAAGGTTACAAATTCAGGTTTTATGGCCATATTATTAAAAAAATGATTGATGAAGCAGTAAAATGGGAAGAGGGTGAATTAAAAGAGCGTTTAATTCAAACAATAGCCAATCACATGAAAAAAAATTATCTGACCTGGAATAAAGATACAGTTAGCGATGCGGTTATATTTGAGCATTTACGTATTTTGTCGGATGGTAAAATAGATTTGAAAGCTGATGAAAACGAATTACGGGAGTCCAATTTATTGGTAAAAAAACGTAAAACTAATAACCATTATAAAAAACAAAATTATCGTAAAAAACGTAATTGATGGGCACATTTATCATTGAAGGTGGACATCCTTTAAAAGGTGAAATTTATCCGCAAGGCGCTAAAAATGAAGCATTACAGGTTATTAGTGCGGTATTGTTGACCGATCAAGAAGTCGAAATAGCTAATATTCCTGATATTATTGACGTTAATAAATTAATTGATATTTTACGCAATCTGGGGGTTAAAATTAAAAAGAAAGACAAAGGAACTTACACTTTTCAGGCAGATGATTTAAATCTGGCATATTTACAATCTGAAGAATTTAAAACCAAAGGAGGAGGTTTAAGAGGCTCTATCATGATTATGGGCCCACTATTGGCGCGGTACGGTAAAGCTTTTATGACCAAGCCGGGCGGTGATAAAATTGGAAGAAGACGTTTAGATACCCATTTTGAAGGTTTTCTCAAATTAGGGGCAAAATTGGACATTGATGCTGATAAACATTTTTTTAAATTAACAGCTGATAAATTGAAGGGCGCCGATTTATTATTGGATGAAGCCTCCGTAACAGGCACCGCTAATATAATATTAGCAGCAGTATTAGCTGAAGGTACAACCACAATATATAATGCAGCTTGTGAACCTTATATCCAACAACTCAGCAAAATGCTCAATAAAATGGGAGCAAAAATTTCCGGTATTGGTTCAAATTTATTGCGTATTGATGGAGTCAAAAAACTGCATGGCACCACTCACCGCGTTTTGCCTGATATGATAGAAATTGGTAGTTGGATTGGTATGGCTGCCATAACCAAATCTGATTTGACCATTAAAAATGTCAGTTGGGAAAATTTGGGTCAAATTCCGAGGGTTTTCCAAAAATTGGGTATTCAATTAGAGCACCGGGGTGATGATATCCATATTCCCGCACAAGAACATTACAGCATTCAAACATTTATGGATGGTTCTATATTAACCGTAGCAGATGCACCATGGCCAGGTTTTACACCCGATTTATTAAGTATAGTTTTAGTCACAGCTATTCAAGCGGAAGGGGTGGTTTTAATCCACCAAAAAATGTTTGAAAGCCGTTTATTTTTTGTTGACAAATTAATTGATATGGGCGCACAAATCATTCTAAACGATCCGCACAGAGCTACGGTCATAGGTTTAAATCATAAATATCCATTAAGGGCAACCACCATGACATCTCCTGATATTCGCGCCGGTGTTTCATTACTTATTGCGGCATTGGCTGCCAATGGAAAAAGTATTATTCATAATATTGAACAAATTGACAGGGGATATGAAGCCATAGATGAAAAACTCAATAAGTTAGGGGCTAAAATAGAACGTATTTAAACTTATTTAAAATGATTCCAACCAAATTAGACGCATGGAAAAAGATTGATCAACATGCTCAAAAACTGAAGGAGAAGCAACTTTCTTCACTGATTACACCGGCTCATTTGGATCGTTTTGCCAAAAAGTTTCATCATATTTACTTCGATTTTTCAAAACATTTTTTTGACGAATATTTACATAACCAATTTATAAGTTTGGCAAATGACATGAATTTAAAGAATGCTATAAATTCTATGTTTGCCGGTGAAATGATAAACAAAACCGAGAAAAGAGCTGTGTTACATACCGCCCTACGACAACAAAATGATACACCGGTTTTGGTCTCAGGGCAAAATATTATCCCTTTAATTAAAGAAACGGATAAGAAAATTGAAAAATTTGTAAATGCTGTTTTATCGGGCCAATGGCAAGGTGTCACGGGAAAACCCATAAAAAACATTGTAAATATTGGTATAGGAGGATCAGATTTAGGACCGAAAATGGTGGTAAAAGCTTTAGATGACTTTCGTGCCTCCCTTAATTCATACTTTATTTCAAATATAGATCCATTTGAATTGGATAAACTTTTGAAAGATATTGATTTAGAAACTACCTTATTTTTGGTGGTATCCAAATCCTTTACTACCCAAGAAACTTTAACCAATGCTCAAGCTATTCAACAAATATATATCGAAAAATTTGGAAAAAATAGTATCGCTCAGCATTTTGCCACAGTTAGTACGCGGGTTCAGAAAGCCCTGGAATTTGGTATACATCCCAATAATATTTTCCCTATGTGGGATTGGGTAGGCGGACGTTATTCGTTATGGAGTCCGGCTGGTATTTCAATTGCTTTGAGCGTCGGCTATCAGCATTATGAAGATTTAAAAAAAGGCGCTTATCTAATGGATTTGCATTTCAAAAATACGCCTTTAAAAGACAACATTCCGGCATTAGGTGCTTTTATATCTATGTTGTATAACAATTTTTTCGGTTATGAGACGGAGGCATACTTACCTTATGCTGATAAACTTAAGTACTTTCCCGACTTCTTGCAGCAGTTAATTATGGAAAGCAATGGTAAATCAGTGAGTTTAAACAATGAAAAAGTTTCTTGGCAAACCGGTAATATTATTTGGGGAAATATCGGCACTAATGCGCAGCACTCATTTTTTCAACTCTTACATCAAGGGACTAAAAAAGTGCCGGTTACTTTTATAGCCGAAAAAGAAAATAGCACGACCCATTTTCCTGAACACCATCTTATCCTTTTGGCTAATATGCTTGCCCAATCTGAAGCTTTGATGAAAGGCGAAAAAAATGAAGTGCTTTATAAGAATTTTGAGGGGAATAGACCTTCATCTATCATTTTGATGGATAAAATTACACCTCAAATTTTGGGAAGTTTAATAGCTTATTTTGAACATAAAACATTTGTGGAAGCTTGGCTGTGGCAAATTAATGCTTTTGACCAATTTGGCGTCGAATTAGGAAAAAAATTAGCCAAGCAAGTATTGCAAGATTTAATAAATGATAATAAAAAATCTGCGCATGATTTATCAACGCAGAGGCTAATTGAACAAATAAAATTAAAAAATCGATCTTAAAAGGTCGATTTTTTAATTTTATGCTTATCGAATTTTTTACTTAAGAAAATTAATAGGAAAATAGCTATGCCAATAAGGATGAATATATGGTTGTCAACGGGTAAACCCGGTGGTGGGGCAGGACCTCTACGTGGTGTAGGCGGAATATTGTTTCCGGCAAGAGCAATAGTAGAAATTAAAGCCAATAAAATACTTAAGGAAAATTTCATAAAAACATTATTTTAACACGACAAATATAGGAAAGTTTTTTAAAGTGTTAAAAATTTTTTAAAAAAAAAGTGGACCCAGCTGGGCTCGAACCAGCGACCCCCTGATTATGAGTCAGGTGCTACTAACCAACTGAGCTATGGGTCCAGCAACGAATTGCGGTTGCAAATATAAGACTTTTTGCTTATTTCAAAAAATTATTTTAGCTTTTTTCTTTCTTTTTTTCTTATCGACTTCATTTTATTTACGTTTAATTTTATGTATTTTTAGACTTTAAAATATACTATCATGCCAAAAAAATTAATAGAATGCGTGCCAAATATTAGTGAAGGACGCGATTTGCAAAAAATAAATGAAATAGCCCGTCAAGTAGAGACGGTAGAAGGGGTAAAATTATTAGATGTTGATCCGGGGAAAGCCACCAACCGAACGGTTATTACATTTGTAGGCGAGCCGGATCAAGTCGTAGAAGCTGCTTTCCGCTTAATTAAAAAAGCGCAAGAACTGATAGACATGCGACATCATAAAGGTGAACACCCGCGTTTTGGTGCGACCGATGTTTGTCCTTTGGTACCAATAGCCAATATTTCTATGGAAGAAACAGCTGAATATGCCCGTAAATTGGGGGAAAGAGTCGGGAAAGAATTACACATCCCCGTTTATTTTTATGAAAATGCCGCGACGGAAGATAAACGAAAAAATTTGGCCAATGTACGGGCAGGTGAATACGAAGGATTAAGTGAAAAATTAAAAAATCCTGAATGGCAACCCGATTTTGGTCCCAACGAAATGACTGAGACAGTTGCTAAATCTGGGGCTATAGCTATTTCTGCACGAGATTTTTTGGTAGCATATAATATTAACTTAAATACTACTTCTACCAGGAGAGCTAACGCTATTGCTTTTGATATTCGTGAAGCAGGCCGGATAAAAAGAGAAGGTAATCCCATAACGGGTAAAAAAATATTGGATGAAAATGGTCAACCTGTAAGGATTCCCGGAAAATTCAAAGGCGTAAAAGGGATCGGTTGGTTTATAGAAGAATATGGTATTGCCCAAGTCTCTTATAATATTACCGACATAAAAGCAGCACCGGTACATTTGGTTTTTGATGAAACGGTTAAGGCTGCTGACAAACGTGGTGTACGTGTAACGGGTTCTGAAATAATCGGATTAATACCGAAGAAAGTCTTATTAGATGCTGCAGACTATTTTTTAACCAAGCAACAAAGATCTTTGGGTATTTCAGAACGTGAAAAAATTTTGATAGCCATCAAATCTTTAGGAGCAGATGATTTGAAACCCTTCAAACCTGAAGAAAAAATTATTGAGTATCTTTTAGAAAAAGATCAAGGCTCAAAATTAGTAGACCTGAGCTTAGCCGATTTTGCCGACCTTACAGCATCAGAAGCGCCGGCTCCGGGTGGTGGTTCTATAGCTGCTTATACGGCTGCTTTAGGGGTCTCTTTAGGAACAATGGTAGCCAATTTGTCTTCGCACAAACGCGGTTGGGATGATAAATGGCAATATTATTCCGATTGGGCAGAAAAAGGTCAAAAGTATAAAGAAAAACTTATGCATTTGGTCGATGAAGATACACGGGCATTTAACAAAATTATGTCAGCTTTTCGTTTGCCTAAAAAAACAGATGACGAAAAAAAAATGCGTTCAAAAGCCATTGAAGAAGCGACCTTATATGCCACAGAAATTCCTTTGAAAGTCATGGAAACAGCATTTAATTCTATGGAAATTATGGACGCTATGGCCGAAACAGGTTTGCCGGCTTCTATTTCAGATGCAGCTGTGGGTGCCATGGGTGCCAGAACTGGAGTTTATGGGGCTTATTATAATGTGAAAATTAATGCCGCTGGTTTGAAAAATAAAGAAAAAGCGGCTGAGTTAGTGGCTAAAGCTAATGAAATTTTGGAAAGGACACTTAAAAAAGAAACAGATATTTTAAGAAAAGTTGATAAGAAAATGTAAAAAAATGAAGGGTTAATTTATAATTATAACAAACGGGCTGGTCATGAAATTAACCAGCCCGTTTTTCAACTTAACTAACTATGAAAAAAACTACTTTTCCATTTTTTTTCGCAATTGCTGTGTTATTTTTAATTTTAAACTAATGATAAGTAAGATAAAAGAGATCAGACTTATCAATAATAATTGATTAATTTCAGGTTTGATATGTTGCATTGAGCCACCATAAAAAGCTATTTTTTTGCTGGCACTTAAGAAAGGCGTTAAGGGAATCCATCCGGAAATAATCTGAACCCAATGGGGCATTGCCATTACCGGCCAGGTAAAACCACTTAATATAAAAGCCGGAGTCGAAATAACCATCAAAAATTCGGTTGCTTTTAATTGGTTTGGGATTAATATTGAAAACAGCATACCAATAAGCATGGCTGCTCCGGTCAATAAGCTTATCAATATCAACATAGGTAGATTGTATAGATTTAAATCGACTTTAAACCAGGCTAAAAAGGCGCCTAAAACAGCCCAATTTATAATAGAAAATAAAATAAATGGGCTTGCTTTTAACAAGATTAGATACAAAGGGTTTTTACTGACTTTTAAAAGTTGGTTAAAGTAACCATCTTCAAAATCTCTGGCAAACACCAATGCCATTGCCAAGAAAATAACCTGTTGCATAATGGCCCCTAATAAACCGGGTAACATAAAATATTCGTAATTACTATTTGGATTATAAAGCTTATGATAATTGGTTTTAAAAGTTTCAAAACTTTGATGGGCTTGCTTGGCCGGTATCCCTTGTTTTTTTAAGCTTTCTATTTCTATGCCGGCTTTGAGTGTTTGCAAAACTTTTTGGATATTTTTACTGGCAAAATTGGCGATTAAAATGTTACTCATATCCAATTCTACATTGACTTCAGGATATCTCTTTTGTAAAATGTTTCGTTCAAAATCTTTCGGAATTTCAATTACAGCAGCATAAGCATTTTTAATCATCTTATTTTTAACCCCATTTTTATCAAAAAAAACCTGTGCTATCTGTAAAGTTTCATTGTCATTTAATGCCTCTATAATTTTATCTGACAGTGGTGATTGATCTTCGTCGACAACTAAAATGGGAATATTGGTCACCTTGGCTTTTTGATATACGTAGCCGAATAAAAGACCGTAAACCAATGGGGCACCAAAGAAAATGGCCATCACGACATCATTTTTAAAGATGCGTCGAAATTCATTTTTTAATAACTTAACAAATGTCTTCATATCCATTATTTTACTAGGATGCTCGCATTTTGATATAAACTATCCGTATTTGTTGTATTTATGGGGATAATCTTTATTTCATAAACCGATTCTGTCAGTTGGTAGGCTTCGGATGGTGCTGTTATATCGGCATATCTTGGTAATTGCTTAATTGCGACAATTTGACCTTTGAAGGTTTTGTGGGTATAGGGATTTATTAATTCAAGTGTTTGATTGATTTTGAATTGATGAATTTTAGATTCAGGAACAGTCAAACGAATGTATGTTTTGTGTGGCAAATATCCACTAACCAAACTGTAACCGGGTGTGGCCAATTCACCTTTTTCAAGGCTGATGGTTTCTATTTGCATATCTTGCGGGGCAATGATATATTTTTCTGCCATAGCACTTTCTACTTCCTTTAATTTTCCCAAAGCTCTTTTAAGTTGTCCTTTAGCCTGTTCTATCACTTCTTTTCTTGTTCCTTTCAGTACCTCTTTTTGTTTAGCTTTAATTGCCGCAACTTGTGCTTTGGCAATATTTAATTTCATCTTTACTTCATCAAGTTTTTGTGCCGGAATTAATGAATCTTTGGCCATATTTTGCAAACGTTGATATGAGGCTTTGGCATAGGCAAGTTGTGCTTGAGCAGCCTCAAGTTTTCCGTCAATTTGCTTAACTTGTTCAAGGGTTGCTCCGTTGTAGGCCATACGCAATTGCGCTTTGGCAGCTTGTACAGCCCCTTGCACTTGCATATATTTGGCATCAACTTCAGGCGTGTCCAATACTAAGAGTGTATCGCCTTTTTGTACTTTTTGTCCTTCTTTTATTTTAATTTGTGCCAAACGTCCCGGCACTTTACTGCTCAGGTAAATGGTTTCTTGCTTTACTTTACCACGCAAATCAGTAATTTTGTGGTTGTTATTACAAGCTGTATTTATTAAAATTATTAAGATAAAGCTTAATTTTAATGCTCTTTTCATAATGCTCCTATTCATTTTTTATTTATTTAATAATTGAGTTAACAAATCTTTCCGATATAAAAGTTCTGCTGCAGCTTTTCGTTGTTGTAAATAAGTTTTTTGTAAGTTAAATTTTGCTTTTTGCCAATTGGTCAATGCCGATAATAATTTTGTTATATCGGTCAAGCCGTTTTGGTATTGTTTTTCGACTAATAAGTAGGTTTGCTTAGCCAGATCAACCGCTTTTTTTTGCATTTCAATTTGTTTAAGCGCAATCTTATAGTTAAGTTCGGCATTTTGGCTGGCCAAATTCAGAAGTTCTTTAGCATTTGCTATTTTTTCTTGATATATCTTCACTTCTGCTTGTGTCTTACGGGCATCATCGTAAGCTTTTAATCCATCAAAAATTTGCCATTTGGCGCCAATACCGATATACCATTTTGGGTCGAACATAGACAAATCTTTATCTCGTAGTTCATAGTGGCCTTTTATAGCTATTTTAGGTATATATTTGCTGTAAGCCATTTTTTGTTGATATTGTTTGGCTTTAGCGGCTTCTTCCAAGCTACTTATTTCTACCGGTTTTGTTGAGCCGTTAAGTTGGTTGACCGGTAAAAGTATAGGTTTTAAATCCGGATGAAGTCGTTTGATAAACGACATTTTTTCGCCCGTTAATTGTGCCAATTTGGTTTGAAGTAAGGTTCTGTTTCGTTGTACTTCATTGCGTTTAATTTTTAAATTTTGTTTGGCTAAAGCTATCCGGTTTAAGTCCAGTTGAATAGCCAAGCCATTTTTAACAGCCATTTTGACTTTCTTTTCCTGTATCTTTAGCTGTTCATCCATTTGGTTTAAAACATTTTCGGAAGCGTCCACCAAGGCTAATTGATCATATGTTTCTATGATTTCTTTAACCGTATTTTTTTGGACTATTTTTTGGGCAAATGTCAGGGCTTTTTCTTTGTGCTTGGTTGCTTTAATAGCATAGCTGGCTTCTAATCCGCTGAAAATAATCCAATTCAAATCTGCCGATGTTTTAAGGTTATTTTGTTTAACGACCGGTGGAATGTCGGTGGTTGGGATACCGGGAGGTAAAGCGGCATTGAATGGAATGCCTAATTGTTCTTTGATCAACAATTTTTCGGTGCCATGTAAGAGCAATTGCAATTGCGGATCTAATACAATAGCATCATTTAAATGGGTATAAGAAGCATTTAAACTTAATTGTGGCAAAAATGTTTTATAGGCTTTTTGCCGGTCAAGCCGGGTTTGCTCAATTTGGTATGATTTAATTTTTATATCATGGTTTTTTTTAACAGCTTTATGAATTAGCCGTTTTAAAACCGGATCAAAATTTTGACCTAAAGCCGGTTGAACTAAACTGAATAAGAAAACAAGCAGTATAATAATTTTTTTTTCATCCTTCATTTTGCACATTTTTAATGTTTCATATAACTGCGTGCAAAATTAGTGCAGGATGATTGGAAATCTTTTGACCTATATCAAAATTATATATCTGCTCTTATCCGGCTGAGTGTTTCTTGTGTAATGCCTAAATACGAAGCGATATGACCGAGGGGGGCTCGGTAGGCAATGTCAGGATATTTTTTAATCAGAAATGCATAGCGTTCTTTCGCTGTTTGAAATTGAATGGCATTTAATTTTTCCACTAAATCTGTCAATAAATCAATGGCCAAGAGCCGTCCAAATCTTTCGACACTATGATATTTTTCAAATAATTTTTGCAGGTCTTCATATGTAATGGCTTGTAAGGTGCTGTCTTCTAACAGTTCCATTTGATATAAACTGGGTTTTTGCTGAAAAAAACTTTCGACACTTACCATCATATTATTATCGCTAAAGAACCAAACCGTAACATCTTTACCTTTTTCGTTATAATAATAACTACGCGCCAATCCTTTTTCAATAAAATATAATTTTTTACAGGTTTGACCTTGGCTTAGAAGTTGCGTACCTTTGGGTAAAACTACTTTTTTAAAGGCTTGTCGCATTTCTTCTAAAGCTTCGGGGGGCATTTCGACAACTGACCGGATAAATTTTTTAAGTTTCATAGAGGACAAAAATACATAAAACTTAACGTAATTTTATCAATAAACGTCAAGCATAGAGAGTTATTTTTCAGAATGATCTTGTATTTTTTGTTTGGCCAAGTTTAGGACCATTTCAAATTGTTCTTCACGGGATAGATGGCTATTATCTATTCTGATAGCATCAGTGGTTTGAATTAATGGCGATGTACTTCTTTCAGAATCTATTTTGTCCCGTTTGATGACGTTATTTAAGACGTCTTGTTTGCTGACGTTTTGTCCTTTCTCTTTTAATTCCTTGTAGCGTCTTTCAGCACGGACTTCCGGTTTGGCTGTCATAAATATTTTGAGTTCGGCATCAGGAAAAACAACGGAACCTATGTCCCGGCCATCCATGACAACGCCTTTTTGTTGCCCTATTTCTCGTTGTTGTGCTACCAGCTTTTCACGTACTTCAGGAACTGCTGCAATGTCACTGACAAAATTTGAAACGATCATTTTTCTTATGTCAGTTTCTATATTTTTACCGTTTAAATATACTTCGGCAAAACCTTTATCCGGATTGAATTTGAAATCTATTTTTATTTTATCTAAATCTTTTATCAATTTATCCTTGTCAAAATGATTTGCAGATATCAGATTATTCTTTAAGGCGTAATAGGTAACGGCACGGTACATGGCACCTGTATCGATATAAATATAATTTAATGTTTTAGCTATTTGTTTGGCAAGTGTACTTTTTCCGGTCGATGAATGACCGTCAATGGCGATAATAATCTTTTTTTTCATGCACTAAAATTCATTTAGGTGTAAGGTAATACTCATAAAATTGGCCCCGGATGCAAAATTGTAATTGCTGTAAGCATAATTGATTTCAAATTTTCGTAAATTTAGACTGAAACCAAAATTGAATCCACTGCCAAAACGCTGATCTTTTTGGCTCAACTCAGCATTTCGACGAAAATTATATCCGGCCCGCAAATTAAATTTTTTCCGGGGAAAAAGTTCAACGCCAACAATCGTATGACGAAAAACTTGATCAGCAAAAGTAATATTTTCTTCTATTACCTTGCCATTCGGGTCTTGAATATTATGTGCTGGATTAATAAAAGCAATAGAGGGTATTTGCAAATTCTCGAAACTGAGAAACCATTTAAATGGGGCATGTTTAAATGTTTTGGACAAAGTCAGCCCCAGCTCAAAAGGTAAATTTTCTTGAGTTCCTTGATAGGTCGATAATTGAAACCCGGCATTACGTGCCACAAAGCCAACATCAAAGCCTTTTTCGATGTTTTGATACAAAATGCCCAAATCAAACGCCAACCCTGTTGAAGAGAAATTTTCTAAATTAGATAGAATAAATTTGGTGTTTAAACCAATATGCCAATAAGATTCCGGGAAATGATAAGCATAACCCAATAAAACGGCCGCTTCGCCGGCGCTAAAATGTCCATTTCTATTGCCATTTTCATCAGCATATTGAAACCGGCCGTAATTTATGTACGTCACAGCCGTATAAACTTGACCAATATGTTTTATGTGAGGGGCATAAGCTACATTGCCATAATTAATGTCACTTAAATAGTCGGTATAATTAAGCCCTAATTGGTCTTGCAAGCCCCCGTTTAAAGTTGCAGGGTTAAAAGTAGGCTGAAAAATATCGGTTTCAAGACCTGCAAATATTTTACCGCCTAATGCGGCTTGTTTGGCTGAAACAGCCAAGTTTAGAAAATTAAAAATGGTTTTTCCGCCTATTTGTCCGTAAGTTAATATGCCGGAATAAAGCGTGATAAGTAAAAGAAACCGCCGCATGTAATTTTTTTAATTTGTAAACGCTAAATATAAAGATTTATTTTAAAATTTTTCTACCCGTATCACCTTTTCAACGCCATCAATATTTTTAAGGTCTTTGATCACTTGTTTCAAATGGTCTGTATTTTTGATATATAAGGCAATGTTACCTTCAAAAATACCGCCTTGTTCTTTTAAATTGATATTCTTCATATTCAATTGTTCATCATCGCTAATGAGTCGTGTGATATCTTTTGCCATTCCGGGACGGTCAAAGCCGGTAATTTTTAAATGAACGATAAAATCGTGTTTGGTCGAATCGATCCAACGGGCAGAAAGGATGCGATAGGCGTAGTTAGAATGAAGGCTTAAAGCATTCGGACAACTTTTTTTATGGACTTTAATTCCTTCATTGATGGTGGTAAAACCAAAAATTTCATCTCCGGGAATGGGGTTGCAACAGTTGGCCAATTTGTAATCTAATTGTTGTTCATCGGGGCCAAATACAATGGTGTCATAATTAAGGGTAACATCGTCTTTGGTAACTTGAAAATTAGAAGGTTTTCTTCTTAGTTTTTTCTTAAGAAAATCAAATAAAACATTGGAACGCGCTGTCGCAAAATTTTTCAGCATTTTATTATCAATAATGCCGGCACCTACATTGTAAAATAAATCTTTACTGGTTTTTAAATTGAAAAAATTGACCAAGTTATTGATCGTATTTTCATTATATTTTATCTTCAGCTGTTTAAGTTTGCGTTGTAATATTTCTTTTCCCTCCTCAATAATCATATTTTGCTCTTGCTTCAGATAAGCTTTTATCTTGGATTTGGCACGCCCTGTTACCACAAAATCAAGCCAGTTTCTACGTGGTTTTTGGGTGGGAGATGTAATGATTTTAACCACATCGCCACTGCGAAGGCGGTAATTCAATTGCACTAATTTGCCATTCACAATTGCGCCACGGCAATGCATCCCGACTTCGGTATGAATGTTAAATGCAAAATCTATTGGTGTGGCATTTTTGGGCAAAGAAATAATATCGCCGTCGGGGGTGAGGACAAAAATTTCTTTGGCAAATAAATTAAGTTTAAAATCTTCAATAAAATCAACTGCGTTATCATCTTGATTTTCCAATAAATCTTTCAGTTTATTTAGCCAACCTTCTATACCTATTTCTTCATTAGAGCCATGTTTGTATTTGTAATGTGCAGCATAGCCTTTTTCGGCAATTTCGTTCATGCGTTCGGACCGGATTTGTACCTCAACCCATTTTTTTTCGGGTCCCATTACCGTTGTATGCAGGGCTTCATAGCCGGTAGATTTTGGATGGGAAATCCAATCGCGCAAACGGCTGGGATTTGGTTTAAAATGGTCGGTTACAATAGAATAAATTTTCCATGCCAAAAATTTTTCATTGGCTTTATCCGATTTGTAAATAATGCGAATGGCAAATTTGTCATAAACCTCTTCAAAACTGACCTTTTTGGTTCGCATTTTACGGTAAATAGAAAAAATTGACTTGAATCGACCGATAATTTCAAAATTCAGTCCTTCTTTTATCAATGAACTTTTAATGATATTTTTAAATTTTTCAATATACAGTTCTTGCTCCTCTTTGGATTCTTCTATTTTACTTTCAATTTCGTGATAGATTTCCGGTTCGGTATATTTTAGACCCAGATCTTCTAATTGGGATTTGATATTGTATAAGCCTAATTTATGGGCTAATGGTGCATAGATATATAAAGTTTCGGAGGCTATTTTTTCTTGTTTATGTTTGGGCATGCTATCCATAGTTTGCATATTGTGCAAACGGTCGGCAATTTTAATCAAAATGACGCGTACATCTTCATTGAGCGTCAAAATCATTTTTCTGAAATTTTCAGCTTGTAAAGAGAGATCTTTATCCGGTTTAAGTTGTTTAATTTTGGTTAAGCCTCTCACAATACGGCTTATTTTTTCGCCAAACATTTCTTGAATATCATCGTGGGTAAGTGAGGTGTCTTCAACAGTGTCATGCAAAAGGGCTGAGGCAATAGATGTCGCCCCTAAACCAATATCTTGCGCCACTATTTTTGCCACACTTATCGGATGAAAAATATAGGGTTCGCCAGATTTTCGCCTTTGGCCATCATGCGCATTTAATGCCACTTCATAAGCTTTTTTTATCAAGGCTTGTTCCTTTTCATCTATTTTTTGATAGCTCGAATGTAACAAGTCATTAAAAGCAGCATTAATTTGCTTTTGTTCTTCCGGTGAATAATCTGTGCTTTGCTTCATAAAAACGCGTTTTATTTAAACAAATTTATTAAAAAATGTGCGTGAGATATTTAAATTTGGGAAATTTATTTTATTTCCAAAACCTTAAAATCAAATAGCCGCTGATTCCTGCCATAAGTGAGCCGGCGACAATGCCTATTTTGGCAGAATCTATTAAAAAGTTGTTTCCGGCAAAAGCCAAATTGGCTATAAACATAGACATGGTAAAACCAATGCCCGAAATAGCGGCTATACCTATAATGTGTTTAAAGGTCATATTTTGCGGCAAACTGATAATTTTTAATTTAAGGCCGGTTAAAGTAAATATACTGACCCCTAAAAATTTGCCTAAAAACAAGGCTATGGCAATAGTTTTGGCCAAGTTGATATTGAAGTCTTGCCCGTTGGTTAGGCTAATCCCGGCATTGGCAAACGCAAAAACTGGTAAAACAAAATAAGCAATAAATCCGTGTAATTTATTTTCGAGATATTGTAAGGGAGACCGTACTTGTGAAGTCGTATCGTCTATATAACTTATGTATTGTAACGTGTCTTTATTTAATAAGGGACTTTTTTCGGTAGACAAATTTTGTGTAAGATTTTGTGTGGTAAATTGTAAGGATTCTATATATGCTTTTAATCTAATTTTCTTTTTTAGTGGAATAGTAAAAGCCAGTAATACACCGGCAATGGTTGGATGAATACCGGATTTTAAAAACAAAAACCAAATGATAACAGCCATTATTAAGCCAAGGCTTATGCTAAAATTTATTTTATGAAAATACCACGACAGAAGTATAATCAGCACTAAAGCCAATAGCAATAAAGAGATTTGGATTTGATGACTATAAAAAACAGCAATCACCAATACGGCAGCTAAATCATCGATGATGGCAAAAGCAGTCAAAAATACCTTTACACTTAAGGGGATCCGTTGCCCCAATAACATTAAGACAGCCAGTGCAAAAGCGATATCAGTAGCCATAGGAATGCCCCAGCCCTTGGCTGTTTCCGGTGAGTGATTTAATAATAAGTATAAAATTATAGGGACAATAATCCCGCCAAAGGCTGCTATAACGGGAAGTCCGGCTTTTTTTAAACTATTTAATTCTCCGGCTAATAATTCCCGTTTTAGTTCTAATCCTATTAAAAAGAAAAAGATAGCCATTAGCCCATCATTTACCCATAAAATAAGGGGTTTTTTCAATTGAAATGGACCGATTGAAAAACCTAACTTGGTCTGCCATATATCGTGATACCATTCTGCTAAATTGGTATTGGCTAAAATAATGGCTAATATAGTGGCGCCAAAAAGGAGAATACCTGCCAAACTTTCGGTTTTGACAAATTTTTGAAAGGGAGAGATAATTTTTTTTATCATGCAGAATTGTTTTATGAACAGGTAAGATACAAAAAAATGAACATTTACGTCATTTTTTTTGATAGTAGTAGGCTATTACTAAACTTACCATTTCATTATAAGAACGAATACCGCTTTTTTGTTTATTCAGTTTTAAATAAGCATCGTAGGTTTTTGAAAAATTGATGGGAAATCGATATTGTTTTTGAAATTGTTGTGCTTGACGATAATTTTTTAAAATACCGCGATTAATTTTTTTTAAATCTTGCTTGAATATTGATGAATCATAACGCTTTAGTTCTATCAAAAAATAATATAAGGCATCAATGGTGCCGGCATATTTAAAATATAAATCCGGATGATGGGTAGCAGCCAAATAACCCAGAAAATTAGCTTCGTTTTCAGGTGCAAAGCCCAATTGATGTGCCACTTCATGTGAGGCAATGGAAGGTAAAAAAGCTTTTGGATAAAATTTATTGACTTGTGCTTCACCTGTAAACGGATTAAGGTATCCACTGGTTTGCATATACGAAATTTGCTTACTAAATAATGAGACTTTGAGACAAGGAACCATATATTTGACATGAATATAGGGTTCAATTTTTTGATATCCTAATACCGTTAAGTTTAAAATATGATTTATGCTGTAAGGCACCTCTACTGCCAGAGTGTCATTTTGGGTTAATTGAATTTGTAAATGGTTAGCTTTTTTTATGAGACTGTCCGTCACTGAAATCAATTGTGTCGCTGTATAGTTGGTTTTTGATAACTTCAACAATTTGGCTAAAGGTTGCCGGTAATAATTTAAGCCCCATGAAAGGTAAAAAATCCAAATGGTTTTCAGTAAAAAACCGGAAATTTGTTTGGCATATAAACCGGGATTTCTGTAATTTAACAAAAGTTGAATACTTTGATAAAGTAAATAGGCCAAACCTGTAAAATATAATAAATCGCCTACTGAAAAGGAAAAGAAATGCATAATCCACCTGTTGATAACAGCAATAAGCGGATACAACTTTTGGGCATATACTTTTTCAATCAACTGCGGTTGATTGCGTAAAAAAAATAACAAAAGAAAAGTCCCGGCCCAAGCTGTCAAATGCTTTATTAGTGCAGCATGATTTTTTATAACTTTCTTTGTCATTAATTAAAATTTATCAATACGGTTTTATTTTTATTCAGCCCCAATAACGTATTAGCCCCGCCGGTTTTATGATTACTTCTAAACATAAAAATTTCGAAATAACCAAAATCATTGAAACGGGCAAAAATTTGTCCATCGGCCAAAAAATGGTCGGTATTATTAGATGAATTATAATAATTCCGGACAATTTCCGTAATCTCATGGTGGCCGATTTTTATGTTAAATGACCTGTTATTTTGCCAGTTTTCAAAATCTTCTTTTTTCAAATTAAAAATAGCGTTACCATAATGATCATTATAAATGACCTTGGGTACTATGAGCGAAATTTGGCCAGAAGCAGGATCGGTTTTGATCATTGGTTTAGATAAAGATATAGGGGCAATTTTTGAAATTTTTTGGCCGATATTCTCCGGTTTTTCGCCATTTAATATTTTTTTGGCTGCCAGCATATGGGGGGTTAAAAAACGATCAATCGTTTTAAATGGTAAAGCATAATGTTGGGGCGCAAACCTAGCGAAAGCTGTTTCGATCAATGCCACGTCATTTGACAAGAAATATTGATTGTTCAGGATAGATAACACCGGTTTTTTTACAGGATTTGTTTCACTATCGAGGCCAATAAAATGAAACGTGCCAGCAGGAAAACTGCTTAATGAATTTTGTACCACATAAATTGCTTCTTCTGTCTCAAAAGGAGTTAAATTGTGCGTTATATCAATCATGTTTGCCTTCGGAAATGTGCTTATCAGCCGGCTTTTTAAAAGAGCAAGATCGGGGTCTTTTAAGCCGAAATCTGTCGTCAAAGTAATTAATGGCATATTTTAAACGATTATTTGATGAAAATGACTAATTTTGATTGATCGTCAATAAAAAACAAAGATACAAAATATGGCAGAACGTTTGTTGGAAATAAATGGCATTGATCCTGTTGTCTTCAGTGGGGTAAAAAATGAAAATATCAATTTTTTAAAACAACATTACCCAAAACTTAAAATTATTTTTAGAGGAAACCAACTAAAAGTTTTTGGCGAAGATGAAATTATAGATACTTTTTCGCAAAAATTGGATTTAATTTTACAACACATTCAAAAATTTGACCGGTTGGATCAAGAAACAATCGAACAAATTTTGATGACCCATGAAAGTGAATATCATGACTTTGTAACCAACGATGAAGTAATTGTACATGGTGTAGGTGGCAGATTGATAAAACCCCAAACACCCAATCAACGAAAAATAGTACTATCCGCCCGTAAGAATGACATGGTTTTTTTGGTGGGACCGGCCGGAACGGGCAAAACATTTATCAGTGTTGCATTGGCGGTTCGCGCCTTAAAAAATAAAGAAGTAAAACGTATTATATTGACACGACCGGCGGTGGAAGCAGGCGAAAACTTAGGTTTTTTGCCCGGTGATTTAAAAGAAAAATTAGATCCTTATTTACAGCCGCTTTATGATGCATTGCGTACCATGATACCCCATGAACGTCTGGAAAGCCATATTGAAAAGGGGATTATACAAATAGCTCCTTTGGCCTTTATGCGAGGGCGTACTTTAGACAATGCATTCGTAATTTTAGACGAGGCGCAAAACACGACTCATAATCAGATGAAAATGTTTTTGACCAGAATGGGTAAAAATGCCAAGTTTATTATCACCGGCGATCCGGGACAAATTGATTTGCCACGTAAACAAGTATCGGGTTTAAAAGAAGCTTTGAGTATTTTAAAACCTGTTAAAGGAATTGATATAATTCACTTAAATGACCGGGATGTTATTCGCCATCGTCTGGTTAAAAAAATAATTGCTGCTTATAAAAATTTAGACTAATGGAAAAGTTAAATAATACGATGGGAAATAATTCAAATTCAACCAAAAATTGGATGGACAAATATTTTGAGCCCTATTTTTACCGGTCTATGCGTATTTCCATTTTGGCTGTTGCAGGGACATATTTAATGGCCTTAATTCTTTTTATGAAAGGGATTGTCAAAACATGGTTTTTATTGACAAATATAAATGAATATATCGATTTAAAACGACTCAAAATTGAAATAATCAGTATTGCTGATATGTTTATTTTTGGCTTGGCTATGATGATTTTAGCTTTTGGAATATATAAACTTTTTGTGGGAAAAGTTAAACCGGTTGACCAAAGTAAAACGCCGGTTTGGTTGCAAAATATCAATGATTTTGGCGCTTTAAAAATTATCATTGCCAAAATAGTTATTTTGGTATTAATTTTATTGTTTTTAGAATTAATCATTGAAAATTTCCAACGTTTCCAATCAAGTAGTTTATATGAATTGCTTATTATTCCTGCCGGTGTTCTGTTAATTGCCTTCGCATTGAAGATTATTGAAAAGGTCAAATAAATTGCCGTTAAATTTGATTAACCGGTTTTGATGCGGGCATCAACAATAAAAATATCGTCTCCTTCGGCCAAAATAGGGTTAAAATCCAGCTCTTCAATTTCTGGATAAGCCATGGCTAAAAGTGACAGTTTTTCAATCAAATTGACAAACTTTTCAATATTGATGCCTTTCTGTCCACGTATGCCTTTTAGTAGAGGGTACAATTGCAGTTGTTTTATCTTTTGTTTTATCTCAGTTTTAGTGGCAGGAGCCAAAATACTTTTAAAATCTTTTAATGTTTCGATATAAATACCTCCAAATCCAAATAAAATTAAATGCCCAAAGCCGGCTTCTTTTTTAATACCGGCAAATAATTCAATTCCTTTTTTTTGTGCTTGTACCATGATGCCTTTGCAAAGGGGTATTTGTTTTAGGTCTTCATAATGTTTATCAAAGGCTTCGTCCGAATCAATGTTTAACCGCACCCCATTGACCTCCGTTTTATGCAATGGCCCAACTATTTTAAGTACTATCGGAAAATGTTTTTTGGCAAAGTTCAATGCCTCATTTTTGTCTGTAAATATTTTTTCGGGTGTCACGGGGAACCCAAATTTTGTTAATAATTTTTGTCCTAATTCAGGCGGTAAATAAGTATTGTTTTGAGGTAACTCAATAGGTCTTTTAATTCTTACCGGCTTTTTTTTATCCATAGGAATAGTGGGATAGCTTTGTTTCATAACATTAGTCAATGCTTGTCCAAAAACAACTTCATCAGCAAAACCAGGGTAGCCTTTTTGATGAAAATATTTGATTTCGTCTGCTACATTTATTACCGAAGGCAATATGGGATAAACCGGTTTTTTATTTTGCTGAATATGTTTGGCCAAAACATCATAAACCTTGTAAACGTTAAAGAGTCCCGGACTGCCAAAAATGACAGCCGTTGCATCAATTTGATCAAAATCTTGTTCAATGGCTGTTAAAATACTGTTTAAATGTTCGGCGGTTCCCGTGGCCAAAAAATCAATAGGATTGGCGGTGCTGGCACCCGGATAAAGTTTCTTTTTTAATTCTTCTGCTTTTAGGCCCTTTAATTCGGGTACTTTCAAACCATTTTTCTCCAATACATCTGTTAACATGACACCCGGGCCTCCGGCATGTGTTACAATCGCCATTTGTTTTCCTTGCGGTAAGCCATATTGTAATATAGCAGCCGTATAAATCATTTCTTCCCGCCCATAAACCCTGATTATACCGGCTTTTTCAAACAAAGCATTTACCGCCATATCCGAATTGGCTAAGGCGCCCGTATGAGAACTCGCTGCCCGGCTACCGGCACGGCTGCTGCCAGCTTTTATACCTATAATATGGCAGCCTTTTGATTTTAATGATTGCGCATGCTTCAACAATTTTTTGGGCTTTTTTATGCTTTCAATATATAATAGTTTAATTTTTGGACTATCTTCTGTGTAATTTTTATCCATGTATGCCAAAACTTCTTCAATGCCAATTTGTGCCGAGTTGCCTACTGACCAAATGCTGTTAAATTTTAGGCCTAAGGTCATGGCTGCTTCCATTATAAATACAGCTGTTGCCCCGGATCCGGAAATTAAATCGACGCCCTCAGGACTTAATGATGGGACAGGCGTGGTAAAAACGCCGGCATAGTTTTGGTTAATTAAACCTATATTGTTAGGGCCCAATAAACTTCCACCATATTTGCTTATTTGTTTAACAATTTTTTCTTCCAATTTTTTACCTTGTTCGCCGGCATCACTAAATCCGGCCGAAATAATAATAAAAGCTTTAGTGTTTTTCTGTTCGGTAAGTATTTTGACAGTTTCCTCTACGTATGGAGCTGCTATGGCAATTATGGCCAATTCTACATTATTTGGCAAATCAGAAACCTGTTTATAGGTCGGTAAATTTTTGATATTTTCCTTTTTAGGATTAACAATGTATAAGCCGCCGGCATAGTGATGGGTAAGCAAATTGTCCACAATTTTTCCGCCGGGACTATGAGGATTGTCAGACCCGCCGACAACGACAATACTATTGGGATGAATAAGAGCTGGGTGAATCATATTTATGTATAATTAATGATTTTGTCGTCTTAAAGATGCAGATTTTTTTGTAAATTTAAACGATATAAATCATTTTTAAAAAATATTACTATGCCATATTTTTCGCAAAGTGTTCAACATATACGTTCATCTGAGATCCGTGATTTGATGAAATTGGCAACCCGTCCCGATGTTATTTCTTTTGCCGGCGGTATGCCTAATAATGATTTGTTCCCCATAAAAGAAGTCGATGAAATTATGCAGAATTTGCCTGCTGCCTTAAAAAAAACAGCTTTTCAATATGGACCTACTGCCGGATACCCACCATTGATAAAAAGCTTAAAGAAATATTTAAAGCAGAAAGGCTTGCCGGTTGATACACACCGGCTAATGATTACAACCGGATCTTTACAAGCTATTAATATTTTAGGAATGGAATTTATTGATCCGGGTGATTTGGTTTTGACCGAAAATCCGAGTTTTATTGGTGGTATTGCTGTTTTTAAAGCATTTCAAGCCAAATTAACAGGTGTGCCGCTTCAAAATGATGGTATAGATTTACAGGTGTTACAAAAAATAATTCAATCGGAAAAGCCAAAAATGTTGTATGTCATTCCAAATTTTCATAATCCGGGCGGCGTTATTTACAGTTTGCAAAAAAGAAAAGCTTTGTTAGATTTGCTTAGCGGAAGCGGTATTTTATTGTTAGAAGATGATGCTTACAACGAACTTTATTTTAGTGCTAAGGCAAAAAAACAAACCAAACCAATAATGAGTTTGGATACAACAGACGTTGAGGTGGTCTATACGGGTTCTTTTTCTAAAATTTTAGGCCCCGGATTTCGTTTAGGCTGGTTGTTGGCACCGCCATCTATTTATGAAAAAGCTCAAATAATTAAACAAGGGATAGATGCTTGCAGTCCTAATTTTACCCAGGTTATAGCCAACGAATTTATGCGTCAAGGTTACTTGTCAAATTATCTTGACAAGATTCGAATAGCTTATAAACAAAGACGTGATCAAATGGCGGAGGCATTAGAAAAATATATGCCTAAAGACGTATTGTGGCAAAAACCGGAAGGCGGTTTTTATTTTTGGTTAAAATTACCTCAAAATTTGGATAGTACGGCTATTTTAAAAGACAGCATTAAAAAAGGTGCAGTATTTGTTACCGGTAAAACTTTTGATCCAAATGGAAGACAAAATAACCATATGCGTTTGGCTTTTTCAAATATGCAGTTAAATGAAATTGAGCCGGGAATCAAAATTATTGCCGATGCTATTAAATCACATATGTTGGTAAATTCTTAATAAAATTATATTTTTGTGCTAAAATATAATGAGGATGAATAGACTTTTTAAAAATTTTACGATCATTTTAATAATGATTAATTTGGTTTCTTGTACCACCGTCAAAATGACCGGACGAAAACAATTTAATGTGGTGCCCAATTCACAAATTTTTCCGGCATCATTTGCCCAATACAACGGTTTTCTAAAGACGCATGAAATTTCGAAGGATGCCAACCAAGTCCAACGGATAAAAAGAATTGGCAACCGTTTAATTAAAGCTGTCAAAACCTACTATAAAAGTAAAGGCTGGGAAAAAGATTTGTCAGGGTATCAATGGGAGGTAAATTTGGTTAAAAGTCCCCAAATGAACGCCTTTTGTATGCCGGGGGGTAAAATAGTTTACTATGATGGTTTGCTAAAAGTTACCACGACAGATGCTGAAATAGCCGCTGTAATGGGACACGAAATATCACATGCTTTGGCCAACCACGGGGCCGAACGAATGAGTATGGCTTATGGACAGCAATTGGGTGCTATTTTAACTTTATTAGCCACCAGGAAGGCAAGCCCTGAGGATCAAAAAAAATGGATGGCTATTTACGGTTATGGGTCCCAATTAGGTGTGATGCTGCCTTACAGCCGGACGCATGAGGCTGAAGCGGACAAAATGGGACAAATACTGATGGCTATTGCCGGGTATAATCCTGATACAGCTGCTGAGGTTTGGGTTAAAATGAGTAAAATGGGTGGACAGCAACCACCGGAGTTTTTAAGCACACACCCGTCTAATGAACACCGCATGCAAAATTTACGAAAATGGGCGCCTGAGGCCAAAAAAATAGCCAAACAATTTGGTGTTAATTTTGATAAATAGGGTGTTGGTTTCATGTGGATTTTCCTAATTAAAAATTTTATATATCTTTGAAATCCCTAAAAAAAATCTTTTGGGGATTTTGATTTATGATGAAAATTAAGAAAGGAGATAAGCGTTTAATTAAAGCATGGGCATTTTATGACTGGGCCAACTCTGCTTATGCCTTAGTGATCAGCTCGGCAATTTTTCCCATTTTTTTCGAAAAAGTTACCGATCAAAACGGACAAGACACTTTACATTTTTTAGGCTTTAGTTTCAAAAACACCGAATTATATAGTTATGCCCTTGCTTTATCCTTTTTAGTAGTTGCTTTTTTGTCGCCCATTTTATCTTCAATTGCAGATTATAGTGGCAATAAGAAAAAATTCATGCAATTTTATACCTATTTGGGATCATTTTCGACAATGATGCTTTTTTTCTTTAAGGGACCAAGCACCGTTTGGTTAGGTATCCTGTTTAGCGTGTTAGCCAGCATTGGTTTTTGGGGCAGTTTGGTTTTTTACAATGCTTTTTTGCCCGAAATTGCAGAGGAAGAAGACCAAGATAAAGTCAGTGCCATGGGATTTGCCTATGGTTATATCGGCTCAGTGTTATTGATGATATTTAATTTATCCATGATTTTGCATCCGGAATGGTATGGCATTAGTGACGGTACTTTGCCGGCACGTATTTCTTTTTTAAGTGTTGGTATTTGGTGGCTGCTTTTTTCGCAATACACTTTTCATGTTTTGCCCGACAATATATATAATGTAAAACCACCCAAACGCAAAGGTTATTTATTTAAAGGCTTTATTGAATTAAAACAGGTTTTTAAAAATTTATCCCATCAAAAAGCCTTAAAACGTTTTTTGATAGCTTTCTTTTTGTATAGTTTGGCTGCGCAAACCATTTTTTATGTAGCCGGTTTATATGGAAGCAAAGAATTAAAATTAGATTCAGGCAAACTGATTATGACCATTTTAGTCATTCAGATTGTAGGAATTGTCGGTGCTTTGGGTTTTTCGCGTATTTCAAGGATAATCGGCAATATCAGGGCATTGCAAGTTATATTATTAATATGGATTGGTATTACCATCAGTGCTTATTATTTGGATAAAAATAATCCGGATGTCGAAATGCAATTTTATATTTTAGGTGGGTTTGTCGGTTTGGTGATGGGTTCAATTCAAGCCTTGTCTCGTTCATCTTATTCTAAAATGTTACCTGATGACACCCACCAACATGCTACTTATTTTAGTTTTTATGATTTTGCTGAAAAAATAGCGATTGTATTAGGCACTTTTTCTTTCGGCTTGTTAGAAGCATTAACCGGCTCAATGAAATCAGCGGTTTTAATGATGGCCTTCTTCTTTTTTGTTTCCATGATAATTTTAGCGACTATTAAAACCGGTAAACGTATTTAATATTCCCTATTTATTCGCTGCTTTAAAACTTTTGGATTATCTGATAAAATAGAGTACATTAGTTTGATAAAACTTTATTTTATGCTTTATTCTGATGTTGTCAATGCGCAAAGAGATTTTTATCAATCAGGACAAACCAAAGATATTCATTTTACTTTGTCGCAGTTAACAAAACTTATACAAGTTTTAAAAGCCAATGAAGCGCGTTTGTATGAAGCAATTAATGCAGATTTTGGCAAATCAATTTTTGAAACCTATACAACCGAATTAGGGCTTATTTATCATGAAATAAAACTAATTAAACATCATTTAAAAAAATGGCGTTCGCCCAAACGTGTTCCTACAGATTTGGCCAATTGGCCGGGAAAAAGTTATATTATTCCCGAACCTTTAGGTAATGTTTTGGTGATAGGTGCCTGGAATTATCCTTATCAACTTTCCTTTTTGCCGGCTTTGACCGCTTTAGCTGCCGGAAATACCGTTATTTTAAAGCCGAGCGAAATAGCCGGACACACCTCCAAGGTGATGACACAAATAATTAATCAAAACTTTTCCAAGGGGTATTTTCATGTGGTGGAAGGTGGGGTGCCGGAAACAAATTCACTTTTATCCCATCGTTTTGACAAAATATTTTTTACCGGTAGTACACGTGTCGGACAACTAATTTATGAAGCTGCTGCCAAACATTTAACCCCGGTAACTTTAGAACTTGGCGGTAAAAGCCCGACCTTTGTTTTAAAAGATGCGCCACTTAAAATTACAGCTAAACGCATTGTTTGGGCTAAGTTTTTAAATGCCGGACAAACTTGCGTCGCACCTGATTATATCTTAGTCGAAAAGTCCATCGAAAAAGATTTTCTAAAAGAATTAGCAACAGAAATTGACCGGCAATTTTCTTTTAAAGAAAATTTACCCCCAAATTATGTCCGCATTATTAATCAAAACAATTTTAATCGATTGATACAGCTGGTTAACCACGAAAAGGTATATCATGGTGGTCAAATTATATCCCACTTAAAAGTCATCAAACCAACCATATTGCATAAGGTCAGTTTTGAAGATGCTGTGATGAAAGAAGAAATATTTGGCCCGGTTTTACCGGTAATATCTTTTACCGATTTAGATAATATTTTGACACAAGTTAAAAAATTATCTAAACCATTGGCGTGTTATATCTATGGCAAAAATAAAAAGCGCGTAGATAAGATTATCAATAATTTATCTTTTGGTGGTGGTATGGTCAATGACAGTGTTTTGTATTTGACCAATCCTAATTTACCTTTTGGCGGAGTGGGTTTTAGTGGAGTGGGGGCTTATCATGGCAAAGCCGGTTTTGACACCTTTACACATTATAAAAGCGTTCTCAAAAAACCTTTTTGGTTTGAACCGCCATTTAAGTATCCACCTTATAAAGCTTGGAAATTAAAAATTTTAAAATGGATTTTTGAATGAAACCTCAAAAGCAAAAATATGATTTTGTCATCATAGGATCAGGTTTTGGTGGTGCTGTTTCTGCCTTGCGTTTATCTGAAAAAAATTATAGTGTTTTAGTCATTGAAAAAGGCAAACATTATAAACCTGAAGATTTTCCAAAAAATAATTGGCAGTTACGCAAATGGTTGTGGCTTCCGGGACTAAAAATGTTTGGCATCCAAAAATTGACATTTTTAAAACATATTTCGATTATGAGTGGGGTAGGAGTGGGTGGGGGCTCTTTGGTTTACGCCAACACTTTACCTAAACCTAAAATGCCTTTTTTTAAGCAAGGATCATGGAAAGACCTGGATGATTGGGCTGAAAAACTATCACCATATTATGAACTTGCTTGGCAAATGCTAGGTGCTTCGGTCAATCCTTATTTGGGACCTGCCGACCTGGTTTTAAAAAAGATAGCTGAACAAACCGGAAAAGATTTTAAACCGGCCAAGGTAGGTGTTTATTTTGGTAAGCCCGGCCAAACGGTAGATGATCCGTATTTTGAGGGAAAAGGCCCTGCTCGAACAGGTTGTACATTTTGCGGTGCTTGTATGACCGGTTGTCGTGACAATGCTAAAAATTCTTTGGATAAAAATTATTTATACCTTGCCCGGCAAAATGGTGCTGAAATATTGGCAGAACATAAGGTTATTGACCTTATACCCTTAGATAATACGGGTGAAAAGGGTTATGAAGTGATTTTTAAACGGTCAACCACATATTTTGGTCAAAAAAAATCGGTTAAAGCAAATGCCGTTATATTTGCTGGTGGTGTTTTAGGAACGGTTCCTTTGTTATTAAAATTGAAGAAAAAACGCTTGCCCAAATTAAGCGCGCAACTAGGCAAAATGGTCAGAACCAATAACGAATCTTTAATTTTTTCGACGGTCTATAAGGGCGACTTTGTTAATAAAATGTCTGAGGGGATTGCCATAGGTTCTATAATGACCTATGATAAGAATAGTCATATAGAGCCGGTCCGCTATGGTAAAGGCAGTGGCGTTTGGGGGACTTTGCTGGTGCCTCTGATTGAGGACAAGAATTTTTGGAAGCGTAATTTAAAATTATTTTTTAAACTTTTAATTTCTTTGCCGGTCAAATTAAAAATTTTACTCACACAAGATTTTGCATCCAGTAGTACTGTTTTGCTTTTTATGCAACACCTGGATAGTACCATCCATTTAAAAACGTCTTTTTTTGGACTTAGCTCTCGATTGGATAAGGAAAAAAATGCCCCTACAGCTTTTATACCGGAAGCTTTGAATTTTGCCCGGGCTTTCTCTAAAACAATTGGTGCCATTCCACAAGTTTTATTTACCGAATCTGTCTCAGGAATTCCGTCAACAGCTCATATATTGGGTGGGGCATGTATGGGCAGAACAGCAAAAGAAGGAGTGATAGATAAAAACCATAAAGTGTTTGGTTATCAAAATTTATATGTGTTTGACGGATCCAGCATTTCAGCTAATCCGGGTGT
The DNA here is from genome assembly GCA_026993355.1 of Flavobacteriales bacterium. GTDB lineage: Bacteria > Bacteroidota > Bacteroidia > Flavobacteriales > Flavobacteriaceae > WGBX01. The sequence goes on along the minus strand of JALWTX010000006.1, from coordinate 118,613 downwards.
TAATCCATCCTTAACCATAACAGCCTTAACAGAATATGGCATGCAAAAATTTCCAATTAAAAAAGAAAATTAGCTTAGCCTAAAAAAGAAAAATAATCTTTTAAAATCTGAGCATTATTAATATTTTGTGTATCGATTTCTAAAATTTGTGCTTTGTTATTTTGGTCGAAAAATTCTTTTAAGGCCACTTCCAAGCCGGGTAGATTATTGACTTTTTGATAATTAAAATCAAACATTTCTGCTAATTTTTTCATATGATAACGATGCTTCGTTACAAAAAAATCCTCCAAAGCTTGCGTTTTAGCCGGACCGGGAATAAAGTTAAAAATATCACCGCCACCATTATTGATAACTATTATTTTAAAATTTGGTTGGGTATATTTTTGCCAAAGGGCATTGCTGTCATATAGAAAAGAAATATCACCGCTGACATGCAATACCGGCAATTTGCTTTTCAAGTGTGCCCCAATTGCCGTAGAGTTACTACCGTCTATACCACTGGTTCCTCTATTGGAAAAATGGCGGGTTCCTTCAGGAAAATCAAAAAGTTGTGCATAACGTATGGTTGAACTGTTACCCCATTGAATTTGATAGGGTGAGGGTATCATTTGGCTTATTAATTCAAAAGCTTTTAAATCTGAATAGGCTGTTTGTTTCAAAAAATTATGATGCCGGTTTTTCTTCTCTTCTTTTAAGCTCAGCCACTTTTGTTGGTAATTGGCTGAAAATATAGGTTTTGCCAAAAACAAAAATTGACTAAAAAACATTTCAGGCGCAGTGTTGAAATGTTGTGTCATCGCCTCAAAAGTATCCGGTGGAATATCGGTTTTTTCTATATGCCAGTGTTCTTTAGGTTTATGTTGACGTAAAAATTGTTTAATTTTTTTAGATACAAAATTTCGACCGACAGTTATGAGGATATCGGGTTTAAATTGCGCTAAGTCTTTATCGGTTAAGTTAAAAATAGCTTGATCGATGTTTCCGATAAATTTAGGATGCTGTACATTGGCAATATTTTCATGGAGGATGATAACGGATGGGTCTTGGGCAAATTTTTCTAATTGTGCTTGTAAAAATTCAGAAGGTTTATGTTGTCCGGCCAAAATCATTTTCCGCTTTGAATTTTGCCATTTTTGTTCAAATTTTTCTAAATAATCAACCGGGTAGATTAAATCTTCAAATTCTGTTTTTACTTTTATTGACGGAAGATCAAAAGCCTCTGTAAGGTCATATAAGGGTTCATCAAAAGGGATGTTAATGTGGACCGGTCCCCGTTTTTCAATAGCGGTTTCAATTGCTTTTCTAATCTTTTCGATATCATCGGGCATACCTTTTTCACTTAAGGTTATATTTTGCCAAGAGTGATTTTTAAAAACACCATGCTGTCTAATGGTTTGCCCTTCACCCTGATCAACCCATTTTTGCATGCGGTCGGCACTGACCACAATCAAAGGAATGTGGCTGTAAAAAGCTTCAGCTACAGCCGGATAGTAATTTAATAGGGCCGAACCCGATGTGCATACTAATACAGCCGGTTTACCTGTTTGTTGTGCCATGCCAAGAGCCACAAAACCTGCACTTCTTTCATCGATAATGCTATAATTATGAAAAAAGTTTTGATTGGTAAATTCTATGATCAATGGCGCATTTCTAGACCCCGGCGAAATAACTATATCTGAAATATCCGCAGCTTTTAGTACTGCAGACAAAGCTTGGGCCGTATATTTATTGGCGTGTTTTTGCATAAAGATAAAATGAATAGGCAAAAATATCGATTTTTTTTGACTGCTACAGCAATATACCTTATTTTAGCGTCAAAAAAGAAATTATGGCAGCAACTCCTTCAAATATGCTTCCGCTTAAAACAAAAGCACCTGATTTTAACTTGTTAGATACCGTCTCCGGAAAAACTTTAAGTTTTAAAGATATAAAGGGACCCAAAGGGACAGTGGTGATGTTTATTTGTAATCATTGTCCATATGTATTGCATGTTAATGATCAAATTGTTGACATTGCCAAAACCTATCAAGACAAAGGTATTGGTTTTGTGGCAATCAGTTCAAATGATGTTGAAAATTATCCGCAAGATGCCCCTGAATTAATGACGGAGCAAGCCAAAAAAATCGGTTATACTTTTCCTTATCTTTATGACGAGACACAAGCGGTAGCTAAAGCCTATCAAGCTGCTTGTACGCCTGATTTTTATGTTTTTGACCAGGCAGATGAATTGGTATACCGCGGACGTATGGATGCCAGCACCCCAAAAAATAACGAGCCTAATAATGGAAAAGATTTGCGGAAAGCTTTAGATTTACTGCAACAGGGGAAAATAATACCCGACGAGGAACAAAAGACCAGTATAGGTTGTAATATCAAATGGAAAGAACCACCCCAAAAAAATCTGCAGAAAGTGCATATAAATTTAAAATAGAGATTTTATTTTTTTTCGCTTAAATAATTAATTACCGTTGCGGCTGCATACAGGCCAAATAATGCAGGCATATAACTGATAGTGCCATAATGTGACTTTTTAAAACCGGTGTTTTCTGTCATTTGTAAAGCCTCCGGATTTTGCAATTCGGTCGAGAAAACACACTTAACACCTTTTTGTATCCCATGTTTTCGTAATCGTTTGCGAATGACACGTGCCAAAAAATCGTCTCTGGTTTTGGAGATGTCAGCCACTTTTACTTTAGAAGGATCTATTTTTCCACCCGCTCCCATGGCAGATACTATTTTTATTTTATGGCGTTTGGCCGCCAAAATAAGATAAATTTTGGGTGAAACGCTATCAATGGCATCAATAATGTAATCATAATGATTTTGCGTGAGTAAATCTTCAAAATCTTCCGGATTTAAAAAACGTTCAATAATATTTGATTTAAGGTCAGGATTAATATCTATAAGTCTTTGTGCCATAAGACTTGTTTTTGCTTGACCAATAGTGGAATGCAATGCAGGTAATTGCCGGTTGATATTGGTAAGGTCTATGGTGTCACCATCGGCAATACTCAATTTTCCTACGCCGCTGCGTGCCAAAAATTCAGCGGCAAATGAGCCGACTCCACCCAATCCGACAACTAAAACATGGGCTTTTTTTAATTTTTCCAATTTGTTTTTACCCAGTAAAAGTTCTGTTCTTTCCAACCACATAATATCTTTGTTTATTAAAATTTTCCTTCTTTTTGTACTAATTCTTTGACTTTTCTAAATAATGAGGAGGAAAAAACAAAGTCATTCAAATCCGGATTGTCGGTAAAAAATATTTGCGATTTATCACCTTCCCATTGTTTGTGCCCATCTTTCAGTAAGATAATTTTTTCACCAATTTCCATGATGGAATTCATGTCATGGGTATTAATGACGGTAGTGGTATTGTAGCGGATGGTTAAATCGTGAATGAGATTGTCTATAATGATCGCGGTTTTAGGATCCAGTCCGGAGTTGGGTTCATCACAAAAAAGATATTTGGGATACAGTACAATGGCGCGTGCCAGGGCAACTCTTTTTTGCATTCCTCCCGATATTTCGGCCGGATATTTATCATTCACCCCTTCTAAATTTACTTGTGCCAATACTTCATTCACCCGGGCTTTTTTTTCTGTTGGGGATAAGTTTGTAAACATTCGCATTGGAAATTTGATATTTTCCTCTATGGTCATGGAGTCAAAAAGGGCATTGCCTTGAAATACAACCCCGACTTCCTTTCTTATTTGTCGTTGTTCGTCTAAACTGAGTTGATCCCAAATACGGCCATCAAAAGAAATAATGCCTTTGTCGGGCTTTATCAATCCCAGCATGGTTTTTAAAAAAACGGTTTTACCCGAGCCGCTTCTTCCGATAATCATATTGGTTTTGCCGGTTTCAAAAACTGCTGAAATACCTTTTAATACCGGTTTGCCATTAAAAGATTTATATAGGTTTTTTACTTCAATCATCTAACTTAAAAGTAATTGCGTTAAAATATAGTTGAAAATAATAATGTTTACACTGGTCCAAATAACGGCTTGTGTGGCTGCACGTCCTACTTCTAATGAGCCACCTTTGACATAATAACCGTAATAAGAAGGTATGGTAGCGATAAAAAATGCAAAAACAACTGTTTTGATCAGGGCATACCAAATGTCAAAGCTGTCAAAAGTGTATCTTATGCCTTTTAAATAATCATGCGACAAGACCATACCGGTCAAATCGCCCACGACCCATCCGCCGAACACCCCTAAAAACATGCTGATAGTGATTAAAAAAGGATAGAAAGTAACGGCAGCGACTACTTTGGGCAGAACTAAATAATTTAGGGAATTGACTCCCATTACATCTAACGCATCTATTTGTTCGGTAATACGCATGGTGCCAATGGTCGAAGCAATGTAAGAACCAACAATGCCAGCTAAAATAATGGAAATAAAGGTTGGAGAAAATTCCAATACAATCGATTTGATCGTGGCATAGCCAATATACATTTTGTCTATCAGTGGATTATTTAAGTTTCGTGCCGTTTGTATGGTTACGACACCCCCTATAAAAAAAGAAATAAAACTGACTAAACCAATGGATTTTATGCCTAAATCATCTACTTCTTTAAAATAATTTTCCCAAAAGATTTTAGGTTTTTGCGGTCGTTTAAAGACCTCTTTTAACATCAAGGCAAATTTTCCGATGGTTTCGAGATACATAAGACAAATTATTTTAAGCTAAAATAGAAAAATTAATCCAAATGGCTAAAACTTGAAGTTAATTTATAGCTATATAGTGATAAAAAAATTCTTAACTTTGCCCCGATTTAGTTTTCATCTTTGGATGAAATTAAAAGGGAATTAGGTGAAAATCCTAAGCTGTCCCCGCAACTGTGAGCTATATAGCTTATGCCGAATCTTACGCCACTGTCTATAGATGGGAAGGCCCGGTATAAGACGCGAGCCAGGAGACCTGCTAAATCTTAAACTAAAAAATCCTTCGGCGGAAAGGGCTGTTATATTATGTATAAAGTAATTTTTATCTTTTGTCTTTTAATTTTTTTCAATTCTGTTCAGGGGCAACTAAAACAGACCAAATATGCCCTGGATTCGATTCATATTCATGCGCTGACAGATAAAGAATGGCATAAAGCTTATTATTTAGTGCGTTTGCGAGATAGTATGGCAGGAACTTCAACCTTGCCGGATTTACTTTTGCAAAAAACAGCTGTTTTTTATAAAGAATATGGTCGCGGTATGATAGCGGGGATCAGTTTAAGAGGTACCGGTACAGCACATACACAAATTGTTTGGAATGGTATACCGGTAAATTCTATTTTAAATGGTCAAACCGATTTGAACACTTTTTCACCGGCCGGATTTAGCAACATTTATATAAAAAAAGGGGGCAGTAGTGTCAGTTTTGGCAGTGGTGCCATAGGAGGCGTTGTTATTTTTGATGATAATTTACATTTTTCGCCGGGTTTTCATTTGCAAAACCAAAGTAAAATTGCCAGTTTTGAAACAATGGTGAATGCTTTGCAAATTGAAAATAGCTCCGGTAAATTTTATGTAAAATTAAAATCCCAGTTTCAAAAGTCAAAAAATGATTATCCTTATCCCGGCTATCAAATTAAAAATGAGAATGGGGCTTATCAAGGTATAGATTATGGTTTAATTGCCGGGTACAAAATTCATAAAAATATGCAATGGTATTTTAAATCTAAAATAGCCAATTGGGACCGCGAAACTTCCAGAACAGTTTATATGCCGCAAAATGCCCGTCTAAAAACCAATAACCGGTATTTGCTGACAGGGGGACAATATAAAAAATCAAAATTTTTAAACCGTTTTAATGCTGCTTGGCTTTATGAGCGATACCGATATTATTTTAATAAAATATTGCCGGCACATAGCGATAGCCATAGTCAACAATGGATCATTAAAAATACAAGTATTTGGCGTTTGCCGGCAAATAATAAATTTTTGTTAGGAAATGAGTGGCAGCATCAAATTGGCTTAGGCGATCATATTCAAAGACATATCCGTAATAATTATGCTTTATATGCTATCTGGACTAAAACAAACACACATTTACTTACCCGGTTAAAATTGAGAAAAGATTTTAGTTCTGCTCAAGTTATTCCTCTTACCGGCGCCGCCGAATTTGAATATAAAATAACGGATAAACATCAATTTAGAGGCAATTTTTCCCGTAACTTCCGATTGCCCACTTTTAACGATTTGTATTGGCAGCCCGGTGGCAATCCTGATTTAAAGCCCGAAGAAAGTTATGCTTATGAAATGGGATATGATGCTGTTTTTGCTTCTTTAAGCTTTCATTTTACTATCTTTAATATTAAGTCCGGCAATTTAATTAAGTGGATTCCTATTTCAAATGATTTTTGGCAACCCGTAAATTTTGCTTCCGTAACATCAAAAGGTGTTGAGGTGAGTTTCTCCTATAAGAAAAGCGTTTCGCATACATGGCATCTTGCTGAAACAATACAATTTAACTACCATAAAGTAAGTAATGACAATACCGGCAAGATTTTACCTTTTATGCCCAAATATGTAGGAAATAATCTCCTTTCTATGCACCATAAAAAATGGTTTTTTACCTATCATTTTCATTATCAAGGACGTATTTTTACTACGACAAGTAATACCAAATTTTTGCCGGCATATCAATTACATAACTTATCTTTGACCTTTAAGACAAACCGGCATTGGCAAGTTAGCTTCAGGATCAAAAATGTGTTAAATGCCTATTACGAAACTATTCCCAGCCGGCCTTTACCCGGACGTTCTTATGAATTTATTTTAAATTTTAAACTATAAAACATATACTATGAAGAAAATTAATTTACTTTTATTATTCAGCTTATTTGTAGGCTTAACAGCTTGTGAGAAAACTAAAATCGATGAAAATACCGGTGCTTTTGACAAAGGAATTTTTGTGGTCAACGAAGGACAATTTATGCACGGCAATGCGAGCTTAAGCTTCACCGATGAAAAGTTGTCGCAAGTTGAAAATGACATTTACAAATCAGTCAATCATGTAGATTTGGGTGATCAAGCACAATCTATTGGTTTTGCAGGCGATAATGCTTATATCGTGGTAACAGGTTCTAACAAAATTGAAGTAACCAAAGCAAATACGATGGAAAAAGTGGTTACTATTGCCAGTGGTTTAACCAATCCGCGTTATTTCGAAACTATCAGCTCCTCTACGGCTTTAGTGAGTTGCTGGGGGGACCCCAGTGTAACAACAGATGATTATTTGGCTATTGTCAATACCAATAGTAACGAAGTTACCGGTCAAATTCCGGTAGAATTAGGGCCGGAAAAAATGGTAAAAAATACCGATTATTTATTTGTTGCGCATCAAGGAGCATGGGGCACTAACCATAAAGTCAGTGTTTATGATTTAATTTTGAAACAGATAACCAATGTAATTACAGTTGGTGACCGTCCCAATTCTATGGTAATTAAAGGCAACTTTTTATGGGTACTTTGTGGTGGTGAGCCTTCTTGGACTGGTAATGAAACTGCCGGCCAGCTTTATAAAATAGACATAAATAATAACTTTAATGTGGTAGCTACATATGATTTTGCCGTAACGGAACATCCTAAATTTTTAAATTTAGATGGTGATAATCTATATTATTATCTGAACCAAAAAGTGTATAAGATGCCTGTGACAGCTACAACATTGCCTACAGGCGAATTCTTAACTTACAGTGGCAATGCTTATAACATGGAAACATATAAGGGTAAGTTATATATCACTGATGCTTTAGATTACCAACAAGAAGGTACTTTGACAGGTTTCGACTTGAGTAATGGGCAAGTCATAGGTACACAAAGTGTTGGATTGATTCCGGGCGACTTAGGCTTTCATTTTAACTAAGATATTAAATCTATAATAAACACCAGCCGCAATCAAGCGGCTGTTTTTTTTATAAAAAAGCTTGGAGATTAGTATCCGAGTAAGTGTTTGGCATGCTCTAAAGCCGAATCAGAGGGTGATTTACCCTCAAGCATTTGTGCAATTTCCAAAATGCGTTGCTCTTTGTTGAGTTTTTGAACCCTGGATGAAATTTCATCGCCTTGCGAAGTTTTAAAAACTTTGTAATGGGTATCGCCTTTAACAGCAATTTGAGGCAAATGCGTTATAACAATGACTTGCATATTTTGTGCCAATTTTTTAAGGACTTCTCCCATATTTTGTGCCACTTCACCTGAAATACCTGTGTCGATTTCATCAAAAATAATGGTCGGTAATTTTTTGTATTTCGATAATACCGTTTTGACGGCCAACATTAGTCGGGAAAGTTCACCCCCCGAAGCAATTTTTTTCAAGGGGCCAAAACTGTGTCCTTTGTCGGATGAAATTAAAAATTGCAGTTGATCCCGTCCGTTGGGGTAGAATTCATCACCGGCTTGCAAGTCAATTTTAAGCCGGGTATTGCCCATTGAAAGTTGGGTCAATATTTCTTCAATTTGTTTGATTAATTTTGGGATATTTTTAGCCCGGTTTTGATGGAGTTTAGCGGCATCATCTACTAATTTTTGATGTATGGATGCCAATTTCCGCTTCACTTCGGCTATTTGTTCTTCCAAGGATGATAAATCTGTGACTTCATCAGCCAAATTATTGCGTAAATCGATGAGTTCTTCAAGCGTTAAAACTTGGTGTTTTAGCATTAGTTTGTTCACCAATGCATAACGTTCTTGCAATTCTTGTTGTTTAGCCGGATCAAAATCATCTAGGTCAATCAAGGGTTGAATTTCATCAATTATATCCTTAATTTCCCAATGTAAACTCTCAAACCTATCGGACAGTTCTTTAAATGCAGGGTCGAGATGGTTTATTTTTTGAAAAGCATTTTTAATTTCTATCCAATGGGACAAAATACCGGTTTCTTCTTGATCAAGTTTCTGGAGGCTTTCGTTTAATACTTCTTTGATCAGCGCTTGATTATCAATTTTTTTAATTTGATTTTCAAGATCCTCCAAATTCATATCGTCTAATTTGGTACTATTTAACTCATCCAGTTGAAATTTTTTATAGGCTAATTCTTTTTCTGCTACAGATAATTTTTCTTCTAAATGGTTTAAGTTTTTTTTTAAGAATTGATAAGTTTTATAATTTTTATGATAAGTTTGTAACAACTTTTGGTTGCCACTGATTGCATCAAGGAGTTCAAATTGAAATGTTTTCTGATTTAGTTCCAGGGTTTGATGTTGCGAGTGTATATCCAAAAGTTTTCCGGTTATTTGCGTCAAACTGTCCAAGCGGGCAGGCGAATCATTGATAAAGGCACGAGATTTGCCACTGGGCAATAATTCACGTCTAATAATGGTTTCCGGTTCATAATCTAAATCTTCCTTGACGAATAGGTCTTTTAAACCATATTTTTCAATATCAAAAGTGGCTTCAACAATACTTTTTTCATCGGTGTTTTTAAGCAAACCTTGTTGTGTCCGTTTACCGCGAATAAGTTCTAAACCTCCCAATAGTATTGATTTGCCGGCACCTGTTTCGCCGGTAATAATACTTAAACCCGGACCAAAATCCAGGTTTATTTTGTCTATTAACGCATAATTTTTAATGTATAAATTTTGCAGCATACGATTCTATTCTTCCTGTACAAAGATACTCGTTTTTCATTTTATACCAAATTAGTCTCCGCGTGTCCTTTGCTTAAAAATGTTTGTGTATATGGGGGGATATTTTCAGTTGTCTTTTCTCTTAATAAGGGTAGGCTGATTAGTGCCACAAAAAATAATAACAGCACACCAATTTGCAGGTACATTTTGGTTTTGGGTTCAACCGGCAGCATTTCAATACCGGCATATACCAAGGCAATGGGCCAAAGTCTGAAGATATCCATTATATCAAAATTTAATAAATTTAGATTTCTTAGTAAAAGTAAGATTCCTAAAATAACTAAAAATGTTCCGGTGATGTAATTACTGTAATTTTTCATAAGTTTTTTTGTTTTTTGTTTCAATTTATTTTTCATCAGTTGTCTGAATGCGGATGCCATTGTCATCTATTTTTATATCAGCTTTTTTTTCTTTATCGTTGACAATAATCTGTATGCCACGATCATTTATTTGTAGATGTATGCCTTCTGCGCTAATTTCTATTTTATCAGGCTGTAATTTTTCCATTTTTTTCAGACATTTCAAATGCTCCTTTTCATTTTTTATGAGTAAAGGTCCATTTATTTGCCCAACGATACTTTTGTAGGCAAGCACGGTATCAATTTTCACAGTTTTTTGGGATGGTATTGCAATATAAACGGCTATACGCAGTTTGCTTAAGTACTTATTTAAGGGCCAATAAAGATATTTATCAGACCAAATCTCATTATTGATGCTGTCAATGTGGGTGAAATATGCTTGCTTTAATATATTTTTCTCTCCTTTTTTTAAATGAATTCCCGTATTTTTTGCCATTACTTTTAAATGGACCAAACTATCCGGCGATACTGTATAATAATATTTTATTGCTTCGGTTATAATACTATTGATGGGCCTGTTAGGTTTTTGTTTATATTTTATTTGAATTGTGTCCTTTTTAGGATACCACTTGGTTTCATAGAGTACTGTTTTCGTTGTTTTATGTTGCAAACCCCAACCCTGTATGATTTGCGTTGTGAAATAAACTAGAGCTAACAACCAGATAACGCCACTAATAATCAACATATTTTTAGATAGTTTTGTATGTGGCATTAAAAGTTTAAAACCCAATAAAAAAATAAATGCTACCGGAAAACCTATTATTATAAAACTTAACCATGCAAATGTTTGGAAAGGGACAGGCCAAAACTGTGTCATATGGTTATGTTCTATCCACAAATTCATCCCGGGAAAGGCTGCTATATTTATGGCCGAAAACAGCAGGGCTAATAATAATATTCCTGTTGTAAAAACAATTAAAATTCCGATTAATTTAACCAATACATTGCCTAATTGCGAACCTGTCGATTCAATAGTTTGCCCAAATCTTTTTCCCTTTAATTCTTCTTCGCTTGCTACTTGTTCTACAATATTATCTAGATTTGTTGGCGCACCTTTCATTCGCAATTTATCTACAGCCGTTTTGGCTTTAGGCATTATAATCCATAACAATAGATAAATAAATAAAAAACTGCCATGGGTTACAAATAGTAAAATCAGAAAGATAAGCCGCATTAGCGTTATATCAATTCCAATATAATGCGCTAAACCGGCAGCCACGCCGCCAATCATGGCGCGATCAGCATCTCTAAACAATGCTTTTTTCACCTTTTGCGGTTTATTTTCAACGCCGGTTTCTTCATCAAAATCTTCAGGCTGTCCTAAAATGCCGATAACTTCATCGACCTCTTTTTCATTGATGACTTGTTGCGGCGAGGCTTGTTTTTCTAAAAATATTTCTGCAATCCGGGCCTCTACTTCATGCAGTACTTCTTCTGCTTCTCCATTTTGGGCAATGTTCCGTCGGACCGCCTCTAAATATTTTTTGAGTTTTATATAAGCCGCTTCATCCAAGTGAAATAATAAACCGGCTAAACTTACATCAATCGTTTTTTTCATTGTCTTTGTTTTGAAGATTATTTTGGTTAATAAAATTTACAGCATTGACCAGTTCATTCCATGCCTGTTCCATAACGCCTAATAACTGACGTCCATCTTGGGTCAAATAATAATATTTTCGTGGCGGACCGGCTGTAGATTCTTCCCATTTATAGGTTAAATAACCGGCATTTTTTAACCGGGTCAACAGCGGATAAACGGTTCCTTCAACAACAATCATTTTTGCTTGTTTCAATTCTTGCAATATATCCGAAGTATAGGCTGCTTCTTTCTGATTGAGCAAATTAAGAATGCAGTATTCCAGCACGCCTTTTCGCATTTGTGATTTTATCTTTTCGATTTTCATAAAACATTATTTCACAAATCGAATGCTTAACGGATAGTGAAAAACTTCGCCGTCACCGGCTTTTACAGCAGCGATGATCGCCATTATTAAACGATAAAGACTGATTAAGCCGAAGCCACCTAAATAAAGCCATAGTCCGGGGATAGAAAATAACAGGGTAATGGGATCCGGATTATCAGAAGTGGCTATGTTGATAATAGGTGTTAAAAACATGATGACGCCAAGAATAACAGCCAAAAATTGATATAACCATAGGCTTAAGTTAAAATTTAAAGCTTCTTTACCATTTTCATCTACAAATGGACTCTCTTTGCGCCATATCAACCAGGTAATTAAAGGACCTAAAATACTTCCGAACGGCACACCGATATATCCGGACAAGGCACTCAGGTGGATAATAGCAGCATGGGAAGTTTCATAAGGTTTTAGATCTTGTGTTTGTGCATTTAGTGTTTCCATGATTTTTTTTATTTTTAAGTATAACGAGTAAAAAGCTATTTTGTTACACCAGCAAATATACAATAAATAGTATTATGTATTGCAAAGTACTAAGGTTTTTTAAATAAACCCGCAAGATTTTTTTATTTTCATAAATTAAGTTTATTTTTACCGCTTAAAAAAAAGCTTATGAAGTTTACACCCAAACATATAAATCGTTTTTTGTTTTTTAAATTACCCAGTGCTTGGATAAGTGGAATCCGTGTCAAAAGCATTGATGATCAACAAGCCGTGGTGACGGCTAAACATAAATGGATTAATCAAAATCCTTTTAATTCGATGTACTTTGCTGTTTTGGCTATGGGAGCCGAATTGTCCACAGGCATTTTAGTAATGAAAAAAATTCAAGATACCGGTAAAAATATCTCGATGTTGGTCACCGGTACACAAGGGGAATTTACTAAAAAAGCTAAAGGTCGTATTCGTTTTATCTGCGATGAAGGCAAGGCGATTGATGCTTACATTCAAAAGGCTTTAGAAACAGGCGAGGGCGTACAGTTTGACCTGACTTCAAAAGCTTATGATGAAGCAAACGATTTAGTTTGTACCTTCAAGTTTCGTTGGAACATCAAACAAAAGAAATGAAATATTCAGGTTTGATTTAAGTTTTTAAAATATGTGAAATGTCATTGAAAAATGGCATTTTTTTTATATCTTTAAGCAATAATGACTTAAAAATCAAGCTTATGCAAAAAATATTATTGGGTAACGAAGCCATTGCCCAAGGTGCCATTGATGCCGGATTATCCGGTGCATATGGTTATCCGGGGACGCCTTCAACAGAAATAATTGAATATATCCTTAAAAGTAAGGAAGCAAAACAAGGGGATGTTAAAGCACATTGGGCCACCAATGAAAAAGTGGCCATGGAAGAGGCGTTGGGCATGTCTTATGCCGGTAAAAGAGCTATAGTAACCATGAAACATGTAGGCTTAAATGTGGCTGCCGATGCGTTTATCAATATGGCCATTTCCGGTATAAATGGCGGATTGGTAGTGGTTGTAGCCGATGATCCTTCACAGCATTCATCACAGAATGAACAAGATAGCAGGTTTTATGGTAAATTTGCCATGTTGCCTATTTTCGAGCCTTCCAATCAGCAAGAAGCTTATGACATGATGACTGATGCATTTGCTTTGTCCGAAAAAATGCAATTGCCGGTTTTATTTAGATCAGTTACGCGCTTGTCCCACTCACGTGCAAATGTAACCACCAGCGAAAAAGTGGCTCAAAACAATTTGCAAATTTTGTCAGACACCAAACGCTTTGCATTGATTCCGTCTTTTGCCAAAAAACAATACCGTAACTTAATCGATAAGCAGAAAGCTTTAGCAGACTTAGCCGAATCCTCCAAATGGAATCGATATCATGAAGGAACAAATACTTCATTAGGTATTATTGCTTCCGGTATTGCGATAAATTACCTTTATGAAAATTTTGAAGGGAAGGTGCCTTTTGATGTGTTAAAGGTGTCACATTATCCTTTGCCTAAGGAAAAGGTCAGAAAAATGTTTGACAGAGTAGATAAAATTTTGGTTTTGGAAGATGGCTATCCGTTTATTGAAGAAATGATCAGTGATTATTTGGGGAGAGAGCAAAAAGTAACCGGCAGGTTAACAGGTGCTATTCCACGTACCGGCGAATTAAATCCGAATATTGTGGCTGTGGCCTTGGGTTTGGAAGAGCACATAGCCGAGGAGATGCCTGCCATAGTTGCCGGCCGTCCACCTCAACTTTGTCCGGGATGTGGCCATATCGATTTATATGAAGAACTCAATGAGTTGATTCCCGAAATAGGAGAGAAGCGTGTTTTTTCGGATATTGACTGCTATTCATTGGGTGTTTTAGAGCCTTACAACAGCATTGATACCTTAATTGATATGGGCGCATCCATTCCTATGGCAAAAGGGGCGGCCGATGCCGGCTTGCAGCCAGCCATTGCCGTTATTGGTGATTCTACTTTTACCCATTCCGGTATGACCGGTTTGCTAAGTGCAGTTTGGGATAATTCGCCTGTTACGGTTATCATTTCAGACAATTCGGCTGTGGCTATGACAGGTGCACAACCTTCGGCCGCTATGGGCCGTCTTTATGATATAGCCAAAGGTTTAGGTGTTGATGAAAATCATATTAAAATTATCATTCCTTTAAAAAAATATCACGATAAAAATGTTGAAATCATACGTAACGAGGTCAATTATCCGGGCGTGTCTTTAATTATTGCGCAGCGTCCTTGTGTGACTATGTCAAATGAAAAGAAAGATTTGGCTAGAAAATTTAACACGTTTGAACCCAGTTATTAATTAAAAAGTTAAGAAAAAATGAAAAAAGATATTATTATAGCAGGGGTAGGTGGTCAAGGTATTTTGACTATTTCAGCTATTCTTGACATGGCGGCACTTCAAAGTGGTTATAATGTCAAACAATCCGAAGTGCATGGTATGAGCCAACGTGGCGGTGCAGTACAATCGCATGTTCGTATTTCTGACCGACCTGTTTATTCAGATTTGATTCCGAAAGGTAAAGCTGATATTATTTTATCTGTCGAACCCATGGAACTTTTACGTTATTTGCCTTATTTGCATCCCGAAGGTTATTTGGTAACGGATATAAACCCTTTCAAAAACATTGCAAATTATCCTGATGAAAAGTTAGTACAGGCCGAAATAGCCAAATTTAACCATCATCGTATGATTGATGCACGAGGTTTGGCTAAAAAAGCCGGTAATTTTAGAGCTGCTAATATTGTGATGGTTGGAGCTATTTCAGACCTATTACCTTTTGAGGAAGGTTTACTTAAAAAAGTTATTGCAGACTTATTTAAGCGAAAAGGTGAGCGCATTGTTCAAATGAATTTAGATGCTTTTGATTTGGGAAAAAAAGCAGTGATAGAAAATATGACAGTTTAATTTTTGGGGCTTAACAAAATCTCGTTAAGCCCCAAATTATCTTTATTCATATAAACTCAAACGTTTTTTGAGCCAGTGTATCTCGTTTTGTAAAGCTTCAATTTGCTGAAGTAAATTAATAATTACATCTATACCTTCTAGATTAATGTTCAAGTCGAAATGTAAACGCATAATTTTTTCGAGTTGTGGCAAAGCCGAGGCTTCAATCATCGGTTCATCAGTTTCTTGATAAACCGGAACTAATCCAAATTCTTGAAGTTCTTCAAAAAAAGAATCCGGAATTTGATAGTTTTCGCATAATTTATGAATGGAAATATATTCTTTTGTCATTTTATTTTAATTTAGCCAATTGTTCAAATAATTCTTTTTGTTTTTCGGTTAAGTGTGTTGGAATTTTTACATTAAAAGTCACATACAAATCGCCATACTTTCCTTCTTGTTTGTATATAGGAAAGCCTTTACCTTTTAAACGCACTTTTGTGCCACACTGTGTCCCGGGTTTAACCTTTAATTTAACTTTTCCATTCATGGTATCTACCATGGTTTCGCCACCTAATACCGCTGTGTATAAGTCGATATCTGCTTTGGTGTATAAATCGTTGCCAACCCGTTTAAATTTAGGGTCGTCATCTATAGCAAATGTAATGTAAAGATCACCATTGGGACCACCGTTTACGCCGGGGCCACCCATGCCTTTAATCCGGATGGTTTGCCCGTCTTTTACACCGGCCGGTATGGTTATGCGAATTTTTTTACCATTGACGTTAATAGTGTGTTTTTGAGTGGTATAAACATCGCGGAGATTCAAATGTAACTGTGCTTGAATGTCCTGTCCTTTAAATCTGACATTTCTACGGCTTCCACCGCGTGCATAGCCACCGCCAAACATTGATTGGAAAAAATCGGAGAAATCACTTTCGTCATATCCACCGCCGCCAAAGCCGCCAAAGCCCGAAAAGTCATAGCCACCACCACCGGCGTTAGCATAGGCTTGTTGTTTGGCTCGTTGTTTTTCTATTTCGTCGGCATGCTGCCAATGTTCACCATACTTGTCATACTTTTTCCGGTTTTCGGGATTGCCCAAAACTTCATTTGCTTCATTGATTTCTTTAAACTTTTTTTCAGCTTCTTTGTCGCCCGGATTCAAATCCGGATGATACTTCCTTGCCAATTTGCGATAAGCTTTTTTGATATCGCTTTCACTGGCATTTTTGTCCACTCCTAATACTTTATAATAATCTATGTAAGCCATTGATACTTTTTTATTAATTAATGATTTTGCTTTTTTACTCTGTTAGAATATTACGTAAATTTACTAAAAAAGTTACAAATTCACTGCATTATTTTTCCATCGCAAAATCGTGCATTTTTTTTTCGAAATCCGGCCGGTACATATTCAATCGTGATTGTTTGATTTGTCCTTTATCTATTAAATAAACTTGGGAAAGATGAAAAGGGCGTATGTCAGACCAATTATCTCTGTTTTTTAATCTGTAATATTGAATTTCGTCATCTTTAGGAACCGCCATAGTCCATTGGTCAAAATTGTCTTGATTTATATTTACGACAAGAAAGATGACATGTGGATATAATTTTTTTAATTTTTTAAGCTTTTTCAAATTGGTTTTGAAATTACGATGTTGTTTTAAATCCCAAAAGCTCAGTAAAATCTTTTTATCTTTAAATAAACTTTTAGTATTGACGGTTTGTTTATTGGTGTTTAAAAGTCGAGTTGAGGGGAATGATATGCCGGTTCTCATTCGCTTATTACTCTGAATAATTTGTCGGCAAAAGTTTTGATAATCCTTATTAGTTAAATATTTAAAATACGTTTTTACAACTGTATCAATTTGACTGATATGGTTTTTATGAATATAGCGTTGACAGTAGCGAGTTAAAATATTGTTTTTAAAGGCTTGGTCTGCAATATCTTTTTCAATAATATGGGCAATTTCAAGATTTAATTTTTGTCGGTTTTGTTGAGGCACTATTTTTCGTCTTAAGTAGCTGTCTGCAAATGTATACATATAAATAACATTTGGATCTGCTAACTTTTGTTTCAATATTTGTGTATAATTAAAATAATTTTGGGGTAAAGTCAGTTTTTTGTTTTTCCGGGCATAGGTTTCTTTCAAAATATAGTCATTGCTATTGGCAGAGAGTTGCGCTATTTTTCTAAATTTTTTACTCGGTTTGTCAAAAGTTCTGTACACATCGTCTATCATATTTTCTTTTAAAGTATGAAAAGAATCGATTTTGTGTGTAAAAACTTCCGGCGGAAAATCGAATTTATGTTTGTAAAAATAAAGGCTTTCTTTTTCATTAGCAAGAAACAAATCCATCAATAAGTTATTTTCATAGCCTAAACTCCCCGAAAAACTGATCGATTCATCAAACTCATTGACGTTAAGATGGAAAGCCAGCGAGTCATCCGGTTTTAAATAAACCGTCTGATATTCAGGAAACACAAAGAGGATAAACAAGCCCTCTTCAGGTGTGTGAACAGACCCATTCAATTCATTTTCGCCTATCAATTTTAAAGTATCTGCATGCAACATTAAAAAATCCCGCGAAATAATAACTTTATCTGTTTGCGGATTGACAATTTTAGCTTTTATTTTGGTAATTTTTCCGGATGAACCATGCTTGCATTGGATAAAAAACAGCAAACTGATTAGAGCAAACCCTGTTATAAAATAACGTATTTTCATAGTTTTTATACTTTTTCCTTAGTCATACGTTGCCTTAAGGTTTCGTATAACAAAATGGCAGCCGATACTGATACATTTAAGGAATCGGCAAGACCTTTCATGGGAATATAAATTGATTTTTCAGCTAATTTTCTTATAGGCATGCTTAATCCTTTGTCTTCTGCCCCCACTGCTAATGCCGTGGGTTGTGTATAATCTTCTTCAAAGTAAAGATTGGCATTTTGCAAACTGGCTGCATAAAGATTAATATGGTATTTGTGTAGAAATGTTTCTAATCTTTCTAAATCGGTTATGGCAATTTGCTTGGCAAAAACCATTCCTAAACTGGCTCTGATGACATTTGGGTTGTAAATATCGACAACCGGATTAACCAAGAGAAGGGCATCTGCTCCGGCACCATCTACACTGCGCAATATAGCACCCACATTCCCGGGTTTTTCAATACTCTCGGCAACCAGGAGATATGGATTTTTTGACAATTTTATATTTTCAATAGAATGATCTTTCATTTCTGCAATGGCGATAATACCTTCTGTTGAATGACGGTAAGCCATTTTTTTGTAAACAATTTTGGATATTTTGTATATCTCGGTTTTAATTTTATATTCGTTGACCAATTGAAATAATTCTTTTTCATGGAAAAAATCCGGACAAACAAAAAGTGCTTTAATTTTATAATGATTATCTAAAGCAGCTTTTAGCTCTCTTTTTCCTTCGATTACGAACTCTTTAAACTCTTTTCTGATGGCGGATTTTTTTAGTAATTGGACAACATATTTAATTTTTGGGTTGTTAGTGCTGGTTATTGTTTGCATTGAATTTTGTTTGTGTTTGTAAGAGTAAAAATAAGCATTAAACTTTAATTAAAATACTAAAAGAAAGTTGTTTATCATAATTTTAACGCCGAAAATTATTTTTTAAAATAAAATTGTAAATTTGTTAATAAACTAAAATTCTTTTAATTTAAAATGATTATTGTATTTTCTAAGATTATTGGCAAATCTTTTAGTGCCGTGACCATTTACCCCTTTATTTTTTTAAAAAATCCGGACTTAAAAAAGGACATTGTTTTACTTAACCACGAAAATATACATTTAGCACAACAAAAAGAATTGTTGTGGTTGCCTTTTTTTGTTTGGTATTTAGTGGAGTATATTATAAAATGGTTGTATTACCGGCAGGCTTATTTAGCTTATAAAAATATCTCTTTTGAACGGGAGGCGTATTATTTTGAGCATCATTTAGATTACCTGCATAAACGGCGTCCTTTTAGTTTTATAAAGTTTATTTAAAAAAACTAAATACACTTTGCCCGTATTTTTTAGACTTGTCAAAATGCGGATGTTTGTCAAAATTTATTTGTTCTTTGTGCTCTAATATCATCAGGCCGTTCTCTTTTAATAAATTCCGGTCAAAAACTGTATCAATTAATTTGCTTTGCCATTCTTTGGGCATCTCATAGGGCGGATCGGCAAAAATTATATCATAGGTTTCCGGTGTATTTTCTAAAAATTTTAAAGCGTTTTTTTTAATAGCTTTTATAGGAAAATCAAATTCTTGGGCGGTTTGTTTTATAAATTTAATAACCGGATAGTTTTGGTCAACGGCTTGAATATCTTTGGTGCCACGCGAAGCAAATTCGTATGAAATGCTGCCACTACCGGTAAAGAGGTCCAAGACTTTTAATTCGGGAAAATGACGGTCATTGTTTAAGATATTAAATAAGGCTTCTTTAGCCCTGTCGGTTGTTGGCCTGATGGGCAAATTTTTAGGGGCAGTAATACGGCGTCCTTTATATTTTCCGGATATGATACGTATATGCATTAGAAAAAATTATTTATTTGACTCGGATTTTTAGCTGGCAATATCTGAAGTTTGTTTGTAAAGTCTCTAAGCTCATTTATCACTTCATGTTGAGCGTCTTGCCCTAAGATTATGATCTGACTTTTAGGTTCTTGAATATTTAAGGTTTCAAACATAAAGAAAAAATAATATAAAAATTCTTCAGTGGTTTGATAATCAAAATGATTATAGGCCAATAATTTATTGTTGCGATAAACCACTATTTGAAAATCTGCAGGAAACAGATTAACAAATATTTCGAAAATAGGCAAACTTGTTTGTTCAGTTTTAATAACTTCTGCTTGCTGTAAAAAATAACTACCCGAATGCCAATTGTTAATAATGTGGCTATGTGGTATAAAATACTTGGTTATTTCATTAAAAGGGACATAAACATTAAATAGTTGTTGTGCCTCTAAAAAATTATAAGATAAAGCATCTGTTTGGAGCAACTTCACATTTTGCTGCAATATTAGTTTTAGATTGTTGGGATCAAAAAATTGTTGTGGAATCAGCGTGTTTAAATTGTTATGATGAAGCAAATTAATTTGATCAAAATTTTCTTTTAAAACAGGTCTTTCATCAACAATTTCCTTTAGTTTTTGGGACAACTTTACCGGATGAGCTTTTTCCAAGGTATATTCAAAAAACTTTTTTTGTCCTTGCTCTCTCATCATAAAAGAAAGTCCATACGAGCTAACAAGTATGGACAGTTCTTTGATGTTTTTTTTTGTATGCGTTTTATTTGTTATCACCGATATCATACAATTTTGGCCAGTTACCCGAATCATTAACTTCGTCTAATGAACCAACTTGTATGTAAGGTCCGTTGATTTCTTTGGTACTGCGGATGTTTTTTTCCTGTGCTACCAAATCTTTCGGTTGGTCATATAAAACTTCAGCTTTATCAACACGTGCAACAAATACGGGCAATTTTACATTACTTTTTCTCAAATAGCCTTTTTTCAATTCAAATTTGACTTGTTTCTCGCGTCCGGGGATAGGAACCCACATCATTTCTTTATAACGATTATCATTTTTAAATAAAGAGTCCTTGACTGAGGCAAAGCCCAAGGTGTCTATAATAACAGTATCTTTATCTTTTTCAATACCATAAGCTTTGTCAAAATATTTATAACTTGAATCTCTTTGTTGTGTGATAACAAATTTGGCTGTATCAATAAATTTTACCAAACTATCAAATGAGGCGGTATAATCACCGGTTACTTCGCGATGTGCTAATTCTGCTTCACGAATATCTTTTAAGTGATCTACAACTTTTTGGTAACGTTTTACTTTTATCGTATTGAAACGAACAGGCTCGTAAATGGAATTATAAATTTTATATCCTAAAAATAGTGAAATTAAAATTAAAGTTAAATTGATGAGCCATTTTATCTTTAATGGTATGTATTTAACAACAGCATAGGCTAAGAGAATTGCCAGGATTAAAACTAATAGTATTGATAGCATGTTTCTTGTTTTTTTAATTAAGGCAAATATACATTATTTTTTTTAATTTTAAAATCGCATGCTTGCTTTCTAAAGATAATTTTGTTTCTTTTATATAAGTCAATTTTCCATTTTTTTTGGGTAATTTATTTATTTTTGAAGCCCATGTGCGGCATTGTTTGTAGCTTTGTAAATATATCAAATATAATGAATCAACAACATTTCAAAAATATTCTTGAAGAAAGATTTCCTTATGAAGCGACTCATTCGCAACAATTATTATTGGACAAATTATCCACCTTTGTTTTATCTAAAGAGTCTGAAATTTTTGTTTTAAAAGGTTACGCCGGAACCGGAAAAACGACTGTAATCAGTACGCTGGTTAATAATTTATGGCAAGTAAAACGCAAATTTACTTTACTCGCCCCGACCGGACGGGCAGCTAAAGTGATAGGTACTTATGCCGATAAGCAAGCTTTTACTATTCATAAATATTTATATTATCCTAAAACGGAAGCCGGTGGCAAATTAAAATTTACGTTGCGCCAAAATAAACAACGAAATACGATTTTCCTTGTAGATGAAGCCTCAATGATAAGCGGCCAAAATACCGGTGATAGTTTATTTGAAAGTCGTTCCTTGTTGTCCGACTTAATAAAATATGTTTACAGTCAACCCGGCAATAAATTAATCTTTATAGGTGACACCGCGCAATTGCCACCGGTGGGGTTGTCGGTAAGTCCGGCACTCGATCCGGATTACCTGCAACAGCATTTTGCTTTGCCGGTACAGTCGTTTGAATTGGATGAAGTGGTCCGTCAGGATTTAGATTCGGGTATTTTGTTTAATGCCACCAAAATACGTCAAGAACTGCAACAAGAACATGTTGATCCCATTAAATTTAATACTACAGGTTTTGATGATTTTATCCGGTTGGATAATGGTTACGATATTCAAGATGCCATCGAAACAGCTTATGACGGTCAGGCTTTTGAAGAAACGGCTATTATTGTCCGGTCCAATAAACGGGCCAATATGTACAATCAACAAATCAGAAACAAAATTCTTTTAAAAGAAAATGAGTTGGATACCGGTGATTATTTAATGGTAGTTAAAAATAATTATTTTTGGTTAGACAAATCTTCGCAAGCTGGTTTTATAGCCAATGGTGACATTGTAGAAGTTTTAGAAATTTTTAAAATTATAGACTTATACGGGTTTCGCTTTGCACAAGTTAAGTTGCGTATGGTCGATTATCCCGGACAAAAACCTTTTGAAACGGTTATTATGCTCGATACCTTAACCATGGATACGACTTCTTTAAATTATGAGCAATCTAATAAATTGTATCAGGCGGTGAATGAAGATTATCAGGATGTAAAAACCAAATGGGCACGGTATAAAAAAGTGAAAGAAAATAAATACTTTAATGCCTTACAGGTTAAATTTGCCTATGCACTGACAGCCCATAAATCACAAGGCGGACAATGGAAAAATGTTTTTGTTGAACAACCCTATCAAATGGATTTAACTGATAAAGACCAACTGCGCTGGCTTTATACGGCTTTTACCCGTGCACAAAAGAAATTGTATCTCATTGGTTTTAAACAGGACTATTTTTTATAATCATTATTACCGCTACTTTCTTATCTTTGTTTGAAATAATTTTAATTTATGAAAAAAACACTTGCAAAATTAGTCAACAAAGTAAGCGGCTGGCATGTAAATGTGCCACAAGAATACCGTTTAAAAAAAGCGGTAATGATTGCCGCACCACATACTTCCAATTGGGACTTAATACATGCTTTGCCCGGTTTGTGGTTGGGTGATTACCGGCCAAAATTTTTTATCAAAGATGATTTTAAAAAAATTCCGGGACTCAATTGGCTCTTAAAATGGGTCGGTGCTATTTGGGTTAACCGTCAAAAAAATAATAATTTGATTAAGCATTCGGTAGAAATGCTGAACCGCGAAAAAGAATTAATTCTGTTGGTTCCAGCCGAAGGTACCCGTAATGCGGTACCTAAATGGAAATTGGGATTTTATCATATTGCCAAAGAAGCCGGCTTACCTATTTTATTATCTTATTTGGATTATGCTAAAAAAGAAGCCGGTGTGGGCAAAATAATTTATCCGACCGATGATATGGAAAAAGATTTATTGGAAATAGAAAATTTTTATAAAAATATTACCCCAAAGTATCCCGAAAAATATAATAAACAAATTTTTTTACGTAATAATAATGCTTAATTTACCTTAATCATCTAATGTGGAATTATAAAAAAACGGTGCAAATTCAAGTTGCACCGTTTTTATTTAAAAATCTGAATTACTTTTTGTTTTGTTTTCGTTTCATTTCTTCTTGCAAGCGTTTTTGTTCTTCGGCTTTTTCCATCAACTCAGCCATTTTCTTGGCAAAACGGCCTTGTTTTTTTGGTTTTTTCTTGTTTTCTTCTATAACAGCCTTTATTTTTTCTTCATCTATTACATATTTTTTTATGACAATAAGAATAATAATGGTCATCAAATTTGAAATAAAATAATATAAACTCAATCCACTGGCATAATTATTAAAGAAGAACAATAACATTAAAGGCGATAAATAGATCATCCACTTCATCATCTTCTGCATATCGGGCATTCCCTCTTGCGTTGGCATGGAAGTTTGGTTGGTGGCATTCATTTTCATATAAATAAACATGGTTATGGATGCCAATAGGGCAAATAAGCTGACATGCTCACCATAAGCCGGTATTTTGAATGGCAAATGTAAGATAGAGTCATAGGCTGACAAATCATCTGCCCAGAGGAAGCCTTTTTGGCGTAAGCCAATGGCTGCCGGAAAAAAGCGAAATAAGGCATAAAATATCGGGATGAATAATAAGGACGGAATGCAACCGGCCAATGGACTAACCCCGGCTTTAGACTGTAAAGCCATTAC
Source organism: Flavobacteriales bacterium (assembly GCA_026993355.1). Lineage (GTDB taxonomy): Bacteria > Bacteroidota > Bacteroidia > Flavobacteriales > Flavobacteriaceae > WGBX01. Next base: position 94,365 of record JALWTX010000006.1, on the reverse strand, counting down.
TTCTTTTTGACGTTTAGCCGGATTGTCTTTATACTTTTTGTTTATTTCTTCTATTTCGGGTTTTAAAATTTTGCTTTTGGCTTGTGATAAATAAGTTTTGTAAGTCAACGGAGATACAGCCAAGCGAATAATGATTGTCATTAAAATAATGACCAAACCAAAACTAACAATAAAACTGCTCAAAAAGTTAAATAAGGGCATAAATAACCATTTGTTAACCCAGCCGAAGATCCCCCACCCCAGTGGTATCACTTCTTCTATACCCATATTGTAACTTTCTAAAAGTTTATAATCGTTAGGCCCATAAAACATTTGCATATGATAAGATAAGTTGCCATTATCAGGTTTTAAGCGGGTGTCGGTAAAAAAATGTTTGGTGTATCTTAAAGTATCTTCACCTGATTTTGCCAAATTGATTTGTTTGAATTTAGCCAAGTCAAATGGTTTTTGATTGGAAATCAAAAAAGTAGAGAAAAAATGTTGCTTGTAATCGACCCAATTGACATCTTTGGCTTCATCATCGTCTTCAGCTTTCATGGCACTCAAATTATCAACCTTGCCATCTTCATATTCGTATTTTAAACTGGTAAAACGGTTTTCGTACGAAATAGATTTTTCATGGCGGTAAGCTTTTAAATCCCAATGAAGCGGCACATCGGTGTTTTGCAACACATTTTCCATGTTTTTGGTCCGGATATTAAAATCAAACATATAATCATCCGGTTTGAACAAATATTCATAAGCCAAATATTTATCCGGTCCGGCATAGAGTTTCAAAGTGATTTTGGTGTTTTTTCCTTCTTTGCGGACTTCCGGATGAAAGTCTAAGACTTCCGTGTTGATTTCTTTACCGTCTTTGGTTTTGAGTTTCAAGTTAAAATGTGCATTATCTTTGACCAAAAACAAAGGCAAAGAGTCAAATGTTTTATATTTTTTCAATTCAAAACTTTTGAAATAACCACCTTTTTTAGCAATGACCGCTTTAATCAGCTCATTTTCATAAACTACATCGGATTGTTGGTCCTGAACAGTCAAGTTATAACTAAAATCGCCGATTAATTGTGCTGCTTTGGCAACCCCGGCCGAATCTTTGTGAATGGTCAATTCTTTGGTTACAGACTTTTCTTTGAGTTGGGCTAGAGAATCCTTGATTTTTTGTTCCTTTTTCTGTTTGGTTTCTATTACCTTTTGTTTTTCACAGCTTTTCATCATCATATAAGTGGAGATGAAAAGAAGAGTATAAGTAATAAAAAAACGTAGATTAAATATTTTTTTTGGCGCTTCGCCTTTTCCACTGTTTTTTGCAGGTGTTTTTTTATGTTGTTTTGCCATTTGTGATCTGGTTATAGGGTTATCTTATTAATCGTTTATTTGATATTCCTTCCCGCCTTTAGCCGGGACAGGCTGTCGCTCGTTTCTCACTCTGTTGGAATGACAACTGCTGTCATTTCGAATGTTCTCTTTGTCATTTCGAACGTTCTACCTGTCATTTCGAACGTAGTGAGAAATCTCAGTTTCATTTTAAATTACAGATTTCTCATCGTCCCGACTTTGGGTCGGGATTCTGTCGAAACGACAGAATATTTTTATTTATTCATTTTTAATTTGTACGCTGTTTTTATAAAATCTACAAATAATGGATGCGGATTTAAAACCGTACTTTTATATTCGGGATGAAATTGGGTCGTAATAAACCAAGGATGGTCTTTGAGTTCGAGTATTTCGACCAAATTGGTTTTGACATCACGTCCGGCAATTTGCATACCATGTTTTTCAAATGCTTCTATATATTTATTATTAAATTCATATCTATGACGATGTCGCTCTTGAATTGTGTCAGTTTGATAGATTTTTTTTGATTTACTTCCTTCTTCCAAATGGCATGTTTGTAAGCCTAATCGCATGGTTCCGCCCAGCACATCCAGTTTTTGATCTTCTAACAAATTAATGACCGGTTCGGGGGTGGCCGGATTGAGTTCGGTCGAATCGGCATCTTTTAATCCGAGTACATTACGGGCATATTCAATAGCGGCTATCTGCATGCCGAAACATATGCCAAACAACGGTAAAGCGTTTTCACGGGCATATTTAAGGGCGGCAATTTTGCCTTCTACACCTCTTGCCCCAAAGCCGGGGGCAATAATGGCGCCATCAACCTTTTTCAACTCATCAATAATTTGTTCATCCGTTAATTTTTCCGAATGTATCCAATGCACATCAACTTTGAGTTGGTTGGCCGTAGCTCCGTGAATTAAGGCTTCATGTATAGATTTATAGGCATCGTGTAACTCGACATATTTTCCTACCAAACCAATTTTTATGGTATCTTTTGGATGTTTGAATTTGTCTAAAAAAGCTTTCCATTCTTTTAATGCCGGTTCAGTCCCTGATGGTAAATGCAGTTTTTTTAATATGGCTTTATCCAGTTGTTCTTCTTGCATTAATAAGGGAACATCATATATAGTTTCGGCATCTCTTGACTCAATGACATTGCCTAATTTTACATTGGTAAATAAAGCCATTTTTCGTCTGATATCTTCAGATAAGGGACGGTCTGTACGGCATACCAATATATCGGGCTGGACCCCGCTTTGCATTAAAAATTTAACCGAATGTTGTGTTGGTTTGGTTTTGAGTTCGCCGGCTGCTGCCAAATATGGAATCAAGGTCAGGTGTATAATGGCGACATTTTCTTCGCCTAATTCCCAATGCAACTGCCGTACTGCTTCAATATAAGGTAAAGATTCAATATCACCGACGGTTCCGCCTATTTCGGTAATAACAATGTCATAAATTCCTTTTTCGCCCAAGCGTTGTATCCGGTATTTGATTTCGTCGGTAATATGCGGTATAACTTGTACGGTTTTGCCTAAATAATCGCCACGGCGTTCCTTATTAATGACACTTTGATAAATCCGACCGGTCGTCACATTATTATCTTGCGATGTCCTGATGTTCAGAAAACGCTCATAATGTCCTAAATCCAAATCGGTTTCGGCACCATCGTCGGTTACAAAACATTCGCCATGTTCGTAAGGATTAAGCGTTCCCGGATCAATATTGATATAAGGGTCCAATTTTTGGATGGTTACCGAAAAACCGCGCTCTTGTAATAATTTGGCAAGCGATGCCGATACAATGCCTTTTCCCAAAGAGGAAGTTACGCCACCTGTTACAAATATGTATTTAGTATTAGCCATAAGATTTTGAAAAAGCAAAAGTATGAATTTTTAATGATGATGACAAGCAATAATGTGAAGCTTAAATTTGTAAACGGAATAGTTTTTGCTTGCCTTATTTAAATTTTTGATTTATGGTAAAAAAAATATATTTTTTAGTACTGGGTTTAAGTTTATTTGCTTGTTCATCTTCTATTTTTAATAAAGTACATATTAATTACGATACGATTAAAAACGAACAGTTAGCTTTGTATAATTATGATGGGAAAGCTGTTTCTATATGGAAAAAATCTTGGGGATACCCGGTGCATTTGCAGTTTAAGGACATCAAGGGGGCTAAAAGACATTTGGCATTAGTGGATTTGTCATTAAATTTGGTGCCGTCCAAAAAGTTAGTCGATACGCTTTATGTCAAAGTAGGGGAAGACATTTTTAAAATAAAAGCAAAAAGATATTCAATTGTCCACAAACAAATAACAAATCGTAACGAAACTCAAATAATTCAGGATAAAAATAAAAAAGATGACCAAAAAAATAAGGAAGTAATTAAAACGGAATGTGAGGTTGAGTCTTATCCTATAGAAAAGGTTTATTTAACCTTTCAATTGCCCGGCCGGTTATTACAGCATCTTCAAAATTCTGACCGGTTGCTAATGCAATTTTATGTAAATGACGCGCCTTACATCATAAATTTTTCAAAACTCATTACAAATAAGATTAAAAAGGTTTATTTTACAAAAAATAAATAATTGTTAATTTTTTTCCATAAAAGGTACGACCGGATTAAATATTTCTGTCAATAATATGACCAGTTGTTCTTCAAATGCTTGCAATAAATCCGGGTCTATTTTTGTTTGTTCAAATATTTGAGCTGTTATTAGTCCTTGTCGCATATGTCGTGTAGATAATATACCTGCAGTAAAAGGGATACCGGTGGTTAAATGTTTGTGGTTATGATAGTATAACCAGGCATAGGTGAGAAGTTGAAAAAGTTTGGCCTTTTTTTCATTGGTCAGCAAAAAAGATAACTCATCTGTTTTTTGGGGGCTTTGCACTTCTGCAGCTTTCATCTCTCCTGTTTTGTAATCAATAATGCGTAATTGCCCATCCAGACGATCTATTCTGTCAATAAATCCATGAACAAAAACAGGCTGGCCAGCTATTTTTACGGGTGCTTTCAGGTACTGTTCTACAGCTACTATTTCTAAGGTATGGCCTTTGCTGATTAGACTTTTATCCAGGTTAAGTAAATCATGAACATTTCGTTTGATAATTTCAAATATAATCAGATTTTTGCCGCTTATTAAATTTATATCAATAGGCGTTCCTTTGCCAAATGTTTCTTCTATAAAATACTGTACGACCAATTTTGGATACTGTATCAACATTTGCTCAAAATCGGTTTTTTGTAAGGGGCGACCTGTTTTATCTTTATAAAGTACTTCCATTACTTTATGGATAATATTGCCCATTATGTTGGCAGCAATTCCATCCGAAACTTCTTGATTTTCGGACAACTTTAGAATCTTTTTTTTATAAAAATCAACCGGATTTTTAATGTATGTCGTCAAGGCGGTCGGTGAAAAACCTTTAATGGCTAATTCTTTTAATCTTGATAAAGCAAAGTTTGTTTTGGCTATTTCTTCATTTTGTTTGGGCGTTAAGCCGGTATCTAAATCTATATTTCTTTTGCTGATATGATGAGTGCCGATATCCAATTCATGTTCTAATTGGGTTATAAAACGACTTTGTTCGCCGGTGCCAAGTGCATCGGTTGCATTGTTATAAATGAGCTTTATGTTTTTTGCCCGTTGCAATAAGCGGTAAAAATGATAAGCCATTACAGCATTTTGATGGGTATGCATGGGCAAGCCAAAATGTTTTTTGAGTTCGAAAGGAATGATAGAAGGCTCCGCTTTCCCTTTGGGTATTATATTTTCATTCATCGATGTAATGATAACCGTTTCATAGTCGAGCAAACGGGTTTCTAATATGCCCATTATTTGTAAACCTTCTAAAGGTTCGCCTTCAAAAGATAAGCGTTCTTGATTGATTAAGCGGTTAAATAAATATTGAAAAGTCCGTAAGTTTTGTGTGACCTTGGTGGACTCAAAAAAATCTTTTAAGTAAAGTAATGTTTTTTCTAAATGAACCAGCGCTAAGCCATCTATGCCCGGTAATTCTTTTAAACTTAAAAAAGAGATAAACTCCAAGAGTAAATTTATTAATTGCGATGAATTAAAATCCGTATCAACCAGTTTGTTTAAAAAGGAATTGGAATCCTCTAAAATTTTAAACCATAATGCTTCATTTATTAAGGTGGTTTTAAATTTAGTTAATTTATCCAAAAGTTTCTGGTTTTCAATTATTTCCTCTGTGCTTAAGATCTCGGATAAGTATTTCTGGTTTAGCAGGCTGATTATTATATCAATATTAAAACGTTTATACCGTTCTTTTTCGGCATAAAATTGTATAACCAAATTAAAAAATTGCAGTACCGGCAAATCTTTTAATGAGAGGCCTAAAGTAATATTGACTGCAGGAATATTATCGGGCAAACTGTTTATGAGTGGAAGCAATAAATCATCTTCATTTAAAACAACAGCTGTTTCATTTAAGTCGTTTGCTGATTCATTGAGGCGTTTGCTTAGAATTTCTGCAACAACTTGTGTTTGCGTCGTTTTGCCGGGCACACCAATAATTTCAATATTTTTAGCTTTTTCAAAATCATTAAAAACCCAGTTGAAGTCATCAAAATTTTTCTGGTGTTTTTTGATAAATTTACCCGCTTCAAAATGTGGTTTTAAATAATAAGTATCGGCATCCCAAAAAATTTTGGCTTTTCTGTTGACAGTTAAATACTGTAAGATGTTTTCTTCTGTTTTGGACAAGGCATTAAAGCCGGCAAAAATCAATTGTTGTCCTTCAAATTGACCCGAAAGATTTTCTATATTGTCAGACACATGGCGGTTTATCATTCCTTGATAGGCTTGGTGTTTTGAATGTAAACGTTTTTTTAAGCCGTTATATAACTGTTCTAACGAACGGTAGAATTGAAGATAATCCGTAATCATTTTCGGATTTTGGGGCTTCAATTGCCAATCTTCAATTTTCTTGACTGCTGTAATATAACTAAAAACGTCGTTTGCATTAACGGCAAAATTATCAATTTCATTAAAATCTTTTAATACAGTGGGTGCCCAATGGATAAACTCTTCAAAGTCTTGTGCTTTGACTTTATAGATTTCCCGGTAGGTTTCATAAAACTCAAATAACAATGCCAGCCAGTCAATGCTCTGATAAGGTGATAAAAGGGTGGTAAATTCTTGAATAGATAAAATTTCCGGTGCCAATATTATCTTTTGGGCTTTTTGTGCCAAATATTTTTTTAAGAATGTGCCGGAGCGTTTATTCGGAAGTATTATTTTCTTTTTGTATAACGGCATGTCATCTTCTAAGAGAAAATCAGCAATATGTTCTAAAAATTTAGGCATAAAATAATTTTTTACAATGGTAAAAATAACAAAAACTTTTATAATTAAAAAAAACCGCTTAACACAATGTTAAGCGGTTTTTTAAGGATATGTTTAACTAAAACTTAATCATTCAAGAATACCACGAAATGGTTGATTTTAGCATTGTCTGGAATTAAGGTTTCATCGATTTTAATCGTTCTGTCATTACGTGCATTCAAAGGAAGGACATCTTTATTCATATCAATGGTTGCATTTAAATCGTCTATAAAAATAACTATATGTTTAAATGTTTCATCAATATGTCCGATTTTATGATGTTTTTTAAAGTCAACAAATTTAGAATTCAAATTAACGCCTTTTTCGGTTTTAAAGCGAGGACTTTTTATTTCGACTTGTTTTATTATCGATTGTTCGTCATTTATTTTTACCGGTGTTACAACCAACAAAATTTCTTTATTTGATTTATCATAAATGGTGTATTCGTCATAGGGTGCAAAGGCTGTTTGTTGATGACTTTTTTTTACAATCGAATCATTTTGATATAACTGTTTCATTTGGGCTACGGTGGTGCTGTCAGTCAGGTTACCCACTTGTTTGTTTTTAATAACAAAACGGCCGTTATTAGATTGACAAGCCGTAAATGCAGCTATTATTAGAAGTATAAATATAATTTTTTTCATTCATTTTTATTTTTAAGTTATTTTTTAGCGTCGTCTTCTTCGGTAAGTGCGGCGTAAACCTAATACGCCCAATAAGGAGCGGGTAACTTCGCGTATAATCATTTTTCCCACCGGGCTGTTTAGGGCCTGTTCTATCATGCCGGGTTCTTCTTTTTTGGATTTTTGGCTATGAGTCGAACTTTTTTCTACTTTTTCTTCTGCTGCTTTAGAAATTTTTTCTTTCAAAATTTCATAAGCGGTCTCTCTATCAATACTTTTGGCGTATTTATCAAGGAGTTTAGATTTTTTCAAGAGGTTTTTGAGTTCATCATCATCAAGGATATCCATACGGCTCATAGGTGCACGCATAAGTGTTGCGGCAAGGGGTGTGGGGCGTCCTTTATGATCTAAAACACTCACCAATGCTTCACCAATACCCAATGATGTTAATACTTCATCGGTATCATAAAATTCGGTTACCGGAAAATTCTCGGCAGCCAATTTTATGGCTTTCCGGTCTTTGGCTGTAAAAGCCCTTAAAGCATGTTGGATTTTTAAGCCCAATTGTGCCAATACTTCATCCGGAATATCGCGTGGATTTTGCGTAATAAAATAAATCCCAATGCCTTTGGACCGGATTAGTTTTACAATGGCTTCAATTTGTTCCAATAAGGCTTTGGAGGCATTGTTAAAAATTAAATGGGCTTCATCTATAAAAAAGACTAATTCAGGCCGGTCGGCATCTCCTTGTTCGGGCATTTTGGCATAAATTTCGGCCAAAAGCTGTAACATAAAAGTCGAGAATAATTTTGGTTTGTCCTGAATATCGGTCAGGCGGACAATATTAATATAGCCGCGTCCTTGGTCATCTATCCGCATTAAATCTTCAATATCAAAGGAGGGTTCGCCAAAAAAGAGATCGGCACCTTGTTGCTCCAGTTCAATAATTTTACGTAAAATAGCCCCGGTAGAAGCGGTTGAGAGTCTGCCGTATTCGGCTTGGAATTCTTTTTTACCTTCGCCGGTGGTCCATTTGATCAGTTCTTTGAAATCTTTTAAATCTATCAAGGGCAATTTGTGGTCATCGGCATATTTAAATAATACTGCTACAATCCCACTTTGGGTATCATTCAAATCGAGAATACGGGATAAAAGAATGGGGCCAAATTCAGAAATAGTGGCGCGGAGTTGAATCCCTTCTTTTCCTGTTAAGGAAAACAGTTCTACCGGAAAGCCTTTTGGCGTTAAAGGAAGTCCGATTTTGGCCATACGTTCATCAATTTTAGGGTGCCCCGGACTCGGTTTGGCAAGGCCGCTCAAATCGCCTTTTAAATCCATGAGAAGTACAGGAATCCCCTTTTCAGACAGTTGTTCGGCCATTACTTGTAATGATTTTGTTTTGCCGGTACCAGTTGCCCCTGCAATCAGGCCATGCCGGTTAAGGGTTTCGAGCGGTACTTTGACATGCAATCCGGGAATGGCTTCGCCATCGAGCATGGCACTGCCTAAAACAAAGGAATCGCCTTTAAAGTTGTATCCTTGTTTTATTTGTTCAATAAATTTTTCTTTTTTATCCATATGACCCATTTAAAAAGTAAAAATACTGTGATAATTATTTTTTTAAAAATTTTTTTAGAACTTATTAACGTTTCTAACAATAATTTTTTCTAAATCGGTTGTTTGGTCGTTGTTTTGTAAAAGATCTTTACGGATTTTAACGGTTAGTTTGGCAAGTGAGACAGAGATTTCATCAGAATCGGCTTCCGAAATTAATTGATCATCAACGGCTTTATTGATAATGTCTAAAAAATGAGAATATTCCACCAGAACTTCTTCGCTGGCGACAATGGAAATTTTATGGGTCAAAAATTCTAAGTAAATAATTTCTTCTTTGGTGACACGTCCTTTGGTGACAATTTGTTCTAAGAAATCAATTAAATTGAGATAAATAGACGATTTAAGTTCAAATATTTTGATGTGATGTTCTTTATCCAGTTCCAGTTCACTTTGCTTATTGAGCAAGGCTGCCGTAATTAAAATTGTGGCAATAGTCCCCAAAACAATTAAAACTATTTCTTGAGCATATGGATTTTTTATATGTTCGTAATAAGCGGTATGGAGAAAAACAAAGCCGATGATAAAAGTTATCAGCGTTAAAAGAATGTATTTGCTGGTTTGCGTCATAAAAATTTATTTCGGCAAAAATACAAATTATATCTTTATAAAAAGAATGGCACCTTTTTAAGATGCCATTCCATATTCATTTTGAAATATTTTTATTTTTTATAAACGACAAAATTAAAAGCAGTATCGACACCGGTTCCTTGATAATCTCTAAAGATAATTTCGAAATAACCGCTTTTTTGGATAACGCCGCTTGTTAAGACCGGTGCATTTATATTGGCTATTTTAGGGTTGGCAATGACGACATATTCATTGTCATTGATTAAAGGATTTGTAAATGTAATTTTGTAATAGCCATTGGCAGTGGTCAGCTTTTCGACCTGAAAACCCATGCTCGAACCATTGGTTACAATGGTGCCATCACTATTGATAGTGCCGTAGACATATGCTTTGGTGTCGGCATTGCCGGAGTCGTTAGATAATAATTTTTGTGAGACCCGCACATCACCATTAAAATAGCCGGCATAGCTTCCACTTTTGGTTGCGCTGCCATAAATGGCATAATGTTGTCCGCCGGCACCAGGATCTATAGTTGACCAAACACCAATTTTCATACCACTTCCGGTGCCGGTCATATAATTATAAAGACCATAATGGTCACCATTTCCGGTATTGGCTATGGTATCAGATACCACATAAATATTGGCGTTACCACCACCTTGTACATGAACTAAATGGCCGTACAAATTACCATTGGCATTATTGTCAAATAAACTAACGGTTCCGGCCTGAAAATCGGCATCATTATTATTGATGAAATTAACCAAACCTACTTGTTTACCCAAACCGGTGTTAAATTCATTCCCTAAGCCGACATTGTCGCCGGTGCCGGTGTTTTCAAATGTATTACGTACACCTGTATGGTGGGCATTGGTCGAACTGTCAAAAGTATTGTACATGCCAAATACATCCGATTGGCCTTGTAAATAATTTTTTATACCGATAACGTCACCGGTGCCATTATTGTAAACAGAATTTTCAATGGCAAATGAATCTTCATTTCCATTATTGGTAATATTGGTTTGCATACCTGTTGTCAATCCGCTTTCTATGGTTATTTCATTTTGAATCGCTATAGAAGAATTCATTTGTCCGTTACCATCTAAATTATTAAAGGTGCCTATCATATTGGCATAGCCTTGCCCGTTATACATCAAGATGTTAGAAGTGCCATAGCCATAGCCTGTTCCGCTTAAGATTAAATTGTTAAGTAATCCGAAACCGGTAAAGCCACTGAGATTGGCGGTCATATCATTGGCTATACCTTTGATATCTTCTTGCGCATTATTCGAATTGTATATCACCTGTAATTTGCTGTTATTATTCGCTATTCTTGGCGAGGTATTTGTATAGTCTCCCACAATGACCTTACCTGTATGATACATGTCTTGTGATATGTCCGTTGGCGGATTATAAGTGCCAACGGCATAAAATGTTACCGGTTTATTATAGAGGTCATTATAATTGCCACTAAACCCATTGGCGGCATATTTGGCATATTTAGCATAGGGGACAAATTTTAAATCTTCTGTGCCAAAATTGACATATCCATTGCCATCGCCACTATCAACCTCAACTTTCAGGTCGATATCATTATCCCACGAAATATCTGTAAAATCGCCAAAAACAGGATTGCCTTCTCCTACAACAGTGGTTATAATGCCATGGCTATCCGTGGTTAAAGTATCTGTTTCTTGATATAAATCTGTACCGTCATTTTGTAAGGTAAAACGCATAATTACTTGATGATTTGTCAAGGGCGTATCATTATCTGTGATTAAGGCTTTGTAATTAAAGCCACCGGTTTGTGCTTTTAATAATGAAAAAGTAGCGGTAAACAATAATAATAATATTTTTTTCATAGCAGTAATTTTTAATGTTTAACGATTTTTTGGATATAGTAACGTTTTTGAGGTAGTTGTATGACAACCAGAAGATAATTTCCGGCTTTGAAGGACGATAAATCCAATTTTAAATTGGTTGCTTCTTTTAAGTTTTGTTTTACTAAAATTTTTCCACTCAGGTCGTATAAATAAATTTCATAGTTGCCCGACTTGGCCATGATAATGTTTAATCGATTATGAGCCGGTACCGGATAGACGTTAACGCCGGACAGTTTTTTTTCGGTATGAACACCTAAACTTCCTAAAATTTTCGGTGTAATAAAACCCTCTGAGAGTTTTTTATTATTGCTTTGCCTTTCACCCATGCAGGTTTCACCTACAGTAAATAAGATCATCTTGTTGCCGTTAATGACTACTTTGCCGCCGGCATCCAAGGTGCTTTTTGGTATAGCCAGTTGTCCATAGCCTGACCAACCGACTGTCAGTAAACTAAAAAAAAGTAACAATTGTTTCATAACATATTGATTTTGTGTATTATAAAAATAATTTGAAATGAAAAAATGTCAAGTTCTTTTTTTAAAAAAACTGACAAATTTTTGTTTTCTTGTAAAAAAAAGCGGGAAGATCTCAAAATCTTCCCGCTTTTTAAATTTTTAATTATAGTTATTGAAATATATATTTTTCAACTCTTCCTTCCGGACTCACTACGGCTATTGTATAAGCTTTTTGTGCCTGATTGTTAAGTAAATCAATTAAATCATCAACCGAATAAATAGGCAGGTCATTAAATTCAGTGATCACATAGCCGGGGCGAATACCATTTTGGTAAAGCATCCGGTTATTAACTCTGTCGATATATACACCGTTGTTAACGCCGTACTGTTTGAGGATATTCCGGTCAATATTTTTGATGGATAATCCCAAAGTTTTTAAATAAGCTGCATTGTTCTTGTTTAATTTGACTTTAAAGTGTCGTTTATGACCGTTTCTAATAATGGTCACGTCTATTTCGTCACCGGGTCGTTTGGTTTTGAGGTAACCCAACAGGTCTGCCATAGATGAAACTTTAATATTATTGATCCGGATAATAATATCACCTACTTCTAAACCGGCTTTGTCGGCACCGGTTCCTTTTTCAATTTCATAAATATACACACCTTCTGTTTGCGGAATGTGCAATTTTTTGGCGATTTCGCCATTAAGTTCGGCTGCTTTTATCCCTAACACGCCTTTTTGCGTGCTGCCAAATTCTAAAATATCATCGGCCACTTTTCTAACCACATTTGACGGAATAGCGAATGAATAACCGATATAAGAACCGTTCATAGAAAAAATCATCGTGTTTATGCCTATTAGTTGACCATCGGTATTGACCAATGCGCCCCCACTGTTACCCGGATTGACAACGGCATCTGTTTGTATAAAGTTGTCGATGTGTTTATTCCCTTTAAGATCCCGGCTTTTGGCACTCACAATACCGGAAGTGACAGTGGTCCCCAAGTTATACGGATTACCAATGGCCAAAACCCATTGCCCTAATTCAACGGCATCAGAATCGCCAAAAGTTAAATATGGTAAATTTTGCGCGTTTATTTTGATCACGGCAATATCCGAATTAGGGTCCGTGCCGATAACTTCGGCTTTATATGTTTGTTTGTTGTCCAATGTCACTTCAATTTCATTGGCTCCTTTAATCACATGGTTATTGGTTACAATATAACCGTCAGGTGAAATAATTACGCCTGATCCTGTTCCTTCTTGTTTGTAAATAGGTCCTTCACGGTAGCCGAAATAGTAAGGTTGATATTGCTGGATATAACGTGTATTGCGGACATGTACTACCGCATTTTTGGTTTTTTTGACCACCTCTCTAAAATCAGGTATTTTGCTGTCGTTAGAAGCCTGATTATTGGTATAATTCACATTTTGCAAATTTTGAGTGAGTGTGTCGTTGTTTTTTAAGTGGTTAATTACAATTTGTTTGTCTGTGGTGTCTGATTTTTGTAGATATTTTAATCCCAATAGTGTAAAAGTTGAACTCAAAAGGGCAATTAAAATAAAACCGGCATATTTTTTCATTTTCATAAATTTTTTAATTATAAGGTTTATAACCAAAATTATTCCAGATTGATAAAATGTCAGTATCTTTAACGCAAAATTAACGTCGTTTTTAACAAAATTTTAATTATACAAGGACAAATGGCAAAACTTTTATTAAGGGCCTTAGAACCCAAAGATTTAGATTTTCTTTTTGAGATTGAAAATGACAGGGATTTATGGCATTTAAGTCATACACAGCAACCTTTTTCGGCCCATTTGCTCAGGCAGTATATTGCACAAGCCGACGAAGATATTTATACAGCCAAACAATTTCGTTTTGCCATTGTGCAAAAAAATGATCAGCAACTTGTTGGCTTTATTGATTTATTTGATTTTGATCCAAAAAACAAACGTGCCGGTATCGGGATAGTGATTCATCAAAAATATCGACAAAAAGGTTACGGACGTTTAGCTTTAGAATTGCTGATAGATTATGCGTTTAATATTTTATATTTGCATCAACTTTATGCCAATATAGCAGCCAACAATCTGCCAAGTTTGCAGTTGTTTGAGTCAATGGGGTTTAAATTGGCAGGTATAAAAAAGGATTGGAACTTTAACGGCCGGTCTTTTGAAGATGAATTGCTTTATCAATTGTTTAATGATTAAACTTTATGAAATTACGTTATAAAATTTTGCTTCTTGGAGCCATCGGTTTATTCGGCGGTGTGTTTGTAATTAATAGTCTTTTATTTATTCCTAATGTAAAGCTCGACAAACAATATATTTTTGTTGATATTCCGCCACAGACAAATTTAGATAGTTTGACCCGTATTTTAACGCCCTATATTAAAAGTCGTGCTACTTTTAAACTTGCTGCCAAAATAAAACGTTTTAGGAAACCGCATCCGGGACGGTACAGGTTGATAAATATGATGAACAACAACAATTTGATCAACACCTTACGTATTGGTAAAAAAGTAGAAGTTTCCTTAACTTTTAATAATAAAAATTCGTTGGCAGAATTGGCTGGTGCGGTAAGTCATCAAATAGAACCGGATTCTTTAAGCGTGTTAAAGAGTCTGTCAGACCCTGAATTTATTACCGCTAAAGGTTTTACAAAAGACAATGCCTTGTTGATGTATATTCCAAATACCTACAAGTTTTTTTATAATACTACGCCGGAAAAATTTAGAGAAAAAATGTGGCAAGAATATGAGAAATTTTGGCATAAAAAGCGTTTAAATAAAGCAAAACAAATTGGATTAACCCCCATTCAAGTCGGCATTTTAGCTTCTATTATTCAAAAAGAATCGACCAAACCTTCTGAATTGCCACGTATTGCAGGCGTTTATTTAAACCGCTTAAAAAAAGGTATGCTTTTACAAGCAGATCCAACAGTGGTATATGCTTACAAACAAAAATATGGACAAAATTTGGTAATTAAACGGGTTTTAAACAAGCACAAAGCGGTAAATTCTCCTTACAACACTTATAAATACATCGGTTTGCCCCCCGGGCCTATCAGTATGCCCGATATTCAGTCTATTGAGGCAGTGCTCAATGCGGAAAAGCATCCTTATTATTATTTTGTGGCTGATTTTAACCGTCCGGAGTATCATTTATTCAGTAAAACTCTTTCTGACCACAATCGTAAGGCCAGTCGCTACCACCAAAATTTAAACAAATTGGGTATTTTGCATTAAATGGCTACTTACGATCTAAAAAAGTGACAGATTTGCAGATTTTTTGATAAAAATTTGCAGATTAAGAAAATGGTATTATCTTTGCAGCCTGAATTTTGCACAATCTACATTGACTTTAAGATTTGAAAATCAATGTTTATGCAAAAATTAAGGCTATGAAAAATATTATATTAAATAAACTTAAATGGTTTTTTTTGTCAGCACTCATATTTACATTGGTGAGTTTTGCCAATGAAATGTTTGATGAAAATACCATAGAACCGGTCAATATTGTGCCGGTACAGCACCATAATCAGCTAGTGCCGACACCGGCTGAATGGCAAAAAAAACACCAAGAAGAGGAAACGGCAAAAATTCCTTTTGTAGAAAAGGATTTTGTCGGGTTTAAAGAAGCATTGGCTTTTAAAGAATCCCAAGGAAAATATAACCGAGTCAATACCTTAGGTTATTTAGGAAAATACCAATTTGGCCGTTCAACTTTGCGTGAACTGAAGATAAATCCGAAAGGTTTTTTGAGAAATCCATTGTTGCAAGAAAAGGCTTTTGTAGCAAATTTGGAAAAAAATAAATGGATTTTACGTAAAGAAATCAAACGCTTTTCAGGCAAATGGATTAATGGTATTAAAATAACCGAATCCGGCATTTTAGCAGCGGCTCATTTAGGTGGTGCAGGAGCTGTACAAAAATTTTTATGGTCACATGGAAAAAAAAGCATGAAAGATGCTTATGGTACACGTATTGAACATTATTTGAAAAAATTTTCGGGTTATGATTTGAGTAATATTCAACCAAAGAAAAAACCGGCAATTGATTTAGAATAAATTTTTTCATCTTCTTTTATTAAATTGACAGGGCAGATATCATTTTTCACAAAATAAAAATGATATCTGCCCTTTTAATTATGAAGTGCGTGTCAACAAAAAAATGTATTTTTAGATTCTAAATTTGCTTTTTGTATGATACCCTATGTTGATATCCATACCCATTTAGGTCAGAATAAACCCGGTGTTGTAGCTATACGAAATGTCATTGCCGGACACGATGCAATTCCACTTAATCAATTTTTTTCTTATGGCATACATCCTTGGTATGGCTTAGATGGGGGAGGAGTTCATTGGCAAAACATTTTAACCAATCCTTATTGTTTGGCCATTGGTGAGTGCGGATTAGATTTCCAGAAGGAAATTTTGACAAAAGTGCCTTTACCACAGCAAGAAGATGTTTTTATAAAACAAATTTCTTTAAGTAATGCCTATCAAAAACCTTTAATTATACATTGCGTAAAATGTTTTGACCAACTGATAAAAATCAGACAACAATATCATACAATATCACAAGCATGGATTGTTCATGGGTTTAATAAAAATAAGGATATAGCCAGTAAATTGATCAAAGCAGGATTTTATTTGTCTTTTGGCAGTTTAATATTCAAAAGTCACAAATTGCAATTGGCTTTGAAAGGAATGCCAATGGAAAAACTATTTTTAGAAACTGATGCCCAGCAAAATTTTTCTATTGAAGAAATTTATAAGCAAGCTGCAAAAATATTGAATATTTCGGAAAAAATCTTAAAAATGAAACTTTACGAAAATTTTTTAAAAGTTTTTCAGCCACCTGCAAATTAAAATTATATCTTTATTTAACTAAAAATTATCTGTTTATGCGTTTTGTTTCTGTTCTTTGGTTAACATTACTTTTCTTTTCATGTCAAACTAAGTCTGATATTTCCATTAAAAAAAGACAAGCCCAACAAATAATCAATAAGATACAACACAAGCTTTTGCCCGATCAGCGAGATGGTATTTTTGAGGTTAAAACGACGATTGTAGGAAAACAGTTGGTTATAAAAGGAAAGACGGACAAACGGCCAATTAAACAAGCTATTTTTTCGGCTTTAAAGAATAATCGTATCAAAGCAGTTGACAGCCTTGTCATATTGCCCACAAAGCTTGTGAAAAATAAAATAGCTGTTACCCGTTTGTCTGTAGCTAACTTAAGAAAGTTACCTAAACATGCTTCCGAATTGGTAACCCAAACTTTAATGGGTATGCCCTTAAGGGTTTACGAACAAAAAAATGGATTTTATCATGTTCAAACACCCGAAGGCTATTATGCCTGGGTTGATGCTGCCGGCATTGTATTGTTAAATAGAAAAGATTTTAAATCTTGGCTCCAAAAACCCAAAATTATTATAACGGCACATTGTGGTAAAACTTATCAAGAACCTTATCACACTGCACAACCGGTATCGGATTATGTTTTAAATGATGTCTTTGCTTTAGAGGATTTAAATGAAAATTTTGCCTTGGTTTCTTATCCCGATGCTCGTCAGGCTTATATTGGTAGAGACAATTTTGTCCCTTTAACACAATTTGAAGTAACGGCAAGTCACTATTTGGCAGCACAAGATTTATTGCATATGGCCAAAAAATATTTGGGCATTCCTTATTTATGGGGTGGTACTTCTACCAAGGGATTAGATTGCAGTGGGTTTACTAAAAATGTCTTTGCTCAAGCAAATTATTTGTTGCCACGAGATGCTTCGCAACAAGCCAAAATAGGTAAGGAGGTGAA
Organism: Flavobacteriales bacterium; assembly: GCA_026993355.1. Taxonomy (GTDB): domain Bacteria; phylum Bacteroidota; class Bacteroidia; order Flavobacteriales; family Flavobacteriaceae; genus WGBX01. The sequence goes on along the minus strand of JALWTX010000006.1, from coordinate 76,703 downwards.
ATTAACCCCTGATTTTAGGAATTTGAAGCCCGGTGATTTATTGTTTTTTGGTCATAAAAAGAACAATATTATTAAAATTACGCATGTGGCCATTCATTTAAACAATGGCCGTATTATACATGCCACCGGTGAAGTTAAAATAGAAAGTTTAAATAAAAATGATGCAGATTTTAATCCGCAGCGTTACAAGAGTTTATTAACGGCAAGGCGTGTTTTTAAGGAAATAAATCGCGAGTTTAGTAAATATTATACTTTAGATTGCCCCATTTTGACAAATCAACCTTAAATAAAAAACGTCTGTTTTACCAGACGTTTTATAATAATCGATGTTTGTTTAATACTTCATTACAACGGCATTGATGTTCATGCCGGCGCCCACTGAGGCTAGCATAATGAGGTCTCCTTTTTTCAAATCTTGATTTTCAATTTCTCCTTTTCGTACCAAATCCATCAAGGTGGGAATAGTTGCTACTGAACTGTTACCCAATTTGTTAATGCTCATTGGCATAATATTTTCGGGCACGGGTTTTTTGTATAAACGGTAGAAACGGCGAACAATTTGTTCATCCATTTTTTCGTTGGCCTGATGAATAAAAATCTTTTTCAAGTCGTCTATATCATAACCACTTTCTTCCAGAGCAGCTTTCATGGCACCTGGGACTTCGTTTAAGGCATATTCGTAAATTTTGTGGCCTTGCATCCGTATAAATTTTGCTTTTGGATTAAAGTCAGGATTGAAAGATTTGTCATTGTACAAAAGTTCAACTTGGGGATGCGCATGTGAAACAGTTTTGTAAGAAAGGATGCCACTGCCATCTTCATCAGTATTGAGTTTTACAACAACGGCACCGGCACCATCGGCAAAAATCATGGCATCGCGATCGAATGGATCAATGACCCTTGATAAGGCTTCTGTTCCGACAACTAAGGCATATTTGGCATCGCCGGCTTTCATAAATTGGTTGGCCATAATTAAACCTTGCAGCCAGCCGGGGCAACCAAAAATTATATCAAAAGCAATAGCTTTGGGGTTGGCTAATTTTAAGCGGTGTTTAATTCTGGAGGCAACAGCCGGCATAAAATCAGAAAAATAATTTCCCTTTTCTACATCTCCAAAGTTTGTTGCAGCAATAATATAATCTAAATCATCCGGATTAATACCCGAATCGTCAAGTGCTTTTTGTGCTGCAATGGCTCCCATATCTGAAGATACCATATCATCATTAAGCCAGCGACGTTCTTCAATGCCCGTAATGGCTTTAAATTTTTCTATAATGGTTTCATTTGGAATATCAAATTTGTTGCCTTTAGCATCATAAAATTCCCAATCTAAAAAGTGAGAATTAGGGATAACATTTTCAGGAATATAACTGCCAATTCCGATAATTTCCGCTTTAATTTTAGCCATAATAAATACAAATTTAGCTGCGAAATTACATAAAAAACTTACAATACCAAATTATAGACCTTAATTTTAAAGATACTTAAGCTGCATTTTTTAGGCTTTTTAGAGATTTAACCGCATTTTTATGATTTGTTTTTAGTGTCTATAATTATGGTAACCGGACCATGGTTAATGAGGTGAATATCCATCATCGCCCCAAATTTACCGGTCGCAAGTTTTTGCTTAAAGTTTTCTTTGAATTTTTTAACAAATGCTTCATATAAAGGTTGGGCTATTTCGGGTTTGGCCGCTTTAATATATGAAGGACGGTGCCCTTTTTTAGTTTTTGCGTGTAGTGTAAACTGACTGATAATGAGTGCGTCGCCGGTGATGTCAAGCAGTGATAAATTCATCTTGCCATTTTCATCATTAAAAATTCGTAAATTTTTAATCTTATGCACTAACCAATTAATATCCTCTTGGTTATCGTTGGCTTCTATGCCTATCAAAATAACCAACCCGCGATTAATTTTTCCTAAAAGCTGGTTTTCAGACCAAACCTCAGCTTGCGTTACTCTTTGAATGACTGCCCGCATTTTTTTAGCATTAAAAATAGCACTTTTTTTGAGGAAATTATTTAATCATTAAAAAATCTTTTTTGGTTTACAATCTATAATTTTTAGTTCAGCTCGACATTTAAAATACGTTTAGCGATATTTTTTTTGAACTATTCAGAATACTTTTGTGCCACACAATTTTTAAAAACCAAAACCATGAATAAAATTCTGTTAGTATTTCTGTTAATGTTGTTGCCGATGTTATCAATTGCCCAAAAAAAGGCGCAAGATACTATTAAAATGAACGAAATAGTTATTGATGCCGGCAAAACAAACATGAAAGTCCAAAAAATTCCGGTGGCAGTTACAGCTGTTTCTGCCCGCGAAATAGAAACTCTAAAGGTAGATAATTTAACCAATTTAAATGGATTTGTGCCTAATTTATTTATGCCCGAACACGGTACGCGTTTAAATACCGATATTTATATTAGGGGGATTGGCGTTAGTAAAGGTGAGCCTTCTGTAGGGGTTTATGTCGATGATATTCCTTATTTTGACAGTGGAACGGTTAATTTTGAATTGGCCGATGTCCAAAAAATTGAGGTGCTTCGAGGCCCGCAAGGAACGCTTTATGGTCGAAATACCATGGGCGGCTTAATTAAAGTTTATACACCCGAACCAGGACCAAGCTTCGGTGGAAAGTTAAAATTAGATTATGGCAATTATAATCAACAAAAAGTGGTGGGGAGTATAAATTTACCGGTTACGGAACAATTTGGTGTTTTGTTAGACGGTGCTTATGCCCATAAAGATGGGTTTTTTACTAACCAATATGATGGTTCAAATCCCGATCAGTCAGATACTTACAGCGGTCGTGTTAAAATGGCTTATCGGTTAAATGACCGTTTAAAAATGCGTTGGGTTACCGGATATGAAAAGAGTAATCAAAATGGTTTTCCGTATGCTGTTTATGACACAAATACACAAACAATAGCGCCGGTAAATTATAATGAGCCTAGCTTGTATGACCGTAAATTTCTTTCCAACGGACTTTTATTTAATTATGAAGCTAATAATTTTGATGTTCGCTTAACCGGTAGTTTTCAACAGTTAAAGGATCTTTATCAAATAGATCAAGACTTTTTGCCTACATCAATCTATTTTGTCGATATGGCCCGGAATAACAAAGCCTATGTCGAAGAACTGACATTTAAAGCTAAAGCTGATCGGAAAATACAATGGATTGCCGGTTTGTTTTCTTTTCAACGCCAATTGTTTAAAGATGTCAAGTTTGATTTAACAACCGGTCATGGCCCCATGCGTTTCTTAAAAACCTATGATCAAAGTATTGATGGAGGCGCCATATTTGGACAAGCACGTTATCCATTTGGAAAATTTTCATTAACCGGCGGCTTGCGTTTTGATATGGAAAAATCGCGGATGGACTATAACTACGACATGATTGTTGGGGGGAATAAAATTCATCGTGATGATTTTGTACATTTTTTAAGCTATCATCAACTATTGCCAAAAGTTAGTTTGTCTTACTTCCCCAATGAAGATATTACCCTTTATTCTACTATTACAAAAGGCTATAAAGCCGGTGGTTTTAACGCGACATTTGAACGGGATGAAGATGAAACCTACAATCCGGAATACAGTTGGAACTATGAAGCCGGACTAAAATCGGTTTGGCTAGACGATCGCTTGACTGCTAATTTAAGCGTTTTCTATATCGATTGGCAAGCACAACAAGTGGTGCAATCTGTCCCCAGTGGACGTGGTATTATGATTAAAAATGCCGGTCGTTCAGAGAGTAAAGGACTTGAATTTGAAACGCGTTATAAATTTAATACAAGTTTTAATTTAGCGGCTTCCTTCGGCTATACAGATGCTTATTTTGTCGATTATCAAAAAAATACCACGACAGATTATTCAGGAAATACTTTGCCACTGGTGCCAAAGTATACTTTTGGTGCATTGGCTAACTATAAATATTTATTGCAGAATAAATACATTAATTACATCTTATTTAATGTAAATTATAAATATTTCGGTAAATTTTATTGGGATGTTGATAATGTGGCCTATCAAGATTCATATGGTTTATTAAATGCCAATATTTCCTTTGCTTTAAAAAAAATGACGCTTGGTTTGTGGGGTAAAAATTTAACCGGTGCCGACTATAACCGTTATTATTTTACTATTTCCAGTTTGCATAAAGCTTATGCCGAGCCGGCCAGACCAACGCAATTTGGTGCCTTTATTAAAGTGAAATTTTAAAGAATAAATAAAGAAAATTTATTAAATATTAGGTTAAATTTCTTATGGCCGGCTAGGCAATGCTTAGCTGGTCTAATTCATCTAAACAAATGAAACAAATCAACCCCAAAATCAATAAATATGGCACGCTGCTGAGTTTATACCTCGCACAGTCCGTTCCCATGACTTTTTTTTCGACTGTTATGCCGGTTATTATGCGCTTAGAGCATTACACTTTGACCAGTATTGGTTTGTTACATTTGGTTAAGCTTCCTTGGATTTTAAAATTTTTGTGGGCACCTATGGTCGATAAAACAGGTGGAAATATCCCCAATTATAAAAAGTGGATTTTTACATCCGAATTGTTTTATGCCATTATTATTTTTATTACGGCTTTTCTTGATTTAAAAACGGATTTTAAACTAATTATATTTCTTTTGTTTTTAGCCTTTACAGCTTCAGCAACACAAGATATTGCCACGGATGCTTTTGCATTTTTGATTTTGAAAAAGAATGAACGCAGTTTGGGGAACAGTATGCAATCCGCCGGAAATTTTATGGGAACGCTAACCGGTAGCGGCATATTATTAATAGTCTATTATTATTTCGGTTGGCGCTATTTATTATTGGCTTTGGCAGCCTTTGTTTTGTTGGCTATCATACCACTTTATTTTTATAAAGTTTCTTCAAATAATCCAAAGGAACAGTCGCAAAATTTGATCGGTCTAAAGGATATTTTTTTATTTTTTAAACAAAAAGGCATTGGACGCCGGGTTTTAATATTAATGTTTTTTTACAGCGGTTTAATCGGTATTTTAACCATGTTAAAACCTTGGTTGGTCGATTTGGGCTATAACACCAAGCAAATTGGTCTTTTATCAGGTATTTACGGGCCTGCATTAGGTGCAATATTGGCTGTTGGCATGGGCTTTTTCATTAAAAAATATAATAAACGATTGGCATTGTTACTTATCTTGATTTTGGCTTTTGTTACCAGTTTTTATTTTTGGTGGCTATCACACCGCCATCCCGATTTTATACCACTTTTACTTGGTGTTTTAAGTATTTGGGGTGTTTATGGTATGGCTTCTGTTTTTATTTATACTTTTGCGATGGATCGTATCAGAGCCGGTCGTGCCGGCACCGATTTTACCATTCAAATTGTATTGACACATTTCGGTAGTGTAATCATGGCAGTTATAAGTGGCAAACTGGCCCATGAATATGGTTATGACGGCTTATTTCTTTTAGAAATTTTTATCAGTCTGATTTTAATTTTGATATTGCCTCCCCTTTACCGTAAAGAAACAAAAATCTTGTTACAATCCTCTTAAACAAAATATATTTATCATGAAAATACATCCTGAATTATATCAAAAATACAATAAACCGACACCGCGGTATACCAGTTATCCGCCGGCAAATTATTTCAAGGAGGTTGATGATTATACTCAAATAGTAGAAGCTATTAAAGCATCAAATAATGAAAATCCACAAAATATATCCATTTATATCCATATTCCTTTTTGCTGTCAATTGTGTTCCTATTGTGGTTGTAATACACTGATTACCAGCAATGAAAAACTTATCAGTACATATGTCGATACAATTCTGAAAGAAATTGATTTACTTAAACCATTGTTGGATCCCAATCGAAAAATATCACAAATTCATTGGGGTGGTGGTACGCCTAATTTCTTGCCTATTACGGATATACAAAAAATAATGGGCAAACTTTATGCTAATTTCGATACAATTAAGCAACCGGAAATAGCGATGGAATGTCATCCGGCTCATTTAACAAAAGAATATGTTGATGGTTTGGTCGAATTAGGTTTTAACCGCTTGAGTTTTGGTATTCAGGATTTCAATGAGCAAGTGTTAGAAGCTGTTAACAGACAAAAACCTTTGTTGCCTATAGATGAAATAATTGCACATATTAAATCATATCCGCAAATTTCTTTAAACTTGGATTTTATTTATGGCTTGCCTTTTCAAAATTTAAAAGATTATGCCAAAACCATTGAGCAAGCAACTGAACTTTCGCCTGACCGTTTAGCTGTTTTTTCGTATGCTCACGTACCGTGGATAAAAAAACAACAAAAAAGTCTTGAAAAATTCGGTTTGCCTACAGCCGAAGAAAAAATAGCCTTGTTTGAACAAGCCTACGATATTTTGACGGCTAAGGATTATGTCCCCATTGGTTTAGATCATTTTGCCAAGCCAGAGGATGAATTGAGCAAAGCCTTGAAAACCAAACAACTGCATCGCAACTTTCAAGGTTATTGTACTTTAGATACGACCGGTCAAGTTTATGCCTTGGGTGTAAGTGGTATCAGTCAACTCCATTCGGCATATTTGCAAAATACCAAGAGTATTACCAAATATATCAAATCTATCAATAAAGGTGTTTTCCCGATTGAACGATACTATTTCGTTAATCAAAATGAAAAAATTATACGGGACGTCATTGAACAAATAATGTGTAATATGTATGTTGATTTTAAGCAGGTGGCCGGCAAATACGATTTAAGGGTTGAAGAGATTTATAATCTAACTAAAGTGGATTTTAGAAATATTTCTGAATTCCAAGCAGAAGGCTTATTAAATTTTGCGGATGATGTACTTGAATTAACCCGGCAAGGTCAATTTTTTATGCGAAACATTGCTGCCAGTTTTGATCCGAATATGAAAAATAATCAAAAAAACTTTTCCAAAGCTTTATAATTCTATACAAACAAGCAAACAATAATACGGTTTAAGCCTAAGAGGTTTAAGCCGTATTTTTTTTAGAAATTTTGATGTTGGTATGCCCCTAAATCGGGGGCAGCAGTTCTGTCTGTTCCTAATAAATCAAAAGGAACTTGTAAAGCTGTATTGATATCACCTTGGTTAATGCAGGGCGAGGTATTTCCGATAATTAATTCATTTTCTTCCGGATTTTTAAATGCCGGGTCTTCATTAAGTATCATGTTTTGATAATGATTAGTATCATTGAAATCCAGTTCCGGTATTTGGTTAAAATTATTTTGAGGGTCTTCAAATTTAATCAATGTATTTTTTACCTGATAATTAAAATCTGCCGCCGTATTTTTATCTAAAAAATATTCAATATTTGAATTACCGTAAATAATACAGTTCGCTAAATTAAATGCATCAAGGTCACTTACAATTATTTGGTCGCTGGTTTTAACATAGTTGCTCACATAAACGGCAGCCTTTTTCTCGTTTCTGATACCACCGCCATAATTGGCAAAAGTACAGTGTTTGAAGTGGTAATTTCCGCCTAATTGAACACGCAAAGCTGAAATGCCAAAATTATTTAAAACCAAGTTTTCTCCTTCAATATCACTGGCAACACCATAAATACCTATAAGGCTGTGATTATAAATTTGTGTATTTTTTAGGCGTAAAACCGGATTGGTATCGTTAGTCGGATATGCCACAATGCCTACTTCGGCATTTTTTATAACGGCATAATTTATTTCGTTGTTTTTGGCATTTTCTCTAAGCCAAATATAGTTCCACATCCCCGGTTTGTTTTCAAATGCAGGTTCCATTCTATCATCTTCAAAAATAACCGGATGCCCAAGTGTTCCATTGACTTTTAAGCTGGCATTTTCCCAAACAATTAAGCCCGAATTAAAATGAAAATAAAGATGCGCACCATGTTCAATGGTTAAAGTATGTCCCGATGGGACGGCCATATGACCATAAATTACTATAGGTTTTTCATCGGTAAAAGTTGTATCGCCATTTAAGAAAAATCCGGCAATCTTGCTCGACACCCCGGTTTGTGGGTCTGTATATATTGTTAAGGAATCTTTTTGTCCATCCGGGAAACGTTGCGGATAATAAAAAAAAGCATCTTTTACAAAAGCCGTGAGCAAAACACGATCTGATTTGGTGGCATCTTCGATAATTACTTTTTCTTCATAAACCGGATTGGTCAATTGGCTAATATCTGCGGTTAATTCTACAAAAACAAAAATACTGTCCCGGGCGTGCACCAATACATTATCAAAATATTTTCCGGTATCACCGTCAACATTTAATCTGTAAAATGATTGTTGTCCTTTTTCAAGAAATATTTTGGGAATGGTAATATCATGATTGGCAGTGTTGTAAATTTTAAAATGATAGGTACGCGAGGCAATTCCGGTAAAAACCGAGTCAAGAAAAACGGTGTCCTTGTCAATACGAAAATCGCCATGACTGGGGACCGAATTAAAATCTTTGCGACAGGCGCTTGTGATGAGAATCATCAATAATATAAAAAAACCGGGTAAAATACGTTGCATACAATGTTTTATTTCTGAAACGATAAATTTACATATTTATTTTTATTGCATAAAAAGACCTTTAAAAAATATAGTAAAAATATAACAAAAGAAAGGCCGCTGTAAATTTTACAGCGGCCTTTCCCTTAACCAAAATAACTCAACTATGAAAAAAATCTCACATTTATTACCTTACAAAACTTGTGCCAAACTAATTTGTTTTGCTTCAAACTGATAGAAAAATGATTTTTAACGCTTTATTTTACAATTATTTAACATTTTTTTTAACATTAGTGCTTTGACTTTATCAAAACAGTCATTTTTTAACCGATAAAGAAATGTTTATAAGTTTTGAAAGAATGAATCATTTCACGGTTAAAAAAATGTAATTTTGCTTTTTAAGTAATTATTTTTTTGTTTTGACAAAATACTATCTAATTACTTGATAATTAAATATTTAATTTTTTACGACAAATGATGCAAAATAAAAATTACTTGCAAGAACTCAATGAAGCCCAACGAGCACCGGTTGTGCATAAAGACGGTCCTTTAATGGTGATAGCCGGAGCAGGTTCCGGCAAAACACGTGTCTTAACTTATCGTATTGCCTATTTAATGGAGCAAGGGGTAGACCCTTTTAATATATTATCTCTGACTTTTACCAATAAAGCAGCGCGTGAAATGAAAGAACGTATTGCCGGTATTGTCGGGCAAAGTGAGGCCAAAAATATTTGGATGGGAACTTTCCATTCCATCTTTGCAAGAATTTTAAGAGCAGAGGCCGATAAATTAGGGTATCCAAGGGATTTTACCATTTATGATTCGGCCGATAGTTTGCAATTGATTAAACAGGTTATCAAAGATTTGAATTTAGATTCGGATATCTATAAACCCAAACAGATACAGAACCGTATATCAAATTTTAAAAATAATTTAATTACCGTCCGGGCTTATTTTAACAATCCGGAATTAATGGAAGCTGATTATTATGCAAAGCGCCCCGAAATGGGTAATATTTATCAACGTTATGTTGACCGTTGTTTTAGAGCCGGTGCTATGGATTTTGATGATTTGTTACTCAAAACAAACGAACTTTTGACTCGTTTTCCGGAAGTTTTGGCTAAATATCAGCAACGTTTTCAGTATATTTTAGTCGATGAGTATCAAGATACCAATCATTCTCAGTATTTAATAGTTAAAGCCTTGTCAAATCGTCACCACAATCTGTGTGTGGTTGGTGACGATGCACAAAGCATTTACAGTTTCAGGGGGGCAAATATTCAAAATATCTTCAATTTTCAACGCGATTACCCCGAAGCAGAAGTTTATAAGTTGGAACAAAACTACCGTTCGACCAAAAATATAGTCGGTGCGGCCAATTCATTAATCGAAAAAAACAAAGAACGTTTGCCTAAAGTTGTATGGACAGCCAACGAAGAAGGCGATAAAATTAAAGTAATTCGTACCTATACCGATACGGACGAAGGGCGTTTTGTGGCTTCAGATATATTTGAACACCAAATGCGTTTACAGTTGCAACCCCAAGATTTTGCTATTTTATACCGGACCAATTCACAGTCGCGTGCCATGGAAGATGCCTTGCGAAAAAAGGGAATCCCTTTCCGGATTTATGGCGGCTTGTCTTTTTATCAACGTAAAGAAATTAAAGATATTTTGGCTTATTTACGTTTGGTTGTCAATCCAAAAGACGATGAAGCGTTAAGGCGTGTTATCAATTTCCCGGCAAGAGGTATTGGCAATACGACCATGGATAAATTATTACTGGCAGCTAATAAATATAAGGTGTCATTATTTGATATTGTGGATAACATCGATAAAATTGATGTAAATATAAACAAAGGAACCAAACGTAAACTACTTGATTTTGCACTGAAAATAAAAAGTTTTCAAGCCTTAGCTGCAGAAAAAGATGCGTTTGAATTGACGGATTACATTATCAAAAACACCGGTTTGTTACAAGAATATAGAAAAGATATCACCCCGGAAGGTTTAAGCCGGGTCGAAAATATTCAAGAGTTGATGAATGCGATTCAAGATTTTATCGATGCACAAAAAGAAGAACCGGATGCCGATATCAGCTTGACTTCTTATTTGCAAGATGTCGCTTTATTTACTGATTTGGATAAAAAGGATGATGATCCTAATAAAGTAACTCTTATGACGGTGCATATGGCCAAAGGTTTGGAATTCCCATACATATATATTGTAGGTATGGAAGAAGATCTTTTTCCATCCGGTATGTCTGTCAATACCAGAGCTGAGCTTGAAGAAGAGCGCCGTTTATTTTATGTGGCACTGACTAGAGCTGAAAAGAAAGCAACCATTAGTTTTGCCGAATCGCGTTACCGCTGGGGCAAACTAAATTATACCGAGCCAAGCCGTTTTATTTCAGAAATAGATGAAAAATATTTAGAGTTTAATTATCAGCCTGGAGACTTATCAGGCAATCCGTTTTTAGACACAGATATTTTTGAAACAAGTGCTAAGCCCGTAAGAAAAAAATCGGCTTCCAAACCGGCATATGCTTCTAAGAAACAAGCGCCAAAGCAAAACCCAAATCCAATTCCAAAAAAACTTAAAAAAATTGAAGATTTAGGTGCGGGAAGTGGACAAGAAAATATATTGGTGAAGGTAGGTGACAGGGTAGAGCATGCCCGTTTTGGCCAAGGTGTGGTTATGTATTTAGAAGGCCAAGGCTCTAACAAAAAAGCCTTGATAAAATTTGATCAATCCGGTGAAAAAAAATTGTTGCTTAAATTTGCTAAACTTAAACTATTATAGTAGCGAAAATTTTAACATCAAACTTTAACATTTTATTTATAAAAGCATTTATTATTATATTAATTTTGTAAAAAATTAGAACTTAATAAGCTCACGATTATTTTTTAAAATGACGGCAGAAATAATAAATATTGGCGATGAAATTTTAATTGGCCAAATAAACAACACCAATGCACAATGGCTGGCACAGCAATTACAACAATTAGGGATCGAAACCCAAAAAATAAAGGTTATTGGCGATACGCCTACAGCTATCGAGAACGCTCTAAAGGAAGCTCAAGCTGATGTTGTGGTCGTCACTGGTGGTTTAGGACCAACCAAAGATGATTTGACCAAAGAAACCATTACCCGTTTCTTTAAGGATCGACTGATTTTTCATCCTGAAGTTGAGCAACATATCAAAGAAATGTTTGCCAAAATGAATTATCCCTATACAGATAATAATAAAGGGCAAGCTTTTTTACCATCTCAAGCACAAATTTTATGGAATAATTACGGTACTGCCCCCGGAATGTGGCTGGAAAAGGACAGCCGGATTTATATCTTTTTGCCGGGCGTGCCATTTGAGATGAAACAAATTTTTACAAACGAGGTAATTCCGCGTTTAAAAGAGCGTTTTAAATTGCCTAATTTATATCATAAAACAGTGACTGTTTTTGGTATTGGCGAAAGTTTATTAGCAGATCGGATTAAAAAGTGGGAAGAAGAATTGCCTGATAATATCAAATTGGCTTATTTGCCGCATCCGGGACGTATTCGTTTAAGGCTTTCGTCAAAAGGCAATAATCTTGATGCCTTAAAAAAGCAAATACAAGCGCAGATAGAAAAATTAAAAGCGATTATTCCGGATCTCACTCTCTCAGAAGCGGTAGAAGATTTATCTTTGGCAGTACATCAAAAGTTGACGGAATCCGGTCATACTATTGCCTTTGCCGAGAGTTGTACCGGAGGCTTGGTGGTAAGTGGTTTAGCACAAATACCGGGAGCGTCCAAATTTTTAATGGGCGGAATAGTCGCTTACAATACAAAAATCAAAATTAAAGTATTAGGTGTTTCGCCTGATTTAATTGACCGTTATAGCGTGGTTCACGAAGCGGTAGCCAAGGCTATGGCGAAATCTGTGCAAAAATTAATGCAAGCTGATATAGGTGTCGCTACTACCGGCAATGCCGGACCTACTAAAGGCGATAGTGATGCCGAAGTCGGTACTTGTATTATAGCTATAGCTTATAAAGAGCAAATTAAAGCTTTTCGTTACCAATTTGGTCAACCGCGTGAAAAAGCAGTGAAAAGAACCGTTTCAAAAGCTTATGAGCTCATTTTAAATACATTAGAACAAAAATAAATTTATAAATAAATTAGGTTCTAAACGTAAAAAATTATATTTTTGTTAGATTGACAGCATGAAATTATATTTTTTTTAAGTTTTTTAATAAAAAAGCTGTTAACCGTATTCTAGGGTACAAAAAAACGATTTGCATGAAACAACATTATTTTATTTTTTTATTGGTAACCTCATTATTTGCAAAAACGTTTGCATCCGGATTACCGCCTACACCAACCAATGATACCGGTACTACACCGGCAGGAACAACTTTAAATGTCCCTGCTCCCGGTGTTCTTGGTAATGATTCAGATCCTGAAAATGACAGTTTAACTGTGATTGGTTTTAGTATAAATGGCTCCTCATATGCCCAAGGTACGCCGGTTAATATTCCTGGGGTTGGTTCTTTTATTTTACGTGCAGATGGTAGTTATACCTTTACACCGGTAAGTGGTTTTACGGGAACAGTACCGACCATTACTTACACGGTGAGTGATGGCACTTCCTCCGTTACAGCAACCTTAACCATTACCGTTGGGAATATTAATAATAATCCACCTGATGCACAAGATGATTACGCAACTGCCTTTGAAAATACACCACTTAACAAAAATGCGGCCAATGGTATATTATCAAATGACTCTGACCCTGATGGCGATCCTATTCAAGTAGTGACGTTTGTAGTCAACGGCAATACTTATAATGCCGGGGATACCGTTCACCTTGCCGAAGGCGATTTAACAATTAATGCTGATGGTAGTTATACGTTTATCCCTGCGAATGGTTATACAGGTAATGTTCCGACAGTTACTTACACGGTTTCCGATGGTCAAGATACCGATACGGCGCAACTTTTTATTACCGTTCGAGCCAACAGCGCACCAAATGCCAATGATGATGCTTATACAACGCTTATAAATAACACTCTTACTGTCAATGCTACCAATGGTTTGTTGAACAACGATTCTGACCCCGATGGTGATCCAATCAGTATAGTTTCTGTTTCTGTGGGAGGGAATACCTATACGCCGGGGCAAACAATTGCTTTGCCTGAAGGAAATTTAACCATCAATGCCGATGGTAGTTTTACATTTGTCCCTACTAATGGTTATACCGGAACTGTGTCAACAGTAACTTATACTGTTTCTGATACAGCAGAGACAGATTCTGCCGATTTGGTCATTACGGTTAGAGATAACAATCCACCAACCCTGCAAGATGATACCGCTGTAACCCCTCAAGGCACGACGCTTAATTCGGGTGTGCCGGGTGTGTTAGGTAACGATTCTGACCCGGATGGTGATGCGTTAGTGGTGACTTCTTTTAATGTTAATGGTAATAATTATGCAGCCGGAACGACTGTTCATTTGTCTGAAGGCGATTTAACTTTAAATGCCGATGGTAGTTATACTTTTGTCCCTGCTTCAGGTTATGTTGGTTTAGTTCCTACAGTTACCTATACAGCCAGTGACGGCTATACCACCGGTACAGCGCATTTAGACATCACGGTTGATTATGTCAATGTTGACCCCGAAATTTATGTCACCAGTTGTAATCAAGGTTATACGGCTTCCGGTTATTACAAGATTTATTACGATGTTTATGTATTTAACCGTAGTTATGCCTATGGTGCCAAAAACTTACAAATTAAAAATGATTTAGAAGCTGTTTTCGGCAATGGTTGCATTGCCAATATTGACAGATTATGGTTGGATTCAGGCAATACATTACCCGGAAGTACAGATCCGGCTATGTATAATGCCAGCTCTTGGGATACTAATGAATATGATGAAACTGATCCAACGCCGGGGCGTCAAGGTATTTTTAATGCTGCAGCTGTAGCCAATAATATTTTATATCCACGACAATATCTTACGTTTGGGGTGTGCTTACTTATTGACCCTAATTGTGCCGGTGGTGCCGGCGTGGGTTCAGGCAATGGGGTCACATTTGATAATGTATTCAAATTACAAGCTGAACTCAATAATATTCCCCATTCTTCAACGGGACATTTGTCTATAAGTGATTTTCATACTTCACAAACAACAGTTGCCGGAGGTATCCATGTACCGGTTGATACACCTCCAATTAATCCCGATGGGACTTATGATTTTGATTTGGTTGTAACCATTGCTAACGACGGTTCAGCCACGGCCAATAATGTGCAATTTTTTATGCCGTTATACGAATTTACGGCCAATGGCATTCCAATCAATTCACAAGTCATTACCCAAACAGGTGGACCGGGTTTGGCGGTTAATGCTTCTTATGATGGAGGTGACACGACGGGGACCAACACCGGTATTCTAGCTGCCAATCAAAGTTTACCAGCCGGTTCTACCGCAACATTTAACATACATTATAATGTCGGCCCAACATCATTTAATGGTTATTTGGGTTTTCATGCCCCAAATCCGAGTATGACACAAGGTAATGCTGACGTGATGCTGCCCGGTGGGGGTGGATTAGAAAATCCCGGACAACAATCATACGTGATTTGGTCTGATGCCTTGGGCAATCATTTAGATCGTTATTATGTATTAAATAATATTACCGATGTTCCTTCGTCAGAATGGCAATGTACTTGTGACACCAATGGGATTACTTTAAATTATCATATTCAATTGGCCGTTAACAAAAAAATTGTCAGTGATGTACCGTCAGCAAGTAATTTACGCGGGAATCGCGATATTACTTTTGAAATTACCGCCTCTAATAAAAGTACCTCTAACGTTCAATTGGAAAATCCGGTCTTACGTGATGATTTAACAAGAATTTGCGGGGCCAGTCATATTATAAATGTGAGTACACCGGTTATAACGGCTTCCACTGCCACATCAACCCCTAATATTAATACCGCTTATGACGGAGTGGGAGATACCCATATTTTCGATGATGCCTCAGGTATTTTAAAACCCGGCGAAAGCGTGACGGTACGGTTTACCGTTGAATTTGATGACCCCTGTTTTGGGCTCAATTATGCAGCTTTTTCCGGTTACGACCCTTCCGGTAATAATCCTAATACACGTTATTCCGGTGTAGAAGTCTTGGTTTATCCTGACTTTGACAATGACCATCAGCCGGATAATGTGGATATTGATGATGATAATGACGCTATTTTAGACACAGATGAGGCTTGCCCCGGTTTAGCCGGCGAATATTATGGTACTAACTATTGGGTTTATAATGTTTTCTCCGCGCTGAGACGCGTGTATAACAATACACCCAAAGCAAGTTTTGTTGCTACAAGTACTAATTTTAATAGTGGTAGTGGTTCCTTAGGCTACTGGACTCACTTGCAAACATTTTTAGGCGCAGATGCCTCAAGCTTAGACAACGATCCACCGAACAATCGCCGGGGCATTATTTTGCTAAAAGGCTATGTATACATGGAAGCGGGCAACCATAATTTTAAAGTATATGGTGATGATGGCTACCGAATTAAAGTAAATGGAAATGTAGTAGCTGAAAAAAATCATAATGGTGGGGCCAGTACCATTGTATATTCCTCTTTTAATATTCCGCAAACCGGTTATTATCCCATTGAAATTTTGTATTGGGATGCCGGTGGTTCTTATAGACTTAAAATTTCCGAAAGACGTTTGGGTGATCCTTATCATTATTTAGATGCCACTAATACATTGCGTGATTGTGATATGGACCATGATGGTCAAACCAATAATGTCGATTTAGATACTGATAATGATGGCTTGCCGGATATATTTGAAGCCGGCGGAACCGACGTTGACCATGATGCTCAGGTAGATTATCCAACACCGGGCAATCCTATTAGTATGACTGATGCCGATCATGACGGCTTGGATGATGCTTATGATTTAAATCAAGGCGGTACACCTATACCTAATCCGGACCATGATGGAGACGGAAAAACTGATTTTAGAGATATTGATGCCGACAACGATGGTATTGTAGATTATATTGAGGCACAAACAACTTTCGGGCCCATTTTATTGTCGGGCACCGATGCCGATCATGACGGATTAGACGATGCTTACGATACTGACGATTTGCTCTTATTGGGATTGGGTGGTTTAAATGGCACTTACTTAATACCGGTCAATACAGATGGTATTGACCAACCGGATTATTTAGATGATAATTCAGATGACGATGCCGATTCGGATTATTTGGAAGGC
Organism: Flavobacteriales bacterium; assembly: GCA_026993355.1. Lineage (GTDB taxonomy): Bacteria > Bacteroidota > Bacteroidia > Flavobacteriales > Flavobacteriaceae > WGBX01. Next base: position 59,937 of record JALWTX010000006.1, on the reverse strand, counting down.
TGGGATACCAATAATGACCATACACCCAACACCAATTATTCAGGAATAGACAATGATGAAGATGGTTTGGACGATGCGTTTGATACCAACCCAAATTTGGCCGATCCGACTAATGGCAATCAAACAGCTTATAATTTCCCTGATTTAGATACGCCCGGAGGCGACCGTGATTGGCGGGAACAGGCTGCTAAATTAGAAGTAACCAAAGATGATGGTTATCCTTATACGCCACAAAACCTAATTGTCGGTGATGTTATCACTTACCAAATTCATGTTTATAACAGTGGAACTGTTCCGCTGGACAACATTACAGTGGTTGACAATAACGCCCAGATTGTCAGTGGTAATCCTATTTCTACGATTGCGGCCTATGATACGGTCACTATTTTGGCAACACATACCATTACACAGGCTGATATTGATGCAGGAAAAGTTTTAAATTCAGCTACGGCAAGTACAACTTACAAAGGTGATGCTGTGACAGATGTATCTGATGATACCGATAGTGCTTCGCCTGCAAATGATGATGACCCGACAGTTACTTTTATTGCACAAGTACCAGAAATTACGGTAACCAAAGATGATCAAATGCCTTATTTACCGCAAAATATAACTTTAGGGCAAACCATCACTTATCAAATAGTAGTGAGAAACACCGGTAATGTTACCTTAAACAATATAATAGTACAAGATCCTGATGCGCAAATACAAGGCAATCCGGTTATTAGTACTTTGGCTCCCAACGACACAGCCGTTTTGACTGCCAAGCATGTAGTGACCCAAGCCGAAATAGATGCAGGGTTAATCAGCAACCAAGCGACCGGTACCTTTACTTATAATGGTACGGTTTATTCGGATGCCTCCGATGATATAGATCCGAGTTCACCCGGTGGAAATGATGATCCCACCATTACCCATATATTACAAAGCCCCGGTTTGGTTGTGACTAAAAATGATCAATTACCTTATTCACCTCAAAACATGGCTGTTGGTGATGTCATTACTTATGAAATTTTGGTGCAAAATACCGGTAATGTCACTTTAGGTTTAATTAATGTAACGGACAACAATGCAATATTTGTCAGTGGAAATCCCATTTCTAATCTAGCACCAGGTGCTACAGCCCGTGTTGTAACCCAACATACCATAACTCAGGCGGATTTAGATGCAGGTGAAGTTTTAAACTCTGCTATAGCAACCACCGATTTTAATGGGTCAACTTACACTGATACATCTGATGATACAGATGCGGGTGCGCCATCAGGGGACGATGATCCGACAAAAACCCTTTTGGTTCAAAATCCGAGTATTGAAGTCACAAAAGACGACCGGTTTGTTGCTTTACCACAAAATCTAAATGTGGGTGATGTGATTCAATATGATATTGTCGTCAAAAATAATGGCAATGTAACCTTGCATAATATAAGTATAAGTGATGCCAATGCCAATTTTACCGGTAGTCCTAACATAACGACTTTAAATGTTGGACAATCTGTAACATTAACGGCCGAACATGTTGTCACGTATGCAGATATTGATGCCGGTTTGGTCAGTAATTCAGCAGTAGGTACGGTCAATTTTGGAACACAAACCATTTCTGATGTTTCAGATGATGCTGATCCGAGTTCACCCGGTGGAAATGATGATCCGACTATTACTTATATTAAACAAGTGCCGGAATTAACGGTCACCAAAGATGATGGTTTTGCTTACTCGCCACAGAATTTGGTGGTGGGTGATGTGATAACTTATACCATCACTGTTACCAATAGCGGTAATGTAACCTTACATAATATTAATGTATCCGATCCTATTGGCACGGTTGTGTCCGGTAATCCGATTGCTACATTGGCACAGGGCGATTCGGCCACCGTCATTGCAACCTACACTATTACTCAAAATGATATCAACGCCGGTCAGGTAGCCAATACTGCTATTGCGACCACTGCTTATAATGGTAATACCATTCAAGATTTGTCAGATGATACGGATCCGGCTTCTGGCCCGGGTAATGATGATGCTACTATTACATTAATTGCTCAAAATCCGCAATTGATGGTCACCAAAGATGATAATTTACCCTATGCACCTCAAAATTTATCAGTAGGAGATGTTATTACATATAATATTACTGTAACTAACTCCGGTAACGTCGATTTGCATAGTATTATGGTTGCTGATGCTAATGCCAGTATACAAGGAAGCAATACAATCCCACTTTTAACAGTCGGTCAATCTGCCACCTTGACGGCGACACACACTATTACTCAATCAGAGGTAGATAACGGAAAAGTCATAAATACCGCTACTGCTACTGTTGTATTTAATGGTGTCAGTATCAGCGATTTGTCCGATGACACTGATTTGTCATCACCTTCAGGCAATGACGATCCGACGCAAACAAATATCATTCGTAATCCATCTATAATTGTCACCAAAGATGATCAATTACCTTACAGTCCGCAAAACTTGGCTGTGGGTGATGTGATTACTTACCACATATTTGTTAAAAACACAGGCAATATGACGTTGGGCAATGTCACAATTGCCGATAACAATGCATCTATTGTCAGTGGTAATCCGGTCCTTAATTTAGCACCGGGTGCTACAGCCATGGTTGTTGCTCAGCATCCTGTTACACAAGCTGATTTAGATGCCGGAAAAGTGATAAATTCTGCAACAGGTTCATTTGATTTTGATGGACATACATATTCTGATACCTCGGACGATACCGATCCATCATCACCTCCCGGCGATGATGATCCTACGTATACGTTTTTGGTTCAAAGTCCCGGTTTTGTAGTTACCAAAGATGACCAATTAGCCTATATTCCGCAAAATTTAGCAGTAGGTGACCCAATTAACTATAACATTTATGTTACCAATACGGGAAATGTAACTTTAAACAATGTTATTATTAATGATAGCAATGCCAATATTTCAGGTAGCAATGTTATTGCCACTTTAAATGTTGGTCAGACGGCTGTAGTACCGGCTGTGCATACGGTTACACAAGCAGATATTGATGCAGGAAAGGTTGAGAATACGGCTACGGGAACTGTTACCTATCAAAATGTGGATTATAGTGATATTTCTGATGATACCGATCCAAATTCACCGGCCGGTAATGATGATCCTACCGTTACATTTATTGCTAAACATCCTGAAATTACTTTAACAAAAGACGATCAGTTAGATTATGCCGCTCACAATTTGGCCCCCGGAGATGTTATAGCCTACGAAATTACCGTTACTAATACCGGAAATGTCACCCTTTCTAATATTACAGTGACAGATGCTAATGCAACTATAACCTCTGGTTTACCAATTAATACATTAGCTCCCGGTGCATCTGCTATTGTAACAGCTACACATACAGTAACACAAACAGAAATAAATAGTGGTCAAGTACTAAATTCTGCAACAGGATCAACGACTTATGAGAATAATAATATTACGGACTTATCTGATGATACCGATCCATTATCACCCGGTGGTGACGACGATCCGACTATCACCCATATTGGACAAAATGCTCAGTTGGAAGTCACCAAAGATGACCAATTGTCTTATACGCCTCAAGCTTTAGCCGTTGGTGATGTCATTACATATTTAATTACCATAAAAAATATTGGTAATATAAGTTTGCATAATATTCATGTATATGATAACAATGCAAGCATACAAGGAAGTAATTTAATAGCCACTTTAAATCCGGGCGAAATTACCAGCTTAACGGCCACTCATACCGTATCACAAGGTGAGGTTGATAATGGTGAAGTCATTAATTCTGCGGTTGCTAGTGTTACCTTAAATGGTGTTCAGTATACCGATTTGTCCGATGATACCGATGTGAGTTCGCCAAACGGAGACAATGATCCGACGATTACCCATATTCAACAAACACCTAAATTGGTAGTTACAAAGGATGATCAATTGCCCTATGTCCCTCAGAATATGAATGTCGGTGATGTTATACATTATAACATTATAGTTACTAATACCGGTAATGTAACCTTGCCGGTAGTCAATATGGTAGATAATAATGCCACTATTACCAGTGGAACGCCTATACAAAATCTTTCACCCGGCGGTTCGGCTGTGGTGACGGCAACCCATACCATTACACAAGCTGATTTAAATGCCGGACAGGTCAGCAATTCTATTACGGCCTCTGTCCCTTTCAATGGGTTAACCTATACATTTGATTCAGACGATACAGATCCTGGCGCGCCAAGTGGTGCCAATGATCCAACTATCACTTATTTGGTTCAAAGTCCGGGTTTGGAAGTCACCAAAGATGATGGCTTGTCTTATTTGCCACAAAACTTGAATGTCGGTGATGTTATAACCTATAATATTGTGGTATCAAATACTGGAAATGTAGATTTAAACAATATTATTTTAACGGACACCAATGCACAAATCCAAGGTTTAAATATGATTCCTGTTTTGCAAGTTGGACAAAGTTTAAGTTTTACCGCCACTCATACCATTAACCAAAATGATATAAATGCGGGTGTGGTATTAAACTCTGCAACAGGAAAATGTAATTTTAATGGACAAGTTGTAGAAGATTTGTCGGATGATACTGATGTTAGTTCGCCAAACGGTCCTGATGATCCCACAGAAACCCATATTGTTCAATCGCCTTCTTTGCAAGTTTACAAAGATGATAATTACAATTATGTACCACAGAATTTACATGTTGGTGACATCATTACTTATCAAATTACGGTAAATAATAATGGTAATGTTACGTTAAACAATGTAGATGTCACAGATGCCAATGCCAATATAGTTTCCGGCTTACCTATCGCCAGTTTGGACCCCGGCAGCTCAGCAAATGTTTTGGCTAATCATGCAGTTACTCAGGCTGATATAGATGCCGGCAAAATACTAAATACCGCAGTAGCAACGTCTGATTTTAACGGTAATACCGTGTCGGATATATCAGACGATACTGATTCAGCCTCACCAACCGGCGATGATGATCCAACGATTACATTTATTATACAAAATCCTCAGATAGCGGTGACAAAAGATGATGGTATGGATTATTCAGAACAGCATTTGGCAGTTGGCGATGTCATAACTTATACCATCGTGGTTCATAATACCGGCAATGTTACTTTAAATAATATTGTTGTATCTGACCCCGATGCAGCTATTCAAGGCAGTAGTATAATTAGTACTTTGCCACCGGGAGATGTTGCTACTTTAACGGCGACACACACATTAACGCAAAATGAGTTAAATGCCGGTTTGGTTACTAATCAGGCCTCAGCTGCTGTTAATTACAATACCTTAAATATAACTGACCTTTCCGATGATACGGATTTGTCCTCTCCATCAGGTGATGATGATCCGACAATAACACACTTATACCGTTATGCAGGGGTCGAATTAACCAAAGATGACCAATTGCCCTATACGCCGCAAAACTTAAATGTTGGCGATGTGGTAACCTATCATATTAATGTAACGAATACAGGCAATGTAGTATTGAATTTATTGACTGTTACAGATAATAATGCCAATATTACGAATGGAAATCCTATTGTGGACCTTCAACCGGGTGCTACCGGTATTGTTACGGCCCAACATACAGTTACTCAAGCAGATATTGATGCCGGAAAAATAGAAAATTCGGCAACAGTAACTACCTCCTTTAATGGTCAAAATTATGCCGACATTTCGGACGATACCGATCCTGGCGCACCTAACGGTGTAGACGATCCGACGATTACTTATATTGCACAATCACCACAATTTGTTATTACCAAAGATGATGGTTTACCATACTTTGATCAAAATATTAATGTAGGGGATGTGATAAATTATTTAATAAATGTGACCAATACAGGAAATGTAACGCTTCATAATATTGATTTGACGGATAATAATGCCAATATTATCGGCAGTCATATTATTACTGATTTAAATGTTGGTCAGACAGTAAGTGTTAATGCTACGCATAATGTCACCCAAGCTGACATAGATGCCGGTGTTATAAGTAATTCGGTTACGGGTAATACAACTTTTGGCAACACTAATATTTCAGATGTTTCAGATGATGCAGATAGCAATGCGCCGGGAGGTCCTGATGATCCGACTTTAACTTTTATTACCCGCCATCCGGAATTAACGGTTACCAAGGATGATAATTTACCTTATTTGCCGCAAAACCTTTCAGTAGGAGATGTGATTGTTTACAATATTTATATTACTAATACGGGTAATGTCAATTTATCTGATATTGAAGTAACCGATGCCAATGCTGTTATTGCTTCCGGTAATCATATTTCAGCCATGCAACCGGGTGAAACGGTGACGGTATCCGCTACCCATATCATTACCCAAGCAGATTTAGATGCAGGTTTTGTTTCAAACAGTGCTTTGGTTGAGACCACTTTCGATGGGCAAAGCCTGTCTGTTTTGTCAGATGATACAGACCCCTCTTCTCCGTCAGGTGCCCATGATCCGACTATTACATGGCTGGTCCAAACACCCGGATTGACCGTTACTAAAGATGACCAATTGGCTTATACTGCCCAAAATTTGCATACGGGTGATATAATCAGTTATAAAATATATGTTGCCAATACCGGCAATGTAAGCTTGCACAATATTGTTGTTAATGACAATAATGCCAATATTACCGGCAATAGTTTAATCACTGATTTGGCGCCCGGTGATATCGTTACCATTACCGCCGAACATATGGTTACACAAGCAGATATTGACACTGGTGAAGTTGTCAACCAGGCTGTGGCAACTGTTCAGTATGGTGGTAATACCTTAACTGATTTGTCTGATGATGTCGATTCGGGCGCAGCATTAGGTCCTGATGATCCAACCGTAACACATTTATTACAAGCTCCTGATATAACCGTTACCAAAGATGATCAATTAGATTATAGTGCTCAAAATTTACAGGTTGGAGATGTGATTCATTACCAAATTGTCGTGAAAAATACCGGAAATGTCACTTTCCCATTAGTTAATGTAAGTGACAATAATGCCAACATTATTAGTGGTAATCCTATTAATAATTTAACACCCGGTAATTCAGCTACCATTATTGCGGAACATACTATCACACAAATTGATTTAGATTTGGGTTATGTCAGCAATTCGGCACGCGCTACTGCTGATTTTAACAATCAAACTTATATTGACTTATCAGATGATACGGATATTGATGCACCAAGCGGTCCGGATGACCCGACTATAACACACTTAAATCAAAATCCGGTTTTGGTGCTCACCAAAGATGATCAACTATCTTACAATGCACAAAATTTGGCGGTAGGTGATGTGATAAATTATAATATATATGTAACCAATGCAGGTAATGTCACTTTAACCAATATTATTGTCAATGATGACAATGCCAGCATTTCCGGTAATAATGCAATCATGGTTTTAGGGGTAGGACAAACCGCTACGCTGCATGCAACGCATACGGTTACCCAAGCCGATATTGACCGGGGTTATGTCTCAAATTCGGCTAAAGGATCAACAGTCTTCCATAACACTACCATTGAAGATTTAAGTGATGACACTGATCCTTTCTCACCCGGTGGTATTGACGACCCGACAATTACCCATATTAGTCGTAATCCGGGTATTGTTGTAACGAAAGATGATCAAAAACCATATACTCCGCAAAATCTTAATTTAGGTGATGTAATTACTTACAAAATTTATGTGACTAACACCGGTAATGTAACTTTGACAAATATTAATGTAACGGATACCAATGCCGATATCGTTTCGGGTAATCCTATTGGAAGTTTGGCACCGGGCTATACAGCTACAATTGTAACGACGCATACGGTTACTCAAGCGGATATAAATGCCGGACAGGTGTTGAATAGTGCCACTGCTGCAACTACATTTAACAATAATCCGGTTTCAGATATATCAGATGATACAGACCCGGCATCGCCTTCGGGTAGTGATGACCCTACACTAACCTTGATTAAACAGATACCGGCTGTAACGGTACTAAAAGATGATCAGTTAGATTACAGTGCGCAAAATTTGGCCGTGGGTGATTTAATCCATTATCAGATTATTGTCCGAAATACCGGAAATGTGAGTTTGCATAATATAAATGTAAGTGATAATAATGCCCAAATAAGTGGCAGTAGTACTATTGTAAATCTTGAACCCAATGAAGTTTATACGTTGTCAGCTACACATACGGTTACGCAAACAGATATAAATGCAGGTGAGGTTATCAATTCGGCCCGTGCAGATTTGCAATTTAATGGTTTGGCAGTTTCCGATTTATCAGATGATTTGGATTTATTATCGCCTTCCGGTCCGGATGATCCCACAGTAACACACATATTGCAACAACCTGATATGCTTGTTACCAAAGATGACCAGTTACCTTATACATCGCAAAACTTGTCAGTTGGCGATGTCATCACCTATCGCATTGTGGTTAAGAATACCGGTAATGTCATTCTGGATTTAATTACCATGACCGATACCAATGCCTCTATTATCAGTGGTAATCCTATAGCCAATTTATATCCCGGAAATTCGGCTGTTGTAATGGCACAGCATGTGGTTACGCAAGCGGACATTGATGCGGGTAAAATTATTAATCAAGCTGCTGCTACTACGGTATTTGATGGATTGACTTATACAGAGTTTTCTGATGATACAGATCCTGATTCACCTACAGGTGATAACGATCCAACTGTAACAAGCATTGTTCAACACCCCAGTATATCCATTACAAAAGATGATGGATTGCCATATACAGCTCAAAACTTGAATGTAGGAGATGTTATTAATTACAATATTGTAGTTAGTAATAATGGTAATGTGAGTTTGACTCATATTGATGTTTCCGATGCTAATGCCGTCATTCAAGGTAGCCACATTATTACCGGTTTATTGCCCGGCGAGTCGCAAACCATAGTGGCAACGCATACAGTTACACAATTGGACATTGATAATGGCCAAATCATTAATCAAGCTGAAGGTATCACCAGTTTTAACAATGCCGATGTTACAGATTTGTCTGATGACACGGATATCAATTCACCTCAAGGTGATGATGATCCTACTGTTACAACCATTGTACAAAATCCTGTTCTAACAGTTCTAAAAGATGATCAATTAGCTTATACTGATCAGCATTTGGTTGTTGGCGATGTTATACACTATAATATAAGTGTTAAGAATGAAGGCAATATTACTTTGCATGACATTCAAGTGCAAGATAATAATGCAGATATTATTTCGGGTAACCCGATTATTGTTCTTAATCCCGGTGAGGTGGCTACAGTTTTGGCTGAGCATACTGTTACACAAGCAGACATAGATGCCGGACAAATAACCAATTCTGCAACAGCACAGACCAGCTTTAATAATGGAGGTGTACAAGATGTTTCCGATGACCCTGATGTCAATGCGCCCCTTGGTCCGGATGATCCTACGGTGACTCATATTTTTAGAAATCCCGAACTAACAGTTACCAAAGATGATCAATTGGATTATACGCCGCAAGATTTAGTGGTTGGTGATGTCATTAATTATCAAATTATTGTAACCAACACGGGAAATGTCACTTTATATAATATTACGGTTACGGACGCCAATGCCCAGTTTACCGGCAGTAGTACCATAACCCAACTCAATCCAGGCGAGTTTACTACTTTGGAAGCTAAACATGTTGTTACACAAGCAGATATAGATGCCGGCCAAATAAGTAATTCGGCCATGGCTAGGTCATTCTTTAATGGTTTACCCATTACAGATATCTCAGATGATGCCGATCCGCAATCACCTACCGGCAATGATGATGCAACTATTACATTTATTAAACAATTGCCTTCTATATTGATAACCAAAGATGATCAATTGCCATATGTACCGCAAAATATGGTTGTAGGTGATGTCATTCATTATCAAATAGTTGTTACCAATACTGGTAATGTCACCTTTAATGTGGCCAATGTTAATGATCCGAATGCTAATATTATTAATGGCAATCCGGTTACCAATTTGGCACCGGGTAATTCTGCGATTGTATTGGCACAGCATACCGTCACACAAGCAGACTTAGATGCTGGATATTATAGCAATTCGGCAGAAGTAACAGCCGATTTTAACGGTATTACTTATTCAGATATTTCAGATGATACAGACCTCGATTCACCTATCGGCCCCGACGATCCAACCTTTACTTATTTTGTTCAAAAACCACAAATAACAATTCTAAAGGATGATGGTTTGCCTTACGTGCCGCAAAATTTATTTGTGGGGGATGTTATAAATTACTCGATTGTAGTGACCAATACAGGTAATGTCAGTTTGACCGACGATATTAATTTAACGGACCCAAATGCCGTTTTATCAACAAATGTCATTAATGGTTTGGCGGTTGGACAATCAGCTACTATTACTGCCACTCATACGGTGACACAAGCAGATATTGACGCCGGACAAATTGTTAATACCATCCATGCTGCGACACAATTTGGTCATATTGACGTTGTTGATGATTCGGATGATAGTGATGTGAATTCACCTGCGGGCAATGATGATCCGACTATCACATTTATTTCGCAAACCATAGATTTTAGTTTAACGAAAGATGATAATTTGACATATGATGAGCAAATATTGGATGTAGGTGATGTTATCAATTATGATATGTATTTGACAAATAATGGTAATGTTACTTTAACTAATATTTTAGTCACCGATCAAAATGCAATTATTTTATCGGGTAATCCTATTGTTAGCTTAGCACCGGGTGCCACCGCACATATTACGGCCTTGCACCATGTTACACAAGCGGATATCGATGCCGGATTTGCAATTAACCAAGCGGTGGCTTCGACCAATTTCTTAGGAGATGTCTATCAAGACTTGTCTGATGATACGGATCCTTTATCACCTGTTGGTGAAGATGATCCGACCATTACACATATTAAGAAATTTTCAGGTATTTCTTTAATTAAAACGGGTTATATCAGTACCACAAATATTGTTTGTCCTAAACCCGGTGAAAAAATTATCTATACTTTTGAAGTGCATAACACCGGTAATCAGAATATTTCAAATATCAGTATAAACGACCCGCAAATTACAACACCCATTACTTATGTCAGCGGTGATGTAAATGGTGATCATAAATTGGGACAAAATGAAATATGGATATTCAATGGAAGTTACCCTTTAGACCAGCAGATGATAGACTTAGGTTATTTTGATAATCAAGCTGTTGCTTATGGTGTTGACCCACAACATAATACGATTTCTGATATATCAGATGATCCGACCAATCCGGCTGATGTTGATATAAACCATGATGGTGATCCGGATGATATCACCAGAACCATTATCCCACAGCATGCCGATATTATTTTGCTCAAAGAGGGACATTTTAATGATGAAAACGGCAATGGTTTGGCTGATGAAGGAGAAACCATCACCTATAAATTTACCGTCAAAAACCGTTGTAATGTAACGATAAGAAATATACGGGTGGAAGATCCGCTTATTCAAGTTAATCCGGCTGCAATTACACTTGGAGCAAATCAATTTGATGACCATACTTTCTCCGGTACTTATATCATAAATCTCGCTGATATTTCAAGAGGCTATGTTGAGAATTCAGCCAAAGCTATTGGTTATGATCCGGATAATAATCAGGTTGTGGATATATCAGATGATCCGACCAATTTTGCAGATGTGGATGTAGAAAATGATAATGAACCCGATGACCCGACCATTGTCAGAACACCCAATATCCATGTTTATGATGTCTTTACACCTAATGATGATGGTATTAATGATCATTTCCATATTTTAGGTATTGAAAGTTTCCCTAATTCAGTGGTAAAAATATACAGCCGTTGGGGTAATTTGGTTTTCCAAACTCAAAGGTATAATAATACCAATAATTATTTTGATGGCTACTCGCAAGGCAGTCATAAGAAAAAATTACCGGTTGGTGTTTACTATTATGTCATAGATTTAGGTATCCCTAATATTCAAAGTATATTTACAGGCTCACTTTACTTAAATAGATAATATTCATATGAATAAAATAAAGAATCATAAATATTTAGTTCTTCTTTTGTTTTGTGCACAATATATTTTTGCACAGCAGGATGTCCAATTTTCACAATATATGTATAATCCGTTGGAAATAAATCCTGCTTATGCCGGCACAAAAGAAGGTTTTATCATGACCGGTATGGTCAGGATGCAGTGGGTCGGCATTAAAGATGCCCCTAAATCACAAACTTTTTCAGTGCATAGTCCTATTCATAAAAATATGGGACTGGGATTTTCGGCTACCCATGATCAAATAGGTGTTTTAGGACAAACGCTTTTTTACTGGGATTATTCCTATCAAATTGATGTGGGATTTGATTCCCGTATAAGTTTTGGTTTAAATGCGGGCTTTCATATCATTAATCTTGATTTGAATAGTAAAGATCCTTATCAACCCAATGATCCGGAGGTTTATAATATCAATAATCGTTTTTTACCAAATGCAGGCGTTGGAATTTATTTTTACACTTACAATTATTATATTGGCTTGTCAGCGCCCAGACTTTTAGAACAAAATTTTAGCCCTCAGGCAACCGGTCAAAGTCTATTGGTACGTCATTATTTTTTAATGAGCGGTTATGTTTTTGATTTAGATGAAGTAGTGAAAGTAAAACCAAGTATTGTATTTAAATATACGCCAAATGCTCCTTTATCATTTGATTTTTCTATGAATTTGTATCACGAACGTTGGGGTATCGGTTTTAGCTACCGCCATGAAGATGCTGTTGTCGGCTTGTTTCAGTTATTCATAACCCAAAATTTTTCATTGGGATACTCCTATGATTATACTCTATCGGATTTAAGGCATGAAAGTTCCGGCTCACATGAGTTAATGTTACGGTATGATTTTTCAAAACATTCCGAACGATGCCGTCCGGTTAAATATTTTTAAAAACACAAAAAGCAGCTGCATAAGCTGCTTTTTTATAACTTTAGGTTTCTTATTTAGTCGTTTTGGAGCAAACTTCCTAAGTTTGCCAGTTTGTTTCTGTAATCTTTCATCGAACGTTTAATTACTTCTATAGCTTCCTCAGAACCATAAGTATCTGTTATTTCAACATTACTCGGATTGCCGGGTAAGTCTTTGTAAGTCAAGAAATAATGTTTTAATCTATCGACAATAATTTGTGGCAATTCAGAAACGTCATTGTAAATACCAAAAACAGCATCACCTTCCAGGACAGCAATAATTTTATCGTCAGCTTCATTGCCATCTATCATTCTAAAGCCGCCTATCGGTTTGGATTGGACAATAATATCGCCATGTACAATTTCTTTTTCGGTCAATACACAAATGTCTAATGGGTCCTTATCCCCTACAATATCTTTACGATCTGTTTTTTCATTAGCATATTCTGCCACTAATTCTGCACAATAGGTTTGCGGAATAAAGCCATACAAGCTGGGAACCACATTAGAATATTTTTGTGGCCGATCAATTCTCAAGTAACCACTTTCTTTATCTACTTCGTATTTTACGGTATCGGTAGGAACCATTTCAATAAAAGCCATTAAACTTTTTGGGGCATCAGCTCCTATATTTATACCATGCCAAGGATGTGATTTGTAACGTAATCCCATTAATTTGCCAATGGGATCCATAATTCTGTTTATAGACATAAATTTAATTTAGTTTTCTGCCGCAAAGTTATAAAAAATACTAGGATTAACAGATGAATTGAGTAATTAATATATTGAAAAATTGCTTTATTCTTAACATAGATTTTAAGAAAAAAAGATTAATTTTACCTAACAAAATTTATAATTATGAAATTAAAACCAGGAATTGTTTACGGACAAGATTTACAAGATTTATATGCTTACGCTAAAGAGAAAGGTTTTGCCATACCGGCGGTTAATGTTATTGGCTCAAACTCTATCAATGCAGCCATGGAAACGGCAAGAGATATGAAAGCTCCAATTATTATTCAATTCTCGAACGGAGGCGCACATTTTATGGCTGGTAAAGGCTTACCCAATGATAAACAACAAGCTTCAATTGCAGGGGCTGTAGCAGGTGCCAAACATATACATGAATTGGCTGAATTATATGGCGTACCGGTGATTATTCATACGGACCATGCAGCCAAAAAATTATTACCTTGGATAGACGGCTTATTAGATGCCGGCGAAAAATTTTATAAAGAACACGGCAAACCTTTATTTAGTTCTCATATGTTAGATTTATCGGAGGAACCTTTAAAGGAAAACATTGAAATCAGTAAAAAATATCTGGAACGTATGAAAAAAATGAATATGTTTCTTGAAATCGAGTTGGGTATTACTGGCGGCGAAGAAGACGGTGTTGATAATACAGATGTGGATAATGCCAAGCTATATACCCAACCCGAAGAAGTTGCCTATGCATTTGAAGAATTGCGTAAAATAAGTCCTTACTTTACCATTGCTGCTTCCTTTGGTAATGTTCATGGTGTATATAAACCGGGGAATGTTACCTTACGCCCCGAAATTCTTAAAAATTCTCAAAAGTTTATTGAGGATAAATTTCATACAAAACCACAACCTGTTTATTTTGTATTTCATGGCGGTAGTGGGTCAGAATTAAAGGATATTAAAGAAGCTATAAGCTATGGCGTTATCAAAATGAATATCGATACCGATACACAATATGCTTTCACAGAGGGTGTTAGAGATTATTTTGATAAATATAAAGATTACTTAAAATCACAAATTGGCAATCCGGAAGGGGATGATTTACCCAATAAAAAATATTATGATCCACGCAAATGGTTAAGAGAAGGCGAATTGACCTTCAAAAAACGTTTAAGTCAAGCCTTCGAAGACCTTAATAATGTTAATACGGTAGAAGTCGATAAATAAATACTTTTTAATTAAAAAAACCGGCGATACTGTATCAGTTATTTAGCGTATTGCCGGTTTTTTTTATGATAAAACCTTTCAGGCAAGGATATTTTTTGCTGACGTTATATTTTTTAATAAATTAGCCACACAATAAATCACACAATAACAAAATTATAAATTATGTCTTGGTTTAAACGAAAAATAAAAGGAATCGTTACACCGACTTCCGAAAAAAAAGATATACCCAAAGGACTTTGGTACAAAACACCATCCGGAAAAATAGTTGATAAAGAAGTTTTGATTGAAAATTTATATGTTAGCCCCGAAGATGGTTATCATATGCGTATTGGCAGTGAAGAATATTTCCAAATTTTGTTTGATGATGGCAAATATGAAGAACTATGGAAAGATATGCGGTCAAAAGATCCGTTAAAATTTGAAGATACTAAAAAATATGTTGACCGGCTGAAAGCCGCTTATAAAAAAACAAAGCTGAATGATGCCGTTAGGGTAGGCGTGGGTAAATCCAAAGGAAAGGATTTAGTAGTTGCAGCCATGGATTTTTCTTTCATTGGTGGATCGATGGGATCAGTAGTAGGCGAAAAAATAGCAAGAGCTATGGATTATGCTACTGAACATAAAATTCCGATGGTAATGATTTCAAAATCAGGAGGCGCTCGCATGCAAGAAGCAGCCATTTCATTAATGCAATTGGTTAAAACCTCTGCGGCTATTGCCCGTATGGGTAAAGCTAAAGTACCTTATATTTCATTATTGACCGACCCTACAACCGGTGGTACAACTGCTTCGTTTGCCATGCTGGGCGATATAAATATTGCAGAGCCGGGAGCTTTAATCGGTTTTGCCGGACCGCGGGTGATCAAAGATACAACTGGAAAAGATTTGCCCGAAGGTTTTCAAACATCCGAATTTTTACTGGAACATGGTTTCTTGGACTTCATTTCACATCGAAAGCATTTAAAAGATAAAATTAATTTATATATCGACCTAATATTAAATCAACCTGTCCGCGATTTGGTAAAAACTGATCAATAGGTCATTTTTTAAATTAATTTTACTTTCCAAAAACAAATTGTTTTTGGAAAGTTTTATTTAACCGTATTCTTATGAAAAAACTTAGCCTTTTATTTATATCATTTTTTCTTTTGACCTCTTGTCATAAGGAACCAAAATTGCAAATTCATTTACCCCAATATATCCACCAAAATAAGCCAGCAGTTGTTAAAATTGACAATCTTAATCAAACAAAAATAGACAAAGTTGATATTTTGGTAGATGAGCAAGCTGTGCAATCATTGACTTATCGGCCGACAATTCAAATTTTAATCCCAAAGCAGTTTAAACTAGGGCAACATAGTTTAAAATTGAACTTTAAGCAAGGCGGTCAATTGGTAAAATCTATGACATTAGCTTTTATCCTTTATGCAGGTATAAAACCTAAGGTTTTGTCATATGAGTTGATAAAAACTTACCCGCATGATATCAATGCTTTTACTCAAGGCTTGGAATTTTATAAGGACACTTTGTATGAGGGAACCGGCTTGTATGGACAATCCAGTTTGCGAAAAACCGATTATAAAACAGGGAAAATTTTTAAACAAATTGATCTCGACAGAAAATATTTTGGTGAAGGAATCAGTATTTTAAATGATAAAGTTTACCAATTGACTTGGCAAAATGGTATTGGCTTTATTTATGATACAAATTTGACTAAGAAGGGAGATTTTAAATATCATAAGAGTAAAGAGGGTTGGGGACTTTGTAACGATGGTGATGTCTTATATAAATCTGATGGAACAGAGAAAATTTGGATTTTGGACCCAACTATTTTGCAAGAAAAAGATTTTATCAATGTATATACCAATCATCATAAAATTGTCCGGATAAACGAATTGGAGTGGGTAAAAGGCAAAATATATACGAATATTTGGCAAAAAAACGCATTAGCCATTATCAATCCTAAAACCGGTGCTGTAGAGGGTATTGTTAATTTGTCTGATTTGCACAAAAAGGTTACCCAACATCCGGAACTCGATGTATTGAATGGGATTGCATATGATAAAAAAACAGGTCATTTGTTTATAACCGGAAAAAAATGGGATAAATTATTCGAAATAAAAATTTTATTTAAATAAACTTTTAAACTTCTTTATTCATATTTTTTTATGCCACCGGCATAAGAACCAATATTTACGTCATTATTTATTGAACTATGGACATTCCTCAGGTTATTAGCCAACAATTAAATATTTCCACCAATCAAATTAAAAATGTTTTAAACTTGCTTAAAGCCGATGCAACCGTACCTTTTATTGCCCGTTATCGTAAAGAATTAACCGGTAATTTAGATGAAGTTGCTATTTATAACATCAAAAAAGTATGGCAAAATTTGTTAGATTTAGAAAAACGAAAAAAAACTATTTTAAAAAATTTGGAAGAACAAGGCAAACTTACTGAGGCTTTACAAGAAAAAATTGCGCAAATAACGGATGCCGTTATTTTAGAAGATTTGTATTTACCTTATAAGAAAAAGCGTCAGACCAAAGCAGAAATAGCAAGAAACAATGGTTTGGAACCTCTGGCCAAAATAATCATGTCTCAGTCCAATCGGCCTATTAAAGAAGTTGCAGGTAAATTTTTAAGTGATAAAGTTAGTTCTACAGCAGAAGCATTAGCTGGTGCCAGATACATTATAGCAGAATGGGTGAATGAAAATATGGGCGTTCGTAATGTGACACGCCGGCTTTTTAAACAGTCTGGCATATTACATGTAAAACCCATAAAAAAATTAGAGGAGACCGAAAAAGCACAAAAATATTTAGATTATTTTGATTGGCATGAAATACTTAAAAAAATGCCTTCTCATCGTTTGTTGGCAGTATTAAGAGGTGAAAAGGAAGGAATTTTACGTTTGAAACTCCAATTGGATGAAGCCTTATTAGCGGCCAAAATACAACGACAATTCCTTAAAAATGAAACTGAATCTGCAGAACAGGTCAAAATAGCCATTCAAGATGCTATAAAACGTTTGTTATTACCTTCAATTAGTACCGAAACTTTAAATTATTTTAAAGAACAAGCCGATAAATCGGCAATACGGGTTTTTTCAGAAAATTTAAGACAATTGTTATTAGCCTCACCTTTGGGTGAAAAACGGGTCTTGGCAATCGATCCGGGATTTAGAACCGGTTGTAAAATTGTATGTTTAAACAAACAAGGAGCTTTGCAACATCATGATGCCATTTTTCCACATCCACCTAAAAATGACCGGATACTTTCCACTTCTCAACTTAAATTTTTAGTCCAAAAATACCAAATTGAGGCTATTGCAATAGGTAATGGTACAGCCTCACGTGAAACTGAAGCCTTTATTAAGCAAATAAAATTTGAGCAAAACTTACCGGTTTTTATTGTCAATGAAGCAGGTGCTTCTATTTATTCGGCTTCTGAAATAGCGCGAGAGGAATTTCCTGATAAAGATATTACGGTACGTGGTGCGGTTTCTATTGGGCGGCGTTTACAAGATCCTTTGGCAGAATTGGTTAAAATTGATCCTAAATCTATTGGGGTCGGACAGTACCAATATGATGTTAATCAAAATTTATTGAAAGAAGAGTTGAACAATGTTGTAGAACAGGTTGTTAATTTGGTTGGGGTTAATTTGAATACAGCTAGTCAGTATTTGTTGCGTTATGTATCAGGTATTGGTCCAAAATTAGCCAAGAATATTGTTGATTACCGGCAGGAACACGGCCTTTTTAAAAATCGTAAAGAATTATTAAAAGTCAAAGGTTTGGGTGCTAAAGCCTTTGAACAAAGTGCCGGATTTTTGCGTATTAAAAATGCTGATAATCCTTTGGACAACTCTGCTGTACATCCGGAGTCATACCCTATTGTCGAAAGGATGGCCAAAAGTTTAGACTTAAAAATTTCTGAGATAATTGGGCGGAAGGATGTGCTGAAAAAAATAGATTTAAATAAATTTTTGACCCAAAAAACACAATTGCCAACCCTGAAAGACATTATTAATGAACTTGAAAAACCGGGTTTGGATATACGTCAAAAAGCAGAAGCTGTATCATTTAGCCCAGAATTAAAAACAATTGACGATGTAAAAATTAATCAGACATATCCCGGTGTTGTCAACAATATAACTGATTTTGGTTGTTTTATCAATATAGGTATCAAAGAAAGCGGTCTAATTCATATCTCTAATCTTTCAAATAGTTATGTGCGACATCCTTCCGAAATCCTGAAGCTTAATCAAGCAGTTGATGTTAAAGTTTTAAGTTTGGATATTGCACGCAAAAGAATTGGCTTGTCCTTAGTTTCTAAGTAATTTTACAATTTCATCTATGGTCATTTCAGTTTGCTGACCATCAGCCATATTTTTTACAGTAAAACTACCTTTGTCCATTTCATTGCTACCGGCCATGGCAACAAATGGGATTTCACGTTTATGGGCATAAGTCATTTGTTTTTTCATTTTGGTGTTATCCGGATATAATTCAGCAGATAAATTTTCTGAACGAAGTCGCTGTACGGCTTTTAGACTATATAATGCTTCAACAGTGCCAAAGTTGATAAATAAAATTTTAGGTTTTACCACCTCTATTTCTTTTAATAGACCTAATTCTTCCATTACCAAAAAAATACGGTCCAGTCCAAAAGAAATGCCTATTCCGCTCATATTTTTCAATCCGAAAATGCCGGTTAGGTCATCATACCGGCCACCACCGCCAATAGACCCCATTTGAACTCCCTTGGCATTGACTTCAAAAATACTACCGGTATAATAATTCAAGCCGCGTGCTAAGGTAATATCAAAATCGATTGTGGCCGATTTTAAGCCTGTTTCTTCTATAGCATTTAAAATAAATAACAATTCTTCCAAGCCTTTTTGCCCTGCTTCAGAGTCTTTTAACAGTTGTTTTAGTTGTTCAATTTTTTCAAAATTGTTTCCTTCAATTTCGAAAATGGGTTCAATTTTATCAATCGATTTTTGAGAAATCCCTTTGGCTGACATTTCCGCAATAACGCCATCTTTTCCGATTTTATCCAGTTTGTCTAAAGCCACGACAAAATCCTGAAACTTGTCTTTTTCTTCTAATAATTCTGCCAATCCTGTTAAAATTTGACGATTATTTATTCTGATGGTTACCGGTATTTTCAATTCTGAAAAAACAGCATCATATAATAAACCAAATTCTACATCTTGCCATAAAGACCGGCTTCCTACCACATCGGCATCACATTGGTAAAACTCTCTAAATCGTCCTTTCTGTGGTCGGTCGGCACGCCAAACGGGCTGAATTTGATAACGTTTAAAAGGGAAAACCAATTCATTTTGGTGTTGTACCACATAACGGGCAAAAGGAACTGTCAGGTCGTAGCGAAGTGCTTTGTCGGCAATTTGTTTGGTTAACTTTTTGGCATCCTTTTGTTTTAATAAATTTTCATCTGCTTTTTTTAAATAGTCACCGGAGTTCAGTATTTTAAAAATCAAACGATCACCTTCTTCTCCATATTTCCCCATAAGTGTTGAAAGATTTTCAAATGATGGGGTTTCGATAGGAGCGAAGCCATAGTTTTCAAATTGATGTTTAATGGTCTGGATGATAAAGTTTCTTTTGGCAATTTGTTGCGAAGAAAAGTCTCTGGTTCCTTTAGGTATGCTCGGTTTTTGTGCCATAACTAGCCTTAATTTTTGTGTGCAAATATCGGATATTATGTTTATTTTAAAAAATGAATAAACAGATATTATTTAATATGTAAAATGCGTGTTTTAATACTTAATCCCAGTTTAGATAATTCTGTCCATATGGGTGTCACTATGCCTTTAAAGGCGTCAATATTATTATAATCGCCGGCAAAAATCATTTTTTGCGGTGTAAATGGTTTTTCAGAAAGTTCAATGTGTTTAAAATGCTCACCGCCATCAGTACTATAAGCTAAACTGACTTTGGTTTGATTATTTTTTAAACCATTTCTGTCATAATACACAATATAGATATAGCCGGTGGCAGGGTCCACTTTCATCCAAGTTAAATATTGATGACTTTTTCCTTGTTCCAAATTAACTTTTTTAGGTTTTGACCATGTTTGACCGCCATCGCGACTTTTTATCAAGAAAATATCCGTATTATCCGTACCATGACGTTGGTCAGACCAGTTCACATAGAGAGTGCCAGCATATGGTCCCTTGCTGTTATCTATGTCCAAAACAGGCATGCCGTTGGCTCTAAAGACACCTGGAATTTGGTAATCCCAGCCTTGTGGTTGTTGAGCGATGATCACATCCTTCTTAAACCAAGTTTGACCATCATCGGTACTTTTGTCAAACCAAATACGGTTATTGTATGCCCAAACCACATAAATATTACCTTTGTTGTCAAATGCTGGGACTGCTCCTTCAACGGTATTATCACTATCTAAACAATCGCCATCAATTTCGTTAATTTTAACCGGTTTGCTCCAGGTTTTGCCAAAATCATGAGATTTTGAGAATAAAATACGCGAGTGGTCATTGGGATTTTTACTACCATACTTGTCAAATTCCGTCCAAGTTACTGCCAATTCACCGGTTTTAGGGTGGATAGCTATCCAATGTTTATCCTGATCGTGTAATTTATTATATCCGATTGCTGTTCCATCTGACCATGATTGACCTTTGTCTGTGGAAGTTTGAATGACTATACTACTTAAAAACTCCTCACTATTGCGGTCGTTATCCGGATTGGACAAATGTAGATAGTATACATGACCAAATTTGTCGGAAGCTAAGCATGGATCGCCAAACACACCATATTTGGATGTCAAATGGGTTGTTTCCCAAGTTTTACCGCCATCTAAAGTAATATGAACATTGTCGTAAATACTCCCTGCCACAAAATTGGTCGTATCCTTTTTATTGATGCAAATACTGGGTTCAGATAAACCTGAAAAAGGATTTGGATTATGGGCAATTGTTATTACCTTTGATTGAATGATTCTTACTTTTTTTTGGAATGTTTTTTGCGTTATTTTGCAGGAAATAACCATAAGAAACAAAGCAGTAATCTTTAAAATTTTCATCATGAACAGTAATTTTAGTCATTTCAAAGATATGAAAAAGCTATTATATTTAGTTTTCTTTTTTTTATTAACGGCTTTTGCCTGGCATAAATATTATGTTAGTGTTACAGAAATAAATGTTAAAAATGATCATTTGGAAATAATTATCCGGACTTTTCCGGATGATATAGAAAATGTGCTTAGCGACACTTATGGTATTAAAGCTGATTTATCTAAAAAACAGACTAAATCTCTGTTAAAAACTTATATTCTAAGCCATTTTATTCTATGGACTGATCATGACCGTCAGCTAAGCTATAAATATTTGGGATTTACTTTAGAGGACGGTTTTTTAGTTTTATTGCTAAAAGCAGATTTGCCGCCTGATATACATATGTTAAAAGTTAAAAATACCCTCTTGTTTGATATGTATGACGAACAAAAAAACATCGTTCATTTTATTGAGGGTAAAAAAAAGGAGAGTTACATTTTAGTGAAAGAAGAACCAGTTGCAACTTTTCATTTGTCAAAATAAAAACAGCGGCACTTTTGGCCGCTGTTTGGGATTATTTATTTTTTTACAAATTAATTGCTTGGCAAAATATCAAAAGTAGGATATTGCGCAGGTACAACTTTTGGCAATTTAGCACTATAGGCTTTTTCAATAACATCGATAAATTTATTGGCAATAATGGCATATCCACGATTGGTTGGGTGGACACCATCCAATCCAAATACTAAGTTATCTAAATTTGTGCCATTAAAATAATCTGCCGTATACATAGAGCCATCTTCAACGACCAAACCTTGTTTCATTTGCTCCATTAAAGCAGCCATATCAGCAACCGGCAAGCCTTTGCTGGCGGCTATATTACTTATCATTTGATTAAAGCCGGCTGTGGCTGTTCTAACTTGGGTAATTTCATATTTTGATAATACCCACCGGTCTATTAATGGTATTGTTACACCATTAACTAATTCGGGATGATTAGGATCTGGAGCAACTCCAATGACAGATTTAGCCGGTAATACAATCAAATCCTCGGCTGTAGCTTGGCGAATGGAAGGTAAACCCAAAGCGGTTAAGTCTGTTAAATATTCATCTTCCATGACAACTGCATTGGCGCCTACTTCAAAATGAATGGTTCTGGCATTAGCTTCATCTTGGTCTATTAATCCATTGCTAAGGGCCAATTGCAATCCGCCATTATAGTTAGCATAAGCAGCATTGAGTGCATCAGCTTGTGCTTGTGAGGTTACGGGAATTGGATTGTAAGGTATAGTGGTAAAGTAAGGAAGCGAAGAAACATCCGGAATGTTAGCTACCACCCCTTTGGCGCCATTGGCAGTAAGCGCATTGACAATTTGACTGTAAGCTGCTCCGAAAACATTGATATGAGTGATATCATCAGGCGTATATGTTGAAGGGTCTAAATTATTGGCTTCATTTTGATCGACACCAATACCGCCACTTGTGGCGTAGCCTAATACATCGTTAGCACCAATCCACAAGGTAAAGAAAGTAGGATTTTGTGCTACGGCATCTTCAATGACTGCTTTGTTTGGAGCAGAAGCCATACGAACAAAATACGGATTGGCAGTACCTAATAAAACATTATTAATATCACCGTAGCCATGGGCTAAAAGGTGGTATACTTTGGCACCGGGTACACCCATATTATTGTAAGGCCCCGGATGAATATCTGTTAGTTCAATGGTCGGCACTTTGTTAATCCGTTCAGGCGTGCCTACAGAGGCGTTAATAATTAATTTTGGGGGCAAAATAATAGTTGCACCAGACATAACCATACCACCAATATCATTAACATCATCTTCTAAGTATGGTTGGGTAAAGGCTCCGCCACCGGCTAAGCTCATTTGTTGAGATAAAATGGCGGGAAAAGAATTTTCTTGTCCTGTTTTATAAAGTGTGCCATTGGTGTAACCTGCTGTCAATGAGTTTCCTACAGCAACATATTTGCTAAAATCTGCCGATCCGCTTGTATAAGTGCCTTCTCCAATCGGATTAGAGAATTCGGGTTCACAAGCCACGAAACTCGAAGCAATAAATAAACCTGTTAAGAGATATAATATTTTTTTCATGATTTTTATTTTTTTAAACTATTTGATTGAATAAGTAAAACCAATACCCGGGATTATCGCATTGTTGACATATGTACCGCCAAACATATGTGCAGTAGGACCTTCACCACGAACCAATGTATAATCGGTTCTTTCAATTCCATCAACGTATAATAAGGATAAATCAACAGCCCATTTTTTCATTTGATAGCCTAAGCCAAAAGTATAGTTGTTAGAATCCAAACTTGGTGTTTCCGGTGAAAAATGTCCGGCAGTTAAAGGCGACTGATCATAATAATATCCGCCACGGACAAATATTTTGTTGTTAACTTGGTATTCGGCTCCTATTCGTATGGTAGAAGTGTTTTTATAACTTTTGTCAGCTACACTGGGGGGTAAGCCGTTTTTGAAATTAATCCGTAATTCTTTGTAAATACTCCAATATGTATAATTATAATCAACGGCAACTAATAAATTTTTCAGAGGCTTAAAGGACATACCAACACCTAATTCTGCAGGCATCGGTAATTCGGCTGAAAAACCTGCGGTTCTTAATTTTTGTGATAGAAAAGCCGGAACATTATTAAATTCGGCTTTGCCATATCTGGCATCTATAATAACTTTTGAGCGATAATTAATACCAAATGTAACATCTTTGGCTGGTCGGAAGGCCAAACTTAAATCATAACCGGCAGAGCCTGTTACACCTGACTCAATTTGCGCATTGGTTTTATTACCATCCTCATCGGTTAAATAACGGTTGATATCTTTGTTGTATGATACACTGCCATAGGCCATGATTAAAGAAGCAGAGACGCTTAACATATCTGATATTTTGTAGGATAGAGAAGGTTGTATGTAAAAAACTTTCATGGAAATATCATTGACAATATCAGAACCTGCCCATTGATTCCATACGGTAGAACTACCAAAAGGGGTATAAATAGCCAAGCCTAAGCTAAGGTTATCAGTAGATTGATAAGTGACATATAAATAAGCCGGGGTCCCTATTGGATTGTCCGTTTGGTATGACCAATTGTATTGGGCATTTTGAAATTTGACATGCGACATAATACCACTCACCCCAAAGGAAACAGATAGGCGTTTGTCTAAAAACGAGATGCCGGCCGGATTGAAAAAGGCTGTTTCTGCATTTTCAAAAACCGACAAACCGGCGTGTGCCATTCCCAGCATACGCTGTCCTTGCAAGGCGACACGATAACCTCCGGCATAGATACTGCCAAAGGAGAGAAATACTAATACCATTAATATTTTTTTCATAGTTGTTAAGTTTAAATTAATTTTTATAAAAGTAAATCAATTTAAAACTTAAAACAAATTTTTAGACTAAAAAATCTTTTAAAATTATTTTTTGCTAAAAAATGAAATATTTTAATGATTTTTGTTTAAAAAATTCAGGCTGGCTTGCCAAAACAATAAGGGTTGTTGTGCGTGAACCCAATGACTGCTGTTGGGTATGATTATGGTATCTGAATGAGGAAAGTGTGCTTTTATACCGGGCAAATCTTCGGGTAAGATATAAGGTGATTTTTCTCCTTTTACAAATAAAGTTTTGGTACGGATACTCTGCAAGGGCGGAAGTGCTTGTCCTAAGTCATGGAGGGAATTTTTTAAAACCGGAATATTAGGTTTCCAATAAAAAAGACCATTTTTGTCCCGGGCTAAATTTTTTAAAATAAATTGTCTAATAGGCGTAGAAGTTATGTCCTTAGCCAGTTCATTTTCAATTTCTTGTCTTTTACGGTATTTTTTTAAATCCAGTTTTTCAATCGCTTCAAAAATAAAATGATGATGAGGAGGATAAAATTTGGGCGCAATATCTACGACAATCATTTTATCCACCAATTCTGGATGTGTCATGGCAAAATGCATAGCCGTTTTGCCCCCCATTGAATGCCCGATGATATGAAAATGATCCAAATGATGTTTCTTAGAATATCGATACAAGTCCTCAACCATTACTTCATAATTCATTTCATCATCATGAAAACTTTTACCATGGTTGCGTTGGTCAATCAGGTGGACTTTAAAGCCGTTTTCGGCATATTTTTTGCCTAAACTCAGCCAATTATCACCCATGCCGAGCAAGCCATGTAAAATTAGTACAGGAAAACCTTCGCGACCTAAAATTTTAGAATGTAAAAATTGGTCCATTCCCTTATTGCAATTTTTGCTGATACATTCTGATAACATTTTCCATGCCATAGATTAAGGACTCTACTACCAATGCATGTCCTATTGATACTTCATCTAAATGAGGGACTTTTTCTTTGAAGTAGGCAATGTTTTGCAAATTTAAATCATGTCCGGCATTGATGCCCAAGCCTAACTGGTGCGCTAAGTCAGCAGCTTTAGCAAATTGATCCACGACTGATTTATTTCCTTTGGCATATTCAGCAGCATATGATTCTGTATAAAGTTCAATTCTATCTATTCCGGTTTTGACAGCACCTTCTATCATTTTTAAGTCGGGGTCAACAAAAATAGAAGTGCGAATACCGGCATTTTTAAAAACTTTTATGATTTCTTTTAAAAAATTTTGATGTTGCCATGTATCCCAACCATGGTCAGATGTCAGTTGATTGGGATCATCAGGCACCAAGGTTACTTGTTCGGGCTTAACACGCAAGACCAAATCTATAAATTTATCAATAGGATTTCCCTCAATGTTAAATTCCTTATGGACAACCGGTCGTAAAGCAAGTGCATCGGCATACCGGATGTGACGTTCATCAGGACGTGGATGTATTGTTATACCATCGGCCCCATAATCTTGGGCTCTTTTGGCAAACTCTATAACATCCGGATAGTTGCCACCGCGTGCATTCCGTAAGGTAGCTATTTTATTTATATTGACACTTAATTTGGTTTTCATCAACTAGTTTTTTTAAATTAAAGTAAGGTTTTAATTTTATCGACAAATTCTTTTGGAGGACGTATTGGTTTTCCATCTCTACCGGCAAAAACCAATACAACTTCTCCTTCCGTTGTTTTCTGATTATTTTCATTATAAATCTCATAACCAAAAGCCAGGCGGACACCTTTAAGGTATTTAACAAAAGTTTTTAGCCGGATGGTCTCATCAAAAGTTAGAGGTATAAAATATTTGGTATTTAAGGTATAAACCGGCAAAATAAAGCCGTCTTTTTCCATTTGTTTATATGAAATGCCAATTTTATTCATCAATTCGAGACGACCCATTTCAAAATATTGGGCATAAATACTGTGATGGATGTAACCCATTTGATCAGTTTCGGCATAGCGTGTTTTAAATTGTAATTCGTCTATATAGGTGGCCATTATTTTCTTTACATTTTCTTAATAAATCTATTACAAATGTAAGATATTTTTTTTCAAAATGCGCATTTTGTTATGACTTAAATAATAGTTAAAATTTATTTAAAAAACAAGCGAAAAAAATTTTTTTAATCTGAAATTTTATACCAATTTTGCAGTTACAAAAAGGAAAGAAAATTTATTTTTTTTGTCGTTAACCTAATAACTACCTATGAATCAAGCAATTAACACTTGGGAGAAATGTCTTGCCTTTATTCGTGATAATATTGATGAAACTGCGTTTGAGACTTGGTTCAAACCTTTGGTGCCGATTGATTTAAAAGGAAATATTTTAAAAATTCAAGTACCGAGTAAATTTTTTTACGAATGGATTGAAGAGCATTATTTACAGCTTTTAAAAATTGCTTTAACTAAATATATCGGCCCCGATGCTAAATTGATTTATAGCATCAAAATGAGTAGTGAAGCAGCCAAAAATGAGGCCCATTTGATGGATTTGCCAAGTGCAAATAAACCCAAAGTCGAAACACGTAACAAAAAAACAACGAAAAATTTTGCGCCGGAGATAAAAAATCCTTTTGCTTTTCCCGGCATTAAAAAAATTCACATAGATTCGCAATTAAATCCACATTATACTTTTGATAACTTTGTGGAAGGAAATTCAAACCGGTTAGCCAGAAATGCGGCCATGGCTGTTGCTAAAAAACCAGGTGGAACTTCATTTAACCCTCTGCTAATTTACGGTGATGTCGGTTTAGGCAAAACGCATTTGGCCAATGCTGTGGGGGTAGAGGTAAAGCGTTATTTTCCGGATAAGACGGTTTTGTATGTTTCGACCGAAAAATTCATCCAGCAATATACAACGGCGACGCAACGCAACAACCGCAACGATTTTATTCATTTTTATCAAATGATCGATGTGCTCATTGTAGATGATATACAATTTTTGTCGGGCAAACCCGGCACCCAAGATGTGTTTTTCCATATTTTTAATCATTTGCACCAAAACAAAAAGCAAATTATTTTAACGGCAGACAAAACACCGGTTGATATGCAAGATATAGAACAGCGTTTACTCTCCCGTTTTAAATGGGGCTTATCTGCCGAATTGCAAAAACCGGATTATGAAACCCGTAAAAAAATTATCCTGAATAAACTTTACGCTGATGGCGTAAAATTACCCGAAAATGTGATTGAGTTTATTGCCCAAAGCATCAAAACTAATATCCGGGAACTGGAAGGAATAATTATTTCATTAATTGCCCATGCATCATTTGATAGACGTGAAATTAATTTGGAATTGACCAAAGAGATTATTCAAAATTATGTCAAGCAGACCAAAAAGAACTATTCTATTAACATGATTAAAGAAATTGTGGCCAAATATTTCAATATCGAAGTAGAAGCCATTCAATCCAAATCACGAAAAAGAGAAATAGTACAAGCACGTCAATTTGCCATGTATTTTGCCAAAAAAATTACTAATAAGCCTTATGCCGAAATTGGAAAAAATATTGGCAACCGCAACCATGCCACGGTTTTACATGCCTGCAAAACCATTGATGGTTTAAAAAAAGTCGATAAAGACTTTAATAAATATTACAAAGACTTAGAAATTAAATTTTCTTTATAAAATTTTCACCTTTATCTTTTTCCGGCCGAATTTTCCGTAATTTTGTGCCGTTAAAATGTATCTTATGTCTTCCAAACAAAAAATATTAATGGTTTGTTTAGGCAATATTTGCCGCTCTCCTTTGGCAGAAGCCTTATTAAAATCTAAAGTTAATTCTGAAAAGGTTTTGGTCGATTCGGCAGGTTTAGACAGTTATCATGCCGGCGAACCGCCTTGTCCTTCTTCTATAAATATAGCTGCCGAACACGGCTTGGATATTACTAATTTAAGAGCCCGCCCATTTGAAACAGCAGATTTTGATAAGTTTGACAAAATATATATTATGGACAAACTCAATGAGGCATTAATCCGTAAAAAAGCACGAAATGCAGCTGATTTAGCCAAAGTTGATTTTATATTGAATGAAATTTTTCCGGGCGAAAATATTGAAGTGCCTGATTCCTATCAAAAGGGACGCAGCGCTGCAAAATTAGTCTATGATATGTTGGATAAAGCAACTTCAGCCATTGCCAAAAAATTAGAAAATTGAAAAAAGGTACTTTATTTTTAATACCCGCCCCTTTAGGTCCCGCTCCTTTAGATGAAATATTGCCGGGTATCGTCAAACAAGTAATTTTAAACATTAATACCTTTATTGTTGAAAATGAAAAAACAGCGCGCCGGTTTATCAAACAAATTTGTCCTGAAAAAAATCAAGCAGAATTAGTCATTTTTCAATTAGACAAACATCAAAAATCTGCCGGAATCCATGATTTTATACAAGCCTTGATACAAGGTCAGGATGTTGGTTTATTATCTGAAGCTGGTTTGCCGGCCGTAGCCGATCCCGGCAACTTGGTAGTTGCTTTGGCTCATAAAAAAAACATAAGGGTCAAGCCATTGGTAGGTCCTTCTTCTTTGATGTTAGCTTTGATGGCATCGGGCTTAAACGGGCAAAAGTTTTCATTTGAAGGGTATTTGCCTAAAGAATCGAATGAGTTAAAGCGACAAATCAGACATTTAGAGCATTTGTCTGCAAAAAACAATTGTACTAAAATTTGTATTGAAACACCTTACCGGAACCAAAAATTTTTTCAAAGTTTATTAAAATATTTGCACCCTAATACACGTCTTTGCATTGCTGCAGACCTAACATTAAAGACGGAATATATCAAAACCTTGCAGGTAAAAGAATGGCGAAAACAAAACGTAGATTTACATAAAAGGCCTGCTGTTTTTTTATGGTTATCTTAAATTGCATAACGGCCTGATTTTTGCAGTAATGAAGAAAAATAAAATGTCATGAAATTTATTGTCAGAACCGCTTTAGTTATAAGCTTTCTTTTTTTGGTGAATAGTTGTGCTTCCACAAAGATAAAGTATGACCATTCCATTGATTTCAGTCAGTACAAAACCTATGCTTATTACCGTAAGGGGTTGGAAAAACTCAAACTCCCTGCTAAAAAAAAGCGTTTTATTGTTCATACAATTTCAAAAATTTTATTAGACAAAGGCTTTTCACGTTCTTCTCATCCTGATTTTGTGGTCAATATTTTTACCGATTTACATGACCGGGTCGATGTTTATCCTCATTATTATTCCCCTTTTTACTCCCGTGCTTATATTGAAAAATCAAAAGAAGGTACTTTATTTATTGATATAGTTGACTTAAAATCAAAAAAAGTAGTTTGGTCCGGAAGTGAATATTTGAATTTAACGGGGAATGATTATAAACAATTTCGCCAAGCTTTGTATACGTTATTAAAGAATTTTCCACCGGAAAAAGACAAGTAAAACCGTATTAATGCCCTTTTAATGCAGTTTTTTTAAGTAAATTTGCGAAAAAGTTTTATATGAAAAAAACAGCTTTGATTACCGGTGCTACTTCCGGTATTGGTAAAGAAACCGCTAAGATGCTATCCGAAAAAGGTTTTCGTGTCATCATCACTGGGCGACGCAAAGACCGTTTACAAGAACTTTGTCAAGAATTGACAGAGTGTTTTAGCATGAATTTTGACATTCGGGATAAAGAACAAGTGCAAAATGCTTTTAATCAATTGCCGCCAGAATGGAAAACGATAGATTTACTTATAAATAATGCCGGATTGGCAGCAGGTTTGGAACCTTTGCACGAAAATCAAATTGAAGATTGGGAACAGATGATTGATACCAATATAAAAGGTTTGCTTTATGTCACCAAAATTGTTGTTCCGCAAATGATTGCGCGTCATTCCGGACAAATAATTAATGTAAGTTCTATTGCCGGTAAAAAGACCTATGGCAAAGGTGCTGTATATTGTGCTACCAAACATGCTGTTGAGGCTTTAACCAAAGCTATGCGTATTGACTTTAACCCGTATAACATCAAAGTGGGGAGTGTCTCTCCGGGTGCTGTTGAAACCGAATTTTCAATTGTCAGACTTAAAGATCCTAAAGCTAATGAAAAGGTTTATGCCGGTTATACACCTTTATATCCACAAGATATTGCCGATGCTGTGGTATATATGGCAACTCGTCCACCGCATGTTAATATAGCCGATATTCTGATTTTGCCGACAGCTCAGGCCAACGCAACCGTTTTTAATAAAAAATTTTAGCTCACAAATCAGGTTTGAATGGCACCTACATTATATCGTTCGGTAATGGGTTTATGATTGGCCATTTCTATTCCCATACTGATCCATTTGCGGGTTTCAAGCGGGTTGATAATTGCATCTGTCCATAAACGGGCAGCGGCATAATAAGGTGATATTTGTCGTTTGTAATCATTTTGAATTTTATTTAGCAAAGCTTTTTCTTTTTTCGGGGTAATGGTTTCACCTTGTTTTTTTAGTTTAGCTTCTTCAATTTGGAGTAATACTTTCGAGGCAGCAGCCCCACTCATTACGGCTATTTCACTGGTTGGCCAAGCTAGCATCAGGCGCGGATCATAAGCACGACCATTCATAGCATAGTTACCGGCTCCATAAGAATTACCAATAACCACTGTAAATTTAGGAACTACCGATGTGCTGACTGCACTGACCATTTTTGCCCCGTCCTTAATGATACCGCCATGTTCTGAACGGCTACCGACCATAAAGCCGGTGACATCTTGTAAAAACACCAAAGGGATTTTTTTCTGATTGCAATTCATGACAAAGCGGGCGGCTTTGTCAGCCGAATCGGAGTAAATAACACCGCCGAATTGCATTTCACCACGGGCATTTTTTACAATTTTACGTTGGTTGGCCACTATCCCCACAGCCCAGCCGTCTATACGGGCATAACCGGTGATGATTGTTTTGCCATAATCAGCTTTATATTCATCAAAGCTACCGGCGTCAATTAAACGGTCAATTATTTCGTACATATCATAAGGCTCTTGCCGTGAAGCCGGTAAGATACCAAATATTTCTTCCGGATTTTTGGCCGGTTTTTTCGGTTCTGTTCTATTAAAGCCGGCTTTGTCAAAGTTGCCTATTTTGTTAAAAATGTTTTTTATTTTGTCTAAGGCGTCTTTGTCATTTTTGGCTTTATGGTCCACTACACCCGAAATTGCTGTTTGTGTAGTAGCACCGCCCAGGCTTTCGTTATCGATATCTTCACCTATTGCCGCTTTTACTAAATAGCTGCCAGCCAGAAAAATACTGCCGGTTTTGTCAACAATCAGACTTTCGTCACTCATAATAGGCAGATAAGCACCACCGGCAACGCAACTACCCATTATGGCTGCGATTTGGATAATGCCTTTGCTACTCATCACGGCATTATTTCTAAAAACGCGTCCAAAATGTTCTTTGTCGGCAAAGATTTGATCTTGAAGTGGCAAGTAAATGCCGGCCGAATCAACTAAATATATGATGGGTAAATTATTCTCAATAGCTATTTCTTGTGCTCTGAGATTTTTTTTACCGGTAATCGGGAACCAAGCACCGGCTTTTACTGTGGCATCATTGGCCACGACAATAACTTGACGTCCATTGATATAACCAATTTTGACAATTACGCCACCGGCGGGGCATCCACCATGGTCGTCATACATCTCATAGCCTGCAAAGGCGCCTATTTCTATTTGTTCTTTATCGTCATCAAGCAAGTAAGCAATACGTTCACGAGCTGTCATTTTACCTTTGGCATGTTCTTTTTCTATGCGTTTTTTGCCACCGCCAAGTGCTATTTTTTCTAATTTTTGACGAACTTCAGCCCATTTTAATTTATTGTAATCTTCATTTTTATTGAATTTAATATTCATCTCCTTATTGCCTTTTATGTGGGCTTAAAAATAAAACATTCGCATGAGAATTCAAATATTTAAGAAGTATTTATGCATTGATTTGATTTTTTAGATGTTGAAAGTCTTCAAACTGCCGGATATAATCATCCTCATCAAATGCCCCTGAATTTAATACTAAACAAACACTGCCTTGCGAAAAATCTTTCAAATCACGCCAGATACCTACCGGAATTAATAAACCACGATCCGGACGATTAAGAATAATTTTTTTGATGGTCTGCCCATCATTTATTCTCACCTCAAAACTTCCGCTAACGGCTATTAATAGTTCATTTTGCGCTTTATGAGCATGCCCGCCACGATAAGCGCCGGCTGGAACGTCATAAAGATAATAAACCCGTTTCATGTCAAAAGGCAGTTGGTTGTTTTCAATAACCGCCAAGTTACCTCTTCTGTCTTTTATTTTTGGAATTTTGAGAAGGTAACAGTCCGTAACTTTATTTTTTATAAAATTTTCTTTCCAATCATTATTATTCATATCTCAATGCTTGAATAGGATCTAATTTGGCTGCTTTGTATGCCGGGTACAGTCCGGAAATAATGGCTACTATAAAAATAATCAAAAAGGCCATTTCTATAGCATTCCAAGGCATGGAGAAAGGAACTTTCATCAGATTTGAAACGCCAAAACCTATTAATAAACCAAAAATAATACCGACTATACCGCCCAATAAAGTGATAACCAAGGTTTCTATAAAAAATTGAAGCATAATCAGAATTTTATTTGCGCCCAAGGCTTTACGAACACCGATTTCGCGGGTGCGTTCGGTGACCGATACCAACATTATATTCATTAAGGCAATTGAAGAGCCTAATATAGTGATGAGCCCAATAATAAATGCAAATATAGTTAAGCTGTGACTGACTTTCTTGAGTTCTGCAGCTAATTTGTCACTGGTATTAACGCCAAAATTATTAGGTTGCAAGGGTTTTAGTTTCCTAATATTGCGCATTACTGCTATAGCTTTAGCAACAATTTTACGGTAATTTTTTTTATTTTTTACCGCTACATCAATCGTATAGTTAGGGTTTTTATTTGGAAAAATACTTCTTGCCAAATTTAACGGAATTAATATCCGGTTGTTTTGGCTCCCACTAAAGGTCGATTGTTTAGATTTTAATATTCCTATAACGGTAAACCGGTTACCATTGATGATAATTTGTTTCTGGAGGGGATTTGTATGTTTGAAAAGTTCAGTTTGTAAATCTTTTCCGATAATTGCAAAATGATGGTTGTCTTTAATATCTTTAGCAGCAAAGGCTCTGCCTTCTTGAATATCGTAATTATTAACGGCTAAATAATTTTCATCAACTCCTACAATGGTGTATTTAGGATCGGATTTTTTTTCTGTATTTTTAACTTCAATGTTTACAGCCGGAACAAAAGAAATTGAAACTAAGGTGCCGGCATCTTTAAAATTTGTTTTAAAATGGATGGCATTACGGTAGCTTATCGGTGGATTAATTGTTTTATGTCGATTGCGGGGATGTCGTCCTTTTTGAATAAAAATATTTTCATATCGTTTAAAAGAAAATTTATTGGAACCCAAACTTTTGAGCCCGGCCGAAAAATTATTGTCAATACCTTTTACAACTGTAAGGGTTCCTACCAAAGCCATTATGCCAAAAGCAATAATAAGCAGGGTTATAACAGCCCTGATTTTTTGAGATTTAATAGCTTCAAATGCGATTAAGATATTTTCGTAAATAATTTTCAGCATAAAAGTGTTTTTAAAACGGGTTAAATTTATAATAAAATACGATTCAAATCGTTTATTATTACAAATTATTTTGATAATTTTACAAAAAATAAAAAAGACGCTCTATGAAAAAAGTATTAGTAATTAGTTTTGCTTTAGGCATGTTAGTGACCTCATGTGTTAGTAAAAAGAAATATGAACAATTAAAACAAGGGAAAGCCGAAACAGAGCAATATTTGCGGGAGTACAAAGATAAGTTTTACAAGTGTACCACAGAACAGGAAAGTTTGAAAACCCAAATCGAATCCTTGAAAGATAACAATAAGACCTTGCAAGAGGCATTAGATCGTTGTGTCAACTTAAATCAACAAGGGAATGTAAATATTAGTAAACTGTTAGATGAAATAAACAAATCTAACAAATATATTCGGATGCTTATTGTAGAAAATAAGAAAAAGGATTCGTTAAATAAAGTGTTAAGTAGTCGCATAACGCGTTCGTTAAAAGGAGTGGACACCAAGGATTTAGATGTCAAAGTAAAAAAAGGCGTCGTGTTTATTTCATTGTCTGATAAAATGATGTTTAAATCAGGCAAAACACAAATCAGCAAACAAGCCGACAGTGTTTTGTTTAAATTAGCTAAAATCATTAATGATTATAAGGACTATGAAGTATTAATTGAAGGCCATACGGATAATGTCCCTATTCATACCAAATGTATTAAAGATAATTGGGATTTGAGTGCCTTGCGTGCGACTGCTATAGCGCGTAAACTTCAAAATGATTTCGGGGTGGATCCTGCACGCTTAACAGCAGGTGGTCATGGCCAATGGCGTCCTAAAGCAAGTAACGATACGCCTGAAGGCCGTAGTATGAACCGCAGAACAGAAGTAATTTTAATGCCGAAATTAGATCAATTTAACAAGTTAATGGAGCAGGGTGAGAAAGAATCCAAGTAAAAATTAAATTAATAATATGTTACAAAGCTGTCTCAATTTTATTTGAGACAGTTTTTTTATAGCCAAAATCGCCAAGGTTTATAGACCCATTCTTTGGCATAGGCAATGCCAATACGTGGGCCGGATTTAATTTCTGAGCCGGCTATTTTTATGTTTTCATCTGCCACCCATAAATTATTTTCGGGTTTAACTTCCAGACCGTTAAAACTTTTGTCTATTTTCAGTTGTTTGGTCAGTTTTCCGGGACCGTTGGTTAAAACATTCAGTGGTTTAAAAGTTTGACCATTATCATCACTATATGTCAAATCCTTAATTCCCCGTACTAATATTGCAGCCGGAAAACCTTTGGGCATGGTTACAAAATTAAGCATATGATACATGCCGTATATTAGATAGACATAAATATGGCCGGGTTGGTCAAACATAATTTTTGTCCGCGGGGTGATGCCTTTACTACAATGACAGGCTAAATCTTGCATGCTGTGGTAAGCTTCCGTTTCTGAAATAATTGACCGGTATAACTTGTTCCCCTCTCGACGATATAAAACCTTTCCTAAGAGTTTTTTTGCGACCTCGTGCGTTTCATTATTAAAAAAATCAGCTGTAAGTATGATGGATTTTTTAGGCTTCATTAAATGAAAAATATACTAAAAACACCGATTAACATTAACAATTTTAGAAGTTTGGTAGCCAATTCAAAATTTTCTTTAAAAACCTGAATTATACTATAACTCAGTAAAACAAAGCTTATAACAATGAGCGCATAAAAATAAGTATTGTTAAAAATATTTATATAAGAAAACATTACTAACCATGTAAGCAAAGATAAAATAGTTAAAAGTATTTTACTCATTCTCATATTTATAATAGGTAAAGTTTTATATCCGAATTGTCTATCAAAATAAGCATCTTCCATATCTTTGACCAATTCTCTTAAAAAATTTAATAAAAGAGACATGACCAGCAAAAAACGGAAATAAGGGTTATTTATATTGATTCCTTTTGTATATGCCAGGGGAATATAAATTGCATAGGTAATGGCAAAGGCAATGAGAAAATTGCCAATTAATGGCCATTTTTTGAGATAGTAATTATATAAAAGAATTAAAATAGGTATTATTAATAAAGCATAAAAAAGTTGACTGTTTTCAGTGATGTTAAAAGCAATAAGTCCGAACAGTGCACCAGTTACACCACAGATAAAAGACCAAAAAAGAAAAGTTTTACGGTTAAAATCAGTGAAATTATTTTTGTTTTGATCCAGTTCATAATCCAATATATTATTTTGGATATTACTGAAAGCACTAAAGCAAACCATAGAGAGCACTAAAAATAACCAGCCATCCGTTAGATTGAAATGTTTATGGAATAAGACAAAATAGAGGAGTGTTTCCAATAGCACATAAAGGAAAATATTTTTAAATCTAATAATTTTATAAAACCTAATTAGCTGCTGTTTCATTCTTTTCTAAGTTAAAAGTCCACCTGCCTTGCACTCGTAAAACTTGTTCAATGACGTCACGCACACAAGTTTCCCCCCCATTTTTTAACGAGATATAATCAACTGTATCTAAAACCTCTTGTACGGCATCATGTGGGGCAGCCGAAAGACCTGCTTTTTTCAAAAGTGGAATATCCGGAATGTCGTCACCCATGTATAAAACTTCTTGTGGGCTTAAATTTTTATCAGATATATATTGCTCATAGACAGGCAACTTGTCGTCTACATTTATAAAAATATCTTGAATACCTAAATATTTTAATCGGGTTATAACATTTTTATCACGGGCACCTGAAATAATGGCCACACGATAACCTTTTTTTAAGGCGGTTTTAATAGCAAAACCGTCTTTAGTGTGCATACTGCGCATCAAATCGCCGCTGGTGGTAATGTGGACTTTTCCGTCGGTCAATACGCCATCTATATCAAAAATGAAGCAGGTTATGTAATTCAATTTTTTTTTATAGGAATTTTCAAGATTATTTTTCATGTTATTGAAAGCTAATAAGTGATTATTGATTAATTTTCTATGCAAACATCATATTTAGTTAATAAGCCTTTGCAAGCCGGAAAACTGAACCGGGCATTTTTGAGTCTGTTATTTTCCGGATCTATGATGTAATTATAAGCTGTTCTTAAATCTGCATTTGTTAAATCTGTTTTATAAAATATGGCATGATCTAAATCGCAATTGTCAAAAATAGCATCGCGCAAATAAGTGCCGGTCAGGTTTATTTCTACCATATCACATGATAGGAAGTGCGTGCCGGGAATATTCAAATTGGCCAAGGAAGCTAAATTTAATTTGCATTGGTCAAATTTTAGTGTGAGTAAAAAAGGATTACATTTTTCAAAAGAAACCCCGGTTAATTTGGTGGTTTTGAATTTAACATTTTGTAGTGCGGTTTGATCAAAAACAACCAAGCTCATCTCACAATTTTCAAATTCACAATCTATAAAACGGTAATGGCTTAAATTACAGCCATTAAATTGACAATTGATAAAACGGCAATGTTCATATTCTCCTTTTGGAAGTTTTTGTTGGCTAAAATCAATTTTTTCAAAAACCTTATCGACTATGTGTTCATTCATTTTTGTATTCTTTAAATATGCTTTGTGTTAGCAATTTATAAATTTTATTTTGATTTTCATCTTTTAAGAATGTTAAATGTTCATTAACCACTTTAATGTCCCCTCGTACTGCCGGGCCGGTTTGTGCTTTTTTTGGTGGAATTTTTTGTACTTTTTGAGCGACTTCTAAAATAAGGGGTTTTACCAAGTCAAAAGGTAAGTTGTTGTTTTTTAATATCTTACTGGCTTGTAAGTATAAGTGATTGACAAAGTTAGCTGCAAATACACCGGCTATGTGTAAAGCTTTGCGTTGGGTCGAATCTGCTTCGATGACATTATTTGAAAATTTTTCTCCTATTTTTTTTAAAAATTTCAAATCCTTCGGTTGTGCGGCTTCAATTAAAATAGGGATATTTTGAAAATTTATTTGTTTTTTATTTTTTGAAAAACTTTGAAAAGGATAAAAAACACCTTTACGCTTGGTTTTTAAGACATTCATAGGGACACTTCCGGCGGTATGAACGGTTAAATTGTCGAATTTGGCCAATTTTTCTGAAAAATCTTCGATAGCATCATCTGTAATGGCTAATATAAACAAGTCCGCCGGCAGTATTTGAGTCAAATCATCCGTGATGTGGGTTTTATTTCCAAAGCCCTGTATGGCTGTCAAATGTCTGTTATACATTTGTTTGAGCTTTAATTCCGGATGTTTCAATATTTCTTGTGCCAAATGTGTCGCCACATTGCCACCGCCAAAAATGCTTATTTCAAAATTATCAGCCATGTACCAAAGCTTTTTGTCCCAAATTATGCACTAATTCTGCTTCATAGGTCAGTAAGTCATTCCATTGTGCATTTACTTTTTCTTTCTCGTCAAATTTTCGGGCATATTCTAAAAAAATTCTGTAGTGTCTGGCCTCACTTTCAAATAAATTTTGGTAAAAAGCTGCCAAATCGGGCTTGATAGGTTTTAAAACCGGAATGAGGACACTAAAACGTTCACAACTTCTTGCTTCCATAAGTGAAGACAATAAGAGTTTTTGTATAAATTTTTGATGCGGATCTTTGGTTTTAGGAAAAAATTTACGCAATTGCATTGCATAAAAATTTTGATTTTCAGGTCCTAATTTTAAGCCCAATTTTTGTATTTGTTCATAAACCATTTCAAAATGTTGCATTTCTTCAATAGCCAACGCGGCCATTGTGTTGACAAAATCTTTGTCATCAGGTTTATGATTGATTACAGCCATAGCCGACTGGGCGGCTTTCATTTCGTTATAAGCGTGGTCTGTCAAGAAGCTTTCTAAATCATTTAATACGATATTTGCCCATTGTGGAGAAGTGTTTGCTTTTAGTCCCAACATAAAACTTAAGTTTTTTTGTGTTTTCTTTTGGCAGCAGGAAATAAAACATTATTTAAAATAAGGCGATAACCCGGTGAAGTGGGGTGGAGGTCTAATTCCGTTTTAGGATCACCCACCCGGTGACTGTAATCTTCCGGATCATGACCACCATAAAACGTAAACATACCTTTTCCTTTGGTCCCGTGGATGTAGCGTGCTTCACCATTGAGTTTATTTTCTGCCAAAATTATGATATTAGGTTTAATAAGTTTACGGTCAAAAGCCGTGGTTTGACCCATAAAGCCTTTAATCATAATAGTATGATCTTGTGTCAGCATGGTCGGAACCGGATCCCACTTTGCCGAAAATTGATTGAGTTCAAAATAATCGGTCTCACGTGGAATGTGTCTTTTATTGGTGGTATCGATATTTGAAAATTCGTAAACCATGGGATTGGGTTCTAAAACAAAACCGGTAAAGGCCAAGGTCTTACTATAATCCAATTTATTTTGGTAATCAGGGTCGGAAGGATCTCCGTCAAACATCGGTTCACATATATCGACACCATCGGCAGCCAACGCAATGTCAAATGAATCTGTAGCCGAACACATGGCAAACATAAAACCACCGCCAGTAACATAATCTTTAATTTTTTTGGCCACGGCCAATTTTAATTGAGACACTTTCTTAAATCCCAGTTTATGTGCTAAAGCTTCTTGTTCGGCTTTGCGTTTTATATACCAAGGAGCAGTTCTGAATGCACCATAAAAACGCCCGTACTGACCAGTAAAATCTTCATGATGTAAATGAAGCCAGTCGTACTTTAAAAGTTTATTTTGTAAAACTTCCTCATCATACACAACATCGTACGGAATTTCGGCATATTTTAAGACCATTGTAACAGCATCATCCCAAGGCATTTTGTTTTTGGGTGAATAAACGGCAATTTTAGGCGCTTTTTCCAAGGTTACCGCATCCATATTTTTGGCCGGTGAACTAATAGTTTTAAGGATTTCGGCTGCCTGATCTTCAGAAATTATTTCAAAATCGACTCCTCTGATTTGGCATTCATCTTTTATTTCGGGGTCATAAGGCAGTAAAAAACTGCCCCCACGATAATTGAGTAACCATTTTACTTTGATATGTTTTTGCAAAGCTTTGTAAACAATCCCATATGCCTTTAAATGGTTATGCTGATTTTCATCCATCGGAATAAGAATGAACTTTGCAAAGCTTATTTGCCATGCCAATAAAAAAAACAGCGTAACAATACTATGTTTAAAAGGGAAGATCTTCATTGTCTTGGGTACCGGGGGTGTAAGGATTAAAATCATCGGGGTTAAAATCATTGTTTGGACTGACGTCATTTAGGCGCGATTCCATTGTAAATTCTTCACTTAAAGTGTTTAGCTCTGAAAAACGCCCAAATTGGCCATCAAAACGCAAACGTATGTTGCCAGTTTTACCATTACGGTGTTTGGCAATGATAAATTCGGCTTGGTTTTGGGTAGGGGTATCATCTTCCCAAAGTTCAATTTTATAATATTCGGGCCGGTAAATAAAACTAACGATATCGGCATCTTGCTCTATGGCTCCCGATTCCCGTAAGTCCGAAAGTTGTGGCCGTTTATGCCCTGATTTATCGGTCCGTTCTTCAACTTTACGTGACAATTGCGACAAGGCAATGACCGGAATATTCAATTCTTTGGCAAGCGATTTCAGGTTCCGCGAAATAGTTGATATTTCTTGCTCTCGGTTACCACTTTTATGATTGGTTTGAGCTGTCATAAGTTGTAAATAATCGATAATAATGATGCCAATATCATATTGGGACTTCATCCGGCGTGCTTGAGCCCGCAAATCAAAAATTGATAACATACTGGAATCATTGATATAAATGGGTGCTTCGGCAATTTTATCCATTTTATTGTTGAGCAAATTCCATTCCATATCAGTCAGTTTACCGCTCCGGAATTTTTCGGCAGGAATTTCCGTTTCAATAGAAAACAGTCTTTTAATCAATTGGTCCGAAGTCATCTCTAAGTTAAAAATGGCTACCGGCACCCCATGATCGACAGCCATATTACGTGCCATAGACAAAACAAAAGCCGTTTTACCCATCCCGGGACGGGCGGCAATAATGATTAATTCGCCGTCTTGCCATCCGGACGTATAGTCATCTAAGGAAGGAAAACCGGTCGAAATACCGCTAAGACCTTCCTGTTTGGCCAGTTGTTCTAATTGAGCTTTAACATCTGTAACGACTGAGGCTATTTTGGCACTTCCGCGTTTAAGACTACCTTGTGATACTTTAAATAATTCTTGTTCGGCACTGTCTAATAAATCGAGAACATCAACCGTGTCGTCATAAGATTGTTCTATAATTTTTCCTGATATTTGAATCAGTTCGCGTTTGACATATTTTTGTAAAACAATCCGGGCATGATATTCTATATGGGCTGCTGTAGCGACCAGGTTGGACAAAGTGATTAAATAATATTCGCCACCAATTTGTTTTAAAGTGCCTCTTGCCCGTAAGGCTTCGGTTACGGTAAAAATATCGATGGGTTTTCCTTCTTCAAAAAGAGAAATGATGGCAGAGAAAATTTCACGGTGTTCAGGCAAGTAAAAGGCTTCTTCAAATAATAAGTCAACCACTTCATCTACACCACGTTTGTCAATCATCATGGCACCTAAAATGGCTTTTTCTAATTCCACCGCTTGTGGGGGCAGTTTGGCTTGCGGCAAACTTATGTTTTTTGCTTGATGGGCTTGTTTATTAGGATCTTTTTTTGGGGCTTCCATGGTGTTGATTTAAATTATTTTTTCTTTCGGGCATAAAAATATAACGTATGACTTTCTATGTCTATATCCATTGCCTTTTCAAAATTTTTTTTTATTTGGTCGATACGTGGATCACAAAATTCGATTATTTCAAAATTGTCGAGCATAATGATATGGTCATGATTCCTGTTAAAGAAACTTTTTTCATAAAAAGCTTGTATTTTGCCAAATTGATGTTTGCGTACTAACCCGGCTTCCAAAAGCAATTCTAATGTATTATATAAGGTTGCTTTACTAACTCTAAATTGTTTTTCTTTAAATAATTTATACAAAAAATCAATGTCAAAATGTTCGTCTATTTTATATATTTCTTCTAAAATAGCATAACGTTCCGGTGTTTTACGTTGATTATTTTCTTCTAAAAACTCGGTTAATTTATTTTTAACAATTTCAATTTCTTGTTGTAATTTTTTATTTTTGACCAGCTCTTTCGAATTATTTTGACTCATACAAAATGCTTTTTATTTAAAAATAAAATTACGTTTTTTTTACATACGGACACTACAAAACTGTTGATAAACTTATGAAGTTTTATCAACAAAGCATTAACAATTCTAAAAGGTTCTAAATTTAAAATCTTAGGATTTAGACATTAAATCTAAAGTGCATAATATCACCGTCTTGGACGATATAATCTTTTCCTTCCACGCGCATTTTTCCAGCTTCTTTGACCTTTGCTTCAGATCCATATTTAATAAAATCGTCATAAGAGATGACTTCGGCTCTGATAAAGCCTTTTTCGAAATCGCTATGAATAACACCCGCGGCTTGTGGTGCGGTGGCACCTATTGGTATGGTCCAAGCACGGACTTCTTTAACCCCGGCAGTAAAATAAGTTTGCTGTTTCAGAAGCTTGTAAACTGCGCGTATTAGCTTATTTATACCGGGTTCGTCCAAGCCTAAATCTTCCAAAAACATTTGCCGGTCTTCATAAGTGTCCAATTCCATAATATCTGCTTCTGTGGCCGCAGCCAAAACCATCATTTGGGCATCTTCATCTTTGATGGCTTCTTTAACCGCTTTGACATATTTATTTTCGGTTTTTAACGAAGC
Source organism: Flavobacteriales bacterium (assembly GCA_026993355.1). GTDB lineage: Bacteria > Bacteroidota > Bacteroidia > Flavobacteriales > Flavobacteriaceae > WGBX01. The sequence continues at coordinate 16,185 of JALWTX010000006.1, read as the reverse complement.
TTCATCAACATTGCAGAGATATAACACGGGTTTGTCGGTAAGTAGTTGATAAGTATCTACATATTTTTCGCGTTCTTCGGGCGAAAAATCCATGGCCCGGACAGAGATGCCTTTCTCTAAATTTTCTTTTATTTTTAAAAGCAACTCATATTCTTTTTGCCCCTCTTTATCACCCGTTTTAGCTTTACGTTTAACCTTGTCAATCCGTTTTTCAATGGTTTCCAAATCTTTTAATTGGAGTTCAATATCGATTATTTCTTTATCGCGTACCGGGTCCACACTTCCTTCAACGTGGGTGATATTTTCATCATCAAAGCAACGTAACACATGAATAATGGCATCTGTTTCCCTAATATTAGCTAAAAATTTATTACCCAAACCTTCTCCTTTACTGGCGCCTTTTACCAGTCCGGCTATATCTACAATTTCGACTGTTGCAGGCAATACACGTTCGGGTTTTACCAGTTTTTCAAGCTCAACCAAGCGTTGGTCAGGTACATTGACAACGCCGACATTAGGCTCGATGGTACAAAATGGATAGTTTGCCGATTGTGCTTTGGCATTTGACAAACAATTAAAAAGGGTTGATTTTCCCACATTCGGTAATCCGACGATTCCTGCTTTCATAAATATTAACTCAAAAATTTTGGCAAAGATACAATTTTTTAATTTTTGATTTGTTTGTTTTGGGATTTAAAATTCAAAACGCAGACGCACTTGCTCCAAACTTTTTTTGGACCCGACAAAGGTCAAAATATCCCCTAATCGTAATTGTGTGTAACCATGTGTAATGACCGTATTACCTTTTCGTTTTAATGATAAGATGATAACGTCTTGCGGTAGATGCAAATCACGTATTCTTAAGCCAACCAGGTCAGGGTTACGTACTTCGACATCAATTGTATCTTGATTCTTGTCAAAACCAAGTAATATATTGGTGGCTTCCGGCGCCCGGACCATATGGTCAATTAAATTGACCATGGCTGCTGTTGGTTCTATTACTTTTACACCAATTTCTTTAAATTTTGCGGCGAATGCCCCACTCTCTAAACGTGTAATCATGTTGGGTGACCCAATGGTTTCATATATCCATTCGGCTATTTCGTAATTCTTTTGATCGTCGGGGTAAAGTAAAATGACACTATCCGGTTGTCCTAAATTTAATTGGGCAATATTCTCTTTATTATATTCTTTTACTTGTAATATGTCAATATCTTTGATATTATGCTGTTTTTGGGTGGTAACTATTTTTACAAGCCAACCTTGTTTTATCAACTTTCGGGCAATAGCCAATGAAATACTGTCTAAGCTGAATATAACGGCATAGTGTTCAATAATGCTTGGTTTGAATTCTTGTTTTTTATGTGCTTCACCGGCATATTTGATAGCCCATTTAAAAAGGGGGGGACCTATTAATTGGTTTATCACAATAATGGCTATGATAATGGTCTCAAATTCTTGTCCCCAATCCGGAAATGCTTCAGATACCATGGTTGTAAGCCCAATGGCAACACCGGCTTGCGTTACATATGGCATCCAGGCTATTTTGGCATATTTGGGTTCTTCTTTGGCTGCCCAAATTCCGATAAAACCACCTATAATTAAAGAAACAATACGTACGGCAAAAAGAATTAGCGCTATTTCTATGACATTAATCAACGTTTGTAAGGACAATGAATCGCCGGTTAAGGTAAAAAAGATGATATAAATAAATGGGCTGATTTTAAGGATGATTTCTTCAAATTCGTGGTTAAATTTGGTATAATTGGTGACATAAAAACTGGCGATAATTGCTGTTAATAAAGGTTCCAGTTCAAAATGAAAACCGGCTAAACTGGTATGTTGGGCTACCCAATGATTCAACAAATAAATGCTATAACCGGTCAAAATAATCAAGGCAGCTTTAATATTCCCATGAAGGTTTGTTTGTAAAATCAGTTTTAATAATTTACCAAACAAAAAACCTAATATTATGGAGGTGCTAATCTCAAGGAGCAGAACTAATAAAAAAGTTAAATTTAGTGATTCGCCTATAATAATGGTTTTTACAATAGCAAAACTGATGGCAAATAAAATAATTACCAATACATCAATGACCACGGTTACACCCATGGCCGTTTTTACAAATGGTCCCCGTGCACGCATTTCATTAATGATAGCAATAGCCGATGAGGGCGATCGGGCAACAAAGATAGTCCCAAATAACAAGGCGATGGCAAATTTGACTTTAGGATCAAAGTTTTGCATAAAAGGAATATAATCCGCTATAACAAAAACAAAAGCCGTACTTAATACGAACGTAGCAATTAATTGCCCGATTGTCATCCATTTTATACTATTTAAACGGCTGCGCAATTCCTCTAAATGCAATTCGGCACCGGCTGAAAAAGCGATGACTGCCAAGGCTATTTCATTTAGAAAATCAAGCTTAGGTAAAGCATATTTCGGAATAAAATTTAAGAAAGAACTACCGGCTATGATACCGGTTAGAATGAGACCTGTAATTAAGGGAAAATGTATTTTTTTTTGTAAAAATAAAGCGATCTGATAAGCTGAGATAGCAACAACCAAAAAACCGGTTAAATATTTTATAACATCCAAATCAATCATGTAAGGCTTTTTTACAAAAATACATTATTTAACCGAGAATACCTTTCCCAGGTTGGATATAAAAAAATAGCCGTTCTGTGAACGGCTATTTTTATTAGAGTCTTATTCTCCTGATTATTTACCTAAAACTTCTGCCACTTTTTTGCCAATTTCGGCTGGTGATTCTACCACATGAATGCCATGTTCTTTAAGTATACGCATTTTGGCTTGCGCCGTGTCATCTTTACCGCCTACAATAGCACCTGCATGACCCATAGTACGTCCTTTAGGCGCCGTTTGTCCGGCAATAAATGCTACTACTGGCTTTTTATTGCCTGTCTCCTTGATATATTTGGCAGCTTCTGCCTCCAAGTTTCCGCCAATTTCACCAATCATGACAATGGCTTCTGTTTCCGGGTCATTCATAAACATTTCGACAGCCTCTTTAGTGGTAGTGCCGATAATGGGATCACCTCCAATACCAATGGCAGTGGTGATACCCAAGCCTTGTTTGGCAATTTGATCAGCAGCTTCGTAAGTTAAAGTTCCTGATTTGGATACTAAGCCAATATTGCCTTTTTTGAAGACAAAACCCGGCATAATACCGACTTTGGCTTCACCGGGTGTGATGACTCCCGGGCAGTTGGGACCAATTAAGCGCGTATCTTTATCGGCAACATAATCCATTACTTTGACCATATCAGCCACCGGAATTCCTTCTGTGATAGCAATAATTGTTTTGATACCACCTTCGGCAGCCTCCTTGATAGCATCGGCGGCAAAAGCCGGCGGTACAAAAATAATAGAGGTATCTGCACCTGTTTTTTCGACGGCTTCTTTGACAGTGTTAAATACCGGTTTGCCAAGATGTTCGGTGCCACCTTTTCCGGGTGTTACACCACCGACTACGTTGGTACCGTAATCGATCATTTGTTGGGCATGAAAAGTTCCTTCACTACCGGTAAATCCTTGGACTATAACTTTAGAATCTTTATTAATTAGTACACTCATTTTTGAAAATTTTTGTTTGTAAATATCAAGATTTTATTTGAATAAAAGATGGTTTTTAATCATTTTTTATTCAATTTATTTTACGCGTTCTTGATATTCGCCTGTTTCTGTATTTATTTTTATTTTATCTCCTTCATTTATAAATAAAGGCACCCGTACTTTGGCGCCGGTTTCAACGGTGGCCGGTTTGGTTGCATTGGTTGCTGTATTTCCCTTTACTCCCGGTTCGGTGTGGGTTACTTCCATAATTACCGTGGCCGGCATTTCAAGGGTCAATGGTGTATTGTCATCTGCTTTCATTAAAATGGTTACCATTTCACCTTCTTTTAAAAATTGCGGTGCATCAATCATTGCTTCCGGCAATTGAATTTGCTCATAGGTTTCATCATCCATGAAATGATAATTTTCACCATCGTTATACAGGTACTGAAATTTACGGGTTTCGATACGAATATCATCAATTTTATGACCAGCCGAAAAAGTGTTATCAATAATTTTTCCGGTTGTTAAGCTTTTTAATTTGGTACGGACAAATGCAGGCCCTTTGCCCGGTTTAACGTGTAGAAATTCGATTATTTTATAAATATCATTGTTGTAGTTAATACACAATCCTTTTCTAATATCTGAAGTTGTTGCCATAATACTTTAATTTTATTGTTTATATCCTTTTATAATGCCTCTTGGCGATTTTTTGATGAATTCAATAATTTCATCGCGTTCCGGCGAAGCGGGCATTTCGGCTTCTATATATTCTATTGCTTTACTGATATTATTTATTTTTTGAAAAACATAACGGTAAATATCTTGAATTTGGTTGATTTGTTCTGCCGTAAAACCTCGACGGCGTAAACCGATAGAATTAACACCTACATATTGGATAGGTTCTTTGGCTGCTTTAACAAATGGCGGAACATCTTTTCTAACTAAAGCACCGCCGGAAACCATGGCATGCCGGCCAATTCTGACAAATTGATGAACAGCTGATAAACCACCTAAAATAGCCCAATCGCCTATTTCGACATGTCCGGCTAAAGCAACGTTGTTTACCAAAATAGCATGGTCGCCCACAATGCAATCATGTGCTACATGCGCATTTGCCATCAGCAAGCAATTATTGCCAACACGTGTTTCGCCGCTGGCTTTTGTTCCTCTGTTTACCGTAACATTTTCTCTTATAGTTGTATTGTCGCCAATAATAGCTAAAGTTTTTTCGCCTTCAAATTTTAAATCTTGCGGTTCGGCGGCAATGACACTTCCGGGAAATATTTTGCAATTTTTACCTATGCGTGCGCCTTCCATGATAGCAACATTCGGACCAATCCAGGTACCTTCACCAATTTCGACATTTTTATCGATTGTAACGAAAGGTTCAATCACGACATTTTTTGCAATTTTAGCTTCGGGATGTATATAGGCTAAGGGTTGATTCATTCTAATTTATTTTACATTATCTTTTCTAACTATTTGTGCCATCATTTCAGCTTCTGCTACCAAATGTCCATTGGCATAAGCATAGGCTTGCATATGACAAATACCTCTTCTTATGGGCGAAATAAGATCGGCCTTAAAGATTAAAGTATCGCCGGGTTTGACTTTTCGTTTGAATTTGACTTTATCCATTTTCATAAAATAAGTCAAATAGTTTTGTGGATCAGGGACTGAATTTAAAACCAAAATACCGCCTGTTTGAGCCATAGCTTCTACTTGTAAAACACCGGGCATGACGGGTGCGCCGGGAAAGTGTCCGACAAAAAACGATTCGTTCATCGTGACATTTTTCATCCCGATGACGTGTTTGTCTGACAATTCTAAAATCCGGTCGACTAATAAAAATGGCGGTCGATGCGGGAGAAGGGTCATAATTTTTTCAATATCCATCAGGGGCGGTTTGTTTAAATCAAATTCCGGCACTTTATTTCTTTTTTCATTTTTGATTATTTTTTGCAGTTTTTTAGCAAAGGCCGTGTTGACTTTATGTCCCGGTTTATTGGCTATGACTTTTCCTTTCAGGCGGGTGCCAACTAAGGTCAAATCACCAATTACATCTAAAAGTTTGTGTCTGGCAGCCTCATTAGGCCACTGTAAATTTATATTATTTAAAATGCCGTTTGGTTTTACTTCAAAATCGTCCTTTTTGAAATAGCCTTTAAGTAATTCTTTGGTTTCCTCGGATATCTTTTTGTCTACAAAAATAATGGCATTACTTAAATCTCCACCTTTGATTAAGCCATATTTAAGCAACATTTCCAGTTCATGTAAAAAACTAAAGGTGCGAGCCGGGGCTATTTCAGTTTTAAAATCTTTCAAATCCTTAAGATAAGCATTTTGCGTCCCAAGAACTTTAGTGCCAAAGTCAACCATTGCCGTAACTTCATAATGATCAGCAGGCATAATAAGCAGTTCGCTTTCTGTTTCGGGATCGACATATGAAATGACTTTTTTAACGACAAATTCTTCTCTTTCAGCTTCTTGTTCTTCAATGCCGGCTTCTTCAATCATTTCGACAAAATATTTGGCAGACCCATCTTTAATAGGTGGTTCGGCGGCATCCAGTTCTATAATGCAATTATCGACATCCATTCCGGTTAAAGCGGCCAAAACATGCTCGGTGGTATGCACTTGCACGCCGTTTTTTTCTAAAACGGTTCCACGTTGGGTTTTGGTGACATATTGGGCACTGGCTTCTATTTCCGGTTTACCTTCCAAATCGACCCGTACAAATTTAAAACCATAATTTTCAGGTGCCGGTTTTAAGGTCATTTTTACATTTGCGCCGGTATGCAATCCGATACCTTCGATAGAGACAGGCTTTTTAATGGTCTTTTGTTTTGCCATGGTTTACTTATTTCAAGTTGTTAAGTTTTTTTTCTAAAGTTTGTATCCGTTTGTACAAATCTTCTAAATTTTTAAAGAGGATACTGGATTTTTTAAAGTTTCTAATTGGTAGTGCCGGGGTTCCTACTACTATTTCACCGTCTTTTAAATTATGTGAAATACCCGATTGAGCACCGATTTTAACATTATCACCTATTTTAAGGTGACCGGCCAAGCCGGCTTGTCCGCCAATCATACAGTTTTTGCCAATTTTAGTAGAGCCTGAGATGCCTGTTAGAGCCGCTATAACGGTGTTTTCACCGATCTCGACATTGTGCGCCACTTGGATAAAATTGTCTAATTTAACGCCTCGTCTTATAATGGTCGATCCCATAGTTGCCCTGTCTATGGACGTGTTGGAGCCTATTTCGACCCTGTCTTCAATAATGACATTGCCTATTTGCGGCACTTTTTTAAAGTCATTACCATTATTTGGGGCAAAACCAAACCCATCGGCGCCTATTACCGATCCGCTATGAATGGTTACATGTTCGCCTATTTGGGTATCGTGATAAATCGTAACATTGGGATATATAATGGTGTTATTTCCTATCTGAACATTATTGCCAATATAAACATTAGGAAAGATTTTGACATTATCTCCGATTTGGACATTATCGCCAATATAAGTAAACGCACCGACATAAACATTTTCACCTAACTTGGCCGAATCGCTAATTTTGACAGGCGATTCAATCCCGATTTTATCATCGAATGTGGTGTTGTGAAATTCTAACAACTGCGAAAATGCTTGATAAGGGTCCTTAACTCTGATTAAATTGGTTTTTAATTCTTTTTCCGGTTTAAAATCATCTTTGACAATAACCGCCGACGCATTGGTCGAATAGATGAAAGGGGTGTAAATAGGATTGGCTAAAAATGTAATATCGCCGGGTTGTGCTTCTTCAATTTTGGCAATATTGTTTATTTCTATATCAGGGTCACCTTCTACAGTGCCTTGAAGATAATCTGCTATGGTTTTGATACTGTATTTCATTCTGGCAAAAGTATGAAAAAGATTATTTTTTTACAATTTTTTATTTTTAGGCCAACTTAAATAGTATTTAATTACGGGTTGAGATAAGGCTTCAATATTTAATTGATCGCTGGCTTTGGCAAATTCGACTAATTGACCTTCTTTGGTTAATAACTGTATTGGTTTTTCTTTATTATCATAGGCACTATGGGTTAATTGACCTGTAAAAAACAGATAATGCAACTCCTCTTTATGAACCGGAAAATTATCCAAAACTTGCCTGCTCAAAGTGTTTAATTTATCTGGCTCAAAGGGTTTTGATTGAATTATCATATGGTTTAAATGGTCTCGATTGACAATCATACTGCTCAGGTAGGAGAGAATGAAATCATTGTTTTTTTGCCATTTTTTTAGGTGATACCAAATGTCTGTGTCATCGAGTTGTGTAAATATGGACAAATTGTTATTATTGATGCTTGAATAACTTTCTGACCATAGAAAATTTAATTTATCGTCTAAAAACAAGGGTAATTTTTTCCGGTGCAATTCTTGCGCCCGTTCAATGACGTGTTGCAATATTTTTTCAAACATTAAGCCTGTTTTATGAAAATAAACTTGCCAGTACATTAACCGGCGCGAAATGATAAATTTTTCTACCGAATAAATGCCTTTTTCATCAATAACCAAGCGATTATCTTTAACATTGAGCATTTTAATTAAACGTTCGCTATTGACTTGACCTTCGATTACACCGGAGTAAAAACTATCGCGACGGAGATAGTCCAATCGGTCCATGTCTATTTGGCTGCTAATTAATTCCGTAAGAAAAGTTTTGGGATATTGGCCCTTAAAAATTTTTATGGCTAAATCTAATTTTTGATCAAATTTGGTATTCAACTCTTCCATAATTGCCAAAGAAAGGGCTTCATGGGATATCTCTTTGATTATTTTATGCTCTAAGGCATGAGAAAACGGGCCGTGACCAATGTCATGTAATAAAATTGCCAGCAATACAGCTTCTTCTTCAGCTGGGGTAATGTTGATATTTTTATATTTTAATACCTGAAGGGCTGTTTGCATTAAATGCATGGCGCCAATGGCATGATGAAACCGTGTGTGATGAGCTCCCGGATAGACCATATATGACAGACCCATTTGAGAAATGCGCCGCAAGCGTTGAAAATAAGGATGTTCTATAATATCAAAAATTAATTCGTTGGGAATATTGACAAAACCATAAATCGGGTCATTAATAATTTTTAATTTATTCATAAAATCAAGTTGTTTATAAAATCAAGATATTTCATGACTGCTTAAATACTATTTTATTGGTGTGGTAAAGTTAATAAAATATCAAGCTAAAATTTTAATCTCTTGTTAATTGCAACAAAATTTTAAAAAATCACCTGAATAGATTAAATAAATTATCTTTGCAGCAAATTTTTTTATTGTATGAAATTTGATTTAATCAAGCAAGATAAAGAGACCAAAGCGCGTGCAGGAACGATAGAATTGGCACATGGCAAGATTGAAACACCCATTTTTATGCCGGTTGGAACCGTTGGTACGGTAAAAGCTGTGCATCAACGTGAATTAAAGCAAGATATAAATCCTGACATCATTTTAGGCAATACCTATCATTTATATTTGCGTCTGGGTACTGAGATACTGGAACAAGCCGGCGGCTTGCACAAATTTATGGGATGGGATCGAAATATTTTGACCGATAGTGGTGGTTTTCAAGTCTATTCGTTGTCAGACAGGCGTAAAATAACAGAAGAAGGCGTCAAATTTAAGTCGCATATTGATGGGTCTTATCATTTTTTTTCACCCGAACGCGTGATGGAAATTCAGCGTAGCATTGGGGCGGACATTATTATGGCTTTTGATGAATGTACTGACTATCCGGTGGCTTATAAATATGCCAAATCATCTATGGAGATGACCCATCGGTGGCTGGACCGTTGTATCGATCATTTGCAAAAAGTGCCTCCTAAATATGGTTATGAACAAAGTTTGTTCCCTATTGTACAAGGCAGCACTTACAAAGATTTGCGTATTCGGTCGGCCGAATATATTGCGTCAAAAGGAGCTGACGGTAATGCCATTGGAGGCTTGTCGGTGGGCGAACCTGCCGAGATGATGTATGAGATGACCGAATTGGTTTGCGATATTTTGCCCAAAGATAAACCACGCTATTTAATGGGCGTTGGGACACCCGTTAATATTTTGGAAAATATTGCCTTGGGGGTCGATATGTTTGATTGTGTGATGCCGACCCGCAATGCCCGCAACGGTATGTTATTTACCTCAGAAGGGACGATCAATATTAAAAATGCCAAATGGAAAAATGATTTTTCTCCCCTTGATCCCATGGGTATTACTTTTGTTGATGCGGATTACTCCAAAGCTTATTTAAGACATTTATTTGCTGCCAACGAATTTTTGGGCAAGCAAATTGCTTCTATTCACAATTTAGGTTTTTATTTGTGGCTGGTACGTCAAGCACGCCAGCATATTATCGCGGGCGATTTTAAACCTTGGAAGGAGGAAATGGTGCGTAAATTAGGGCAACGTTTATAATTTTTTTAATTTTATGATTTGCAATTAGAATGAAAGTAATTGATAAATACATTTTAAAACGCTATTTCGGCACCTTTTTAGGCTTAATGTTGCTGTTTGTGCCTATTTCAATTATTTTAGATTTGTCTGAAAGAATTGATAAATTTATTGAGCATAAGGTGCCTTTATCCGAAATATTAGGGTATTACGGCGATTTTTTATTGTATTTTTTTAATATTCTTTTTCCTATTTTTTTATTTTTATCGGTTATTTGGTTTACCTCGCGTTTGGCACAAAATACCGAAATAATTGCCATGCTCAATACCGGTATGCCTTTTATGCGCTTGTTGCGTCCTTACCTTATTGGCGCTACCATTATTGCTTTGACCGTTTTGTTTTTAAACCTTTCGATTATTCCAAAAGCGCGAATTGGTTATAACGAGTTTTGGGTCAAATATGTCCATAACCGTTCGTTTAAAGCCCGTCAGACCAATGATGTGTACCGGCAGATTGACCCGACACATTATATATTTGCGTCCAATCTTAATCATAAAAACCGTACGGCTTATAATTTTATGATGGAAGAAGTTGTCGGTGACAGTTTAAAATCCAAATTATTTGCCGATCGTATTGTTTATCATCCCGAAACGAAAAAATATACTTTGCATAATTTACGGGAACGGTTTTATTTAAAAAACCGGGAAAAACTGGTTAAGAAGGCGGTGCAAGATACGGTCTTTAATTTTACGCTTGATGATTTAACACCGGTGACTTATATTGCGGAAGGTTTAAATTATACAGAGCTCAACAAGTTTATTGAAAAGGAAAAAATGCGAGGCTCTAAAAATATTAAAAAATTTGAGCTCGAAAAATACAAGCGGATGAGCTTGCCCGTTTCGGCTTTTATTTTGACCTTTATTGCGGTGGCTATGGCATCGCAAAAACGGCGAAGCGGTATGGGGGGCAATTTGGCTTTTGGTATAACTGTTTCTATGCTATACATTTTGTTCGACCGCATTTTTGGGGTCATGGTCATAAAATCGGGCTTCAGCCCTTTTTGGGCTGCTTGGATTCCTAATATAATTTTTGGCTTATTGGCCATTTATTTGGTTTGGCGCGCCAAAAAATAACCCCTAACGGCATAGCATGTTTTGATAATTTGAAATTCTCTTTTCTACTTTTGTAGTACGGCTAAGAAAAGGTGTTTCCGTTATATTTATTAAGCCGGTGCCGGGGCATTTTGTTTAATTCTTTTCCGGCATATTTCTTCTACTTCCAGCACATTGGGAATACCGGCTATTTCGATTTTGTCGGGAACAAATCTTTTATTTCCGTCGTTTTTATATATTTTTCCGGTTTTTAACAAAAACTCTATACTTCCACTTGTTTTATTTAAATGTATACGGCTGTTCCCTGTAAATTGTCCCCAATCGTACAGGTTGATTAGGTTAGGTCTGTATTTAATAAATCTTGTGGGTGTAGCCACAAAGATACTGCCTTTTTGAAAGTAGCTGGTAAAGCTCCAGACAATCATAATAATACCAATGACCAAGAATACGGATATGATAAGACTGGGTACTAATAAAGGTTTTAAATTATCCAAGCTTGCAACTACCGGTACACCATTAGATTTGAAATGAACTTTTCCCTTTGTTAATAAAGGGACATACATAGCATATAAGAAAAGGCCAACAATACCGTTCCAAATAAGGCTCATTATTATAAAAGTACGTGCTTTTTTTCTGGTATAATTCCATTTGGGTTTTATCACAAAGTCAACAGGCTCATCACCTATTATTTTTTTAAGTCAGTTGGAAGTTTGGTGGTGGGATATATCATATTTTAATAAAAAACGAAGGTAATGAATAAAAGGGTTAATAATACACTATATCATTAGATTCCTTTCTTCTTTATGCCCTGGTCTTTATATTTATAACTAATTGAAAAACAAATGCTTGTTTAAAATATTGTCAATAAATAATGCTTTTGACGATAAAATATTTAAAAAATATTGCTAATTGCTTGGTTTGTTTTTTTTTTTTTTTTTGACTTACATTTGTTGTCAGAACAACCAAAATAATTTGCTTATGCTTTAGTTAACAAATTTTAAATCAAAAAGGAACATCACCTTGACGTCTGGAAACTTCTGGTGACGTTCCCTGTGAAAGTTAAACCATGTTTAACGACACAAAGTTACACATTTTTAGTTAAACATGGTTTGAAGTGCGTAACTTCTTATGATGAGGGAAGTGAAATGGCTTGTCAAAAAAATCAAAAAATAAGTTTAATTAAAAATTTAATAATTATGAAAAAATTAGTTTTACTTTTAACTTTGTTTTTTGCAATTAGTATGCAAGCTAATACTATAAAAGAAAAACAAAATCTTAAATTGGATGTTAAAAAGGTTGAAATGCCGGAAAAGGCTGGGGGATATAAATGTACATCTACCGCACATACTTATACATCAGACGATGGAAATGGAGGGTTTTATCAGGTTACTGTCGTCGTTACACATTGTGTCCCGGTTGAATAATTAATAATATTGGCATCATTCTGACGAAAGATGCCAATTAAATTTTTTTTTATGAAACAGATTATATTAATTTTTATACTTCTTTTAAAATTCAGTATTAATGCCCAAAATATAAAAATTCTTTATAGCAAGCATAACGACTTACCCGAAAAGAAGTTTTTAAAATATTATACGCCTGCATCTATCAAAAAACTAAAAGAAAAGGTTTACCATTATTTGATCAAAAATGACACCGCCAGTTTGTTTTTTCCCTTAAGTAAGGGAAGTGTTTTTAAAGATGCCGATACAACGGAAGTTTCTAAATACCAAACCAATATCAATGTCGTTACAATAGATACTCGAATTACGGATATTTATTATATCAATTATCCAAAAAAATTATATATCCGTAAATTATTTATCCATGGCACAACCTATGACATTAAAGATAGTCTGCCGGCCTTAAAATGGCAAATTTTGGATTCTATCAAACAGATGAAAGGTTTTACCATTCAAAAAGCCGTAACCACCTATCAAGACGTTCCTATTACGGCTTGGTTTACCGAAGATATTCCGGTAAATGTTGGTCCACGTAACTTTCAAGGTTTACCCGGTTTGATTTTAAAGTTGAAAATGGGAGTTTATAATTATGAAGCGGAGCAAATTACTTATTTAAAAAAGCCGCCGAAAATACAAATACCAAAACCTGATGGTAATTATTTGACGGCGCAACAGTATTTTGAAATTTTTAAACAGAACAAGCGCAAAAACCAAGTCATTAATCAAAAATGTGCAACTTGCACACCCGGAAATTAATTTAATTTGGTGAAAAATTCAGTCTTAATTGTTTTATTTAGCTTGGTTTGGTCGGTACAAGGGCAAACTTTGATCACCGGAAAAGTGCTTGACAGTATCGGTCAGCCCTTGCCTCAAGCAAATGTTATTCTAAAATCGAAACAGCGCATTATAAAATACACACTGACCGATGCAACAGGCTATTTTGAGGCTTCTGTACCGGATTCGCCACAATATACGATCAAAATAACTTATTTTGGCTACAAGTCTGTTGTTAAAAAGGTGCTAAAGAAGGTGCAATTAACCGGATTGACCTTTACGTTGTATCCAGCACACACCAACTTAAAAGAAGTGATTATCCATGCAGAAATTCCCGAATTTATACAAAAAAAAGATACCATTGTTTATAATTTAAAAGCTTTGACAGATGGTAGCGAACGAAATTTAAAGGACTTGGTTCAAAAGCTTCCTGGCATTCAAATCGACAAGAATGGAAAGATTATGCAGAACGGCAAACCAATTGATAAGATCCTTATCAATGATAAAGATTTTTTTAACCGTCAACAACAAATTGCCACTGAAAACATTGATGCACAAATGGTATCAGGTATTTCCTTTTATCAAAACTATAAATCGGAATTTGATGCTAAAAACAAAAATGGTATTCGCGCTTTAAATGTAAATATCAAAACATCTTTTATGTCTGCCATAAAAGGAAATATATTGGGTGGATTAAGTGTGGATAAACGTTATAAAGTACATCTTAACCTGTTTAAATTTACCCATCATGCTAATTTAGCTTTGATTTCTGATGTCAATAATTTGGGCGAAAAAGCTTTAACGCTAAATGATTATATCGATTTTACAGGTGGCGTGGAAACCTACCTCAAAGGCCATATCCATTCGGGTATGATAGAGATTGATGAAGAAAATATACCGCTTTTTTTGCTTAAAAAAGATGATGTTAAACAGCGACAAACAAAATTTGCCGGTCTTAATTTGGTTTGGCAAAAACCACATCATTATCGTTTTCTGGGGTTCTATCTTCTTAACTATATGCAACAAACAGAAATGAATAATCAGACGCGGCGGTTTATGACCGGACAAACCTTACACAATGATAATAGTTTAGCCGGCCACTACTTTATTGTTAACGCTTTTAATAAATTTTCGGGTCGTTTGTCGACTAATGATTTGATGTCTGTTTTACTAACCGTTACTTGGCAAAAAGATAGAGGTATTTATCATAATATGGCCAATGAAAAACTTTTGAATAACGGATTTGTCCGTGAACATAAAAATTTTGGTGCTGATTTTAATTATAACAGAACTATAAGTGATTATTGGACTGCGGACCTCAATTTATCTTATAATTATCGCCACCGTCATGATTTGTTTAATTTGTCAGCTAATTATCCATTTTTAAGTTATTTTAATTTGACAATTTTGGCGGATGATTATGTGTATCGCCATAAAAAAACAGATTATGCCATAACCGGTAAGGCAAATTTCATGAGAAAATATTTCAATACTTCTTTTGTTATTGGCGACCAATTCCAAAATGATTATTTAGAGGCAGAATTAGATAATTCCCATATTCAAAATCAATTAATTTTGTTTCAATCAGACATCTTCGGTGGCATTAAATTAAAATATAATCAAATGGCTTGGCATTTTATAACTTCTGTTTATTGGCATTACGTTAAAGTAAAACATAATCATTATGCAACTGTATATCAATATATTTCGCCATTTATTTCTTTGACTTATTTGTTTAGGATAGGGCATTCTTTGGATTTGACTTATAGTTATACCCGTAACCCAATCTCAGCAAGGCACCTAAACTCTCATTATATTTTTGACGATTTTCAAAGTCTTTCACAGAGTAAATTGTCTACAACTCTACAAAGTTTGCCCAAGCATCAAATAGCTTTGAGTTATCAAAATTACTTAAAAAAATATCGTTTTTACTATAGTTTAAATTTAAATTATAATTTATTTACGCATGATATTCAAGAAAAATTGATTCATTTTACACCGCAATTATATTTTTATCAAAAATTTTTAATGCCCGCCACCAAAAGTAGCCTTATTAACTTGAATTTGAACAAATCTTTGTTTAAACATTTCTTTGTGTCAATAGATAGTCGCTTGTCGTCAACTGAACATCAAATATTTTATCAAAATAATTTACAAGATTTTGTTTATCAAACATTTGAGACAGATTGGTCTTTATATTCGAAATATAAAAAATCGTGGTTAAATGCTGCTATAGGATTAGAAACGAAGGATTATTGGAGTAAATATAAAAAATTGTCAGTTAATAGGAAATATTTTTCAACCACTTTTTATGTCAAAATAACCGGAAAGATAAATCATAATTTAATAAAATGGGCATTTTATAGCGGATATGAACATTTAAGTTTTTTACAAGATGAATACATTTTTAAAATCAACCCTACTGTCTATTATAGTATTAACAAGTCTTTAGAAATCAGTTTAATAGGCAATAATATCTTGAATATCAATCAGCCGGTATATACCAAACATAGCCAAACAGATCATTTTGAGTTGTTTGAACAAACGGCCTATTTGCCCGGATATATCGCTTTAAATTTAAAATATAGTTTCTAAAATATTATTTTATAACTTTTTAACCTGTTGTAAAATGAGCGATTAATAAAAATATTCTAATAATAAAAACACTTTTTTACAAAAAAATAAAATTTTTTTAAAATTAATTTGGTTTTTTTTTTTTTTTTACTTTGTCTCGTCCTGAAATAGCGTTACACAAAAAAAGAAGTGTAATGAAAGAAAAAGACAAAAGCGTTTACGTTAAACGCACACAGAAGGATTATAGTTTATC
>JALWTX010000005.1 GCA_026993355.1 Flavobacteriales bacterium | reverse complement strand
ATGTATAAAACAAAAAAGCAGACAGGAAAACCTATCTGCTTTTTTGACGAGAAAAAAGAGTGAATTATTTTTTCTCTTTCTTTTTTTTAGAAATTTTATCGGCTAAAAGAATGGCATTGTAAACATTAACCATTTTGCCTGACTTGCTTAGTGTATCGAATTTAACTAATTTCGGTTCTCCTTTATAATCATCCTCTTCGGGTTTTATTACCATAATTTGAGGCGATAAACCGGAGTCCATGATAATGTGTTTAACTTCTGAGGCAGATAAATTAGGGTAACGAGAGCGTATTAAAGCAGCTACACCGGCAACATCCGGCGAAGCCATAGAAGTTCCTTGTAAAAATTTATATTTACCAAATGGTACTGTAGCATAAATTTTTTGACCGGGTGAGAAAATGTCTACCGTCTCTTTACCATAGTTGCTAAATGGCGCAACCATATCAGCACCATAATTTGGACCGATGGCGCCCACATTTAAAAAGTTATCGGTTATTTCTTGTCCCGGCACATCGCCATCATTTGGATAAGACATTTTTGAGCCGTATTGATCCATATCTTTACCTTCGTTACCGGCAGCATTAACAATTAAAACATCATGATCGGCCGCATATTTGATTGCATCCCAGACCCAATTTTTATGTGGACTATAATATTTACCGAAACTTGTATTAATAACTTTAGCGCCATTATCAACCGCATAACGTAAAGCCAAAGCCACATCTTTATCGTATTCATCACCGTCGGGTACAGCTCTGACAGGCATAATTAACACATGGTCGGCAACACCATCGCCACCAATACCATTGTGTCTTAATTGGGCAATAATCCCGGCAACATGCGTGGCATGTAATTCATCGGCTTTAGGCGGTATAACATTGTTATTACCATAATTGCGATCATTGTAGTCATCGGGGTTATCTCCTTGAATACGACCATTAAATTTAAGATTCAAATTGTATTTCTCTTGCGCTTCAACATAGTTTTTAAAACCTTCTAAGGCTTGACTGTTCAATCCGGCCAAATACATTTTTTGGGCTTGTAAAACACTCGGATCCGTTGCTTTTAATTTTAGAACCGATTCTTTTGTTAATTTGTCAGTTTTCAAAGCTTTTTTCAAGGTTTCCTCAGCATTTTTGGCCATCATGGACAAACGATTATAACGCGTACGCAATTTTGTTAAACGATCCATTCTGTGTGCATAATCTTGTTCTGCCCGTTGGTACATCTCAAACATTGCTTTATCTTTGGGATCGATGTCGGCAATGGTTTTATCTTTCCACAAAGGTCTGTATTTAGCAATAATACGTGTAAGTTCCAATTGCTCCGGCCCTGCCATTTTGCCATCTTTGGCTCCTAAAAAATTCCATCCGTGCACATCGTCAACATAACCGTTATGGTCATCGTCGATACCATTGTTGGGGATTTCATCTTTGTTGGTCCAAATAATGGGTTTTAAATCGGGGTGATTAATGTCCATACCGGCATCAACTACAGCAACAATAACCGTATCTGCGGGTTTGTTTTGCAAAAGTTCTTTATAGGCTTTTTCTGTACTCATGCCCGGCATATGGCTATCAAACGGATTCGTATGTTGCCAATTTTTTAAATCTTTGTCCTTAAAGACGCTGACAAATTTTTGGGGTAATGGTTGCGGCGTCTGAACTGCTGTTGTCGCAGTCTCTTTTTTAACGGTTTTTTTGGTCGTACCACAACCAGACAGCGTTAAACCTGCCAAGAGTGAAAGACCTAAAAATCTGAATTTATTCATATTTATGGGTTTTTATTAATTAAAAATTTCATCAAATTTATATATTTTATCCAATCGTACCCCTTTTTCGGTATGTTTTAGGGTACATAATTCATTGGTAGCGTCATGCTCTAAAAATAAGAGCCATTTTTCATCGGCTGCTTGGGCAAAAATTTCTTTTCGCTCATCTAAAGTCAGCAAAGGGCGTGTATCATATCCCATAATATAAGGCAAGGGAATATGTCCAACAGTAGGTAATAGATCGGCCATATATACTATTTTATGGCCTTTATAGTTCAAAACGGGTAACATTTGCTTTTCGGTATGGCCATCCACAAAAATCACTTCGAAATTTAGTTCTGCAGGTTTGGTTATACGGCCTTGTAGCGGGGTGTCAATAAAATCAAGTTGACCACTTTCGAGCAAAGGTTGAATATTTTCGGGTAAAAAACTGGCTTTTTCGCGATCATTTGGTTCTATAGCCCATTGCCAATGTTTTTCATTGGTCCAGAATTTGGCATTCTTAAAAGCCGGTTCATAATAGTTTTTATCGTTCCTGACAATAGACCCGCCACAATGGTCAAAATGCAAATGCGTTAAAAAAACATCGGTAATATCATCCCGGTGAAAACCATATTTATTTAAAGTTTCGTCAAATAAATTTTGCTTGCTTGGTTTGTAATAACTAAAAAATTTTTCGGACTGCTTGTTGCCCATACCGGTATCAATAAGTGTAAGCCTGTTACCGTCCTCTATTAACAGACTGCGAGTGGTCATATCAATAAGATTATTTTTGTCTGCCGGGTTGGTTCGTTGCCATATTACTTTGGGGACAACCCCAAACATGGCACCTCCGTCCAGCTTAAAATCACAGTGTGAAATAGGGTATAATTTCATAAAAAACAGTTTTTCACGAAGGTATGGAAAACCGTGCAAAAAAACGATGGCTTTAAGAATGTTTTAAGAAAAAAATATGAGTAACCAAAACAAAAATAATGGACTTGCAAAAATCACTTCCTTTTTTATACCTTTACAGGACAATTTTCAACCTATGAAAGCAGCTGTTTTTCCGGGGTCTTTTGACCCCATCACCCTGGGACACAAAGATATAATTGACCGTGCATTACCCTTGTTTGACCAATTAATTATTGCCATCGGGGTTAATGTGGACAAAAAATATATGTTTGATGTCGAAACACGCATGAAAATGATAGAACTGGTCTATCAAAATCAACCCAAGATAAAAGTTGTGCGTTACAAAGGCTTAACAGTAGATTTTTGTCATAATAATAACTTAAAGTTTATCGTACGAGGCCTTCGAAATCCGGCAGATTTTGAATTTGAAAAAGCCATAGCGCAAACCAACCGAAAATTAGGCGGTGTGGAAACGGTTTTTTTATTGACCGGTCCGGAAACTTCCTTTATCAGCAGTAGTATTGTGAGGGACATTTTTCATAATGGGGGTGATATTTCAAGTTTGGTCCCCAATGAAATTATACCGTTAATTCAACAGTCAATATAAAAAATTACAATATGACTATTTTTTTGAAAAGATTTTGGACGCTTCTTAAACGTCTCAGCATTCTATTTGTTATTTATCAATTTTTGCGGCTTATTTTCTTTTTATATAACCGGCAACATTATCCTGAAGTACATTGGGCCGATTTGGTACGGATGATGAAAGGTGGTTTGCAGTTTGATTTGACCGGTTTGTTATACTTAAATATTTTATATATTATTTTGTATCTATTGCCTTTCAAATTTGCTGAACACAAAATTTACCGTCAAATCTTATTTGGTCTTTTTTTAATCACTAATATTTTAGGAATTGCCTTTGACACCGGCGACATTTTTTATTTTGATTATGTTTTAAAACGAAGTACCATCGAGATTTTTATGTTTGCCGGAGAAAAAAATATCGGGATTCTTATGTGGCAATTTTTAAAGGACTTTTGGTGGGGATTTTTATTATTTATGTTACTAAGTTATATTATTTATAAATGGCATAAATATATTAAAGATCCGGTTACAACGCATAAGTACACTTACAAAGATTATATCAGTGGTTTTCTGATTTTGCTTTTAGCCATATATCTGTCCATAGTTGGTATCCGCGGTGGTTTCACACGTGCCACCCGTCCGATTAACCTAAATAATGCGGGAGCTTATATTAATAAGCCCTTAGAAATGGCTATTGTCCTGAACACCCCTTTTACCATTATCCGCACCTTGAAGAAACAAGCTTTTAAACCGGTTCATTATTTCAGTGAAGACGAAGTAAATAAAATTTTTAATCCGGTCAAAAATTACGAATCAGATAGCAATATGGTAAAGAAAAATGTGGTTGTCATTATTGTAGAAAGTTTGGCCAAAGAATATACCGGCTTGTTAAATAAAGACATTAAAGGTTATAATGGCTACACCCCATTTTTAGACAGTTTAATGCTGCAAAGTCATACCTTTACCAATGCATATGCCAATGGGCGGAAATCAATTGATGCCATGCCTTCTGTTCTGACATCCATACCTTCCTTAGTTCAACCTTATGTTTTGTCGCCTTATGCCACAAACAAACTTTTGGGATTGGGCAAAATACTGAAACAAAAAGGCTACAAAACAGCTTTTTTTCACGGCGCCCCCAATGGCTCTATGGGTTTTGACGCTTTTGTCAATTTGGCAGGTTTTGATGAATATTACGGAATGAACGAATATGGCAATAAAGCTGATTTTGACGGTTATTGGGGGATTCCCGATGATAAGTTTTTGCAATACATGGCCCAAACCATCGACACTTTTCACCAACCTTTTATTTCGACTGTTTTTACACTTTCATCGCATCACCCTTTCAAACTTCCACCCGGTTATAAAGGAAAATTTAAAGGCGGCCCCTTACCAATACATAAAGTCGTCCAATACATGGACTATTCGATGAAACACTTTTTTGAGACTGCAGCCAAAATGCCCTGGTTTAAAAATACCATTTTTATCATCACAGCCGATCATTGCAACCAAAGTTATTTACCTGAATATAACACGGTTTTGGGGCGTCATGCCATTCCCATTATTTTTTATGAGCCCGGCAACAAACAAGCCGTTAAATTGGACAGCACCCTGACACAACAAGTTGATATTATGCCACGCTTGCTGAGAAAATTAAATTATAGTGGCAAATTCTTGAGTTTTGGCAATGATCCTGCTACCGATAAACATCCTTTTGTGGTCAATTACACCAACGGGACTTGGAATTATATTCAAGATAACTACCTGCTTCAATTTAGAAATAATAAAATGATTAGCCTGTATGACTATAAGAAAGACCGTCTATTGCGCCATAATTTAATACACAATACAAAAGCAGATACTACTTTTATGCTTAATCGACTCAAAGCCTTTATTCAACAATACAAAAACAGGCTAATTGAAAACCGGTTAACGCCTTAAATACCAAAAACTCGTAATACACTGATATTCAATAAACAAAGCATTTTAAAACGTTTG
This sequence comes from Flavobacteriales bacterium, assembly GCA_026993355.1. GTDB lineage: Bacteria > Bacteroidota > Bacteroidia > Flavobacteriales > Flavobacteriaceae > WGBX01. Next base: position 22,653 of record JALWTX010000005.1, on the reverse strand, counting down.
TAAACGTCTACAAACGTAAACAAATACTTATCATACGAATATCTAAAAGTGTCCACCTTACCTTTGTCCTATCAAATTTATCGAAGCACGTATATTTGAATTAATTATTTATTAACTATTAAAATTTATTAAAATGAGCACCTTAAAAAACAGCGTAACATTAATTGGTAACGTAGGACAAAATCCGGAAGTAAAAACCTTGGAAAATGGCCAAAAAGTAGCTAATTTTTCATTGGCAACAAACGAAACATATTATAACAAAGCGGGCGAAAAAGTAACCCAAACTTACTGGCATAAATTAGTCGCTTGGGGAAAAACTGCCGAAATAATTGAAAATTATGTTCACAAAGGCAAAGAAATTGCCATAGAAGGAAAATTGACCAATCGAAATTATGAAGACAAAAACGGACAAAAACAATATATTACCGAGGTATTGGTTAATGAAGTCTTATTATTAGGACAAAAAAATGCCTAAATATTAGTTTGTCAAACAAAAAGCGGGCGTAAAATTTCACGCCCGCTTTTTGTTTGTAATATTATCCTTAAATATTATCTACTTCACTTATTTTTGCTAAAATATCGGCATACGGCAAAATCAAATATTCCTTGCCGTCTAATTCCACTTTATTACCGGCAAATTTTTTATACATTACTACATCGCCGGGCTTAACGGCAGCATCTTCAATATTGCCTAAAGCCAATACTCGACCTAAAGATGGTTTTTCTTTAGCGGTATCAGGTATAATTATACCTGAAGGAGTTTTTTCTTCAGTAAATTCGTCTGTTAATTCTAATAAGACATTTTCGTTTAAAGGTTGTAATTCTCTCATATCTAGTTGGTTTTTTTAGTTATTTATTCAGTTGGAATGTTTAATAATCGACTTAATTTACGGGTGTCAAACCCAATCACCATTTGGCCATTAATGTCTGTTTGCGGCACGCCTCGTTGCCCACTCTTACGGACCATTTCCATAGCTGCTTGTTGATTAAAAGCCACATTTATATCGGTATATTTAATACCATGTTTATTCAAATATGCTTTCAACTTATGACAGTATGGACAGGTGGGTGTTGAATATACCACTACTCTTTTTTGTGCTGAAGCCTTCTTGTTGCTATTGGCTGCAATTTTCTTTTCATGTATAATTTGCGAAAAATAATTAGGCGTTTGACAACCTTTAATAATGTTCTCAACCTTACCGTTATCATATACCACCAATGAAGGCACACTGTTAACACCAAAATGCTGATGTACATCACGAACTTCATTAACATCAACCGTAAAAACTTTACCGCCTTCGACTTGTTTTAAAGCATCATAAGCACAATCAGAATTAGGTGTCCCACTTTTATATATTAAAATAAATTTTTTCGAATCGGTATCCGATGTAATATCTGAATAATTTTTGACCTTTTTAAACTCCATAAATCTATTATTTTCACCCTCGATTTTACAATAAATATGCCAGACGTTCTTTAATGTTGTAAATAACAGGAGCTATGTCAAAATGTCATATCTTTGTAAAGGAATACTTATTGTAAGATATAAGAAAATTGAAGACTATGAATAAAAAAGGAAACAAAAAAGAATACGCAAAAAAAGGAAATTTTAAATCGAAATATAAACCAAATTTAAAAAAAAGCAGCAAGAACAAGACCCCCAAAACAACTGAAAATGATGGGACTATGCGCTTAAATAAATATTTGGCTCATGCCGGAATCGCATCACGACGTGAAGCCGATGAGTTAATCAAAATAGGTGCTGTCAGTGTCAATGGCGATATTGTAACCGAAATGGGGTACAAGGTCAAACCGGGCGATAAAGTTCAATTTAACGGTGAAACCATCAAGCCGGAGAAAAAAGTTTATGTACTATTAAACAAACCAAAAAATTTTATCACCACAACTGAAGATGAGAAGGGTAGAAAAACCGTAATGGAATTGGTTGAAAAATCAGCGCCGGTACGTATTTATCCTGTGGGCCGGTTAGACCGTAATACTACGGGGGTATTATTATTTACCAATGATGGCGATTTGGCTAAAAAATTGACACACCCAAAGCATCAAATTGAAAAGATTTACCACGTAAAACTGGATAAAAACCTAAAACCCTCGGATATGGAAAAAATTAAAGATGGGCTTAAATTAGAAGATGGTTTTATTAAAGTTGATGACATTTCATTTATCAAAGGTGCCCCCCATAATGAAGTTGGCGTAAAAATTCATTCGGGGCGCAATCGCATTGTTAGACGAATATTTGAACACTTGGGTTACGATGTTATTAAACTGGATCGTGTTTTATTTGCCGGTTTGACCAAGAAAGATTTAAAAAGAGGACACTGGCGACATTTAACCAAAAAAGAAGTGGATTTTTTAAAAATGTTATAAATTGATTTTCAGCAGTTAACAAAAAAATGTTGAAAAAATTTGAAAAAATATTTGCATTTTGCAGTTTTCGTTTTATATTTGCACTCGCAAACGCGAAATTCCTCCATAGCTCAGTTGGTTAGAGCACCTGACTGTTAATCAGGGTGTCGCTGGTTCAAGTCCAGCTGGAGGAGCAAATAAAGCTTGTCAGTTTTTGGCAAGCTTTTTTTATACCTCTTTTTTGACCAACATGAAAAAATCATTACCTAATGACAAGTAACCTTGATCATAAACAAAATAATAAACAGATTTTTTTTGTGTCGTATAAAGGCTCGTAAATAAATTAAAATCGAACCCGGCTTTTTCCAAACTTTGCTTATGCACTTTTGTTTTACCTTGTGTATTTAAGCTTTGTAAAATTCGCCAGTTTTTTTTCAGACGGTTATTAGTGGTCCTAATCAAGTTGCTGACACTTTTGTTCTGCCGGTTATGAAAGGCATTGCGACAATAATCTGAACAAAATTTTTTATCTGCCCTACCTATAATTTTTTCACCACATTCTAAACAAAATTTTTCTTCTTCCATTTTTAAAATATAAATAACTGATAATCAAATATACAAAAAAAGCAGAAAATTGTACTTTAAAAAAGTTAGCGATTAAGTTGTTTAAAAAATTATTACCTTTGTATTTACTAAACTGTATTAAATGAAAAAAGGACCGCTATTCTATGCCAAAATTTTGTTATTTGGTGAATATGGAATTATCAAAGATTCTAAAGCTTTGGCTATACCTTATAATCAGTATCAAGGTGGCCTTTTTTTGGGCGATTTAAATCAAAAGCCAATAAAAGATTCCAACCTTAAGTTGCGCAAGTTTTATAATTATTTAAAAGAAAAACAGTCTGAAAATCCGGCTTTATTAAAATTAGATTTAACACAATTTGAACAAGATTTAAACAGCGGTTTATATTTTAATTCAAATATTCCCGAAGGATATGGAGTAGGCAGTTCGGGTGCTGTGGTCGCTGCTATTTATGAACGCTATGCACAAAATAAAATTACGGTACTGGAAAACTTAACACGTGAAAAACTACTAAAACTTAAAGAGATTTTTGCTTTGATGGAAAGTTATTTTCATGGTAAAAGTTCCGGTTTAGATCCGTTAAACAGTTATTTAAGCATCCCTATTTTAATTCAGTCTAAAGAAAATATCGAACCCACGGGTATCCCTTCGCAAAAACAAGGCAAAGGTGCAGTTTTTTTAATAGATTCTGAACAAATTGGTGAAACCGGCGACATGGTCAGTATTTTTATGGAAAAAATGAAACACGAAGGATTTCGTCATACTTTAAAAAATGAATTTATAAAATATACCGATGCCTGTGTGCAAGATTTTTTACAAGGCAATGTCAAATCCCTTTTTGGCAATTTAAAACAATTATCGACAACCGTTTATCATAATTTTAAACCCATGATTCCCATTCATTTATTAGATGTTTGGCAAAAAGGTATTGAAAACGATGATTATTATTTAAAACTCTGTGGATCTGGTGGCGGTGGTTATGTTTTAGGATTTACAGAAGATTTTGAAAAAACAAAACAACAACTCAAGGACTTTAAATTACAGGTTGTTTATCGTTTTTAAAATAATCATATGAAACATAAAAACGGCTTCTCTACGCAAATTTTATCTTTTTTTGCGCTGGTCCGTGTTCAAAATATCATTTTATTGGTTGTAGCTTTTATATTAACTGCCAAATTTTTTTTTGCGCCACAACTTAGTATCCTCCAATTACTGACTAATCTAAATTTTTTGGCACTTCTGACAGCAACCATCTTCAGTATTTCTGCAGGGTATATAATCAATGCTTTTTATGACTTATCAAAGGATTTGATTAACCGGCCCCAAACAACCATTTTAGAACAACAAATACCTCAAAAACGAAGACTTCATCTTTATTTTATCCTTAATATAGGAGCTGTAGCAGCTGCCGGATTCATTTCTTGGCGTGCAGCTCTTTTTTTTAACATTTATATTTTTTTAATTTGGTTTTATTCACATAAAGTGCAACATATTCCGTTGGTTAACAATCTTTGGTTAACTGTTTTGAGCATTTTTCCTTTTTTCGGCATTTTTCTTTATTTTCAAACTTTTGACAGTTTCATTTTTTGGCATGCCATATTTTTGTTTTTAATTTTATTGATCAAAAATTTGATCAAAGATTTTATAAAAATGAAAGGTGATTTGGCGCAAGGAAAACCTACCATACCACTTTTGTTGGGCGAAAAACAAGCCAAACAGATTATATTAATGATTAGCCTGCTAACTATAATACCCATTTATTTTTTAATGCGATCGCCAAACATTGGCCAAATGAAATATTATTTTTATTTATCTATAATTTTGTATTGCATAGGCTTCATCTTTTTCTATAAACAAAATAGATATACCCGTTTTTTTTATAATCTTGTCAAAATACTGCTGGGCTGTGGTGTATTAGCCATAATATATGTCCAACACCCATAATAAAATGCAGGGTTGATATAGCACATATTATTTAACTTTAAACCTTCTCGCATTACAAAAAATCTATTTACTTTTGTTAGAAATCTAAAAACATGACAAACAAAAAACTAAATCTTATTGAAGTAATAGCGATGGCCGTTGGCACCATGATAGGCGCCAGTATTTTTTCCATTTTCGGCCTTGGTGTCAAATTGGCCGGAACAAACCTGCCATGGGCATTCATTTTATCCGGTGTTTATGCCATGGCAGTTGCCTATTCATATGCCATTTTAGGTCGTAAAATAATTTCTGATGCCGGCCCCATGGCTTTTATTTTAAAAGGTTTGGGAGATAATTTGATCACAGGGACCCTAAGTATTTTATATTGGTTTAGTTTTGTGGTATCTATTGCTTTATTTGCCAAGGGATTTGCCGGATATTTCATCCCTCTAATCCATATTGATTCAACACCATTAAATCATACTTTGGTTATCACCGGTTTAATTTTATTCTTTACGGTTCTTAATTTCTTTGGCAGTAAAGCGGTCGGACAAGCTGAGTTTTGGATTGTCCTGATTAAATTATCTATCTTATTACTTTTTATTGCAGCGGGTTTCCAAAGCATTGATTGGCACCGTCTGACACCGCAAACCGATCCGGTTCATTTAAAAGGTCTTTTAAATGCTTCCATTGTATTCTTTTTGTCATATATGGGTTTTGGCCTGGTCACCAATACCTCTGAAAACATGGAAAACCCGCAAAAAAATGTGCCGCGTGCCATTTACATCAGCATATTCGTCGTCATGCTAATTTATTTGGGTATTTCAGTCGTCACATTAGGCAATTTAAGTCTGTCCGAAATCATTAAAGCCTCTGAAAATGCCCTTGCTGTTGCGGCAGAACCTTTTTTGGGACAGTGGGGTTTTATGTTAATATCCATTGGCGCTGTCATTTCTATTTCCTCTGCCCTTAATGCCACCATTTATGGGGGTGCCAACATTGCATACGCTTTGGCTAAGGAAGGTTTTTTACCGCGTCAATTTGAGCGAAAAGTCTGGTTTGAAGCACCCGAAGGTCTTTATATAACGGCTGCTTTAGGTCTTTTTCTAGCCCTCTTTTTTAACCTAAATGCGATTGCTGTTATCACCACAGCCGTTACCACCATGATTTACATTTTTGTTTTGATATCACATTATAAAAATGTCGATAAATTTGGGGGTAAGAAATGGGTTATCGGTTTAAATCTTGCTATTTTGAGTTTTGTTTTTCTTGCCCTGATGCGTTATCAATGGCAAACGCAAAAAGATGCATTTGCCGCCAGCTGGTTGATATTCGCAGCAGCCTTTTTGATAGAATATTTATACCGTTATTATTTTAAACGCAATTTTAAAAAATCGCGTATTTTTAAAATTCCACTTGGTAAATCTTAGTTTTTTAAAATTTGATGATAAGTTTCCGGCTTATTTAAAATAGCTTTGGCTTTTAAAAGCAATGGATCTGTTTTTAAACGGTACTTTATCAAACTATCTTTACCAAAATAACGGTTAACAATATCTTGTTGTAAGGTGTTTAAAATAAACTGTTTATAATTTCTTATGCTTTGTATATTGTACACATCATAAGCGGCCATTAATTTTTGGTATTGATTTAAGATCTTTGCCGGTTGCTTATTTTTCTTGGCTTTTTGGTAAGCCGATTTTAAAAGTTTTTGATCACTTGTTTGGGGCTTTTGGTTATTTTTATCAAGATATTGCATGAATTGTTCAAAATCAGCATCTGTTAAATGAACTGCAGCCATATTTTTTGGCACCCGGTTTTGTTTGTCTATCCAATCTGTCACAAAATCAAAAAGTATTCCTTTGTTGATTAAATCCTTTAAGGCTGCATGATTGGGAAATGACGTCAAAACAATATCCGGGACTACACCGCCCAAATTATGGACTATTCTGCCATGTGCCGTTTTGTAATCTTTTTCAGCCAAGTTATCACGCATCAGTAAAGGTTTGCCGTTTTTATCTCGATGCCAATAATCAATTTTTTGAATAAGACGACCGGAAGGAATATAGTATTTTGAAATAGTCTGCTTCATATAGGTACCATATTTCAGTTTAAAGGTACGTTGTACCAAACCTTTACCATAAGTTGTGTCACCCATAACAACCGCGCGGTCATAGTCTTGCAAACTCCCCGATAAAATTTCGGAAGCCGAAGCAGAATGATTATTAACCAAAATAACGATGGGTATTTCTTCATCCACGGAAGGGTTACGTGTCCGGTAAGTTTTATTGTATTTATCAAAACGGCCCTTAGTTGTTACAACTATTTTACCCTGGGAAATAAAGAAATTGACAATTTTAATCACTTCAAATAATAAACCGCCCGGATTATTACGCAAATCAATAATCAATTTTTTCGCGCCTTTTTGTTTTAAATCCAACAAAGATTTTTTTACTTGTTGTGCAGCTTTGGCATTAAATTTTGCCAATTGGATGTAGCCAATGTCCCCATCTAAATATTGACCTGTGACAGCATTTAAAGCCACATCGGCACGATGCATGCTTTTTTTAATTTCTTTTCCATGACGATTTATAGTTAAAGTCACTTTACTGCCAGCCGGGCCATTTAATAAATTTACCGCTACTTTTTTAGATAAATCAGCCAATTTTTTCCCATTTATCGCAACAATATGATCTCCTATTTTCAACTCCCTTTCAGCCGGTGTGCCGGGCAAAATGTCCGTAATAATAATGGCTTTATCCATTGGTCTTATTTTGATACCCAAACCGCCAAAATGTCCTTCTTGACGCATTTTCTGATTCAAAATACTTTGCTCATCGTAAAAAGTCGTAAAACGATCCAACCCATTGAGTAATTGTTTGGTGTTTTTTTGCATCAAATCACCCATATTTAACTCATCAATATAATTGGTACTGAGTTTAAGGAGTACGTCATTGTAAATTTCCATTTGTTTGCTAATCTCAAAATAAGGATTTTGGGACTGGGCAACTATGATGAAAAAGTAAAAAATAAAACTAAAAATATATTTCATTTTTATGATTTTTTAAATTGAAACAACTTTTAATAATTAAAAAATTGATTAGCTTAAATTGATTATATTTATTTTTTTAAAAATAGTAAATTTTACGTATGAATCTTGAAGAAATTTTTTATTTATTGGCCTTACAAAAAGTCAAAAACATAGGCGATATTTCAGCTAAAAAATTGCTGCGACATTTTGGGTCGGCTAAAGCTGTTTTTGAAGCTGCCAAACAAAATGAAATCGACCTAATGGATATTGGCAAAATAATGATCCGGAATTTGAAACAGTTCAATGACTGGCGTCGTGTCGAAAATGAACTTCAATATATACAACAAAACGGCATTAAGGCCGTCAGTATTTTTGACAAAGATTATCCTTACAGACTGCAGCACGCACCGGATGGCCCGATATTATTTTTTTATAAAGGAAAAGCCGGCTTAAACCACCAAAAAATGATCAGCATAGTCGGCACGCGTAATATGACGACATATGGCAAGCGCGCTGTTGGCGATATAATTAGCGCCTTAAAACCTTTTAATCCGTTAATTGTCAGCGGACTTGCATATGGTGTAGATATAGAAGCACATGTACAAGCCTTAAAAAATGATTTACCCACGATAGCCGTTTTAGGACACGGCTTCCAACGCATCTACCCGGCTGTTCATCAAAAAATAGCCCGTCAAATGTTGGAAAACGGCGGTTTAATTTCCGAATTTTGGCATACCGACCCGGTAGATCGTAACAATTTTTTAAAACGCAACCGTATTGTTGCCGGCATGTCTGAAGCTGTTATTATTATTGAATCTGCCGAAAAAGGCGGCTCATTGGTCACGGCCGATATAGCCAACTCTTACAACCGCGATGTTTTTGCTGTTCCCGGACGCATAACTGATACATATAGCAAAGGCTGTAACAATTTGATCAAACGCAATAAAGCGGCATTACTTACTTGTGCACAAGACCTTATAGACAATTTGCAATGGCAAACAACTATTAAAAAAACACCCCCAAAACAAATGAATTTATTTGTGGATTTGAGCCCTGAAGAACAAAATATCATACAATTTTTACAAGAAAATGGCGCCAGTCTATTAGATGATATTGCTCTTAATTTATCAATGCCGGTTTCTAAAACAGCACAAATTTTGTTAGAAATGGAATTAAAAAATATTTTAAATGCCTTGCCGGGAAAAAAATTCGAAATAATTTAACTTTTTAAGAAATCTTTGTTACAATTATCACATTTATTTAACACTTTTGCTAATTTTAAAATATTTTTTTTATAATTTAGCAAAAAAATAATTTCCTATGAATAAAGAATTATTTCTGGATATTAGAAAAACGGCTACGGTTAAAATTAACTTAAATAACAAAATTGAGTATGCAAATGATTACATTTTGAACATGCTTGGCTACCAGCTCACGGAATTTGTTACTCAGCCCCCCAGAATCATTTGCCATGATGACATGCCGGATTTAATTCATGATACAATTGGTAGTTTCATTATGGATTATAAAGAAGGCATAGCCGTATTAAAACACAAAACCAAATACAATGATTATTTTTGGGCCTTTACACATTATAAACCATCCTACAAACCCGACGGTAGTTTCGAAGCCTTTATTACCAGACGTAAACCATTACCGAGCAAGAAACTAAACGGCACGATTGAAGATATGAAATACCAGATTTTAAAGTTGTATAAAATATTGAAAGATATTGAAAATCATACCGGTGCCAAACAAGCCCAAAAATACTTAGAAGGCTTTTTAGAATACAAAGGTTTTAACACGCTTGAAGATTACTATATGAGTTTCTTTGATTTTAGCAAAGAAGAATTGGAAGACTATTTTAGCATTGACGACCAAACACCGGAGAAAAAAATCAGACGCTTTACCAATTATATCGACATTTATGGTAATTAAAGACAGCAACCGTTCTGTTTAGCGTGCCATCTCCACGGCATTGGCAAAAAGCTCGGACAAACTCAACCCGGCAGCCATAGCTTGCTGCGGAAAGATAGACGCCGCCGTTAAGCCCGGCACCATATTGATTTCTAAAAAATTCGGTTCGCCGTCGACTAAAATATATTCGGCTCGGGATACACCGTTCAAATCTAAAATTTCGTAAACCCGGGCAGCGGTTTGTCTAGCCCGTTCAGCAATATCTGCCGGTAAATCTGCTGGGGTAATTTCTTGTGATTTGCCAAGATATTTAGCTTCGTAGTCAAAAAAATCGTTTTCGCTGATAATTTCCGTAATAGGCAAGACTTTAATTTTTCCTTGGTATTTAATCACCCCGATAGATAATTCGCGACCTTCCAGAAATGATTCAATGATAATTTCCTTATCTTCTTTAAAAGCTTTTTGAATAGCCGGCAATAAGTCTTTTTTATGATAAACCTTGCTGATGCCATAGCTGGACCCGGCACGATTGGGCTTAACAAAACACGGCAAGCCTATTTGGTTTATCACTTCGTCTAAATCAAGGGCGTCTTGTTGATGCAAAAATATCGATTTTGCCGTTGGTATGCCGTAGCTCCGCACAACTGCCAGCGTATTTTTTTTGTTAAAAGCCAGCGCCATTTTATCAAAACTGGCTGACGTATGCGGAATACCGAGCATCTCAAAGTAAGACAAAATAGCGCCATCTTCTCCCGGATGTCCGTGTATGGCATTGAATACGACATCAAATTTGATGTTTTGACCGTCTTGTTGAAACGAAAAATCATTTTTGTCTATGGGATATTCGCTTTTTTCCGTTACCACCACCCATTTGTCAGGACGAATATGTACGGCGAAAGTTTCATACCGGTCTTTGGGCAAATGGTCTATAACCGTTTGCCCGCTTTTTAAAGAAATATCATATTCGGAAGAATAACCTCCCATGATTACGGCGACTTTTTTCATGCTTTTTCATTTTTTCTGACCTAGTAGGTTTTTCTAACCTGCTAGGTCTTTTATTAATACATAGATATCTTCGTCATAGCTTAATTTATAGACCTATCAGGTTTAAGAAACCTAACAGGTCTTAGTTGTCAACTTCTTTTTAGTTTTAAAATATTTTTTCGTTCCAAAATTACTATTAATATAATGTATAACAACAACAAAAGAATTTTAACCGGATAATTGTCGTAAAAATATTTAAATATAACAAAACCTGTCAAGGCGGAAGACAATACATAAAAAATTATTTTCCAACTTTCATATGGCACACGATAGTATTGTCGTCCTAGAAAAAAAGATAAAAAACTCATACTGCCATAAGCTGCCAAGGTAGCCCACGCCGAGGCCATATAGCCGATTTTCGGAATCATGATGATATTAAAAACAATCGTTATGATTGCACCCATAATGGACAAAAGCATCGCATAGCGCGTGCGGTCGGTTAGTTTATACCATACCGAAAGATTGTTGTAAATGCCAAATAACAGATAAGCCGTTAAAATAACCGGAACAATATTTAGGGCTTTCAGGTAAACCGCTTGTCCGATTAACAGATGCACGATGAGGTCTAAAAAGGTCATTACGGCGACCATAAAAACCGCCCCTAAAATGGTGAACCAAAGCAGAATATGTGCATATTGTTCTTTGGCATTGCTTGCTTTGTGCTGACTAAAAAAATAAGGTTCAGCCCCCAAACGAAATGCCGTTACATACAAGGACATTAACACGCCTATTTTGTAAACCGCCGCGTAAATACCCATGGTTTCCTTGTCGAGCAATCGCCCGAGCAGGAGTTTGTCCAGATTTTCGTTGGTGGCGTAAGCCAAACCGGCAATCATAATAGGAATGCCGTAAGCTAACATCTTTTTTAGCAATGCTTTATCGATGCCAAGTTTAAAACGTTTTAAAACCGGCAAAAACAAGATAAAAGTCAAAAAGCTGGCGATAAGATTGGCAATAAAAATATAAATTACTTTCGGATGTTCATTATATAAATCTGCCATATCCTTACTTAAACTACCGGCTGTGATCAATTTGGGCAACCACCATAAAAACAGCACATTCAAAACAGCATAAACCGTGATGTTAAACAAGCGGTAAAAAGCAAATTTGACCGGCTGATGGGTCACGCGCAAATAGGCATAAGGAATCACCACCAAAGTATCTAAAATCAAAATGCTGATTAAAATTTGAAAATAAGTCTTTGGAATGTCCAAAAAACGGGATATGCCGTCCGAAAAAAGTAAAAAAAGCGTTAAAAAGAACAGACTGTTGAGCAATATCGTTGTAAAAGCCGTTTGTGCTACCTTAGAATTGTCTTTGTATTTGGTAAAAAACCGGAAAAATGCTGTTTCCATGCCCAGCGTCAGTAAGACATTAAAATAAGTAGCATAAATATAAAATTGTGTATTGTCAGAATAAGCCTTTGGATCTAAAATACCGGTGTGCAACCTGACCAACAACACATTAATCAGCTTGGGCAACACGGCTGCAATGCCGTAAATGGCGGTATCTTTGGCAAATCTTTTAACTAAACTCACAGAGCGGTTTTAAGAGGCTAAAATTATTAAAAATATACAGATGAAACAAAAGTGTTTTAAAAAATTAAACAAAGCCAGCATAAAAAAACCTAACTATGATATTTTCTAACTAACATTAAAAATTTTGTTAGAATTTTTTTTCCTGTTTTCGCCACTGGGACACCTAATAATAAACAATTTTACCATTACTTTTTTCCATCGTCGAAAAAAGTAACTAAAAAGACTAGCCTTACGAAACTTTTCCTAATTTCTTACGTTTTTCTACCTAAACAATCTGAACTCGCACGAGCTTTATATCCTTAATCAAACTTCGAATTTATTGAGAAATAAGCTTTTTATAAAATCTTTGGTTTAGCTCGAACAGCAGATTGTTTTTAACGTCCGAAAAACTTGAAATTTACGAAAAACCTTCGTATGGCGGGGGTAATGACCACAATTTACCGTTCTTTTACGGAAAGTCTGGCGATATAAGATTCTCAATAAATAATTATTCTTTTCTAAAAAAAACATATCTAGGATACCAAAAAATCAAAAATACAATAGTTAATTTGCACAATATCAGTTGTTTATTTTTTAAACAAAATAAAAGTGGCGAAAACAGGAGCCAGCATAAAAAAACCTAACTATGATATTTTCTAACTAACATTAAAAATTTTGTTAGAATTATTTTTTTATTTACTTTGTCTAAAAATAATTTTTTGCCAATTAAAAATGAATTTTATCAAAATGAATACTATCAAATGGTTTTATGTTTTAGTAGTTATGGTAATTTTTGTCATTTTAAGAAATTGGGATGATTTTATTTTAGGTTTAACCGGTGGCGCATAACAGCCCATGTATAATTTTTGAACTAAAAAATAAATTATGACTGTTTCAAAGAAAAAAATAGCTTTTATTTTGTTCACTATATTCTTGATATATCTGGTCATTTATTGGAAAGATTTTTATGAAGGATTGGTGGATGGGATGCATGCTTATAAAAATCAAGTTCGATAAATTTTCATTCACAAATAAGATTAATTATGAAAAATAAAATCTGTTTAAACAAATCAACATTTGTCGCTATTATTTTGGCAGTTTTGGCTGTCTATACCGTCTTAAACGATATCAATGGTTTTATCAACGGCGTTACAGATGCGCTATTCATTAAATAAATTTAAAAAGAAAAACTTATGAAATCAAAAAAGTGTTTACAAACAGCCATAGCCTATTTGATAGCTTTTGCCATAGCCGATGCTATTGAACATCCTGATGCCTTTGTTGAGGGTTGGAATATGGTGTCGTTTTCTTTGGGGCATTTTTTTAGATAGTTTACAATATTAAATTTTGTAGGGCATTAAATAACAGCTATATTTTTAAAAGGTATAATTGAGCCTTGTTTACTTACACATATTGGTATTAATAAAATAGAGTTCATTTGCAAGAACCTCACAAGAAAAAGCTACTTATACTTCTGTTCTTCTTACATTTTTCTATGGACAATTATTATTTTAACATAAGAAATATAAAGTGCTAAAATAACAAATTAAAACTTAAGCCATAAGCATGGATCACCAATGCGCGTGGAATTTCATCACTTAAACCTAAAAGTTTGTCAGCACCATCCAATTCATAAAAATTTTGTTCCCAAAATAGGTCTAACATGATGTGTTTATTCTCCGTTAGTTCATAAATAGGAAACCCCAGCCCAATTTTAAAATTGACACCCATTTTAAACTTCTGCTTATCCAAAGCAATATTTTGACCTAATTTCAAGCTGAAATTATGCATTTTATTTTTTACATAAAAAAATCTGAGTAAGCCACCTAATCTTATATGTGTAAATTTTTGTTTGGTATCCGAATAAATACCGGTAAGTGTTCCAACACTCAAACGTTTGAATATTAAATAATTATAACTAAAATTTAAGCCATAATCATTTAACAAAAATCCTTGCTCTTTTATCGAAACCCAATTAATGGAATAGTCTGCATTATTATAAAAATAATTTTTGGTTTGCGGTGCAGACAGATCGACATTGGCTTCAAAATAATGTTTTTTTTGTGCAGAACCCAAAAAAGAAAGCAAAACAAGAAGAATAGAAAAATAATATTTCATTTTATTTGATTATAATTTTGGTGTTTTGTATACCGCTACAAAAGTATAATAAATTTGAACAAATCTTTTAAAAAAAATCTTCTTAAGTTTTTGCTAAACTTTTTATGTAAATTTGATATTTATAAATCATGTAAAATGAAAAAAATTATTTTCTATTTAGTTATAGGACTTATCCTCAGTTGCAGTACTAATGTTCATGCCCAACAAAAAGATAAAAAAATAGGTTTTTACGGAGGATTCGGTTTAAATCTAGGGACAGGTTATACTTATTTGAGTTTACAACCGGGTATTTTGTATCATTTTAGGAAAAATGTCAAAGTAGGCGTCGGCGTACAATACACTTATTTAAAATCGAACAAGGCTTATTACGGCGTTAATTTCCGTTATCATATATTAGGATACAACACTTTATTGCTTTATAATCCTGTTAAATATTTAGAAACTTCAATAGAATACGAAAATTTATATATTAAAAAAAATTATAACAATATTATCACAAAATTTTGGTCACCGGCATTATTTGGCGGCCTTGGGTACCATTTCGGACCGGTCGTTTTAGGCTTTAAATATAACTTTTTATACAAACCGGCAACCAGCATTTATCAAGATGCCTTTGTCCCCTTTATCCGTATTTATTTTTGAGCATGAAAAAAATTCTATTAATCATCATCTGTTACTTGAGTGTTTCCGGTCAAGCACAAGTTACACAACTCTTTGAGACGCCTGCTACAGCACAAAAAGACAGTGCTTTATCTGCCTTAAATCTCAAAATTAATTACTTGGGTTTTGTCAAAAACAATGAATATTTTAATTTAGTTGCCGATGGTTACACCCTCTTAGGACATCAACTAAATGTGAGGGCAGTCCTCCAAACATCGCCAAATTATAAACTTTATATAGGCGGACAATTTCAAAAATACATGGGATTGGAAACTTTTGAAAAACCTGTCCCCTACTTAGGTTTGGAAATTTATAAAGGAAATAGCACCTTTTATTTTGGAAAGTTAAACACCACGGACAATCATTATTTTAGCGATATTTTATACGATTTTGAGCGATATTTAGACACACGGCATATTGAAAACGGTTTACAACACCGTTTTAAAAATGAGCATTGGCAAACAGATACGTGGTTGCAATGGGAACATTTTATTTTTAAAGGAGATAATACAAGAGAACGGCTGAATTTCGGTCAATCAACCACTTATCAAAACCATTTTAAGAATTGGAATATTTCCTTACCATTACGATTATATATCATGCACCGGGGCGGACAAATAAATGTTAGGCAGCAAGGACAAACTCTTCATAACAATGCCATGGTCATTCTCAATTACGCTGCCGGCATAGCACTGCAAAAACATATAGGTAACTTTTTGGCCGGTCTTAAATATATGTATTTCGGCCAACAAATAAATTCGGATAATACGGAAGAATTACATTTCAAACAAGGTTATGGTCAACAAATTCAAATTTTAATACAGCAAAAAAACTGGCAAAGTGCTTTGGGATATTGGCAAGGGCATCATTTTGTTGCGCCAAAGGGCAATCCGGTTTATCAAAGCATAAGTTACCGGGTCGAAAAATTTTTGGACACAAACGGTCAACCGGTCAGCATATTTAAAAACTATACAGAACCACGACGTCAATTACTCACTTGGCAAACTATGTATAAAAAAGAAATTTTTAAGAACTTGTGGGGAGCTTTTGTGTTAGATATGTATTACCAACTCAACCGCTCATCCATTCAAACCGCCTATTATTCCACAAGCTTATATCATCAATTTGATTATGCCACAGGACTTTATTTACAATATAAATTCGATTTTAAACTTCTTAAAATTAAATAATTATCGTCTATTTTTCTAATTAAAATCAATCAAAAAAATATCAGGCCGCAACGAATTAAATCCGTATCTTTGCCGCTTAATTAAATGAGAAAGTCCGGCACTTTCCGGACAAGTTAGTATAATATGAAATCAATCAGAAACATTGCAATTATTGCCCACGTTGACCACGGAAAAACGACCTTGGTCGACAAAATCATCCAAGAAAGTAATCTTTTAGACGAAAGAAAAGAGCATAAAGATCTTTTACTCGATTCCAATGATTTGGAACGCGAACGCGGTATTACCATTTTATCCAAAAATGTATCCGTTGACTATAACGGTACTAAAATCAACATTATTGACACCCCTGGTCACGCCGATTTTGGAGGTGAGGTTGAACGCGTCTTAAAAATGGCCGATGGCGTTTTGCTGTTAGTCGATGCATTTGAAGGCGCCATGCCGCAAACACGGTTTGTATTGGGCAAAGCCATTTCATTGGGCTTAAAACCCATTGTGGTTATCAATAAAGTTGACAAAGAAAATTGCAAACCCGATGAAGTACAAGAACAAATTTTTGACTTGATGTACAATTTGGGTGCAACCGAAGACCAGTTGGATTTCCCTACTGTTTACGGCTCTGCCAAACAAGGCTGGATGAGCACCGAAGGCTGGACCGAACCTACCGGCAGTGTCAAACCATTATTAGATGCCATTATAGAACATATACCCGAAGCACCGCACAACGAAGGGCCGCTCCAAATGCAAATAACCTCGTTGGATTATTCCAATTTTGTAGGCCGTATTGCGATAGGCCGCGTGTTTAGAGGCACGGTAAAACAGGGCGAAGAAGTTTTGTTGCTAAGTAAAGACCACCCACCAAAAAAATCCAGAATCAAAGAATTATTTGTTTTTACCGGCTTAGGAAAAGAAAAAGTCGAAAGTGTCAGAAGTGGCGATATCTGTGCCATAGTCGGGTTAAACGATTTTGAAATCGGCGACACCATTACCGATACCGAACATCCGGAAGCCTTAGAACGTATTGCCATTGACGAACCAACGATGAGCATGTTATTTACCATTAACAACTCTCCTTTCTTTGGTAAAGAAGGCAAGTATGTTACATCACGACATTTACGCGACCGTTTAATGAAAGAAACCGAAAAAAACTTGGCACTGAGGGTAGAAGAAACCGATACCGAAGACAAATTTAATGTTTACGGGCGTGGTATTTTACATTTGTCCGTCCTAATTGAAACCATGCGCCGCGAAGGTTATGAGTTACAAGTCGGGAAACCACAAGTTTTAATAAAAGAAATTGATGGAAAAAAACATGAACCATACGAAACTTTGGTTATTGATGTTCCTGAAGAATATAGCGGTAAAGTAATAGAATTGGTCTCGGGCCGTAAAGGTGACCTGCTTGCCATGGAACCCAAAGGCGATGTGATGCATCTTGAATTTGACATTACATCTCGTGGTTTAATAGGCTTACGAAACAGCATATTAACAGCCACCGCCGGTACGGCTGTCATGAACCACCGGTTTAGAGAATATGCGCCGTTCAAAGGCGAAATTTCTGAAAAAAATAAAGGGGCAATCATTTCAATGGATGCCGGAAAAGTATCGGCTTACTCATTAGACCGCTTACAAGACCGTGGCCGCTTTTTTGTAGAGCCGGGCGACGAAGTCTATATCGGACAAGTGGTAGGCGAACATACCCGTGACAATGATTTGCCGGCAAACCTGACGAAAGGGAAAAAAATCACCAATATGCGGGCGTCAGGGACTGATGAAAGCATGAAGATTGCGCCTAAAATTCAATTCTCATTAGAAGAAGCCATGGAATATATCCGTGATGATGAATTTTTAGAAATTACGCCGCAAAGTTTAAGAATCAGAAAAATAAAATACAAAGGATAATATTAACTCCTTTTCACCAAAACCCCCGGTTTTACTAAACCGGGATTTTTTTATTAACCCATGCTAAAGATTTAATAAACTGTCTATATTCTTCAATAAAATATCACCCCATAGGTTTTTCCATACGACTCTTCCATCTTTATCAATTAGATACATTGTTGGCAACCTGTTAACTTTATATTTTTTAAGAATTTGACGGCTACTGTCAATAAGTTGTAGCCACGGCAAGCTGTCTTGTATCAAGGCTTTTTTCCAAAAAAACATATGCCGGTCAGTAGAAACCCCGATAATATTTAAACCCTGTGAGTGAAACTTTTTATATAGTTTCAGATACGCCGGATTAGCCGCTTCACGACAAGGCCGGCACCACGATGCCCAGAAATCTATGATAGTCGCTTTACCCATTCCTGCTTCAACCGATATTATTCTTCCCGTACTGTCCGGCAATTCAAAATATGGGATATATTGCCCCGGCAACACACCTTCTTGTTCGGGTTTATGTGGCACGATGTGATAATGAGAAGTGTTGCTGTTACAGGCTATGACAATTAATGATAATAGTCCCAAGCTTAATTTAAACCAACTCAATCTCAAACTGCGTTAAATTGATAAAATCTTGCAGACGGTTTTTAATTTCAGGTTTGGTTAAAGTTTCCAAACGTTCGGTGCCGAATTTTTCTACCGTAAACGAAGCGAGATTGGAACCGCAGATAACAGCGTTTTTCATCGCGTTAAAACTGACGTCTTCGAGTTGTGCCAATTTACCAATAAAACCACCGGCAAAGGTGTCGCCGGCACCGGTCGGGTCAAAGACTTCTTCCAGAGGCAGTGCCGGAGCAAAAAAGATATTTTTGCCATGGAAGAGCAATGCGCCGTGTTCCCCTTTTTTGATGATCAAATATTTAGGTCCCATAGCTTGAATAGTTTTGGCGGCACGTACCAAAGAATAATCTTTGCTCAACTGACGGGCTTCTTCGTCATTGATGATAAGAATATCGATATTTTTTAAGACAGTCATCAAATCATCCCAAGCCGTATCCATCCAAAAATTCATGGTGTCAAGGGCAATTAATTTCGGCCGGGCTGTCATTTGGTCTATCACCGATTGTTGAATGGCGGGATGTAAATTTCCCAGCATTAAAAAATCGGCATCTTTGTAAGCTTCGGGTACCACCGGCTTAAAATTGGCTAAGCAATTAACTTCTGTGGCTAAAGTATCACGACGATTTAAATCATTATGATAGCGCCCTTTCCAGTAAAAGGTCTTTTCACCTTTACGTCTTTCTACACCTGAAATATCTATTTGACGGCGGGTAAATTTTGACAAAAATTTATCGGGAAAATCTTCACCCACCACAGAAACAACACCTATTTTATCAACCAATTTTTGAGCCGCCAAAGCAATATAAGAAGCTGAACCACCGAGTGTTTTTCCGGAATGACCAAATGGTGTTATAATTTCATCGAAAGCTAAAGAACCAACCGCTAGTATTTTGGACATATTAATTTATTTTATTTTTACTGAAATTATTTTAGCAGGACATAAATCCGCTGCTTTTTGCACTTGTTCATATACCGCATTATCAGGCTCTTTAAGGGTAAAAAAACCTTTCCGCTCATATGATTTCAGCAAAATACTTTTTCCGTCTTTTTTGGACATTTGAAATTGTGCTGGTGCTACCTCCACACAATAATTGCAACCTATGCATTTTTTTCTTTGTAAGGTAATAATAACCATAATTAACGTGGGTTAAAACCCAATTTTTGTCTAGTTCTATTTAGCACGGCATTGGCGACAACTTCAGCTTTTTGTGCACCTTGCGTCAAAGCTTTATCTATTTCTTCTTTGTTATCCATAAAATAATTATAACGCTCTCTTTCTTTGGCAAATTTTTCCAAAATCAGTTCATACAAGGCTTGCTTGGCATGACCATAACCAAAATTACCGGCCAAATATTTTTGACGTAGTTCTTCAGTTTGCTCTGGGGTAGCCAATAGTTTGTATAACGCAAAAACATTATCGGTATCCGGATTTTTCGGTTCTTCCAAAGGCGTACTGTCGGTCACAATTTTCATAATCTGCTTACGCAATTTTTTCTCCGGCAAAAATATATTAATAATATTATTTCTTGATTTACTCATTTTTTGTCCATCGGTGCCGGGAACATACATGGTTTCTTCTTTTAAAGCAATTTCCGGAACGACAAAAGTTTCACCCATTTGACGATTAAAACGTTGCGCAACGTCCCGTGTCATTTCCAAATGTTGTTTTTGGTCTTTACCGACGGGGACCACTTCCGCATCATATAACAGAATATCAGCAGCCATCAGCATAGGGTAAGTAAATAAACCTGTATTAATATCACTTAATCTGTCTGCTTTATCTTTAAAAGAATGCGCTAAGGTTAAACGTTGGTAAGGAAAAAAAGTACTTAAATACCATGTTAACTCCGTAACTTGCGGCACATCAGATTGCCGGTAAAAAACTGTTTTATTGATATCCAACCCAAATGCCAACCACGTAGCAGCCGTACTATAGGTGTTTTCTCTTAATTCTTCCGGGTTTTTAATTTGCGTCAATGAATGCAAGTCTGCAATAAACAAAAAAGATTCATTTTCCGGATTTTCGGCTTGTTCAATAGCCGGGATAATAGCACCCAAGATATTTCCTAAATGTGGGGTTCCGGTACTTTGTATGCCCGTTAAGATTCGCATAATTAAAAAATTGTATTAAAGTGCAAAAATAAACTATTTTTTCATTTGACATTGCAGAGCTGTAATAATAAAAAAGGAGGCTACTGGCCTCCCTTTAGGGTTTGTTTGTATGTACCGTAAAAATTACAGTTCTTTATGACAGAACCACCAATCAAAGCAACCTTCTTTACCTTTACGTTTTTCGGCTTCTTCAACATTGGTTGCCGGTGGAATAATCACATGGTCACCAATTAAATCATTGTTAGGCCAGTTTTCGGGTGTGGCTACGCCAAATTTGTCAGAAACTTGTAAAGCTTTCACAGCTCTGATAATTTCGTCAACATTACGACCGATTTCTTGGGGATAATAAATCATTAAACGCAAATTTCCTTTCGGATCAACCACAAACACGGCGCGAACCGTATTACTGCTGGATTTTGAAGGATGGATCATACCTAAAGCTTTAGAAACACCTTCAGCACTGTCGGCAATTACCGGGAAAGGTATTTCAACATTTAAGTTATCTTTGATCCACTCAACCCATTTAATATGCGAAAAAACTTGATCAACCGATAAGCCGATTAATTCGACACCCATTTTCTTAAACTCATCCGCTTTTTGGGCAAAAGCAACAAATTCGGTGGTACAAACCGGCGTGAAATCTGCCGGATGACTAAACAACACAAACCATTTACCTTCATAATCATTGGGTAAAGTCATGGGACCATGTGTGGTTTGCACTTTTACTTCGGGAAATTTTTCGCCTAATAAGGGCATTCTTGTTATATCTTCCATAATTCTCTATTTTTTAAATATTTATACTACAAATATACATTAATTTACAGCCGAAGTAAAGTGTTTTTGTTAAAACATTTTTATATATCAATAAGTTTTACTTATAAGTTACAAGCATTACATATCAAAAGGTTATATTTCATCAAAATTATTAATCCATTGCCGGTAACAAAACCACCAATCAAAACATGCCTCCTCTTGTTGCCTTGACATGGCATCGGCTATGGTATCAGCAGGTGGCAAAATCAAATCACTTCCTATTAATTTGTTATAAGGCCAATTTTCAGGCGCCGCAACTTGATAGGTATCGGTTACTTTCATGGCTTTGATGGCACGTAAAATTTCATCCATATTACGGCCTATTTCTTGTGGATAATAAAAACTGAGTCTTAGTATACCATATGGATCAACTACAAAAACTGCTCGGACCGTTTGACTATTGGTTTTGTCGGGATGAATCATGCCTAAAATTTTTGAAACAACTTCGCCACCATCTTCAATAATAGGGAAAGGAATATCTACATTAAATATCTCTTTAATCCATTCCACCCATTTAATATGTGAGAAAACTTGATCTACCGACAAACCGATTAATTCAATATTCAGTTTTTTAAAAGTCTCATATTTTTTGGCAAAAGCCACAAATTCTGTTACACAAACCGGTGTGAAATCTGCCGGATGACTAAATAATACAAACCATTTATCTTCATAATTGTCCGGCAAAACAATTTCTCCTTTAGTTGTTTGAACTTTGATTGTGGGAAACTTTTCACCTAGCAATAATAATCTATTCATAATATCATTTTGTAAAATAAGAATTTATTTGCAATAATAAGAAAATAACATTAATAATTTAACATTTTTGCCAGGTGAGATAAAAAAACACCTCTAAAAAGAGATGTTTTTTATGTTAGATGA
>JALWTX010000004.1 GCA_026993355.1 Flavobacteriales bacterium | reverse complement strand
TTCCTTTACAATTTGTAATTTTAAGGATAAACTATAATCCTTCTGTGTGCGTTTAACGTAAACGCTTTTGTCTTTTTCTTTCATTACACTTCTTTTTTTGTGTAACGCTATTTCAGGACGAGACAAATAGTAAATAATAAAAAATAGCGGCTTAATAGCCGCATTTTTTTTTCCATTCATTTTACAAGAGTTCGATACGATTTCTTCTCAGTTTAATTTTTCCTTCTCTTTCCAACTGTTTTAACAATCTCGAAACAACCACACGCGAGGTAGATAAATCATTGGCTATTTCTTGATGTGTAACCGGAATAACACTCGTTTTTAAAGCTTCTGAAGCTTTTTGAAGATATTTCAAAATTCGCTCATCCATTTTCATAAAGGCAATCGTATCCATAGTTTCTAAAAACTCTTTCATCCGGTTGTTATAATTACGACAAACATAATACCGCCAACTGGGAAATTCTTTGGTTAACTGATCCATTAATTTTACCGGATATAACAACAATTCAGCATCGGTTTCCAAAATAAAATCAATTTCACTTTTTTTTGATTCGGAACAAATAGAAAAAGTAGCGGTGCAAGCTTCTGTCGGGTTTAGATAAAATAAGATATGTTCCTCCCCTTTATCATCCGTTCGGACGACTTTGGCTGTTCCGGATAAAACTATCGGAATATCTTCAATTTCATCCCCCCGAGAAATGATATGTGTTCCTTCTTCAAATTTATATATTCTTCCATGTTTAGCTAAATTATCTAATAATTTATCAGAAAAAATATCACCTAAAACTTTTTCTAATTTTGCTCTTTTATTCATCGTTAATCTATATTTTTCACCTGTTCTACTTCAGGCAAATATTTTTTTATGATTTGTGTAACGCCTACATTTAACGTCAAATCATTTATTCTGCAATTATAACAATTTCCTTCAAATTGGATGATCACTTCTTTCCCTGTAAAATCTATTAAAGAAATATCGCCCCCGTCTTTTTGCAAAAAGGGGCGAATTTCTTCCAAAGCTTGATTTAGTTTAGCTAATTTATCCTTATCTTCCATCCTCAATGATTAATTAGTGCCTTAAATAAAAGGATTATTTAACACTACAACCGGCCTGATTGGTAATTTTAATTTTTTCACTCGGCGGTAAAGTTTCATTACGCTTCATGGTTTCCTCAACCACATTTTTGGTTATTTGCTCAAAAGCTTTTTGGGTTGGTGTATTTTCTTGCAAAGCCGCCGGACGCCCAACATCACCGGCTTCGCGCACACTCTGTACCAAAGGAATTTCACCTAAGAAAGCAACGCCTAAATCCTCCCCCAAATGTTTGCCACCATCTTTTCCAAAAATATAATATTTTTTATCGGGACATTCTTCCGGCGTAAAATAAGACATGTTTTCGACTATACCTAAAACAGGTACATTGATTGTGGGATTTTTAAACATATCGACTGATTTTTTAACATCAGCAATGGCCACATTTTGCGGTGTTGTAACAACTACAGCACCTGTAACCGGCAGGGCCTGCATAACCGAAAGTTGAATATCGCCGGTTCCGGGAGGTAAGTCAATCAATAAGAAATCCAAGTCGCCCCAATCGGTATCAAAAACCATTTGATTAATAGCCGAATTAGCCATACTTCCCCGCCAAATAACAGCTTGGTCCGGACGGGCAAAATAACCAATGGACATATTTTTAACACCGTGTGCCTCAATAGGGATAATCATGGTCTTATCGCCCACTTTTGTAGCGCGTGGTCTTTCGCCGGAAGTGCCGAACATAATAGGAATGGAAGGACCATAAACATCGGTGTCTAAAATACCGACTTTAAAACCCATTTTAGCTAACGAAGTTGCCAGATTAGCTGTCACTGTAGATTTACCAACACCACCTTTACCAGAGGCAACGGCAATAATATTTTTAATCTTTTTAAGAGGTTTTTCTTTTTCACTTTCCGGAATAACCACCTTAACGTTGATTTTAGTATCTACATCGGCAAAATCTTTTGACAATGCTTCCATAATGTCGTCTTCCAACTTTTTACGGATATGAACAGCAGGCGAATCAATAATGGTATCAATTTCAATTTTTTTACCAAAAATATCAGATTTTGTTTTGACATCTTTGATCACACCGGCCTCAACAACATTAGTATTTTTGCCTTGAATATTAACTTTTTTTAATAAGTCTAATATCGTTTCTTTATTTAATTTTTTGCTCATGGTTTTTTATTTTAATAAAGTAAACAAAATTACAAAAAAATATATTATTTAAAATGATTATAATTAACAATTTTATAAGCGTACTTTTTTTCGCGAAAAAGTATATAAAAAAAGTAAAACGGCCATAAATATGGCTACCCTTGCTATATAATCATCTTGTTGGCTATACAAAGTCAACTTTTCGTTTAAATGCACCTTTGCTAAAATACTTCCGCGCTTATTGTAGCCAAGTTGCTGAACAATTTCTCCTTTTTGATTAATATGTGCTGAAATACCTGTATTGGCCGACTGTACAACATCCCGCCTGTTTTCAATAGCACGCAAGCGTGCGATACTCAAATGTTGTCGATGCCCTTGTGTATTGCCCCACCACCCATCATTGGTTATAACCGCCAATAAATTAGCACCTTTACGCACATATCTGGCCACATAGGCTCCATACACACTTTCGTAACAAATGATTGGCGCTACCTTTATAGGAGTTCCCGGCACTTTAAAAACTGAAGGTTCTTTTTGTGTTACATTAGACCCCAATGAGACACCAATGGTTTTGGTAACCCAGTCGCCTATTAAAGGTTGTAAAAAACGCTGAAAAGGGGTGTATTCTGCCCCTACTACTAATTTGGATTTATGGTAGATTTGCACCGTATCAAACGGTGAAATGAGCACAGCCGAATTATACATATCAAAATAGCGCCCCTTACTTGTTGTATTGGCTGTAGCAGGTATATTTTTGTCTTTGAAATTATACCAATGAATAAAATCGACACCTGTTAATAAATTTGTCTGATTTTTCTGTGCAAAACGCTTTAAGATGTAATAAGGCCGGGAATTAGTAAATTGTTTAATTTCAATATATCTTGAGATAGCTGTTTCGGGCGCTATAATCAAATCAGCAGACGGATTGGCAATTTCTAAAAGATTTTGGGTCAGTTGAACATTATTATATTTAAATTTTTCTGTCCAAGGATCTAAGTTGGGTTGTAAAATAGACACCTTGACCGATGAGCCTCTTTCATGATAATGATGGTAAATATATAACGACAAGACTATTGGCACTAAAATATAAATAAGCGTATTAAAAACACCCACCATTAAGATATATTTGTTTTTGGTCCTTAAATAACTATTCAACCATCTGAAAATCATTACATTGGTAAGCAAAAGCCACAATGCCCCGCCAAAAGCACCGGTATATTCATACCATTGAATCCATTTGGGCCATTCAGAAAAACCATTACCCAGATTTAACCAAGGCCAAGAAAAATCCCAATTCAAATGAAACTTTTCAAAACTAATCCATAAAAAAATAAAAAAAGTAAGTGCCATTTTTTCGGGCAAACGTTTGCGCACTATATGAAAAATATAAAAGACCAACGTCATCAATAACGAATTTACCACAATGGCAAAAACACCCCCAAATAATGTGGCTTTAACAATCCACCAGGTTTGGGTTAAATTCCAAATAAAAAATGCCAAGTAAATATACCAAAATAAGCCTTTTTGTAACTTATTTTTTAAAAAATCTTGTTCCATAAAAAATAACGGCACAAAAGCAAAAAATAAAAACAAGGGAAATCCGGCTGTTGGCCAACCAAGGCTAAACAATATGCCGGATAAGAGCGCTAAAAGAATATTTTTTTTCATAAATAGAAAATATGGCAAATTTAAATTATTTTTTGCAACTTAATTTTCGCTAACTAATACTTAGTTATTATCTTGCATTTTTTATGGGATTGAACACCTTAATTAATTTAAGAATTAAATATAAATTAAATTACAAAAGCTGATTAAAGTCAGTTTTTAAAAAGCTTTAACACTTAAATTTACTTTAATAAAATTTATCATTATGAAAAAACACAATTTTTATGCAGGCCCCAGTATTCTACCGCAATACACCATAGATAAAACCATTGAAGGAATTAAAGATTTTGCCGGAACCGGGCTTTCCGTATTAGAAATTTCGCATCGTAGCAAGGAGTTTGTGAATGTAATGGAAAAGGCACAACAACTATTTAAAGAGTTGTTAAATATACCGGACGACTATGCCGTACTTTTTCTTCAAGGAGGTGCCAGCACACAATTTGCCATGATTCCTTTTAATCTTTTAAATAAAAAAGCTGCTTATTTGGATACCGGTGCATGGAGCAGTAAAGCCATTAAAGAAGCCAAAGGTTTTGGTGAAGTAGATATTGTAGCCAGTAGCAAAGATCAAGGTTATAATTATATACCTAAAGATTATGTGATACCTGCCGACGCGGATTATTTTCATATTACCACCAACAACACCATTGCCGGCACCGAAATAAAAAAAGACTTGGACTCTCCGGTTCCTTTGGTCGCCGATATGTCATCAGATATTTTCAGCCGTCCGGTTGATGTGTCAAAATATGCGCTAATATATGGAGGGGCGCAAAAAAATCTGGGACCTGCAGGTGCAACTTTTGTCATTATCAAAAAAGACATATTAGGCAAAGTGAACCGGCACATACCAACTATGCTCAATTATCAAACCCATATTGATAAAGGTTCGATGTTTAACACGCCGCCTGTTTTAGCCGTTTTTTCTGCTTTACAGACCTTACAATGGCTCAAAGACAATGGTGGTGTTGAAGCAGCCCAACAACGCAATATCGAAAAGGCACAAATTTTAT
This sequence comes from Flavobacteriales bacterium, assembly GCA_026993355.1. Lineage (GTDB taxonomy): Bacteria > Bacteroidota > Bacteroidia > Flavobacteriales > Flavobacteriaceae > WGBX01. Next base: position 23,342 of record JALWTX010000004.1, on the reverse strand, counting down.
ATGATGAGATTGACCGTAATAAGCTCTTTACAGCAGCGGTTCCTAATCCTGAAGACCGTTCTTTAATGAATATTACTTTTGTCATGAATGATGACTATGAACAACATGAACAAAATTTCTTGGATTTTGCCGCACAACGTGGAATTGTCGGTATTAAAGGACACCGTTCTGTAGGTGGTTTCAGAGCCTCAACTTATAATGCTTTGCCCAAAGAAAGTGTGGAAACATTGGTCAAAGCGATGCAAGATTTTGAAAAACAAGTTTCTTAAAAAAATAAATGAATTAATCTATGAAAAAAGTTTTAATAGCCACTGTCAAACCCTTTGCTCCGGCTGCTATTTCGCAAATGAAAGAGCTATTGACACAAGCCGGTTATGACATGCAGTTGCTCGAAAAATATCCTGATACTGAAACATTAAAAAAAGCCGTACAAGATGCAGATGCACTTATTGTACGGAGTGATAAAGTTACGCCTGAAATTCTTAATGCTGCCAAAAACCTTAAAATTGTAGTAAGAGCAGGTGCCGGTTATGATAATATTGATTTGCCGGCTGCTACAGAAAAAAATATAGTAGTCATGAACACACCCGGACAAAATGCCAATGCTGTAGCAGAATTAGTCTTGGGTATGATGGTTTATATGGCCAGAAACCGCTTTAACGGCCAACCGGGTATTGAACTGAAAGATAAAACAATCGGTATTCATGCGTATGGTAATGTTGGCAAAAATGTTGCCCGTATTGCTAAAGGTTTTGACATGCAAGTGGTGGCACATGACCCTTATGTATCCTCAGAAATAGTAGAACGTGACGGCATAAAAGATTATGAAGAAGTCGAAGATATGTATCGCAACAGTCAATATGTCTCTTTGCATATCCCGGCTACGCCGCAAACCATCAAAAGTATCAATTATGACCTGTTAAAATTAATGCCCGAAAATGCGGTTTTAATCAACACGGCCCGTAAAGAAATTATTGACGAAGACGGTTTAATTAAATTAATGGAGGAAAGACCCGATTTTAAATACATTTCGGATATTGCCCCCGATAAAAAAGACGAATTTGAAGAGCGTTTTGGCGAACGTGTCTTTTTTACCCCCAAAAAAATGGGTGCACAAACAGCCGAAGCTAACATCAATGCCGGTGTGGCAGCCGTTAAACAAATAATCGATTACTTTGAAAACGGCAATACAACCTACAAACTAAACTAAAAAACAATTAACTACTAATAAGATATTATTATGGCAACCATTAAACCTTTTAAAGGATTTAGACCTCCAAAAGATATTGCAAAAGACCTTTCTGCCCTGCCCTATGATGTGATGAACACACAGGAAGCAGCCGAAATGGCCAAAGGAAAAGAATACTCATTATTGCATATTACCCGGGCTGAAATCGATTTTCCGGAAGAAATAGACAGTCATTCGGAAAAAGTCTATAAAAAAGCCGTAGAAAATTACCAAAAATTTAAAGAAAACAACTGGTTAAAGCAAGATGAAAAACCCCATTATTATATCTATGCGCAAACCATGGATGGTCGTACCCAATATGGTATTGTAGGGACGGCAGCAGCACAAGACTATTTTGATGGCATTATTAAAAAGCACGAATTAACCCGTCCTGATAAAGAAGAAGACCGTATGGTGTTGACGCGTTATCTCAATGCCAATATTGAACCGGTTTTTTTCTCATATAAAGCTGTACCGGAAATTGATGCCATTGTCGAAAAAGTGGTAAAAAATAATGAACCCGTTTATGATTTCACAACAGAAGATGGTTTTGGTCATCATTTTTGGGTGGTGGAAAGCGAAGAAGATAATGCGGCCTTAGAAAAACTTTTTGAAGAAAAAGTACCTTATACTTATGTGGCTGACGGACATCACAGAACAGCAGCTGCCGCACGTATCATGCAAGAAAAAAAAGCCCAAAATCCCAATCATACCGGTAACGAAGCTTATAATTATTTTATGGCCGTTCATTTTCCGGACAATCAATTAAAAATAATCGATTATAACCGTGTGGTCAAAGACTTAAACGGTTTGAGTAAGGAAGAATTTTTAAAAAAATTGTCTGCCGGTTTTGAAATTAAAAAAATGGGTCCGGAAATTTATAAACCGGGTAAGCTGCATGAATTTTCGATGTACTTGGATGGCGATTGGTATAAATTGACGGCCAAACCCGGCACTTATGATGACAATGACCCGATTGACCAATTGGATGTCAGCGTATTGTCCAAACAAATTTTAGAACCACTATTAGATATTAAAGATTTGCGTACCAGCAAGCGAATAGATTTTGTAGGGGGTATCCGCGGATTATCGGCTCTTAAAGAAAAGGTTGACAGTGGCGATTATGCGGTTGCTTTTGCCTTATATCCGGTATCGATGAAGCAATTGATCAATATTGCTGACACCGGTAATATTATGCCGCCAAAAACGACTTGGTTTGAGCCCAAACTCCGTAGTGGTTTGGTTATTCATGATTTATCTGAATAAAATAATGTCCGCGATTTTTGACGCTAAAAGTCGCGGACTTCTTGATATTAACGTAAGCAAAACCATAAAACATATATTATGGCACAAGTTTTACCCGCCAAACTTATTCATCCGTTAAGAAATAAAGTTTGCATTTTCCCTACTGAAGACGATTGTGAATTAACCGCCAGTGAAATAAACAGTATTATCCGGCGAAATCCCTACTCATTCAATAATATTTTGTATAAACCTTACATAAAACGTCTGCAAGGTTTAAAAAAATACAAAGCTATTAAAAGGCAATATTTAAAGTTTAAAAAAAATAATATTATCAAAGAAAGCGAAAATCCGGCTTTTTATATTTACAATATTATTGACAATGAGCAAAATGAATCAGTTGGGATTGTTGGTAAAATAGCGCATCAAGAATATGAGGAAGGACATGTGTCAAAAATAGAAAAATCTATCCCTGAATTGGTAGCCGAAAAAAGTGAACTGATTAAGCATACCGGTTTTGTAGCCAAACCCATTACGGTGGTTCATGAAGATTTGCCTGGCATCAATCAGATAATTGAAAAATATAAATCTAAAATCCCACTTTATGAATTTACCCGTAATAATGGCTTTATTCATGAAGTCTGGCAAATTTTGGATAAGGATGATATAGCCTTCATACAAGCAGTTTTTGCTTCTGCACAACAATTTTATATCATCGATGACAATAACGAATTTGAAGCATTACATCAAATTTATCAGGATAAAAAAAACGCAAACGATTTAATTTCGGGGCAAGAAGCCTTTAATTTTTTTCCGGCTTTACTGATGAGCCGTAATCAAGTCAAAATCCATGAATATAAAAAAGGCGTTCCGGCAGACTATCCGCTAACAACAGCCGAATTATTAAAAAATTTAGAAAAAGATTTTAACATCTTTGAAATCGAGGATTTTGATTTGCCAAAAAAAGGTGAAATATTACTCTACAGTTTTTACAAACGTTACAAACTCATCCCAAAAGACCATTTACCCAAAGAGTTACCTGATTCGGTTATTTTTGAGAAATTTATTCTTCCAAGAATTTCTGTAAACAATATCTTAATTGATACCGGAAAATTAAAATTTTGTGATGGTAAGCGCAGCGCCAAATGTGTGGACAATCAAATAAAAAAAGGAAATTGTAAATTCGGATTTATTATTTCGCCCATGGATTTTGATGAAATGGAAGAAAATATCCGCAAAAACATCACCATTCCGTACAAAAGTTTATATTTAGAACCCCGGCCTTTAAAAGGTTTATTTATATATCAAATTTAACCTATGAACCAAATTTGTCAAAATATTAACAAAATAAAACAATCCATCCCTGCCAATGTATTATTGGTGGCTGTTTCTAAAACAAAACCTGTTGAAGATATTTTAACCGCCTATCAATGCGGACAACGGCATTTTAGCGAAAACAAAGTACAAGAACTGGTTGATAAACACGACAAATTGCCAAAAGATATCCAATGGCATATGATTGGCCACTTACAACGAAACAAAGTTAAGTATATCGCCGGTTTTGTTTATCTGATACATGGGGTGGATAATTTAAAATTGCTTAAAGAAATAAATAAACAGGGAAATAAAATTCAAAAAAAAATACAAATCCTTCTACAAATTAAAATAGCCCAAGAGGAGACCAAATTTGGGATGGATGAAAATACTTTACATGAAATTATTCAGCAATATAAAGCAGGTGAATTCCCTTTTGTCGAAATTTCAGGTTTAATGGGTATGGCCACCAATACAACTGATGGTGAACAAATTGCCCGCGAGTTCAAACATTTACATGAATTGTTTCAAACTTACCGAAACGAAATTGACAGTTTTAAGTATCTGTCAATGGGCATGAGTGGCGATTATGACATTGCTATAAAAGAAGGTAGTAATTTGATACGCATAGGCTCAGCTATTTTCGGTCAGCGTGAATAGAAGGTTTAAACTGCGTGATTTTTTAGTAAATTTGCAGCAAACCGTTTCAATTATTTTTTATGGACTTCATTAAATTTCTTGTCAGTAAAACTTTTTTAAAAAATCTGATTGCAGCTGCTATTCTTTTGGCTTTACTGATTTTTGGCTTAAATATTTATCTCAAAAATTACACACACCACAACGAATACCATTTGGTACCCGATTTGACCAATAAAACTTATCAAGAAGCCAAAGAAATCTTACAAAAACGGAAAATGAATATTGTCATCATTGATACGGTTCCATATAACCCGGCATTTAAGAAATTTGCCATTGTCGATCAAAACCCTCATAAAAATGACCAAGTTAAAGTTGGACGAAAAATTTATGTCAAACTCAATAGCAATGCTTTTCCCAAGGTCTCTTTTCCGCCTATTATCGGAAAATCCAAAAGACAAGCTGTCAATTTATTAAAAGCAGCGGGATTAAAAATCGGTAAAATAAGCGAAAAACCATACTTTGCCGAAATTGTATTAGCAGCTACCCATCAAAAAGACAGTTTAAAAACAGGTATGCCTATTCCAAAACAGTCTGTGATTAATTTGGTAATTGGCGATGGTAAAAGCAATGCGGAAGAGGATTCTGAAGAAGATAACCCAGCAGAAACGACAAGCGATAATACCGGAAAACACGATGCCTCTATTGAAAACACCTTAAATAATGTCCTTGGAAACTAACGAACTACCCGAAGAAGAAAAGCTATTCGAACATTTCAATTTTACGGTTGACAAAGGACAGCGACCTGTTCGTATTGACCGTTATTTGACAGATAAAATTGAAAATTTGACCCGAAACCGTATTCAAAATGTGGCTAAATCTGGCGGAGTACTGGTCAATGAACAAGCGGTAAAACCCAACTATAAAGTGAAACCCGGCGATACAATCAAAATTGTTTTACCCTATGCGCCTTATGAAAATTTATTGGTTCCGGAAGAAATACCTTTGGATATTGTCTATGAAGATGATGATTTGCTCGTGGTAAACAAACCTGCCGGAATGGTAGTACACCCGGGGCATGGCAATTATAGTGGGACATTACTCAATGGATTAATTCATCATATTGATAATTTGCCCAAAAATTCAGACAACCGTCCCGGATTGGTTCATCGTATTGATAAAGACACCACCGGCTTGTTGGTTGTGGCCAAAAATGAAAATGCCATAACTAAGCTGGCGCAACAATTTATGGATAAAACCTCTAAACGCAAATATATTGCTCTGGTTTGGGGTGATTTACCCGAAGATAAAGGAACCATTGAAGGAAATTTAGCACGCAACCCCAAAAACCGTTTGCAAATGATGGTTTTTCCCGATGGCGAAACGGGTAAAAAAGCGGTTACGCATTATAAAGTATTAGAGCGTTTCGGGTATGTAACATTAGTAGAATTAGAACTAGAAACCGGTCGAACGCATCAAATACGTGCACACATGAAATACATGGGACATCCGCTCTTTAATGATGCACGTTATGGTGGCGATAAAATTTTAAAAGGCACTACTTTTACAAAATACAAACAATTTGTTGACAATACTTTTAAAGTATTGCCACGTCAAGCTTTACATGCCAAAACTTTAGGCTTTACCCATCCTGCAACCGGAAAGTTTATGGAATTTGACAGTGAAATACCGGAAGATATGCAAGCAGCCATTGAACGTTGGCGACATTATGCCCAACATAAAAAAGTATAAAAATTGGTATGAATAAACAACCTATCGGATTATTTGATTCAGGGGTCGGCGGATTGAGTATTTGGCAAGCTATCCATCGGCTCTTACCTTATGAATCAACTATTTATTTAGCTGATAATCTGAATGCACCGTATGGAAACAAAAGCAAAGAAGAAATCATTGCTTTAAGTGAAAAAAATACCGAATTTTTATTAAATCAAAATGCCAAATTAATTGTTGTGGCTTGTAATACGGCTTCAACCAATGCCATTCCCCATCTCCGGCAAAAATACAAAGTGCCTTTTATCAGAATTCAACCGGCTATAAAACCGGCCGGACTACAAAGCCGGCGTAAAAAAATTGGTTTATTGGCTACTGCCGGCACTTTAAAAAGTAAAATGTTAAGTGATTTAATACAAAAAATACCCACGCAAGATATTGATATCATACAACAGCATGGTGAAGGTTTGGTAGAATTGGTAGAAAAAAATAAAGTCCATACACCCGAAACCTATAATTTGTTAAAGAAGTATTTACTCCCCATGCGTCAACAAGGTATTGACCAGTTGGTCTTGGGCTGTACGCACTATCCTTTTTTAATCCCACAAATAAAAAAAATTTTGGGATCTGAGATCAACATAATTGAGCCCAGTGAAGCCATTGCGAGGCAGACCAAACGCATATTAGAAGAGTTTGAGATATCTGCGCCTAAAAAAAATAAGGGCCGGCATATTTTTTATGCCAATAAGTCAATTAAGGCCCTAAAAGTTCTTTTACCGGCAGACAATATTTATTACATAAAGCAAATAAACTTTTAATTGTTATTGTTTTAAAATTTTATATCCTCAAATAAATATTTGTTTTCCTGTAAATTTAATATTAATTTTGTCTACCTCTAATTTTTAACACAAACAACACAACACAAACAATATGTGGGATATTTTTAACTGGTCCGGTAGCAAAAAAAAGAAACCAAAGAAAAAAACAGGCAAAACTTATAAAAAACAAAAGCCAGTAACGGGGCGAAGCCTCAATCAAAAGACACATGTCAAACCACCAACCAAAATAACCAAAGAAAAAAACGAAACGTCAAACCAAAATGATAAATCCCAAAGAGAAGTGGATTTAACCATTGAAAAATTAAGAAAAGAGTTTGAAGATAAGCAAAAGATCATTGCCTCATTAGAGAAAAAACTAAAGAAAAAACAAGAGGAAAAACTACCTGATGAACTTAACCATGCATTTGATAACCCTAAAAAATTTGAAGAATCTTTAGAATCATTTGACGAGAAGTACAGAAAGAAGTCCAACCTTAAAGAAGAAGTCGTTTCAGAAGAGTTAAAAGAACCAAAAATAAAAAATTATCAAAATTTTGAGCCGGTTTTTGACTTAATCGATGTCGAAATGGAAGAGAGTTTTTTGGGCGGGCTAATTGTCGATAAAGCCAATCACTTTATCATTTATACACACAATATCAATGCTGATGATAGTTCTTTTTTGGCTACTTTAATTAATAATATTGAAAATGCCTTAAAAAAATCATCTTTTCCAAAATTAAATAGATATTATTTAATGGATTTGGAAAAAGATTTTTTGGTGCTTAATCTATTGTTTGAAAGTCATATTTATTATCTGATATTTAACAAACAGCAAACCAACTTAGGCTTAATACTTAATGTACTTTATGACAAGCTGAGACAAAAACATTTGGAAATCATTAATCAATAAATTAATCACTATTTAATAAAACAACTATGAACGTAAAAAAATTAAAACAAGCAGTAGAAGTCTTAAAAGAAGATTTGGACGGCGCTTTATTGGGGTGCGATATTTGGCCTACCAACACCGGTACTTCCATTGTTGGATATAACCCTAACCCGAAAGCAACAGCCTTATTTGAAAGAGTAACAGATTATATGTTTAAGGCCTTAGAAGGCGCCGGATTCCCCGCACTAGACAAATATTATTTGTTGGACTTGGAAGGTGGCAACTTGGTCGTTGTATTACAATTTAAAGAAGGCTACCAATGGGGTATGCTTGTTGATAGTAACAAAGTACAATTAGGCTTGTTACTCAATGTTGCCATCCCCAACGCACGTAAGGCTTTGTTAGAGGCTTTAAATGATTAAATTTTAGCTAAATCAAGTTTTTTATGATACTGCTCGGACAAATGTTCGAGCATATCTTTTACCATTTCATCCAAATTGTATTTATGTTGCCAATGCCAGTCTTTAAATGCCATTGTGTCATCAATAGATTCAGGCCATGATTCTGCAATAGCTTGACGAAAATCAGGTGCATAATCAATTTCAAAACTGGGTAAGTAAACTTGTATGGCTTTAGCCAATTCTGCCGGGGTAAAACTGATGCCGGCAATATTGTAAGCACTATGAACACTTAAATTTCGTTTGTCTGCAGCCATAATATTAATAGTTGCTTCTATAGCATCGGGCATGTACATCATTGGCAAACGGGTATTTTCGGCCAGAAACGAAGTATAACGCCCTTTTTTTATGGCTTCATGAAAAATTTCCACAGCATAATCTGTTGTACCACCGCCGGGCAATGTTTTCCAACTGATTATACCCGGATAACGGGCACTTCTTACATCTACCTGATAATGCTCTTTATAATATTCAATCCAGCGTTCACCGGCCAGTTTGCTAATTCCATAAACCGTATTTGGATCCATAACGGTATATTGTGGCGTATTAACACGCGGCGTATGCGGACCAAAAACAGCAATTGAACTGGGCCAAAAAATTTTCTTAATTAAACCCTCTTTACCCAACTCTAAGATATTAAAAAGCACTTGCATGTTGATATCCCATGACTTCATAGGCATTTTCTCGGCATTAGCTGACAAAATAGCCGCCATTAAATAAACTTCATCTATTTGATATTCTTTAATTACTTTCCGTACGGCTTTTGCGTCCGTAGCATCTAAATGAACAAAATAAGGGTCAGGTAATTTGGGAGAACGAATATCTGACGCAATAACTTGTTTATCTGAATATTTTTCACGTAATTTGGTCAACAAATCGGTACCGATTTGACCATTTGAACCAATAATTAATATATTTTTCATGTGTAAGAATATCAAAAATTTGTAGGACAAATATACGTTTTTTCATTCTAAGAAAAGTCGATAAAAATCATAAAATATTTAAGATATAAAGTTAAAATTGAAAATACCATAATAATGAAGTTTATTTATCTGTTTATATTAACAAATTTATTTTTTAACCTTACAGCTTGCCACTATCAGAAAGAACCTGAAAATAAACCGGAAACAGTTGAAAAAGAAAAACCGTTGCTTTTGGTTAAACGAAAAATTCCTTTGGCTGATTTAACGCCGGTAAAAGAAGCCGTACAAAAAAACAATTATTTCATTAAATTATATGAAAGTTTCAAACCGGAAAATTATAGCATAGATGAACTGGTAGATTTGACGAATAAAGATTTACAATACATACAATCTGCCCGAAGCCGGCATTTTAAATCTAAGGCTGATACGGCTGCCGTTAAAAGCCGGTTGGTTTTGACGCATATTAATTTAAAAAAAATGAATTTTTTGCTAAAAAAACCGGCACAAAATAAAGATACAATTGAAAAAACATTGAATGCTTTGGTCCATAACATTAATGATGTTATTTATAAAATAAACATTTATAACCAAAGCGAAGATGAATTCAAAAGTATATTAACTCATGATAGCTTGGCGCAAATAAAACAAGATTCCTTATTCCGCCAGCATCAAGACAGCCTCAAAAAATGATTTTTTTACCAATCAAATTAAAAAAAGGCTCTTATTCATAGTCATATCTACCACGCCATTTGTTTTTTAAATCTTCTTTCACTTTTTTTTCTTTTGGATTATTGCCCGGTTGATAAAACACTATCTGTTTAAGCTTGTCGGGCATAAACTGCATATCGACAAAATTTCCGGGAAAATTATGGGCATATTGATAACCTTGACCATAGCCTTGTTCTTTCATTAGCTTGGTCGGCGCATTACGCAAAGCCAACGGCACAGGTAAATTGCCAGTCTCACGCACCATTTTTTGGGCGGCATTAATGGCTTTGTAAGCCGAATTACTTTTTGGTGAAGTTGCTAAATAAATGCTTGCTTGGGCCAGTGTAATACGCGCTTCGGGCCAGCCTATTTTTTGAACGGCATCAAATGCAGCATTAGCGATTAACAGCGCATTAGGGTTGGCCAAACCGATATCTTCCGAGGCCAAAATGATCAGCCTGCGCGCTATAAAAACAGGATCTTCTCCCCCATCAATCATGCGGGCTAACCAGTACACAGCAGCATTGGGATCACTACCACGTACCGATTTGATAAAAGCTGAGATAATATCATAATGCATCTCGCTTTTTTTATCATACAAAAAAGCATTATTTTTAACACTATCAGCTACTAAATCATCTGTAATGATAACAGGTGAAACAGCCTGTTGCAAAACCGTTTGTTCTAACAAATTGAGTAATTTCCGGGCATCACCTCCGGCATAATGAATTAAAGCGGCGGTTTCTTTTACCTCAACTTTTTTTTGTTGCAACCATGGATCTAACTTCAAAGCTCTGTCAATAATTTGCTTAAGCGCTTTGTCATCTAAAGATTTTAAAGTAAAAACCTGACAGCGGGACAACAATGCATTATTTATTTCAAAACTAGGGTTTTCGGTAGTCGCACCAATTAAGGTAACCCAAGCTTTTTCGACCGCCTCTAACAAACTATCTTGTTGCGATTTGTTAAAACGATGAATCTCATCAATGAAAAGTATGGGGGTGGATTGGTTAAATAAGCCCGTCTTATTTTTTACTTTATCTAATATGGCTCTAATATCTTTTACCCCTGCATTAATTGCACTTAACTTGTAAAAAGGCCGGTTGGTTTCATGAGCAATCAGCTGCGCCAAAGTTGTTTTGCCTGTGCCGGGCGGCCCCCATAAAATAAGCGATGAGAGTAAATTGGCCTTAATTTGCTTGAGCAACACCCCGGTGGGTCCCAACAAATGTTCTTGACCTATGTAATTGGCCAAATCTTTTGGACGAACCCGTTCTGCTAAGGGAATTTGCGGTGTGTTCATAAATAAAGTTTTTTATGCAATCAAAATTAATCATGTTTGCTTTGAGCAATTATATCTGATAATAATTTCTTGGCGCGCATCAATTTAATTTTTACATTGTTGAGCGGTTCACCAATTTGCTCGGCAATTTCCTTATAAGACAAGTCATGAAAAAAACGCAATTCTATGACACGGCGATAAGCCGGTTTTAATTTATTAATGGCCTGCTTTAGCTGAATTAATTTTTGGTCTAATATCATTTGGTCTTCGGCTGATAACTTTTGATCCGGCAATTGAAAAACTTCATTATCTTCTTTAATAGATACAAAATGATGTTTCTTCTTTCTTTGATTATCAATATAGACCTGTTTAGACATCATCAACAACCAATTTTTGAAATCATATTTGGGGTTGTATTGTTTAAGGTTATTAAAAGCCTTGGCAAAAGTTTGTATGGTGATATCTTCAGCATCATTCTGATTGTTTATCCTTGATTTTTGAAAACGGTAAACGTCATCCCAATATTGGTTAAGGATTTGGGTGTAAGCCGATTGATCGCCTTTTAAAGCAGCTTTAATAAGTTTGTCTAACGGGTCCAATGAGCCGGTTTTTTAAATAAATTTAAGACAAAGATAAGTAATTGAAAGGATAAAAGACCGATTTCTAAAAAAGGATACCAAATACTTAAATCATTTTCATGAAGTTTTTCATTTACTTTGACATTTATATACCAAGCTGTACCGGTGCGAAAGAGCATTAAACTTACAACCCATGGCCATAAATAAAGCGTCGAAAGTAAAAAAATACCTGTTAGCCAAAAACCTGTTAAACTTAAAAAATATAAGCCTAATAAAAATTGGTGCAGTTTTTTGTAATGTTTGGCCGTACTGATATGTCGTCTTTTTTGTCGTACAAATTCTTTCCAAGTTTTTTTGGGGGACGAATACATAAAGCTATCCGGTGAAAGACAGATCGCCGTATTCTGCGGCGTGGCTACTTCGTTAACAAACAAGTCGTCATCACCGGATAAAACATCCAAATGGCTATAAAAACCATTATTGTTCATAAACAAATCTTTGGTATAAGCCAAATTTCGCCCTACACCCATGTATGGAATCGTTTTTAAAGCATAGGAAAAATATTGAAGAGCTGTTTGAACCGTTTCATAACGGATAAGTTTATTTAAAAAACCGGAGCGTTTCGCATAGGGGCCATAGCCTAATATGAGGGCTTTTTGAGAAAAATGACGACTCATATTATCTATCCAATTTGACGAAACCGGCCGGCAATCGGCATCAGTAAAAAGTAAATGATTATAACTTGCCGCTTTGATACCTAAGGTTAATGCGTATTTTTTATTACCGCGCAAACGGTTATCATCATTAAAATTGACTTTAACTAATTTGGTTTTTGCCGGATATTGCTCTTTAAAAGTTTGCATGATATCAAAGGTATCATCAATAGAGCGGTCATCAATTAAAACCACTTCAAAATTTGGATAATTTTGTGTATAAATAAGTGGCAAATTCCTTTTTAAATTCTCAGACTCGTCCTTAGCACAGATTATAACAGAAACCGGCAAATCGTTTTTTTCCGGCGCCTCCGGCTTATACCTTAAGAATTTTTGAAAAAAAAAGCTATAAAAAATGAGCAATACAAGTGTAAAAAAAACAAAAAAGGCAAAGATAACTGGCATAAGCATTTTGAATTAATTCTTATGAAGCGTTTCAAAAAATTTAGTCAAATCACCTTTTTCTTTTTCTTCAGCAATTTTGCGATGCAATTCATGGTCACAATTACCATCATACTCCTCCCGTTTACGACCACAAAATGAGCATGGTTTATTATCAGGATTGGTTTCCGGATTTAAACTGGCACAAGTTCCTTCAATACGGCCATCTTTTTTAAGGATAATTTTGATGGCTATACCAACTACACCCAAAGACAAAATTAAAAGGGTCAGGAAAATAAGTTTAATTATCATAAGCGTCATTTTAAAAGACAAAATTACAGATTTATTATGAGGTATAGTTTAATAAAGAAATTAAAGCAAAAAAAGATATTAAGTAGATCAATTTTGCAATTTAGATGTTAATAAGTTAACAAGTAAACAAGAAAGAACCAAATCCATTGCCACAATGAGAAAATTAAAAACAATTTTTTAACATAAAAACAATAAATGAATAAACAAAAAGTTGATTTTTATCATTTTTTAATAAAAATACCTATGTTTTTTATGCAAAATTAGAAAAGAAGTTATATTTTCTTAATAACTCAAAAACAAATAACTATGAAAAAAAAGAATTTTTTGCTTTTTTTAACACTTTTCACAGCCTTTTGAGCTTCAGCACAAGTTTATGAAGTCAGCGGTACAGTGAAAGACAGCAAAGGAGAACCTGTTGTTGGCGCCTCTGTTATGATTGATGGCACCAACAAAGGGACAGTCACAGACTTTGATGGTAAATATGCCATAAAGGTTGAAAAAGGAGACAAACTGATTTTCTCTGCCACCGGTTATACACCTGTAACCAAAGTCATGGATGGTTCAGCCAAAGTAGATGTGGTGATGGCTGAAGGCCTGACCTTAGATGAAGTCGTGGTAACCGGTAACCGTTCTAAACCAAGAACTGTCCTAAGTTCTCCTATTCCTATTGACAACATTAATGCTAAAGAACTACAAAACAGTGGCAAAGTTCAAGTAGAGCAGATGCTGACCTATAAAGTTCCCTCATTTAATTCACAAACACAACCTATTTCAGATGCCACAGCCCACTTTGATCCGGCAGATTTAAGAGGCTTGGGGCCCAGTAGAACCTTAGTTTTAATTAATGGCAAAAGAAAAAATCAATCGGCACAAATATATTTGAATGGGACACCGGGAAAAGGTGAAGTTGGAATTGATCTTAAAAGTTTTCCGCCAACTCTATAGAACGCATTGAAGTCTTACGCGATGGTGCCTCGGCACAATATGGTTCTGACGCTATTGCCGGTGTTATCAACATTATATTAAAAGATAAAAATGAATATTCGGAATTTAATTCCTTGGCCGGTATAACCAGTAAAGGTGATGGTTTTAAATTTGGCTTTGACTATAACACTGCTTTTAAATTAGGTGAAGGTAATATTAATGTGAGTTTTGAACATTATGAGCAAGAAATTACCAACCGCGCCGGCAAACCCGGTCGCCGAGACTTACCCGCCCCACCGGATGTTGCAGATTATAACAACAACCCTAATGACCCGGATTACATTCGCGAATTACAATACTATAACAATCTATTGGCTTGGGCCGATGCCAACCCGGATTTGGGGATGATCGTTGGTCAACCCAGATTGAGAAAAAATTCTATTTTAGCCAATATTACCTATCCATTAGGGGATAAGGCAGAACTTTACAGTTTTCATACCTTTACCAAACGGACAGGTCGCAGTTTTGCCTATTACAGAGCGCCTTACTGGCGTCCTGATGTACAACAAGCTGAATTCATCACCAAATATGTCGATTTTGTAGGTTATCATCCCACCTTTGATACCGACGTGTTAGACAATATGAATGTTTTAGGATTTAAATTTGATTTAGGCGGATTTAAAACAGATTTAAGTGCTACATATGGACGAAACTATGTCGATTATAAAGTAACCAATTCTGTAAACCGCGATTATTTGGCACAACATGGCACCTCGCCACGCACATTCTATCCGGGAGGCTATGCTTTCAGCAATATTATTACCAACTTGGATTTTAGCCGTACATTTAACGAAAAAATCAGTACTTCGTTCGGATTTGAATACAAAAAAGAATTTTATAAAGGTCATGAAGGTAATCCCCTTTCATATTATGGCGGTGGTTCCGATTCATTTGCCGGTATAAAACCAGCAGAAGCCATGGACGTTAGTAGAAGCAATGTGGCAGCTTATTTTGGATTAGATTATGATGTTACTAAAGCACTCTTATTCGGAGGCGCCATTCGTTATGAAAACTTTACGGATTTTGGCTCTAATGTATCTTGGAAATTGAATGGTCGTTATAAAATTGGCGATAATTATGTCATCCGTGGTTCGGCAAGTACCGGTTTTAGAGCGCCTACTTTGCACCAAAGATATATTCAATTAACCCAATACATTATTGTTTCAGGACATCCTGATCCACAATTACAAGGAACATTACCCAACGACTCCGATGCCGTTAGAAGTTTGGGGGTACCGAACTTGCATGCTGAAACATCACAAAACTTTAGTTTTGGAGGAACTGCTAAATTCAATAAATTCAACATCAGTGTTGATTTTTACCAAATTAAAGTTAAAGACCGCGTTTTATTTTCATCACAAATCGGTCCTATCGATGGCAATTTAGATGGCTCTGACCCTGTAGAACAAATTTTAATTGACAATGGCGTGTTAGCTTTACAATTCTTCATCAATGCAGTAAACACCAAAACAACCGGATTAGATTTTGTATTAGATGTACCCCGCATTCATGTCGGTGAAGGTAAAATGTCTGCTAACCTTGCCATGAATTTTAATAAAAATGTAATTGATGGAAAAGTTGCTAATCCGCAAATTTTGGAAGATAACGGATATGATATTTTTAACCATAGAGAATCAATGCGTATTACAGATGCCAGACCAAAATCTAAAATCAATTTAGGACTTAATTATGATATTAAAAAATATCATTTCGCTTTGAACAATACACGTTTTGGTGAAGTTACCGTTGCCAGCGATGATGGTTTAAATGATCAGGTTTTATCACCCAAAGTGGTAACCGACTTGGTTTTCGGATATAAATTTTCTAATAAGTTTAATATGACCCTTAATCTGAATAATATTTTTGATGTTTACCCGGATATTCTTTGGGATGGAACCAACGGACACCCCGATTTAAGATCAGCAGGCGGGCGTTTCTTATACAGTACTGAAGTGTCACAAATGGGCATTTTAGGAAGAAATTTCGCCTTAAAAATATCTATGAAGTTTTAGAAAAACTTTGTTCTCTATATAAAAAGCTTGCCAAATTGGCAAGCTTTTTTAGTACCAATAAAAGGCATCTTCAATGTGTGTTAAACTTTCTGTGTACTTATTTTTTATAATTGAAATAATATCGAAGCGTATTTCGACAGACAAGTCATACTTTTCTACATAGTGATTTACAGCCCGCATTAATAGTTTCTTTTTCTTATCACTGACAAAAGTTTCCGGCTGGCCATACTTAGCCGACATACGTGTTTTAACTTCAATAACTGCCAAAACATCATTTTTTAAGGCTAAAACATCAATTTCCGCATGACCAAATTGCCAATTAGTAGCCAAAATTTTATAGCCTTGTTTCAACAAATATGCCTGCGCCATTTTTTCACCTTCCTTGCCTAAATCATTGTGTTGTGCCATTTGGTTTAATAAGTTTTTGGTCAACATTCAATTGATGATTTAAGGTAAGCATAATTTCATGCATTTTGTTATAAATTAAATCAAATGAAGGTGTTTGTCTATCCATATAAATCCACATCATAATTGTTTGCCGGGGTAAAGACAAATCATTTTGTTGCAAGCGAAAACTTTCACGCATCAAACGTTTTATCCTGTTTCTATCAACCGCTTTTTTAAATTTTCGCTTCGGTACAGAAAATGCAGTCAAAAAAGATTGCTCAGAATCTATATCTATTTCGAGGTAAACCAATCTTAAAGGATAATCAATGATAGACTGTCCCTTCGTAAACAAATCATTGAGCAATATTTTACTCTTTAAACTTTTTTGCCGGTTTAAAGAAAAAGAAATTTTATCTGGCATTTGTGTCAGTTGATTTAGAAATTAATTTGGCATTATTTTCCGTGTCGATATCTGCGGTAAAACCTAAAGGATCAATTACAACTGCTTTAATTTGCATTTTACTTTTGGGTATCACAAAACTATATTGTGGTATAGGATAACGCCATGGTTCTAATATATGTCGTGGTATTTGTGGAAAAGGATTGTTTTTTTGGCCCCGCATTAAATCTAATGGAATATAAAAACTTTCCTTACTGCCATCTTGATACACGACCAGGACATCTACCGGCATAGGCATGGCACGTTTCTTTTTCAAAATGACTTGTGTTTGACCATCTTTTTCTATTAAACTATCCACTCTATAATCGATATGATGTGTAGTATGAATCCATTCATTTTGAAACCATTTTAAATTCATACCGGCTGTTTTTTCAGCTATCTTAAAAAAATCATCGGGTTGCGGATGCTTCATGGCCCAATTTTTATAGTAATTTTTTAAAGTTTGATGCAATTTATCAAAACCCATAATATAACCCAACTGACTGAGAACTAATTTACCTTTATCATAGGCATTGACCCAATAAGCTAAATTGGTTTTATAATGATCCGAATGCGTTGCCAAAGGCTCTTCTTTTTGTTGTTTGACCAAGTATAAATAACTTTGATAGGATCCGGCAAATGGATTTGGTGTTTTTACCCCGTTGACAGCTACATTGGCCATGTCTTGAATGAATGAAGTAAAACCTTCGTCCATCCATGGAAATTCGGATTCGTTAGTAGCCAAACTAAACTGAAACCAGGCATGTCCCATTTCATGTTGCACAGTTCCGCGTAAACTATTAAATGGCTTATTACCGTTGACAAATGTACACATGGCATATTCCATGCCACCGTCACCTGCTTGTATAATACTGTATTTTTTGTAAGGATAAGGACCAATATATTTGTTGTAAAACAACATGGTTTTAGCTGCTATGGGTTCTAATTTTTTCCAAGTTTCTTTAATGGAAGGATTATTTTCATAAAAGAAATGTAACATCGTCTGGTCATTTACTTTTAAAGTATCATGGACATAATCCGGGTCGGCAGCCCAAGAAAAATCATGCACATTTGGGGCTACAAAATGCCATGTCAATTTGCCGGTTGCGGGTATATGTAAAGGTTTTTTGGTTGGATAGCCTTTACCGACCTCTTCCGGATTTTGCAAATAACCGGTTGACGCCACCATATATTTTTTATCTATTTTAATGGTGACGTCAAAATCGCCCCAAACACCATAAAATTCCCTGCCTATATACGGATCAGTATGCCAACCACGGGCATCGTATTCGCACATTTTAGGATACCATTGTGCCATTGAATAATCAATACCTTCTTTGTTATCCCTGCCGGCTCGCCTGATCATTTTGGGCACTTGCGCTTTATAATCCATTTTAAAAGTAGTGGTTTGCCCCGGCAAAATTGGTTTGTTAAGCTTTACTTCTAAAATAGTACCCACAACTTTGTATGAAACAGCTTGACCATCTTGCGACAAACTATTTACTTTTATAAAACCATATTCATCCGGTTTCAAATTTTGCAAAGTTTTGTCCATATGTCTATCCGGATCGGGAACAATACGGGCTTTCCAAGCCATTGCACTATTGGGTTGAAACGCATTCCAATACAAATGATAATAAACATGTGTCAAAGTATCATAAGAATTGTTTTTATAATCTAAAATTTGCAACCCCTTATATTGATGGTTTTTTACATTCATATCTACATCCATTTTATAATGGACATACTGTTGCCAGTAACCACGTTTCTCGGGTTCCGTTTTACCTTTGTTGGTTAATACAGTATGGCTATAGGTGCCTTTATGCACCTCATTTAGCTTGTTTTTATAAGTCTTACAAGCAGAAGTTAAAATTAATAAGGAAATTAATAAACCTATTCTTTTCATAAAATATTTTTTAAAAAAGCAATTTACAATATTCTTAAGACTTGTACAAAGCTTTAATTTTTGCTTAACATATCGTAAAAAAAATTAAATTTGGTAAATATTTATAAGCCTTGATATGCTATTTACAAACACTAAAAATAAATTAAGAAATATTTTACAACAATTACCCGTGCCCGGCTTCTCGGGTATGTCTTTATATGATTTATTGCATTTGTACTGGGACGGTATCTTACACGGCTTTATTACCGTACGCGCCGGTGCTATCGCTTACAGTTTTTTTATGGCTGTTTTTCCCTTTTTATTATTCACTTTAAGTCTCATTCCGTTGGTCCCTATTAAAGGATTTCAAACCGACTTCATAACTTTTATCCATGATATTTTACCGCCAAAAACCTTTGAAGTGGTCGATAATATCATTTATGATATTGCCACGCAACCCAAAAAAGGCCTCATGTCTTTTAGTATTTTTTTAGCTGTAATATTTATGTCCAACGGCATCAATGCTATTTTAACAGGTTTTGAAGAGTCTATTCATAAAGTCATCGACCGGCGAAATATGTTTAAACAGTATTTTATTTCATTAGGTCTTTCGCTTCTTTTGGTTCTTATTTTATTTATTACCGTAATCGGGATCATTTATTTTGAAATAATTGTAGTTTATAATTTACAAAAACACGGTTTTATTCAAGATTATAATTTTTGGACCCTTTGGGGTAAAAATTTATTTTACATCACTATGGTATTATTTTCCGTTTCGGTATTGTATTATTTTGGCACCAAAGAGGGAAAAGAGTTACGGTTTATTTCACCGGGCAGTATTATGACGACAGTTTTAGTGTTTGTCAGTTTTTTTATTTTCCGTTATTACATCGACCGTTTTGCCCGTTACAATCAACTTTATGGATCTATTGGTGCTTTCTTAATCATTTTATTAATGATATGGCTAAATGCTTTAATTTTACTTTTGGGACATGAGTTAAACATGGCAATTGTTCAATTAAAAAAACAAAAAAGTAAATAATCTTTTAAAGAAATATAAATATCGGCATTATTCTTGCATTTTTTTGCACAGATATATTTAATTACTTAAATTTGAAAAACGATTATAAATTTTAAAACATTCAAAATATGAAAAAAATACTTTTATTTAGCTTTATTTTATTGGCATTTTTTAATTTAAAAGCACAAGATGTAACCGGAAAATGGAAAACCATTGATGATGAAACCGGAAAACCAAAATCAATTATCGAAATTTATCAAAAAGATGGAAAATATTATGGAAAAATTGTGAAATTATTGACGGAAGAAAATAAAGATGGCATATGTCATACTTGTGAAACCAAATATAAAAACAAAAACATTATTGGTTTGGTCATTTTAAAAGACTTAAAAAAAGACGGTGATGAATATGGCGATGGAGAAATTATGGACCCAAAAAATGCCAAAACCTACAGTGCATACATAAAATTGGAAAACCCGGATAAATTAAAAGTTCGCGGCTACATCGGTTTTTCTTTATTAGGTCGTACACAATATTGGCAACGTGTTAAATAACAAAAAATTAAAATCTTATTCATTAAAACTGTTCTATATCAGAGCAGTTTTTTTGTAACTTTGTTATAACAAAAAAACATTATGAAAAAATTTATCTTATACTTTGTAATCATTTCCGCTCTCGTCTTAGGTGGTTTATATGCCTTTGACTATTATGTCCCCTACAGTAACGGCTGGCGCGCCGGCAAACTTATCAAATTCAGCCATAAAGGCGTGATTATTAAAACATGGGAAGGCCAATTAAGTACCGGTATTGGACAAGACCTCTTATGGAGTTTCTCTGTGGAAGACCGCGATAAAACCGTTATTCAAAAAGCTATTGATTATCAAGGACGTGGTGTCAAAATACGCTATATTGAACGGTTTTGGCGCATCCCTTGGTTAGGTAAAACAAAATATTTTGCCAAAGAAATCGTTTTAGATAAACAAGCCGAAGAAATAGGGAACTAATAAAACTTATCCATGTCTAAATTTTTAGGATTTTTTTTGTTGTGGGCACAACTAATTTTGGCTCAAACCGGCCGGCATTATGCCAATGAATTTTTAAACATTGGCGTAGATGCCGCTGCTTTAGGTATGGGCAATGCCGTCATTGCTTCATCGCAAAATGGCACAGCCGGCTATTGGAATCCGGCAGGGCTCAGTCAAATTAGCGGACAACAAATAAATTTGATGCATGCGGCTTATTTTGCCAATATTGCCCAATATGATTATATGTCCTATGCCAAACCTATTAATAAAGAAATGGGCATGAGTTTGTCCCTGATACGCTTTGGGGTCGATAACATCATGAATACATCCCAATTGATTGATGACCAAGGCAACATAAATTATGATCGAATTACCTATTTTTCGGCAGCTGACTATGGCATTATTTTATCATTAGGAAAACAAAACATACTCAAAAACTTATCTGCCGGTGCCTCAGCTAAAATAATTTACCGACATATAGGCGATTTTGCTTCCGGTTATGGATTTGGTTTTGACATTGGGTTACAATATCAACTCAGGAAATGGCAACTGGGTGTTATGCTTAGAGATGCCACAACAACTTTTAGTTATTGGACCGTAGACCAAAATACTTTTCAGGCTATTGCAGATGCTATCCCGGGCCAAAACAACACCTCCCCTAAGGCCGTGGAGTTAAGCCTGCCCAAAATGCAATTGGGTATTGCACGTCACTTTCAACTAAAAAAAAATTGGCAATTATTAACCGAATTGGATTTTAATGCACGTTTCTTTCAAATGAATACACTTATCAGTTCTAAGGCTATCAGTATAGATCCATCATTGGGATTAAATTTTTCTTATAACAAAATGGCTTTTATTCGTTTAGGTATAAACAATTTTAGAAAAGAAATATCTTTTGATACCGAAAGCCTAAAATTTCAACCCAATGCCGGTTTAGGGTTTAGATACAAAGGGCTTCAATTAGATTATGCCCTGACTAATATTGGCTCTAACAATTTCTTTTCACATGTTTTCTCGCTCCAAATTGATTTGGAACATTTTATAAATCCCGGAAATTAACACTTTTAAAACGCTATATTTTCCTTGAATAAATTTTAAATTATTAAAACTTTAAAATACTTCAAAAGCCTTTATTTCTGCACAAATAAAATTGTATTTTTGTGACGAATAATCATAAAAATTATAAACTATGGCTTTTAATTTACGAAATAGGAATTTTTTAAAACTCTTAGATTTTACCCCCAAAGAAATCAAATTTTTGATTGACCTATCGGCCGATTTAAAAAAAGCAAAATATGCCGGCACCGAACAAGCTTTACTCAAAGGCAAAAATATTGCTTTAATCTTTGAAAAAGCATCAACTCGTACACGTTGTGCATTTGAGGTAGCTGCTCATGACCAAGGTGCTAATGTGACCTATTTAGGACCCACCGGATCTCATATTGGTAGCAAAGAAACCATGAAAGACACTGCCCGTGTGCTCGGTCGTATGTATGACGGTATTGAATACCGCGGATTTGGACAAGATATTGTCGAAGAGTTGGGTAAATATGCCGGGGTGCCTGTTTGGAACGGCTTAACCAATGAATATCACCCGACACAAATCTTGGCAGACTTTTTAACGATGCAAGAACATTCAGATAAACCTTTGCATAAAATTTCTTTTGCCTATTTGGGTGATGCACGAAATAATTTAGGCAATTCGCTTATGATTGGTGGGGCCAAAATGGGTATGGATGTTCGCTTGGTTGCACCTAAAGATTTACAACCTGATGAAGATTTGGTAAAAATAGCCAGAGAAATAGCCAAAGAAACAGGTGCTAAAATTACCATTACCGATAAGGTAGAAGAAGGGGTGAAAGGCGTCGATTTTATTTATACCGACGTTTGGGTATCGATGGGTGAACCGGAAGAAGTGTGGAAAGATCGCATTGGCAAACTCCTTCCCTATCAAGTCAATCAAGACTTAATGAATAAGACCGGTAATCCATCGACCAAATTTATGCATTGCTTACCTGCTTTTCATAACCGGGATACCAAAGTAGGCGAAGAAATTTACCAAAAATTTGGCATTAGTGCTATGGAAGTAACGGACGATGTGTTTGAAAGTGAAAATTCTATTGTATTTGATGAGGCAGAAAACAGGCTACATACCATTAAAGCCGTTATGGTGGCTACATTAGGCAAATAAAGCTAGGACTTATTAAATATAAAAAAACCGGCTGTGGTAGCCGGTTTTTTTGCTTTATATTGTCTCGTCCTGAAATAGCGTTACACAAAAAAAGAAGTGTAATGAAAGAAAAAGACAAAAGCGTTTACGTTAAACGCACACAGAAGGATTATAGTTTATCCTTAAAATTACAAATTGTAAAGGAA
>JALWTX010000003.1 GCA_026993355.1 Flavobacteriales bacterium | reverse complement strand
AAACTATAATCCTTCTGTGTGCGTTTAACGTAAACGCTTTTGTCTTTTTCTTTCATTACACTTCTTTTTTTGTGTAACGCTATTTCAGGACGAGACATTTGTTTAAATAAAAAGGAAGGTTTGACCCATAAAAAAAACGCCTCTTGAGGCGTTTTTTTTGGTCTTTAAATAAAAATTATTCAGCTAATTTTTCTTCTTCGCTTTTGGCTTTTATGTAATTAAGCGCGCTACCGGCTTTAAACCATTCAATTTGTTGTTCGTTATAAGTATGATTGGCTTTGATTAAATCAATTGACTTATCCGGATGAACAATTTCTATCATCAAAGGTTTTCCCGGTGCAAATTCATTTAAGTCCACAAAATTAAAGCGGTCATCTTCTTGTATTTTATCATAATCTGCTTCATTGTCAAATGTCAGAGCAAGCATACCTTGTTTCTTCAAATTGGTTTCATGAATACGGGCAAAAGATTTAACAAGGACAGCAATGACGCCTAAATGACGTGGTTCCATAGCAGCATGTTCTCTAGATGAACCTTCACCATAATTATGGTCGCCTACAATGACACTAAGCATTTTCGCTTCTTTAATATCGCGGGCAACTTTCGGTACGGGTTCGTATTTTCCTGTAATCGGATTTTTGGTTTCGCCGGCTTTGCCGGTAAAGGCATTGATACCACCTAATAACATATTGTTTGAAATATTATCTAAATGTCCGCGGTATTTTAGCCAAGGACCGGCCATTGAAATATGATCGGTCGTACATTTGCCGATAACTTTAATCAACAATGGTGCATCGTAGATATTATCGCCGTTCCAAGCAGGAAATGGGGTTAATAATTGCAGACGATCTGAATTGGGATCGATTACAATTTCTACATCCGATCCGTCTTCAACCGGCGGAATATAACCCGGATCATCAACGGCAAAACCTTTTGGAGGCAGTTCCCATCCGGACGGATCTTCAAATTTAAAGCCATCTATAGTGTCAGTCTCAGGATTAAAATCTAAACGGCCTGATATGGCTGTGGCCATTACCATTTCGGGTGAAGCCACAAAAGCATGTGTATTTGGGTTACCATCGGCACGCTTGGCAAAGTTACGGTTAAAGGAGTGAACAATCGTATTTTTGGGATTACCTTCAATATCGTCTCTACGCCATTGACCTATACAAGGTCCACAAGCATTTGTGAATATTTTAACCCCTAATTTTTCAAATACTTCCAAAATTCCATCCCGTTCGGCCGTATAGCGGACTTGTTCGGAACCGGGATTAATACCTATTTGGGCTTTGGGTTTAATGCCTTTTTCGAGCGCTTGTCTGGCAACCGAAGCAGCACGTGACAAATCTTCGTAGGAAGAGTTGGTACAAGAGCCGATTAATCCCCATTCAACTTTAAGCGGCCAATCGTTTTCACGGGCAACTTTGGCCATGTCTTTTACCGGCGTATCTCTGTCGGGCGTAAATGGTCCGTTCAAATAAGGTTCAAGTTCACTGAGATTTATTTCGATCAGTTCATCATAGTATTTTTCCGGATTGGCATAGACTTCTTCATCCGAGCGTAAGTAGTCTTTAATTTCGTTGGCAGCATCGGCCACATCATCACGACCGGTAGCACGCAAATAGCGCTCCATAGCTTCGTCATAAGCAAAATTTGAGTTAGTAGCTCCGACTTCGGCACCCATATTACAAATAGTACCTTTTCCGGTTGCTGACAAGCTTTCGGCACCTTCGCCAAAATATTCAATAATGGCACCGGTACCACCTTTTACGGTTAAAAGACCGGCCACTTTTAAAATGATGTCTTTAGGAGCTGCCCAGACACTTAATTTGCCGGTTAATTTAACCCCGATTAATTTAGGAAATTTTAACTCCCAAGGCATGCCTGCCATCACATCAACGGCATCGGCACCCCCAACACCTACAGCAACCATACCCAAACCGCCTGCATTAACGGTATGCGAATCGGTTCCAATCATTAAACCACCGGGGAAAGCATAGTTTTCTAAAACGACTTGGTGAATAATACCGGCACCCGGTTTCCAAAAACCAATGCCGTATTTTTTAGAAACAGATTCTAAAAAATTGTAAACTTCATTATTTTTGTTAATAGCTTCTTGTAAATCTTTGCTAACCCCCATATAGGCTTGGATCAAGTGATCTAAGTGGACAGTTGAGGGCACGGCCACCTTTTTTTTGCCGGCTTGCATAAATTGTAATAAAGCCATTTGTGCAGTGGCATCTTGCATGGCTACCCGGTCCACTTTAAAATTGACATAATCGCCCGCGCGTTTAAATTCGCGATCAGGGTCGCCCTGCCATAAATGTGAATACAGTATTTTTTCAGAATATGTCAAGGGGCGTCCCAAGACTTCTCTTGCTTTGTCTACCCGTTTTGGGAGGGTCTCATAGACCTTTTTAATCATATCAATATCAAATGCCATAAGCTAAATGTTTAAGTTAAAAAATTTATCTAACAAAAATAACTATTTTTTAGCAAAAAGACCTTTTTAATATCAATAAATATCAATTTTTTATATTTTTTGAGAATGTCATAATTTTCACCACTAAATATTTAATTAAATTAATTATTTTTCATTTAAGGTTTTAATCTTATAAGCACATTGATTTTTTTTATTGTTTCATAACGAAAATTGATGTCTTAAAAGATCAATCAAATAATTTTTTAGTAACAAATTTATTGTGAAACTCAATTAATTTATTGTCTTGCAATACGTTATTGAATATTATTTTTTTGTAATTTTAGTAGCATTCTTTTTAATTTTATTTTACTTTTGCTATTTAGAAACATTCTACATAATGAAGTTGAGAGATCTTAAACCAAACCAAAAAGCTATAGTGGTCAATTGCCAAGAAATGGCCCTTCCCTTAAAATTAATGGAAATGGGATGTGTTGATGGGGTTGAAATTAAATTACTAAATAAAGCACCTTTGGGGACTCCCATGTATTTTTTGATGGGAGACACCCGTATAGCATTGGGAAGAGAAATTGTGGATGAAATAGATGTGCAACTAATAGATGAGGAAAATGCAGAAAAAAAAGCTTAAAATTGCCTTGGTTGGCAATCCAAATACCGGAAAAACTTCATTATTTAATAAACTTACCGGTTTGCATAAAAAAATCGGGAACTATCCGGGTATTACGGTCAATAGGGTGAGCGGATCTTTTAAATTAGATGATGGCACCGAAGTAGAATTAATTGATTTGCCGGGTACTTACAGTTTGCATCCCACGTCAAAGGATGAAGAGGTGGTGTTAAAGGAACTGCTTAAAAACTCCGAAGGAATTGATGGGGTTTTAATGGTTGCCGATGTAAATAATTTAAAACGCAATATGATATTGCTAACAGAATTGCAAGATTTGGGTTATCCAGTGATGCTTGCGATTAATATGTGCGACGAGATGAAGAAAAAAGGCATTATAATTGATGTCGAAAAATTGCAGGATCTTTTAAAAATACCTGTCATTTTAATCAGTGCCAAAAAAGCCAAAGGAAATGGTTTGCGCGAAGGAAAAGGACGTATTCACCAAATGAAGGAGTTAATCCCTGAAATGTTTCATTTTCCTTCAAGAAAATATTTTGAACATTACAAACTGACCGGCACCAATTTGGATTTTATCCGTCAAGATTTTACAAAAGAAAATTTATATAAATTATGGTTATTGTTTACCGAGCAAGACAAATTTAAAAAACTCATTAAAGAAAAATACCCGCAAATTAATGAGTTACCTTTTGATAAAACAACGGTGAAACGTTTACTTCAAAAAGAAGTTATCAAACGTTATCAAGATATTAACCGTATTTTAAAACAAACTTATAAGATAGATAAAAGCCGTGCCACCGGATTGACTGAACGAATAGATCGTATTTTACTCCATAAATTTTGGGGGCTGTTAATTTTTGTGTTAATCATGTTTTTGGTGTTCCAAGCTATTTTTAACTGGGCATCGGTGCCTATGGATTGGATTGACAATTTTTTTAGTCAAACAACGGTCTATTTAAAAACGCATTTGCCAAATAATCAATTAACCGATTTGCTGACAGATGGTATTTTGTCGGGGATTGCAGGCGTATTAATATTTGTTCCTCAGATTACCCTTCTTTTTTTATTTATTGCTTTATTAGAAGAAATGGGTTATATGAGTCGAATTGTATTTTTAATGGATCGTATTATGCAACCCTTTGGTTTGTCCGGTAAGTCTGTCGTCCCTTTACTATCAGGTACAGCTTGTGCCGTGCCGGCAATAATGAGTGCCCGGACCATTGAAAATGCTAAAGAACGGCTTATTTCAATGTTGATAACGCCATTTATAACTTGTTCAGCTCGATTGCCGGTTTACACCATCATTATCGCTTTGGTTATACCCGATAAGAAACTTTTTGGTTTTTTAAATCTACAAGGTTTAGTTTTATTGGCTTTATATTTTTTGGGTTTTATGGCAGCATTGATTTCGGCGTATGTATTAAGTAAGTTGATAAAGTCATCGTACAAGCGGTTTTTTATATTGGAAATGCCTGAATATAAGGCACCTATTCCCAAAAATGTATTTATCACGGTATGGGATCATGTCAAAGCTTTTATTTTTGGTGCTGGTAAAATTATTGTTGCCTTTTCGATTATTTTATGGTTTTTGGCGACTCATGGCAGTGAAAAATTCAGCCATGCCGAAACATATCTAAACCAAGCTAAACAAAACGGAATTGAACAATATCAAAATATGGACCTTGCTTCCTATCGATTGGAGCATTCGTATTTAGGTCAAATGGGTAAGCTAATCGAACCGGTTATTAAACCTTTGGGTTACGATTGGAAAATAGGAATTGCCATTTTAACCTCATTTGCAGCTCGTGAAGTATTTGTCAGCACCTTGTCAACCATTTATAGTGTCGGCGATGCTGATAATGATCAGTTGCTGCGTGAACGGATGGCTAATGAGCGAAATTTAATTACGGGAGGCAAAACTTTTACTTTTGCAGTAGGTATTTCTTTGTTGTTATTTTATGCTTTTGCCATGCAATGTTTTAGTACCTTAGCCACTTTGCGCAATGAAACCAAAACATGGAAATGGCCGGTTATTGTCTTTTTCTACATGACCGGCTTTGCCTATTTAACAGCATTTATTGCCTATCAAATTTTAAAATAATGATTAACATACTTATTTATGCTGCATTAGGTTGGGCCGTATATGTGGTTTATAAACAAATATTTTCGCCCCAAAAGACAAAAGGCTGTGATAAATGTGCTAAAAAATAAACTTATTTTTTAGACTGATTGTTTAAAATTTTGGCCAAAAATCGCCCTGTTTCAGAGTTCTTTTGTTTTATCAGTTCTTCCGGTGTGCCTTCAAACAAAATTCGCCCTCCTTTTTGGCCACCTTCCGGACCCAAATCAATCAGGTGATCGGCAGTCTTAATCACGTCCATATTGTGTTCAATTACAAGGACAGTGTTACCTTTATCAACTAATTTGTTAAGAACATCCAATAAAATCCGGATATCTTCAAAATGTAAACCGGTAGTTGGTTCGTCAAGGATATAAAGCGTTTTACCCGTATCTTTTTTAGAGAGTTCGGTGGCTAATTTTAAACGCTGTGCTTCACCGCCGGACAGGGTAGGAGCCGGCTGTCCTAAAGTCAGGTAGCCTAAGCCTACGTCTTGCAGCGTTTTTAATTTACGAAAAATTTTAGGAATGGGTTCAAAAAATACTACTGCTTCATTAATTGTCATTTCCAACACATCGGCAATGGACTTGCCTTTGTAACGTATTTCCAAAGTTTCACGGTTAAAACGTTTGCCTTGACAGGTTTCACAAGTAATTTGCACATCGGGAAGCAAGTTCATTTCAATAGTCCGGATACCGGCACCGTCACAGACAGCGCAACGGCCGTCTTTAACGTTAAACGAAAACCGGCCTGGTTTGTAACCGCGTATTTGGGCTTCGGGCGTTTGGGCAAACAAGTTACGAATTTCTTGAAAAACGCCGGTATAAGTCGCCGGATTACTCCGGCTGCTACGTCCTATCGGGCTTTGGTCTATATCAATTACCTTATCAATATTTTCTATACCTTCAATGCTTTTGTAAGGCATGGGTTCTTTGACGCCCCGGTAAATTTCTTTATTCAAAATAGGGTAGAGGGTTTCATTTATTAAGGTTGATTTGCCACTTCCTGAGACACCCGTCACACAAATAAATTTGCCGAGCGGAATTTTAACATTGACCGATTTTAAGTTGTTGCCGGTGGCGCCTTTTAAATGGATAAACAACCCGTTTCCTTTTCTTCTTTCGGTTGGCACTTCTATGCTTTTACGGCCTGTTAGGTAGTCTGCTGTTAAGGAAGTGGACTTTTTGATGGCTGTTAAGTCGCCTTGTGCGACAATTTCGCCTCCGTGTTTCCCGGCTTGGGGGCCCATATCAATGATGTAATCGGCTTCTTCCATCATATCTTGGTCATGCTCTACAACAATAACCGTGTTGCCGATATCTCGTAACTTTTTTAACGAGTCAATTAAACGTTCATTATCTCGTTGATGCAGGCCAATACTGGGTTCGTCCAAAATATATAAGACATTGACCAATTGTGCGCCAATTTGTGAGGCTAATCTAATGCGTTGTGATTCGCCTCCCGACAATGATTTTGCCGGCCGGAACAAATTGAGGTAATCTAAACCGACAGCTGTCATAAAACCGATACGATTCCGGATTTCTTTTAATATTTCTTCGCCAATAATTTTTTGCTTTTCCGACAAAGTGTTTTCGACTGTCTCAAACCATGTGGCTAAATCAGACAAATCCATTTGGGCCAAATCGACGATAGATTTGCTGTTTATTTTAAAATAACGCGCTTCTTTTTTTAGGCGACTGCCTTCACAGACAGGACAAGCTTTTTCAGTCATAAAACCTTTGGCCCACCGCTTTATTTTTTGGCTATCATTGGCTTCATACTGTTGCTGAATAAAATGGACAATGCCTTCAAATTTTAAATGATATGACTGTGTCACCCCCAAATTTTTAACAAAAATGTCAAAATGTTCATCAGCACCATACAGGATAACCGACATGGCTTCTTCCGGAATGTCTTTAATTGGTGTGCTCAGGTCGAAATTATATTTTTTGGCAATTATTTCTAATTGGCTAAACATCCAATTTTTTTTATAGGGTCCCAAAGGGGCCAATCCGCCTTTTTTGATTGGGATATCCGGATCGGGAATGACCTTTTGCATATCTACTTCAAAAACAGTTCCTAAGCCTTTGCAATGCGGACAAGCGCCTTTGGGCGAATTAAATGAAAAAGTGTTCGGCTCGGGCAAAGTATATGAAATGCCTGAGGTCGGACACATCAAATTTTTGCTGAAAAAACGCACTTTTGTTTGTTGGTCATCAACTATCATCAGCGTGCCTTTGCCATGGTATAATGCCGTTTCTATACTTTGTTTTAACCGCCGGTTTCTTCCACCGATTTTTAAACGGTCAATCACAATCTCAATATCATGTGTCCGGTATCGTTCCAATTGCAAATTGGGTGTAATATTTTGTATTTGTCCGTCTATACGTACCTTCAAAAAGCCTTGCCGGGCTATTTTTTTAAACAGTTCTTTGTAATGACCTTTGCGCGACTTGATAACGGGGGCTAAAAGATAAACGCTTTGGTCTTTAAATTCAGTTTCTATTAAGCTTAAAATTTCTTTTTCGGTGTAACTGACCATTTTTTCATTGGTCATATAAGAATAAGCTTCGCCTATTTTGGCATATAACAAGCGTAAAAAATCATAAATTTCGGTAATGGTACCAACCGTACTACGCGGATTTTTATTGGTCGTTTTTTGCTCAATGGCAATCACCGGCGACAGGCCATCTATTTTGTCCACATCCGGCCGGTTTAAGCCACCGAGAAACTGACGGGCATAAGCCGAAAATGTTTCGATAAAACGGCGCTGACCTTCGGCATAAATGGTGTCGAATGCCAAGGACGATTTACCACTACCACTGAGACCTGTTATAACAGAGAGTTTTTTATGAGGTAAGCGGAAATCTAAATTTTTCAGATTGTGTTCTCTGGCACCAAAAACTTCTATATAGCTTTGTTTCTTAGTCATTTTATATTTTAAAATGCAAAAATAAAGTGTTTTTATCAAAAAATGCAGTATTTAAATAATATGTTTAAAGAATAAGTGTTTATACCGTTCATCAAATCAAAAGCACTCTTCATTTAATGAAATAGGTTGTTCATAATATTTATTAATTGATAATAAAAAAAAGATTATATTTTTGAACTAATAAAAAATGTTATATTAATTTATATAAAAAAGTTATAAAAATTACTTATTATGTTTGTTTTAAATCAAAAAAAATATATATTTGTAAACATAATTTAACAAATATTGTATTTTTAATAAATAATATGAATAAATTAATATGATATGTTAGAAATAAACTTAATTTAATCTTTAAAATGTTAACTAAAATCAACAATCTATGAATGATTATTACAATCAAAAAAGGCCTCATTCTTTTGAATACTTCGAGAGATTTGCGGCAATTCTGATGATTTTGGGTTCCTTTAAAAACAAAATTAAAAACAATAGGTATTTTATTGCCTTGGGTTTAATTTTAGTTTTAGGAATTCAAATTATGCATGCACAAAAACCAGTCAGACAATTGCTGGGTATTGAACTTAATAAAGGGAAAGGGATTCCTATAAATGATGAGCTTAAAACGGTTCCTTTGTTTAAGGGTAAAATTATAAATGCACCAAGTATGCTATTGAAAAAAGCATCTTATACCAGGAGTGTTAATAGTTTTGATTTGAATGGAAGTGATCCGGGGGTTGATTATCAGACCTCAATAGGACCTAATACTTTCAGTGTTTTTTATAAATCAGGCACTTCTATTATAAATACCAGTAGTGGTACTAGTCAACTTACCTTTAATTTTTCTAATATTTCTGATACTGGTACTAAAGAATTGTTTCTTTTCTTAAATGATGCAGGAAATTCAATTAGTATTTATTTTGATGTGGCAACATCTGCTCAGCCATCACAAACATGGACGCTAGGAGGGGTTAATTATACTGTTCAGAATCCGGTAAATGGGCAATATACTTTAAGTCGACAAGATGGTAATAATATCCCGGATGCAGATATGCCTTACATATTCTCCAGATTAGGATATTTTTATAATAATGCTACTGTCATAAGTGAAGGTATTCGTCAGGTGGATATAACTGCACAAGATGCTGCGAATGCTATGTCAGCTATAGCTTATATAGATGTAGCCAATTTTCCTGTTGCAGTTGATGATGCGGCTTCTATAGCTGCAAATGATACGAACCCTTTAACAGGTAATCTTTTAAGCAATGATACTGATGCTACTCCTGGCGATGTCTTATCGGTATATGAAGTTCATGGTTATGCATCTATAGTAGGTGCTCCTTATCAAGCTGTTTATGGAACTATTACGGTAAATTCCAATGGAACTTTTAGTTACGCTTTAGATGTAAATAATATTACAGTAAAAGGTTTAAGAGCCGGTGATACTATTGAAGATATTGTTGAATATGGAGTGGAAGATATTAATGGACACAAAGACACAGGTTATATTGTAATTAGTATTAATGGAGTAAATGAAGCGCCAAATGCCACCAATAATGCTTTTTCGGTTGATTTAAATAATTCTACTCATTCTGCTAATGTTATTTACACAAATGAAGGTTACGGATTGGATACATCTGATAAAGTAACGGCCTTATTTCAATGGGAAAACTATTTTAATCAGGATGAGTATGTGCCGGGAACTTCTAAGACCGAAACCAATACCAATATTACTTTAAATTTTACAGGACAAGATCCGGATAATATTGGAATTTCAAATTATGATAAAACGGTTGATCAAACTGGTACAAATGGCGGACATACCGGTTATTTGCGTTTTGGAATTGATGCGAGTTTTATACCGGTACAAGATGATGTATTTGCCGTGGATTTTAGTGCTCCTGTTGTCGGTTTAAGTTTCACTATCGCAGATATTGATAATTATAAACCAAATTGGCAAGATCAAGTGCAAATTATTGGAACCAATGCTGGTCAACCGGTTGCATTTACTTACTCAAAACCAGGATCGGTATTAATGATTGGTTCAGATACTTTTTATGGAACCGGATCTGTTCCTGCAACAGAGGCCGGTGGTAATGTAACTGTCCGTTTTGCTCAACCGATTGATCATTTCGAATACCATTATAATTATGGGCCTGATGTTACGGAACCGGATCCGAGTGGGCAAATTGCGACATTAACCGATTTAATTTGGCAACCGGCAAGTATTCCTAGAGTATATCAAGTAAATGGAAATACCGCAAATGTAGGCGTGCAGATAGCAACTACCTATGGTTTTATTACTGTCAATGGTGATGGTTCTTACACTTATACTTTAGATAATACTAATCCGACTGTACAAAATTTACTTATTGGACAAACTCTAACAGATAATATACCTTATACAATTATTGATTCAGTCGATAATACCGGGCAAACGGCTAATGCAAATATTA
The DNA here is from genome assembly GCA_026993355.1 of Flavobacteriales bacterium. Lineage (GTDB taxonomy): Bacteria > Bacteroidota > Bacteroidia > Flavobacteriales > Flavobacteriaceae > WGBX01. The sequence continues at coordinate 80,433 of JALWTX010000003.1, read as the reverse complement.
TTGTTACGATTAATGGAACACAACCGGATTCTGACAATGATGGTATTGGTAATAATATTGATCTCGATGATGACAATGATGGTATTCCGGATAGCGTTGAAGGAAATACTGATTTAGATGGTGATGGTAAAACAAATGATTTAGATTTAGACGCCGACAACGATGGCATTTACGATATTGTAGAAGCCGGTAATGCTGCCGCAGATACTGATCATGATGGTAGAACAAATAATGCTGTTGGCGCAAATGGTTTAGATGACACTTTAGAAAATAATGATACGGCAACAGCAAGTATTACTTATACTCTACCCAATACTGATACAAATGGTAATGCTGACTTTTTAGATATAGATGCTGATGATGACGGGATCGTGGATAATATTGAAGGGCAACCTACAACGGGTTATGTAGCTCCGGGTGGAACAGACAGTGATAACAATGGTGTAGACGATGCTTATGATACCAATGGTACTTGGATAAATCCTGTAAACACTGATGGTGTTGATAATCCGGACTATACCGATACCGATTCTGACAATGACGGACGTGCTGATAGCGTAGAAGGTTGGGATACCAATAATGACGGTGTTGCTGATACAGTCGCTGCCGGTAATGATGCTGATAGTGATGGATTAGATGATAATTATGACAATGACGACACCCAAATCAATCCTACTAATAACCAAACGCCGGCAAGTTTCCCTGATGTAAATAGACCTGGTAATGGAGATAGAGACTGGCGACAACCGCTGAATCAAGCGCCTATTGCCTACAATGATGTTACTTCTACTTTAGAAGATGTTCCTTTTAATGGGGATGTTTTTGCCAATAATGGTAATGGTGTAGATACAGACCCTGATGGCGATGCTATTTCAGTTGCTTCTGCAACCATAGATGTTGATGGTGATGGTTTGCAAGATCCCTTACCTATTGGTGCGCAAACCTCTATTTATAATAATACAGGCGATTTATTGGGAAAAATTACTTTAAATAGCGATGGAACTTTCAGTTTTAATCCGGCTTTAAATTTTAATGGCAATTTTCCACAGGTAACCTATACCATTTCAGATCCTTATGGTTTAACTGCTAGTGCAACTTTAGACATAAATGTTACACCGGTTAATGATGCGCCTGTTGCGGTAGATGACAACTATACCACGGCTGAAGACACCTCTGTGGCTTTAACGCCGCTTACCAATGACAGTGATCCGGATTTAGATCCTGTAACGATTACCGGTATTAACGGCACAGCTTTTGCCAATAACATTAGCATAGCAGTTCCCAATGGAACGGTTACGGTTGACAATACCGGTAATATCAGTTTTACACCTGCCGCTAATTACAATGGTCCTGTCAGTTTCCCTTACACCATTAGCGATGGCAACGGCGGTATGGCTACAGCCAATATTAATATTACGGTAACTGCAGTTAATGACAATCCTGTTGCTGTAGACGATCCTTATACGACGGCTGAAGACACCGCAGTGGTATTAGCCCCGCTTACCAATGACAGCGATGTTGATATGGATCCTTTAACAGTTTCCGATATTAACGGTACTGCTATTACACCCGGTACGGCACAAAGCATTCCTGTTAGCAATGGTACGGTCAATGTAGATGCAGCAGGTAATATAACTTTTGTACCGGATGCCAATTACAATGGTCCTGTCAGTTTCCCTTACACCATTAGCGATGGCAACGGCGGTACGGCCACAGCCAATATTAATATTACGGTAACTGCGGTTAATGATGCGCCTGTTGCGGTAGATGACAACTATACCACGGTTGAAGACACCTCTGTGGCTTTAACGCCACTTACCAATGACAGTGATCCGGATTTAGATCCATTAACGATTACTGATATTAACGGCACAGCTTTTGCCAATAACATTAGCATAGCAGTTCCCAATGGAACGGTTACGGTTGACAATACCGGTAATATCAGTTTTACACCTGCCGCTAATTACAATGGTCCTGTCAGTTTCCCTTACACCATTAGCGATGGCAACGGCGGTATGGCTACAGCCAATATTAATATTACGGTAACTGCAGTTAATGACAATCCTGTTGCTGTAGACGATCCTTATACGACGGCTGAAGACACCGCAGTGGTATTAGCCCCGCTTACCAATGACAGCGATGTTGATATGGATCCTTTAACAGTTTCCGATATTAACGGTACTGCTATTACACCCGGTACGGCACAAAGCATTCCTGTTAGCAATGGTACGGTCAATGTAGATGCAGCAGGTAATATAACTTTTGTACCGGATGCCAATTACAATGGTCCTGTCAGTTTCCCTTACACCATTAGCGATGGCAACGGCGGTACGGCCACAGCCAATATTAATATTACGGTAACTGCAGTTAATGATGACCCTGTTGCTACGGATAATGTATATAATGGCATGGAAGACAATAATGTAACCGGTAATATAATAACTGACAATTCAGGTTTTGGCGTTGATGCCGATATTGATGGTGATCTGTTAAGCGTATCACAATTTGAGATAAACGGTAATGTTTATCTTGTTCCTGCTGGTAATAATAATACAGCTACCATTTCGGGTATGGGGGACGTAACTATTGCCAGTGATGGGTCGTTAACTTTTGTACCTGTTGCTAATTATAATGGTACTTTACCGGTTATTACTTATACATTAAATGATAATAATGGCGGTACTGATACAGCCAATGTAACTATCAATATAGCTTCTGTTAACGATATGCCGGTGGCTAATGATGATAGTACAACTACGATGTTAGATACCCCTGTTACTTTTAATGCAACAGATAATGATGATGATATAGATGGCACTATTGATACCGCAACGGTAGATTTAGATCCTTCTACACCAGCAATAGACAATACCTATACAGATGCCAATGGCAACGTTTGGACAGTAGATAGCAACGGCGACGTGACCTTTACACCGGCATCCGGATTTACAGGTATAGCCTCAATACAATACACTGTTAATGACAATGAAGGCGGTACCAGTAATCCCGCTAACTTATCAGTATTTGTACAAAATCCTGAATTAACTGTAACCAAAGATGATGGTATGGATATGACTGTTCCTCAAAATTTGACCGTGGGACAAATAATTACTTATACCATAACAGTTACCAATTCAGGAAATGTTGCTTTAACCAATATCAATGTGACAGATGCTAATGCGGTTATTACAGCTGGCAACCCGATCGCTAATTTAGCACCTGGGAACAGTGTCAATGTGACAGCCACACATACAGTAACACAAGCAGACATTGATAATGGCAGCATTGAAAATACAGCCCAAGCAGAAACTTTCTTCAACGGGACACCAGTAAGAGATGATTCAGATGATACGGACCCGGCTTCAGGAGCTGGAAATGATGATCCGACTTTTACCAACCTATTGCAAAATCCGGAATTAACCGTGTTTAAAGATGATGCAATTCCTGTAAATGCAAGTGTTGGTGATGATATCGTTTATACTATTACAGTTCGTAATACCGGAAATGTAACGCTTACTAATGTAGTAGTAACCGATGCCAATGCCCAAATGAGTGGTAATAATACGATTGCCATTTTAGCACCGGGTAATTCTGTTAATTTAACAGCAACCCATACTATTACCCAAGCAGATATGAACAACGGAAGTATTAGTAATACGGCAGTTGCTACCTCAAGCTTTAATGGCAATCCTGTTTCAGATATGTCTGATGATGTTGATCCCGCTTCAGGAGCTGGAAATGATGATCCGACTATTAGTGACTTGTCGTCCTATCAAAATGCTGAAATTACAGCAACATTAGATGACAATGATCCGAGTAGTCCAACCAATCCTTCTACCTATTTTGCAGGTGATAATATCAATTATACTTTAAATGTTGAAAATACCGGAAATGTAAGTGTCACACCAACTGCTCCTGCAGGCTATACTGCTGTGCTTCAAGGCGGAAATAATGTAGGCGATATCAATGGAAATGGCTTATTAGATCCGGGTGAAATTTGGGTTTATACCGGTAGTCACACTTTAACACAACCGGAAATAGATGCAGGTGTTTATACGACACAATTAACTGTCAATGCTTTAGATCCGAATAATGCGACTATTAGTGATTTAACGGATGATCCTATTACAAATGCAGATAATGATCCGACTAAAACATATTTTGATTTAGTTAGCGAAATAGATGTCAAAAAACAAGATGTTTTACCTTTATTTGTGATGGTTGGTAATGATATTACCTATACTTTGACTGTTACAAACAATGGTAATACCAGTTTAAGTAATATAAACATTACAGATCCGAATGCACAAAATATCACTTATGTCAGTGGTGACACTAATAATAATAACCAAATGGAACCTAGTGAAACTTGGATTTATAGTGCCACACATACCATTACACAAGCTGATATGGATGCAGGATTTGTGTCCAATCAGGCATCAGCCAGCAGTACTAATTTGCAAGGAGATCCTATTAATGATGATGCTTCTGATGACCCTGATACACCGGAACCTAATGATCCGACAGTTACGGATTTGCATGCTTACCAAAATCCTAGCATAACAGCAGAAAAAACGGTTACAGGTATTACCGATAATGGTTTAGCTGGCGATAGTGCTGCTGATGTTGTTCATTATCAAATTAGTGTTCAAAATACAGGTAATGTAACAATAAGCAGTTTGCAAATCATTGATACAATGATAAGTGATTCCGGTTCGACAGTCAATTATAGCAGTGGTGATTTGGATAATGACGGTTATTTAGATGTTAATGAAACTTGGGTTTACACAGCCGATTATACAATAACGCAATCAGATATGGATAATGGTGTGATTGTAAATTCAGCTGTAGCATATGGTATTAATAGCAACGGTACACCCTTAAATGATGTATCAGATGATCCTAATTATGTGCCGACACCAGGCAACCCTGATAATGACCATAACCCTACGATTACCAATTTAACCCAAAATCCACAATTGGATGTAACCAAGCAAGATGCCAATTTACCGGCAGGAACAACCGTAGGCGATTATATCACTTATACTATTGTCGTTACCAATACCGGTAATGTAACACTTGATAATGTCAGTGTATCTGATACAAATGCCGTGATGAATGGCGTAGGCAGTACGCCAGCCCTAGCGCCGGGTGATAGTGTTACCTTTACAGCGGTTCACCAAATTACGCAAGCGGATATGAACAATGGTATTGTCATTAATCAGGCAACCGCTACGGCAACTGATCCAAACAATAACAATGTATCAGATTTATCTGATGATCCTGATACCATTACGCCAAATGATCCGACAGAGACAGATTTAACGCCTTATCAAGTCGTAAGCATGGAGGCTACTTTAGATGATAATTTGCAAACAAATGCAAACAATCCGTATAATTTCAATGTTGGAGATCCGATCATCTATACAGCAACATTAACTAATACCGGTAATGTAAGTTTAACGCCTACAACACCGGCAGGTTATACTGAAATGACTCAAGGAGGTGTTAATGTGGGAGATACTAACGGAAACGGCTTATTAGATATGGGTGAAACGTGGATTTATACGACTACACATTTAGTCACACAAGCTGATATAGATGCCGGACATTATGACAATCAAGTAACCTTTGATGCAATGCCTGCCAATGGTAGTCCTATGATAAGCGATGTGTCTGATGATCCTCAAGATATGACTACCACCACAAACGATGTCACTATTACTTATATTGGACAATTCGGACAATTATTGGTTTTAAAAACCGGTGTTTTTGATGACTTGAATGCCGATGGTTTAGCCAATGTTGGGGAAACAGTAACATTCACAATTACTGCAGAAAATACAGGTAATTTGACTATCAATAACATAAATGTTATGGATACCAATGCGCAAAATGTCACTTATGTTAATGGTGATGTAAATAGCAATGGTGCTATGGATCCCGGTGAATTATGGACATACACAGCTGTACATACTTTGACACAAGCAGATATTGATGCTGCGCAAGTTGAAAATCAAGCAACTGTTACAGGTCAGGATACTGCCGGTAATAATATCAGTGATATTTCTGACGACCCTAATACCGGTACTCATGAAGATGCAACTATAGTTACTGTACCTGTTCATGCCGAATTGACAATGACTAAAACAGGTATCTTTACAGATGGTTCTAATAACAATGGATATGCTGATGTGGGTGAAATGATCACTTATACATTTGAAGTCCATAATGCAGGTAACCAAACGCTCGTTAATATAACCATTGAAGATCCTGATTTAACTGCGACAGGTGCCATTTATGTCAGCGGTGATACCAATGGAAACAATTTACTGGATGTCGGTGAAGATTGGATTTTTACCGGTACACACGAATTGACCCAAGCAGATATCGATGCAGGTAAATTTGAAAACCAAGCGCTTGTTACCGGAGAAGATCCTGAAGGTAACACTATTAATGATTTGTCTGATGATCCGAATGACACCAACGATGTAGATCAAGAAGGTGACGGTGAACCGGATGATCCTACCGTGACTTTAATACCGCAACATCCTGAATTAAGTTTAATTAAAACAGGTATTTTCAATGATGAAAATGGCGATGGTTTAGCCCAAATCGGCGAAACAATCAGTTATAACTTTGTGGTAACTAACATAGGAGATGTGACTTTAACAGATATTGATATAACTGATGCCTTACCCGGTGTTACTGTATCAGGAACCCCTATCATTTTATTACCGGGTGATTCAGATAACAGTACTTTCACGGCCCAATATACATTGACAGCCAATGATATTGACAATGGTTTTGTAAGCAATTCGGCTATTGTTTCTGCCCTTGATCCACAAGGAAATACCATAACCGATAAATCAGATGACGGCTTGAATTCAGGTCCGAATGCCGATCCTGATAATGATGGAGAACCGGATGATCCTACGGTTATCACGACCCTTGGAATAGATATCGCAACCATTTTCACCCCTGATGGTGATGGCACCAATGATACATGGCAAATTTTGGGTATCCAAAACTTCCATCATAATGTGGTAAAAGTTTACAATCGTTGGGGCAATCTGGTTTATAAGAAAGATTACTATACAGGTAATTGGGATGGAACCAGTAATGGAAAATTGACCATTGGTAAAGACGGTAAATTGCCCGTAGGTACTTACTTCTATATTATAGATTTAGGCAATGGTCACAAACCATTTACAGGATATTTATACTTGAACAGATAAACCATTCTTTTTCAGTTGGCATTGCTCTAAATTTAGAGCAATGCTACCACTGAAAAAATAAAATTATAAAATTATGAAACAAAAAAATCTAAAAATATTAACGGTAATTTTAATATTGCTGTTTGGTTTTGAAAGTTTTGGCCAGCAAGATCCTATGTATACACAGTATATGTACAACACTTTAGCGGTCAATCCGGGTTATGCCGGAAGTAGGGATGCTTTAAGCATTACCGCTTTATTAAGACAACAATGGGTTGGCATTACAGGTGCCCCCAGTACTCAAAGTTTGGTTATGCATAGTCCTATTTACAATGATAACATGGGATTGGGTTTATCCGTTATTAATGACAAAATCGGACCAACCCAACAGACACAGGTTTATGCTGATTATAGTTATACCATACAAACCTCTGACAATGCAAAATTAGCTTTTGGTTTAAAAGCAGGTTTGAGTATTTATCAAGCAGATTTGACGCAATTACATAGTATTGCAGGTGGCGATCAAAATATTTATAATATTGACAATAAGTTATTGCCAAACGTAGGTGTGGGCGTATTCTATTATAATGATAAAGGGTATTTAGGCCTTTCAGCTCCTAAATTATTTCAACCTAATATCTCAATTTATAATAGTTCAACCAGTACGGTTAGCAATGCGGTTTTAAGAAGACATTATTTCTTAATTGGGGGTTATGTCTTTGATTTGAGTGAGAAAATTAAATTTAAACCTTCGTTCTTACTTAAAGCCGTTGAAGGCGCTCCCTTGTCAGCCGATTTATCAGCTAATTTCTTTTTCAACAATAAATTCGGGCTAGGCTTGGCACATCGTTTCGATGATAGTTTTTCCGGACTATTACAATACTATGTGACGCCTCAATTTAGAATAGGTTATGCTTATGATTTCACAACGACCGAATTACGTCATTACAACAGTGGTTCGCATGAATTAATGTTGGGTTATGATTTCAATTTTGTCGACGATAACCGTATTCGTTCACCGCGATTCTTTTAATAAAAAAACTATAAGAAATGAAAATAAATACAAAATACACACTTGTACTGGTATTTTTCAGTCTGTTAATGACTGTGCCGACACAAGCGCAAAGTTTAAGATTAAAAAAAGCGAATAAGTATTATCAGCAATTTGCTTATGATAAAGCTATCAAAGCCTATGAAGCTCTAAAAGAAAAAACGCCGGGTGTATATCGAAACTTAGCCAAAAGTTATTTGATGTTGGGCAATATTAACAAAGCCGAACAAAATTATGCAGAATTAATGGCTTCTAATCAGTATCAACCCGAAGATATTTTTGATTATGCTTCTGTATTGCGGATGGATAAAAAATATGATGAGGCTGCTAATTGGATGGAAAAATTCTATAAAATAAAGCCCAATGATTTGAGAGCCAAGGCCTTTATGGAAAATCCATTGTATTACCGAGAACTTTTGCAAGCAGATCCGCAAATGGTCTTGACAAATGTTGAAGCCAACACCAAATATGAAGATTTTTCGCCGGTTTTTTATAAAAACAATGAAGTTGTGTTTGCGTCAAGCCGGGACAATGGTTATATGCTGACCAAGAAATGGGATGGAAACCGTCAACCTTTCTTGGATTTATATGCTGCCGACTTAACGGAAGGTAATAATCTGACCAATGTCCGAAAATTTAATAATGTGGTTAATAAAAAATATCACGATGCACCTGCTACCTTTAATGCTGCCGGAGATTATATGATTGTTACCCGAAATATCTATAACGATAAAGTCAAGGATAATAAATTATGGTTATATGAATCGCAATTAATGGATGGCCAATATTGGTCAGAGCCACAGCCACTTTATTTTAATAGTGAGAATTTTTCTAATGGACAAGCCTCATTAAGTCCGGATGGTAAAACGATGTATTTTACATCTGACCGTCCCGGAGGCTTTGGTGGAACCGATATTTACAAATCTGTGCGCGGTATGGATGGTAAATGGAGTGAACCACAAAATTTAGGCCCTAAAATTAATACCGAAGGAAACGAAATGTTTCCGGTTTTTGATGCCAAAGGTGGTTATCTCTTTTATTCATCCAATGGCTTACCCGGTTTAGGCGGATTAGATATTTTTGTGTCTAAAATAAAACGCGACGGCTCATTGACCAAACCGGTTAATTTAGGTGCGCCTATTAATTCTAATATGGATGATTTTTCTTTCATATATAATGCTGATGGAAGTGGTTTTATTTCCAGTAATAGACCGGGCGGAAAAGGAGATGACGATATTTATAGTTTTAAAAATATGCCTAAATTTAATAACAAAATTAAAGAGTGTTATATAACCGGTATTGTAACTGATAAAGAAACCAAAGAACCCCTTGTATTTGCTAAAGTTTATCTTTTAGATGATAAAGGGCATAAAATAAAACAGGTTGAAACAGGTTTAGATGGAAAATATGATTTTGGTATTGATTGTGGAAATACTTACCAAATTTATGTATTAAGGGAAGCATACAACGATGCTAAAGCAACCATTGACAGTAAAAAATATGATACCCCTAAAATAGTCAAAAACTTTGCTTTGGAACGACCGGAATCTGTCGGTAAAAATGAAATGTGCGATTACAAAATCCAGCCAATTTATTACGATTTGGATAAATTTTTCATTCGTTATAAAGATAAAGTCCGTTTAGATAAAATCATATCTTTGATGAACAAATTCCCGGAGATGAAAATTGAAGTATCTTCGTATACTGATTCGAGAGCAAGTAAACCTTACAATGTAATTTTATCTAAAAACCGTACGATGTCCGTTATCAAATATTTAACCGATCATGGTATTAGTAAAGATCGTTTGGTTGCTAAATGGTTTGGCGAACTTTATCCGGTTAATGCTTGTGTTGATGGGGTGAAGTGTACCGAAGAGGAATACCAACAAAATAGACGATCTGAATTCAAAATATTGAATTGCGAATAATTTAAAAATTAAACAGAATTTTAAGCCACTCATTTCATTTTGAGTGGCTTTTTATTTAAGAAAATGCTTCAGGCAACATAAATGATTTATCCTGTTGGAAGAATAATTGCCCTTGCGAAATATAAAGTGGGCTTTTAAAATTATTGGTATATAGCATGCCGGTGCCCAATCCTTGAGGCCGTTTAATGTTTTTTATGAAAGTATATTGTGCTAAAGCATTTAATCCGATATTACTTTCTAACGCAGAAGTTATCCACCAATCGGTTCGGGTCTTGCCGGCAGCTTCTATCCACGTGTCAGCACCAATAAATCCGCCATGCAAAGCCGGTTTGAGGATGATATATTGCGGTTTGATTGTTTTTAAAAAATTTTCTTTGTCAAAAAGATGATTATAACCAATCAGTTCTTCATCCAAGGCTATGGGAATGGGAGAAGCTTGGCATAGCCTGGCCATTTCTTCCATTTGTCCTTGACCAATGGGTTGTTCAATTGAATGAATGTTAAATTCTGATAATCGTTTTAGTTTTTCAAGTGCTGTTTCAGGTGCAAAAGCACCATTGGCGTCTACTCTTATTTCTAAATCCTTATCACTAAAATTTTGACGGATATATCTTAATAAGTCAATTTCATCTTCAAAATTGATGGCGCCTATTTTTAGCTTAATGACTTTAAATCCTTCTTTTATTTTTTGATCTATTTGTTCTTTCATAAATTCTTTATGTCCCATCCATACCAAACCGTTAATAGGGATACCTTGTAGGCCTTTGGTGAACTCAGAAGGATATAAAATAAAAGGATTTTTTGCTTTGAGCGAGGCCATGGCCTGTTCTATACCAAAAATAATAGAAGAGTAGTTCTTTAAATAGTCAATTTGTTCATTGATTGGACGGTCAATATTTTTAATCAACCACTTTAGTTTTTCTTCATAATCCGGTTTGTCATCCCTACTTAAACCCTTAAAGAGATTGCATTCGCCATAGCCCTTTTTCCCATTTTCTTCTATTTTTAGGATATAAGTTTTTTTGGTGTTTAAAATGCCGCGAGAAGTTCCTGCAGGGCGTTTAAATTTTAACACATAAGGTATAATGCTTGCTTTCAATTTTTAAGAAATTTGTGTTTATTCTGTTTCTTATGATTTCTCTTTGTTACGATCTTCTGTATCTTTTTTTCGGGTGGAAAATTTTTTACCGCTAAATTCTAATTTATAAAGAACATAACCAAACCCAATTGCCAAGTGAAGCATAACTATTATAAATAAAATGGTACCTAATTTCATAATCATTTATTTTAAAATTAAACTTACCGGACAATGATCGGACCCCATTATATCCGAATGTATAATAACATCTTTAACTTTATCAATTAATTTTTGACTAATCAGGAAATAATCTATCCGCCAGCCGGCATTTCTGGCACGGGCATTAAACCTGTAATTCCAGTACGTATAAGCAATCCTTTCCGGATATAAAAAGCGGAAAGCATCAATAAAACCGGCATCTAATAAGGATTGGAATCCTTGAATCTCTACTTCGGTGTAACCGGCCGTTTTGTTATAATTTGATTGAGGATTTTTTAAATCTATCGGTTGATGCGCAACATTTAAATCACCGGCAATAATCACCGGTTTTTTTTGGTCCAATTGTTTAATATAGTTTTTGAAATCATTGTTCCATTTAGCTTTGTAATCAAGTCTTTTAAGCCCTTGGCCTGCATTAGGGGTATAAACATTTACAAGAAAAAAATTGTTATATTCTAATGTTATCATCCGGCCTTCTTGATCGTGCTCTTCTATTCCCATTCCATATTTAACATCAAGTGGCGGTATTTTGCTTAGAACGGCAGTTCCGGAATAACCTTTACGTTTAGCCGAGTTAACATAAATTTGATAGTCATCTTTAAAATCTTTTAATGCAGCCATTACTTCTTCCGGTTGGGCTTTGGTTTCTTGTAAACATAAAATATCAGGATTTATTTTTTGTATACTTTCTGAAAAACCTTTTTTTATAACAGCTCTTATACCATTGACATTCCAAGTTGTAATTTTCATAAGTTTAAATTTTTTACGGTTTGTAAACCACCTGCTAAAATTTGAATATCCATATGACGGTTATATTTTATAATGGAGGCTGCTACTACTGCACTAACTCCCATTTGACACATGATAATGTATTTTTTAGACGCATCCAAATCTGCTATTTTGTCTTCCAACTGCATTAAAGGAATGTGTCTATAATTTTTAATGTTTACGGCCGGTTCTGCCTCACTACGTACATCAATAAGGATGGCACCTTTCTCAATCATATCCGGTAATTCGTCAGCATAAACCATTTTTTCTGTTTCTGCTTTCTGATGGTGGGCTAAAAATTGATTTAACCCCTTTTCTAATACATAAACAGGTTGATCTAAGCCGACCCGTCTGAATTGTATGGCCAGATTATTTAAATCTGTTTCTCTATCGGTAATCAAAATTATTTCTTTATCAGGCTCTAATAACCAACCGGCATAAACCGAGAGTGGCAAGCAATCATAATCCAAACTGATGGTTTGGGGCATATGCAATCCTACCCAACTTAAATGAGAACGAATATCAATAATATATGCTTTTTTTTGTTTTTCTTCAAAAGTGGTATAATCTATAATTTTTGCGGGGTTCAATTTTTCCAAAAAAGTGATGTTACCGGAATTTATATTTGCACATCGTCTAAAATGCCGGGGAACAGGAGGAAGGTTGGTCAATAATTTTTTGACAAATTGGTGTTCATTTGTGATTTTAAGCATACTATTATGCCTTTTTTCAAATCCGATAGTCGAGGTGCGTTTTTCAGCCAATTTTTTTCCACATAAGGTTCCTGCTGCATGGGCAGGGTAAATTTCGACAAAATCCGGTAATTCTTTTAATTTTTGTAATGATTGAAATAATTTATGTGCCAAAATTTCTTGTTGTCCAGGAAATAAATCGGGTCGGCCTACATCGCCTACAAAAAGTGTATCGCCGGTAAAAATACAAATAGGATCGTCTCCGCGTGAAAGGTCTTTGACCAAAAAAGAAATATCAAAAGGCGTGTGTCCGGGCGTTTCTATAACTTTAATTTGAACATGGTTTAAATTTATCGTGAAACCATTATCAATAGGGATAAAATCAAAAGAAAAGGGACTTTCTTTATGGGCATAAATTTTAGCACCTGTTGCCCTTTCCAGTTCAAGGTGTCCGGCCACAAAATCGGCATGCGGATGGGTTAGCAAAACGCCGGTTATTTGGATATTTCTTTTATAAGCTTCATCTAAATAATCTTGAATATCGCGTTTTGGGTCTATAACAAAAGCTTCGTCGCCGGCAATAAGCATATAAGAAATGTGTGATAAAGAGTCCGTAAAAAAATATTGGATGAACATAAATGCATTTTTAGTTTGAATGAGCAATTTACAATTTTTTAAGTAATTTTTGTTTGATGTAAACTCAGGTTCTTTTTAAGTTATTTCAATAATAAAAAAACGTAAATTTGGAATTAAAATTAACTAATAATGAAAAAAGTAGCTGTTTTTTGTGGTGCCAGTATCGGTTATAATCCGGTCTATAAAGAAAAAGCTAAAGAATTAGGCAGGTTTTTAGCACAAAACAAGGTTGAAATAGTATTTGGTGGCGGTAAATTCGGTATGATGGGAAGCGTAGCGGATGCTTCTCTTTCTATGGGTGGACATGTCATAGGGGTTATTCCTGAATTTTTAAAAACAGAAGAAATCCTTCATCCGGATATTCATCAAACTTTGGTAACAAAAACTATGTTTGAGCGAAAGCGTGAAATAAGTAAAATGGTAGATGCCTATATTGGTTTGCCGGGTGGTTTTGGGACATTAGACGAAATAATGGAAGTCTTGACTTTGGGGCAATTACAAATTGAACAAAAACCTATTGGATTATTAAATGTAAATGGATTTTTTGATCCTTTATTACAACAATTTGATCTCATGGTTAAAGAAGGATTTTTAAAACCGGAAAACAACGCCATGGTTTTGCACAATCCGGATATTAATGATTTATGGCAACAGTTATTCGACTACAAAGCGCCTAAAGTGTCTAAAATTATCCAAACAGTCGCAACAAAATAAGTCTATGGAAAATTTTTTAGATCATCCCAAAGTTATGGGAATTTTGAATATTACCCCTGATTCTTTTTTTGATGGGGGACGTTATCTAACCGAAAAAGCTGTATTAAACCGTGTTGAACAAATGCTTAAAGAAGGCGCCGATATTATTGATATAGGCGCTTTCTCTTCGCGTCCGGGTGCTGACTTGGTTACTTATCACGAAGAAAAGCAACGCTTAATCCCTTTTTTAAAAGTTATTTTGAAAACATTTCCCGGTATAAGTATTTCGATAGATACTTTTCGACACCAAATTGCAAAAGAGGCTATAGAAGCAGGGGCTACAATTATTAATGATATTTCCGGTGGTGAATTGGATCCTGAAATGTTTAATACCATTGCCCAATTAAATGTGCCATATATTATGATGCATATGCGCGGGACACCCAAAACAATGCAGAAGCAAACCAATTATGTTGATATCGTTAACGAATTAAAAAATTATTTCGATAGAAAAATTACACAATTAAATGAACTCGGTTTTAAAAAAATAATTATTGATCTGGGATTTGGTTTTGGTAAAACTTTAGAACAGAATTATTATTTACTGGCAAATTTGATACAATTCAAATGTTTTGGCTTACCAATACTTGTCGGGATATCGCGGAAGTCCATGTTATATAAAGCGCTCGACATAACGCCTGATAATGCACTAAATGCAAGTATTGCCGCAAATGCAATTGCTTTAGAACGGGGGGCCAATATTTTACGCGTGCATGATGTAAAGGCAGCAGTAGAGACGGTTAAAATTTATGAATTGGTTAAACAAAATGAAAAATAATATTTCTTATTTCTGGATTATTTTAGTGCTTTTGTCAGCTTGTACAAAGCAAATAGATCGTTCGGATAATGATCGTATAATTGAAATAAATGACTTTATCTGGAAAGGCTTAAATGCGTATTATCTTTGGAAAGATATGCAACCGGAATTGGCGGATCAACGTTTTCAAAATCAGGCAGAATTGAATGAATTTTTGCAAAAAACAACTTCTCCCGAAAATTTGTTTCAATCATTATTATATCGCCCGGGACAGATTGACCGTTGGTCTTGGATTGTCAGCAATTATGATGATTTACTTAAATTGTTTCAGGGTATCAGACTAACAAATGGGATGCATTTTGGTTTGGTTTTTCAGCCCGGTAGTCAAACCAATTTATTTGCTTATGTAAAATATGTCGTGCCCAATAGTCCTTCTGCACAAGCCGGCATTAAAAGGGGCGATATGTTTAAAATAATAAATGGACAAAACTTAACAGTTGACAATTATCATACATTGTTATCGAACAAAATTTGGCATATTGAATTGGCACAATGGGATGGACAAACTTTAACCAATACCGGACAGATTAAAAGCATTGAAAAAATAGAATTGGCAGAAAACCCCGTTTATTTGGATACCATTTATCAAATTAGCCAACATAAAGTCGGGTATCTCATTTATAATGGATTTACCGACAGTTATAATGACGATTTGAAAGCTGCAATGCTCGGTTTTAAAACCAATCATATCGACCGTCTTATTATTGATTTGCGGTATAATCCGGGAGGAAGCGTCGAAACTTTACAATATCTGGCATCGATGATCACGGGACAATTTCAAGGAAAAATTTTATTAAAATACCGATGGCATTCTCAACTGCAAACCTGGATGAAACAATACTATCCGGATAGATTGACGCGTAAATTTGTAAATCATCAGACCAATGGAACTTCATTACCAATGTTGAATATGGATCAAGTGGTTTTTATCACGACAAAAAATTCTGCTTCGGCAAGTGAGTCTTTGATTAACGGGCTTAAACCTTATATCGATGTAACCCAAATAGGTACGGCCACCCATGGCAAATATACAGCATCGATAACTTTATTTGATTCGCCTGATTTTTCATCGTACCACAAAAATCCCACGCACAAGTGGGCAATGCAACCCATTGTTTTAAAAATTAGCAATGCAGTTGGCAACACTGATTTTTATAATGGTTTGCAACCTGACATTATGCAAGCTGAAAATTATTTTGATTTGGGGCATTTGGGTAATACAAGCGAGCCGTTATTACAGACCGCTTTATCTTTTATATCGACACAAACAAGACCTATATCTTCTGTAAATAAAATGCAAGATTTAAAAGCATATCCATTTCAATCATATCCGTTAGAATTTGATATGCATCTTAATGGTCAAGATTTATTGAACTTTACCCCAGAAAACAATTAAG
Organism: Flavobacteriales bacterium; assembly: GCA_026993355.1. Lineage (GTDB taxonomy): Bacteria > Bacteroidota > Bacteroidia > Flavobacteriales > Flavobacteriaceae > WGBX01. The sequence continues at coordinate 63,877 of JALWTX010000003.1, read as the reverse complement.
ATTTAAAGCTTATTTTTCCCCTTAAAATATCAAAAAACATTTTAAAATCTGATTTTAAGCTCCACAAAGGATATTTAAAGGTGGCGGGTTTGTTTTTCTCAAAGAAAAAATGACCAATCCATGCAAAACCATAGCCCACAACAGGGATCCATAACAGTAGAGCCGGTTTATGATACCAAATAGCAGCAATAATGATTAGGAAAATTATACTTGTACCGACAAAATGTAACAAGCGATTAATAGTGTTGCTATGTTCAGATAGATAAAACGGATAAAATTCTTTATAAGTTTTAATTGGATGTTTCATATACTTTATTTTTTATGATTTTCATATAGTTGATCCCATAAAGGGTTGTCTTCATTATGATGGGCATGATCAAAATTTTCATATAATTCAAATTCTTCTTCTGTTGTTTTCTTTTTGCTAAACCATAACCCCAACATCATTAAGACTGCAGAGCCTAATATGACAAAAGAAATAACCTCCTTACTAAAATAAGGTATTTTATATTGATCAGGAATTTTGTAAAACAACAAAATGGTGATCAGACCGCGTGGTGCCATAAAAACTGCCGGAAATAAAGATTTTCCTCTGAAAAAAAGTTTTAAGTTGATAAAGCGTACAAAATAAGTCAATAACAAAATAAAGGTACCGATAATGAGTACATTTTCATAAAAAATACCATCGATATTAATTGTCATCCCAAATAAGACAAAGAAAAATGTTCTGATTAAAAAGGCTGTTTCAAAGGTTATTAATTTGAATTGCTCTTTGACTTGATCAATTTTTTTAGGATCAAAAATTTGTCGTAACCTGCCTTTAAAAAATATATCGTAATTTTCGAGCATTAATCCAAATATTAAAATTAAAATTAAACTGGACAAATGCATAATTTTTCCCAAAATGAAAAGTGCTGAAAGAATAGATAAGAATAAGAAAAATTTAATTTTTGTATTAATTTTCTGAAAAAGGAATATCAAGATATATCCGGCAATCAATGAAACAATAATGGTTAAAACAAGACCACCGCCAACTTTGGCAAAAATATGTCCTTGACTTTTGGGAATCATCAAAACAATGTCAAAGACCAAAATGCCTAATATATCACTAAAGGTAGATTCATAAATTAAAAACTCTTTTTTTTCGCCATCCAAAAAGTTCACACTTGGAATAACAATGGCACTACTGACCACCGAAAGTGGCAGGGCATTGATGTAGGCTGTATAAAAATCATGTGTTAATCCCATGCTGTAAATTAAATAAGCAATAGCAAAGGAAGTCCCTATTAAAATTAATAAGGCAGTTGTGAAAGCTTTACCTATTAAAGGCAATTTTTCTTTGGTAATTTTTAAATCTAGGGCGGCTTCTAAAACAATTAACAATAGCCCTACCAATCCTAATACATTAACGGTCGGCTGTAAGTCCGGTAGATTGAAATTGTAAGTTTGAGATATTTTTTGTATTAAAATACCGGTGCTTAATAATAATAAAACGGAGGGGACTTTAATTTTTCTTGCAATAATATCAAAAAAATAAGAAAGGATGACTAAAATGCTCACCCCCAATATAAAATAATAGCTATTCATTTGGTTAATTTAGTTAGATAAATATATAAAAAAAGAGCCGTATTTGCAAATACGGCTCTAAAAATTTAAAAGCCCTATTTATTTAATGTATTCCACTTCTTTTTTCTTTTCGGTAGTTAAAAATTTTGTAAATCCTTGTGCAATCATCCATTTGTCACTGTATATTTTCCCCATGTATCGTGATCCATGATCAGGAAAAATAAGGACCACATGACTGTTTTCATCAAAAAATCCGGCTTTTTCATACAAGTGAGCCGCTTCTAAAGCAGCGCCACTGGTATAGCCGGCAAAAATTCCTTCTTTTAAGGCTAATTCCCGTGCTTTATAAGCTGCATTTTCATCGGTTACTTTCATAAAATGGTCGATCAATTGAAAATCGGTTGCCGTGGGAATTAAATTTTTACCCAGTCCTTCAATACGGTAAGAATAAATTTCGTTGGTGTCAAAAATACCGGTCTCATGATATTTCTTTAAGGCAGAGCCATAAGCATCAACCCCTAAGATTTTAATATCCGGATTTTTTTCTTTTAAATAGCGTGCGATACCCGAAATAGTTCCACCTGTGGCAGCACAAGCAACAACATGGGTTACTTTTCCTTCAGTTTGCTCCCATATTTCAACACCCGATGAAAAATAATGGGCTTTAATATTTAATTCATTAAAATATTGATTGACATATAATGAACCCGGATTTTCTTCATGTAAACGTTGTGCAACAGAGTAATAAGAACGCGGGTCTTCAGCCGGCACTTCCGATGGGCAAACATAAACTTCGGCTCCCATTGTTTTAAGCATGTTTATTTTATCCTCGGTTGCTTTGTCTTTAACCGCCAACATTACTTTATAACCTCTTACGGCACCTAACATAGCCAAGCTAAATCCGGTGTTTCCCGAGGTAGTTTCTATAATGGTATCGCCGGGTTTAATACGCCCTTCTTCTTCGGCTCTATCAATAATATATTTAGCAATCCGGTCCTTGACCGAATCACCCGGATTGAATGATTCTAATTTTCCGTAAAAATTACCGGTTAGTCCTTCTGTTACTTTGTTTAACCGGACCATGGGAGTGTCGCCAATTAAGTCCAGAACATTATCAACAATCTTAGGATTATTTTTCATTTGTCAGCATTTTAACTAAAACAACGTAGGCGATGTTTTAATAATATTAACTCGGCAAAAATACAAATTTTTGTCGAATTATTTTGTAATACACGTAACAGTTTTTATATTTTTCCGGTATTTTTTTGTAAGAGACGTTTGCCGGTAATAATTAATGTAACGCCTATAATAGATAAAATACCACCTATAATTTGTAAATTACCCGGTATTTTTTTAAAATATAAATAGCTGCCAATCAGAACAAAAAGTCCTTTGGTGGAAGAAAGAATGGCTTTACGGCTGACTTCTATATATTTAATGGCATACAAGCCGACTGTGGCAGTTAAAAAAGGGCCTAAAAAGGCACCAATTAAAACATTTTTTAAAGCTGTTTGTGAAATATGAAAGGACAAATTTTGCAGTCTCATCATAAGCAAAGCAAATAAAAACAAAAATAATGTGCGGTTAATGGTTAATAGAATAGGAGAGAAGCGTACCACATTCAGTTTCATTAAAATAGCACTGGTGGCACCAAATAGGGCAAATATTAAGACATATAAACTGCCATCGATAAAAATTTCATTCAGGTGTACCCATTTGGGATTGTAACTGAGTAAAAATGCCGCTGACAAGGTTGTTAAAATTCCTAAAATTTCTAATTTGTTAAAGCGTTCATGTAAAATAAAAAAACCTAAAATAAGTACAAATACAGGGGTAATATTTCCCATAAAAGCAACAATACTGGGATTTGGCATGGTGCTTATGGCTTTGAAAAAAAAGGTTGTGGAGGCTATTTCTATCAAACCAAAAAGAAAAAGTAAGGCAAAGTCTTTTCTTTTGAAAGTTTTTAATTTCTTAAAAGATTTTTGCTGCCAAGCCAATAACAGGCTAAGGAATAGGCCGGTTAAAAACCAATAAAACCCAAATTGAGGCAATTGTAACTCTTGTAAAGCAGCCTTGCTAAAAATATAAACATTAGACATTGCCAAAACGCCTACAAGTGTAAGGAAGTATCCTTTGGTTTTATCAGGAAGATTTTGCCAAAATTTTTTCATGTATTGTTTTTATGATGCAAAGGAACAAAAATAAAATTTCTTTACTTGTTAAAAACATCTTAATCTTTTTTTGCTATAGCTTTATTTGGATAAGTTCATCCCAACGCGTGGTGTATCGTTTCGAACGGTAAGTTTGTTGCAATTGCCAGGCGCCAAACCGGCCTTCTGCGGCAAATTTCATTAACCGGTAACCGTGTTTTTTATTTAACAGGTCAAGGGTTTGCATCACTTTTTTATGTTTGACATCGGTTCCGGTTTCAAATAAATTTAACTGACGGTTTTGTGCCGGTACCAATCCGCTGAGCAGTACGCCTGCTTTTTTGTAATGGTGCTGAGGTCTAAAAATAATTTTGAGCGCCTCCTTAGCAGCTTTTATTAACACAATGCTGCTATCAGTTGCAGGGAGTTGAATGGTAAAACTATTGGCATAGTAAGGTTTGTTGTGATCAAATTTATTGGTGCGTACAAAAACAGTCAGTAAATTAGCTGCCGATTTTTGTTCACGTAGTTTTTGGCCACAAGTAGCGGCAAAACCCGCGATGGATTCGGCCAAATATTCATAATCATCTGTTGCTTGGGCAAAAGTGCGTGCCGTGCGGATGGCTTTTTTGGCAGGTGGTACGTATTCCATCGGAATGCAGGCAATTCCTTGCAATTCCATTTGGGTTCTCAGGCCTGTGACAGACATATTTTTCCGGATAAAGTCTTGTGGAAGTTGTGTAAAATCCCAAGCTGTTTTTACCTGATTTTTTTGTAAAAAACGACTGTGCTGCCGGCCTATTCCCCAAACATCTTCTATAGCCGTCATTTTTAAAGCTTTCTCTATTTTGTATGCCGTGTCTATTAAGGCAACGCCATCTTTCATATGTTTTTTGGCAATTCTATTGGCTATTTTGGCCAAGGTTTTAGTCGGACCAAAACCCACACTCACCGGAATCCCGATATATTTATCAACTTTTTTTCGCAAGTTCAAGCCCATCTGCCGAAGTTTGGTTAACTCAAACCCCTTAAAATCCAGAAAAGCTTCATCAATAGAATAAATTTCTACATCGGGAGTAAAATCACCGAAAATTTGCATCATCCGTTGAGACATATCACCATAAAGGGCATAATTGGAAGAAAAAGCTATCACTTTTTGGCTTTTAATAAGGTGTTTTATCTCAAAAGCCGGGATACCCATTTTTATGCCCATCGCTTTGGCTTCGTTACTGCGGGCTATAATAATGCCATCATTATTCGATAGAACAACAATGGGCTGAGTTCGTAAGGCGGGATTGAAAACCCGCTCGCAAGAAGCATAAAAATTGTTGCCATCTACCAGTGCATACATTGCTCGATTGTTTAAGACAAAATTACGATTTTATGGCTTTTCATTTTGTTAAATATTTAAATTAGATTGAAATAATTTGGCTTATATTTGTTTACATAAAAATAAAAATGTTTATGAAAATATTGATTATAGGCGGTGGTAATATGGGACAGAGTTTTGCCAAAAGTTTTTTAAATAACTACATTACAGATATTTCTAACTTTGCTGTTTTGGAGAAGGATATAACCAAGCATGCTGCTTTGAAAGCCATTGGAATTAAAAATATTTTTGACAAACCGGATAGACGTATAGCCGAAGCCGATTTAATTGTATTAGCTGTAAAGCCACAAGCATTTCCCGCTCTAAAAGAGGAACTCAAAGCTTTTTTAAGCGATGAGCAGGTTATATTGTCAATTATGGCGGGGGTTTCTATTAAAACGATACAAGAGGCTTTGGATATCAATAAAGTGATTCGTGCCATGCCTAATATTGCAGCGCAAATAGGTGAGGGGATGAGTGTTTTTACCTCTTCAGAAGCCGTTACGCGTATTGAATTGGTTACCGTGCAAAATCTTTTAGAAAGCACCGGTAAAAATTTATATGTGCCAGAAGAAGATTTAATTGATGCAGGCACAGCTGTTTCTGGATCGGGGCCGGCGTATGTGCTTTATTTTATGGAAGCTATGATGCAAGCGGCTATTGAGTTGGGTTTTACCAAACCGCAGGCCGAGATGTTAACCAGTCAGACTTTTCGGGGCATCGTAGAATATTTTCAAAATGCTAAAGATGATTACCGGCAGTTAATCGACAAAATATCTTCCAAAGGCGGTACCACAGAAGCAGCCATCCGTTATTTAGACCAATATAAAACCAATGAAATTATTCGTCAGGCAATCGCTAAAGCTTACCAACGGGCAAGAGAATTAGGAAAAATAAGTTAAATGAACCACTTTTTTGTATTTTTGTAAAAAATAAATAATTATGTTTGGAAAAATGTTTGATATTGTCGGTAAATTGGAAACCGCCAAAAAAAATGTCGAAGCCGCCAAAAAGCGTTTAGACAATGTATTAATAGATGCCGAAGCCGGCAATGGCTTGGTAAAAGTAACCGTTACAGGCAACAGGGCGGTTAAAAGTTTGTCTATAGCCGATGAAGCATTACAAGACAAAGAAATGTTGGAAGATTACTTGATTTTGGCTTTAAATAAAGCTTTAGGCGAAGCCGGTAAAATGCAAGAAGCAGAATTGAAAAAAGCGGCAACAGATGCCTTGCCGAATATTCCCGGTTTAGACGGCTTACTTTAGCTAAATTAAAAATCTGTTTAAAAACGAAAACCGCCTTCAATAAGCGGTTTTTGTTTATTTTACACGAATTTTAAACATTTCTTGGTCTTCCAAATATCCGGCAAATTCATCGTTTAGGTTCATTTTGCCAACGCCGGCAGGTGTCCCTGTAAATATCAAATCGCCCTTTTTTAAGGTAAAAAAAGTTGAAATATAGCTGATGAGCTCATCTATTTTCCATAGCATATCGGCAGTATGGCCTTGTTGAACCATTTGCCCGTTTTGAGTCAAATGAAAATGAAGTTCATCTAAGTTTTTAAATTGGGTTTTATGAACAAATTTAGGACTAACTACCGCCGAATTATCAAAGGCTTTGGCTTTTTCCCAAGGTAAACCTTTTGCTTTCAATTCGCTTTGTAAATCGCGAGCCGTAATATCTAAACCTAAGCCGATTTCCTCGTAATAGCGGTGTGCAAATTCGGGGGCAATATGTTTTCCCATTTTATTTATCTTGATAATAACCTCTACTTCATAATGAAAATCTTTAGCAAAATCAGGTAAATATAAAGGATTTCGAGGCGGTAAAATGGCGGTATCCGGCTTCATGAATAAAACAGGGTCTTTTGGTTTTTCATTGGCTAATTCGGCAATATGCCGGGCATAATTGCGCCCTACACAAACAATTTTCATAATTGGTTATTTTTTTCTTGCAGGTTAATTAAAAAGGCATAATCGCGGGCTGTGTCTTTTAAAGATTTGAAACGTCCCGAAGCACCCCCATGACCACTATCCATATCGGTATGCAAAAGCAATAGATTATCATCAGTTTTTAAATCACGCAATTTGGCTACCCATTTGGCAGGCTCCCAATATTGTACTTGTGAGTCGTGCAAGCCTGTTGTTACTAATAAATTAGGATATTGTTTGGCTTTGATATTATCATAGGGCGAATAGCTTTTAATATAATCATAATATTCTTTTTGATTAGGATTGCCCCATTCATCATATTCTCCGGTGGTTAAGGGAATGCTGTCATCCAGCATGGTGGTCAGCACATCTACAAAAGGCACTTGTGCGACGACACCTTTAAATAGTTGTGATACAGCATTGATAACCGCTCCCATCAACAAGCCACCGGCTGACCCGCCCATAGCATAAAGTTGTGAAGGAGAGATGTATTGCTGATCGATTAAGTTTTTAGCCACATCAATAAAATCATTGAATGTGTTCTTCTTTTTCATTAGTTTGCCTTCTTCATACCATGGACGCCCCAAATATTCACCACCGCGAACATGTGCAATGGCAAAAATAAAGCCCCTGTCAAGAAGTGATAATCGTGTGGTACTAAATCCGGGATCAACAGTAATGCCGTAGGCACCGTAGCCATATAGTAAAAGTGGATTGGGTTTGGTCAAGTCTGTTTTTTTATGCCAAACCATAGATACCGGGATTTTTTTTCCATCACGTGCAGTCACCCAAATTCGCTTGGATTGGTAATTGTTTTTATCAAATTTGCCATCCGGCACTTCTTGTTCTTTAAGCAGGGTTTTGCGGCGTGTTTGAATATTAAAAGAGAAAACGGAAGCCGGCGTTGTCATCGAGTTGTAGATATATCTAAACTCTTGAACCTGCATTTCTGGATTATATGCCATATAAACATTATAGGTTTCCTCGTCAAATTGAAGATAAAAATCATCTTTATGAGATATAATACGCAGTTTGTTTAAACCTTTTTGACGTTCTTGTAAAACCATAAAATCAGCAAACACATCAACATCTTCTAACATGACATCAGGACGGTGCGAAATATATTCTTGCCAATGCGCCATATTGGTTTTGCCGGTAGTGGTTTGCATTAGTTTGAAATTGGTTGCATTATCTTTATTTGTCAAAATAAAAAAATGCTTACCACGATGAAAAAGATTATATTCAACGCCGCGTTTTCGGGGAGCAAATACTTTAAATTCGCCATTGGGGTTATCGGCCTCCAAATAGCGATATTCGGTAGTAAGCGTGCTAAAGGAAGCAATGTATAAGTAATAGTTACTTTTACTTTTGGTTACAAAAACATCAAAAGTTTCATCTTTTTCTTCATAAATCAATTGGTCGTTAACCGGATTATCACCAATAATGTGTTTATAAATACGGAAAGCCCGTAGGGTTTCCGGATCCTTTTTAGTATAAAAAAGTGTTTGATTGTCATTGGCCCATACAGCGCTTCCGGTGGTGTTTTCAATTCTGTCGGGTAATAATTCACCTGTTTCCAAATTTTTTATTTGCAAGGTATATTGTCGTCTGCCGGTAGTGTCTTCGCCAAATACTGCCAACCGGTTATCTGGACTAATTTCAATACCGGTAAGCTTGTAATAGGCATGTCCTTCAGCCATTTCATTTTCATCAAAAATGATTTCTTCTTGGCTTTGGAGTGTTTTCCGACGGCTATAGATAGGGTATTCTTTTCCTTTTAAATATTTAGTTTGATAATAATAACCATTTTCATATACCGGAACCGAAGTGTCTTCTTGTTTTATACGCGCTTTCATTTCTTCAAACAAGCGTTTTTCCAGTGGTTTGTAGGATTGGGTTTGGGCGTCAAAATAAGCATTTTCCTCTTTAAGATATCGAATGACTTCCGGATTTTCACGTTCGCGCAACCAATAATAGGGGTCTATTCGTGTATCGTTAAATTTGGTTAAGGCAAATGGTTTTTTGGGTGCTTTAGGTATTTTCATATATTTTTTTATTCATCGTCATCTAAAAATTCATCTAATTCGCGCCGGTCTTTTTTGGTAGGGCGACCGGTTCCCTTTTTCCGATAATAATTTTGGGCTGATTTCAATAATGCCTGTTTTTCAAAAGCCTCTTTAGGAGTTTGGTCTTTAATATATTGTGGCACCAATTTGGCCCCCACACGGCTTTTAGGAACATCTAATACCAAAAGTTTATAATCTATCTGGTTTTTGCGTATCTCCAAAATATCGCCACCATAAACTTCTTTTGAAGGTTTTGCTAGATGTCCATTGATGCGAACATGGTGTTTTTTGATGGCATCAGCAGCTATATTCCGGGTTTTGTAAAACCTGACTGCCCATAAAAATTTGTCGATACGCATAATTTAAAACTTTGTTAATAACGACACAAAAATAAATAAAAATTGTATCTTGCAGCATTAATATTGATAGAAGATTAATTTAAAAACAAATTTATTATTAGTCTCAAAAAGTAAAATGTAACTAAATGAAAATCAGAATTTTATCATTACTCGGGCTTTTTTCTTTACTTGTTTTAAACAGTTGCAAGCCAAAAGAAGATCCTGCACCGACTTATACGCCAAAAGACAGAGTCAAAGAATACAATGATGTAGAAAAGGATTCAATTATAACCTATATGCAAACGCATTATTATACTGTTGATGCCCAATATAACGTTACTTTGGATACGATTGATCCCGCCGGGTCGCAGGTCTCTATATGGGATGATCCTAATTTGCAAGTTTTGCAAGTAGAGGATCCTAAGGTAAGCGATTTAATTTATGATTTGTTCTATATTCCTTTTAATATAGGCACCCAACGTCAAGTAGTTAAGTTTGATAATATTTTAGTCGCATATAAAGGTTGGTTGTTAAACAATGAAGTTTTTGATGAACAAGTTGAACATTGGCCTATATGGATGAAACTTCCAGAGGCAATTAAAGCATGGCAGGAAGTTTTGCCTTTTTTCAAAGATGGCACTTATACCGATAATGGTGATGGTACTTTTAGTTTTTCAGGTTTTGGTACGGGTTTACTTATTACGCCTTCCGGATTGGCTTATTATAACAGAAAAACAAATGAAATTCCTGCCTATTCGCCTTTAATTTTCACCTTTAAGATTTTTTTAGATGATGAAGATAACGATAATGATTTGGTTAAAAATATAGATGAAGATGTCAATGGAAATGGCGATATCAGCGATGATGATACCGATGGTGATTTTATTCCAAATATTTATGATAATGATGACGACGGCGATGGCATTTTAACCAAAGATGAAGATACAAACCATGACGGAGACCCTACCAATGATGACAGTGATGGAGATGGAACGCCAAATTATTTAGACGCCGACACACATTAAAAACTTCCAATATAAAGATTTTGTAAAACACCGGTTTTCCGGTGTTTTTTATGCAAAATATATAAATAATCATTTTTTTAGCGTCTTTTATCAGTAACTTTGTGGCAAACAAAAACAATAAAAATGAACAAAGCTGTTTATATTGCTACTATAGAACCATTTAGTGGTAAATCGTTAATAAGCATAGGTTTAATGAATGAATTACTTGTGCGAAAAAGCAAGGTCGGTTATTTCAGACCGGTTATTAATGATTATCCGGAAGGACAAAAGGATAATCATATCCTAACGATGCTCAACTTTTTTAAACTTGATATGAAGTATAATGATGCTTATGCTTTTACAAGAAGTGAAATGGTCAAACTTTTGAATGAAGGTCAGGAGAAAAAAATTATAGAAAAGATTATAAGAAAGTATAAAAAACTGGAAAAGAAATTTGATTTTATATTGATTGAAGGAAGTGATTTTTCCGGTGAAGGTGCCATGATTGAATTTGAGCTTAATGTTCGTTTGGCTGCAAATTTATCCATTCCCACCATATTAGTATCCAGTGGCGTTTCAAAAGGTTTTGAAGAATATATCAGCAATGTTAAACTGGCCTACGATAGTTTTAAGGAAGAAAAAGTAGAGGTGCCGGCCATTATTGCTAATAAAATTAAACCAAAGAACCTTAAAAAAGTAGTGAGCCGTCTGCAAAAATTAGTTGACAAAGATACTTACGTAGCGGCAATTCCAAGAGATGAAAATCTGTTAAAACCGAGTATGCGCGATATTTTAAACTATTTTAACGGAAAAGTTTTATATGGCGAAAATCATTTGGAAAAACCGGTAAAACATTATGAAGTAGGGGCCATGCAGTTGCGACATTATCTGTCCCGGTTAAAAGACAAATCAGTTGTTATTACACCGGGCGATAGAGCCGATCTGATTTTAGGCGCAATTCAAGCCGATAAAAGTGATGCTTATCCGGATATTTCGGGTCTGGTGCTAACCGGTGGCATAACACCCGAAAAGCCTATTTTAAAACTCATTGATGGTATCAATACCAGTTTGCCTATTATTGTAGTCCGTCCTAATACCTATGAAGTTACTTCAAAAATATCAGATTTAAAACCCCGTATAAATCCTTATGACAAACGCAAAATTATGCGTTCCATCAGTTTGTTTAAAAAATATGTGGATGTAAAGAAAATTTTAGATAAATTAATTCAATATGAAAATGAAAAAATGACCCCTTCCATGTTTTTATACAATCTGGAAGAATGGGCCGGTCGAGAACGCAAACGAATTGTTTTACCCGAAGGAACAGATGAAAGAATTTTAAAAGCTGCTGCCAGATTACAAGAATCGGGCCTGGTCGATATTATTTTGTTGGGAAAACGAGACCAAATTTGTCAAATTGTAAAAAACAAAGGCATTAACTTAAATTGTAATAAAATAGACATAGTTGATCCCGAAACTTCGCCAAAATTAGATGAATATGCCAAAAAACTTTACGAATTAAGAAAACATAAGGGAATTACCGAAACAACAGCTTACGATTTGGTTAAAGATCCCTCTTACTTCGGGACGATGATGGTTTTAACCGGCGATGCTGACGGAATGGTTTCTGGCGCCGTACATACAACCCAACACACCATAAGACCGGCATTGCAATTGATTAAAACAAAACCGGATGCCAAATTAGTTTCCTCAGTATTTTTTATGTGTTTGCCGGATCGTGTTTCGGCTTTTGCCGATTGTGCCATTAATCCTAATCCCAATTCGGAAGAATTGGCAGAAATTGCAATTGCTTCAGCAGATTCGGCTAAGAAATTCGGTATTAAACCGAAAGTTGCCATGTTATCCTATTCTTCAGGTAGTTCCGGCAAAGGAGAAGATGTCGAAAAAGTGCGTAAGGCAACTGAAATTGTAAAAGAAAAACGACCGGATATTTTAGTGGAGGGCCCCATACAATATGATGCGGCTGTTGATCCGGAGGTTGGCAAAAAGAAAATGCCTGATTCGCCGGTAGCCGGACAGGCAAGCGTTTTAATTTTTCCGGATTTAAATACCGGAAATAATACCTACAAAGCAGTTCAACGGGAAACAGGTGCTTTGGCTATTGGTCCTATGTTACAAGGACTGAATAAACCGGTTAATGATTTAAGCCGTGGTTGTACTGTCGATGATGTGTATAATACCATCCTATTGACAGCTATTCAAGCACAAAATGATGAAAATAAAAAAGATATAGAGCAGAATGCTAATAAAAAATAAATTTTGGAAATATACACACAAAGCCGGCAAAATCTGCCGGCTTTGTTAAAATAATTAAATTAATGAATTATAATTTAGCAGCATAAGCAATCATTTCAACTACTTTAGTTGCATAACCAAATTCATTGTCATACCAACTGATAATTTTAAAGAATGTGTCATTTAAGGCAATACCTGCTTTAACATCAACATTGGAAGTATGGGTTTCACTTACGAAGTCTTGTGAAACGACCTCGTCAGATACCACTTGCAAAACGCCTTTCATTTCACCATTAGCTGCCTCCTTCATGGCTTCAATAATAGCCTCATAAGTGGTTGGTTTAGCTAATTTTACGGTCAAATCGACTACCGAAACATCAGCAGTAGGGACACGGAAAGACATACCTGTAAGTTTACCATTTAAAGCGGGAATAACTTTACCTACAGCTTTGGCAGCTCCTGTAGATGTCGGAATGATATTGGTTAAGGCAGCTCTACCACGACGCCAATTTTTAGATGGCGCATCGATCACTTTTTGGGTAGATGTAGCAGCATGAATGGTCGTCATTAATCCTTCTACAATACCAAATTTATCATTCAATACTTTCGAGATAGGTGCTAAACAATTGGTTGTACATGACGCATTTGAAAATACTTTAATATCTTTGGTCAATTCGGTATGGTTAACCCCTTTGACGAACATAGGTGCATCCTTAGAGGGGGCTGAAATAATGACCTTTTTAGCACCTGCTTTTAAGTGTTTTTCGGCTAAAGCTTTATCGGTAAAAAAACCGGTTGATTCAATAACAAAATCCACATCAACGGCTCCCCAATTAATATTTTCGGGATCACGTTCTTTGGTAACGCGAATTTTTTTACCGTTAACTACTAAATAGTCGCGCTCCACAGAAACTTCTCCATCAAAACGACCATGAACAGAATCGTATTTTAATAAATAAGCCAAGTAATCGGTGTCTAATAAATCGTTTATAGCTACGACTTCAACTTCTGGATTTTTAACGGCTGCTCTAAAGGCTAATCTGCCGATTCGGCCAAATCCGTTTATACCAACTTTTGTTATACTCATAATTGTAAAATTTATATATTTATATTAAGTAGTTAAAATGTCACTAATTTCTAATAATTCTTTGTTGATGGTGCGGTGTAAGCTAATGGCTTCTTTCAAACTGGTATATTCTACTTTGTTATTTTTAAAACCGACCATAATTCTATTTTTACCATCCAAAATAGCTTCAACAGCTTTTACCCCTAATCTGCTGGCCAAAACACGATCAAAAGTTGTGGGACAACCACCTCGTTGGATATGACCAACAATGACCACGCGCGATTCGTATTCTTTTAAATTTTCATCGACATATTTGGCCAGTTCAAACACATTTTTTCCGGTAGTATCTCCCTCTGCAACAACTACGATACTACTGGTTTTGCCGGCACGTTTACTTCGTCTTAAAGATTCTACCAGTTTATCGATGCCTATATTTTCTTCCGGAATTAATATTTCTTCTGCACCGCCTGCAATACCACTGTATAATGCTAAAAATCCGGCATTGCGTCCCATAACTTCTATGAAAAATAAGCGATTGTGCGAACTGGCGGTATCTCTTATTTTGTCAATGGCATCGGTGGCGGTATTGCTGGCAGTGTCAAAACCAATGGTAAAATCAGTCCCAAAAATATCATTATCAATGGTTCCGGGAATACCAATCACAGGAAAATCAAACTCTTCCGAAAAAATTTCAGCACCGGTAAATGAACCATCTCCACCAATAACTATCAAGGCGTCAATATTGTGTTTAACCAATTGTTCATAGGCTTTTTTTCTACCTTCAACCGTCCGAAACTCATCGGAGCGTGCTGTTTTTAGAATGGTGCCACCACGGTTGATGATATTGCTGACTTTACGGGCAGAAAAGCGTTCAATGTCGCCTTCTATTAAACCTTGATAGCCTCTATAAATACCAAATGGATCTAATTTGTAAAAAACCGCTGTGCGAACAACAGCTCTAATGGCTGCATTCATTCCAGGGGCATCGCCTCCGGATGTCATAACAGCTATATTTTGAATTTGTTTACTCATTTTTTGTAAGTTTTGATTAAAACCGGCTATAATTATAATTAATGCTTATACAAGTAGAATGCAATAATTGCTTGCAAATGTAACCATCTTTGTTATATGTCACAATTTTATCATGTAAAAATTTAGTTAAGATATAAATTAGGGCTCCTTAATGAAGCCCTAATTGTTTGTTTTATAATTGTTTAGTATGCCGGATTTGGTGGGCAATTCGGATTGTTGGCTCTTTCACTATCCGGATAAGGATAAAAGTTATTGACGCGTTCTAACTGACAACGGTTTACATTATTCCAGTCTATCCCATTTAAATAGTCAGGGAAAAATCGTCTATGAATGGGAAAACGAAGCCCCTCTAAATATAGTTCTGCAGCATAATTGCGATATACTTCATCTAAAACAGCACTTGCATCGTTGGCATTGCCACTCCATGGACCTAAAGAGGCGCCCACACCAAAAATATCATTGGCAGGCGTTTTGGTACGGACTTGGTCAATGAGATTGACGGCTTCTGTTAAATTAGCAGCCCCACCCATCCGGGCTTTAGCTTCTGCTTTTATCAAGAGCATTTCTCCGGGCAGATAGACAGGAATGTCGGCATTGGCACTGTGCCAAAATCCTTTGGGGTCGTATAAATCAAATCCACAATCCAAATCTTGCATAAGGACAGTGTTATCTAAATAAAAACTGATACGTCCATCACCGGCATCCGGTGTATGCGCGGTGATTAAGCCCAGTTTGTCCAATGGTTTATAATTAAGCGAAGCGCCAGGATCTAATAATTGGGCATATACAGGGTTTTTTATAGCACCACCGTCATATGACCATACAGATTTGGCTGTCAAATCAATAGCATTTGCTTCGTCATAAGCATTTTGATAATCACCTAATTCTATATAATATCGTGCTTTGAAAGCATGAATAACATTGACAATTGAAAAATTAAAAGAAACTAAATTGTTTATAATATTAGCAGCATTGGCATTATTGTCAAAAGCTTGTTGTGCATTATTTAAATAATTAATCGCAGTTTGGTAGCCATCTAATCTATCTACAAATTGTGCTTTATTGTCCGGGTCATTGTTAATGGTAACTTCTTGCCAATAATTGGCCAAATAACCAATGGTCATTGCTTTAAAAAATTGTGCATAAGCTTTGTAAGCCACTGCTTCATCTGGATTGACAAAATTAACTTGATCAATATTGGCAATTATTTTTTCGGCTATTCCGCGGCTACGATGCAATTCTGTCCAAATACCTTTTACGGCTGAATTATCATCGGTAATATCTTTTCCACCATTGGCTAATTGAATAGTAGTGACATAGGTGTTAGCTCTACCAAATTCTTTGGCTGTTAGGCCGGGACCTTTGACGATATCTTTTAAGGCTTTGGTGGTAAAAATTTTGGTCATACCCAATACAATACCCGGATAAGCTTCGGGTGTATGGTAAACAGCATCTTCAATAACTTCATTTTTATCTATAAATTCTTTCTGGCAAGCGCTAAGTGAAAGAATTAAAAGGAGTAGAATACTTATTTTTTTCATTTTCTTCATGTTTTAAAATTTTAATTTGACGCCAAATGTATAGACTTTCGGGATAGGAATATTGGCATAATCTTGTGAACGTGCCCCGTTTGATTTTCCCCACGAGTTAACTTCAGGATCATATCCCCAATAATGATCCCACGATATTAGATTAGAACCACTAAGATTAAATTGAATAGATTTTATGCCTTTTAGCGGAGCTTTCCAGTCGTAGCTTAAGGATACATTTCTTAATTTTACAAATGAGCCGTCTTCAATATGTGATTCATAAATATAAAACCGGCTTCCGTACCAGCCATGTTTTCCGGTGGCAAGTTCTTGTCCGGCAAAATCCCAACCGGTAAATATAGCGCCGGTAGAAGTGGACTTAGATTGTCCCATTCGTTTGTCCCAACTGAAGATGTCAAAACCTTGAATGGCTTCTACTGAGACATATAAACCGAAATTTTTATATTTAAAAGTATTGTTAAAAGACAATATGTAATCAGGATTGGGATCGCCTATCACTTTTTTCAATTTGGTGCCGGTGGGTTGTCCATTACTGTCAAATTGTTGTTGGTAGCTTTCGGGAAAGCCGTCGCCGTCTTTATCTATTTGAATTCCCCGTGCTCTTTGCGGGTTACCATTGGCATCTAACACCCAATTGCCATTGGCATCTGTGGCATAAAAATAACCATAAAAAACACCTAAAGGATAGCCGTTTGCTGCAATGGAAGTGCCATAACCGCCTAAGGTTTTGTAGCCACCGGTAATATTGGAAACTTTGTTTTTGTTGGTAGAATAATTAACATCGGCATCCCATCTGAAATTTTTGTTTTTCAGTAATAAAGCTTTTAGGCTCAATTCTAAACCATCATTGGTTAAACTTCCGACATTGTCTACACGAGAAGAGAAACCGGATGACGGGGCCATTACAGTATTAAGTAATAAGTCTTTAACATCTTGATGGTAAATGGTGAATTCCATCCCGACTTTTCCGTCTAAAAATGAGGCATCAAAACCAAATTCTTGTTCACGTGTTACCTCCGGTTTAATATGTTCATTGCCATCTTTGGTATTTGGTAAGTAAATGGTTTCTCCTAAATAAGAATCTGAACCATACAATGAACCATATTTTACATTAATATTAGAAGGGCTTGTCAGTGCAGTCATATTGCCGGCTTCACCCCAAGCGCCTCTTAATTTAAATGAATTAATATATTTTCCGACGCTATTTTTCCAAAAGTCAAAGTCCGATAATACCAAAGAACCACTTACTTTAGGATAGAATGTTTGTACATTGTCACCAAATGTAGAGGCTTTGTCCCAGCGACCGCCTAAGGTCAAATGGAATTTGTCATAAAAATTGAAATGTTGTTGTACCCAAGTTCCCCAAATAGCATATTCATAAATGGCACTGGAGGCTACAATGGTATTTGAGCCATTCATGACATCTAAATTGTCAAAAATAGATAAAGTTGGATTGTGTTGATTGTTGAAATGCTTTTTGTTATATAAATATTGATAACCTGCACCGGTAGAAGCATTGATATTATCTGTAATATTATAATGATAATTAGCTTTGATGTGCGAGCTTAATATATCATATTTATTTTGTGCAAAACGCAAATCGCCGTCAGCATCGGCACCAAAACCATAAGGTACTTTAAATTTGCTGTTGGCACCGGTATGGTCATATCCAAAAATATAATCTACATGTAAATTATGAATAGGGGTCATATTAACCGTTACATTATTGATAATGCGGTCTATTTTAAGGGTTGCATCTATCTTGTCAATGCTTTCATATGGATTACCCATCCAACCTAAACTATTATAAGTGCCATCAGGATTGACCGGGTTAATACTGTTGTCAGCAAATAATAAGGATTGTAGCGGTGCATATTTATAGCTGGAAGCATAGGCATAAGGGATTTCTTTTGTTTTGTTATTTGAATAAATAACCCCCAAATTAACTTTGATCCAATCGGCAATCTTTTGATTGACTTTTAAATCGACATTTTTTCGGTTGTATTCAGAATTTCTAATAATTCCTTCATTATTCAATACCGAACCGCTTAAACTATATTGCGTCCATTTGCTTCCACCTGTTATTTTTACACTGTTATAAGTGCCATAAGCTTTATGGAAAACATAACTTTGATAGTCGTAACGTTTGGGAATAGGAGTGGTGATTAAATCACCTGTATTTTGGTCGACAGACCATTTTAATAAGGTCTTATTATAAGGTTTATATTTCCGGATTTGATTAATATTAGTACTGGAGGTGACGGTAACAGATGGTTGTCCGATTCTGCCCCGTTTTGTAAAGATTTGGATAATCCCATTGCTGGCCATTGAGCCATACATGGCTGAAGCAGCGGGACCTTTTAGTACCTCTACTTTTTCAATGTCATTTAAATCGATATCGGACAATGGATCAGAACTGCCGCCCGATCCTATGGCGCTACGGGTATCATTGTTAATAATCATCCCATCGACCATAATTAATGGGTCCGAACTACCCAAAACAGTAGATGGGCCACGAAGTCGAATAGAAATACTTGGCGCTACAGAACCTGAGTTACGCATAATACGGGCTCCCGGTAGAGCACCTTGTAATGCTTCGGCGGCATTGGCCACAGTCCGGGTTCCGAGTTTTTCCATTTTAACGGTATGAATAACACTTCCTAATTGTTTTTTAGTCACAGTGCCACTTTGTGCCGTTACAACAACCTGATCCAAGCCTAAAGCATCATCCTTTAAAGTAAAATCTAATTTTGGTCCATTGACTGTTTTGGTTTGCGGTGACATACCAATGTAACTGGCTCTGATTTTGTCTCCTTTGTTGGCTTTAAGGGTATATTTACCATCAAAATCGGTGACGGTCCCATTTTGTGTGCCAACAATAATAATTTCTACCCCGGGCAAGGCTTCTCCCTTGGTATCTTTTACTGTACCACTGACAGCAATTTGTGCAAAACTGCTCATACTACCAAATAACAACAGTAGCAGCAACAGCGATTTAAAATACTTGATATTTTTCATCATAGTTAAGTTTTTGTGAGTTGAGCTTATAAAATTACATTAATTACATAAATCTTTAGGTTTTTTTAAGTTGATTTTTTTTATTTTCTACTTTTTACAATAATCTGTTCTTTTTTAAGAAAAAAAAACACTAAATTGTCTTATAATTTATTAATATGAGAAATAACAAGCTGTATATTCAACCTAATTTCTATTCTTTTTTGGAAGAATTGGCGGCAAATAATACAAGAAATTGGTTCAAGTCTCATAAAAATGACTTTGAAACACAAGTTTTTTTACCTTTTAAAGCTTTAACGGAAACCGTTATTTTTCTTATGCAAAAAATAGATCCTGAAATAAATATTGCTTTTAATCAGGCTGCTTTTCGTATTTATAGGGATATACGTTTTTCACCTGATAAAACACCTTATAAACTTTGGATGGGTGCAGTTGTAAGTAGAAATGGGCGTAAAAATACAACTATGCCCGAAGTGTATTTTCAATTTGGGCCGGGAGAAAATTTTATAGCTGCAGGTTTGTACAAACCGGATAAAAATGCTTTATACCGGATCAGACAAAAAATTGCTGAAAATCCGGTTTTGTTTGAACAGATAACAAATGCCGAAAGCTTAATAAATTTTTTCCCGGATGGTATACAAGGTGAACGCAACAAAAGACTGCCAGTTAAAACTTGGCAGCAAACGGCTCAAAAATATCCTTTTATTTTGAACAAACAATTTTATGCCGTAAATTTTTATTCGAGAAAAAAAATACTACAAACAGCCAATTTAGCAGAATTTATTGTGTCGCATTATAAGGCTATGGAATCCTTTAATAATTGGCTGATGACTTCCCATGCTTAATTTTTAATACATAATTTAAACGTATCTTTGTAAAAAGAAAATAATTATTTTATGAATTTATTTTATGCGCCTGACTTGACAAATAAGATAACGACGTATGATTTTGATAAGGAAGAAAGTCGTCACATTATAAAATCTTTACGCAAAAAGAAAGGGGACATTTTACATATTGCAAATGGTAAGGGCGATTGGTTTGATGCAGAAATAACCAAGGTCGATCCCAAAAAAACAGAGGTTAAAATTATAAAACATACGCCCATACCACCACGTAATTTTCGTCTGCATGTGGCTATAGCACCCACAAAAAGTAACGATCGCTTTGAATGGTTTTTAGAAAAAGCTACTGAAATCGGTATTGATGAAATTACCCCTTTACTTTGCCGCTATTCCGAACGGAAAAAAATAAATAAGGATCGTTATGAGCGCATTTTGGTGTCGGCCATGAAACAATCTTTACAAGCTTATAAACCTAAATTAAATGCATTGACATCGTTTGCTGATTTTATAAGAGGTGTGTCTGAAGCAACTGACAAATTTATAGCCTATTGCCAGGCCGAAAGGCCCTTGATATCCCAAATAAAGCCGGGAAAAGATGTGTTGATTTTAATTGGTCCGGAAGGTGGTTTTTCTATTGACGAAATCGAACAAGCACGGTCAGCAGGAGTTATTCCGGTAAGCTTGTCTCCCAATAGGCTTAGAACTGAAACAGCCGGCTTATTGTCTGTTACATCAGTTCAACTCAAAAATATGGCGTCTAAAACGTCTAAATAATGATGATCCAAAAAATACCGGCCACAATAATGGCGCCAAAACCAAGCCATAATATACGTCTAATTTTCGGAGATCCCAATATATGAGCATAAATTAATTTAATTAGATTATTGCTGGTTATGGCTATAAGGGTCGATTTGACCAAAATGGAGGTGTCAATAGCATATTTACCTGAAAATAAACTTAATAAAAAGGGATCAATGTCGGTAATACCAACAATAAAAGATAATACATGTAAGCCTTTGTGCCCATACCATTTTAGGACATATTCAGTAAGTAAGCTAAACAATAAGAATAAGAAAGCAAAAAGTAAGGCTGTTTTAAATTCCAGTGGATTTTTGACTTCTGTTTCTTCAAAATCTCCCAGATTTCCATTTGTTTTTGGTGATCTTTTATCAATAAGCCATGCAACAATAGCCGATAAAAAACCAAGGGATAATAAGGGGATGCTTAAGGCTTGTCCGGCATTCGGATTAAAAATGTAAGCCAAAAACAAAATCCGGAAAAACATCATGCCGGTAGCTAATATAATGGCAGCCGCTATTTCATATAAATCTCCTTTGGCATACTTGCTTTTTTTGGATAAAACAATTGTTGTTGCCGTACTGCTATATAATCCACCTAAAATGCCGGTAATAAATGCTCCTTTTGCCGGGTAAATAAATTTTTTAATCAAATAACTTATGTAAGAAATGCCGGAAATTACAACAACCGATGCCCAAATTTTAAATGGCGAAACAGGTAGTTGCTTGCTAATTGGTTGGCTGGATAATAAGGGTAAAATAACGCCGGATATGAGCAAAAATTTGGCTAAAGTAATAAATTCATCTTCATTAAATTTGCTTGATAATTGCCAGAAAAAGCCTTTGAGTTCAACAACAACTAACACAATGGTAACAATGGCAATACTCAACCATAATGCTTGTGTATAGATAAGCGGTGCTAGAGTATAGGTAATTAAGGCTACTAAAATAGTGGTGATACCAAACTGTTTTTGTTCAATTATTTTATATTTATAATAAATAGAAAGCAATATGATTATGGCAATGCCACCGCTTAAATAGAGAATGTGGTACTTATCAGGAATAATGTAAAGAATGTAGCCTAATAAGCCGATGAAAACATGGGTGCGGTCAGTGCCAAATAAAGTCCCCGATTTTTTGTTGAGGTTGTTTTGCCGCAATTCCAAGCCAATTACCAGTGAAAAGGCAACGACTAGTAACAAATTGATTAAATCAGGCGATGTGTGTAAAATAAAGCTATCCCACATTTTAAATCATCAGGCTAAGAAATAGGTATTTTGATTGTATTGATTCGAATGACATAAAAAAGAGGAAAATTAATTTTCCTCTTTTTTATCAATTGTTTTTTTTGTTTCCGGTTCGTCTTCCGAGGTTGCTTTTTTAAATTCTTTAATGCCTTTACCAAGCCCACTCATTAGTTCAGGGATTTTTTTACCACCAAATAATAATAAGATTATTATTACCACTAAAATCATTTGTTGTGGCCCAACCACGCCCAACGGCAATATATAAGCAGTCATATCGTTCGATTTTGAATTATTAAACGAAATTAATGCATATTTTTTAATTGGAGAAATAAAATTTGATTTATTTTTGTTCTAAATTAAAATCTATTTAAATGAAAACAAAACATATATTTCTATCCCTGCTATTTTTTAGCATAAGTTTGGTTGCACAAGCGCAAAAAATTAAAATTCCAAAATCATATTCCAATATCAAATATAAAAAAGGTATATTGGGCGTTCAAAAAGGCGATAAATTTTACTCGGAAGTCAGACCGCAACCTCTTTATACCTACTCCAAAATAGTTGACGCTAAAATAACAGGCACCAAAAATGCTATTATAATCGATTTTAAGGATCCAAAAATTAATGGGATTGTTAATTACGGATTAATAAATACTAATCATATCAAATACCCCTTACCGGTGTTCTTTAAAAAACCGGCCAAAGTGGACCATGGTAAAGTGACCATTCCTATTTCTCGATTAAGTGGAAAATATGATTTTATCAATTGGGAAAAAACCGGAAAAGTCCGCTTAGGTTACCGTTTAATCAATGAAAAAGGTCAAATTATTTATGATGGTCATATTGCTGTTAAACGTAATAAAGACGGCGTATTTGAAGAAGCGACCTATTTGATTGAAGGACCATATATTAACCAACTTTCAGACAGTGGTGCCGTTATTTCCTTTAAAACCAATAAAGTTGTTTTGGCACAAATTCATATTGGTGACCAAGTCTTTTCCGATGCCGTTCCGACCAAAAATCATGCGATTAGTGTAGTTGGTTTAAAACCGCAAACAACCTATCAATATACAGTAAATTATGAAGATGACAGTGATACCTACGAATTTACTACAGCACCAAAAAAAGGTTGCCGCGGCGCCTTTACTTTTGCCTATGCTTCAGATAGCCGTGCCGGTGCCGGTGGTGGCGAACGCGATTTATTCGGAGTCAATGCTTATGTGCTAAAAAAAATGATGCAATATGC
Organism: Flavobacteriales bacterium; assembly: GCA_026993355.1. Lineage (GTDB taxonomy): Bacteria > Bacteroidota > Bacteroidia > Flavobacteriales > Flavobacteriaceae > WGBX01. Next base: position 40,398 of record JALWTX010000003.1, on the reverse strand, counting down.
CGCTTACAGAAAGGCAGCTTTTTTTCAATTTACCGGCGATTTGATGACCGGCTATAATGCCAGTAATGACAAACAAAATTTACAATTGCTCAACTGGAAACATGTCGCAGAAAATTATTGGCATTATCGACCGGTTTATGTAGCCATGGGAAATCATGAATCGATTGAACGAATTTTTCAAAAAACCGATTATAAAGGGCATTCTTTCTTTTTAGGTCATATTTTTGTCGATAAATTTCCTTTTGAAAAATACAGTGCCGAAAAAACTTTTGCCGATAATTTTACCTTACCGGTAAGCGATTTAAAATCTGAAGATGGTAACCAATATGATCCATCGGGACGTACAACTGATTTTCCGTCTTATAAAGAAAATGTTTACGATTATACCTACGGCAATGTTGCTATGATTGTGATGAACTCTAACTACTGGTATGCTTCATCTACAGCCGATATTCCAACCACTTCGGGCAATGTACACAGCTATATTATGGATAATCAATTAGCTTGGCTTGAGAAGACTTTGGCTAAATATGAAGCAGATAAAGATATCGATCACATTTTTGTGACATTTCATACCCCGGCTTTCCCCAATGCAGGCCATATGGAAGATGATATGTGGTATGGTGGTAACAATAAAATCAGACCTTATATTGCCGGAAAACCGGTGCAAAAGGGTATCATTGAACGACGTGATGAAATTTTAGATGCCTTAGTTAATCATAGTCAAAAATTTGTGGCCTTACTTTGCGGCGATGAGCATAATTATAGCCGGATTACCGTAACAAACGATACACCTATTTATCCTGAAAATTGGAAAGGTGATAAATTGAAATTTAAAAGACCCTTTGTGCAAATAACCAATGGTAGTGCCGGTGCACCTTATTACTCATTGGAGCAAACGCCATGGCGAAAATTTGTAAATAAATTTTCAACCCTTCATGCCTTGATGTTATTTCATGTAAACGGCCAACATATTAATATGGAGGTGATTAATCCGGATACATTTGAAGATATTGAAAATGTTCCTTTACGTTAAATGACCATTATGACTTAAATATCAAAAAAGCACTCAAAATCGAGTGCTTTTTTGATGGTTTAAATTGAAGTGGAGTCGGAGGGAATCGAACCCTCGTCCACACAAGCCACTACCATGCTTTCTACATGCTTAGTCTGTGTTTGTGTTTTCGACTTTGAGCTGCCCACAGACAGGCCACTCAAAGCTTAGCTTCTTAAATTTCGATAAGCACCCGAAGCATGTGCTTATCTAGACTTACTTTTACGAAGCCTCTTGATCGAACGCCGTAAGTCAGGGCTTTCGAGAGACTTCTTGCCTTCCGGCCTTGCCGGAACGTGGCTTAATTCTTACTATTATTCAGAATTAAGCAGCAAGAGCGAAGTTATTTTCGCCGTTTATTGTGTGCGATACATGAGATTAACGAGCTATGTATCAGCGCTCGGCATGCTTACATGTTAATGGATCTTGCTGTCAAATCCAGTCGACCCCAATTAAGTTGTGCAAAAATACAAAATTTATAAGGCTAAATGCAAATTTTGTACCAAGTTATTTGTTTGCCTTTTTATTTTCCTTGTTTTTATTGTATTTTTGTTTTTCAAAATAAAAAACGATGGAAAATAATTATGGTATTATAATGGCCGGTGGCATTGGCAGTCGATTTTGGCCGGAAAGTACTGCCCGAATGCCCAAACAATTTTTAGACCTGTTGGGAACCGGACAATCTTTTATTCAACAAACTTTTGAAAGGTTGAAAAAAATAATACCCGCCAAGCAAATTTATATTTTAACCAATGAACGCTATAGAGATTTGATTAAAATGCAATTGCCGGAGGTGAATGATAATCAGATTATTGCCGAACCTGTAATGCGTAATACGGCACCGGCTATTTTATATGCCGCCAAAAAAATTTATAAGCAAAATCCGGAGGCAAATCTTTTAATTGCTCCTTCCGATCATTATATTGGGGAAGAAGATAAATTTATAGACAATGTCCAAACTGCTTTTTCTGCAACAGCCCAAAATGACTGGCTGATGACGCTTGGAATCGTTCCAAACAGTCCTAACACAGGATATGGCTACATTCAATATGATACCAGCAGTGACGATAAAATAAAAAAAGTTTTACGTTTTACCGAAAAGCCTGATTTGCAAACGGCTTTATCTTTTCTCAATGAAGGAAATTATTTATGGAATGCCGGCATTTTTATATGGCGGGCCAAAAGTATTTTGGAAGCCTTTAAAAATTTGCTTCCGGCAATGTATGACAAAATGTCTCAAGATGACCGTGTTTATAATACACCGGAAGAAAACATTTTTATAAAAGAAGTTTTTCCGCAACTTGAAAATATCTCAATTGATTATGGTATTCTTGAAAAAGCGCCGAATGTTTACGTTTTACCGGCAGATTTTGTTTGGAATGATTTAGGCGCCTGGAATGCTGTTTATGAGCAACTCAGCACCAAACCAAATGAAAATGTTGTGGTCAATAGTCAAATTTTGGCAGACAACAGCTATGGAAATTTGGTTAAAACCAATGGCAAAAATGTGATTTTAAAGGATTTGAACGATTATGTAGTGGTTGATACTCATGATAGCCTTATGATTATACCACGTAAGGCTGACCAAAAGGTTAAGGCATATGCAGAAAAATTTAAAAGTTAATCTATTTAAAGAGATTTTTCTCTAAGTTAGAAATGACAGTTTAAATTAAATATCCCAATGATATTTGTCGGGTGCAAAATAACCGATTAATCAAATAAACTTAAATATAAATGAAAAGAAATTGGCAAACTATTAAGGAATATGAAGATATTCTATTTGAAAATTACGAAGGAATTGCAAAAATAACTATTAACCGGCCTCATGTATATAACGCATTTCGTCCTAAAACCAATGATGAAATTTTGGATGCATTAGAAATTGCACACAAACGACCTGAAATAGATGTGATTGTTTTAACCGGCGCCGGTGACAAGGCTTTTTGTAGCGGTGGCGACCAAAATGTAAAAGGTAAGGGTGGTTATATTGGGGAAGATGGTGTTCCTCGTCTAAATGTGTTAGATGTTCATAAAAAAATTCGTTCTATCCCTAAACCTGTGATAGCTATGGTCAATGGATATGCTATTGGAGGAGGCCATGTTTTGCATGTCGTTTGTGATTTAACCATAGCCAGCGAAAATGCCCGTTTTGGTCAAACAGGTCCTAAAGTTGGTAGTTTTGACGGTGGTTTTGGTTCTTCTTATCTGGCTAGACATGTCGGACAAAAAAAAGCACGCGAAATTTGGTTTTTGTGTGATCAGTACACAGCAAGGGAAGCCGAACAAATGGGAATGGTTAATAAAGTTGTGCCTTTAGAGGATTTAGAAGATACTACCGTTGAATGGTGTCAAAAAATACAAGAAAAAAGTCCGATGGCAATTCGTATGATTAAACGTGCGATGAATGCCGAATTAGATGGGCAACGTGGCTTAATGGAATTTGCCGGAGATGCTACCCTAATGTTTTATTTAATGGAAGAAGCACAAGAAGGTAAAAATGCGTTTCTTGAAAAACGTAAACCCAATTTTAAACAATTTCCTAAATTTTTATAATTAAAGATCTCAGGGAAGCCGAAAACTGTATAGAGTAGGCATATATCTTAAAACTTAATTAATTATGTGGATTTTTATTTTTTTATTAGCATTACTGACAATCGCAGCGCTTTGGAAAGTTTTTGAAAAAGCCGGTGAGCCCGGTTGGAAATCTATTATCCCTTTTTATAATATGTGGGTATTGGCAGAAATAGCCGGATTGCCCGGATGGGTTGGTTTGTTGGCTTATATCCCTTATTTGGGGGCAATTGTTATTTTTTATATCTATTACGAATTAGCCAAACGCTTCAATAAAGGTGTTTTATTTGCCCTTGGTTTATTCTTTTTGCCTGTTATCTTTTTCCCGATTTTGGGTTTTGGTGATGCGCAATATACACCCGCTCCACAAAAAGAAGAACCCAATCAACTGGAATCATAAATAATTTTTTTTTACTATGTAAAATGGGGACTGGATAAAGTCCTCATTTTTTTATATGAATTTAGACAGATAATATCCCAGCCCAACTGCAAATAACCCAACTAACAAAGTGGTAAAGAAGTATGATAAAAAGAGAATGAATTTACCATTTTGAATCATAACTAAATTTTCAAATGCAAAACTCGAAAAGGTGGTAAATCCACCCAAAAAACCCGCAATTAAAAGAGCTTGGTAAGCATGGTTCAAATTCAAAGTGCGTAAATTATATCCGGCCAATAAGCCAATTAAAAAACTCCCTATGACATTGACAAAAAATGTACCATAAGGTGTTAAAAAATCATTCCGGTTGAGTAATATGCCGATTAAATACCGGAAAATACTGCCTAATCCGCCGCCTAAAAAAACTAATAAAATTCTTGTCATCATTGTATTTCTATTTCTTTTGGTTTGGTTTCAATAATCGGGACATATAGATAGGTAATCCAATCAGCCGGATTTAAAGACTTGGTGTGGCCAACCGCATATTCTTCAAAGGCATCTCTTGTTGTATCTTCTATTAAATTTGGGTTACTTTGTATGTAAGCTTTTGTTTGTTGCCAAGCTTGTGGCAAATATTGATAAGCTCCCCGGTATTTAACTTTGAGATATAAACCGCCGGGTAATTTCCCTGTAAGTATTTGATTGTCATTGGTATCTATTCTTTCGCGTGTTGGTACTGCAGCTGAAAAAATAACCGAATTGTTTGAGACATCCCGTTTATTATAGATAACCAGTGGTTTTCCGTTGGTTTCAATTTTGTTTTTAATGGCATAAATAATGACACTTGGTAAAGTTTTGTCCAATTGTGCATTTAAGCTATCTAAACGGCAAGCAGCAGTACGGTAAATATAATATGTGTCGCTTAAATCTACTGTTTTTAATATATGCATTTCATGCTTATTCATGTCTTTTTTTACGGCTCTGCCGATCAGTTCAAGACCGCGCGACATAAAAGGACCTACAAGCGGGTTCATTTTTTGGTTAAATAGACGTTGCATTGGTTGTAAATCTCCTGTGATTGACCATGTAAGTTTAACACCCTTTTCGGTGGGCTTTAAGGTCCATTTTAAGGTTTGAGATTGATCACCACCAGACATATCTTGCAAAATCAGGCTGTCCGGACGCAAAGTTAGGTTGGTTATTTTTTGCGGATTTCCATCATTGTCTATAAAACGCATATAATCTCCTTCTTTTTTGGTAGATGTGCTAAATTCGAATTTCATTAAACTGTCTTTATCTTTCCAAGGTGCCCATTTGGGCCAGTTTTTCAAATCGGCTATTTGTTGATAAATCAAATTTTGCGGTGCCTTTATAATTCTTTCTCTCCTGACAGTATATTGGTCGTCTGTAGATAAATAGTAGGTAGTTAAACCGGCTAAAAGGATGATCAGTAGAAGGAAAAAATATTTAATTTTCTTAAGCATATTATTTTTTTGCAAATGTATAAACTATTTTTAAATCAATCTTTGCTATTTTGTGGTTTTGAAATATTCTGTTGAATTAAAAAATCAATTCCCAAATCATAAGATTTTAAACCCTTTCCCATAATTGTTTGGGCAGCCAGTGGTGAAATGTAAGAATGTTGTCTGAATTTTTCTCTTTTGCGTATGTCTGAAATATGGACTTCTACCACTGGTATATTTATGGCTTTGAGACAATCGGCAATAGCAATAGAGGTATGCGTATAGGCAGCAGGATTTAAGATAATGCCATCATATTGGCTTTCTGCTTCTTGTAACCAGTCGATAATGGTACCTTCATGGTTTGTTTGCCGGCAATCTATTTGATGTATTCCATACCTTTTTTTTAGTAGCTCATAATAAGTGCTAAAGGATTGGGTTCCATAAATTTCGGGTTCCCGTCTGCCCAATAAATTCAAATTAGGCCCGTTTATGATAAGTATTTTCATTCTTGGTTTTTTATTTTATGATTCTTTTTTCTTTAGTAAATAATAACTTCCGATACAAAATTATTAAAATAAAAATATACACTATGTAAGTCAAAAAATAAGCTTTAACGATTCCTGTTATGCCATAATGAATTAATAAAAAATGACTGAGTAAATAAAAGATGACCCAAAAGCCTATTTCAGTAAAAATATAATAAAAGGTATGCGCTTTGGCCAACATCATATAGGCTAGTGTCAAAGCACTGATTCGTATTAAATCACCGGCAAACTGCCAGGGTAATAATGCTTCCATGGGCAAATAGGCTTTTGAAAAGAATAGTAAAATAAGCCATTTTCGCAACAAGTATAATAAAACCAAACCTGCCACTATCAAAGGAAATATTTGTTTGAAATATTTTCTAATTTCTTCCCTCCAAGTGATATTGTCATGTACTTTGACCAATTGCGGATAATAATAAAAACTAAATACAGGCGTTATAAATGCCATAGCCATAGCGGAAATTTTTTTTACACCATCCCAATAACCGGCATGCACCCCATGATCAAAGGCATAAAAATTAAATATTTGATTGCGGATTAAAATACTGAAAACCGGTGCAGTTATGGCTGTTACCACGGCCATTAGCATGTAACGGTAAAGCCGTTTGTAATTATTTTTATCTGTTTTTTGCGGTAAAAAATTAAGGAAATAACGGTATTTTTTCCGGATTATCCATAGGGATACTGCAAAATGAATAAACTGGCCGGCTAAAATTAGCCATAGGGCTCCCTTTAAATGAAAGTTTATAATTAGATAAACAGCCATTAAAGCCGTTGCAATTTGGCTTACAATTTGAATAGCTGTAATTTTTTTATATTGTTGTAAGCCTGACAATATGGCGGTAAAAATAATATTGAATGCCATTAAAGGAAGCATAATCGCTGTTAGCCGGATAAGGTTTGTATATCCGGAAGTTTTAAACAAAAAATGACTGATTTGATTTGCTTCAATCCAAATAATGATTCCCATAAAGAAGGAAGAGGTTATAATGAGTTTGTATATGCTCCATAAAAATGATGAAAATCTTTTGGTATGATTTTCGTATTTAGCCGCATATTTGGTCACGCCATCACTCAAACCCAAACTTGCCATGCCTTGCGTGGTTTGCAAAAAATTTCGGTACTGCTCGGTAAGGCTGGTCCCTGACGGACCAATATAAATCGCTATTAGCTTATTTACCAGCCAGCTACCTACTACTCGAGAAAAAACGGCTAAGGCATTGAATGAGGAAATTTTTAGCCAAATATTTTGATTGATTTTTTTTCTTAAAGCATTCAAAACCGGTTGATTTTTTCAATAATATAGCCTATTTCTTCTTGGGTCAATTTTTCATGGATGGGCAAACTGAGAATTTCACGGCTAATTTTATCGGTAACCGGAAAATGTCCGTCTGTATAATTTTTTAAGGCTGCTTGCCGATGGGGCGGGGTAGGATAATGTATTAAAGTTTGCACACCGTTTTTCATAAGATATTCTCTTAATGCCTCCCTTTGTTTTGTTCGTATAACATATTGATGATACACATGTCGCCCATCTGTCCACAATTCAGGCTTACTTATTTTAGGGTTGTCAATCTTATCATGGTAGAGTTGTGCATGTTCCATTCTTTTTAGGTTGTTTTTATCTAAATCATTTAATTTAACTGTCAAAAATGCCGCCTGAATTTCATCTAACCGGCTATTAATGCCTATATATTGACTGTCATATTTTTCCTTTTGACCGTAATTTCGTAAAACATTAATTAGTTTAGCTAAGGCTGTTGAGTTTGTTGTGACTGCTCCGGCGTCTCCCAAAGCTCCCAAGTTTTTGGTTGGATAGAAACTGAAAGCTGCTGCATCGCCTAAGTTACCGGTTTTTTTGCCTTTCCAATTGGCACCATGCGCTTGGGCGGCATCTTCTATTAGCAAAAGCCGGTTTTGTTGGGCAATCTTTTTTAGCTCGTCCCAATCACTGATGAGTCCATACAAATGCACCGCTAATATTGCTTTGGTTTTAGTAGTGATTTTCTCAATTAGGTGAGCTGGATCTAAATTATAGGTGGTTAATTTGGGCTCAACCAATACAGGTATTAATCCTGCATGTAAAATTCCTAATATGCTGGCTATGTAGGTGTTAGCCGGTACCAGTACTTCATCGCCGGCTTGTAATTTTCCCATCAGTTTGTAAGCTTCAAAAATTAAGCGAATGGCATCCAAGCCATTGCCCGTGCCAATGCAATACTTGGTTTGACAATAACCGGCATAATTTTTTTCAAAGTGTTTTACTTCGGGCCCAAGGATGTATTGTCCTGTTTCAATAAACCGGTGAAATTTTTCTTCAAAAATAGTTTGATAATGGTCATTTATTTTTTTTAAATCTAAAAATTTTATCATTGCAAAACATTTTTAAGACGGTCATAAAAAGCCGGGTTAAGCCTAAACGATAACTGATTTATGATATGGCAGCCAAAACTTTCTTTCCAATAAACTAAATTCTCATTTATATTATTGTCACCCACCGACGAGCTGCCAAAACTAACATAAGCATAATTCTTAAACTTTTGTACCAGTTCATAAGTGAGAAATTCTACTGCTTGTCGACTTTCAGGACTGTTTAAGGCATGAATGTATTGAAAATGAGCAGTATGATTGATAAAGTAAACCAAAGCACCTGCTAATATTTCTGATTTTTGCCGGATTGTAAACAATCGAATGTGTTTGGGAAACCGGTTTATCAGCAACTTAATTTCATCCATGCTATGTGTTGGTTGGCTATTGTATCGCAACTTTAAATTTTGTACAACTATCGGCCAAAATTCCGCAATATGCTGTGGGTCTTCTTCAATTTTAAAGCCGTATGACAATAATTTTTTATAATTTTTTTGCCGGTTATGATTTATTTTTAAACCAAAACGCCTGTCTGAGATCCAAAATGGTTTGATTTCTTGGAGTTCTCCACCGGCTTTGTGGTAAATATAAGTACAACTTTCATCGGTCAGCGGTTGAAAAACAAAAGGTATGCTATTGATATATAAGGAGTTTAAATCATTTTGAAATAAAAAGGCCAATGCCTGTCGGACTATTTCAATTTTAGCAGCAGTTTTTAATTTTTTTTGAAAAATAAAATCGCTGTAAGTTAAGCCTTTATGGGCAAAAATTTCATTGCCTATACGATGTGCAGGTAAAACAGCCCGTAGTTTTAAGCCTTCAAATATCATGAGTGAAAAATCATTAAACCGCTCCGCATGATAATCCATATAACTTCTTTGATGCAAAAAAGTGCCGTTACTGCTTCGCTGAATGAAATCATCCCATTCTTTTTGACGTTTGGCTGTATAATAAATAAGGCTATAGGTCATAGGGTGATTTTTTGCAAATATTTATTGAACTCTGTTGTCACTTCTGTTGCAGGCTTTTTAAAATAAATTTTTAACTGTTTAAGTAGACAATTGACTATTTCGCTACGGTCAAAGTCTTGTCCGGTTAATGTTTTCATTGAAGTCGCATGAGGCAAATCTTCAAATTCGGTTTGTAAAACATTTAGACCAATACCGATAATGCTGTGTTTCCAATTTTGTTGTTGTAAGCTATTTTCAATTAATATACCGGCAATTTTTTTACCGTCTGCCAATATGTCGTTGGGTAATTTAATTTTGATAGCCGGAATGTTAAATTTTTGCAAAACTTTGACAATGCTAAGCGCCACTATCTGACTTAAAATATTTTGGTCTTTAAGTGCCATTTCCGGACGTAAATATATGCTCAGTAAAATATTTTTACAACAGTCTGATTGCCAAGTTTTTGTACTTTGCCCGCGCCCTTTGGTTTGTTGTTCTGCCAAGACATAAAAAAAATCGGGTAATTCACGGGTTTTACAGTAACTTTTTAAGAAGTCGTTCGTTGATGTAATGGTATCAAATTTGATGTAAGGCATATCAAATAAATAGCTTATTTTTGCAAGTAAGATTAAACACGAATATATGACAAAAACCGGAAATACAGACCATTTAATTCACAAAATTATTGAAGGTATTGAAGAAGTCAAAGGACAAAACACAACTATAATCGATCTAAGCGGTATTGAAAATGCCGTTGCCAAATATTTTATTATTGCTGATGGCACGTCTAATACACAGGTTAATGCAATTGCGGACTCTATTAAGAAAACCGTCAGTAAAAATCTGCAACAAAAACCATGGCATACCGAAGGAGAGGAAAATGCCGAATGGATATTGATGGATTATGTCGATGTCGTTGCCCACGTTATGCAACGCCCTGTTCGCGAATTTTATAATATAGAAGAACTGTGGGGAGATGCCAAAATAATGCAATTAAAAAAAGATTAATTAAATTAAGGAAATATGAGCAAAGAGCAACAAAATAAAGGCAATTCGCCAAATAAAAATACAAAACCGTCTTTAAACAATAAATCACCTTTCAAATTCAATGTTTTTTGGGTGTACATGATTATAACAGCTGTTATTTTCATGGTTATGTTAAACTCAAACAATAATGGCGGTAACAAAGTATTAGATTATAATAAATTTGAAGAAATGCTCGATCACGGCAAAATTAAAAAAGTGGTGATTGAAAACAAGCATTTGGCCAATATCTATGTAACCGATCAAACCAAAAAGCAAGATAGTTTAAAAACACCAGGCAGTGGATTTTTCGGTATGTCAGAAGCACCGGATTATGTGGTTGAATTAGGTGATTTAAAGCATTTTCAAGAACAATTGGAAGCTGCAAAAGCCAAAGGGATCCCGGTGGAATACCGCTTTAAAACCACGACTGATTATTTTATGGGATTTCTTATGAATATTTTGCCTTGGGTTCTTATTATCGGTTTTTGGTTATATATGATGCGGCGTATGTCGGGTGCAGCCGGTGGCGGCGGAGCCGGTGGTGGAGGTATTTTTAACATAGGCAAGTCAAGAGCTGAACTTTATGATGCTAAAAAACAAGAAAAAACTACTTTTAAAGATGTCGCCGGCTTAGAAGGAGCTAAAGAAGAGGTTAAAGAAATAGTAGATTTTTTGAAAAATACCGAAAAATATACCAAATTAGGTGGTAAAATTCCCAAAGGAGTATTATTGGTAGGTCCTCCCGGAACGGGTAAAACTTTATTGGCCAAAGCGGTGGCGGGCGAAGCTAAAGTACCTTTCTTTTCCTTGTCGGGTTCTGACTTTGTCGAAATGTTTGTCGGTGTAGGTGCCTCTCGCGTTAGAGATCTTTTTAAAAAAGCCAAAGAAAAATCACCTTCTATTATTTTTATCGATGAAATTGATGCCATTGGACGGGCGCGTGGAAAAAATAATATAACCGGTAGTAACGACGAACGTGAAAATACCCTTAACCAATTATTAACCGAGATGGATGGATTTGGTTCCAAAGACAATGTTATTGTTATTGGTGCAACCAACCGGGCGGATGTTTTAGACAAAGCGCTGTTGCGGGCCGGTCGTTTTGATAGACAAATTTTTGTCGATTTACCTGATTTAAATGAACGTAAAGAAATATTTCAGGTTCATTTAAAACCCTTAAAATTAGCCGATGATGTTGATATCGATTTTTTAGCCAAGCAAACACCCGGTTTTTCGGGGGCAGACATTGCCAATGTTTGCAATGAGGCTGCTTTAATAGCCGCGCGAAAAAATAAAGAAAAGGTAGATAAACAAGATTTCTTAGATGCTGTTGATCGTATTATAGGCGGTCTTGAAAAGAAAAATAAGGTGATTAAACCGGCTGAAAAAAAACGGGTAGCACACCATGAGGCGGGGCATGCAACAGCCAGTTGGTTGTTAGAATATGCTCACCCTTTGGTCAAAGTAACAATTGTTCCGCGCGGACAATCACTGGGTGCCGCTTGGTATTTGCCTGAAGAACGGGTATTGGTCGAAAAAGAGCATATGCTGGATGAAATGGCTGCCACCCTGGCGGGACGAGCTGCCGAAGAAGTTATTTTTGGCAATATTTCTACCGGCGCGTTAAATGATTTGGAAAAAGTGACCAAGCAAGCCCGTGCCATGGTTACGGTGTATGGTTTAAATGACCGAATTGGTAATTTGACTTATTACGATTCGTCCGGACAAGAATATGGCTTTACGAAACCATATAGTGAAAAAACAGCTGAAATTATTGATGAAGAAATATCAAAATTAATTGAAGAACAATATCAAAGAGTTAAAGATTTGTTGTCTAAAAATAAAGATAAATTAAAAAAGTTAGCGCAGCGTTTACTGGAAAAAGAAGTTATATTTAAAGAAGATTTAGAAGAAATTTTAGGCAAAAGACCTTTCCATTCAGAAGAATCTGAGCAGGAGGTTGAATCATCTCATTCAACTGATAAATCAGATAAGAATGATGAAAACAATACTATTTCGACCGAAACCAAAAAGTAAATTGGTTTAAAATAATTTGGTTTAAAACTTGCTATTTTTTTAATAGCAAGTTTTTTATGTTTTGATGTGAAAATTCCTAACTATTAAAATAAAAATAAGTATTTTTGTTTTAAAATTTTAAGAATTATAAAAAATAAATGAATTTTATTAAGAAGTTATTTTTGAAAAAGGTAAAAAAAGATGATGATGGGATTCAGAAAGGAGTAAAGAAAAATGTAGAACATTTACCGGTAGACGAAGTCTTTGTTAGAAATTTTGTTAAAAAAGGCGGTTATTTTTTTTATCCTGAAAATTTAAATTATTTGGAAATAGAGCTGCGCAAAATCTTAAAATTTTTAAATTTGTCTTCATTTGGTGTGATTGAACCGGAATATAAACAATTGTTGACCAAATTAAACATTCCTTTTACCGCTGAGTGGCAAAAAGTTAATAACTTACTGGGAGGATGCGAACATTTGATAGCCAATGAAGGCGCTATTTTAACCACTGAAAAAAATAGTCGCTCATGGCGTAACCAAGAATTACCTAAACACCGGATTATTATAGCGCTTGCCAGTCAAATAGTATCCCATAAAACAGAGGCCTTAATCAAAATTAATAATAATTACCAAAAACCGCCTGCCAATATTCAAACAATGAGTATATTTGCAAAACCGGCAGATGGGTTGTCCGTTGGTACATGGTATAAAACCTTTTTATTTTTAATTGAAAATTGACCTATGAAAGAATTAATTAAAAGGGCTTTTTTTGGCCTTTTGTATGCTTTGATTGTTATTTTGGCCTTACAAAATTATACCTGGACAGCAATTTTACTGGGTATTTTTTTATTTATAGCTTTAAAAGAATTATCTGCTCTGGTCAATTTCAATTTTAAAACCTTTCTATTGCCGGCAGTTTTTGTTTATTTGACCGGTTTTTTATTCTCATCACCTGTACATATTGATATCCAGGTTATTAAAGTGGCTATAGCTTTTGCATTATTAACTCTTTTTATTCCAATGATTTATTTCATTTTTGATAAGCTTAGTCTTCAAATGTTAGCCAATGGTTATTTGGGTATTGTGTATTTGGCCATTCCTTTCACATTGGCTTTAAATTTAGACCTTCATTTTCTTTTAGGCATTTTTTTGATCATTTGGGCATCCGATAGTTTCGCTTATTTGACGGGTAAAAATTTTGGCAAACACAAATTGGCCGAAAAAATATCCCCCAAAAAAACTATAGAAGGTGTAATTGGTGGATGGATTGGCAGTTTACTTGTTGGTTATATTATTTTCCGCTATACCAATTGGTATGAGATGTTAAATTTAAGTCAATTTCTTATTTTAACCACTATTATTGTTATCTTTGGCACGCTTGGTGATTTATTAGAATCACGTTTCAAACGCTTGGCACAGGTTAAAGATTCGGGACAAGTTATTCCCGGTCATGGTGGAATTTTGGACCGTCTCGATAGTTTTATATTGGCTGTACCGTTTGTATACATATATTTATCAATTATTTAAGTTATGCAATTACATAAAGAAGGATATAGAATAATAGCTTGGTCATTTTTAGTCATTGTAGTTTTAAATTATTTTTTCCATACCTATTATAAGCTTTTTTGGCTAAATAACATTATTTCCATTTTATCATTGATTGCTTTTATGCTGATTGTTTATTTTTTCAGATTCCCAAAAAGGCATGTAAAAGCTGCCCCAAATGAGGTGGTGGCACCGGTTGATGGAAAAGTGGTGGTCATAGAAGAAGTTTTTGAACCTGAATTTTTTAAAGATAAACGCTTGCAAATTTCTATTTTCATGTCTCCTTTAAATGTCCATGCAACACGCTATCCCGTCAGTGGAAAAGTTATCTACAGTAAATATTACAAAGGAAAACATTTGGTGGCTTGGCATCCAAAATCATCAGAATTAAATGAAAGAACCACCATTGTAGTAGATAACCCTTTGATAGGACCGGTAATGTTTCGGCAAATTGCAGGGGCAGTAGCCAGACGTATCGAAAATTATTCTAAGGTTGGGGATATTGTTGAACAAGGAGCTGATGCAGGTTTTATAAAATTCGGTTCCAGAGTAGATGTTTTTCTACCGTTAAATACCGAAGTCGAAGTGGTAATAGGCGACAAAACCCGTGGTGGAGAAACAATTATTGCCCGTGTTTTGGTAGATAAAAATCAGAAGTTTTCTAAAGCCTAATTTTTTCTTTCTTTTATTTTTCAATATCTTATTTTTTTGAAAATAAGGATTTTATAATTTAATATTTTACCAGTTTATCGTTTAAATATGATATTGATTGTCTTCTTTTCATAATCCTGGCACGTTATTTGAAAATAATTGATTGAGCCGTAAGTTTAATTAAAAATTTAGGATTATGAAAAAGTTAGGATTATTGTTAGCCGTTTTATTAGTTTTGCAAAGTTTAAATGCAAAAATTAGCAGAAGACCTCTATGGCATCGTATCAGTCAACCTGTCAAAATTAAAGTGCGACATATTGATTTTTATGTTTTTCCCAATGGTGATTTTGATTTTAATACCCATGGTTCTCATTACCAACATGCTGGATATTTAGGTGTACGGATAGAAAAAGACCGCTTTGGCAAAATAAGAAGAGTTGGCAATATTTATATAGACTATAACCGTTATGGACAAGTGGCACGTATTGGTCCTGTATTTATAAAATACAACAGGCGTGGTCTGGTGGTAAAAATAGGAACTAAACGACTTCGTTATCATAGAAGAGGTTATTATGTTTACTCAAATATATATTGGCCTAAGCCGGGTTTTATTTTTAATACTTATTTATACTATGGATCGGCCAATTATTATCCAAACAGGTGGAATCGTTATGACGAGGCAGATGAAGAAAATTTTGGAGAGGATAATTGGTCTAATGACCTAAATGAGGATGATGGAAATTATTATTACAAGCCCAAACCGGTAGAAAAAAATATAAAACCTCATAGTGCTATTAAAAGACGTCAATAATTCAGATAAATTAAATTAACAGAGGCAGCCAACTGGCTGCCTCTGTTAATGTATATAGTTTAACTTATTAATATGCTGTAAGTTTTTCTATCCAGAAAGCCACAAAGCCGGCTAAAAAGCCTAAAAATGCCAACCAGGATATTTTTTTGGTATACCAGAAAAAGTTGATTTTTTCCATACCCATGGCTGCTACACCTGCTGCCGAACCAATGATTAAAATACTACCACCTGTTCCGGCCGAATAAGCAATCATATGCCAAATGATATGATCGGTGGGATAATCGAACATACCCATAGAGGCAGCCACCAAAGGTACATTGTCAACTATTGCAGATAACATTCCTAATAAAACAACCACAATTTCAACATTAGGAATGCTTTGTTGCAATACCTCAGCCATATATCTTAAAGAACCCATTGGGACACCGTTTATAGAACCATAAACTAAGGATTCTAACGCACCCACAGCCAGTAAGATGCCTAAGAAGAATAAAATGCTGGACATTTCAATACGTGACAAAGCCTTATGTGCCGAGTATAGATGCTTGCGTTCTTCAGTAAAATCTTCTTCAGGATGGATATATTCGGAAACCAACCAGACGATACCCAAAGAAAGCATCATGCCTAAATAGGGGGGAAGATGGGTAATGGTTTTAAAAACTGGCACAAATAAAATCATCCCCAATCCAAGATAAAGCATAGTTTTGCTACTGAGTAATTTTTCGGTTTCTTCAAGGCTTTCTTCTTCTTTTTCTCCTTTAACGGAACCATTAAAAACCGGTAAAAATGAGGCGATACCAAAAGGAATAGCAAAATTGAGAACAGAGGGTATAAAAACATGTTCCATAAGACCTCCAGCGGTAACTTTTTTAGCTATCCATAACATCGTTGTGGTAACATCACCTATTGGTGACCATGCCCCACCGGCGTTGGCAGCTATAACAATAAGCCCGGCATACCATAAGCGTGTATTTTTGTCTTTGACCAGTTTACGTAAAAGGGTAATAAGGACGATTGTAGCGGTTAAGTTATCGATAACTGCAGATAAGAAAAAGCCTATTGCCCCAATAATCCAAAGTAATTTACGTTTACTGTTGGTTTTGACATATTCCTTTAAAACTTCAAAACCACGGTGTAGGTCAATAATTTCAACAATGGTCATGGCGCCGGTTAAGAATACTAGAATTTCAGCCGTTTTAGCCAAATGATGCATAAGTGTTTTATGAAAACTTTCTTGAGCTGCTTCTCCTCCGGTTAAATAATTATAAACATGTCCTTCGGGGTCAATAATAGAAAACCAGCCTTCATGAAAACCTATGGCTAAAAGTGCCCATAAAATTGAGGCTGTTAATAAAGCAGGAACAGTTTTATCCAGTTTTAAACTATGCTCCGTCGCAATAGCAATATAACCGAGCACAAAAAGAATGATTAAGATATTTATCATAGTAGAATTATTTTGTTAAAAATGCGTAACAAAAGTATAATAAATTTTGTTTAAAAAAATTAATTTTGTCAGTTATTTTAAAAATTCTCGGGGTTTATGCCGATACTTTTCAGCCAATCATCATTATAAATAGTACTTAAATAACGGCCACCTGAGTCAGGAAAAATAGTAACAATTCTTCTTTTTTGATGAGAATTTAGACGTGATAATAAATTTAAAACACCATAAACGGCTGCACCACTGGAACCACCGGCCAAAATGGCTTCTTGTTTTGCTAATTGGCGGGTATATTTAAAAGCATTTTCATTGCTGACTTGTATCATGTCGTCAATTAAGTCAAAATTGACACATTTTATGAGTTCTTCGTCGCCTAAACCTTCAATAAAATAACGGTAAGGTTGCGATAGAATTCCTTTTTTAAAATAATCGTAAAAAACAGAACCTTCCGGATCTACTGCTATAATTTTAATATTAGGATCTTGTTCTTTCAAATATTTAGCAACACCGCTTAAAGTTCCACCTGTACCGATACCGGCTACAACATAGTCAATTTTTCCTGCCATTTGCTGCCATATTTCTGGCCCGGTAGTCAAGTAATGTGCTTCATTATTATCCAAATTATTATGTTGGTCCGGAAAAAAATATTCCGGATGCACTTTTAATATGGTGTGCACCTTTTTATTATAGCTGTCTGGGTGTTCGGGCGGTAAGGCAGGGTCAACCAATACCAAATCTGCCCCTACGGCACGCAAGGCATCCAGTTTTTCTTTGGCAGTGGTTGCGCGCACAACAATTTTGCAATGTAACCCATTTTCTATGGCCATCATGGCCAAGCCCATGGCGGTGTTTCCAGAAGAATTTTCTATTATGGTATCTCCCTGTTTAAGTTCGCCATTTTGCAATGCCTTGTTGATTAAATGCCGGGCAATACGGTCTTTTATGGAACCCATGGGGTTGGTAAATTCTATTTTGGCATACACATCAGCAAAGGGAAAATCCTGTACTATTTTGTTTAAACGGACCAATGGGGTCCATCCGGTTGCATCTGATAGTTTTTCAAAAACACGTTTTTTCTGTTTGTTTTCTATAAGGTTTGGTTGACTCATCTTATTGATTATCTTGAATTAAAAAATTTTTAAATTTAAAATAGTTATTTATTTCATTTTGATTAAAAAATGTTTGACGGATAGATTCTATCGCCGCATTTTTAGCATCATATTTTAAACTGAAGCCTTGTACAAAACTGGCATTTCCTATAAGTTCTACCGAAAAATTGGTTTCAGACTTGGGTACACAAACAACCATTCCTCCCTTATTTTTGACTTGTATCGGTTGGTTAAAAGCTATTTTTTTCAAATGGGCTAATAATAAGGTAGTGGCTGCCATGGCTGTTCCGCAGGAATTGGTTAAACCGACGCCGCGTTCATAGGTCATGACATATATTTCTTGCTTGTTTAAAATTTTATAAAAACTGAGATTGTTTCCTTTTGGAAATATATGGCAATTATGGTTAATTTTTTCTCCTAACTTTTTAAGTTTTTCAATTTCGAAATCTTTAACTTCGGCAATTAAATGCGGATTGCCTATATCAATGGTTGAAAACTTTAATTCCGGATCTAATTCAGGAATTACCTTTTCTTGAAAACTAATTTTACCGTAGTTAAAATCAATGTGATCAAATAAAACACTAAAAGTATCAATATTGGGGAAAATATCCGGCTTTTTTTCGCCTTTAATTAACCCACTTAGCGTTTCAATTTTAAATTGTTTTTGGCCGGTTATTTGATGTAATTTTTTAGCAATACAACGGTAACCGTTACCACACATTTCTGCTTCGGAGCCGTCTTTGTTAAATATACGCATTCGGGCATCGGCCTTTGCAGAGGCTAATAAAAATAACACGCCATCTATTTTTAAGCCTGACATATGTTTTATAGCCGACAAGGTAAATCGTTTGAAATCAACTTCGGTAAAGTTTAATTTACTACTGAATGCATCTATCAATAAAAAATAATTTTCAGAGCCGTGGCAATGTATAACTTCAATATTATGGTGTATCATATTGTCTGATTAGATTGGATAAGAATTGAACAGCTTGTGGTGAATCGTTTAAGCAAGAAATGACTTTATACGATTTGATGCCTATTTTGCGGGCTAATTGTGCATATTCGATTTTTAGTTCTAAATCGGTTTCAGAATTATCAATCATAAATGATAAAGGATATATGATCACTTTTTCGTTTTTATAATCTGCCAAAGATTCATCAAGGTAGGGTTGGAGCCAAGGTTTATTGCCAAAACGGGATTGATAGGCCAACTTTATACTTTTAAACGCCGGCAAAAGAGTTTTTAGTATGTGAACTTGTTTTTCGAGTTGTTGTTGATAAGGATCGCCATTGTCTATAATGCTTTGCGGCAAGCCATGAGCTGAAAAAATTAAATGATATGTTTCAGGATTTTTTATCTCTGATAGTATTTGGCTTGAAATTAATCTGTTAAAATCTTTATGCCAATAAAACGGGGGAATAATTTTAGATTTTCCGGTAAACTTTTGTTGTTTGAAATCGTCTAAACTACTTTCGACTGTTGTGGTTGAATATTGCGGATAGAGAGGCAATAAAATAACCTCGTCATATTTTTGGAGTATGGATTTTAATTTAGGCCGGGTATAACGCATGGCGTATTCGACCGGCATTTTTAATTCATCACTTAGCTTATTGGCAAGGCTTTGTGTTAAGATATGCAGCCGGCTTCCACCAATTAGCTCATAATTTTTCCATACTTTTTTATAACGTTTTTGTGCAATATACGGCGCCAATAAATAACGGATTGGACTATTTATAATGCGCTTGTCCATAAACATGTTAAATAGAAAAGTTTTGAGCTCATTTGCAGAGCGTGCGCCCCCCATATTCAATAAAATAACTGCTTTTGCCATACGATTTATTCGGTGTGCAAAAATACATTTTTATCTGATGAGAAAATGTTAAACCAAGCCGAAAAAATGTTTATTTTAGCTAAAAAAAATATCGCTTATGGCAAGAGAAGGCTCAAAATTAGCCATATTTGCTTCAATGGCTGCAAATTTAGGTATTGCAGTTATGAAATTTGTCGCTGCTTTTTTCACGGGAAGTTCAGCTATGCTATCAGAAGGCATCCATTCATTGGTCGATACAGCCAATGGCATATTACTTTTATGGGGCATAAAAAGAAGTAAAATAAAGCCTGATGCACAACATCCTTTTGGACATGGTAAAGAAATATATTTTTGGAGTTTTATAGTGGCGATTTTTATTTTTGCCCTTGGTGGGGGTGTCGCTTTGTATGAAGGGATTAAACATTTGTTTTCGACAGATGAATTACAAATTGATCATTCTACCAAAATGAAAGTATGGAATTATGGTGTTTTGATAGGCTCTTTATTATTTGAAGGTGCAAGCCTTTGGGTTGGCTGGAAAGAATTTAGAAAAAAACAACCGACCGGTTTTTTTACGGCTATGGCCAAAAGCAAGGATGCAGCCACTATAGCAGTTATAATAGAAAATAGTGCCGCGGTGGTTGGTTTATTAATAGCCTTAGTGGGGATTAGTTTAACGTATTATTTTAATAATCCTGTTTTTGATGCATGGGCTTCTATATTAATTGGCCTACTCTTAAGCGGTGTTGCGCTATTTATGGCGGTCGAAACTAAACATTTGTTAATTGGGGAATCGGCCGACGTGGAAGAAATAAATAAAATCGTGCAAATATTAAAATCCTTTCCTCAATTAGAAGGATTCGGAAATATCAAGACCATGCACATGGGGCCTGATGATATCCTTTTGGGAGCAAATATCAATTTTAAAGATCATTTGACGGTGGCTGAAATTGAACCGGTTGTAAAGGAGATTAAAAATAAAATTATCGAAAATAATCCGCGTATCAAGTATATTTTTATCGAAACAGATTCTATAAAAAATAAAAAGAATTGAAATTTCATTGGCTAAGTATTTTCCTGGTTTTCATAAGTTTATCTTATTGTCAAAATAAGAAATCCCTGTCTCATAAACCTTTGGTGCCGGGTAAAGAGCAAAAGGATTCATTAAAAAAAGTTTTGCCTGTTTTAAAAGATAGTGACTGGGTCGAACTTAAATCATTGGATAGCAGTTTTGTGTATGATTTACGTTATGCAACTACCCGCAATTTTGTGCATAAGAAAATGTATCCTTGCGCGAAGTGTTATGTGCGTTATTTGGTTGCCAAAGCTTTGTTAGCCATTCAAAAAGAGCTAAAGGCTAAACAACTAAGACTGAAGGTTTATGATTGTTACCGTCCCGGAAAAGTACAGCAAGAATTATGGCAAATAAAACCCGATCCACATTATGTGGCCAATCCGAAAACGGGCTCTATGCACAATAGAGGAGTTGCCGTAGATGTGACGATTGTGGATAAAAATGGCCACGAATTGGACATGGGTACAACTTTTGATTATTTTGGCAAAAAAGCTTATCATTCTTATAAGAAATTGCCTAAGCATGTTTTGAAAAATCGCTTATTTTTGAAAAAAATAATGCAAAAATACCGGTTAGAGCCTATTACCACCGAGTGGTGGCACTATTCATACAGGTTAAAAGAATATCCCATAGAAAATTGGATTTGGCCATGTCCTCTAAAAAAGCTGCCTTAAACTTTGTTTAAGACAGCTTCAAACAACACAAAAAATAACAAATGGGAAAGAATATAGCTAACAACTACTCTTAGTGTTAAATGTTATACAAATATTCAATCTTTTATCTAATTTATAAATACTTATTAAATAAATTTGTTCTTTCATTTGATAAAAAGCGCATCTCATTCCATAAAGCAATTATTTAACCAAAATTTCAGGAAGATATTTGTTAAACCAATTTGCTTTAAAAATAATCATATCATGTCGCCCTTTAGGCACAATTATTTTAGGATTATGAATGTAGCGTGGTGGAAAAACAAGATCTTTGTCTCCGACAAAGTGGACAAAAGGCAGGTTAATGGGTGTTGCTTTCCAATTAAGTATTTTTTTAATACTCCATTTTAAATATTCAGGATTCTTAACATCCATATACCTTTTGTATAATTCAATACGGTGTTTTATTCTTTTGCTAACCGCAAATTTTTCTAAAAAAGTTATATGATTAAACAATTGCAAGGGTAACAATTTATATAAGTGTGTTTGTCTGATGGCTTTATGAAAGGGTGACCATTCTTTTTCATTTTTTATGGTAGATATTAAAATGAGTTGACGTACATCTATTTGTTGGGCCATTTCTTGAATAATAATTCCGCCAAAAGAGACGCCCAGCAATATAGGGTTTTCATGGTATATTTGTTCTTCAATTAAGCGTTTGCAGTATTGTTGGAGACTTTCATTAACAGACAAAGGCTGTAACCAATGTAAATAGTGAATTTCATAAGTATCGGGTAATTTTAGAAATTCAAAAATATTTGGCCCGGCAGCCATGCCGGGCATCATATACAAAGGTATTTTGGACATAAAATGTCTTATAGTAAATCCTTTCCGTCAAAAGATTCTAGGTATTCAGCTACACGTTTGGCAAACAAACCGCCTAACATACCATCAACCACACGGTGATCATAAGAATGAGACAATATCATTTTTTGTCTAACACCAATGGTATCACCTTCGGGGGTTTCAATTACAGCAGGCATTTTACGTATAGCACCCAATGCCATAATGGCAACCTGTGGTTGATTAATAATGGCTGTTCCGGCAATATTACCAAATGAACCAATATTAGTGACTGTATAAGTGCCACCGGTTATTTCATCCGGTTTCAATTTATTTTCACGCGCTCGCTTTGCCAAATCATTAACTGCTTTGGTTAAACCTGTTAAACTAAGACGATCGGCATTTTTAATAACCGGCACAATTAAGTTACCACTTGGTAAAGCAACAGCCATTCCAATGTTAATATTTTTCTTTTTGATGATTTTTGTCCCGTCCAGTTGGACATTAATCATTGGATAATCTTTGATGGCTTTAACAATGTAATAAATAAAAATAGGTGTAAAAGTGATTTTTTCACCTTCACGTTTCAAAAACTCATCTTTAATCCGGTTACGCCAATTAACTATTTTAGTAACATCGGCTTCGACAAAAGATTGAACATGTGGTGAAACTTTTTTAGACATGACCATATGTTCTGCAATTATTTTACGCATGCGGTCCATTTCGATGACTTCATCGCCATTATCTAAAACAACCCCATTTTTTTCCGGTATTTTAACCGGTTGAGATAATTTATGTTCAGCGGTATTTTCTTCTTTACCCTTTATGGATTGATTCTGATTTATTTTGCCGGCTTTTTTGTCTGCAACATATTTTAAGATGTCATCTTTTGTTACCCGGCCATGTTTTCCACTGCCTTTTATGTGGTCCAATTCGGCTTGACTGATACCTTCAGTTTGGGCAATACTTT
This sequence comes from Flavobacteriales bacterium, assembly GCA_026993355.1. Taxonomy (GTDB): domain Bacteria; phylum Bacteroidota; class Bacteroidia; order Flavobacteriales; family Flavobacteriaceae; genus WGBX01. The sequence continues at coordinate 17,122 of JALWTX010000003.1, read as the reverse complement.
TGACCAACGGTGTATAAAACCGTTCAGGAGACGATTGGATTTCTGCACTTTCTTCGGGTTTGTTTAACGGTTCCTCTTCAGTTATTAATGCCTTTAATTCAGGATTTTCAATAATGCTTACTTCTTCATCATTTTCATTTTCTTGATCTGTTTCAATAATGGCAATAACTTCTCCAACCTTTACAACATCATCTACCTCATAAAACTTTTCGACCAAAACACCGGGGACTTCACTAGGCACTTCAGAATCGACTTTGTCAGTAGCAACTTCCAAAACTGTTTCATCTTCTTCTATGGTGTCGCCTATATTTTTAGTCCATGCTGTTATGGTTGCTTCAATTACACCTTCGCCCATTTTGGGTAATTTGAGTTCGTATCTTGCCATCTTACTATAATTTTTTAATGCTTGTGCGAATTTAATAATTTTATCTGATTTTAGGCTGATTAAAATTGCTTTTTCACAATTTATACCATAAATATTGACTAATTTACAGAGGATTATATAACAAGCCTTTCTCAAAAATAAATTTTAAGGAGCTCAAAAAGCTTCTTATCTTTGTCTAAAATTAACTGTTATGCGAATAGACATCATCAGTGCTGTACCGCAACTTTTAGAAAGTTTTTTAAGTTATAGTATTGTTCAACGGGCTAAGGATAAAGGAGTAGTTGAAATTTTTGTGCATGATATTCACGATTATGGCAAGGGAAAATATAAGCAAATTGACGACTATCAATATGGCGGTGGTGCCGGTATGGTGATGATGGTAGAACCGCTGGACAAGTTGATTTCAAAATTAAAATCAGAACGGGATTATGATGACATTATTTTTATGACGCCCGATGCTCCGGTTCTAAAACAAGCTTTAGTTAATGAGTTGTCCTTAAAAAACAATTTGATGATACTAGCCGGACATTACAAAGGCGTAGATCAACGGCTTCGCGATTTGCATATCACGCGTGAAATATCTATTGGCGATTATGTGTTGTCCGGTGGCGAATTGCCGGCTGCTGTTTTGGCTGATGCTGTTATACGATTGATTCCCGGTGCCATGTCCGATGAAACTTCCGCACTGACCGATTCGTTTCAAAATGATTTATTAGCCCCGCCGGTTTATACCCGGCCGCCCGAATATAAAGGTATGAAAGTACCGGATGTTTTGCTGTCGGGCAATCATCAAAAAATAGCTGAATGGCGGGAACAACAAGCCGAAAAGATTACGCGTGAAATCCGCCCTGATTTGTTGGATAACCCATCATTGTAAAATAAAGGTTGACCCAATGCTAATAATATTGGCATGAAATTGATTGCTGCGTTGGTAATAATGGTAATTCAAACTTAATTTTTTTAGTCCGAATATACCGAAAATTTTGGTGTCCAAGAACACATCGGTATATTTGATGCCAAAACCGAATTGATTAGCCGAAAAGGGTGATAAATCATAGTCGGACGTGTAATATTTAAAAGTGGACAAAGCCGTTTCATAAGGATAAAAATATTTGGCTGCCGTTTGGTTATAGTATCTGTATGAAGGATATAAAGTGAATTTCTCAGATACTTTAATGGGTAATTCCAAGTTGACGGTATGCGATTGAATGTTCCAGTCATCAAAATAATAGCGGTAGTAGCTGCGCAACACCAAATATTCATTGATATAATAATTTAAGCGAACCCCTACCGGTGTTTTCAGGCGTGAATGCGGTAAACGTTCAATATCATCAGCCAGTTGAAAGACGCCGTTATTTTTTTTCGGGTCGGTATAATAAGGAATATCGGTTTTTTCTCCAATATAGAAATTAGGACGGTCTTTAAAATAAACACGCTGCATAGGGCTTGATAGCCAACCTTTTTGTAAGATAATATCTCCAAAAATGGAAATTTGAAGGTTTTTAGACAAAATTTGTGAGAATGAGATACCTGCCGAATAAGAATTACGGGCATTATTGTCCACCAACTCCATAGATTTTGGATGCCAAGTGTTGGGCCCTAGTTTGTTGGTTGCTTGTCCGTATTGGTCATAAATTTTAACACCGCTGAAAAAATCTTGATATAACCTGCCACCCGTTTTTTTAAATATATGAATCTCAGTAGGATAGCGGGGATTCCAAGTATCCAAGAAAATATTGGTTGACAAACTCAATTGTGTATTTTTTTGATTAAAAAGTTTGACAATACTGCCGCCAAAGCCAAAAGACCGGTAATCAAATTCGTGTGACACACTGATATGTCCGCTACTAACAGTGTTTCGATCATCTGATGAATGCTCATAAGAAAAATTGCCATTTAACCAGACATCTTGCTTAGAGGCGCCAGATGAAATAATCCAAGGCGAACCGAATAATTTAGAATTATTGTCATTTGTGTTAGTAGGACGGTCGTCATCATCTCCTTCATCATCGTCATCGCCCGAACGGGAAGCGCCACTATCTTCCCTGCTACTGGAAGCACCCGTATCAAAAGGATTGAGATTGCTGGACGAAGCGGATGTATAATAGGAAATAGTACCGTCAAAGTGAAAGACATCGTCGGCGTTTACAGGAATGGCAATACTGATATCAGTCGCAAAATCATTTAATGATTCCCGACCGATGCCACCGGTAACAGCGGCATGATTGCCTTCTTGGGTATAATAACTGCCTAATATATCCAGTTCCGTAGCCTCTAATACCCGTTTTTTGTAAGTTGTTTTTTGGGTATTAGTTTTTATTGCCAAACTATCGGTTTGTTGGGCTTGTGTGTGAATGAAAAATAAGCTTAATATTATGGTTAAATACTTCATTGTTAAATTTTTATACTTTCTTGTCCTAGTAGGTTTAGATAACCTGCTAGGTCTATTAGTTTGTTATCCGTTGTATTTTTTATTCAGACCTGTCAGGTTTTTGTAAACCTAACAGGTCTTGTTAATTACAACCGCATCCGCCACCGGTTTTGCCACCACTTGCACCCGAAGCCGCTTCACGATAAACGTGAAAGGTTGAGACGAATTTGCCGTCTTTGCGTTGGCTTAAAGTCATATCAGGGTCGTTTAAGTTGATTTTTTGATAGGGTTTTACTACCGTGCAAGAACTTAATAAACCGGATGCTAAGATGCTAATTATCAATAGTTTTTTCATGGATTTTGTTTTTTATATTTTTTAGTCAAATATTTTTTAATGTGAATACCTTTTGAAGTATGAATTTTATCTTGGTCATCAACAATCACACATTCTATCCCGGGCAATTGGTTAATTCGGTCAATGCCTATGTCGGTACCCATCACAAAAATAGAAGTTGCCAGTGCGTCAGCTAGTTCTGCACTAGGGGCAAAAACCGTTGCGCTGATAATACCCGATGCCGGATATCCGGTGCGCGGGTCAATGATGTGGGTATAACGTTTGCCGTTAAAAATAACGTATTTTTCATAATTGCCGGAAGTGACTACGGCTTCGTCCGTTAAAGGAAAAGTGGCAAAAACCGTATTTTTATGCAGCGGATTGGTAATGCCGATTTGCCATTTTTTTCCGTTGGGTTGCGTGCCCCAAATATTCATATCGCCGGATGCATTGATAACACCGGCTTTAACGCCTTTGCTGATGAGCAATTGCTTGGCTTTGTCGGCAGAATAACCTTTACCAATGGCGCCAAACCCGATTTTCATACCTTTTAATTTTAAAAATACGGTTTGCTTTTCCGGGTCCAGGATAATATTATGATAACCGACTTTGGCAACAGATTTTTTAATAGCTTCGGGGCTTGGCATCTGTTTCATACTGCCGTCAAAGTGCCAAATTTTGTCCATAGAGGCATAAGAAATATCAAATGCGCCGTCAGTTATTTTCGATATTTTTTTGGCACGGCTGATCAAATCAAACAATTCACGGCTGACTTTTACGGGTTTGATTCCGGCATTGCGGTTTATAGCCGAAGTTTCCGAATTGGAATCCCAAGAGGAAATAATTTTTTCAATCCGGCGGATTTCATTGACGGCTAAATCGATGTATTGATTGCCTTGTTTTTGATTGTCAGCTACTACAACAATTTCGTAACGGCTGCCCATCAATTTTAACACCCGCTTATAGATTTGTTGGGCTTGTAGAGTATAGCCGAAAATAAAAAAGCTTGTTAAAAAAACAATTTTTTGCTTCATTGCCTGTTGGTTTGTTCTTTAATCCAATTGATATAAAATTGGGGCGATTTATGTCGTAAATAGCCGGTGCGTCCTAAGACATTGCCCTGTGCATCTAAAACAAGCACCGTAGGAAAAATACCTTCCGGATTATATTGGGCGGCTAAGACATCATTGTGTTTTTGTTGTATTTTAGGTAAACGATTTTTTTTGCGTCTGGGAAAATCGGCTTTGAGCAACACGAGATGGTCTTTGGCAAAATTTTGAAATTCAGTGGAACTCAATATGTTGCGTTCTAATTTTTTACACGGCGCGCACCAGTCGGAGCCTTCAAACACCAAAAGAATGGGTTTGTGTTCGGTTTGGGCTAATTTTTTAGCTTGTTCAATGTTTGTAAGCCAATTTTGAGCTGATACAGAGCTTGTTATAATGAATATAAGGATTAAAATTAAATTTTTCATGATATGTATATTTTGTATGATTAATCTATATGAAAAATGTATTATTTGTTATCATATATTATCTTAACGTTAATAGTTTACTTTTTGTTTCACGAGTTAGGTTTGCGTTTCAAAAGTCAAGTCCGGGGTATGATACCCCAAACCTGACATTTATGAACACTAAACAACATACTTTTAGTTAGGTATTAATTGCCGCCATCATTATCATTGTCGTTACCGCCATTATCATCGTTTCCACCACCGTTGTCATCAACATTGCCGTCACCATTGGCATCATTGTCTTGTCCGTCACTTACACCATCATTATCTGAGTCAGTGTCTAAATAATTGGGGGTACCGTCGTTATCTGAATCGGTATTGGCTACGTCACCTGATGCATCATACGTTTCATTGGCAGTAGGTACACTGTCGCCGTCATCATCGGTATCATTGACATTGGCTACACCATCGTTATCGGTATCGTCATTGGTTACATCGCCGTCATTATTGACGTCTTCATCTTGGTCTGATACGGTATCGTTGTCATCGTCGTCATCGGCATAGTTGGGAATGCCATCGCCATCGCTATCGTGACTCTCAATGGTGGTTTGCAAATCGGTTTCACTGTTAATAGAAGATGAGCTGCGTGAAGCAGTTTGAGCATCAATATTAAAAGGATAATTAATGGCTTTGATATAAGAAGTTTCGGTAATACCGGTAACGATATCGAGCAATTCGGACGAATTGTTGACAGTTACGGTTACGTCATTGTTGTATGTCAAAGTAATGGGATACATAAAAGTAAATCCGAAATTTTCTTTCATATTTCTGTCCAAACTTTGGGCATCGGCTTGTGTTATTTGGCTCATGGTTGTGTGCATGTTGTCCATAACCTTCTTAGCAGTAACATCTATGGCGGTGTCTTGTTTGTTAGTGCCATCATCTTTTTTGGTACAAGCGGTTAAACTGAGAATGGCGATAAGAATCAGGGTTGAAAGTTTACTTAAATTTTTCATAATTTATAATTTTAGGGTTAATATCTTTTTTTAAAATTTGGTTTTTGAAGCACTTCACCAATAAGACGAATGTCCCGGTGAAAAACCCTACCTTTGTTTTGGATTTTTTTGAAAAAGTTTTGTCATTTGCTATGTAATTCCTTTATTTATAGCTTTTTTGAACATGAAAATATTTTTCATTGTTTAGAATAAATATGTAGTTTTGCTTTTTATGTAACAAGAGTTTCGTATGCTGAAAAAGTTAAAAGATATTTGTAATCCGGTAGTTTTTGATGAAATATTCAAAACTTATGCCCGTGATTTAAAGCAATTTTTGTATTTTAAATTTAAAGACCGCACCAAAACGGATGACGTGTTGCAAGATACTTTTGTAAAATTGTGGACCAATTGTGACAAGGTCGATTGCCGGAAAGTCAAAAGTTATTTATTTACCGTCGCTAATCATTTGTTTTTGGATATCAAACGGCACGAGAAAACGGTTCAAAATCATGAAAATACTTTTGTCAATTACAATCAAACCGAATCGCCCGAATTTTTATTGATTGAGAAAGAATATTACGAAAAAATTCAAAAAATATTGAACCGATTACCGGAAAGACAAAGGGAAATATTTGTGTTGAATAGAATTGAAAAGAAAAAATATAAAGAAATAGCTGAAATGTTGGGTATTTCGGTAAAAACAGTAGAGAAACACATGCACAACGCCTTAATTTTTATGAAAGAACAACTGGGTAGAAAAATTTAGGGTAGGGTTTTAAAAAAAATATACGTTATATTAATGTATAAATAAATTGCCATGACACAAAAATACCATAATACATATTATTTAGCCGATTGGCTCGCCGGAAAAATCTCTGATGATGCGTTAAAAAAACTAGTGTCAGAAACTGATTTTCAAGAATATATGAAGATTAGAGAAGCATCGGATTTAATGCGCTATTTTGAAAAAACAGATCTGTCGATTCCGGAAAACATACGGCAAACTTATCCGAAAAAACAAACGACCAAACGTCCAATTTCCCGTCAGCGCCTTTGGGTAGGTATTGCGGCATCATTGCTATTGTTGTTCGGTCTTTATAGAGCTTTAACATTCAATACCGATGTATTGATCAAAACCGGCGTTGGTGAGACTAAACAAGTCGCTTTGTTAGATGGTTCGGAAGTAATTTTAAATGCCAATTCCGTCTTGTCTTATTCAAAAACAGGGTGGGATGATCTGCGCGAGGTGCATTTGAAAGGCGAAGCATTTTTTAAAGTAAAAAAAGGCAGCGATTTTGTGGTCAAAACCGATCAAGGACAAGTCAAAGTTTTAGGCACGCAGTTTGACGTGAAAGCTTTGTCCGATTTGTTTCAAGTGGTGTGCTTTACCGGTAAAGTTTGGGTGAAATCAAATAAAATTGACGCTGTTTTAACCCCGGGAAAAGCTGTTCGGCAATCAGACGGTTTGGTGCAACATTGGGAATTGCGAGATTCACAACCCGATTGGCTGTCCGTAGAAAGCAGTTATCAAGAAACGGCATTGAAGTATGTTTTGCGAGACCTTGAAAATCAATATAATATTCATTTTGACGCAACCGGAATAGATGAAAATGTGAAATTTACCGGTAGTTTTCCGCATCACAATCTGCAAAAGGCATTAGCAGCCGTGTTTAAAACTTTGGGTATTAAATATCGCGTCAAAAATCATCAAATTATTTTGTCTAAATAAAATATGAAGTATTTCCTGATTTTGATGGTGATTTTATGGGGACAAACTTTGCCGGCACAAACGAGCCGGCATTTACCATTACATCTTGATTATAAACAAAAACAATCCGCTTGGGTTTTGCATCAATTGGAACAACAATTTCAGGTCAAATTTTCTTACCCGTCCGATTTGTTAAAAGACAAAACCCTAAGCTTACAAGGCGATTATGACTCGTTAGATGCGGTTTTGTTGGACTTGTCTTTGCTGTTAAACCTTGATTTTCAGAAGATTGATAAGCGATATATTTATGTTGTTCCAAGCCAATCAAAGCCGCTCAAAGAGGTATGGGTAACCGGATATTTAGGGAAAAGTATTTTAAAATCGGATGATGCAAGTTTTGAAATCCGTTCTAAAAATTGGCATTTATTACCCGGACTGACAGAACCGGATATTTTAGAAGGCATCCAGAGTTTGCCCGGTGTGGTGAGTTTGGACGAAACGGCTACGCAATTTTCGGTCAGAGGCGGCACTGCGGACCAAAACCGGATTATTTGGGACGGCATTAATATCTATCACGGCGGACATTTATTTGGTTTGGTGTCGGTGTTTAATCCGAATATTCCGCACCGCATTACTTTTATAGATAAAGGCACACCGGTTGTTTACGGCGAGCGTGTGTCGAGTATTATCGATATTCAAACTTCGGATAAAATTACAGATAAATCGCATGTAGAATTAGGATTTAACGGTATCTCTTCCGATGCGATTATAAAATTTCCGGTAATTAAAAACAAATTGGATTTGCAAGCGTCTTTCAGGCGGTCTTATGAAGATGTGTTAGAGACCAAAACCTTTAAACTTTACGAGGATAAAGCTTTTCAAAATACCAAAGTGCAACACGAGTTTTTTATGTTTAAGGATTATAACTTTAAAATCAATTATAAGCTCAATCGCCATAATGTGTTGCATTTAAGTATGATTCATATTGATAATGATTTAGAACATACTTACCGTCAAGACAATACGACTCTAAACGATTTATTGGATACCGAAAATCAAGGGTTTAGTATAGATTTGCAGTCTGTTTTTAAACAATCTAAATGGCATAATGCGTTCAGCTTTTCCGGTTATCGCTTAGATTATATGTCCAAGACAGATCCTGATACAGGCAACACTTCTGTTTTTACCAAAAGTAACCGGATTAAAGATGTCAACTTTTTGTCCGATTATCAATTGAAAACGAGTCGGAATCAATCATGGAATTTTGGTTATCAACTGGCATACAAAGCTGTGAATTTTGCTTTTAAAGAGCGCCATAACAATGCTTTGTTTAATTTAGATAATGATGACAGAACGCTTTATACCAATGCTTTATTTGCGGCTTTTCATCGTAAAAATTATCATAACTGGGATTTTTATGCCGGTTTGCGGGCAAATTTTTATTTGCCGGTGAAACGCGTTAAGTTAGAACCGCGTTTGATTATCAACAGAAAGCTCAATCCATATCTCAAATTGCAATTGACCGGAGAAATTAAACATCAGGTTATTAGCCAAATCAATGAAACGGTTTTGAGTGATTTGGGTTTGGAACGAAAAGTATGGCGGTTGGTTGATTTTGATAAATTTCCAATTATTTCGGCCAAACAAGTTAGTATGGGTGGTATTTTTCAACGCCAAAACTGGTTGGTTGACTTAGATTTTTACTACAAGCATACCGGTGGAATTTCTACTTTATCATTGGGCTTTCTCAATCCGGTTGACAATAGTTTTCATATAGGCGATCGTAATGCTTTCGGTTTGGATTTGTTTGTTCGTAAGAAAATTAATAACAAACTAAAAGCTTGGTTGAGTTATAGTTATATGGATGTTAAAGAACAATATGACGGCTTGAATGATGGGGCGGCGTTTCCGGCACATACGGGCATTAGTCATGTATTGTCACTCTCAACCAGCTATCATTATAAAAAAATAGAACTGGCAGTTGCATGGAAAATTCATACGGGCAAAGTTTTTACGGAGTTGGAAACGGAAAACTATGCCGGTCAAAGTATCAGTTATTTTGAATCAATAAATTCCGATCGTCTGCCGGTTTATCATCGTTTGGATATTTCCGGTGTTTATAAATTTAAGGTATCAAAACAAATAAAAGGCAAAATCGGAGTCTCAATAAAAAATGTTTATAACCGTAAGAGTTTAATTAATATTGAATATTCGGGTAATAATCAGCCCAATGATCCGGTTCAAATCAGAAAATATTATGCCATTGGGTTGATACCGAATTTTGTGTTTCGTTTGAAGTGGTAAATTTTCCATTTAATTGTCGGTATATTTTGGATATTAAAAAAGCCAAACAACTAAACATAGTTATTTGGCTTTATAGTGGTGCGCACGACAGGAACAACACCTATTTAATTTTGACTAAACAAAAAACCATACAAAACACTTGCCGGCATTAGTAAAACTTAATATTTTCAGTAGGATACGAAAAACAAAAAGATTAAACAAAATTAAACGGAATTAAAAAAAGTTAAAAAATTGTCGGCACTTTATCGGCATATTGTTATATTTGCATAAAATTATTTTGCTATGAAAATACGTTATTTCACACTTAACACAAAAAACGAATATGCAAAAATACATTTACGTTTTTGGGACGGACGGAAATACGATAAGAAAACCCAAACCGGCTTACAAGTAAAAAAAGCATATTTCAGCAACGCCAAACAAAAAGTAAAAAATAAAGCCGATTGCACAAATAAGGACTTTATCAACAATACATTAGACAAACTAAAAACATTTGTATTTGACAACTATGTAAGGGACTACGCACAAAACAAGATTTACCCCGATTGGCTAAAAGACAAAGTAAACGAATATTTTAACCGGCAAGACAAACCGCAACCGGATAAAGTCTATTTTGCCGATTGGATAAATAACTTTATTCAGAACGCCGATAAACGCATATACAAAGGTAAAAGAATATCACGCCGGACAATTCAAGGATATGTAACGACATACAAGCAAATAAAACGATACGAACAGCACCACAACAAAAAATTAACTTTTCAAGACATATCACTTAAATTTTATAACGACTTTGTAAGCTATTGCAAAACCCAAACAAAGCTAAACAATAACACAACCGGCGGGCATATCAAAAATATTAAGATGTTTTGCCGTAACATTGAATTAGACGGACTACCAATAAACAAAGATTACAAGCACCCCGAATTTAGAGTATTGAGAAACCCCGCAAAAGACATTTATCTAACAGACACCGAAATAAACAAGATTTACAACTTTGATTTAAGTTACTCACAACGCCTACAAAACGCAAAAGACCTATTTATAATTGGCTTACGCACCGGTTTACGAATATCCGATTTTATGTATATCAAAGAAATAAATTTAAAACAGGGCTTTATACATATTGAGACTAAAAAAACAGGGCAAAAGGTTATTATACCGCTACACCAACAAATAAAGGAAATATACAACCGGCGGGGCGGTTTGCCTTATGCAATATCACACCAAAAATTTAACCTATACATAAAGGAAATATGCAAACTTGTAGGCATTGACGAACTAACAGAGGGGGCAATAATGAACACCCAAACAAAACGCAAAGAAACCGGCATATATCCTAAATATAAACTTGTATCATCACACACTTGCCGGCGGTCATTTGCAAGTAACCTATACGGCAAATTGCCAAACAGGGTAATAATGGATATAACCGGACATAAGACCGAAACACAATTTTTAAAGTATATCAAAATAACCAAAGAGGAAAACGCCGAAACCTTACGCAAATTTTGGGCAAATGAACAAAAAGAGCAAGGATATACAAACGTTTTGCAAGTAACCAAAAAAGCCAATTAAAACAGCGTTTAAATAGTGTTTAAACCCCATTAAAAGAAAAAAGAAAATGAAATATACAGATTTATTAATAAAACAAAAGACAATACAAGACAAAGCATATTTACAGGCAACCGATTTGATTTTATTCAAAAAAGACGACCCCGAAACCAAACGGCAAGCCCTTAATATTTTATTTGCCGTCCGGTTATTAGATAGCAGTAAAACAATTTACTACAAAGACCACAACCAATATAAAAAAGAAATACAAGCCCTTAACAAAATAGGCATATCAAGGATATATATTGACGGCGACTATTCAACAGAAGTAATACCGATAGAATACACATTAGACGAATTAAAACAAATATTATCAGGCAAAGACATTGATACATTTAGACATATTTCAGAAACAGGATATAAATACAACAATACGGCGTATATAAACCTTTTGCATATTTTGATTATAGATGTTTATGTATTAGATTTATTAAAGAAAATACAGACCAACGACCCCGCCGAACGCCTTTTACAATTAAGAGAACTACAATTTACAGAACATAAAGACCTATTTAACAAAGCATATTTTAAGCACCTACAAGACAAATTCACACCGGAACAAAAAGAATACTATACACTTTATACAAGTTTATTAGATTTGGCACACAAAGACGAATATACAAACGAAATAGATAAACAACTACAAAGCGAAATAGACAAGATAATAAACACCGCCCCGACACCATTAGACGAAACAATAAACAAGATACTACAAGATAAAAATAAGTTTGAATGGAACGCAGACAAGACGGCATTAGGAACTATTATAGGAACATTGATAGACGAGGGCATAATAAAAGCCAAAAAACAAACGGCAATAGATGTTTTTACGGCTATTTTCAAAGATATAAGAAAAAGCACCTTTGCAAATAACATATATCAAAAAACTAATACAAACGAAACAAAAACATATTATCATATTGAAGCACAAAGCAAAACAAAAGAATTAATAAAAGTAATAACAAAACCGAAACACCGGTCGGCACGATGACCGGAACAGGACACCGGAACAGAACACCGGCACACCCGCCACGATGATGATAATGATGATGATAATGATGATGATGATTTGACACTTACCGGAACACCGACACGAACACCGGAACAATGACCGGAACACCGCAACGCCCCAACACAAAGGGGCGTTTTTTTTGTGCCAACCGGAACACCGACCGGAACAACCGGAACACCGGAACAGAACAGCGACCGGAACACACACCGGCACGATGACCGGCACACCGGAACAGGACACCACCCCGCCCCGATGATGATGATGTTACCGACCGGAACAGAACACCCCGCCCGATGATGATGATGATACCGACCGGCACACCCGCCCCGATGACCGCACCGGAACAAAAACCCCCTTAATAATTAAGATTTTAAAAAAATAGCATACCAACCGAAAAAAAAATATTTTGTTTTGTTATATATGTAAGTATTTGTAAATAAGTGTTTTACAAGTGATTTTTAAACATACCAAAAATGACCGGCGTTTTTTGGTATGTTGCCAATATAACGACCCGCCCGCAACTTTGCACCATAAACCAATAAAAAAACGCAAAGGTATGAAAACAACTATTACACAAATTGAGGGGCTAACCGCCGAACAATTACAGGCACAATTTGTAAAACTACACAAAGAACTTGCCGACATTAGAAAAAAGATAAACGGCAAAAGCGACAACGATTTATTAACCCGCAAAGAAACCGCCGATATTTTAAAAATATCTTTACCGACCCTTTGGGCTTGGACTAACAAGGGCATTATACCGGCTTACCGGATAGGTAACAAAGTAAGATACAAAAAAGCCGACATACTTACAGCTTTACACAAAATGAACTAAAAGCCGGAAGTTATGAATACAAGCCCTAAAAGTATCAAAGATTTAAACGTAACAATGTTTGAAACGCTATTACAAACATTGATAGACCCAACCGATGACCCCGCCGGTCAATTACCACGTATCAGACAAGCAAACGATATTTTAATGATTGATAATAATCTTTTGCAGTTAGACCAATACGCCCAAAATACGCACTATTTCGCATATCAACTTTACAAGATATTTAAAGCGTTTTTTGATGATTTGGAATTTTCAGACCCGAATTTTATGCCCGACTATATAAACGAAGTTTATAATCAGTCTTTTACATTGGTAGAAATGGGCTATAAGAACGCCAAAAACATACAACTACCACCTAAAACCCCCGCAAGCTATGAATAAGAAACGTAACGAAAACATACTACAAAGAAACGTAGATTTTTATCATACGTTATTAGACGAGCTTGGAACAAACCTAACCAACCCCGAACACCAATTACAAGCTATTCAGACCACACGGCAAATATTGGAAATAGACAAAAACCTTAACAAGCTGGGCAAAATGGGGGAATATGCTTTTTATTTTTTGATTGAAATAGACAAAGAACTAAAAGCATTTGAAACCCAAACACCCAACCCCGACCCAACCAAACACGCCGGACAAATACAAGAACTTTACACAATGTTAAGCGACTATGCCGAAGCCGGATATATTTATTTAAACCTTATAAAAGTATGATAGACGGCATATATTTAGAGTGTGCCGGCGTAACTTATAAGGATTGGATAAACAACCGGCATTTAAACTTTTTTGCAACGATAAACCCCGAAACCGCCGAACTCAAAAACGGCAATTTAACCGCAGTATATAAGGGCTTAAAATTCTTTATAAAGCCGTCAAGCATACAAGCGGGCAAGTATCATTTTATCATACAAGGAAGTTTACACAAATACCGGAACAACGGCAAACACAACGCCGATAGCTTTACAATATCCGACCTAAAAGCCGTTATACAAGACCTACAAACAAAATTCAAGATAGACCCCGATACAACGTATTTGCGGGGCTTTGAATTTGGCGTAAACATAACACCGCCGATACCGGTTAAAGAAGTGCTAAAAAGTTTAGTAGCATACAAGGGCTATAACTTTTCAATGTTAAAGATAGACGGCAAACAGAACGGCAAACAGATAAAACAGCAACGCCACAGGGCTAAAATTTACGATAAGGCAAAACAATACGATATAAAGGACAAACAACTATTACGCATTGAAATAGCCGTTAAAAAAATGGCATTTGTCAAGCCCCTAAATATTGTAACCCTGCAAGACCTTACAGACCTAAACAAAGTATTACAGCTTAAACCGGTCTTACTCAACTTTTGGAATGATGTAATATTTTACGATAAGAAAGTAAGATATAAGGATATGACAAACTTTGAACAAAAGAAACTTTTATACTATGCAAGCCCACGTAATTGGACGGACTTTGACAAAAAGCAAAGATACAGGGCAAAGAAACATTTTGAGCAACTTATAAGCAAGTATGGAACGGCACAAAATAAAGCACTTTTATATGATAAAATTAATACGGAATTTGAAAACTTAACAGCCGAAATATGTCCACGAATTAACCAACTTTCAAATGAAAGTGTCAGCCCGAAAATGTCCACCTTTGACCCGTTAAAATATAGAGTTAATTTGTGGACATTTAATAAAGAAATAAAGAGTAATATATTTTTGCCGAAAAACCCCAAAAATGACCCCGATTTTATTGCGTATCTAAAAAGCCAAAAAAACACACCGCGCCGGTGCGTAGTTTGTGGCACGGACATAAGCCAAAAAAGACCACACGCCCAATATTGTAGTAAGACTTGTAATAACAAGCTAAACGGCAAACGCCGGACACACCGCCGGCAAGCCCAACGCCAAACCGAAATCGTAAACCTATCCGGCATATTGCAAAATATTAATAAGTCAGATTTATGGCTTACTATCAAATACAAACAAGGCGGGGCAACATACGGCGACCTATTGCACCAAAGCGAAATAGCAACCGACCGGCAAACTATAAGACAAGTTTATGAAATTGTTATAAACAGACAAGACAACGCCCCGCCGGTTATTCTTACACGCCAAAGGGCAAGGCAACTTATAAAAGCCCTAAACGACTACAACCGGAACAATGACCGGAACACCGGAACAGCGACCGGAACAAAACACACCCGCCCCGATGAACGCACCGGCACACCGGCACGACCGGAACAGGACACCGGAACAGACAAAAGAATATTAACCAAAAACCAAAAAATAAAATGAAAAACGAAACAAAAGCCAAAGCAATAGAATTGCTAAAAACAAACCAATTTACACAAAAGGAAATAGCCAAAATGTTAAAAGTAAGTGAGCAAAGTTTAAGCCGGTGGGCAAAGGAACTACACAAAAAGGACAAATACAAAGAACTTGCCACGCAAGAAATAAAAAAACGTCTTTACGAAATAGCCCAAAACCACGACACCACGCCAAAGGATATTTACTTACTTGTTTTGTCAATTAACCTTTTAGAGAATAAAAATATACAGAATAACACCGTTTTCAAAAATCTATTAACAAAATACGCAAAACAATTAGATACAGACCTTTGATAAGCCCAAAACACACCAAAAAAGCCCCCAAAAAGCACAAAAACACCCTATATTTTTTGAAATGAGCCAATATAAGCCGTTATTTTCGTATGGGGGCGGGCTATCTAAAAAATACAAATAAAGTGCCTAAAAACGCAAAAAACAAGATACGTTTAAAAAATGTAAATAAAGTATAATTTTAAGTAATTAACCCGAAAAAATACGCAAAATGAGAAAACAAGACACCCACCGCAAACAAAAAGCATTTTATTATTATAGCTTGGGGCTAAATAGTAAGGAAATAGCCAAACTATTAGATATAAGTCATAGAACAATACAGGGCTATATGCAAAAGGAACAATGGAAAAAGAAACTAAACCCAACCCCGATAAAGCAAAAGGCATACAAACTACACAAAGCCGGCTATACTTACAACGAAATCGCCAAACTATTCAACAAAAGCACAAATACTATTTACTATTGGATAAAACAAGCCAAAGCCGGAACAACCGGCACACCGGAACAATGACCGCCCCGATGATGATAATGATGATACCGACCGGAACAGAACAGCGACCGGAACACCGGAACACCGGAACAACCGGCACGACCGGAACAGCAACCGGAACAAACCGGCACGCCTGCAAAGATTTGTTTTATTTGTCCGGTTTGTATATCTTTGTAATTCCTAAACCTACCAAGATATAAACGATTTAAGCAAAAGAACGCCCCTTTTGTATGGTGCGGGTAGTGGAAACGCCCCGAACGTTTTACTTGGTAGGACGTAGGACACCTAAACAAAAGGGGCTTTTTAATTCCTAAACACTACCAATATGAAACAACAAAACCAACCCAAAAACCCGCAATGGTATTTAGAAACCTTGCAAAAAGACGAAACCGGAAACGGCTATTTTATTAAGATACCCATAAAAGATTATGACGATTTGGGACTATTGCAATACTATGTAAGTCAAGCTATAAAGCACACCGCAACAGCGGGATATTTAGACAATAGCATAAAAAGAGATGATATACTTATGACAATAGAAACCCTATCAAACTTATTAAACGGGCTTATACCATACGCCGAATTAGAGTATTTAACAAAGCTACAAAAGGAACTTTAATAAGTATTTGACCCAACCGGCACACCGCCGGCAAACCCAACGCCCCAACACAAAGGGGCGTTTTTTATACCATATTGCCAACGCCGGCAAAAAGGTATTTATCACAATAGAGCAACAAAAAAAGGGCTTGTTATGTGAAATAACAAAGCCCCATTTTGCCGGAAACCTTGACATTGTTCCCTATATAATATTAGGTTTGGTATGTCCGGCGCAGTGACCCCCCTTATTGAAGGAATTATCAAGGTCAATACAAAGATAAAGCAAATAATTAAACAAAGATATAAATAATACACCACACACCGACCGAAACGAACACCGGCACACCCGCCCCGATGATGATGATACCGACCGGCACACCGACCGGAACAGAACAGCGACCGG
>JALWTX010000002.1 GCA_026993355.1 Flavobacteriales bacterium | reverse complement strand
CAAAGTGATATTAAAATAAGAACATATAAATCAAAAAAACCACAGAAAGAAATTTCTTTCTGCGGTTTTAGTTAATAATTTAATTAATTTTGCTAAAAACCTGTAACGGTTATTTAGGACTAGTCAGTAAAACTTGTGTTTAGTGCGCATTGTGGTGCAACAAACTTTCTTCGATGTAAGGATGATGTATCGGAATAATATGTTTGCGTTTGGCCATACTTTTGAAGGCAACAAACATAAACAGACCGATAAAGCCCAATAACATACCTATTTCATATAAACCAAATACGGGATGAATGTGTTCACCGACACCTTTAAAGGTATGAACCAACGGCGGGAAAACACTCATATAAACATCCAAAACAAAGCCTACCAAAATAGTAATGGCCATTGTCAGTAAAACTTTAGGATTTTTAGCCAGTTTATTAGGTAATAAAACAATGAAAGGTATAAAGAAATTGATAATGACATTTAATACAAACAAGGTTTCAGAAAAATGGAATCGTCTTAAGAAATAATGCTCCCCTTCCTCCGGAATATTACCATACCAAATTAGCATATATTGGAAATACCAGGCATAGGCAAATAAAATAGAACCCATAAACAAATATTTGGAAAAATCATGCCAATGCGAAGAGTTCATGAAGGGGAAATAACCTTTTTTGTATAAAAAATACACGATTAATATTATTAAAGCAGAAGCATGAAAGAATCCGGAAATCAACTCTTTAATACTAAATAAGGTACTATACCAAAAGGGTTCTAAAGACATTAAATAATCGAAACCTGCAAAAATGAAAGTTAAGGCAAAAGCAAAAATATAGACTTTAGAAAAGAACCGGCTTTTTTCAAACCATTTTAAGGCACCGGCTTTATCGGCATCTTCTTTTTTAGAAAACTTACGTAAAAGGCCAATGGTTAAAAACCATACAATGAAGAAAATCAAAGTTCTGATAGCAAAGAAATTATCATTTAAATAAGGTGCTTTAATTTCCAACAATTCTTTATACTCAGGGTATTTGGCAAAATCCGGAATATGTTTTTCGGGGGCTGCCCACGGGTAAACATACTTCAAACCAATTAGGACCAAAGCAAGCATAACGATAAATGCCGGCCCCAGATAACATGAAATACTTTCGGGAACACGCTTAAACGCAGCTGACCAACCGGCTTCGGCAATATATTGCAACGACATCCAGAAAGCTGCACCTAAGGCCAACAAAAGAAACATATAATTGTTAAACAAAATATTGGTCCAAAATCTATGCGTATCAGCCATATAGGCCAAAATACCGGTAATCAACCCAATCAACATTAAAACAAAGCTGATGGTTTTTAATTTTTTAGAAAATATAAATCTTTTTTTCATTGTCTTAGGTTTAAATTATTTAACTTTAAAATTATTCTTGATATACAGAACAATTTTCCATCTGTCATCCGGTTTAATTTGCGAAGCATGTGACCCCATAATGGCGGATCCCATCGTGATAACATGGTAAATTTCGCCATCGGGTTTGGCTTGTATATAAGCTGCCGTTAAATTAGCAGGCGTTGCAGGATAGAGTTTTTTTCCGTTTTTAACCAACTTAGTTAAATGGCCATCGCCTTTACCGGTTTTACCATGGCAGATAGCACAATAAACATCGTATTTGGCTTTGCCCCTTTCTAAATTTTCTAAAGTGGGTTTAAAAGGATTCTTTAGCAATTTACCGGCTTTGGTTTTATCACCAAATTTATCTTTGAAAGGATAAGGGATAATTTCTCTGGATACAGTGCCTTCAACCGGTTTTTGCAAAGTTTTACCATCTTTGAAAACCGGATTTGGACTATAGGATTCGTAGGCTTTGGAGTAATACATATCAAAGTTCCCCATATAATCCCAATATGTTTTTTCTTGATGGTGATTACAGGAAGATAAGACAGCCGTCACCAATAATAATATTATATATTTTTTCATTTCAATTCGTTTTAACATTGTTATTAAACTTCATCTATTTTCTCCGCTCCGGTTTCTTCAAAAATCCGGCGTAATTTGGTTTCCATATCCGGCGTTAATTTTGATTTGTCGACCAATACAACCATTTTATCGTCATTGATACCCGGGTATGAAAACTCAGGATCTTTACCGGGATATAATTTGGCTTCAATAAAGAATGTAAATACCGTTGCCAAAACTGTAATTAAAACTGTCCCGATAAACATTAAAACCGGAAAGGTTAAACTTAAATTGGGTTTACCGCCAATATTTAAAGGAAAATCGATTACAAAAGTATAATACAGACCTGCAAACACACTGGTAACCCCAAACAATCCGTAGAAAAAAGCCAATAATGGAATGTTGGATTTTACATGAAATTTTTCTAACAATTCTTCTATTACAAAGGGTGTAATAATTTCTTCGATTGGTGCTTTAGCTTCAATCAATTGATCGGCAGCTTGCAACAATTTATTGTCGTCACTATATACGGCTACTAGTTTACTCATCTTCTAAAAGTTTTTTAATTGCATGATATTGAATGTCCGTCGGTTTTAAATCTGTTTGACGTTTGGCTTGTTGTTTCAATTCGTTCATGGCCATCATCGGTATGAATCTAATGAACAGTAAAACGCCCACACCAAATAAACCAATGGTACCTAAATAAACCCATTTATCAACAATGGTAGAGGCATAGTGGAACCAGTTTGCCGGTAAGAAATCTTCGGCAGCGGGTGGGACAACAATGTTGTATCGCTCTAACCACATACCAATATTGACACCAATGGTAATCCAGAAAATCCATGTTAAATTGCGCCTTACTTTTTTAAACCAAAATAATTGTGGTATAAAAGCATTAAATGTTAACATAAGCCAATAAGGCAAGGCATAATGACCTTTTAAATAGTTTTCATCAAAAACGTAAGCTTCGTATTGATTGCCGGAATACCATGCAATGAATAACTCAATCAAATAAGCAGAGCCCATAATCAAACTCACAAAGGTGATGATACGTGCAATGGCATCGAAGTGGTCATCAGTTACATAATCTTGCAATTTGAATGCTTTACGGATTAATACCATTAAGGTAACCACCATACTAAAACCTGAGAATATAGCACCAACTACAAAGAAAGGCGGGAAGATCGTTTCGTGCCAGCCGGGCAAAATACCGGCAGAGAAGTCGGTAGATACGATAGAGTGAACGGCAATAACCAAAGGCATGGCCAATCCGCCCAAAATAACCAAAGTATCTTCAAACTTACGCCATTTGTCCATAGAGCCTAACCATCCAAAACTCAATACATTAAATATTTTTCGTTTAAGACCTTGCGAACGATCACGCACTGTTGCAAAATCAGGCAACATACCAATGTACCAGAAAATAGCGGAAGTGGTTAAATAAGTGGTAATGGCAAAAACATCCCATAGCAACGGGGAGTTAAAGTTTACCCACAAACCGCGTGAGTTAGGTCCGTAAGGGAAGATAAAAAATTCATCCCAAGGACGTCCAACGTGAATAGCAGGGAATAAACCGGCTGCCAAGACAGCAAAAACGGTCATGGCTTCGGCTGCACGGTTAATGGAAGTACGCCATTTTTGACGGAAAACCAATAAGAATATCGAAAAGGCTGTACCGGCATGACCGATACCAATCCACCAAACAAAGTTGATGATAGCCCAACCCCAAGGCACTTGGTTATTGTTTCCCCACATACCAATCCCTTTGGAGATGGTAAGCGGGACATAATAACCTAAACCGATAGACATTAAGACAAAAAATACAGCAAATGCTATCCACCACCACATCGGGGCTTTTTCTTCTTGCGATCTTAATATATCACGGGTAATATCTCCATAGGATTTATTCCCCAAAATTAATTCGCCTCTGACTTCTTTTTTATACATAATTGAATTTTTTTAGTAATTAAGCTTCAGTTTTGTGTTCTTCGTCCTTGTTTCTTACCTTGGTCATATAGGCGACACTCGGTAAAGTTTTTAATTCTTCTAACAAACCATAAGAACGTTCATCTTGGAACAATTTTATGATACGGGCATCCGGCATATTGGTATCACCAAACACAATAGCATTTGAAGGACAGGCTTGTTCACAAGCAACTTCAATTTCTCCGTCACGTAATTCACGACCTTCATCTTTAGCACGTAATTTTCCTTCTTGAATTCGTTGGATACACATGGTACATTTTTCCACTACCCCACGTTGTCTGACAACTACATCAGGGTTTAAGACCATACGTTTAACTTCGTCATTGAATAAATAATTGTAATCACCACCTTCTACAAAGTTAAACCAGTTAAAGCGTCGCACTTTATAAGGGCAGTTATTCATACAATAACGGGTACCGATACAACGGTTATAAGCCATGGCATTCAAACCTTCTTCGGTGTGTGGTGTAGCTGCTACCGGACAAACATTCTCACATGGGGCATTGTCACAGTGTTGACACATCACCGGTTGATGGAATACTTCCGGATTGTCCTCAACCTCAGAATATAATTTATCTTCTTTACTCGAATAATACCGGTCAATACGCAACCAGTGCATATTACGACGTCGGCGTACTTGTTCTTTACCGACTATGGCAATATTATTTTCAACTTGACAGGCTACGATACAGGCACTACAACCGGTACATTTGTTATAGTCGATTGCCAATCCCCAATGGTGTCCGGGATAATCTTCCGGATTGTAACCATGTTTGTACAAATTAACATGTTCTAATTTATCTTTGAAGAATACGTGTTTTTCGTTCCCTGCATGTTTATCTTTTTGCCAAGCGGCTAAAGTCGTTTCACGGGCAATATCTTCGGCACGTCCCTCCATGGTGTCATGGGTTTGGGTTTGTGCCAAAGGATAGGTTTTACCGGTTTTACTAATTTCAACCGGGATACCGCTGTATTGACGGTAACCATCTTTATCTACAACAAACCCGGCTGCATTGGCACCCCCAACTTGATCGGCAACCGGACCTGCAGCGGTTCTGCCGTAACCTAAGGCAATACCGATAGTAGAATGATCCTGTCCGGGTTGAATTAAAACGGGGAGTTCTACTTCATAATCACCGGCTTTTACTTTTAAAACTTCCTCTTGGTGCCAGCCTTTTTCTTTGGCTGTAGCCGGTGAAACAGTAATATAATTGTCCCAAGTAGCTTTTGTAATTGGATCAGGCATTTCTTGCAACCAAGGATTGTTTGCCATCAATCCACCACCAATACCTACTTTTTGATACAAGGCTAATTGAATACCTTCAGGCTTTTTAAAGTCAACAATCTTAGCTTCGTTTTCTTTGATATATGCCGCATTAAATGAAGGATGTTCAGCCGTTACTTCGGCTTCATAAACCCCATCTTGTAAGGCTTTTGTCCAACCTGAAGTAAAATCGATAATACTTTCTGAAGTTTCTGCAACACTATCTTGTGCTACATTTTTATCATTATCTTGCCCGGAAGATTTGGCCGTAGCCAAAATATTATGAATCCAATTCTGTTTTAAATAATCATAATAAGAACCAGACACACCGGCCCATTTCATAAAACTTTCTTGTGCTTGACGCGTATCCCATAATTTATGAATGGTAGGTTGTCCTAAACTAAAATGACCGGTAACAGGTTCTGCATCTGACCAAGATTCTAAAAAGTTATTATCGGGCAATACATATTGTACATGTTTACCGGTTTCGTCAATTTTATCTGAAAGAGAAATGCTCAAAGGTAATTTTTCAATCAATTTAGCTTTTTTCTCAGCTTTTGGACATGTATAAACCGGATTTGTATGATAGAAAATAACAGCACCTGCTTGGCCGTTTTTCATATCCATAAAAGCTTGTTTTACTTGTGCATCACGGCCTTGTCTTAGCAAAGTTTCGCGGCTAAAGTCTATGGTTGTACCGTAATTGCCCAACATATTATTGATGCTGTTGACAATGACTTGAATATTTTTATCATTGGTTCCTGAAACAACCAATGAAGCGCCTTTATTGGCTACCAAATCATTTGCCAATTTTGTTACATCAATTTCACAAGGCAATTCTTTTATCTTATCATGGCCTGTTTTTTCGGCAATGGCATTGTGCAATTTGATAAGAAGTTTTTTCTCTTGTGCCGGTTTAATGTACTGACGGTAATCAGCATTACTACCGGTTAAACTCATTAAACTTTCAAATTGATAATGACGGGATATTTCGGTTTGTCCGTTAGTCAAATCGCGTGTTTTGGCATAATCGGCAGCATATTGAACCGGTGACAACCACGTTCCTAAAAAGTCAGCATTAAATCCGGCTATTACTTTGGCTTTATCAAAATGATAACTGGGGATGCCGGCTTTGCCAAAAGTGGCTTCGTTGGCATCAATCATGGCGGCATATGAAACCGGGTCCATATAGACCACTTCTGCCGTAGGGTATTTTGCTTTAAAATCGGCCAATAATTTTTTAAAAGTCGGGCTCACAATAGTTTGAGCGATGATATAGATTTTTTGACCGGCTGCAGCCACTTCACCCAGTTTTTTGGTTATTTCGGCATCAGCTTTTTCCCAAGAAATCTTTTTGCCTTTCTTAACCGGGTGTTGTAATCGGGCTGTATCATACAAATCTAAAATGGCAGCTTGCATTCGTGCATTGGTTCCGCCTTGTGTAATTTTAGATAATTTATTTCCTTCAATTTTAATAGGACGACCGTCTCTTACCTTTACTACCACACTGGCATAATCATCGGCATTCGACAAGGTTGTCGCATAATGACTGGCAACACCGGGGGTAACCGTTTCCGGACGTTGTAAAAAAGGAATGGCTTTACGTACCGGTTGTTGACAACTGGTAGCCGCCACGGCATAAGCTGTTGAAAAACCTAATAATTTAAGAAAATCTCTTCGGTTTGCAACGTATTTGTTCTTTATTTCGTCTTTAGAAAGACCATCGGTCGGAAATTCTATTGAGGGCTCAATAGCTTCATTTTTTTTGACGCTTTCCAGTTCTTCTAAACTTCTCCAATATTTTTTCATCTGTATAAGTTTTATACCTTAGTTTATATTAATAGTGACAAGATGAACAATCGGCACCGCCAATTTTGTCAACTGTTATTTTATCTATCCCTTGTTTTTCTTTCATTTCCTTAAACTTGTAATGTTTGTAATAAGGATTTGAGGTGTCAATACCGCGTTTGCGGTGGCAATCTAAACAAAAATCGCCCATGGCCAATTCTTTATATTCAACCACACGATTCATTTTTTCAACAGGTCCATGGCATTCTTGACATTTTACTTTTCCGGCTTGCACATGTTGTGAATGGTTAAAGTAAACATGATCAGGCAAATTATGAACTTTTACCCATTGAACCGGTTTACCGGGTTTATCATATTGACCGGTTTTAGGGTTGTAACCTAAATGTTTATATATTTTGGCAATTTCTTTGGTGCCGGAAACACTTCCTTTATGAACTTGATTATGACAGTTCATACAAACATTTAAGCTGGGAATCCCGGCATGACGACTGGTACGGGCATCGACATGACAGTATTCACAATCGATTCCGTTTTGTGTAACATGTACCTTATGTGAAAACCAAATCGGTTGTACCGGCGCATAACCGTGTTGACGTCCTAAGGCACGCGCTTCAACATAAGTTATTTTAGCAATATATCCCAATGATAATAAGGCAACTAACATCATTAATTTAGGTGCTTTACAATTTTTTCGTCTCCCTAAAATTGTCGCCAAGATAAATACAACTAATGAAATAATAAAAGGAAGGGTATTATTTCCCGGTCCTATCCCCTTAAATTCCGGGTCGATCTTATCATACGGCCTTTGATCAGCTTCATCAGCCTGCTTATTTTCAAGCTTTTGTTCCTTTGCGTGAGCTGTGGCAGTTGCCGCTGCTGCTTGGGTTAATACCGAACCGGCTATAGGCACAGCCGTTACTTGATGACTCATTGTTTGCCCACCGGCAAAGGCCGAAATAGACAAAAACAGGAGCATAATCAATCCGGCTTTTTTAACCGAACTGATTCCCGAAAACATCATTCTTTTTTTCATAAGAGTTACAATTATATTAATTTTTCCTTAACATTTTTTTTACAATGCCAAAGATATAGAAAAAATGACATTTTAACATAAAGCTATTATATTTAGAACAATTCTAAATAGAAAAAATCATTTAAACAATTATCAAATTATTTACTTAAATTTGCTTTAAATTAATAAAAAACTCATGAAAAAAGCACTAAAAATTGTCTTAAGCAGCTTAATCGTTATAATTGTTACATTAGCGGTTGTCCCCTATTTTTTTAAAAAAGACATCGAAAAATTCATCAAAAATGAAATTAATCAAAACTTAAATGCCAGCTTGGATTATGATCAATTGGATTTATCCTTTTTTCGTGATTTTCCTAACCTGAATGTGATGGTTTCCAATTTTAGAATAGATGGAAAAGGTGATTTTAAAGATGTCAGATTGGCCCATATCGACCAGTTCAAAATGAGCTTGGACGCCAAACGTTTATTATTTAAAAAAGATATTGAAATTAAAAAAATAGGTTTGGAAGGTGCCGACTTTAAAATTAAAGTATTAAAAAACGGAAAAGCAAATTATGATATTGTAAAAACCGATACCACCCATGCAACTAAAGAAGAAACATCATCTTATGCCGTTAAACTGCAAAATTATGCGATTGCACATGCCAATTTGGACTATGATGATGAAAGCATGAATATGCATTTAAAAATCAGGAATTTAAATCAAACAGGTGAGGGCATTTTTACCGATAAAGCCTATATCTTAAAAAATAAAAGTCAAATCGACACGCTTAATGTCAAATATGATGGCATTCATTACTTAAACCAAGTCCGGGCAAAGGCCGATGCACAAGTCAATATAGAAGATGAATTTAGTAAATATCAAATAAAAAATGCCCATTTGTCTTTTAATGAATTGCCTTTACAATTAGATATGATGCTGGCTTTAAAAGATGATGATACTAACATGGATATCAAATACCAAACAGCCGGCAGTCAACTAAAAAATTTATTATCATTGGTCCCCAAAGCTTACATGCCCGATTTTAAAGGATTAAAAACCAATGGTGTAGCCAGCATCAAGGGATATGTTAAAGGGACTTATAACGACAAAAATTTTCCGGCATTTGGAACAGAATTTACTATCAAACAAGGTTATATAAAATACCCTGATTTACCACAAGCTGTTCAAAATATTAATGTCGTTGGCGCAGTTAATTTTCCCGGCGGAAAAGACCTTGATTTAACCACGGTCAGCCTGCCTAAAATTAATTTTGCCATTGCCGGCAATGACGCAAAAGGCTATTTATATTTAAAGCACTTGATGACTGACCCTGAAATTAAAACAGCCTTTCGGTCTGCAATGGATCTAAGTCATATTAAACAAGCCGTTTATTTGCCGCAAATAAAAAAATTAAAGGGTATTCTAAAAGCGGATATTAATTTAGATGGTCATGTTTCAGCTATTGAAAAACAAGCCTTTGACCAATTTAAAGCCAAGGGTTATTTCGATTTAACTGGTTTTGATTTGGCTGCAAAAGATATGCCTTACCCGGTCAAAATAAATAATGCACAGATAGATATTACCCCACAAGCCTTAAAGCTTAACCGGTTTAACAGCCAAATCGGGCAAAGCGATTTTGACATAAAAGGAGAAATTACCAATTATATCAGTTATTTTTTGAAAAAGGATGAAGTTTTAATAGCTCATGCCGATTTGCATTCCAATTATATTAACATGAATGAATTTATGACGCCAGACAGCCAAGAAACACAAAGCGCTTCTCAAGACAGTCTCATTCGTATACCCAAAAACATAGCTGTCATTTTTAAAGCCGATGCTGACAAAGTCCGGTACAAAGATTTAATTTTAAATAAATTAAAAGGTGAAGTAAAGGTCGATAAACAAAAAGCCGAATTGTCCAGTATTTGGTCAAAAGCTTTTGGTGGCCAATTAAAAATAGCCGGCGTTTATGACACCTCAAAACCGGATGTTGAAACAGCTTTAAAGTTAGTAATGGACCAAGTAGCCATTAATCAAACCGCAGAAAAGTTAACTTTATTTAAAACTTATGCACCCATACTAAAAAAGATAAGCGGGCAATTATTTTCGGATATGCAGATGAAAGTAGCTCTTGACAACCAGATGAATCCGGAATTGCAAACTCTGGAGGCAAAAGGCTTATTCAAAACCGGAAATATTAGTGTCGCAGGCATAGATGTCGTGAAAAAAGTAAGCGAATTGTTAAAAATAAAAGGCTTGGACCAAGCGACAGTCGATCAAATCAAAGCGCAATTTGAAATTGACCATGGCAATATGCAAGTTAAACCTTTTCATTTTAAAATAAACGGTATAAAGTCCGGGTTGCAGGGGCGTGTGGGTTTGGATCAAACTATCGATTTTGTATGGCGTTTAGAGGTCCCCCGCAAAATGTTGGGAGGCAAAGCCAATCAGATTTTAGGTAATTTAATCGGCAAAGTCAATTTTTTAGGCTTAAAAACCAACTTGGGCGATATTATTCCACTAACGTTTAAAATAAAAGGAAATTATAAGCAACCCAAAATTATACCTGTTATCGGAAATGTTCAAGGGGATAACGCACAAGAGATTGTTACACAAGCAGTTAATCAAAAAATAGATGAAAGTGTTGCCGTTGTCAAAGAAAAAGCGACAGAAGCAGCCCGTCAAAAAGCAGCTGATATTTTAAAACAAGCTGAAATTGAAGCAGAGAAACTTAAAACGACGGCTAAAAAAGCCGGCGATAAAATCAGAAGTGAAGCCCAAAAACAAGCAGAAAAATTGATAAAAGAAGCCGGTAATGATCCATTTAAAAAGTTAGCAGCCCAAGCTTTGGCCAAAAAAATAGTCCAACAAGCCGACAAAAAAGCCCAAATATTGGAAACTGAAGCAGCCAATAAAGCTGCCTTAATTATGAAAAATGCGCAAGAAAAAGCAAAACAATTGGTACCTTAATCGGTTTTTACTGTATTCCATTAAAAAGCCGGCTGCCTTAATTAAGCAGCCGGTTTTATTTATTTTTGGGTAATGACAAAATTAAGTGGAATAAAAACACCTACTTTTAAACCCAGATCAAAGTAATCTGTCGGTGTAAATAAAAAAGCAAAGACATTTCCAATCTTGCTGATTTTAAAATTAAATCCCGATTGAATGTATAAATTCTCATTGTTAAAATTATATTCTTCTGCAACAACCCACGATACAGGAAGTTTTTTATCAAACCCGATAAACCAATATTCATTAAAATTATACAAGGCATTGACCGCTGCTGTATAACCTAAAGATGTATAATATTTCTTTTTAAAAAGCGCCCCCAACTCTGCATGCAATAAAGTTTTGTTGGCTACATGGCCTTCAAAATCATAAATAACAAGCGGATTGACCCGCACACCTGCTATCAAACGGAATTTTTCCGGTTGGCT
The DNA here is from genome assembly GCA_026993355.1 of Flavobacteriales bacterium. GTDB lineage: Bacteria > Bacteroidota > Bacteroidia > Flavobacteriales > Flavobacteriaceae > WGBX01. The sequence continues at coordinate 80,916 of JALWTX010000002.1, read as the reverse complement.
TTCCTTTTGTTGTCCTAATACAGTTGATAGGCTCATCAACATAAAACCCAATAAAGCAATTAATTTTAATTTTGTTTTCATTATATGTTATTTTTAGTTTAATTGATTAATCATCATCTCCGGTTTCAGATTTTTCTATATCCGAAAGCAAATAATAAGCATTATTCAAAACTATTTTTGCCCCTTTAGGCAAGGAATCTATTAATTGAATAGCCACATATTTTTGATCTTTTTCACCCGGAAGTACTTCAATCATTTTAAAATTTGTTTGCTTATTAGATGACTTTACCGGATTTGTGGCAAAGATAAAAAATTTAGTCCCTTTTTTTACTATCGCATCATGCGGTACAGCCGTCACATAAGCATTGTCTTTATGCAAATGTCCGGTCAAATACATGCCGGGTATAAGCCCTTTGACCGGATGTGTTAAATGGGCATGTACCGGAATAGAACGGGTTTCGGGTTCAAACTCCTTCCCTATGGCAAATACTTTTGCTGTATATTCTTTTTCCGGACGGTTAGCTAAGGTAAAATGAATAAGTTGACCTTTGTTCACTAAATCTGCCTCCTTTTCATAAATTTTAAAATCCGGATGAATGGCATTATTGTTCACAATTTCAAAAATAGGCTCTTTAGGGTTAACATACGCGCCGATTTTAGCCTTAATTTGCGTTATATAACCATTTATGGGTGCAATTAAAAAGATTTCAGACGAAATTTGACCTTTTTTTACTTTTTCGGGCGATAAATGCAAGAGCTTTAATTGCGTAGCTAAAGCTTTGACCCTTGATTTTGCCATTAAATAATCAGCTTGTGCTTTTTGAAAAGCTTTGCCTGACCCGGCTTGCTGATTATATAGTTTTTTTTGGCGTTCATACTCAGCTTTTAAATAGTCTAAACCTTGTGCTTCTTGGGCATAATCTTCTTGCAACTTTATATAATTGGGATGTGTCAATACGGCTAAAACTTGTCCCTTTCTAACTTTGTCACCCTGAAAAACATTAATTTTTTTAATATTTCCCCCAATAACTGCAGATACTGCTGCTTGCTCAGAAGGCGGCACTACCATTTCTCCGTTTATTTTAATGGTACTGGATAAATTCCGTTTAGGTAATGTATCAATTTTTAAATTTAAAACAGTCATTTGCCGACGGCTTAAACTAACTTCGGCAGGTGTGCTTTCTTCTTGTTCCGAGGGTTCTTCACTTGTTTTTTGTTTCTCTGTTTGACAAGAGATAATTGCAAAGAGAAGGATAAGGGATAATATGTATTTTTTCATAAGTTTTAATATTAAGATTTTAATAAATAATTTAGTTGAATAACAATTTGCTGATAATCAAGCTCTTTTTTTAAATAAGCTAATTTTATTTTTATAGCGGACTGAATGTTTTGAATAAATTGAATATAATCTATATCACCCAGCAAGTAGGCTGCATAAACCTTTTCAATTTGTTCATCGGCCAAAGGGATTGCTTCTGTTTCGTAATAATGCAAAATACGTAACATACTGGCTTTTTTAGTCAATAGCTGCAGGTAAAAAGTTTGTGTTTGCCTTATTTTTTTAGACATTTCGGCTTCAGCGATTTGATAAGACATTTTAGCCGCTTTGGCTTTGGATTTTACAGACCATATATTTAGCGGCAAAGACATTCCGACCTCCCAAGCTTTAAAACCCGGCACCCCATCAATGCTTTGCTTTTTAAAACCAAGGTTAAACTTTGGCAACCACTGTTTTTTAACTGTTTTCCATTTTGCTTCGGCCTCATTAACCTCGGCTTGATAAGTTCGTACAAGTAATCCGTTTTTAAAATCTTTCGACATAAAATTCGAATTTGACTGTTTTTTTTCCGGAAGTTTTAACTTGATAGCTTCAATTTTTTTAAAGCCCAAATACTGATTTAGGAAATACAAACTTGTTTTGAAATAAGCATCTGCTTCTTGTTGTTTAATCTTGAATGTACGGTATTGTGACAAGGCAGATAAATAAGCAATTTTGGCTGTTTCTCCTGTTTTAAATTTCAATTGGGCTGCTTTTACAAAATTATGATATAGAGTATCTATATTTTTATAAAGTTCAAATCTTTGCTGGGCATAATAAGCCGTATACCAAGCTATACTAACTTCTTTAATGAGTTGCGCTTTTGTCAAATCAGCTTTAATTTTAGCTTTTTCCATACCGGCTTTCCATAATTTTTTTTGGGCATTTATTTGCAATAAAGCTATGCCGGATTGGTTAAATCCTAAATTATTTTGCACCCCAACATTCTGTGGGCTAACTTCTTCCTGACCGGTAAACACCTCTGTTTCACCTATATCAAAAATTGTATTTTTCAAAACTCTTTGTCGTTTTATTTCCAATTCAGCCGCTTTAATAGAGGGATATTTTTTTATAGCAATTTCAATAGCTGTTTGATCATCCAATGTCGTTGGTTGCTGTTGCGCTATTACTTTGTTAACCGGCCATAAAAAAAATAAGAAAAACAATCCAGCCGCCAATTTAATCGGACTAAATTTATTTTTCCATGAAAAACCGGTCTCAACAAGCTTATACAAAACAGGTAGTACAATCAAAGTTAAAATGGTCGAAGTAATCATACCACCAATCACGACAGTTGCTAACGGGCGTTGCACTTCGGCACCGGCCGAATTTGAAATAGCCATAGGCAGAAAACCTAAAATATCAGTAGAAGCAGTTAGAAAAATAGGCCGTAAACGCCTGACAGCTCCTTTCTTAATAAGTTCATCGATATTTTTTATGCCTTTTTGTTTCAATTCATTAAAGCTGCTAATTAAAACTAAGCCGTTTAATACTGCTACACCAAATAAAACGATAAAACCGACGCCTGCCGAAATACTAAAAGGCATATCCCGTAGATAAAGAGCTAAAATGCCACCCACAGCAGCAAAAGGAACGGCCAAATAAATCATAAGCGTTTGTTTGAACGACTTTACTGCAAAAAAGACCAAAATAAAAATGAGTGCCAATGCCAAAGGTACAACCAAAGATAATCGTTTGGTCGCCCGTTGCAAATTTTCAAAAGCCCCACCGTAGCGCACATAATATCCAGCCGGCAAATCCAACTTTTTATCTAATAAACTTTGAATCTCATCAACTAACGATTTCACATCTCTATCCCGTACATTTACACCGACGTAAGTACGTCTGTTGGTATTTTCGCGGCCTATTTGCATCGGTCCGGGCCGGTAACTTATGTCTGCCACTGTTTTTAAAGGAATCTGTTGTCCACCCGGCAAATTAACATAAAGATTTTTTAGGTCTTCTATACTTTTACGGTGTTGTTTACCTAATCGCACCACCAGATCAAACATGCGTTCGCCTTCATAAATCTGTCCGGCAGTTTGTCCACTAAAAGCAGTAGCAATAATTTTATTTAAATCTTTTATTTTTAAATTATATTGTCCTAATTTTTGCCGGTTATAATGTACGGTTATTTGGGGCAGTCCGCGCGTTGCTTCCACTTTAATTCTGCCTACCCCATTTATACCGGCTACTAATTTTGCAATTTTTTGGGCTTTATCTGCCAAGACATTTAAATCGTCACCGTAGAGTTTAATGGCAATATCTTCTCTAACACCGGTTAACAACTCATTAAAACGCATTTCAATAGGTTGGGTAAATTCAAAATTTATTCCCGGAAACATGCTGATGACTTTTTCTATTTTTTCTATAAGTTCTTGTTTTGTCTTAGCTTTTTTCCATTGACTTTTGGGTTTTAAAATCACAAAAACATCAGCTATATCCATGGGCATAGGGTCCATGGGAATATTGGCTACGCCCACCCGGCTTTGAATACTTTCAATTTCATCCGGAAAATTATCAAGGACAGCTTTCTCTATTTTAGTTGTGTTTTCCATAACTTCCGATAAAGCGGTTCCGGGCTTATAAAACTCTTGAAAGGCAAAATCTCCTTCATCTAACTTTGGGATAAATTCTGCGCCCATCTGTGTAAATAAATACCCGCCCAATAACAGCAGTGCTAGAGCAAAACCTAAAACAGCGCGTGTATGACGTAAAGCCCAATCTAAGACCGGCAAATAAAAATTTTCAAGTTTTTCTATTATTTTTTCGCCCCAAGATTTGTTAGCATTTTTGGGTGGTTGAAGTAGCAAAGCTGCCATCATGGGAACATAAGTCAAACTCAAAATCATCACCCCGATAATGGCAAATCCAAATGTCATAGCCATTGGAATAAACATTTTTCCCTCTACTCCTTGTAAAGCCAAAACAGGAATAAACACAATTAAAATGATAAGTTGACCAAAAAAGGCCGAATTCATCATTTTACTGGCTGATTTAAAGGCGATTTCATCCCGGTCTTTAGCAGCCAATTTCTTTCCTATATATTTATTGGTATATAAATAAAATATCATGGCTTCAACAATGATAACTGCACCGTCGACTAAAATACCAAAATCCAAAGCGCCCATACTCATCAAGTTTGCCCACACACCAAAAATTTTCATCATAATAAATGAAAATAAAAGGGCTAATGGAATAACCGACGCGACAATTAATCCACCTCTGACATTGCCCAAAAATAAAACCAATACTAAAATGACAATTATAGCACCTAATAATAAATTTTCGACAACGGTTGTAGTGGTGTTTTTAATTAATTTACTGCGATCTAAAAAAGGTTTAATTTTTATGCCTGCCGGTAAAGATTTCTGAATTTGAGCCACACGTTTTTTGACATTTTTAATGACTTCATTAGAGTTAGCCCCTTTAAGCATCATGACAATGCCGCCAACCGCTTCACCTTTACCGTTTTTGGTAAAGGCACCATATCGTAAGAAGTTGCCATACTGCACTTTTGCAACATCGCGAATAAAAATGGGCTGTCCATTAATATTTTTTACCAGGGTGTTTTTAATATCATCCAACGAACGCATCAAGCCTTCACCGCGAATAAAATTTGCTTGATGATTTTTTTCGATATAAGCACCACCAACATTTTGATTATTATCCTTCAAGGCTTTATAAATATCGTTGATAGTCAGCCCCATACTTTTAAGTTTGTCCGGATTAACCGCCACTTCATATTGCTTACCACGCCCCCCAAAAGAATTTACTTCGACCACGCCCGGCAACATGGCCATTTGCCGCTTTATAATCCAATCTTGTATGGTACGAAGTTCCATATCATCATATTTATCTTCATAACCGGGGGCTACTTCCAAAGTATATTGATATATTTCACCCAAACCTGTACTGACCGGTGCCATAAAAGGGCTACCAAATCCTTCCGGTATTTTTTCTTTGGCTTCGGCTAAGGCTTCATTCACCAGCTGCCGGGGTAAATAAGTACCGGCGCTTTCTTTAAAAACGATGGTTACGACTGAAAGTCCAAAACGGGAAACACTTCTGATTTCGGTAACATCCGGCAAATTAGCGACCGCTAATTCTACAGGGTAGGTAACAAATTGTTCGATATCTTCCGTTCCCAAATTTGGGGCGGTAGTAATAACCAAAACTTGATTGTTGGTTATATCTGGCAAGGCATCGACCGGTACTTTGGTCATGGCAAAAAATCCGCCAATAATCAAAGCAATGGTCAATAAACCTATAATGGGTTTGTTTTTGATTGAAAAGTTTATAATATTGTTAATCATAAGGTTTAAATTTTGATATAGTGATGTTGTGCCGTATAAAATTATTTATGCGACAATGGGCTTATTGAAAATAATTACTTAAAAAAAGAAGAAACTACATCAAAGGGGAGCCACGAATAGGCAGTTGCTTAAACAACTTTTCGTGAAACAGATTTTGGACAAAATGAAAAGTATACTTATAATCCGTTGAAAAATCTACTTGAAAATCGAGATATTTGGCTAAAAAATAATGGAACGAATCGGGATTTTCTTTTTGTATTTTAACTTTTACAGATTGTTTAACAGTCGTTAAATGGTTGAGGCTATGGCAATGAAATGCACTGTGTTCATTTGCATGATGAGCAAACTCGTTATAGTGATGATCATGCGGCCATGCTGCATGGAGAATAAAACTTAATCCAAGCAGTATAATTAAAGCGTTTTTATGAAATAATTTTTGTAGCCGCACTTATTTGTTTTTAGTAAGACAAAGATAAAACATTTGGGATGCAACCGAGTTGCAAAGAAATGAAGAAAAAAATTATTTTTGACAAGAAGGACAAACGCCTTTGACAATAAAATTAGCACTTTCATAAGTAAAACCATCGAGTAAATCGGGTTGTGGGATAGGTTTTTCTTTTAGACAATAGGTTTTTTGACATATTTTACACACAAAATGCAAATGCAATTGTTCGGGACGGCAGGTACAATCTTCGTCACATAATGCATACCGTATGGACCCGCTTCCGTCGTCAATGGAATGGATTAATTGATGCGCTTCAAAGGTTTTTAGCGTCCGGTATAAAGTTGCCTTATCTACCTTGTCAAATTTACTTTCTAGTTCAGACAAACTTAAAGCCGTTTCCTCTTGTGTTAACATCCTATACACCAATTGACGCATAGGTGTCGGCTTAATATTTTTCAACAAAAGTTTCTCCTCTATTTTAGGCTCCATATCAACCGGTTTAATGTTTTACAAAGGTAAGATTTAAACCCAATCCATTGCAAGACGTGGCCAAATATAAAAAAATGTATATTTGTTAACCCAAAACCATAAAAAATTTTCTATGACAAGATCATCAACCACGCCATCTATCCGGTTTTATGAAGCCTTAATGCCGATAATTTTTCTTGTGCTTATATTAAGTTTTAATGTGTTGGTTGTTTTCGGTGACGAGGCGACTTCCGGTCCTAACCAGTTTGCCTTATTATTAGCCGGGGCCGTCGCTGCCATAATAGGTTTTAGACACAATATTTCATACGAGACAATGCTACAAAAGGTAACCAAAAATATTGAATCGACCAGTGGCGCCATTCTTATTTTGTTGTTTGTAGGTGCCCTAACCGGCACTTGGCTTATCAGTGGTATTATTCCGACAATGGTTTATTATGGTTTAAAACTTTTAAATCCAACGGTATTTTTAGCTTCCTCATTAATAATTACAGCATTGGTATCTTTAATTATTGGTAGCTCATGGAGCACTACTGCTACGGTTGGCATAGCGTTGATTGGTATTGGTAAAGCCTTGGGGTTTCCGCCCCCTATGGTGGCAGGTGCTGTAATTTCAGGGGCTTATTTCGGCGATAAAATGTCTCCGCTTTCCGACACGACCAATTTAGCTTCAGCCGTTGCAGGCGTTGACCTTTACCGGCATGTCCGGTATATGATGTATACAACCATTCCGACCATCAGCATTGCCCTTATCATTTTTATTATTTTAGGATTATCCCATACTGGTAACGACATACATAACACCCGGGCACTTTTAGCCGATATAAAAACTTCATTTTTTATTCACCCGGCTTTACTTATTGTTCCGGCCACCGTTATTTTTCTAATTATTAAAAAAACACCACCTTTGGTGGCTTTATTAGCCGGTGTTTTGCTTGGCGGATTAGCAGCTTTATTTTTTCAAAAAAATCTTTTATTGAATTTGCTTGAACCAAATCAGCCTTATTATACAGGCGCTTATAAAAATATTATGAAAGCTGTGGTTTGGGATTTTAACATTAAAACGGCCAACCCCATATTAAATGAGCTGTTTTCTTCAGGCGGAATGAAAGGCATGCTCAGCACCATTTGGCTGATTATCAGCGCTATGTTTTTTGGAGGCATTATGGAAGCGATCGGTGCCTTAAAAAAAATCAGCGAAACATTGTTAGCTAAATTCAAAGGTACTTTCGGGCTTTTTGCCAGTACGGATTTATCGTGTATTGTATTTAATGCCACTGCATCAGACCAATATTTAGCCATTGTGGTACCCGGTAAAATGTATAAACAAGCGTTTGACGATGCCGGTTTAGCCCCCGAAAATTTAAGTCGAACCTTAGAAGACGCCGGCACGGTAACCTCCGTATTGGTACCCTGGAATACCGGTGGGGCTTATAATGCCAAAGTTTTGGGGGTCCCCACAGAAAGTTATTTGATTTATGCCGTTTTTAACTGGTTAAGTCCGGTAATGACTTTAATTTTTGCCTACTTTAAAATAAAAATAAAACGGCGGGAAAATGATGAATTAAAGAAAATAATTTAATTTATTTTAAAATTTTCCAAGGCTTTTTGGGCTGTCCATCTACCCACTTTGTAAATCTTTTCGGCTTTTAAAAAATCTAAAGTCCCAGCCAATTTATGCGGGATATTGATTAACAAATCCGGCGGATATTGATGTATAATCCGGTTTGAATTTTGTGCAATCATTAAATGAAGAGAACGGTCAATTATGTCAGTATATCCCGGTAAGTCATCAGCATTATTATTAACCAATGGTTTGTCATTTAAATTGAGATATTTTCTTATATACGCTTGGATTTTGCGTAGCTTTTTAAGGTATTCGTCTTCTGCCTGCGGATCGCCATGCATTATTTTTTGCTGCTCGAGCGTTAAATCAATGTCAGCATTGGCACACACTGCCACTATGGGAAAACCGTTTTCGGGCAATTTATTAATTGGAATATTGTTAACCAAACCGCCATCAACCAACATTTTATCTTGTGTCAACACGGGTGTAAAAACCGTTGGGATGGAAATGGAAGCTCTAATGGCTAAAATTAAATCTCCTGACGAAAAGGTTATCTCTTGATTATGATTTAAATCCGTCGCTACCGCTTTATAAGGTATGGGCAAATCTTCAATGCTTTTTATCGCCAACATTTGGCTAATTTTTCGCATAATTTTTTCGCCTTTGATTAAGCCCGGTAAACGTAATGAAAAATCGAGCATACGAATGACCTCCCGTATATCGGCATTGATTAACCATTGTTTGTAGGCATCCATAGCTTGTCCGGCATAGACACCACCAACCAAAGCTCCCATAGATGTGCCGGTAACCGCTTTTATTTCATAGCCGTGTTCTTCTAAAACCTCAATAATACCGATATGGGCAATACCGCGTGCCCCGCCTCCTGATAGAACTAAATTAATGGGTTTAGACATATAAATGTTTTAAATGTTTTGCTGTAACCATTGCCGGAAATCTTTTAAACAATCATAACTGACTTCATGTCCCATTGGGTATTCTTTATAAGTATGACTTATTTGTCGTTCAGTTAAATAAACCGGTGTTTTTCGTGCCCAGTCTATAGGAATAACATCATCATATAAGCCATGGGAAACAAAAAAATTCAGTTTTTTATATTTTTCCACATTATCTTTTAAGGGCATGATATCTTCATTGATATAGCCACTCAAGGAGACGACATTTTTAATTTTTTCGGGGTAATTTAAAGCCAGAGCATTACTTAAAACAGCCCCTTGACTAAAACCTAAGAGGTTAAAATAACCAGATTTAATGTGATATTTATCTTTTAAAAAATCGATAAAAACCGAAAGTTCTTTTAAAACATCTTGCGCCTTCTGATTATCTGATATTTTTTCGTTTTGCGCATTTATATATATGGGATACCAGGCATATCCACCAAAGTCTAATGAAATTGGGGCACGAGCACTGATAATTAATAAATCATCCGGCAATTGGTCTGCAAAAGAAAACAAATCGGCTTCATTGCTGCCAAAGCCATGCAAAATTAAAAGCGCTTTGGGATTTTCGGTATAGTTATGAGGCTTTTTTAGCAGATATTTAAACATCTTTATTGGTTTTAAAACCTCTTTCTATCAGCCATTTATCCATAATACGAATAAATTCTTGGGGATGTTCCATCATGGGGGCATGGCCACATTTGTCTATCCAAAATAAATCGGCATCGGGTAATAGTTTTTTAAAATCTTCCGCTACTTCAGGCGGTGTTACTTTGTCATCCCGTCCCCAAATAAGACAAGTTGGCACATGTATATGAGGTAAATCTTTGGCCATGTTATGACGTATAGCACTTTTGGCTAAAGCCAAGGTACGGATCACCTTCATACGATTATTGACTGCCTCAAAAACCTCATCTACTAATTCTTTAGTGGCGACTTTTGGATTGTGAAAAACTTCTTGGGCTTTTTGTTTGATATAATTATAATTTTTTCGTTTAGGATACGAGTCGCCCATGCTTTTTTCATATAACCCACTGCTTCCTGTCAAAATTAATGCTGAAACTTTTTCCGGATGTTTATTGGTAAAATATAAAGCTACATGACCCCCGAGTGAGTTTCCTAATAATATAGCTTTATCTATTTGCTTGTAAGCTAAAAAATCTTGAAGAAAACCAGCAAAGCCCTTCACACTTGTTTTTAATAGAGGAAAAGTATAAATGGGTAATTCGGGCATTAACACTCTGAAATCTTTAGAAAAATAATCGATAACCTGATCAAAATTACTGAGACCGCCCATAATACCGTGAAGAATAACCAAAGGTATCCCTTCTCCCTTTTCTATGTATTTAAAGCCTTTTTCTTCTTTTATATGTTGTTCTGGCATTTTCCCTGATTTATTAAACAAAAATACAATTATTTTTTATAAATTTAAATTCTAAATCGGGACTATGACTTATCTTAAATTTTTGAAACTTGATTATCTGAAATTCAAACGCTCACCAAATTTTTCAAAAAAACTTATTCTTAAAATTCTGACCATCATAGGCTATTTATTTTTTGCCTTTTATATGATTATGCTATCCTTTCTGCTGTTTTATGTAATAAAGGAAAAAACGCCAAATGCAGATATATTCCAAAAAGCACACACTTATCTTTTTATTTACTTTTTCATCGTGTTTTACACCATGATGTATCTGAGTTTCGATTCTATACAAGTCAAACCCTTTATGATTTTACCCATAAAAAAACGGCAAATCATTTGGCATCAACTGGTTAAAATTATTTTACATCCGGTTAATCTGGTTTTTAGTTTAATGTTGCTTACTTTTATGATTTTAAACTATCGTCATGCACATTATAGCTTAAGTGGTTTACTGGCTTGGTTCTTTTCTATTTTACTGATAAGTTTTGTAATGGAATTGATTTTATTTTTCAGTAGTCGCAACAATTTGTTAAACGGCATAATGGGATTGTTTGTTTTTGTAATTATCTATAAGATGAAATGGCTAAGTCACCATTTAAATTTCATTGGAGATTACTTTTATAGCATATATACCAAGCCCTATTTAATTATTTCACCAATAATTCTGTTTACCATTACCCTTCTGTTTTTATATTACTATATTTCTAAACGTTTTTATTTAGACGATGCCATTAAACAACCCAAAAAGAAAAAAATAAGGTCTTTAAATTTGAATTGGACCAACAAATATGGTTTGATGGGTAGCTTTTTGCAAAACGACATCAGACTAATTTTGCGCAATGCCCGTCCCCGGCAATCTTTAATTGGTTTTGTTATATTTTATATTTTGACTTTCTTTCTTTACAGTGGGCATGCTCAGCAGTTGCATCAAAATGAATTTAATCAAATTCTGTTTTTATTTATGCTCACCGGCTACTTTTTAATACAATTCGGCAATTTTGTTCCGGCATGGGACAGTGAATATTACCCTTTATTAATGACGCAAAGTATTAGCTACCGGCAGTACCTTGAAGCAAAATGGTGGCTTATGGCTATCTCTGTCATTATTACACTTATATTAACACTTCCATTTTTATTATTGGGCTGGAAAGTTTATATTTTGATATTCGCTTTGGCCATTTTTAATATTGGTGTTAATTTGCCTATTAGCCTGCTGGCAGGTGCATATCGCCAAACACCCCTTAAATTAAACCAAAAGGTAAAGGCCTTTCAAAATACAGAAAGTTTTAACTTTAAAATTTATGTTTTTGCAATGCTAAAATTATTCATACCTATTATTCTTATTCTTATTATAGAAAAATACGCCGGATTTCAGTATGCCGTACTCTTCCTTTTGGTTATGGGTTTAATGGGGATATTGACAAAAAACTGGTTGCTGGAGCGGCTAACAAAACTTTATATTCGACGAAAATATATTACCCTTGAAGGTTTTAAAAAAATAGAAGAATAAGCTCAAAAATATTATCTTAAGCCGGCCTCAACCAACTTTTCCGATGTCAAGCCAAAACTTCTTCAAATTAAAAAAGCAACTTACTGAAAATCAATAAGTTGCTTTTATAAATGGTGACTCCGACAGGATAACAAATAGGATAACAGCATTCAATCATATTCAATCTATTTATATTTTATTACATTGGCTATCAATTATTTAATTATTTATTAACAATTGAATATGATTGAATTTAATTGTTTATATTTGCATAGTTACGGTCTAATTACGGTCTAATAATAATATCATGAATATTACCTTTTATCTTCTGGGCAAAAAACAATATAAATCAATTATAGTTAGAGTTAGAGACACTACAATTGATGCTAAATTAAACACCAAAATAAGAATCAATCCAAAAAATTTTAAAAACGGATCTGTCAGATTTAATAAAGTCAAAATAAATGATGCCGCTCATAAGAAAAAGATTAATAAAGAGAACTTAATTTTAAATGAAATTCAAGACCAATTAAAAGAAATCGAAGATAAAATTAGAAAGGGGTTTCTACAGAAAAAACCTTATGAAATAATAGATAGTAAATGGCTTAAAAAAATTGTTTTTGGTGAACAACAATCATTGCCTATAAATTTTATTGAATACTTTGATTACTATTTAGATTTTAAAAAACAAAGTTTAAAAGCTTCAACTTTAAAAAAATTAAGGACTTATAAAAAACGTATTGAGAATTTTCAAAGTGATGAAGGTTGTGTGCTTTATATTAATGAGATAAACAAAAAATTCAGTTTTAAATTTCAACAGTGGAGTGATAAAAAAAAGTATGCACAAAACACAAAAATTCAAACGCTAAAAACCATTAAAACAATTGCAACTCATGCGGGCGAAAACGGTATTAACATACATCCTGAATTGCCTTATATATTAAAAGGATTAAAATATGAAAAGACAGAACACATATATCTTGATTTTGATGAAATAAATAAATTAACTGAACTAAAATTAGAAAATGATAAATTAGATGCAGCCAAAGATTGGTTAATAATTAGTTGTTATACAGCTTTAAGAATTTCTGATAATTTGAAATTAAAAAAGGATAAAATAAAAAAAATTAAGGAGGATTATTTTTTACAGCTCAAGCAACAAAAGACAGAAACACCTGTTAATATATACTTACATGATGAAGTAGTGAAAATCTTAAAAAAAAGAAGAATGAATTTTCCACCGGTATTTTCAAAAAACAATGTAAGTAATGAAGTAATCTATAATCGGTTAATTAAAGATGTTTGCAGGCTTGCTAGAATAAACAAGAAAGTAACTGTTAAAATTAAAAACCCTAAAACCAATAGGTATGAATTAAAGGAGGTGCCAAAATACCGAGCAGTCACCTCTCATATTGGTAGACGTTCTTTTGCAACTAATTATTATGGCTTAATACCAACCCCTCTACTCATTGGACAAACAGGACATAGCAGTGAAAAGCAATTTTTAAGGTATGTCGGGAAAAAAGATGCATATAATTCATTTATATTAGCCGAAAAAATGAAAAATATAAAACATGTCAAAGAATAATTACTATAATATTACCGATTATGAAGAATTGGTAAATCTCCGCAATAAAAACATTAGAGATTTCTTAGATTTTTTCTTTCAAAATAAAATTTTAAAAAAAGAAATATGGGAACCAAGTATTTTTGGAGATGATATAGAAGCCAATATATCCAAAATGGTAGAAACTAGACAAGTTAATATTTTTCGGTTTAAAATTCATAAAAGTGTTTTAACCCAATTAAATAATGATTTTATAAACCTAGTTAAATCAACACAGTTTGAAACCGAAATTGAAAACAAAAGGATATTTTTTGACAATAATTATAAACTTTCAATAAACAAAGAGAAATACCTCAACTCAGAGCTTGAAAAGCAGGAAAAAATCATTAAAGAACACATTGAAATATTTCCCGATATTAAATTCGATAAACTTTTTATAAATGGAGAATTATCCCATGTTGAATTAAAAAATTTTATAAGTAAAAGAAAGGATGATTTTAATATTCCCATGAACCCAATGCATTTAGAAGAATATTTAGTAGGAAGATATGATATAAACATGTCACTCCAAAGAATGTCATTTTATGCTAGGTTATATTACTTTTTAGTTAGTTTATACTATTTTTATTTTCTGAAATCTTCAATAAAAACAAAAGATAAAGAAGAAAAGGAAGAAAATGTTCCAGAAGGATATGATTCTGATATTTTTAAAAACACTTTAGTTTATAAATTATATGAAGAATTTGTAACTAGAGAAGACAAAAGCAATAAAGTGAAACAAAAAGACTGGATTTATATTTATCGAATAATGAAAAAAGAAAAATTTATAAAACCTTGTGTGACCGAAAAACAATATATTGATTGGTCATCAGAGCATCCTACTTTAAAATATAATTTTACTGATTACAGAATGAGAAAACAAAACAGTTCCAGTACCTATAATGAAAAGTTAAGATATGAAAGAATTAAAAAAGAATTAAACATAGAATAAACTTTATAAAATTTGATTCAATTTCATTCATTCTAATTATAAATTGATTTTTTAGTTTTTTTCAAAAAGTCAAAAATGGACTTAAAAAGGGTAATTTTTATTCTTTTTAGGTCTATTTTTTTATTTATCAAACACACCACCTTGTAATCAACTGTATTTTAGCATTGTATACAATTTTATTTTTTATTCATTTGGCATGTTTTGCCAAAAAATTGGCTTGCCCTTGCCTTAACTATACCTGCATATTTGTGATATAGAAATCATAAATATTAAAAAAATGACAAAACAAACTCAAAACAAAAAATTTTCAGAAATAGTAAATCTGAAAGAAGAAATCCAAATTGAATTAGAAAAACTAAAACCGGAAACCTACCTTACAAGAAAAGAAGTTGCTGATTTAAAGTAGATTTATCAACTGTTCATAATTGGACAAAACGAAAAATAATTACAAGCTATGGACTCGGTGGAAGAGTTTATTATAAACTTTCAGAAATCAATGAATCTTTAATTAAACTTAATAGCAATGAAATCAAATAATAAACCTCATGAAAAAGTTGTTCCGGTTCAATTTGATACTGAAGTTGATGCAGAATTGATATTAAACTCACTTGAATCAATAAATAATAAATTGTTGAAACAAATAATAACCTATAATTCAAAAAAAATATTCGGTGAAATTATCAATAATATAGAACCGGTTGATTTTAGAGAATATACCGGAATGGAAAAGCTACAAAAAAAACATTATTTAGTATCAATAGTTGAGATATTCATTAAAAAAATAGAACAAATGGGTTATGACGTACGAATGCATAACGGAAGTTTTTTCTTGTATAATGGTTCTTATTGGGAAAGAATAGAAGATTTTAGCATGAAAAGTATATTAGGGAAAGTAGCACTCAAGATGAAATTAAACAAATTTGATGCTAAGTTACACCAGTTTAGAGATGAACTATATAAGCAATTTCAATCAGAAATTGAAGGTTTTGACGAACGCCAAAATGAGGATAAAACTTTAATAAACCTATTAAATGGCACTTTTGAAATAACAGAAACAACTCAAAAATTAAGACCTTTTAATAAGAATGATTTTATAACATACCAACTGCCTTTTTCTTATGAGGAAAAAAAAGATGCTCCCCTTTTTATGCAATTTTTGAATAGAGTCTTACCGGATGAAACACTTCAAACAGTATTAGCAGAATACTTAGGTTATGTTTTTGTAAAGACTAACGTCCTAAGTCTAGAGAAAGTTCTACTTCTTTATGGAACAGGTGCAAATGGTAAAAGTGTGTTATTTAATATAGTTAATGCCTTGCTTGGTAAAGAAAATGTATCAAATTATACTTTGCAATCACTTACAAATACTTCAGGTTATGAACGTGCCATGATTGGAGATAAATTGTTGAATTATGCGAGTGAAATTAATGGAAAAATGGAAACGCATTTCTTTAAATTGTTAATTTCCGGTGAGCCTGTACAAGTTAGATTGCCATATGGAAAACCTTTTATAATGACTAATTATGCAAAATTTATTTTCAACACCAATGTTTTACCTCAAGGTGGTGAAAATACACATGCTTTTTACAGAAGATTTATCATTATTCCTTTTAGAGAAACAATCCCCGAAAAAGAACAAGACATAAATTTAGCCGACAAAATCATTAGAAATGAGCTTTCGGGTGTTTTTAATTGGATTTTAAATGGCTTAAAAAACCTCTTAAGACAACAAGCATTTACTAATAATGAAATTATTAAAATGGAAATTGAAAAATTCAAAAGAGAAAGTAATAGCATCTTAATGTTTATTGATGAAGAGAATTATAAAGTTTCAACAAATGAAACTAAAAGTTTAAAGGAGCTATATTTAGAATATAAGAACTATTGCAATGATAATGGATATAGAGTTTTCTCTAAGAAAAACTTTTCAAAACATTTGCAAGAAGCAGGGTTTGTTAAAGAAAGGATGAGTTTTGGAAATGTATTTTTTCTAAAAAAATAATTCATTTTTAATCTTCATTTAATTCATAAGCTACATGTTAAATGTAGAAGATGTATTAAATGCAAAACAAAAACAAAGAAAATTATGGATTATCAGTTTATTTTAGAGCCTTATAAATCAATGAAAAACATTTATAAGTGTCCCGCTTGCCATAAAAAATCATTTACCAGATATATTGACACCACTACAAATGAATACGTGCATGATGATGTGGGACGTTGTAGTAGAGAAATAAAGTGTGGCTATCATTATCCACCAAAGGCTTATTTTGAGGAGAATAAGATATATTCGAATTATAAAACGGTAAGATTTCATAAAAAGGAAATTAAAACAAAACCTAAAGAAAAACCTTTTTCAACAATACCAACCAACCGAATGCAACAAAGTCAACACTTAAATAAAACTAGTCAAAATAATTTTATTTCATACCTTAAAGCTTTGTTTAAAGAAGATTTCTATGAAATAACGGATATTTTAAAAAAGTATAAAGTGGGAACAAGTTCAAAATGGAAAGGAGCTACAATATTCTGGCAAATTGATGCAAAAAATAGAATAAGAACCGGAAAAATCATGTTATACAATCCAAAAACCGGAAAAAGAGTAAAGAAACCTTTTAATCATATTTATTGGGAGCATAAAATACTTGCAACCAACCCCAACAAAACAGTTGCAACTAATACAAACAATGAGTTTGTTCTTAAACAATGCCTATTTGGCGAACATCTTCTAAAAATGGAAAATGAAAAAACAATAGGTATTGTTGAAAGTGAAAAAACAGCTATTCTTTCAAGTATTTTCTACCCCGACTTTCTTTGGTTAGCAACCGGTGGTCTAAACAATTTAACCCACGAAAAAACAAAAGTATTAGAGGCTAGGAATGTGATTCTATTTCCGGATTTATCTGCGTATGATAAATGGGAGCAAAAATCAAGAAAACTCTCACCTAAAATCAATTTGAAAATATATGAAACCTTAGAAACTTTTGCAACTAACTATGAGAAACAACAAGGTTATGATATAGGAGATTATTTTTTAAAGATTTATGAGGATTTTAGAAAAATGTAAACATAATTTCTATTAAGCCACATGAGTTTCATATAAGTATTTTTGAAACTCAACAAATAGCTTGCTTATCTGTTCTACATCTCCCAAATTTTTTAAGGCATCATCCAAGGATTGATATTTATTTTTTAATAATACCGGCAACTTTTCTTGATCTAGTTCAGATATACCGGCTTCAATATATTTATTTAATACAAAATCAATAAATTCTTTTTGTTTATCATTCAAAAGTGCAAAAATTGTGGCTTTTGCTCTTGTTACACGCTCTTCTCTAGTTATAGGTTTAAAATCACTATTAAAAACATATTCCAATACATCAAACAGGTCGCTTTTTTCGGCATTAATTAATTTTTTCAGATTTTTTAAAGCATCTTTGTCAAAACCGGCTTCGCTTAATTTTTCTAATAAAGTTTTCCGGGTAACGGGATTGCTCCATATTTGGCGTAATTCCGTTTCATCTTTAAAGAAATCAGGTAATTTGCCAAACAATTTTTCTAAAAATTCTTGAGCGGAAATGGGTTTTCCGTCGGCACTCCAAAAAGATGTGGATACCATGTGTTGAATCTGCCGTTCTTTCCCGTCTCTCAATTTTACTTTGGTTTTTACAGGAGGTGTTTTAGGTTCATATACCGAATCGTCTTCTTTTATTTTATCGGTTTTAGGTTTGGATTTAATATAATCAACCGGTTCAATAGGTTCGCCATCCCATTCAGGGTCTGAAAAATGTTTGTAGGCATCAACAAAATCGTAAATAGTAAAAAATTCTTTGCCTTGAAAAAGCCGTGTGCCTCGCCCAACTATTTGTTTAAATTCAATCATAGAATTAACCGGTCGCATCAATATAATATTACGCACGTTACGTGCATCAACACCGGTAGAAAGTTTTTGTGAAGTAGTTAAAATCGTAGGAATTGTTTTTTCATTATCTTGAAAATCGCTTAAAAATTGTTCGCCTATTTTACCATCATTAGCGGTAACTCTGACACAGTAATAAGGATCGTTACTCTTTTTATATTGGTTAATCAAATCCCGAACCAATGCTGCATGTTCTTGAGTGGCACAAAAAACAATACTTTTATCATCTTGATTAATATCATCCATAAAAATCTGAACACGCTTAGCTTCCCTTTCCTTGATTTCTAAAACTCTGTTAAAATCAGATTCCGTATATATTTTTCCTTCTTCAATTTCGCCTTCCAAAATTGTATCATCATTGGTATAAATATAATCGTCAAGTGTTGTTTTGATGCGTTTGACTTTAAACGGCGTTAGAAAGCCATCATTAATCCCTTCTTTAAGTGAATAAACATACTCCGGTTCACCAAAATACCGGTAGGTATCAACATTGTTATCACGCTTAGGCGTGGCGGTTAAACCCAGCTGAACTGCCGGTGAAAAATATTCCAATATTGCCCGCCAATTACTTTCATCATTGGCACCACCACGATGGCATTCGTCAATAATGATAAAATCAAAAAAGTCTTTTGGATATTCGCCAAAGTAAGGCTGAGGTTTACCTTCTTTGTCAGTTCCCGACATAAAAGTTTGATAAATAGTAAAAAAGATACTGCCGTTTGTCGGCACTTTTCCTTTTTTTCTGATTTCATTGGGTTTGATACGAATCATAGCATCTTCGGGAAATCCCGAAAAATTGTTATATGCTTGATTGGCAAGAATGTTACGGTCTGCCAAAAATAAGATTCGGGGTCTTCTCGATTGATAGTTGTCATTCATTGCCGAAAGATTCCAGCGTGTATGAAACAACTTCCATGCAATCTGAAAAGCAATCGCCGTTTTTCCAGTGCCGGTGGCAAGGGTTAAAAGAATACGGTCTTTCTTTTGTGCAATGGCTTGCAAAGTGTTTTTAACAGCTATTTCTTGATAATATCGTGGTTGCCAAGTGCCCGATTTATCTTCAAAAGGCACAGACATAAATTTTTCAAACCAAGTTTGAGCAACTATATCATCCGTTTTGTTAGATTTCGGATAAGTTGCTTGCCAAAGTTCGTCAGGAGAAAGAAAATCATCAACCGGTTTTTCCTCGCCGGTATTCATGTTGATTTGGTATATCTCTTTGCCATTTGTGGCATAAGTATAATCTAAATTTAATTTTTCGGCATACAGTTTGGCTTGTGCCACGCCTTCCCCTACTTCCAGTTCATTACTTTTAGCTTCCACAACAGCCAGTTTAACGCCCTTGTAAACGAGAATATAATCGGCAATAAGCGGTTTTTTTCTACCACCCCCCACTTGTATGCGACCATCTGTAATTTTACAAACATTGCGTTCGCGAAGGATTTTGGAACCTTCAACAACACCCCAACCGGCTTCTCGTAGTTTCGGGTCTATTAATTCTGCTCTGGTTTCGGCTTCGTTCATAGCAATAAAATTTATTTTTAGTTTTTATCACATAAATATTACATATGAAATGCCTGATTATGTGAGTGTTGAGTTTTTATAAATCAGATATCATCACATAAGCATCACATAAGATTTCATGCCCAAAATGGTAAATAGCTTGCATACTTTCTTGATTTATTTTCAGGATTATCCTCTTTGATAACCCCCTCTTTCAACGCGTCTCTAATTATTCTTGAAGCTATCGAATAGTTATGTCGTTCTATTTTAAAGCGTTCCCGCAACGATTGATTTGTCATTTTTTCATTGGAAACATATTTTAAACAAGCATGTTGATAACAAGCTCTTATTTTTTCTTTTTTATCCAATTTATTCAGTGTTCTATAACTATAAATTGTTACTCTTGTTCTGTTTTCAGCGACAACAACATTGATAGGAGGCAGTTGATATAATTCATTATAATAAATAACTTTGTCTAAACCGCTTCCTTTTTCTTCACAAAAGCCCATTCTTCTCATTATGTCGGCTAATTTATCATTGCGAGATACGTAGGCATCAATAAATCTTTCAGGAGTAACCAATGGAGTTCCCGAATTAGATATTTCAATTCTGTCGGAATATATTTCAATCATTGGGAAACCCTTTACTGCTAAATCTTGATGTATTAAAGCATTGGCCACCAACTCACGAATGGCAATTTCGGGGTACATTCTAGCCTCTTTTCGCAAAGCTTTTCCAATTTCTTCATTTGCAGGCAACTGACTATTTATCCAATCAATAAGTCCAACAAAACCTATGGCATACCCTTTAACACCTATTTGTTCCCTTTCTGTTATAACTTTGTTTTTTCCTTTATAAACAATAACTCTGACCGCCTTTCTTTCTACACTTTCAAAATCTTTTAGATTTTTAGCTAAAAGTAAAGCTCCTAAATTTGTAATGGCATAGCCTTTATTCTTAATAATTAAACCTTCTTCTAAAAATTTATCAATTACACCTTCTTGCGTTGACGGATAAGGCAATTTCATTAAATCGAAATAAGTTTCGGTACTTAAATATTTTGTAATATCAGAGGCGGCTAAATTGTCTTTTGCTATCTCTTTTTCAAAAGGTTGGCTGCTCTTTTTCCAAATCTTTGCCTGTTTTTCAGGAAACTCATTTAGTTTTCTTGTTATAGAACCTATACGAATATATGCTTGATGTAAAAATTCAACCGGACGATTTTTTGTAGCCGGAATTACGAACATTGAAATATGTTTATTTTCTTCATAGTTAAACTCATATATTGTGAAATCGATACGAGGGTCTAAACGGTTGACTAACCAATGCTCCAGTTCTTCTCCTCCTTTTTTGTGCAATTTGGCTTTAAATGTAGTGCCTTTTATGATATGCGTTTTGTCTTCTACCCCATATACAAGATAAGCATTTTGTTGACTATGAATACAAGCACCGTTTGATAAAGCAGAAATGCGTTCTCCTATTTCTTCGGGAGAATGAAAATTAAGCTTAAACTCAACCCATTCGCTTTCGTGAGGTTGTTTAACTAACTCTTTTAACAATTCCTTTAATTGTGCTTCACTCATTTGTTTTTCATATTTTCTGTCAACTCTCCATTAAACGCCTTCTGCAACACACTTTTTTTCAACTCCTCTAAATTACTAATTTTTTGTTGATAAATTGCTTCCAGTTTTTTGGTTTCCGCTTGTAAAGCATCTAATTGTTGGACGATTTTTTTTTGGGTTTCTATGGATTTTGGGAATGGGACTAATATTTCATTTAATATTTTTTGTGGTAACCGTTGTCTTCCTGTTGCACCTTCCATTTTATTTTCCAAATGCTTTCTTATACTACTTTTTAGAAAATAGAATAAATACTCTGTCTCTACAACTTCATTTTTACCTTGAAATGGAATTACTTCTGTTGTTGCATATCCATATTTTTCTTGTATGTCAACAATACCTTGTTTCCCATTTTCAAATGAGGGGGTGATTTTAGCAAGCAACAAATCGCCCTTTTTTATAAAAGTTCCACTTGACACTTTTTCTCGATATTCGTTGATTTTTATATATTTTTTATCCAATGGAACATAATTCATAGGGATAAAAGGTATAGGGTTATTTAGAATTAATCCTCTTGGTTTTCTTGAATAATCTACGATATCTAAAAACTTCCTCTCCACCCATTCTCCATTTTCAATTTTCAATTTTCCATTATCAAAAATTGCTTGCAATTTTGATTGAAAAATTTCCTTCGCATTATTAAGGTTTTGTTCGGCATTGGCTTTGGCTTGGTCTATGGCTTTAAAAGCACGGTCGAGTATGGAAACTATGCGTTTTTGTTCGGGTAGTGGGGGGAGGGGGATTTGGATTTGTTTTATATCAGACAACTTTAATGATGGGTAGGCAATATTTTGCATTAAATCTTTTGCATCAATAGTAATCAAATAATAAAAAAGAAATTTATCATCGCAACTTTCACCCGCTTTTATCGTGGATAAATGACTTGCTACATAACCATCAATTCCCATCATAACTCTATGATTTAGGAATGTTGAAGCTCCGCTTTTAGGGAAAAGTATAGTTCCCTTCTTAAATAACCTAAGTTTCCTTATCCCTTCTTCATTGAGATAATCTGTACAAGAAATTAGTATTCCTTTTTTTATTTTTCCTACGTCAGCTGTTCTAATAAAAGGATTTGTTCCATTAATAAATAATTCTTTTTTTTGTGGAGCAGAATTTCCAGCACTAACTTCACAAACTTCCCCCAACTTTTTCACCTCCCAACCCTTCGGCAAGCTCAGGACATCGCCCTTCGGTAAACTCAGAGCATCGCCTTTCGGCAATTGTTCATTATCCATTGTCAACTGTCCATTATTTATTGTCCTTTGTTTCTTTATCATCTTAATAATGTTTCGCACCTACAGTGCTTATTGTTAGTGTTTTACTTATTTTACAAAGGTTTTGTCCCTAACGGGACTTGTTCCATTGTCCAACGTTCATTATCCCTTGTCCTCTGTCCCTTGTCCCTTGTTTTTTCATATCAAATTTTCCTCTTTTAGTTTGTCCAAAACTTTCACAGAAGAGATGTCCATTTTAGAAAAGGCAAACCATTTTTTACCCAAATCTTTTAGACTGGCACCAATATGATAGACTTCTTTTTCGTCAATGATTAAAAAACGGTCGTGTGCTTCTTTTAATATTTTAATCTGAATAGGTTCGTATTGTGCATTGTGTTTTTTTACATCTAATTTTAATTGCTTGGTAATGGCTTTTGTAAAAATAGTAGCTTTTACGCCTTTTTTTCTTTTGGTTAAATGGGTAAGCACGGTGTCGTCAATATAATTGTCTATCAATATGATAGATTTATTAGCAGAACGGAATAAACCGGACATAAAAGTGTAAGCATCAAACACTTGTCCGTTGAAAAAAACACCTTGGTTGGGCGGTAAATTTGCTTGTATTTGCAAATCAATGCCTTCTACTTTTTTGGCAAGTTGCTGCACATTATCTTCAATGCGGTTCATCCGTTGGTTTAGGGCATATCCTTTTAACAAATAATCTTTTAATATCTTGTTTGCCCAAATACGAAATTGTATTCCTTCATTGGATTTAACTCTGTAACCTACTGAAATTATGACATCCAAGTTATAATATTCAATTTGTCTTTCTACTAATCTTCCGCCTTCATTTTGAACTGTCGCAAATTTTGCGACAGTTGGGAGCCCTTGCAATTCTTCTTTTAACGCATTGTTAATGTGTTTTCCAATGGTTTTTACATCTCTACCAAACAACAATGCCATTTGTTGACGGTTTAACCATACTGTTTCATCTTCAATTCTTACTTCTATATGTTGCGTAAGTTCCTTTGCTTGGTAAATAACAATTTCGTTTTTCATAGCATCTCTTTAATGGTGTTAAGAATTTCAGCACTTTGTTTGTCCAGTTCTGCCATTTCTTTTAAAATTTCTTTTGGCTCACGCAAAGGTGGTTCTTCGGGTGCGTTTGGGTTTTTAACGGATAAATCATAAGTTGTTTGGTCTATGTCTTTTATGTTTACCATCCAAGAGTTTTCGCTTTCGGCTTTGGTCTTTTGTAATTTAAGAAAATCTGCCAAATCCTTTTCGTTAAGCGGATTGGTCTTGCCTAAATTCCGGTCTAGATTTAACTGATAAAACCACGTTTGTTTCGTGGGTTTGCCCTTTTCAAAAAAGAGCACGACTGTTTTTACTCCCGCACCGGTAAAAGTGCCACCCGGCAGATCCAATACTGTATGCAGATTGCAACGGGTCAGCAACTCTTTCCGTAAAGCAATGCTGGCATTATCGGTATTACTTAAAAACGTATTTTTAATAACAATACCGGCTCGTCCGCCTGCTTTTAATATTTTGATGAAATGCTGTAAAAACAAACTGGCTGTTTCACTTGTTTTAATCGGGAAATTCTGTTGCACTTCTGCACGTTCTTTTCCGCCAAAAGGCGGATTTGCCAAAACAATGTCGTAGCGGTCTTTTTCCTGTATATCAGCTAAATTTTCAGCCAAAGTATTGGTATGAATAATGTTGGGGGCTTCAATACCATGAAAAATCATATTCATAACCCCGATAATATAAGCTAGGGATTTTTTTTCTTTGCCATAGAAGGTTTTCTTTTGCAGTATTTCAACATCTTGGGTAGATAAACCGCCTTTTGTAGTTTGTGCTTTTTGAACCAGATAAGCGTAAGCTTCCACCAAAAAGCCGGCACTCCCGACAGCACCATCATAAATTGTTTCTCCTATGTTAGGGTCAACAACTTTTACAATGGTTCTAATCAACGAACGCGGTGTATAGTATTCGCCACCGTTACGTCCGGCGTTGCCCATGTTTTTAATTTTGCTTTCATACAAATGGCTCATTTCGTGCTTTTCGGCACTTGACATAAAATGTAAGCTGTCAATAAGATTGATAACTTCCCGTAGATTATAGCCACTTTGCAAACGGTTTTTCAGTTCGCTAAAAATTTCGCCTATTTTATATTCAATGGTATCAGGACTTGTGGCTTTTTCTTTAAATTTTTTAAGGTAAGGAAACAACTCTTGGTTGACAAAATCAATCAAATCATCACCCGTCATGGCGTTATGATCAATTTTACCGTTTTCCAGTTTGGGTGCTGCCCAATTTTGCCATTGAAATTTAGGTTCAATAATTCTTTGATAGGTGTTTCCAGACAAACGTGCGGCTATTTCTTTGTCTTTTTCTAAATCATCTAAATATTTTAAAAATAAAATCCAAGAAGTTTGTTCTATATAATCCAATTCACTACTACAACCAGCATCTTTTCTTAAAGTATCATCTACATTTTTAAAAACTTGTTCAAACATATTCAATAAAGTTATATCATTTAAAAAATCAAACAAAATAATCAAATGCTATTATTTTCAACACAAATAATTATTCTGCTCAAATTTACTAAATATTTCTCTAAGCCGAAAAATGAAAAAAAGTTACTTTAGATAAGAAAAAATAGATATTTTACGGTCCAAATACGGTCTAAATTACAACAAATAAAAAAGCAACTCATTGAATATCAACAAGTTGCTTTTATAAATGGTGACTCCGACAGGATTCAAACCTGTAACCTTCTGAGCCGTAATCAGATGCGCTATTCAGTTGCGCCACGGAGCCATTGTATTTTATGTTGTGATCGCGACAGGATTCGAACCTGTGACCGTCTGCTTAGAAGGCAGATGCTCTATCCAGCTGAGCTACGCGACCTCTTGCGTAATTCTATTTCAATCTCTGTCGCTGTGACCGTCCCGATTAAAGTCGGGATGCGCTATCCAGCTGAGCTACGCGACTCATCCCGTCGTGAATGAACGTTCTGCACAAGGGCAGCACGACCTCATATTATCATTGGTCGGGGTAGCAGGATTCGAACCTGCGGTCTCCTGCTCCCAAAGCAGGCGCGATAACCGGGCTTCGCTATACCCCGAGTTTGTGCGGAGAGACAGGGACTCGAACCCTGGCATCGCTTGCGCGATGACAGATTAGCAATCTGCTCCGTTACCACTCCGGCACCTCTCCAATGCAAATTCAATTAACTAATTCCGAATTGCGAGTGCAAAGATAAGACCCTAAATTTAATTAAACAAGAAAAAAATATGTTTTTTATTCAAATAATATAAAAACTCCATTTATTTCTATAAAAATCAAAAGCTTAAAAAACGAAGAAATTACTCTGGATATTCAATGCGTAGATGATAAATATTTTTTAATTTTTTCTTAAAGAGTTTTTTGATAATGGAAATTTCTTTTAAAGTTATATTGGCATTATCTAATAACCCTGAATATAGTTGGTGATTAATGATTTTGTCTACAAATTCATCAATTTTTTCTGCAGTAGGTTCTCTTAAGCTCTTGGATGCCGCTTCAACGGAATCGGCCATCATCAAGATAGCTGTTTCTTTTGAAAAAGGATTTGGTCCGGGATACCTGAATTTGTCAGGATTAATTTCCGGATTTTTTTCTAAAGCTTTTTTATAAAAATACTGCACCAAACCTTCACCATGATGAGTCCGTATAAAATCAATCAAGCGATCCGGCAAGTTATTTTTACGGGCCAGTTCAATACCGTCCAACACATGCCTGATAATAATTTTGGCACTCTCTTCAGGTGCTAAATCATCATGGTAATTAACCCCCGAAGTTTGATTTTCAGTAAAGTAAAACGGATTGAGCATTTTGCCTATATCATGGTATAAAGCACCTGCTCTAACCAATAAAGAATTGGCATTAATAGCATTTGCAGCAGCCTCGGCCAAATTGGCCACCTGCATAGAATGATTAAACGTCCCGGGAGCTTTGTCAGCCAACCGCTTCAAAAGTTTGGTATTGGTATTCGACCACTCTAATAATGAAACATCCGATACCAAACCAAACAGTTTTTCATAAAGCAAAATTAATTGATGGGATAAAGCAATGGCCAATAAGCCATTTAGAAAAAATTGCAATAAAATATTATAGTTTATAGCCGATAAATTTCCTTCATAAATTAAATGAAAAGCCAAATAACCAATAATGTAAATTAAAACAATCCCCCCTACTGAAGTAAAAAGATTACTACGTTTGGTCAATTCGGAAACAGTTAAGATACTGGCAATTCCTGCCATAATTTGCAAATAAATAAATTCAAAACTGTTCGCAACTATAAAACCCAGCAATAGAATAGTTAAAATATGGACAAACAAAGCGACTCTTGCATCAAAAAAAGCCTTTAATATTAAGGGTAATATAATTAGCGGAACAATAAAAACATAACCCGGATAATGCCGGATAGTTAAACTGGTCAACACAACAACCAAGAGCATGTTAAATAATATTAGACTGATTTTTAAGTTATTATCATAAATTTCAGGCCGGTATTTTTTCAAAAAAAACAAAAGCATAAATAAAACCATGGACACTAAAATGGCATAGCCTAAAAAAATCCAATAGTTTTTTATTGTATGGTTAGCATAGCCCATTGAAGCTTGTTTTAATGAGAGAAGTACCTCATATTTTTGAGGTGAAATACGCTGCCCTTTCTTAATAATAACCTGCCCTTTTCGAATAAGGCCTTTATTAAGACTAATATCACTTATTTTCTGTTGTACAACGGATTGTCTAAAACCTTGATTGACAAATAAGTTCGGAGACAAATTTTCTTTATAGTTTTTTTTAAGAACAGCTGCCATTGCAGGTTTATCCTTAAAATAACGCTCAATTAGACGATCTATTTTACGGGATGTAAAAATTTTATCAACACCGGTTTCGATCAAACGGTGCTTATCAATAATTGATAACTTTGTTAGGTTAGAAGGTAAATTCTGGATATAACCTTGCCGATAAATTTTAGGGATTAAAATACGATTTGCATTTTTTAACTCATTAAATTCTTCGCTTGACAAAGCTCGCTGCCATAAACTTTTATTGACTTTATGAACAACCGAATCAATATTAATTTCTTTTTTTTGTAAAAAAACAGGTGTATTTTTTTCGATCGAATCCTCTTCTCGTTGTAAGGCCTCATCTGTTTTACGCAAAGTAAAATCAAAGGGAGCTGTTAAATCATTATAGGCCCATATTTTATTAGGACTAAAATCATATTGAAAACGGCCATTTTGTGAAAAAAAATACACAATTAAAATCAGGGTCGAAGCCAAAATCAATACTTTGTATATCGTGGTTGAATTCCGATAAAATAAATTCAAAAAATTCTTCATGCAAAATGCGTTAAAAAGTTAGTCCGCTCAAAATTAAGATATTTTTCGTACAAACATCTGCACAGTATTTGAAATATTTGTAATTTTAGGCAACTAAAAAATAATATTATGAAATCACCACAAGATATAGTAATTGTTTCGTATGCCCGCACTCCAATTGGCAGTTTCAATGGCACTTTAGCCAATATTCCTGCCCCAAAATTGGGCGCTATTGCCATTAAAGGCGCTTTAAAAAAAATCAATTTAGATCCTGAGTTGGTCGATGAAGTTTATATGGGCAATGTCTTGCAAGCCGGCGAAGGCCAAGCACCTGCCCGTCAAGCAAGCATCTATGCCGGTATTCCCAACACGGTTCCGGCAACCACGGTCAATAAAGTTTGCGCCTCCGGGATGAAAGCCGTTAGCATGGCTGCCCAAGCACTCAAAGCCGGAGATGCCGAAATAATGGTCGCCGGCGGGATGGAAAATATGTCACAAGCACCCCATTACTTAAAGGGACGTAAAGGCGTGAAATTAGGGGATATTACGCTTAAAGACGGCTTGATTTTAGATGGTTTACTAGACGTTTACTCACAACAACATATGGGCGTTTTTGCTGATATGTGCGCTAAAAAATATGACATCAGCCGCGAAGAACAAGATGCCTTTGCCATTAAATCTTATCACTTATCTAAAGAAGCTTGGAAAAATGGCATTTTTGACAATGAAATCATTCCTGTTGAAATACCGCAACGCAAAGGTGACCCGGTTATTTTTGCCGAAGACGAAGAATATAAAAATGTCAATTTTGAAAAAATTCCGCTGCTCAAACCGGTCTTTACCAAAGACGGTACTGTAACCGCTGCCAATGCTTCAACCATTAATGACGGAGGAGCGGCCTTGGTAATTACCACCCGGAAAAAAGCAGAAGAATTGGGTTTGAAACCATTGGCCAAAATTGTCTCTTATGCCGATGCTGCACATGAACCCGAATGGTTTACTACCGCACCGGCCAAAGCCATTCCTAAAGCACTTAAAAAAGCCGGATTAAGCCTTGATGATATTGATTATTTTGAACTAAATGAGGCTTTTGCCGTTGTTGGTTTGGTCAATATGGAATTAATGAAATTAGACCCTGAAAAATGTAATATTTACGGCGGGGCCGTATCAATTGGCCATCCACTCGGCGTAAGTGGCGCCCGTATTATTATGGCACTGATCAACGCCTTAAAACGCAATAACGCCAAATACGGTGCTGCCGGCATATGTAACGGTGGCGGTGGCGCCGGCGCCATGATTATTGAAAACGAATAAAAATAAAGTTTCTGCTGTCATTTCGAATGTTTTCCTGTCGTTTCGAACGCAGTGAGAAATCTCATATTAAGATTTCTCAGTCGTAAACTCCTTCGAAATGACAGCAGCACTAATACTGAATACAATACTACAAATGTTTAAGAGACAAAATATATTTGCCTCTAAATTTAATCTTTAATTTCAACTCCCCTATGAAAGCCCTAAATTTTGCCACCATTGTTCCCATTCGTGCCGACCGTGCGGATGAAGCCGAAATTATGACCCAAATGCTCTTTGGTGACATATTTGAAATATTGGACACTTACAAACAATGGCGCTACATCAAAACCATGTACGAACAATATGAAGGTTGGATTGATGAAAAAGTGGTGCTTGTAATTTCGAATGATGAATTTGAAACACTTACCGACCAACAGCCTTATTATACGACCGATATTGTCAGCGAAGTTATTTTTCCACAATCCGGCAGATTTTTATTACCCATGGGCAGTGTGTTGCCCAATTTTAATCCTGAAAAATTGACTATAAAAATAGGCAACGAAACCGGCATCTTTACCGGCAATTATATTACAGGCAAACACGACAAAGCACAAGTATTGGATTTTGCTTTTACGTATGAAAACAGTCCGTATCTTTGGGGCGGTAAAACGCATTTCGGACTCGATTGCAGCGGTTTAACCCAAATGGCTTATAAAATCTGCGGACATCATTTGCTTCGCAACGCCAAAGATCAAGCCACACAAGGCGTTTCTATCAAATTAAATGAAGCCGAACCCGGTGATTTGGCATTTTTTACCAACGACAAAGGCAAGGTCATTCATGTCGGATTTTTATTGGGCAACGGCACTATTTTCCACTCACACGGCAATGCACATATTGACGACATCGATGAAAAAGGGATTTGGAGCCGGAAATTTCAACGTTATTCTCACCGGTTGAGTGATGTGAGACGGATAATATAAATATGAAATATTTCTTATACATTGCCGACATCGTTTTTCTACTATTCAATTTTAGTTGTGCTAAACCACCTGAGCCAACTAAAAATGAGGATACCTGTTACTCCATTGGTTTCTTTTCAGGTTATGCCTCCAGAAATTTTAAGATGGGCTTTACCACTTGGCCTTTTGGACCTAATCCACAAGATGTAACCGATACTTACCAATTTATTCACAATTATGGAGATATTTATTGCGAACATATCGATAGCAAAATACCATGGAATGCTTGGATAAATAATTTGCCTTTACCATCGGAATTTGCAAATGAAATCTCAAACAAGCTTGCAAAAAGATTGGATGACCGGCCACTTTTGCTCTCTATTGGGTTATTAAATTCAAACAGAAGTGACCTCGCAGAAGATTTTGATGGGACCATTCCTTCTTATGTCGATTTAAACGATAATAAAATAGAAGAGGCTTATTTTAAACATCTTAAATATTTAATTAATGCATTTAATCCAGATTATTTGGTTATGGCAATAGAAGTTAACGAACTCTTGTTACGTAAGCCAAATAAATGGACGTCGTATAAGCTGTTAATCAAGCATGTAAAAGCAAGAATTAAACAAATATATCCTGATTTAAAAATCTCTGAATCCATCTCTTTGCATAATCTGTATAAAGCCAATGTAGCAAATAGCAGCGATTATACTAATGAATTAATAAATTATATCAATCAAATGGATTTTGTCTCTTTTAGCTATTATCCTTATTTAAAAAATCAACATAGCAAACTGGAATTTCAAAAAACCTTGGATTTCGTAAATAATAATATTCATAAACCTATTGCTTTTGTTGAAACAAGTCATTTGGCTGAAAATTTATCTATTCCAAATTTAAATATCGATATAAATGGCAATGAATGCGAACAAAATATTTATTTGAAGACATTACTTACCAATGCACAAGAACACCATTACTTGTTTGTTATTTGGTGGACGCATAGAGATTATGATGCCTTATGGGAAACCTTTCCACCGGAAATTAAAGATTTAGGCAAAATCTGGAGAAATACCGGCTTGCTCGATAAAGACGGAAAGAAAAGATTATCATTTACCTCCTGGGTTAACGCCTTACATAATTAATGCAATTTTAACTTTTGGAAAAGATCGTGCACCATTTTAAAACAATATCAAAGCCTCTGTTTTTTATCCTGTTATTTTGGATTTTTCCCAAGGATAATCAGGCACAAAATCTGTATAAAACACCAAGTGGCAAAAGATACCATTTGGCCAATTGCCATATGGTTAAAAATGTATCGAAGAAAATCAGTCCGGAACAAATCAATGCATTAGGATTAACCCCTTGCAAAATATGTCATCCACCGGATTTATCACACATAAACACTTCGTACAGACCCAGCAAAGCGGTAGGACAAACAAGCAAAAGTGTACAATGTAAAGGTCGAACCAAACAGGGAACACGTTGCAGACATAAGACGCGCATTGCCAATGGATACTGTTTTCAACATCAAAATCAAGTTAAAAACTAAAGGAGCCATGATATCAAAAATTTTAATTTCAATAATAATTTTAATTGTAAGCATCCCCCAAATTAACAGTCAAGAAGTAAAACTTAAAAATGGCGATTTCCTCTTTCAAGATTTAAATTGTGGTCCCTTGTGCGATGCCATAGAAAATGCCACTTTTCATCACAAAAAATATAAAATTTCTCATATGGGCGTAGTCAGTATTGAAGACGGAAAAATTTATGTGATAGAAGCTTATAAAAAGGTACAAAAAACACCTTTAAAAGATTTTTTAAACCGAAGCTTAACACAGCAAAACCAGCCCAAAGTTATTGTAGGGCGGTTAAAACCTGCCTATCAATCTTTAATACCGGCTTTTTTAAAGCGTCTTTATCAACAATTGGGGAAAGCTTATGATACGGAATTTAAACTTTTTAATCATAAATATTACTGTTCCGAACTCGTCTATGAAAATTTATTAGACAGACAACAAAAACCTATTCTACCGGTTAAGCCTATGTCTTTCAAAAATAAACTTACCCAAACTTTTGATTCGGCTTGGATTAAATTCTTTAAAAAGCAAAATTTACCCATTCCCGAAGGACAACCCGGCTGTAATCCGGCTGATTATATGCTAAACCCCAAAATTCAATTGATTTATTTTTATTATTAAATTTTTACAGCCTAAAATTGAAAGCCTTTTTTCTTTAATAAAGCATCTATCTTAGGTTCACGTCCCATAAATTCTTTATACAACTGCATAGCCGGTTTGGTGCCACCACTGCTGACCATTTTTTTATAGCGACGTGCCAATCCGGGATTAAAAATATCACCGGACTTGACAAAGGCTTCAAAGGTGTCGGCATCCAACACTTCGGACCATAAATAGCTGTAATAGCCGGCGGCATAACCACCCCCGAAAATATGCGCATAATAGGTAGAACGATAACGCGGAATAATTTCCTTAATCAACCCGATTTTTTGCATAGATTGTTTTTCAAAATCCAAAGTTTTGCGTGGCAATGTATCGTTCAGCGTGTGCCAATCCATATCTAAAAACGACGCTGCAAGATATTCGACACTTCTAAATCCTTCGTTAAAGCCATTGGCAGCATTCATCTTATCTATTAAATCTTGCGGAATAATCTTGCCGGTTTGATAATGCTTGGCATATAATTTTAACATATCGGGGTGACTCATCCAGTTTTCCATGACTTGTGACGGAAATTCGACAAAATCACGCGGCACATTGGTGCCGGATAACGATGCGTATTTGACATTTGATAACAAGCCGTGCAAAGCGTGACCAAACTCATGAAACACGGTTTGCGCTTGCGTAAAACTCAACAAACTCGGCATGGATTTGGTAGGTGCCGGAAAATTGAAATTGGTCGTGACAATTGGCGTTACAAACTTGCCATTGACATTGGACTGCATCCGCAATTCATTCATCCATGCACCGCCGCGTTTGCTCGGACGCGCAAAAAAGTCCATATAAATGACGCCGATATGTTTACCGGTTGTATCAGTAACATCAAACACTTGCTGGTCTTTGTGCCAACCCGGAAGGTTCATCTTATTAAAATTAAGTCCGAATAATTTATGCGCCAATAAAAAAGCGCCGTCACGAACGGCATTGACTTCAAAATATGGCTTGGTTACGGTTTCGTCAAAATTGTATTTTTGTTCGCGAATTTTACGGACATAATAACGCCAGTCGGAAGCCCGGAAATCGTCATTTATACCCTCTTGTTTCATAGCATTTGCCAAATCATCTCTATCTTTTTTAGCGGTTTTTAAGGCCGGTTGCCAAACCTGATTGAGCAATTTGTAAACCTTTTCGGGCTTTTCAGCCATATTATCAGCTAAAACATATTGTGCAAAATTGTCATAACCGAGCAAATGCGCTTTTTCGGTGCGCAACTGCACCATTTTTTCCAAAACCTTTTTATTGTCATGTGTATTGTTGTTATTGCCCCTGTTGGCATAGCCGTTAAAAATTTTTTCGCGTAAGGCTCTATTGGGCGAATAATCTAAAAACGGATAAATACTGGGGTGTTGCAAGGTAAAAGACCAACCGGTTTGATGTCCGCGTTTTCGGGCTTCTTCGGCAGCGGCATCAACGGCTTGTTTTGGCATGTTTCCTAAATCTTTCTTGTCAGTCACATAGAGTTCAAAATCGTTGGTTTCCGCCAACAAATTATCATTAAAAGTTTGTTGCAGACTCGCCAATTCTTTGTTAATTTCTTTAAGACGATTTTGTTTTTTTTCGGGCAAATTCACTCCTGAACGAACAAAATTTTTGTAGGTTTCTTTGAGCAACCTTTGGTCTTCGGCATCTAAATCTAATTGATCTCTTTGTTGATAGACTTTGTTAATTCTATCAAACAACTTTTTGTTCATTGTTATTTGATCGTAGTGCGCAGCCAATTCGGGTTGTATTTTATTAGATGTGGCTTTTAAAACATCATCGGTATTGGCAGATTCGACCGCATCAAACAAATGTTGTATGCGTTTGAGTTTTTGCCCGCTTTGCTCCAAAGCCACCACCGTATTTTGAAAAGTCGGTGCAGCGGGATTGTTGACAATCTTTTCAATCTCTTGGTTATGGATTTTAATTGCCGCTTCAAAAGCCGGCAAATAATCTTTACTCTTGATTTTATCAAAAGGTGGCGTGCCGAAAGGTGTATCCCAATTTTGTAATAAAATATTATTGGTTTGATTGGTGTTCATTTTATTATTAGATTGATTGGTTTTTACTTCATCCTGACAAGAAAAAAGTATGATAGGCAAGCATAAAAGCAGAATGGATTTCATGGTAAAATTTTTACCAAAAATAAAAAAAATTTTACAGCATATTTTTATTAGTGTAAAAAGATGGACTCAATTTCAGAAAAATTTAATCAATAATGATAAAATAAAGTTTTAAAAATGATTTAGAACAGAAAATAAAGTAAAAATTATTTAGCTGATACTATGCATGCATAACAAATAGATAAATTATTATTACATTTGCAGCAGCAAAATTTTTACATACCATATTTATAATGAAAGATTTATTTGAAAAATTTAAAAACGATAAAGGCCCTTTAGGTAACTATGCCGATGTAGCCGAGGGCTATTTTGTTTTCCCTAAATTTGAAGGCCCCATATCGAACCGGATGAAATTCAACGGCAAAGAGATGGTCACCTGGAGTATCAACAATTATTTGGGACTTGCCAATCATCCAGAAGTTAGAAAAGCAGATGCCGAATCGGCCGCCAAATGGGGTATGGCCTATCCTATGGGCGCCCGTGCCATGTCGGGACAAACAGAAAAACATGAACAATTGGAACAAGAATTAGCTGAATTTGTCAATAAAGAAGCTGCTTATTTGCTCAATTTCGGTTATCAAGGTAATGTGTCCATTATAGATAGTTTGGTCAACAAAAACGATGTCATTGTTTATGATAGT
Source organism: Flavobacteriales bacterium (assembly GCA_026993355.1). Taxonomy (GTDB): domain Bacteria; phylum Bacteroidota; class Bacteroidia; order Flavobacteriales; family Flavobacteriaceae; genus WGBX01. The sequence continues at coordinate 45,481 of JALWTX010000002.1, read as the reverse complement.
GATTCGCATGCCAGTATTATCGATGGCTGCCGTTTACACCAAGGGAAACGTTTTACCTTTCAGCATAATGATGTCGAAAGTTTGGATAAAATGTTAGAACGTGCAACTGCCATTGCTGATAAAAATGACGGCGGCATTTTGGTGATCACCGAAGGGGTTTTTGGCATGCGTGGCGAACAAGGAAAATTAAAAGAAATAGTTGCATTAAAAGAAAAATATAACTTCAGATTATTAGTTGACGATGCACATGGTTTCGGCACTTTAGGCCAAACCGGTGCCGGTGCCGGCGAAGAACAAGGCGTCCAAGATGATATTGATATTTATTTTGCCACTTTTGCCAAATCGATGGCTGGGATTGGTGCTTTTGTTGCCGGCGACAAAGATTTGATTCAATATTTGAAATACAATATGCGATCGCAAGTCTTTGCCAAATCCTTACCAATGCCCATGGTAGAAGGTGCTTTAAAAAGATTAGAATTATTAAAAACAAGACCTGAACTAAAAGAAAAACTATGGCAAATAGCCACCAGTTTACAAAAAGGCTTACGTGATGCCGGTTTTGATTTGGGTCTAACAGATACGGTGATTACGCCTGTTTACTTAAAAGGAAGTGTGCCGGAAGCTATGGTTATGGTGAAAGATTTGCGCGAAAAATACAATGTTTTTACTTCTATTGTTATTTATCCGGTGATACCTAAAGGTATGATTCTGTTACGTTTAATTCCTACAGCTGTTCACACCCAAGAAGATATTGATATAACTGTAAAAGCCTTTTCGGCCATTAGAGAAAAATTAGAATCGGGCGTATATAAAAGAATTGGTGAAGAATTTATAAAAAAAATGCGGTCGTAATATTTTTTTTCTTATCTTTGTACTGAAAGTATTGCGAAAAACATATTTTCATAATGTGAATTTTAGGTTAACAACACACATTATCAAAACCGGCTCTTTGAAGCCGGTTTTTTTATGTGTTTTTTTAAAAATATATAAAAATAAAACCCTCTGCCAAAGCAAAGGGTTATTTAGGACTAGTCAAACAATTAATTTAGTCCAACCAATGGGTAAAAAAATCCATCATTGCTTCTTTTAGATCATAATGTAAACGAATGTATGTTCGCATTTCATCTCTTAAAGGAATTTGATCACGATATAACCGGCCATCCAAAGGTTCGTTGATATCTGCGGTTTTCAAACTTAAGCGCTTTTGTCTTATTTTATGCAAGAGATCGGAAATAACTTTTCTTTCTCTTAATATTTTATTTTGAAATCCTTCCAATTCAATTAAAGCTTGCTTATCTAAATTTTTTCTGGCGGCAACTTCATCTAATTTTTCTTGAAAAGTATCCATTTCATCTCTGTGAAATTTCAATTCTCTTTTCCAAGTATCCAAGTTAAACTCTAAGTCACTCAGATAGTTCACTTTTTGCTCCATAATCCAATTTTTTTTAATAGTTATTTATATTCATAAAATTAAAACAATTTTTGGAATAATTAAAAATTATTTGCCAACTTTTATCAATTTTACTTTAAAAATAAGATCGGAATTGGGAGGAATAACGCCGCCTGCACCCCGTTCGCCATAACCCAAATAAGCCGGAATAAACAAAATAGCCTCTGTTCCTTCCTTAAGTTGCATAATACCTTTGTCCCAACCGGCAATAACACGACCTTTACCGACCGGAAAACGAATTGGCTGACGCCCTTTTGAGCTATCAAACATAGTTCCATCGGGCAAATAGCCTGTGTAATCTACGGTGACCCATTCACCTGCTTTTGGTTTTCTGCCTTGCCCTTCTTTTTCAATAAGAATTTTTAAGCCTGATTCATCGGCTTTTGCCAATTTTTTCTTGGCTGCCAAAGTTTCGGCCAATTTTTTCTTGGCTGCTTCCTTTTGTTTATCAGCAGCTACTTTTTCTTTCATGTAATCATTAAAAACTTTAACGGCATCAAATTTCTTTGCGGCTTTTCCTTTACGAATAATCGTTACTTTTTTTATGGTGTCACCTTTTCTTATTTTTTGTTCGACATCATAACCTTTGACAGTGTAACCGAAAACGCTGTATTTTCCATCTAAAAAAGGCGTATCTGCCAAAGTAATAAAAAATTGGCTGCCGTTGGTATCAGGTTGTGGTTCGCGTGCCATTGATAATGCCCCTTTGGTATGTTTCAAATCTGATATTTCATTTTTAAATTGGTATCCCGGACCGCCTTGTCCATTCCCTAAAGGATCGCCTCCTTGAATGACAAAATCACTTTGAGCACCGGTGGCTTTGCTTACCACCCGGTGAAAGGTTAGTCCATCGTAAAAACGTTTTCCTTTATACTGCGCCGAAACATAAGGGTTGGTTCCTTCAGCCAAGCTGACAAAATTAGCCACCGTTACAGGTGCTTTATCAGGTCTTAATTGCAATAAAATATCACCTTTGTTGGTTTGTAATTCGGCATACAAACCTTCCTTTAAATCGGGATATTTTGATGATTTACAAGCCACAAAACTAAGGCTGAGTAAAATTAAAATCAAGCTAATTTTTTTCATAATGATATTTTTTATGTTTATTTATTTTTATGTTTATTTATCTTTAAAATTTTTAATTGAACAATTAATGGAATATTCGCTCCTATTTTTTGCTCATCGCCATGATAACCATACGCTGCATTTGAAGGAAAAACAAAAACTGCTGTTTCACCTTGTTTTAATAATTTTACGGCCTCATGAAATCCTCTAAAATAATTTTCATGATCAACCCAATATGTTTTTTGGCCTATTTCATCGGCGGTATAGATATAATTTCCACCCAAATCTTTAATACTATAGTTTAAAATTACATGATCATCTGTTTTAACAGGTAAACCATTTGGGTTTTGCTTTAAATAGTAATACCAAAACCCATGCCCAGAATCGATATAATGATGTAAGCTGTCTTGGGCAATCATTTTAGCAATATAATCTTCTTCCCGTTTATTTAAAGAGCGGTTTTGATTTACAGATTGCATATCAACCATAGACCTGGTATGTGATATAGGTTCGCGTACTACTTGTTTATTATTTTTACAAAAAGACAAAATAAAGAACAAGGATATTAACAATAAACTTTTAGATATTTGCATGGATTAATTTGGATTTAAATTCAGGTAATTTTTCTAAGAAAGTGTTTACTGCTTCGTTCAAGCTTTGCTTGGTACGTCCGCCGGCAGCATTTTTATGTCCGCCACCATTAAAATATTTTTTGGCAAATTCGTTGGCGGGCACATCACCTTTCGAACGAAATGATATACGGACACCTTCATCGTCATTTTCTAAAAACAAGGCAGCAAAATTTGCATCATTTAAAGCCAAACCATAATTCACAAAGCCTTCTGTATCACCTTTTTGATAATGATATTTTTGTAATTCCTCTTTGCTTAACGCAATATAAGCCGTTTTATATTGCGGTAAAAAAACCAATTTATTGAGTGCCTCACCTAACAAATGAAGTTTGTTGAGTGAAAATGAATCATAAATTTTAATTTGAATTTTATTATGATTAATCCCATGCGACATTAAATCGGCTGCTACACACATTGTATGCGGGGTCGTATTTGGAAATTTAAAAGAACCTGTATCGGTCATGATACCGGTATATAAATCAGTCGCCATATCTTTATCTATCAGATCTTTATAGCCTAAATTAACGATAAAATCATAGACCATTTCACTGGTAGAACTTTTTTCAGGGTCTGAAAATTTGAATTGCGCATATTCGGAGGGCTCCAAATGATGATCAATCATCACAAAAGTTTTATATGGGGCAATTTCTTGAAGATACTTGGTAAAGTTGCCACTTACACGCGAAAAATCATTGAAATCCAATGTAAAAATTAAATCGGCATCTGACAATTTTTCCTTGGCTAATTCAGGATTTTCTTCAAAAATTATGATTTGATCGGTCTTGGGAAGCCACTTCAGATAATTAGGCACTTCATTAGGTGAAATTAAACTAACCTGATGACCTAATTTATTTAAAAAAGTCTGTAAAGCCAAACCTGAACCAATGGCATCACCATCAGGGTTGCGATGTATCACAATGGAAAAATTAGAAGGTTTTTCCAATAAAGCTTTTATATTTTGAAGCATTTGTTGCATATAAAATAATTTAAACAAAAATAAGAAAAAAGTCCGGCTATATTATTTAGAAAAAACTTTTTGTGAGATTTGTTGATTTAACCAAGTTAAAAAGGCTTCGTCTTCCTCGGAAAAAGCATTGGGAGAATGCGAATCAATGTCTATTTGGCCAATATTATCACCCTTAAAAAACAAAGGAATCACTATTTCTGATTTTACTTCCATGCTACAAGCAATATAATTGTCTTGTGCTTGCACATCGGGCACGACAAAATTTTGATTCGTTACGGCTACTTGTCCACATATGCCTTTTCCAAAAGGGATAACGGTATGTTCAGTTGGCTTTCCGGCATATTGCTGCAAGTATAATTTTTTTTCACCGGGTTGCGCAAAATAAAAACCTACCCAATTGTAATAAGGAATTTGCTGGTGCAACAACTCGCATATATTTTGTAATTTAATAGATTTTGGATTTTCTGAATCTAAGATTTGTTGGATCTGCGGTTTTAGCCGGTTTAAAAGATTTTGTTTGTGATTGAACATAGATAAATAATTATTGAATGCTCAAAAATAAGCATAAGTTTTCAGCATTCCACAAGGCTTATGAATAATTTAGTATATTTGCAAAAATTTAAAATACAATAAAATATGTCAGGAAATATTACTTTTACAATGATTAAACCCGATGCGGTTGAAAATGGTCATATTGGTGCCATTTTAGATAAAATTAACCAAGCCGGTTTTAAAATTATTGCAATGAAAATGACTCAATTGTCTAAGCGTGATGCCGAAAAATTTTATGCTATTCATAAAGACCGTCCTTTTTTTGGTGAATTAGTTGCCTTTATGACCCGAGGACCTATTGTGGCTGCAGTTTTACAAAAAGAAAATGCTGTTGAAGATTTCCGTTCATTTATTGGCGCCACTAATCCGGCCGAAGCTGCTCCCGGCACCATCAGAAACTTATATGCAACATCTATTGGTGAAAATGCCATACACGGTTCTGACAGCGATGAAAATGCTATTATTGAAGCATCCTTTCATTTTGCCGGTCGTGAAATTTTTGAATAAAATAATCATCTCATATTATTTAAATAAGTGGCCTATTCAAAGGCTACTTATTTTTTTGTCATACAAATAATAAAAAAACCGGTTGACAAAATCAACCGGCTTATATTTTATAATTATAGATAAAGGTTATTTACCTTTTTCCATATCTTTTTTCAATTGTGCCAAAGCATCCAAATCACCTAAAGTTGCTTTTTGTTCACTCTCCATTTTGGCTTTGTTTTCGCGCACATTTCTGGCTTCTTCTTCTTTATAAGTAGCGGTGTGGGAAACCACTATTTTTTGGGCGTCCTTGTCAAATTCAATCACTTTAAATTTGGCTTTTTCCCCTTTTTTAAGTTTCGTGCCATCTTCTTTCATCATTAAACGGCCCGGTGCAAACGCTTCTACTTCACCATCCAACAAAATAGTAGCACCTTTACCGGCAGCTTCTTTTACTTCGCCTTCATGTTCGGTACCAACACCATATTTATCGGCATAAGTATCCCAAACATTTTCTTGTAATTGTTTAAGACCTAAACTTAATTTACGCCCTTCTTTGTCAACATCTAAAACGATGACTTCTACTTCGTCTCCAATATTTAAAACATCTGACGGATGTTTAACCCGTTTGTTCCAAGTTAAATCAGAGATATAAATCAAACCGTCAACGCCTTCTTCTAACTCGACAAAAGCCCCAAAGTTGGTAAAGTTACGCACCACTCCTTTGTGTTTAGATCCTACAGGATATTTTTTCTCGATATCAGCCCAAGGATCAGGTGTTAACTGCTTCATTCCCAGTGACATTTTACGTTCGTCGCGGTCCAAAGATAAGACAACAGCCTCTACTTCTTCACCTTCTTTTACAAAATCTTGAGCAGAACGTAAATGTGTACTCCAAGACATTTCGGAAACGTGAATCAAACCTTCAACGCCCGGTTCTACCTCAACAAAAGCACCATAGTCAGCAATTACAGAAACTTTACCTTTAACTTTATCGCCTACTTTAAGATTTTCGTCTAAATTATCCCAAGGATGCGGCTCTAATTGTTTCAAACCAAGTTGAATTCTTGATTTTTTCTCATCAAAGTCAAGGATAACCACTTTTAAAGTGTCATCTAAATTAACCACTTCACTGGGGTGATTAATGCGTTTCCATGCTAAATCTGTAATGTGGATTAATCCATCAATACCACCTAAGTCAACAAATACGCCATAAGAAGTGATATTTTTCACCACGCCTTCAATCACTTGACCTTTTTCAAGTTGCGAAATGATTTCGCGTTTTTGTTCTTCTAAGTCAGCTTCAATAAGTGCTTTGTGTGAAACAACCACGTTTTTAAATTCAGGATTAATTTTAACAATTTTGAATTCCATGGTTTTTCCCACATATTGATCATAATCTCTGATAGGTTTAACATCAATTTGTGAACCGGGTAAGAAAGCTTCAATACCAAATACATCGACAATCATACCGCCTTTGGTACGAGCTTTGACATAACCTTTTACAATTTCATCTTTTTCAAGGGCTTCGTTTACACGTTCCCAAGCTTTTAATTGGCGTGCGCGCTTATGAGATAAAACCAATTGGCCGTTTTTATCTTCTTTACGCACCACCATTACCTCAACCTTGTCACCAACTTTCAAATCCGGATTGTAACGAAACTCGTTACGCGGTAAAACACCTTCAGATTTTGAATTGATATCAACGATAACATCGCGGTCAGTAATTGCGGTCACCGTGCCTTCAATTACTTCATTTTCGTCAAGCACTTTAATTTTTTCTTCAACCAATTTTTCAAACTCTACGAGTTTGTCATCTTTAATGGGTTCAATTCCTTCTTCATAGGCTTCCCAATTAAAGTCTTCTAAAAATTGTTGCGGATCTTTTTCTTTTACTTCTTCCGCTTGTGCTTGCACCTCAGTCGCTTTCTCTTGCGCTGCGGCTTCTTGTTTTTTTTGTTCTTCAGACATATGCTGATTTTTTTAATATTTGTATTTCATTTTAACCGGAAAAGTCAGGCATATTAAAATGAAAGTTGTTAAACTTTGAAAATCAATCTATTCGCTATCCTTTTCCGTCCTGCAGATAGCGTTTGCAAAATTAATAAATTTCTTTTTACAAAAGATATATAATTAAACTATTTTCTGTATTAAATTCATATTTTATTCCTCCTGAAAATCAAGCACATAATAAATAGGATCTCAACCTGTATAAAAAACTCAAAGATTGCTAGAATTGCTTATAAAGTAGTTGCCGGCAAAAAGCCATTAACAAAACCTCAAATGAAAAATTTAAAAGCTTTGATAAATCAAGAAAAGAAGAATATTATTGATGCTTGGATAAAATTTTTTATATTAAAGGAAAAAATAAGTTTTAAGAAAATAACAAAAGTAAAATATTTATCAGATTATAAACTGAAAGTTGTTTTTGACAACGGAGAAAAAAGAATTGCTGATTTTAAAGATTTTCTTTTTAAATCTCACAATCCGATGACAACGCAATTCAGAGATAAAAAACGTTTCAAAAACGTTTCAATAGCATTTGGACATTTGACTTGGGAAGATGGTCAAATGGATATTCCGGCAGAAAGTATTTATACAATGAATTTGCTTCAAAATAGCTGAATAATAAACCGGAAACATACAGGACTGCTGCCGTTGTATGTTTTACATATAGAACGCCTACTCTATACAACCGGATTTATTAATTTAAAAAAAGTCAGAAACATACAGAAGTGCATTCGTTGTATGTTTTACGTATGAAACCATGCTCCATACAACTGACATTCAGTTGCAAAGATAAAAATTTTAATAAAAAAATACCGGCTTAAACTCTAATAAATTTTTAGAATTAGGCATTTTTTTTATTCCTTATTGGACAATAAAAGGAACAAAATTTGGCGCCAGATTGACTCAATTTTAAAACCAAAAAGGCTAAAATGCTGACAATCAGCATTTTAGCCTTGAAAAGTAGCGGGAGCAGGACTCGAACCTGCGACCTTCGGGTTATGAGCCCGACGAGCTACCTACTGCTCTATCCCGCGATATTGTGGTGCAAATATACAACAAAAAAACTATTAAAGTCAAGAAAAATTTTTTATTTATTTATTTTAACATTTCAACAACTTTAATCCTATAACCTATTAAAAAAAATTGTAGCATTATAACATATTTAGTACTTTTGAATCTAATTTTTTTAAAAGTTCAAATATGCATGTTTCTACATTAGATTGGATAATTATCCTTACCTATTTCATTATAAGTTTTGCTATTTCATTTTATTTCTCAAAAAAAGCCGGGAAAAATACCAGTAATTTTTTTCTAAGCGGACGAAATTTGCCCTGGTGGATTGCCGGCACCAGCATGGTAGCAACAACCTTTGCTGCCGATACACCTTTGGCTGTTACCGAATTGGTTTCTAAAAATGGCATAGCCGGTAATTGGTTATGGTGGAATATGGTTTTTGGCGGCATTTTAACTGTATTCTTTTTTGCCCGTTTATGGCGACGCGCCAATATTTTAACCGATGCAGAATTTGTTGATATTCGTTATGAAGGAAAACCAGCCAAATTTTTACGGGGTTTTCGCGCGGTTTATATCGGTATTTTAATGAATGCCATTGTTATTGCGTGGGTGAATTTGGCAATGGTTAAGATATTACAAGTTATGTTTCCTGATTTAAGTATTTTCGGCATACATGAATTTAATGTATTAGGCATACATTTCACCGCTCATCTTTTTTATGTCGGCTTAATGATGTTTTTTGTTGCAATTTATGCCTCCATGTCTGGTTTAATGGGGGTTTCCATTACTGACAGTTTTCAATTTGTCATGGCAATGACCGGCAGCATCGCCCTGGCAATTTATGCAGTCAAACATGTTGGCGGCATCGATGGCTTAAAAAGCAGTTTAAGTCAACAAAAATGGTTATTTGATTTTTTGCCAAATATCCGGCATAGTGCTGAAACAGTTCAGCCCATTCAAACAGATAGTGGTCATGGCGTGTTAAAGTTGAGTTTAACAGCTCTTTTTACCTATTTGGGGGTTCAGTGGTGGGCCAGTTGGTATCCGGGCGCCGAACCGGGTGGCGGCGGTTATATTGCACAGCGCATGATGTCGGCAAAAAATGAAAAACATTCTTTATTTGCCACCTTATGGTTTAACATAGCACATTATGCCCTTCGTCCATGGCCATGGATTTTGGCGGCCATTGTTGCCCTGATTATGTATCCGGAAGCCAAAGACAAAGGGGCAACATATGTGATGTTAATTCGCGACTTACTTCCCAGCGGTTTGCTGGGGCTTATGCTGGCAGCATTTTTTGCGGCTTACATGTCTACCATTGCTTCGCAAACAGTATGGGGGACATCTTATATTGTAAATGATTTATTCCGCCCCTTTGTCAAACCCGGCGCATCAGAAAAATATTACGTCAAAATATCACGCATTACCACTTTTGTTCTAATGTTTATTGCTTTAATTATTACCACTCAGATCACACAAATTAGCGCCGCATGGCAATTTATTTTAGTAGCGAGCGGCGGTATTGGTTTGGTGCTGATTTTAAGATGGTTTTGGTGGCGTATTAATGCTTGGAGTGAAATTACCGCTATGCTTGCACCTTATGTTTTATTGCCATTTTTAATTAGTAAAAAATTTGGTTTAGGCTTAAACTTGAGTGACGATTATCCCATTATTTTACTAAGCGTAGTGGCTTGGTCAACATTTTGGTGGATATTGATAACCTTCAAAACAAAACCGACTTCTAATAATAAACTTAAAAGTTTTTATACCAAAGTGCATCCGGGCGGAATTGGCTGGAAACCAATAGCGCAACAATTGCCAGATGTAAAAGGAGATAAAGGTTTTGTATTGATGTTTGCCAATTGGTTTTTAGGAAGTTTAATGGTTATTTTTACCTTGTTTGGTATTGGCAAGCTTATATTTAAAAACTATCAATTAGCCATCTTATATTTTATTGTGGCTTTAATTGCGGGTTTTTTAATTACCCGAAACATGAAAAAAATAGGTTGGAAAAAATTAGCAGAATAAATCGATCTTAATCTATCGTACTTGTTTTTTTTATGGCATTTTTTTCTGTCCGGCTTTTAACGACTTTAGATTCAACCACATTGGTCAATTTTATCCCAATGGTATGATGATGTTCCAAAATATCTAATTGCCAAACAGGTATTTGGTTATAACTGTATTTAGAAATCATACTGTTCACCTCTTTAAATTGATGTGGGTATAAATCTACTGCCTTATCAGGCTTGAAGTCAAAGGTTTGCCCCTTATAAACAACAACAATTTTTTGAATTTGATCATAAGTATAGCCATCAGGTTTTAAAATTACCCCCTTCTTTTTATCTAAAATAGAAATCTTTTTATAATCGGCATTATTTGTTACGACAAAAATATCTAATGGCAAACGCTCAATTTTTGTTTGATTACCATTGTAAGTTATCTTTAAAGGAATAGGCTTATGCTTATTAACTAAAAATTCAATGTACTTTGGAATGGTCCTTTGCTTGACCTGTGACAATTCCTCATCTAATAAACGCAAAAGCATCTCATACAAACCGGAATCATGAATTACTTGTTGCAATTTACCTTTTTTGATAGCCTTATTATAAGCTACTATTTGCTCATAAGGGATATGTTTATAATGATATTCAACTTGCTTAATAATGGCACGTTTTGAAAATAGAAATTGATGCATTAAACGTGATTGAAAAAAATCATAATCGTGATCTTTTTTAATATCTAAGCCATTTTGTTTAAATAATTTTTCCGTATTATTAAATATAGCTGCTTCTTTGGCCCACAACATTGTGTCTAAAACTTCCCGGATACGGACATTTTTTACAAAATTTTTTGCCTCAATTTGTCGCTTTTTTAAACTTTGTGCAGAACTAAGTCCAATGGATAAAACTAACAATAAAACCAACCTCTTTTTCATATATTATAGCAAGTTTTGATCGGTAAAATAATTGATTATTGCTTCCTTTATCAACTTATTTTGATCGGTTCCGGCTTCAGGCTTTTTAATACGCTTATAATGCGGCCAGCCTTCTTCATCTCTATGCGAAAATTCATAATAACCATAAGGCTCTAAAAGCTTACATGTTGCTATATGCATCAAATTTATTTTCTCATCTTTGGTAAATTTGGGCTTTATCATGCCCAACTCCTGAATACCAATCAAAAAAAGAATGGTGTCTATATCAGGTGTTTCGCCATCGGTAAATTTTTGTTTAAAAAAATCGATTACTTTTGCCCATTGTTGGTCAAAATCTTCCATATGTATTTAAAATTTATTTATCTATAAGTTGCCAAAGTAAAATATGACAAAGATAGGCAATTATTTTATTATATAATTAAGCAATTATTTTAGTACCCGATTGATTTTTAACACCTTCCAAATCTGTTATCAGCACTTCTTTACCACCTTGTTCAATAAAATTAAGGGCCGCTTGAATTTTTGGCGCCATATTACCTTCGCCAAATTTTCCTTCAGCCATATATTTTTTGGCCACATCTACCTTTATTTCTTTTAAAGGCTTTTGTGCAGGTGTGCCATAGTCAAGATACACAAAAGGGACATCAGTCAAAATAATAAACTGATCAGCATTTATTTGACGGGCTAACAAGGCACTGGCCAAATCTTTATCAATAACGGCTTCTGCACCCTGTATTTTACCATCCTTAATGGTAACCGGGACGCCACCACCACCAACGGCAATAACAATAGTCCCATTATCTGCTAAATTTTTAATGGTGTTTTTGCTCAATATATCGACAGGCTTAGGCGAAGGAACCACCCGGCGCCAGCCGGTTTTACCGTTTTTGGTTTCTTCTTTAAACAACCATCCTTTATCATTTTTTAATTTATCGACCTCCGCTTGGTTATAATAGGTCTTTCCTACTCTTTTAGTCGGGTGCTGAAAAGCATCATCAGCAGCAGAAACTTCTACCATGGTATTAGTAGATAAAATATCACGGTCAACTTGGTGTTTTTTAAGCAAGCTTGACAATTCGCTTTGGATCAAGTAGCCTATTTCACTTTGTGTATCGGCCACGGCTACATCCAAAGGCACTTGCGGAACTGCATAAACTTGTTCACCGGCATCATTTTTCAGCAATATATACCCTACTTGCGGGCCATTTCCGTGGGTTATTATTAAATTATGTCCTTGTTGAATTAAAGGGAAAATATTTTCTAATGTTTCACGAACATTTCTTTTTTGTTCTGCAATGGTACCTTTTTGTCCATTTCTTAACAAAGCATTACCACCTAAAGCGATTATTATTAATTTTTTGTTCATACTATAGCAATTTTTAAGCTGCGAATTTAAGGATTTTTACCTAAATTTTAATGGTTTTTTGTTGTGTCATTAGATTGAAAAGCAAAAATTATAATAAAGATGCAATGTCAATATTTCAAACTTTTATCTTTGCATTAAGCACCTTATATTTGCAATAAAAGAAAATCATTGGAAAAAGAAAACCTCATAGACACATACAAACATAGTCCGGCTTTACAGCAACTAACGCAAGCGCTAACATCTCAAAAAGTTATAGGGCTGCAAAATTTACGAGAGTCTGCTTTGAGTTTTGTACTGACTGCATTGCACCAAAAGCAAAATAGAACCTTGCTTCTGATTATGGAGAATAAAGAAGAAGCAGCCTATTTTTACAATGATTTTCAATCGCTTGCCGGCGAAAATAAAGTACTTTTTTTTCCGGAATCATACCGGCGTGCTTATCAAATAGAAGAAACGGACAACGCTAATGTTTTACAAAGGGCTAAGGTTTTGAATCATTTACAATCCAGACAAAAACCGCAAATCATTGTTACCTATCCTGCGGCTTTGTTTGAAAAGGTTGTGATCAAAAAAGAATTGTTAAATCACACGCTGAAAATAAAAACAGGCGATAATTTGTCGATGGATTTTTTATACGATCTGATGTTTGAATATAAGTTTGAACAAGTAGATTTTGTGACACAGCCCGGTGAGTTTTCCATCCGTGGCGGCATTCTCGATGTCTATTCTTTTGGCGATGACGAACCTTATCGTATCGAATTGCTTGGGGATACGGTCGAAAGTATTCGCAGTTTTGATATCGAAACACAATTGTCAAACAAACAACTGAAAGCGGTACAGATTATTCCTAACTTGTCTGACAAAACAGTAGTACAACAACGTCAAAGCTTTTTAGACTTTATCAAAAAAAACAGTCTTATCTACCTCAAAAACAGAAATTTATGTTTGTCTGATTTAGACAAACTGTATGAAAAAGCCCAATTACAATTCGACAAATTAAATACGGAAATAAAACATTTAAAGCCTGCCGATTTATTTTGTCATGCACAAGGTTTTAAAAAAAAATTAGACAACTTTCAAATACTTGAAAATACGTCTGAAACCCCGGTACAAATCGATTTTAAAATTCAGCCACAACCGGTCTTTAACAAAAGTTTTGATTTATTGATAATAAATTTGCAACAAAATACGATCAATGGATTAAAAAATCTTATTTTTTGCACCAACGAACAACAAGCGCAACGTTTTCACGACATTTTTAATGACATGGAAGCTGAAGTTGATTTTCAAACTTTAGTTTTACCTATTTATCGCGGTTTTGTTGATCCTGTCAATCATTTGGCTATTTATACCGATCATCAAATATTTGAACGTTACCACCGTTTTAAAATCAGACGGCAAGCTGCAAAACAACAAGCCGTAACCTTAAAAGAACTAACCGGGCTAAAAGAAGGAGATTATGTTACCCATATAGACCATGGCATTGGTCAATTTGGCGGCTTACAAACTATTGAACGCAATGGAAAACAACAAGAAGTCATCGAGATTATTTACAAAAATGCTGACAGACTCTTTGTCAGCATTCACAGCTTGCACAAAATAAGTAAATATAATGCCAAAGACGGACGCGAACCAAAAGTCAATAAACTTGGCAGCGGTGCATGGAAATTATTAAAACAAAAAACCAAAAAGCGCCTTAAAGAACTGGCGTTTGACATTATTAAGTTATATGCCGAACGCAAATTGGAAAAAGGTACCCAATATGCACCGGATAGTTATCTGCAAAATGAGTTGGAAGCCTCATTTATATACGAAGATACACCCGACCAGTACAAAGCCACACAAGACATAAAAGCCGATATGGAAAGCGACAAAACCATGGACCGTTTGGTCTGTGGCGATGTAGGTTTTGGAAAAACTGAAGTGGCAATCAGAGCGGCTTTTAAAGCGGTGGACAATGGCAAACAAGTGGCCGTACTGGTACCAACCACCATTTTGGCTTTTCAACATTATAAAACTTTCAGCGAACGTTTAAAAGGTTTTCCGGTCGTAGTCGATTATCTTAACCGTTTTCGCACTGCCAAAGAAAAAACACAGATTAAAAAAGATTTGGCCGAAGGAAAAATTGACATCATCATTGGAACACACGCCTTGGTCAGTGACAAAATAAAATATAAAGACTTGGGGCTGATGATTATAGATGAAGAACAGAAATTTGGGGTTTCGGTCAAAGAAAAACTAAAAGTCATTCGTAAAAACATCGACACGCTGACTTTAACCGCTACGCCTATCCCACGAACTTTACAATTTTCTTTAATTAATGAACGCGACTTGTCGGTAATTAACACACCGCCGCCCAACCGGCACCCTATAGAAACGCAAGTCATTCGTTTTGATGAAGAAATTATCCGAGATGCCATCAGTTACGAAATTCAACGTAAAGGACAAGTATATTTTATACACAACCGGATTGAGAACATAAAAGAAGTGGCCGGTATGTTACAACGCTTGGTTCCCGACGCCCGAATCGGTATTGGCCATGGACAAATGGAAGGTAAAAAACTGGAACGTATTATGTTGGATTTTATCAATGGCGAATTTGATGTGTTAGTTGCCACAACCATTATAGAAAATGGTCTGGATGTCCCCAATGCCAATACTATTTTCATCAATAATGCCCATCAGTTCGGATTGGCAGATCTACACCAAATGCGTGGCCGAGTAGGCCGAAGTAATAAAAAAGCATTTTGCTACTTCATCACACCGCCCTACTCTACGCTGACTTATGATGCGCGCAAACGCATGGAAGCCATTGAAACCTATACCGAATTAGGCAGTGGTTTTCAAATTGCGATGAAAGATTTGGAAATAAGGGGCGCCGGCGATTTGTTAGGCGCCGAACAAAGTGGGTTTATTAATGAAATGGGGTTTGATGCTTACCAAAAAATACTCAAAGAAGCCATTGCCGAATTAGAACAAAATGAATTTAAACATTTGTTTGAAAAGGAAGGAAAAACACCTGCTTACCAAATTGAAACCCAAGTTGAAACAGATTTTGAAATCCTCTTTCCGCACGATTATATCAGCGTATCGAGTGAGCGACTTACACTTTATAATGAATTGGCAAACATAGCAACGCCGGAAGAATTAGAAACTTTCAGAAAAAAATTGGAAGACCGTTTCGGCAAATTGCCCCCTGCCAGTATAGATTTGTTAGAATCTGTTAAACTAAAATGGCAAGCCCAAAAACTCGGATTTGAAAAAATTGTGATTAAGAAAGGTAAAATGTTGGCCTATTTTGTATCAAATCCGGATGACGCCTATTATCAAACCGGTATTTTCCAACATATTTTACAAAAAGTACAAAAAACCGGCTGTTGCCAATTTAAAGAAAAGAAAATCAATAATACGGCCCGTTTGTATCTTGTATTTGATCAAATAAATACGGTAAACCATGCGATTACTAACTTAAAGCAATTAGAAGCATAGAAGGTTTATTTTAATACCAAAATAGCGCCGTCGCCATACAGCCGATAAGAAGCATCGGTATATTCAAAACCTTTGTGACGCAATATTTTTTCTATTTCTTTCCTTAAAATACCTTTACCCTGCCCGTGAATTAAAACTAATTCTCTGTAATGTTGACGTTTAAAACGGTTCAAAATAGACTCAACTTCCTTAAGTTGAATGGATAATTTTTGGCCCGGTGATAAATGCCGGTGATTTTTTAAAAGTTTGTCGATATGCAAATCAAAAACAGGTGGTTTTTTGGGATTTAGTTTCGGATGAACTGTACCAATTGGCTCTTTATCTTTTAAAAAATGCAGATTAATATTATTCGTCAATTCATCTGTCAAACAAACCAACTGACTTTTAGGATATTGGTAAGAAAAGCCTTCAGACGTTTCAAAAGTGACAAGATTATCTTTGATTAAGGTGACAATGCCGCATAAGTCATCATCAAGAACCGAAACTTTGTCACCAATTTTCATGTTATAATTTTTTAGGGTTTTTGTCTTGCAAATTTTTGGTCATTTCTTCCAAAGAAGGAATATTTTTTTCTTTGTATACCGGTTTTTCTTCTGATTCTTCCTCCTCTTTAGGCTTTGGATTGTCATAAGCCCAATTTTTAGTCGATTTGAGTAAGCTATACATTAAAATAGCCAACAAAACCAACATAACACCCAAACTTTGATCTTGATCGGGCAAGGTTTTAATATAAAAAAGTATCCCTCCTGAGATAAAAAACAGGAGGAAATACAAAAATTGCACCCTTTTGGGCTTGTTATAGGTTTTCTTGCTCATAATCAGCAATCGTTTTTTTAATAATATCCAATGCTTCCCGCAATTGAGCTTCATCAATAACTAATGGTGGTGCAAAACGGATGATATTACCATGGGTAGGTTTGGCCAAAAGACCGTTATCAGCTAATTTAAGACAAATATTCCATGCCGTATCACTGTCTTCCGTATCATCAATAACAACGGCATTGAGCAAACCTTTGCCTCTGACTTGTTTGACAAATTTGGACTGATCAACCACTTTTTGCATTTCATCACGGAAAATACGACCCATTTTATCGGCATTTTCGGCCAATTTTTCATCTTTTACCACTGTCAAAGCAGCAATAGCGACATTGGCTGCGATAGGGTTTCCGCCAAAAGTCGAACCATGTTGCCCCGGTTTGATGCTTAACATAATATCATCATTAGCCAAAACGGCAGATACGGGATAAACCCCACCGGACAAGGCTTTGCCTAAGATGAGAATATCAGGTTTAACATTTTCATGATCGACCGCTAATAATTTTCCGGTGCGTGCAATACCGGTTTGTACTTCATCGGCAATAAATAAACAACCATATTTTTCGCAAATTTCTTTGGCACCTTTTAAATAACCTTCGCTAGGGACATAAACCCCTGCTTCTCCTTGAATGGGTTCTACTAAAAAAGCAATGGTATTAGGGTTGGCTTTTATGGCTTCTTCCAAAGCATTTAAGTCGTCATAGGGAATTTTGGTAAAACCCGGGGTAAAAGGACCAAAATTGTCCCGGGCTTCCGGGTCATTAGAAAATGACACAATCGTGGTTGTTCGACCATGAAAGTTTCCTTTAGCTACAATGATATTGGCGGAATTTTCGGGAATTCCTTTTTTTTCATAAGCCCATTTTCGTGCCAACTTAATGGCTGTTTCAACTGCCTCGGCACCCGTATTCATCGGTAAAAGTTTGTCAAAACCGAAATACTCGGTGGCAAACTTTTCATATTGTCCTAATTTATCATTATAAAAAGCTCTGGAAGTCAAGGCCAAACGTTCGGCTTGCTCTTTTAGAGCATTCACAATTTTTGGGTGACCATGACCTTGATTAACGGCAGAATAGGCAGATAAAAAATCGAAATATTTTTTGCCATCCACATCCCAAACATAAACACCTTTTCCTTTGGTTAAAACCACCGGTAAGGGGTGATAATTGTGTGCGCCATATTTATCTTCGTAAGCAATGGCTTGCTCTTTGGTTAAAGATTGATTGCTGGTTTGATTCATTTTTAATTATTTTTGAGGGTCAAAAATAAGAATTATTCAGCAGAAAGAGATTAATTTATCGCAGAATTATCAATTTAATTAAATAGACGTCTTAATTTTTAATGCATTAATTTAAACAAAAGTTCGTTTAATATATCCCGGTGTGTCAAACTTCCGGCCATTACACCTTTACTCTTTAAATCTGCCTCTGTAAGCGCCGCTATATTAGTTGTTACTTTTTTCATGGGATATTTTCCGGCTGCTATTCGATATTCTTTTATAAAATAAGGATTAATCCCCAAAGCTTTGGCTGCAGCATACGAAGATTTATCGTTAAGACTGTGATAGATAAATAAGTCTCTGAAGAAATTATGTAAAACCGTTATTGTTAACACCATGGGATGTTCTTTGGGATTGGCAGAAAAATAATTGATAATTTTTTGTGCCTTTAAATAGTTTCCGGAGGCGACCGCCGATTTTAATTCAAAATTATTATAATCCTTGCTAATACCTATGTTTTTTTCGATTATCTCCGGTGTAATGGCCGTTTTAGCATCTAATACAATTTTCAGTTTTTTTAGTTCATTATATATTTTGGAAAGGTCTGTTCCTAAAAAATCGATTAACATTTGCGCACTTTTGACATCAATATTGTGCCCCATTTGCTTAACAGTTTGTTCAATCCAGTTCAACGTTTCCGATTCATATAGTTTTTTACTCTCAAAATAAACGCCTTTTTTAACAATTTGTTTATAGATTTTTTTTCGCTTATCCAGCTTTTTATATTTGTAGTTAAAAACCAAAATAGTTGTATCGGCAGGCTGATTTAAATAGGATTCTAAAGCTTCATGATCTGCTTTTTTCTTAAATAAATGCTGTGCTTCTTTGACAATTATAACTTGCTTGTCTCCTATCATTGGAAAGCGTCTGGCTTGCAGAATTAAATCGGGCAAATTGACATCGAGTCCGTAAACAAGCATTTGATCAAAACCTTTGGCCTCATCGGGCAAGACATTTTGCTCAATATATTGGCTGATTTGGTCGATAAAAAAAGTCTCTTCACCTGCCAAAAAATATACCGGTTTAAAATGACCTTGTTTTATATCGTTAATAATGGTTTGAACTTCTTTCATCTGTTTAGATTTTACATGACAAAAATACGCGCGTTTATAAATCGAATTTCATATCTATTTGCGCCGGATTCATGGCTTCCAAAACTTTTTTACCCTTAAATAACCAACGCGCCGGTAAACGAAACAAATCACGCAACAAAGTTTGCATGGTAGCAGGTTCTAATTTTTGACCGGTTTTAATCGCTGATTTCTCGGCAATAATCATAGCTATTTTTTCTTCAATTTGATGAAGTTTATCCGGCGCCGTCAAGCTTAGTTCTTGAATAATCTGTTCAAATATATCGGTAATGGCCAGTGTTTTCAATTGCATAGGCACACCTTTGACCAAAACACTATGGGAAGCAAAATCTACATCAAAGCCTATTTCTGCAATTTTGTCTGCGTTCGCTTTTAGCAAATCAATGTCTTGAAGGGACAATTGTATTTCTACCGGAAAAATAAGCTGTTGCGAAGGAATAGTGTGGTGTTTTAATTGTTGAATTAATTCGTGAAATAAGACCAATGCGTGTGCCCGCTGCTGATGAATTATCAGTAACTGATCATCTTTGGTTGTTATAATGTATTTTTGTTTAAACTGGAGTGCCGATTGGTTAATACTGCTTTCAACATCTAAAGACAAAGTGCCCGTAGTGGGCGATATTTCTGATGTCAAATCTTGGGTTGTTTGTTGCATTTCACTCATCAAACTATCCCAATAAGCGATATTTTTTTCAATGCGTTGTGGACGAATTTTGGCCGGAAAACTTGTGTCTTCTTCTTTGAAAGGATTAAATTCGGGGTCAACATTAATCGCAGGCATCTTAGGGGCCTTATTTTTATAGTCATAAGGCACCTCCAAATCCGGACGGTGATCAAAGTCCATAGAGGGCGTCAAATTAAACTGTCCCAAGCTATGCTTTGCTGCAACCTTCAGGATAGAATAAACTGTTTGTTCGTCATCAAATTTCACTTCTGTTTTGGTGGGATGAATATTGACATCAATATGTTGAGGGTCAATATCAAAAAAGACAAAATATGGCGGGTAAGTTTTTTCTTTTATTAAACCTTCATATGCTGACAACAAGGCATGGTTTAAATAAGAACTTTTAATAAAGCGGTTATTGACAAAAAAATATTGCAAGCCTCTTTTAAGCTTGACATGTTCCGGCTTACCAATATAACCGGCAATTTTAATATAATCGGTTTCTTCATTTACAGGGACCAACTGGGCTTGCAATTTATGGCCAAACAAATTGCTAATACGTTGCAAACGCTTAGATTTTGGTAATTGATAAACTATTTGCCCATTGTGAATAAGGCTAAAAGAAATTTGCGGGTGTGCCAATGCCAAACGGTAAAATTCTTCATTGACATGACGCATTTCGACTTGAATAGACTTGAGAAACTTACGCCGTGCCGGAATATTATAAAACAAATTTTTAACGGCGATAGACGTCCCTTTTTGGGTGGCAACAGGTTCTTGTTTAACTATTTTACTTCCTTCAATTTTAATAAACGTTCCTAATTCTTCACCGGCTGCTTTGGTTTTCATTTCGACATGCGCTACAGCTGCAATAGAAGCCAATGCTTCACCTCTAAAGCCTTTGGTTTGCAGACGGAACAAATCGGTTGCAGTGGCAATTTTGCTGGTTGCATGCCTCTCAAAAGCCATCCGGGCATCAACGGGATTCATTCCGCTGCCATTGTCAACCACCTGAATAAGGCTTTTGCCACCGTCTTTAATAATTAATTTAATATCGTCAGCACCGGCATCCAAAGCATTTTCCATTAATTCTTTGACGACGGAAGCCGGTCTTTGCACGACTTCACCAGCCGCAATCTGATTGGCAACATGGTCAGGTAAAAGCTTAATTCTTCCTGTTTTCATTAAAACAAATTGTACTTACGCAATAAATAATATACGATTAAAACCAAAATACCCAAAATTAAGAAAGTCCGCATGCTTGCCCCGGAAAAAATACCGGGCATTGTTTGCTTTCGCGGGCGTCTTATTTTCCCGCGGATACGCTGTTCGGCAGTGGTTTCTTCATCGCCATATTGTTTTTTAAGATTATCCAGTCTTTCTTTACGCTCATCATAATAACGCGGCGTATAAGAAAATTTCTTGTTTTTGTTTAATTTAAAAAATGAACTCATAAGTCGGCTTTTTACAAAAATACAAAAGATAAGCCGAATGTTTTAAGTCTTGATTAAATAGTTATCATCAATTTTTATAAGCCCGGAAGTTTATTTTGATGGTAAAGATTTGTACCATCTAACTGTTTTTTCAATAGCCGGATCTAAATCTGTTTGAGGTTGGTAACCAAAATATTTTTTAAGTTTTTGTATACTAAAATGGTAATCTTTTCCTCCATTCTTGATCCGGTAAGGGGTTAAAAAAGGCTCGGACTTTAAGCCCAAACTTTTATGAATCTCATAATAAATTTTGGCCACCGGATAGGCTACCGCGTAAGGAACGGATACTTTGGGCAATTTTACCCCCAATGCTTCAGCTAATTTGGTGTTAAAAGTATGCCAATTGATATCTAAACCATCTGTGGCTATAAAGGCTTGACCGTTTGCTTTGTCTTCACGGCTTACTAAGGTAATGATGTCAATAAGGTTGTCAATAAAAACCGGACAGGTTTTACTGCGCCCTTTATTGACTTCCATAAATTTGCCGGTTTTCATGGCCTCTAAATATTTAAGCATAAAAGTACGATCATTTACCCCATACACATTGCCGGGCCGCACGGCTGTAATTTTCATATCCGTTTTATTTTGAAAATACCACAGCCACTGTTCTGCCATATATTTAGTTTGAGCATAAGGTATTAGCTTATCAGCGACGGGAGAGTCTTCGGTCATATTTATTTTACCAAAACCATGAAAAGCCACCGTGCTGATATAAATCATTTTATCGACACCCGCTTGAGCTGCGGCCTTTGCCACATTTTGGGTCCCCACAAAATTTATATTATGAAATAACTTATAAGGTCCCCAATCGGCTGCCAATCCGGCAACATGAAATACTTGATCAACGTCTTGTAGTGCTTGTTCCAAACTTTGCGGATGAGAAATATCACCATAAACCAATTCGGTTGACACGCCATCTAAAAAGGTCAAATCAGAGGTTTTACGCACTAAACTTTTGACTTGGTGTCCTTCTGAAACCAATCGTTTAACCAAATTGCTGCCGATAAAACCATTGGCACCCGTTACTAAAATTTTCATATTTTTGAATTTACTGGTATATTATAAATAAATCGGTTAAAACACCTATTAAGGCATGTAAAATAAAAACATACCATATCGATCTGGTTCTAAGTGCAATAAGGCCGAATATGATGCCGACTATTATCGACCCGATAATTTCGCCTTCAGGCTTCCCTATATGGACTAAGCATGAAGAAATGGTTTGTATAAGAACCGCATTGAAAGCGCCAAAACGGTCTTTAAGCCCAAATAATAAAAATCCCCGGAAATAAAATTCCCAAGCTATATAATAAAACACCACATAAGCCAATTCATAAAAAGCCAATTTTGACCGGTCGGTTAATAAAGACTTTGCCAGGGGATATTCTGATTGCACATCAGGCATTTTAGCCGCAAAATAAATAGCTATAACCACCACCGGAATGAGTACACTAAGAATTTTTAAACCGGTTTTGACATCGCCCAAGCCCAAGCCAAAATCTTTTAATGACTTGTGCATCACAAATTTGATATATAGCGCCGGTAAAACAAAAAATAAACCGAAAAAACGCAAAAATTGGTTGATACTTAAATTTTGGTCAGCTGCTGAGACAAAATCTATATCAGGCGTAAAATAACCCGGGTAGGCATGATAGCGATAAATGGTTAATAGAACAGGCGCACTAAGTAAAATAATGTATGTATGAATATCATTACGGTCAAAATCAAGCCAGTTATTATTTTTTTTTATCATGGGCTTAAAGGAAATAAGTTTAATCGTGTATAAAAGTAACAAAATATTTTTGATATAATTTATCGTAAAATTTTTCGGTCAACCAAAAAGCAATAAATGTCCAAATGACCCCACCAATCATATCGATAAAATAATGGTAACGACAATAAATTAAAGAAATAAAAATGCCTGTCATTACCGGGATAAAAAACCACAACCATTTTTTACGGTATTGGGCTACAATAAGTACAGTAGCCAAGGTAATAGCGGTATGCAAGCTGGGGAAAGCATCAAATTTATTGTGCTCTAATGAGCTGATGGTATTACGAATGAGGTCGGTCAACCATAAACCATCTAACGATACTTTTTGCCGGGCTACTAATTCGGGATAAAAACGAGGGCCCAATGCGGGCACTAAAAAATAAAGCAGATAAGCACCATAGTAGGTAATAAACATAAATACCAAGGCTTTATCCAGCGCTTTATATTGTTTTTTCTGATACAAATAGCCTAATATAATTAAGGGCATGGGAAAATAAAAAAAGTATAATATGTACATTAATTCGGTTAGATACGGATTGATAAAACGTTCAATCCAAACCGTAGGATTAACCCCTAACAACCATCGGTCTATGTTATATAATTCGCGGTCATAAACATTTGAATTAATATAAGGCAATACCAAGTGAATGCCATCAAAAATCATGATTAGAAAGATCGCCGGATATATCAACAATAAGTATTTTTCTACTTTGGTTAAATGCGACTTGCTACGTATTTTGATGATATATAAGGTAAAAAGAGCTAAACCTGTTAAGAGTAAAAAACCATGTAATTTGTACACAGATTGCTTAAAGCTAATAAGGTAAAAAATGAAAATGGCTAACCAAAAAATAAAGTTAACCACATCCACTAAACTGAGTTTTTTAGATAAACGCATCATTTGTTTTCTTCATTAAATTTCTTTGGCATAAATCCGGCGGCGCATATGTTGGCGGTGTTTAAAATTTTTGAACATTTGTAAGGATGGTTTATTGTCTTCTAAAATATGACTGGTAATAGCTTTGGTCACTCCGTTATCAATACAAGCCTGCGTCATATTTTCGTAAAAAATAGCCGGCACGCCTTTACCTTGATAATCAGGATGAACTGCATGCAATAATAAATCTATGGTATCATTAAAATACATGGCCTTGAGCAAGTAAAACCAACCAAACGGCAACATTTTTCCTTTGGCTTTTTGCATGGCTTTGGACAAAGATAAAAAGCCTAAGCCAAAACCGATTAGTTTATCATCTTTATCAACCACCATACCGACATATTTCGGATTGACCATATCAAAATACATTTTGGTATAATAATCGATTTGCTTTTGTGTCAGCGGCACAAAGCCGTATAAGTCTTTGTAAGAAAGGTTAATCAAATCAAATAACTGTTGGGCATATGGTTTAATTTCTTTTGAGCTTTTAAACTTTTTATATTTCAATCCATATTTGTCTTGAACCAATTTAGAAATCCGTTTTATTTTAGGTGGAACTTCTTTGATATGCAAATCTAATTCCATTTGCAACCAATCAGTATCTTTATGAAAACCAAGTGCTTCCATAAACTGAGGATAATACGGATAATTGTATATTTCTGCTTGTGTTGACAGTTCGTCAAAACCTTCCACGAGCATGCCTTCCAAATCCATATCAGTAAAACCCAAAGGACCGTGAATACCGGTCATACCTTGTTGTTTTCCCCATTCAATTACTTTGTTGAGCAAGGCATCGGCAACTTCTTTATCTTCAACAAAATCTATCCAACCAAAGCGTACATTTTTTTCCTGCCATATCTCATTAGATTTTTTGTTGATAATACCTGCGATTCTTCCCACGATCTTTCCATCACGATATGCCAACCAATATTTGGCATCACAAAACTCAAAAGCAGGATTTTTGGTTTTGTCCAAGGTTGACATTTCGAAGGTATGCAATGGCGGCACCCGGTAAGGATTATCTTTATAAAGCTTATCAGGAAATGCAATAAATTTTTTCAAATCTTTTTTAGACTGAACTTCTTTGATTTCTAAAGGTGCCATAAATAAATTTTTTAGTTATTCTTAAAGTTTTTTGCTTGACTTAATCAGGCTGTCTATTGAACGATCAATTTGTTCTTTGGTATGAGTTGCCATAAGTGAGTAACGTAAAATTGCTTTACCTTTTTCGACAGCAGGATGTACAACCGGATTGACATAAACACCATCTTGTAACATCAAGGTTGCCAATTGGTATGTTTTAATATCATCACCTACATGTATCGGAATAATAGGTGTCGTGCTTTCGCCTATATCAAAACCATTTTCGACCAATAATTTTTTTGCATAATTGGTATTTTCCCATAAACGGTCGATACGTTCGGGCTCGCGCTTGATTATTTCCAAGGCTTTTAAAACCGTTGCAGCTGATGCCGGTGGAATACTAGCACTGAATAACAACGCACGGGCATTGTGTTTTAGATAATTGATCGCATCTTTACTGCCGGCTACAAAACCACCTAATGAAGCTAAAGATTTACTAAAGGTTCCCATTATGATATCAACCTTGTCTGTTACACCAAAGTGGTCGGCTGTTCCTGCTCCGTTTTTACCTAAAACACCTAATGAGTGGGCATCATCAACATAGACGGAAGCATTGTATTTATCGGCCAAATCTGTTATTTTATCCAAAGGTGCGATATCGCCTTCCATACTGAAGATGCCATCCATTACAATTAGTATAATACGGTCTTGATCGAGTGATTGGAGTTTTTTCTCCAAATCTTCCATATCATTATGTTTGTATTTCAAGACTTTGGCAAAAGACAAACGGGTTCCTTCTATGATAGAAGCATGATTTTTTTCGTCTAAAAGAATGTAATCATTACGCCCTGCCAAAGCGGCAATGCTGCCTAAATTAGATTGAAATCCGGTACTAAATACGGTGGCAGCTTCTTTTCCGACAAAATCGGCCAGTTGTTGTTCCAACTCTTCGTGCAAGTCCAAATTACCATTCATTAAACGAGAACCAGAAGCACCTGTACCATATTTATCCAAGGCTTTTTTTCCAGCTTCAATAATTTCAGGATGTTGTGTTAAGCCCAAATAACTGTTTGAGCCAAACATTAAAGTTTTTTTTCCACGCAAAACAACTTCAGTATCTTGTCCTGTCTCTATGGGATGGTAAAAAGGATAGATTCCTTGTTCCATAAACATTTGCGGAATGCGATATTCTGCTAATTTTTTTTCTAATGGCTTCATATATTATAGTCTAATTATATCAATGCATAAGCAATTTCAATTCGTTTTTGTCATTACTTAAAACAAGTAGCAAAACTACGATTTTTTTTCTAAAATGTAAAGATGTCGTAAACAATAGAATATTATCTCATAATTTTTAGCAAACATTACTTAAGGCTTATCTTTTTTTGTATTTTTACTAAAATTTTAAACAAATAAAATGGAGAATTTTCAAAAAAACGATCGGAAACTAAAAATCAGTCTGGCTTCAGGAGTTGTTTTACTGGTCTTATTTATCCTTCTTTTATCGTCTATGACCACCATACAAACAGGACACAAAGGGGTATTATATAAACCTTTTAGCGGTGGTGTGGATACGACACAAATACCTTTAAATGAAGGCTTTCATTTTGTGGCACCCTGGAATAAGGTCTATAAGATAAATATTCGTCAGCAACAATTGTTTGAAAGTATGAAAGTCTTGTCCTCTAATGGTTTAGATATCCAATTAGATGCTACAGTATGGTTTCAACCACGACATAAAGACTTGGCAAAGCTTGTTAAACTCCGGGGGTTAAATTATGTCGATGATGTCATCAAACCATCTATCCGGTCAGCCGCAAGAAATGTCGTAGGACGTTATACACCGGAAGAAATTTATTCTACTAAACGTGAAGCCATTACCAAAGAAATCTTTGATGAAACCGACAAAATTTTAAACGATAATTTTGTTCATTTAAAAAATATTTTAGTTCGTGATGTAACTTTGCCGGCTACCATAAAAAATGCCATCGAACGCAAACTTAAGCAACAACAAGAAGCTTTGGAGTATGAATATCGTTTACAAAAAGAAAAAAAAGAAGCCGAACGAAAACGCATCGAAGCCAAGGGCATCAAAGATTTTCAAGATATTGTTTCAATGGGAATTTCGGATAAACTCTTGCGTTGGAAAGGTATTGAAGCAACCTTAAAACTATCCGAATCGCCCAACACTAAAGTAATTGTTGTCGGTGGAAAGGATGGGTTACCTATCATTATGAATACTGAAAAATAATTTTTTTACACTTTTTAAACAAAGGAAAGATGGAAGTACAAAAATAAAAGTAACCACCTTTGAGGTACAACAAAGGTACAAATTTGTACCTAATAATACAAAATATCATAAAAATAAGTATGAATAAAAGAAAAAGCCTTGAAAATAAAGGCTTTTTAGTTATTTTTTGTATGTTTTTTATTTCTTTATTTTGTATAGGTTACTTTCCGATACAAAAATTTCTAAAAATATTATCGAGCAAATCATCGGTAGTGATTTCACCTGTAATTTCCCCTAAACTATGCAAAGCGGCACGGATATCTATGGTCAGTAAATCTGTCGAAAGTTGATTGTCTAAACCTTGCTCTATTTGCATCAGACTTTCCAAGGCTTCATTGAGTGCCTGAAAATGACGAGCATTTGACACAACTATTTCATTTTGATCTAACAATCCTTTATTTACCAAACCGGTCAATTCAGTCGTAAGTTTATCCAAGCCTGTTTTTTGTTTAGCCGAAATTTCAATTACCGGATATTTACCGGTGTCAATTTGATAATCTTTCCGGTCTATTTTATCTATTTTATTGACGACAATCAAAATTTTTTTCTCCGGATATTTTTGGCTGATACTTTTTAATTCGGTTTCAAATTGATCTAATACCTTTTGGTGATGTGCCGCATGGCAAGATGCCGTTTTACTCAATGCACAAGCATCAATCAAGAAAACAATTACCTTGGCTTCCTCAATTTTTTTATAAGTTTTTTGAATCCCTATTTTTTCGATTTCATCTTGTGCTTGACGGATCCCCGCTGTATCAATAAAACGAAAGCGGATACCATTAATTTGCAATTCATCTTCTATGACATCACGGGTTGTCCCGGCAATATCCGATACAATGGCACGCTCTTCATTAAGTAAAGCATTGAGTAAAGTGGATTTACCCACATTTGGTTCACCGACAATGGCCACCGGTACACCTTCTTTAAGGACATTGCCTACGGCAAAACTATCGATCAATCGTTTCAAAGTGTGTTTTATTCGTTGTATTAAATCTTTAAACTGTGCGCGATCGGCAAATTCGACATCTTCCTCGGCAAAATCCAATTCTAATTCAATTAAAGAAGCAAAATGAATCAATTCGTCGCGTAATTTTTTTATTTCATTAGAAAACCCGCCACGCATTTGTTGTAAGGCTAATTGATGCGATGCCGCACTGTTTACCGCAATCAAATCGGCTACAGCTTCAGCCTGGGACAAATCCATTTTTCCGTTGAGAAATGCCCGTAAAGTAAACTCCCCGGCTTGAGCATGACGCACGCCGTTTTTTAAAAATAATTGCAAAATTTGCTGTTGAATATAAGGGGAACCATGCGCAGATATTTCTACAACATTTTCGCCGGTATAAGAATGCGGATTTTTAAAAACACTTACCAATACCTCATCTAAAATTTGATTTTTATCAATGATATGACCCAAATGAATCGTATGTGAAGGCACCTTGGTTAAATCTTTGGGTTTGAATTTACCACTAAAAAACTTATTTACGATTGAGATAGCCTCAGGTCCTGATAAACGAATAACGCCTATTGCGCCACTACCTGCGGGTGTTGCCAAAGCTATAATGGTATCTTCAAATGCTTTCATAGCGCAAAAATAGCGAAAATATACTTTGTAACTACTGCCATTATTTAATTCTGCTCAACCCATCTTTAGCAGAAGAATCGTCCGGATTATATAATAATGCTTTTTGAAAAAGAATTTTGGCTTCTCTATATTTCCCCAATTGAAAGTTGGTCCAAGCTAACATAATAAGCCCGTCATGTCCAAAAGGATACAAATCAACTAATTTCTGAAAATATTTTAAGGCTTTTTCATAGTTTTTTCTTCCATAAAATATTAAACCTAAACGATAATTAGCAAGCGTATTTTGCGGATGAACTTCTAATATTTTTTTATAAATTTCGATTACTTCATCCCATTTACCCATGGCTGATTTTGGATAAATTAAGCCAAATTTTGCTTCTTCAGAATATGGCAATAAATTCAAAGCACGCTGATAATGTGAAGCTGACTCGGTAAAAAGACCCGCTTCATAATTTAACCAACCCAACCGTAAATTTATTTCGTAAGATTGTGGGTCATAAACTTGTTTAAGCACATCGGCAGCTTTTTTAAATTTTCCTTTTTTTTCTAATATGTAACTTTTTTTAAAAGCCGAAAGCAATTTACTTTCTTGCGCATTTCCAAGGCTTACTAAACTCAATAAAAGCCATAAAAGAGTCGTTTTCGATAAATTTAAATTTTCCATAAAATTCCTGTTATTATTGTTTTATTATTATATTTTAATTGTTCTTGTTGCGTATTTCTCCAAAAAAAATTGGTTTTAGTATATTGCTGTCCTTTCAGATATAATTTCAACTTTCTTTTTAAAAGGTAAGCAACAAATGACAGTTCATACCGCTGTGACATTTTTTCATCATCATTGTGTACAATTAAGGCATCGTTTTCGATATAATGATACATATTTCCTTCTGTGTAATTGGTTTCTACGAAGAATGGACCAAGTCTTAAACCCAAACCTGACTTTATAATCAAATCTGTCAATACTTCTTTATTCGTTGCTTCCATTTTATAGGCAGACGAGGTATATAAATATAAATTGGCATTACCAAATGGATAGTAAACAAGCTCAAAAGCCGGCATCAATTGCCAATTTGTATTTATATTACCTAATGTTGAAGTAATGCCAACACGAAAATTATTTATATCTTTTCTAACACCGGTAAAACCTACAAAATCAAAACTGACAGTTGTATTTGTAATGGCTCTTGATTGCCTAAAATTAATAGATTGAAAAAACTTATTCGTCATTGTGCTCACTAAATTATTAAAAGCTAAAGCCCAATTTAACCCATTTGTTATTTGACTGTAATTTGCTAAATAAATTTCGTATTGCATTATAAACATTTGGGATACTTGTTGTTCATTGTTATCGATGTAGTAATGATTAACTTTTGCATCAATAATACCTGAATTTAAATAAAACAAGTTGCCTCCTTTGTAGTAATTTAGTAAGTCAAACCCATAATAAACATTCTTTTTAATAACATATTGATCTATTAAATCCGCCTTTGTATCAGCTGTATAATCCGGCAAAAAATCGACTTTAAAAGAAATTCCGGCTTCATTTATGAAATGATCTTGGGAGGATAACATTTTTTTTCTGAGTGAATTAGGAAATGTTTTTGCTAATCTGTAAGCATCAAAAGGACGTCCGCCTAATAAATAAGCTTTATACAAATAGCTTGCCACAAAGGTATTTTCAGGGTCAACCCTATAAGCATCATATAAATAAGTTATTGCTTTCCTGTAACTTTTTAAATTAAAATATGCTATTCCCAAACGAATTTTTAAATAATAAAAGTTGATATGTTGCTTTATTGCTTCATTACCTGTCTTTATCAGGTTTTTCCAATCGGCCTTTAAATATTGAGCATAAGTTAACCTGTCTATTTCAATCGTACTAAATGTCGTATTTTTTTGTGCATTAAGACGTCCAAAGCTAATAACCAAGGTTAAAATTATCCAATATAATAAGTTTTTTTTCATGTTATATTTGTTAAGATTTGATTATTTGCCAGTCAAAAGATGGACCTGTTATCTTTTCAATTCCATTTTTTGTCACGGTAATATGATAAGTTTTTGCACTTATTATTTTACCCAAGGTATATAATTTAATTATAGACTGCATCGATATTTTTCCCGGAACCAAGTTATCATCAATACCAATGAATTTAAAATTAAAACTTGCATTGTGAATAGTATAAAATGGCGCCAGAAGGTCATGTATAAACATTTGTTTTTTATTAAAAATAAGATTAGGTGCAAAAGCATCTTCAAGCGCCAATTGTTTGTAATATCCTAAAGGGACTTGATATAAAGCCAAGTAAAAATGATATAAAGCAGATTTCTTATTGCCATAAAAACTTAAAAAATAAAAAACTTGACCGTCATTAAATAAATAAGCGTACGAATTGGTAACTTTACAATGTATATAAGTTTGATTTAAATAATTGGTATGGATATGCCACTCATTTATTTCCCCCTTATAAGCATATCTGATTTTTTGTCCCGGAATAAATTTAAAGGCTTGTGTTAATAAAGAGGTTGTTTGCATATTAGAGACCGTTTCGTCCAACTTTGGCTTGTCATATGAATGTAATTCAAAGGGAGTTTCCGGTATTTTTGTATGTTTTATATAATGACTGATTGGATAACTAATAGTAGGTGAACCAACAAAAGGAGTTGCCTGCAATTGAAAATGTAAATGCGGATAAGGCGATCGACCTGAATTACCACATAGCGCCAACGTATCCCCTTTTTTTACTATATCACCTTTTTGGACCTTTATACTTCCTTTTTTTAAATGACTAACCTGTGAATATAAATATTCTAAATGTTTGATAACAATAGAATTTCCCCAATTTTGCAATAAATTAGCATCACCAACAGTATTATCTTCTACATTATCTATTACTTCAACAACTATACCATCAGATGGAGCTACAACGGGTTTACCGTAACAATAATAATCCTGAACATAATTGCCTTGCCCTTGGTATTGCAATTGATTTTGATCGCACATAATAAAATCCCATGCATATTGCCAGTCACCTTGATGTGTATATGCACCGTTTTCGGCTTGCGAAACAGTCCATTTACCCAAAAAAGGTAAATAGATAGGAAAATAACTTAACCATTTAAACCTGAGTTTTGCTTGTATATAATAATAAAGATTTTTCTCAGGACTATTAAGTTGTACAACAACTTCTTGTAATAAAACACTTTGCTTGGCTCTTAATTTAATAAAATACAAAAATGACAAGACAACTAAGTTAAAAGGTAAAGAATAAACCGGTAATTGAAAATACATCAAAATTTGAGTTGAACTAATACTAATTAAAACTACAATAGGTAACAAAATTATAACCCATAAAAAACTAAATTTATTTGGAATTAAGAAATACCCCCCGATGGCAATTGCCGTTAAAATGTAATTAAAGCCTATAGAAGAATAAGCATATTGAGTTATATCTACCTCTAAGAACTTGTAAAAAAAGAAAGCAACAGAAAATCCTAACATAGATAGTAAAAATGTTATTCTGGAATGGTATAATAGCCCCAATGCTATTAAAATACCGGCCAATATATTATACTGAAAAAAGATGGCACCTAAGGATAAAAAATAAGTTTTTAAAAATACCGGAAGATCTATATTTTGAAACCATTGATATATGTTAATTAAATATTGTCCACCTAAATCATAAATCTTGTTTAAGGTATAAATATCGCGTTGACTTAAGCCTAATGCTGACAATGCTCGACTTGATAAGATAACAATCCAAATTACCCACAAAAAAGGTAAACTTAAAAAAGGTAAAGCATATTTGCCTAAAAAACCATCCAAAACAACGGTAAAAATCAAAGTTAAAATGGCAGCAAAAACAACTATAAGAAAAGAAGGCCATCCGGGAACAAAATTTAAACCTATCCCTAAGCCAACCAATAGGCTATTGTAGGCATAACTACCACTGTTAATTTTAAGTTCATTATACCCCATTAAAAGAGCAGTTATATTAGTCAAGATGACGGCTACAAGACCATATAAACCTGCATAAAAATCAAAGAAGCTTACTAATAGTAGAAGTCCGCCAAAAAGTATATTATTTGAAAAAAATACTTGTGCATAACTTTTAAAAATAGCCGAAAGAAACGATTTAAGTTGAGATTTTATTTGATAACTCATATATAGGCAATTTATTTTGATGCCCGGCACAAGTCCGGGCATTAAAAATAAGTAATTTAATAGACTTTGCTATATTAATCCTTTAATGGTGTTTTGTTCAATAAAAAGTCAGGAATAACTTCTTGCTCTTTAAAAACCTTTAAATTTTCCTGCTTCCTGATTAAGTGCATTTTTTTATTTTGATCAATTAACACCACATTGGGCCGGTAAGTAATAAATTGCATCCATTGTGTCATATTATAGGCACCTATGCGAGGTATGACCACCAAATCCCCTTTCTTTAAGGCCGGAAATTGAATACTCTCTCTAATAATATCAATATTCATACATAATGGCCCATACAAAGTTGTATCTTCTGTTTGTTGAGAAGTCTCTTCTGCCGGATAAACTTCATGCTCATACCAAAAACTGGTAAACAAAATATTTACACCTATGTCTAATATTTTTGCACGTCGCGCATTGGACAATCGTTTATTTGCCAAAACCGAACCAATTAAATAACCGGCATCATCTATTAATGCCCGCCCCGTTTCTAAAAATAAAGTGGGCAATTGATCAGGGGCAATTTCGGAGTTAATTATAGCTGAGGTAATAGCTTCTGCATAATCGTCAAAAGTAGGACAAGTATCTTTACCGGGTAAATAAGCACCTTTCAAAGTGTTTTTGGAAGCAAAACCACCACCCATATCGATATATTTTATGGTATGCTTAAATTTTTTGTTTGTTCGCACTGCTAACTCAGCCAATTTGCTGGCCGCAACGGCATAAGCAGTAGCAGTCATCATATAAGTGCCTATATGTGTATGTAAGCCTACTAACTCTAAATTTTCAGCTAACATTATTCGGTTTATAGCTTTCCATGCCTCGCCATTTTCATAATTAAAGCCAAACCTGTCCCATTTCGGATAAATTCCGGTGTCCATATTCACCCGGATAGCAACTTTTGCTTTTTCTTTACTATTTTGACTTATTCGAATCAAACTATACAATTCATCAAAATGATCGATATGAATAAAAGATCCATTTTCAATGGCTTTTTTTAGATCCTCATCTGTTTTGTCAGGACCATTAAAAATAATTTTATTGCCCGGAACACCATTAGATAAAGCTTTGTCATATTCAAATCCGGAGACCACTTCTGCCCATGAACCTTCCTCGTGATATAAACGACAAACGGCATCTAAATAATTGGTTTTATATGACCAAGCAAATTGCACCTTTGGATATCTGCTCTGAAAAGCTCTGTTGGCTTGCTGGAAAGTATCTCTAAGTGTTTTCTCTGAAATTACAAAAACAGGCGAACCATATTTTTCAACTATTTCTTTAACCGGAATACCATCAATTTCACTTTTTACAACAATTTTTGGTTGCATACCATACTTATCAGGCACACCGGCTTTTATTTTATTTATTATTGGCTTTTCGTATTTTAATTTTTTCATTTTTTTTATTTTTTTAGAGTTCTCCATTCATTGACAATTGTTCAAATTGGGAAATATCACCAATCATATCATAAGAATATCTTATAAACATTTTTCCAACCTCATATGATTTAAAAGGTTCTATCTTTCTCCCTAAAGCCAATAACACTAAAGCTTCAGGAATATTTTGTCCGGCAGCTACTGCCAAATAGACCCAAGCAGGTATTCGTGGATTAATTTCAATTAAATAATATTGGCCAGCGGAAGTTTTTATTATTTCTAATTCCATAGCACCACGCCATTTGGTTTTACGAATCAAATCACGAGTTATTTTAAGTAAATTTTCATCTTGAATTGTTATGCCACCCCAAGCTTTTCCCTTATCGGTAATATACTGTTTACGCATAGGTACAGCAGCAATTGTATTCCCCTTTCCATCTCCTAATGCTACAACATTAACTTCAGTACCTCTTATGAATTCCTGAACAATAACCGGCAATCCCCATTTAGATGATAACTTATTATAGTAGCCGGCAACTTGATCTAAATTATAAGCAAGGTAAGCATCATAAAATTTACCTTTTACTAAAACCGGAAAATCAAAAGCATATACCAAATTCTTAATATCTAAAAAAGAGGTAATTGATTTGCTAAACGGGACTTTAACACCATATTTCTGTCCAAATTCATACAAATTACTTTTACTCCTCTCTTCAAATTGCTCTAACGTCGGTAAAAAAGTGTGAATTCCTAAAGTGGATAATTTCTTTTCGGCTTTAATAAAAGTATATAATTCGGCATCTAAATTAGGTATAATTACATCTAATTTTTCATTGTCATTAATATATTCAATCCGCTCTAAAAAAATATCCGAACCTATTTTAGGATAAGGAATTTGGTAGGTTTTATCTACTAAATTTTTCATATAAATTCCGGGTTCCAGATTCTCATAGGCCAAGCCAATTATACGTGGATCAATTTTATCAGATTCACGCAAGCCTCTAATTACAGGAATTCCCGGACCCGGATTATCTGTATTATTAAGCCCCGTAACAGCTATTTTTAAACGTTCTTTGTTCACAACTAAATTTTTAAATTATTCATTATCCAGTAACTCATAATGCGAAAGCATGGTTATAAAGTCATAAAGATTTTGTTCTAAAATCAAATCATCGGCATCATATTTTCGTTTCAATTCAGCCAATATCTCTTCATTTGTTTTCCCGGCTTTCAAATGTTTGATAATTTCTACACCAGTGCTATTTAGATTGTATGAATCACCTGTATAGGGATCAAACATAAACCCGTTTTCAGAAATAGCAATATTACTTTTCAATTTCATAAACTTATTTTTTTTTTTGTTAACTCATCTAAGGCTATTTTATTTTTAATCCGTTTTTTTTTATACTCACTAACCGTCATTCCGGTTTCTTTTTTAAACTGATTTGATAAATACTGTACGCTGCTATAATCCATCATATAAGCAATTTCACTAAGTGTAAATTCATCTGTATCAATCAACTCTTTTATTCTTTCAATTTTATGAAGGATAATGTAACGTTCAAGTGTTATTTGTTCATATTTTGAAAATATTTTACTCATTTGCTGGTAACTCATAGCAAGTTTCTCAACTAAATAATCAGACTTACGTAAAATTGAATTTATATTATTAGATTCATGTATAAGTTCAATAACACTCCGTTTTATTTTTTCAACAATTTTTTCCTCTTTTGACTTAATGACTTCCATGCCTTGTGCCTGAATTAATAAATTTATTTCATCGACACTTATCTGTGTTTCATCATATTCCAACTCTACAAAACCGGGTTTAATTGCCAAAACCCTTATGTCTCTATTTTCAAATACCTGTTTTAACAATTTGCTACAACAGTGACATAACATATTTTTTATGTAGAAAGTTTTTATTTTCAACTTCACTTATCTATTTGTGACAAAATTAAGAAGCCTAATTGAAAAATATGTTATAAAATTATGTAAATATTTTACATAACAAAATCAAACGCATTAAAAGTTAATACATGCTAATAAAAACAGCACTTTATTTAAAAAAATAGTTTTCAACAATAATTTGTTGAAAAATAAATAGATGGCAATGTTTACACAAACAAAAGAGCTTGTAATTTTAATAGCCCAAATGTTAACCTAAATTAAAAATTTATGATACCTTCAAATTCAAGCTATTCAGTTGTACAAACTTCAGACAAACAAAAATATACCTTTAATGAAGTTTTTGAAGCTACCAAATCCTATTTTAAGGGTGATGAACTGGCAGTAACTACTTGGATGAACAAATATGCTTTAAAAGATGCGCAAGGCAATTTTTTAGAAAAAACACCGGCTGATATGCACCGGCGAATGGCTAAAATGTTTGCCAAAACAGAACTAAAATATCCGGTAGTTAAATCAAAAGACCTTTCGGCATACGGTCAAAAACGGGACACTCTAACCGAACAAAAGATTTTTGATATGTTTGACTGTTTTAAATATACTATTCCGCAGGGTAGTATCATGTTTGGTTTGGGCAACGATCAAGTGATTGCGTCCTTATCTAATTGTGTGGTGATACCGGCACCTTATGATTCTTACGGTGGCATAATGTACACTGACCAACAGTTGGTGCAACTCTTTAAACGACGTTGCGGTGTAGGCACTGACCTGTCAAAATTACGCCCCAAAGATGCCCATGTTTCCAATGCTGCCCGCACAACCACCGGCGCCGTGAGTTTTATGCACCGTTTTTCTTTTACCACGCGCGAAGTCGCTCAAAACGGCAGACGTGGTGCCCTAATGCTGACTATGGATGTCGCTCATCCGGATATACTCGATTTTGTAACAGTCAAACAAGACCTGACCAAAGTAACCGGTGCCAATATTTCCGTTCGTTTGTCTGACGAATTTATGCAAGCAGTCGTTGATAATAAGCCATATACTTTGCGTTGGCCCATTGATGCCAAAAATCCGAAAGTTACCAAACAAATAGACGCTCGAAAATTGTGGGATGTTATAGTCAAATCTGCTCACAATACTGCTGAACCCGGTATGATATACTGGGACAGACAACATAAATATTCCACTTCGTCACTATATCCCGGATTTGAAAACGTATCGACCAATCCTTGTAGTGAAATAGCCATGCAAGGTGGCGACAGTTGTAGGTTGATTGCTGTCAATTTGTATAGTTTTATAGAAAATCCTTTTACGCCGGATGCTTATTTTAACAAAGAAAAATTTTATGAAACAGTCTATGAAACCCAACGTTTAATGGATGATTTGGTCGATTTGGAATTGGAATCAGTCGATCGCATTTTAGCCAAAATTGACAGTGACCCCGAACCCGATAACGTTAAGCAAGTAGAACGTGAAACTTGGCAATTATTAAGAGACAACGGCAAGATAGGGCGACGTACCGGTCTGGGTTTTACAGCTTTGGCTGATGCCGTTGCGGCTTTGGGAATTAAGTTTGATACCGATGAAGCTCTACATGCCGTAGATGAGATAATGCGCACCAAACTGCAAGCCGAATTTGATAGCAGTATCGATATGGCAATCGAACGCGGTAAATTTGAAATTTTTGACCCTGAAATTGAAAAACAATCCGAATTTGTACAGATGCTTGAAAAAGAGTTTCCGGAATTATACAAACGTATGATGCAACACGGGCGACGCAATATTTCTATCAGTACCGTAGCGCCTACCGGCTCGCTCAGTATGTTGGCACAAACATCATCGGGTATTGAGCCTGTTTTTATGTTGAGTTATAAACGTCGAAGAAAAGTCAACGCCAATGATCCCAATGCCAAAATAGATTTTATTGATGATATGGGCGATGCTTTTGAAGAGTTTACCGTGTATCATCATAAACTGAAAGAATGGATGCGGATATCAGGCAAAGAAAAAATTTCAGATAGTCCGTATGCCGGTGCCACAGCGCCCGAAATCGATTGGCAAAAACGGATTGAAATGCAGGCACTGGTGCAGAAATACACCACACATTCGATTAGCTCTACTATAAATTTACCTTCGGATGTCAGCGTGCAAAAAGTTAGCGACATTTATATTCAGGCATGGAAAAAAGGTTTGAAAGGGATTACGGTTTATCGAGACGGTTCGCGTAGCGGTATTTTGATTGCCGATGACAAAAAAGAAGAAAAAACCGCTGAAACTAGGCATATATTTCCTTCTAAACGTCCTAAAAAATTAGAAGCCGATGTCGTACGATTTATGAATCAAGATGAAGCTTGGTTGGCAGTTGTCGGTATGATTGATGGTAAACCTTATGAAATTTTTACCGGTAAAATGGAAGATGTATTTAATCTGCCCGATTGGGTGGAGAAAGGTTGGGTCATTAAAAATAAAGATGAAAAAGGCAAAAGCCGCTACGATTTTCAGTTTATTGACAAGCAGGGCTATCGCGTCACTATTGAAGGACTTTCACGTTCATTTAACAAAGAATATTGGAACTATGCCAAGTTGATTTCCGGCGTGTTGCGGCATGGTATGCCCATGCACGAAGTGGTCAAATTGATAGAAGGACTCAACCTGTATGACGATTTTATAAACACTTGGAAAAAAGGTGTGGCCCGTACCTTAAAACGTTATATACCTGATGGCGCCACGCCACACGATAAAAAATGCCCTCAATGTAACGATCCCGAAGGTTTGGTTTATGAAGAAGGTTGCTTGGTCTGTAAAAGTTGCGGTTATAGTAAATGTGGATAAATCATATAAATGTGTAAAAAAATGCTGCCTTTTACTGAGGCAGCATTTTGAAAATTTAAGGTTTAATCTTCATCGACTTGTCCATTACAATTATCATCAATATCATTACCTATGATTTCTCTGGCATTCGGATGCACCTCAGCATTGGTATCATCGCAATCTGTATTGTCCGAAACATAATTATCTGGTTTATCACAACTGGTTTTGGTTTTTTCCGGATTACCATAACCATCACCATCACTATCGGCATACCAAGTTTGCGGCTCACAGTCACTTCCGGGCGTACAACTGACCCCTATAGTTAATAAAGCAGCGATTAATAATGCGGCAGGAATCAAAATTTTAATAACTTGTTTTTTTCATTATTCTTATTTTTATGGATTAATAATATTTTTTTTTAATTTGGAATAAAAGAGAAGACCTATAAGTATAATTATAATGCCAATAAATTGAGAGTGAGATAAATAACCATTAATAATATAGCCACGCGGATCACCTCTGTATAGTTCTAAAATGTTTCTAGCTAAAGCATACAAGATTAAATAAGTCACAAAAATTTCACCTTTAAAATGCTGCCTTTTTTTCAAATAAAACAAAATGGCCATAATTGTTAATAAGGCAAAAATTTCATAAAGTTGTGTGGGATGCACTCTTTGGCCATGGGTAGTTGGGAAAGCCATGCCTAAAAACGATCCGGTAGGTTTGCCGTAGCAGCATCCCCCAAAAAAACAGCCTAGCCGTCCTATAGCATGAACAATTAAAATGGTAATAGCCAAAATATCTAACATTGGCCAAAAAGGGATTTTATGTTTTTTTAAATACCATATTAAGAATACAATAATGGTTATAAATGATCCGTAAAAAACAAAACCGCCTGAAAAATTATGGAGCATTTTTCTCGGATGACTGAAAAAATAAGCAGGCCTTTCCAAATAATAAAAAATTTTACCCCCAATGAACCCGGCAATAAAGATGTAATAAAAAAAATTATTTGATAAATTGATATTTTCCAGTTCTTTCCTGGCACGCCATTTAGTATAAATAGAGGCCACCAAAGTACCCAGCACAATTAAAAAAGCATAAGTATAAATGGTTATAGGTCCAATATGAAATAGTTCAGGATGCATTGCAAACAATGTTATTTAGTTTCTTAAAAGCAAACCTATAATAAAAACATACTGTATTTTAATACCATTGACTTAAAAGCTAGGTTCATTAAATTAAAAACATACTTGATTTGATAAAAGAATTTTATGGTCTCTTTTAAAACAATTCTATTATAAATTTAACACCCTGTTTTTTAACAAAAAGAGTTACAATATTTTATGAAGATTTTATATTTTTGCAGCTCATTTTCTTTATAAATGTTTCAATTATCAGATATCCATATTGAATTTCCACCGGTAAATTATGCCAATAATGAAGGTCTATTGGCATATGGAGGCGATTTATCACTTCAAAGACTGATCCATGCCTACCGGCTTGGCATATTTCCTTGGTATAATAAAGAAGATGAAATATTATGGTGGTCACCCGACCCGCGCATGGTTTTATTTCCGGAAAAAGTAAAAATTTCTAAAAGCATGCGTTCGCTCATACGGAAAAACATCTATAAAATTACCGTTAACAATGCTTTTGATGAGGTAATTGAAGCTTGTGCCAAAGTGGAACGCAAATACCAAGAAGGCACCTGGTTGCATACAGATATGCAAAATGCTTATAAAAATCTATTCAAGGCAGGATATGCATTTTCAGTAGAAGTTTGGAATAATCAAGATGAATTAGTAGGTGGATTATATGGAGTAAAATCTACCCATAAAGTTTGGACAGGAGAAAGTATGTTCCATATTGAATCAAACACCTCCAAATTAGCTTTTATTTATTTGGCCGATTGGGCTTTGCGAGAAAACATAGAATTGATTGACTGTCAAATTTATACCGATCACTTGGCCAGTTTAGGCGCTGTTGAAATTCCGCGTAAAGAATTTATAGAATATTTAAAATTATAAAAAGCCGCTATCCAAAGATGCGGCTTTATACATAAATTAAAATTTTTAGTTATTTTAGAACAGGGCTATTAGCTTTTTTACGGCTTAAATTTACAGCATTCGGGTCTATAACTTTTCCTTTTATTTTTAAGATAACTACACCATTGGTAGCATTAGAATAAACGGTGATTGTTTTTCTGAAAGGTCCCACACGATGGGTATTATATCTGACCACTATTTTATCAGATTTTCCAGGCATGATAGGTTGCGTCGGTTTGCTGGGAACGGTACAACCACAAGAAGATTTAACACGGTCAATAATAAGTGGCGCTTCACCGGTATTAGTAAATTCAAAAACACGGGTACCATCACTGTTTTTGTTAATGGTTCCGTAATCAATTTCTGTTTTTTTAAAAGCTATTTTTGCTTTCTTTTCTTGTGAAAACCCGCTTAACATAGTTAAGCAGAACAAAAGAAATAGTAATTTTTTCATATCAAATGTTTTAGTTTAGAAGTCAAATTTAGCATATTTTTTAGTATAGCCAATAATTTGTCAGTTAATTTTTTATTACAATTGCTTTATTACAATTTTTGTGCCAAAAAAATTGAAAAAATCAAAATTTACAACCCAAATTTACAACAAAACAAAAGCAGGTATATGAAGAAGTCGCTTTTACATATCAATAATAATTGTATTTTTGTAAACGATTAAATAAAAGTTCAAAAAAATAAATAAAATGACGATTCCCGCAAAATATGATCCATCACAAATAGAAGACAAATGGTATGACTATTGGTTAAAAAACGGTTATTTCCATTCCGAACCCGATGAAAGAGATCCTTATACAATCGTCATTCCCCCACCTAATGTCACAGGCGTTCTACACATGGGACACATGCTTAACAATACCTTACAAGATGTTTTAATACGACGCGCGCGTATGCAAGGCAAAAATGCTTGTTGGGTACCCGGTACTGACCATGCCTCTATTGCAACAGAAGCCAAAGTAGTGGCCAAATTAAAAGAACAAGGTATTAAAAAAGAGGATTTAAGCCGTGAGGAATTTTTAAAACATGCATGGGACTGGACTCACAAACACGGTGGCATAATTTTAGAGCAGCTTAAAAAATTAGGCGCTTCATGCGACTGGGACAGAACCAAATTTACCCTTGATGATGACATGTACGAAAGTGTCATTAAAGTATTTGTGGATTTATATAATAAAGGAAAAATATACCGCGGTTACCGTATGGTTAATTGGGATCCGCAAGCCAAAACAACCGTTTCAGACGAAGAAGTCAATTACACCGATGAACAAAGCCATTTATATTACATCAATTATCCGGTTGAAGGTGAGGAAAATACTTTTATACAAATAGCCACAACCCGTCCGGAAACAATTTTTGGCGATACAGCCATTGCTGTAAGTCCCGAAAATGAAAAATACAGGGCTTTAATTGGAAAAAAAGCCGTTGTACCCATAGCCAATCGCCCCATTCCTATTATTGCCGATGACGAAGTAAATCCTGAATTTGGTACAGGTGCCTTAAAAATAACACCGGCACATGCGCCGGTTGATAAAGAAATCGGGGATCGTCATAATTTAGACATAATTGACATTTTTAACGAAGATGCCACCTTAAATGAACATGGCCTTCATTATCAAGGCAAAGACCGTGATGTAGTTAAAAAAGAAATTGCTAAAGAACTGGCTGATAAAGGTTTTTTGACCAAAACAGAACCACATACGCACCGCGTTGGCCGAAGCGAACGAACCAATGCCGTTATAGAACCACGCCTGTCTCGTCAATGGTTTTTAAAAATGAAAGAATTAGCCCGGCCGGCTATTGAAGCGGTTAAAAATGAAGAAGTTAAGCTAATCCCTAAAAAATTTGAAAACACCTATTTTCATTGGATGAACAATGTACGCGATTGGAATATTTCGCGACAATTGTGGTGGGGACACCGTATTCCGGCTTATTACTATGGCGAAGGTGAAGCCGATTTTGTAGTGGCTGAAAATATAGAAAAAGCGGTTGAACTGGCCCGGCAAAAAACAGGTAATCCTGATCTGAAAAAAGAAGATTTAAAGCAAGATGAAGATGCGTTGGATACTTGGTTTTCTTCTTGGCTCTGGCCTATGAGTGTATTTGATGGCATTCGACATCCCGAAAATAAAGAGTTTAAATATTACTATCCAACCAATGATTTGGTAACGGCGCCCGAAATTTTATTCTTTTGGGTAGCACGCATGATTATGGCGGGATATGAATTTGCTGGCAAAAAACCCTTTGAAAATGTTTATTTAACCGGTATAGTACGTGATAAATTAGGCCGGAAAATGTCAAAATCATTAGGCAATTCGCCCGACCCTATTAAAATGATGGAAGAACACGGGGCTGATGCTGTACGCGTAGGTATGCTCCTCACCTCGCCTGCCGGAAATGATTTACCCTTTGATATTGATTTGGTGATGCAAGGTCGAAATTTTGCCAATAAAATATGGAATGGCTTCCGTTTGGTAAAATCGTGGGAAGTTGATACCCAAAAAAAACAGCCTGCCTATGCTCAAACCGCCATTAAATGGTATAAAAACCGTTTTAATGAAGTGTTGTCCGAAATAGAAGATGATTTTTCTAAATACCGTATTTCAAATGCTTTAATGCGCATATACAAACTTATTTGGGACGATTACAGTTCTTGGTTTTTAGAAATGATTAAACCGCCATATGGTGAAAAAATAGATGAAGAAACTTACCTGCAAACTTTGGCTATCTTGGAGAATAATATGAAAATATTACATCCTTTCATGCCATTTATGACCGAAGAAATTTGGCAACACATCAAAAAACGTCAGCCTGAAGAAGCGATTATTATTGCGAATTATCCTCAATTAGAAAGCTTTGATAAAGACTTTTTAAAACAAATGAATCAGGGTAAAGAAATTATTTCAGGTATTAGAAAAATTCGCAAAGAAAAAAATATTCCGCAAAAAGAAGGGGTAAGCCTTCAAATTTTAGAAAAAGAAAAACTGGCAGATGAGTTGTTTCCTATAATTGAAAAATTAGCCCATACCAAATCTATTGAAAAAATACAACAAGCCAATGACCAAGCTATTTCCTTTAGAGTAGGTATCAATGAATATTTTGTACCTTTAGATGGCCTAATTGATCCGGCTGAAGAAAAATTAAAATTGGAAGAAGAACTCAATTACACCAAAGGCTTCTTAAAAAGTGTACAAAAAAAACTCAGCAATGAACGTTTTGTCAATAATGCCCCCGAGAAAGTGGTAGCTATGGAAAAGAAAAAAGAAGCGGATGCTTTAGCCAAAATTGCCATGCTTGAAAAACGCTTAAAAAATTTAGAAGTATAATTAAAAATTTGTATATTACATTTTATTTGTAAATTAAAATATCATGAAAAAACTTTGGCTATTACTTATCAGTGTTGGTTTGATAAGCTCGGCTTGCCTAAATAATCAACAGAAAACGACTGAGAAAACTTCCCCTCAAAAACAAGTTTTGCAATCTGCAAAATGGTTATTAAACGAAAAGGCCTCAACTATAGAATGGACCGGCTATAAAACAACTGGAAAAATACCGGTAAAAGGTGTTTTTAAAAGTTTTAAAATTGAAAACGTTCCACCTGCAACCGACTTAAAGA
This sequence comes from Flavobacteriales bacterium, assembly GCA_026993355.1. Taxonomy (GTDB): domain Bacteria; phylum Bacteroidota; class Bacteroidia; order Flavobacteriales; family Flavobacteriaceae; genus WGBX01. The sequence continues at coordinate 525 of JALWTX010000002.1, read as the reverse complement.
CTGCTTTAGAACAAGCCAAAGCAGAGATAGAGGTAACATCTATTTTCTCAAACAATGAAGGGCGCGACAAAAAACTTGTTGAGCAATTATTTGGCAAAATGCTTCAAACCCAAAAAATTGAAGCAAGCATTAAGAAAATTGATGTTGCCAACCAAACTGCCATGGTTAACATAAAGATGAACGGTCAAGAAAAAACCGTACCGATGAAACTGCATATTGATGAAAACAATGGACAGGTCGAATTAGCCGGTCAAATTGATTTAATTAAAGATTTTAAGGCTGGGACTGCCTTGGAAAACTTTCATAAAGCCTGTTTCGACAAACATACCGGTCCCGATGGTATTAGCAAAACATGGTCAACTGTTGATGTAAAAGCACACTTGGTTTTTCAAAAGAAATAGTGACTAGTCCTAAATAACCGTTACAGGTTTTTAGCAAAATTAATTAAATTATTAACTAAAACCGCAGAAAGAAATTTCTTTCTGTGGTTTTTTTGATTTATATGTTCTTATTTTAATATCACTT
>JALWTX010000001.1 GCA_026993355.1 Flavobacteriales bacterium | reverse complement strand
TTCCCATTCCGAACAGAGAAGTTAAGCCCGACTGCGCTGATGATACTGCCATTAAGGTGGAAAAGTAGGTCGCCGCCCATCTTAAACCAAAACCGCAAAGAATGTTCTTTGCGGTTTTTTTTATATCTTAATTGTTATAATTTATGAAAAATTATTTTTAATTATTCATTAGAATTTCTTTTATAGAATTTTTTTAGCGCTTTTCTGACACTACCGGTTTCTAACAATAAGCTTTTAGCATCATCATAATTGAGATTGGTTTCATTTTGGATCATTTTTGTGCCTCTATCAATTAATTTGGCATTGGTTAATTGCATATCAACCATTTTGTTCCCTTTTACTCTTCCTAATTTTATTAAGGTACTGGTTGATATCATATTTAAAACCAATTTTTGTGCGGTTCCTGCTTTCATACGACTGCTCCCTGTTACAAATTCGGGGCCCACAACGACTGTAACCGGATATTCTGCAGCTTTTTCTAACGGACTTCCGGGATTCATGGTAATGCAACCTGTAACAGCACCAATCTTCCTTGCTTTTTCTATGCTACTTACTACATAGGGTGTTGTTCCTGATGCTGCAATGCCAATCAAAACATCTCTTTTATTAAAATTTTTATTCATCAAATCTTTCCAACCCTGTATGGTACTGTCTTCTGCTGCTTCAACGGCTTTTCTTATGGCTTTATCGCCACCTGCTATTAAGCCTATGACCAGATCGTCTTCGACGCCAAAGGTTGGCGGACATTCACTGGCATCTAATATACCTAATCTTCCGCTAGTTCCAGCGCCTATATAAAATAGTCTACCGCCTTTTTCTAGACTTTTTACAATTTTTTCAACCAAAATTTCTATTTGTGGTATCGCTTTTTCTACCGCAAATGGTACCTTTTTATCTTCGTTGTTAATATTAACTAAAAGTTCGTGTATGCTCATTTTTTCCAAATTATCATACAACGAATCTTGCTCGGTTATTTTATTGAATTGTTTTTCTTTCATTTTATGAATATACTTAATTTTTTATAATATTTGTTAAGCGGTTTAGCTGGCCTTTTTTTCCAATTTTTTGGAATTTTTTTATAAAAACTAAAATGTGCTTTTATTATAGCCCATGTGTGTTTTGGTTTACCTTGAGTTAAGAATACCAATCCGGCAATTCCATCTAATATAAGTCGTGTAAATATAACGGGAAATAACAACAAAACCGGTAAATTTTTTAATAACATACTTAGATTGTTTCTAAAATTTAAATATGTTTTAAAGGGGTTTTTGTATTTTAAACTTCCACCGCCTAAATGATAGACTTCCGATTGTGGGATATATTTGATTTGTTTTTTTGTATGTTGTATTCGCCAACATAAATCTATTTCTTCTTGGTGTGCAAAAAAACTTTCGTCAAATCCATTATGTGTATTAAAAGTATTTTTACGTATAAAAAAGCAGGCACCGGAAGCCCAAAAAATATTTTTTTCTTTTTGGTATTGCCCCTGGTCTTTTTCTATTTTAAATAATTGTCGTCCATCGCAATATGGATAACCAAAGAAATCTAAAAACCCCCCTGCAGCGCCAGCATATTCAAACATGCTTTTGTTTTTATAATCTTTTATTTTTGGTTGAACTACGACTGTATCGGGTTCTGTTTTAAATGTTTTTAAAACCGGGTCTAACCAGTTTGGCGTTACTTCGATGTCTGAATTTATTAAAGCATATATATCGGCTTCAATTTTTCTAAGGCCTTTGTTGTAGCCACCGGCAAATCCATAATTTTTGTCTAAAGCTATAATTTTAACATTTGGAAAGTGTGTTTTAAGGTAATTAATGGAATTATCAGTAGAAGCATTATCAATAACATAGATATCACTTTGCTTTGAATAATTAACTACTGAGGGTAAAAACTTTTCCAATAAATTTTGTCCATTCCAATTTAAGATGGCAATAGCTATTTTCATAAGGAATTTTTGGGTAAATCTTTTAAAAATTTAAATTGATTAGCCTCGAAATCAATTTTACAAATATAATGTTTCATTCCATTTGTTAAAAATAAATAAGGTGCTTTAAGGAGCCAATTATATTGGTTGGCTTGATCGAAAGTTTTTTGGGTTACCGGAATATTGGGAGCTTTGCATTCTACCAAAATTTGGGGCTTCATTTGCTTGTTAAAAACAACAATGTCAAAGCGTCTTTTGGTTTGGTTGATTTTTAGTTCTTTTTCTACTGCAATCAAATTTTTTGGGTAGGCTTTGTCGTGGATTAAATACTGTATCGTATGTTGCCTTACCCATTCTTCAGGTGTCAATACCAAATATTTATGGCGAATAGTATCAAGGATTAGCCATTTTCCATTTTGTTTTTTTAATTGAAAATCGTATGTCGGAAAATTTAGCTTGTACATAACTTTCTAAGAAGAATAAAGGAGCCGTAAAGGTAACAAAAAGGTTCATTATAATTATTACATTTTAAAATTAACAGGATGTTTTATACCGCTGTATTCTATTAGGCTGGCTTTAAGCGAACCGACTAACAGTTTGGCTTTTATCAATAGAGGCATTTTATTTTTGTCATCGCTAATCCAAACGGTTAAACTTTCATCTTCTTTGAAAATACGGCCGGATTGTACCAAAGGTCGGAATTTAAGGCTGTGAATTTTGCCAACTTTAGTATTTAAAATATCTTTACCAAGATATTTAAGCTTAAAAGGATAAATTTCTTCATCTAAGAATAAATCTACACTAATTTCATCTCCCGGTTTCAATTTACCGGTATCATAATTCCGTAAGTAATAAAAAACAGACATCATGTCTTGGATACGTTGTGGAATTGTGTAGGTTTTGGCTGTTTTCTTTTTTTTATTAATTACCAAAACCTTTTGATTATTGGTGTCAAAATGTAATTCTTTATCCATGGTATAACCACCTTCATCAATTTTTCTGACAAAACGATAAGGTCTATTGTTAGAATCGAAATAGCTTTCATATAAATCGTTAACATTCATAAACCAGCGTGAAACACCGGTTGTCCAACCTTTTCCGATGGCATGGAAAAGATTCTTTTGCTTGAATTTACCGGTTTTCAGGTCTAAAGTAGCGTAACCGGCATTGAAAAAGCCATAGTGAATTTTGAATTTGAAATGTTCGCCGGGTTTGTATGCCAAATCTTGCGCAAAAGAAAAATAAAAAATAAATAGAAATATATAAGTAATTGTTTTTTTCATAAAAGTTTATTTTCTTTGATTAGAACAAACATCATTCCAAAATCCATTTAAAATTCATATCCAAAGCTAAAACCGATATATTGCTTTTTTAATTGGGGGACATGTCCATAATTTAGAATTAACGGACCTAAGAATGTTTTGATGCCATAACTGATATTATAGCCATATAATTGTTTTATGACTGATGGTAATAGTTGGATAGATTGATCGTAAAAGAGCATATGACCGCCTAATTTCAAGAATTGTTTTTTTTGGATGGGAATAAGATTTGTAAAGCCAAATATGGTAAATTTTGTGGCACTAACTGAAAGCTCTTGCATCGGCGTAAAATGGATAATTTGATCAAAATTTTGGTAAGAATTCATGCCTCCTAAATAAAATATATTGTCATAAGTATAATCTGTGCTATAAAACAGCCCCGATTGTATAGTTGGTTGAATAAGCCAATACCGGTTAATTTTTTGTGTCCAATTAAAGTCGAGCATGTAAACAGAAAAGGGTTTAAAATCACCATAATAATCAGATGATGCCCAATTATAAGTCCATTTGAGTTTTAAATAAATACCTTTTGTTGGGAAATAACAATCGTTGCGACTGTCTAAATTTAAGGAAGCGAAGTTACCAAAATAATGGTTTTTACCAAAATAAAAAGCTTCATCTTCCCGGCTGGAAAAAACATAGGTGTATAATTTTTTGTAGGCATGTTGCAGGCCTAAGCGTAAATAAATAAAATGATTGGCATTACCTTGAAAATAAAGTTTATTGGTTAGTTGAAAATAATTAAAATCAAGCTTATTAATGCTGAAATTTTCTTGTCTGAAAATCTCTTGCGCATCAACGGAATGTGTGAAACGGTGTAACCCGCTATGAAATCCAATACTCATTTTAAAACCATTGTCAATAAGGTAATCAAAATTATAGCGAAAATAATTTCCGCCGATCAAGTCAATGGAAATCAGGTCGTTATTGGTGATAAGCCGCTTATTTTCAAAATTTACGATGACATTTATGTTGTACAAATCATTATAATGAAATCCGATATTAAAAGATGCTTTGTGTTGTCGTTCTTTTAAGTCGAGTTTCAAATCGTTTTGGTTTTTGCGGGTTATAAAACGGTAATGTATTTTTTCAAAATTGTCTGATCCTATAAGATTATTAATGCCATCGAGAAAATCTTTATAGCTTATTTTTTGACGCGGACGCAGACCAATTTTACCTAATACATAATCACGAGAAAAATTTTGCGCCCCTTCAATAATAATTTGATCAAAAACCAAACTATCCGGTTTTTGATAATGTAAAGCCGAAAAAGGTTTACCGGATTGTAGTTTTGAGAGGTCATCGCGTTGAAGTAAAGCTTGTGTGGCGGCTTTTTCTCCTCTTTTGATTATCGTATCTATTTTATCAAAATCAGTCAAACCTATACCGGTGATATCCGGATGAATATATAAATTTGTTTGGGCTTTTTTCAACGGCATTTCTTTATACATGCCGAAACTGATGATTTGGTCCAAAATGTCGGACATGCCGTTAATATCTTTCTTTTTTAAAATGTTACCTTGTACATCGCTGCCAATAATATACTCGCCTCCTAAATCTTTCACTTCTTTAAGTGGGTAATTATTGACGATACCTCCGTCCAGTAAAAGTTTATTATCTTTGTCTAAAGGTTTAAAAACACTTGGCAATAAAGCACTGGCTGTAACGGCTGCAGGCAAATAGCCTTGATTAAAAAGAACCTGTTTGCCACTTACGATATCGGTAGAGATACAAATAAAAGGAATTTTTAGCTTTGAAAAATCTTTCAGGTTATGGACCGGATACATATTTTCGGCCAAGACATTAAACATTCTTTGAGAGTCGGAAAGGCCCCGTGGCAATTGAACACTCATTTTTTTTAGCGAAAAAGGAAAACTGAAAATAAAGCGTTCACCTCGTTCTTTTTTAAACATACTCTTATATTTCCGGTCCAAACGGTTATAGAGGACATCTTCAAAAGGAATATGGTGAAAAATAGAGTCTAACTGACGGGCATTGTATCCCATGGCATATAAACTACCTACAATGGCGCCCATACTGGTACCGCCTATATAATCCGGATGAATATGAAACTTCTCTAGTGCTTTAAGCACCCCAATATGAGCCAAACCTTTTGCACCACCGCCACTTAATACCAAGCCAATTTTGGGCCTTGTCAAACTGTCAGATTGACTGAAACTATAAAAAGCCGTAAAGATAATGCTGATTAATAAAAGTTTTTTCATAATTGCGAACAAAGTCTTTAAATCTGTTTAAAGATATATCTAAGGTAATACAACCAAAAATCAAATTTAATCAATATTTTAATGGTAGGTAATCAACCAGAAAATAAAATATAAAATAAATAACCTGTTATTATGTCAGTTTTTTTAACAAACATTTTGCATAAAACTTAATTTTTTGCTAATTCATCCTATTTTATAAAATCCTTAACAAGTAATGGCATAATTTTGTTGTAAACTTGTAATGAAAAAAAACATTTGGATATGGAAAATAATATTAATGTAAATGACTTAAATGAATTAGTCAAAAAAGAAAGTGATTTTATTGATGTTTTAAAATTTGAAATCAATAAAGTTATTGTCGGACAAGATAAAATGATTGACCGTTTACTCATCGGGTTATTAGGTAAAGGACATATTCTGTTAGAAGGGGTTCCCGGCTTAGCCAAAACATTGGCCATTAATACCCTTGCAAAGGCTATTGATGCTAAATTTAGTCGTATTCAGTTTACCCCCGATTTGTTACCGGCTGATGTCATAGGCACACTGATATATAATATGCAAGAGAATAAATTTGAAGTTAAAAAGGGACCTATTTTTGCCAATTTGGTTTTGGCAGACGAAATTAACCGGGCGCCGGCAAAAGTCCAATCTGCCTTACTTGAAGCGATGCAAGAACGCCAAGTAACCATTGGTGATGAAACCTATAAACTCGAAGAGCCTTTTTTGGTTATGGCCACACAAAACCCCGTAGAGCAAGAAGGTACTTATCCATTACCCGAAGCACAAGTCGACCGTTTTATGCTCAAAACCATTATTGATTATCCTTCACAAAAAGAAGAGTTGGAAATAATGCGGCGTAATTTAAAAGGCGATATAAATAAAGTGCAGCCGGTTACCACCACAGATAAGATTTTGAAAGCCCGTGAGGTGGTCAAGCAAATTTATTTAGATCCGAAAATTGAACAATATATTTTAGATATTGTTTTTGCCACACGTTACCCCGAAAAATATGGTTTGGCCGAACTTAAACCCTTGATTAATTTTGGTGCCTCACCTCGTGCCAGTATCAATTTGGCTACTGCAGCCAAGGCTTATGCTTTTATCAACAAACGCGGTTTTGTTATTCCGGAAGATGTTCGGGCCATGGTTCATGATGTATTACGTCACCGTATTGGCTTAACTTATGAAGCCGAAGCCGAGAATATTACGACAGAGGACATTATAAACAAAATTGTCAATACTGTAGATGTGCCTTAGAACCGCGAAATAGAAAATGATAATTTACGGTCACTCCGGCTAAATTTTTCAAATTATGAGGTATAACAACGAGGAGGCTTAAAATTAATTTTAACAAGACGATGACTCACCGGAGCCTGCATGAAGATGAATTGCCCCTTTGTTTTTTAGAAGCGGCTTTTGTATGACCCAATTTTTCAACTTTTAACATTCAATTAAACAAATGACCACAAAAGAAATACTGAAAAAAGTTCGTAAAATAGAAATTAAAACCAAACGTTTATCCGACCATATTTTTGGCGGAGAATATCATAGCTCTTTCAAAGGGCGTGGCATGACTTTCTCTGAAGTTCGCCCATATGCTTTTGGTGACGATGTTAGAAATATCGATTGGAATGTTACCGCACGATACCGAACGCCTTTTGTTAAAGTATTTGAAGAAGAACGTGAATTGACTATGTTGTTGGCTGTTGATATCAGTGCCTCGCAATGGTTTGGGTCACGTGGTCAACTGAAACGCGAAATGATTACCGAAATGGTGGCAACTTTGGCTTTTTCTGCTACACAAAATAATGATAAAGTAGGTTTGGTTTTATATTCAGATGAAATCGAATTGTTTATCCCGCCGCAAAAGGGTCGTTCTCATGTTTTGCGGATTATACGTGAATTGGTCGATTTAAAACCCAAGCATAGCCAGACAAACACAGCCAAAGCCTTGAAATTTGTCTATAATATTTTAAAAAAGAAAGCCATTGTTTTCTTAGTCTCTGATTTTATTGACCAAAATTATGAAGAAACGCTTAAAATTGTAGGAAAAAAACATGATTTAACCGGTATTATGGTATATGACCCAATGGAAAAGGAAATGCCGGATTTAGGTATTGTTACACTTAAAGATTTGGAAACAGGAAAACCGGCCTATATCGATACCTCTAATCCTAAAGTGCGTCGAACACATAATGCCAATTTTTTACAACGGCATAATTACTTTAAAAAAGCCTTTCAAAAATCTGGCAGTGGCGTTATTTGGGTGGCAACCAATGGGTCATATATTAAAAAAATGCTACAATACTTTAATGCAAGAAGTTAATTGACTTATCAAATGCATGAACAATTAAACAATAGAATTCATTCTTATTAAGAGGAATGAAAAGGAAAAAGAAATGATATGAAAAAAATATACATTGCTTTAATTTTAGGAATTGTATTTTGGCCTGTAAAGGCACAAATTCGATCAGACGTAAAAATTTCGACTGATACAACGGCTATTCGGCCCGGTGAGCAAATTAGCTTGCAGGTAACTGCGAAAACAGACACCTTGTCTTTTGCTGATTTTCCGGAATTGACCCAATTAGGCCAAATGGAAGTCGTTAAAAGTACACCGGTTGATACTTTGCAAGCTAAGCCTTACAGACAATTACAAAAAAAATATTTTATAACAGCTTGGGATAGTGGTCAATATGTTGTTCCGCCTATAAATGTCAAAATAAATAATAGTGTTTATGCCACTGACAGTTTAAAAATTCAGGTTCAGCCGGTACAAGTTGATACGACCAAACAAGGTTTGTATGGCTTTAAAGCTCCGGTTAATATAAAAGGTCAAGCTATTGACGAAATCTCTTCACCACATACTTATTTATGGTGGATTTTAACCGTGCTTCTTCTTGCATTGTCAGCTTATTTCTTTTATCTACGACGAAAAAGAAAAATAGCAGCTAAAAAAACTTTGACTCCTTACGAAAAAGCCATCAAACGGTTGAAAGATTTACAGAACGAAAAATTATGGTTACAAAACCGGGTAGATGAGCATTATTTTAATTTGACAGATACCTTGAAAAATTATCTGGAAGAAGAACTTGGCTTGTCTGCTAAAGAAAAGATTTCGGCCGAATTATTGCAAAGTTTAAAAACTTACCGCTTTGAAAACGGTGCTTATTTTTCGCCTCAACTCTTAACACGTTTAGAAGAAACACTAAAACGGGCTGATTTGGCGAAATTTGCCAAATTGTCTCCCAATCCTGCTGATATTGATCTTGATACTGCTACCATACAAAATGTTATAGCCGATGCGCATCAAGTAATAGAAGCGATTGCTGCCGAAAAAGCCGCCAAGTTAGCCGAAATAGAAAGGGCAAAAAAACGAAAAAAACGCGTGGCGATGGGTATTGTTACCGGTGTTTTGTTGGTTTTGGGTCTATTGGGTGGATTAAGTTATTATTATCTGCATAAATTGAAAATGACTAAAAATTTAGCCGAAAATATGTCTGCTGCCGAATGGGTTTACAATGAATATGGAAGTGATCCAGCTTTGGGTTTGACAACGCCACACATTTTACATTCATTGGATATTTCGGCACAATTGGATCAATTACCGGATAATCTAAAAAAAATACTGGAGGAAATCAGTTTTTATGCCGATGAAAATTTGATTAAAAAGTATGCCATTGTTGCAGGTAGTATGGATTTTAAACAAGCATTACCCGGACAGATAGATTTGAGCAAACCTATAATGCAGGCGTTTTTAAAGCAAATTAATGCACGAAATGTGAATATGCAGCAAGCTGATTTAGACAATGGAAAACGTTATTTTGGTGATTTTGAAATAGATTTGCCGGTAATAGGAAAAAATGTCAAAGTCGAATTTGACAGTCGTTTTTACCCGACCAAACAAGGATTAAAATTGCTGATGGGTTTTTATCTTCGTGGCAATAAAGAAAATCAAGCGCTTATTGAACGGGTTATGCAGTCGGCAGAATTAGTTAAATAATGAAAGTTGCTTTATAAATTAAGAATGATAAGGCAAAAATAAATTTACAACGACATGAAAGAAATATTCGGACATATACAACTTGAAACACCATATGCACTATTACTTTTAATTTTACTGCCGGTCTTGGCTTTTTGGCAGTATAAAAATTATTACAATGAACGTCCCAAAATGCTTTATTCCAATTTAGCTGCTTTTGGTGGGTTTAGAACCATAAAAAATAAAGCAATTCCTGTTTTGGCTGCTTTTTTATTGCTGGCCATTGCATTAGTCAGTTTTGGTCTTTCACGCCCACGTTCGGTAGATATTACGGCAAAAACTAAAAAAACAAAAGGAATAGATATTATGTTGGCGGTCGATGTGTCAGCCAGTATGTTGGCACGGGATTTAAAGCCAAACAGGCTGGAAGCCTTGAAAAAAACTGCGATTAATTTTATCAAAAAAAGGCCGAATGATCGTTTTGGGGTGGTTTTGTATGCCGGCGAAGCTTTTACGCAAGTGCCTATTACTTCTGATCATCGTATTGTCATGCAAGCCATTAGGAAAATAAATTTTAGACAACTCTTTAATCAGTTAGATCAAGGTACTGCCATTGGTATGGGGTTGGCGACAGCCGTTAACCGCTTAAAAGACAGTAAGGCTAAAAGTAAAGTTATTATTTTAATGACCGATGGGGTTAACAATACCGGTGAAATTGACCCAAATACAGCCTTAGAATTGGCCAAAGAATTTGGTATAAAAGTTTACACCATTGGGTTGGGAACCAATGGTTATGCACCCACACCGGTTGGTGTTCGTCCTGATGGAAGCTTTATATACCAAAATGCTAAGGTCGAAATAGATGAAAATCTTTTGAAAAAAATTGCGCAAGAAACCGGTGGTAAATATTTTAGGGCGACAGACAACCGTAAATTAAATAAAATTTATAAGGCCATTGATAAACTTGAAAAAACAGAGATTAAAGAAACAAAATACTATAATTACAAAGAATTATACCGCCCCTTTGTCTTAAGTGCAGTTTTGCTGGTTTTTGCAGTTGGGCTTTTACGCTACACTTGGCTGAAAAGTTTTGTTTAAAAGATAATTGATGATTAAACTGCTTAAAAAAATAATACAATGTACCAGATAGAAGAACCAAAATATTTCCTCCTGTTAATTTTTATTCCCGTTATTTGGGTAGCCTATTTTTATATGCGATTATGGCAAATAAAAAAACAAAAAGCTATTTTTGATGCCCGGCTTATGGACAAAGTGGTGATAGAAAGATCAAAATTTAAACCTTTTGTAAAGTTATTGCTTCTTTCACTGGCCTTACTATTTTTAATTACCAGTTTGACCAATCCTAAAATTGGAACTAAATTAGAAACAGTCAAAAGACGGGGCGTCGATATTGTATTTGCCATAGATGTATCCAAAAGTATGGATGCACAGGATGTGCCACCTTCACGTTTAGAAAAGGCCAAACGTATTGTGTCAAAAATTATTGATAATTTGATTTCTGACCGTATCGGCTTAATAGCTTATGCCGGTGAGGCTTATCCTTTGTTGCCTATAACAACTGATTATGCGGCGGGGAAGATTTTTTTGCAAAATATGAATACTGATTTGGTTAGTTCACAAGGAACGGCAATAGACGATGCCATAGATTTAGCCACTACTTATTTTGATGAAGATGACACCAATAAAATATTGGTTATTTTGTCTGATGGCGAAGATCATTCGCAAAAAGCTGTAGAGGCAGCTAAAAGAGCGGCGCAGCAAGGTGTCACCATCTTTACAGTGGGGATCGGGACCAAAAAAGGAGCGGTTATTCCTATCCGTAAAAATGGCAGTTTGTACGGATATAAAAAAGATAAAAATGGGCAAACTGTCATTACACGTCTAAACGATCGAATTTTGAAACAAATAGCCGAAGTAACCGGTGGAAAATATATAGACGGACGTAATACGGCTAAAGTAGTCAAATATTTGGCCGACGCCTTAAAGAAAATGGATAAAAAAGAATATGAAACAACCAAGTTTTCTGAATATAAAGACCAATATCAATGGTTTTTAGCCGGTGGCTTATTCTTTTTGATACTTTATGTTTTAGTGTTAGAACGTGAAACCCAATGGTTAAGAAAACTGAATCTTTTCAATGAATTAAATGACAATTAAAATGAGACGAACAGCAAAAAATATAATGGTTCTTAGTTTTAGCCTTTTGATTTGGTCCACATTTGGACAAGCACAAAAGCCAAAAGAGAATTCGCATATAGAAGAATGGGTTAACAAGGGTTTATCGGCCTATGATAAGGCTGATTATGAAACGGCCGAACATGCTTTTCGAAAAGTTTTGACCATAGATCCACTTAATGCAGTGGCAGCTTATAATTTAGGTTTGACGGATATTGAGTTGGATAAAAAATTAGAAGCGGCTCATTTTTTCAAGAAAGCATCTCAAACAGCGGCGGGCGATAATTTAAAATCAAAAGCCTTTTTTAACCAAGGAAATATCTGGTATCAAAAAAAGAAATATGACAAAGCAGTTGAGGCTTATAAAAATGCTTTGCGTCATAATCCGGCCGATGAAGAAGCGCGCTACAATTTAGCTTTGGCACAAATGAAATTGAAAAAACAGCAAAAAGATAACCGGAATAAAAAGAATAAACAAAATAAGAAACAAAATAAAAATAACCAGAACAAGCAAAATCAGAATAAGAATCAACAAAATAAGAATAAGCAAAACAAACAAAACCAAAAAAATAAATCAAAACAAAAGCCTAAAAACGATCAAAATAAGAAGAACCAAGATCAACAAAATAAAAAAGAGAAAAATAAACAAGGTAAAGGCGATCAAAAGAAAAAACAACAGAATAACCAAAATAAAGAACAAAACAAACAAAATAATAAACCCAATAAAGGACAACAAAAGCAACCCAATGGTGGTCAAGGTCAACAAAAACAATCTAACCGGAAGCCTGTACCGCGCAAAGGTCAGTTAACGCCACAACAAGTCAAGCAAATATTGGTAGCTTTAAAAAATAAAGAACAAAAAACCCAGAAAAAAATCAAAGCAAAAATTTTGAAAGGAAGCGGACGGAAACGCAAACAAGATAAAGATTGGTAATTTAAAAAGAGGCTGGCTCATAAGCAATTGTGACAGCCTCTTCTTTTTAAATGGAGAGGTCTGTTGAATATAATTCAATGTTGTAGTGTTTTTTTATAAAAAATTTAATTAAACCGGTTTTAGATGAATTTATTGGATGTTAATATAAAATTTTAATTTTTTTTTAATATATTTGACGCTAAACTCAAATACTAAAAAAATGAAGACTAATTGGAAAGTAAATTTAACACTATTATTTGTGTTAATTGTGCAAATAACTTTTGCACAAACTAAGACCATCACCGGTGTGGTTACAGAAGCCCGGACTGGCGAACCTCTACCAGGGGTTAATATTATTATAAAAGGAACCAATAATGGAACGACAACTGACTTTGATGGGAAATATAAAATTAATGCCCAAAAAGGTCAAACATTAGTTTTTTCATATCTTGGTTATGAAACAGTCGAAAAAAAAGTAGGGGACAATAATGTCATAAATGTCCAAATGAAAGAAAAGGGGCAGTCTCTCGATAAAGTTATTGTTGTGGGCTATTCTAAAACCAAAAAACAAGCATTTACAGGTACAGCAAAGGTTATCAAACCAGAATTAATCAAAACCAAAAATGTTTCTAATGTTTCAACAGCTTTAGCCGGTGAAGCTTCGGGTGTTACTGTAATAAATCCATCAGGGCAGCCGGGGACTACTGCAACTATCAGAATTAGAGGTTTTGGTTCTGTTAATGGTAATCGAAGTCCATTATATGTTGTAGATGGAGTACCTTTTGATGGGGATATTAATTCTATAAACACAGCTGATATTAAATCAGTTACCATCTTAAAAGATGCTACTGCCACAGCTATCTACGGTTCAAGGGGGGCAAATGGTGTCATTTTAATACAAACAAAAAATGGCTACAAAGATTCTTCTTTTATCCAAGTGGATCTTAAAACTGGGACTAACTTCAGCTTTATTCCGCGATATGAAATGATTCAATCGCCAGATTTGTATATGGAGACAGCTTGGAATGCACAAAAAAACACCGGTGATTATTTAGGTGTTCCTGATCCGGTTGCATATGCTAACAATAATTTATTTGGGGGAACAAGTTCTATTGCAATTCAATACAATTTTTATAAAAACGTTACAAGTGGTGCTGACTTAATCGATCCAAATACAGGTAAAATAAAACCAGGCATAGAAAAAAAATATGTTCCTGAAAATTGGGCAGATTACGCTTTTGATACAGCTATCAGAAATGAAGTAAATCTCACCATGGGAGGAGGAACCGATAAAACCAGATATTATACTTCAGTAGGCTATTTAGATGATAACGGCTATATTCTAAATTCTAATTTTAACCGTATTAGCACAAGATTAAAATTAGAATTTACTCCGGTAAAAAGAGTAAATGCTGGTGCCAATATTGGTTATGCTTATAGTAAGAAAACCCACAATGGGCAGTCGCAAGATTCAGGTAGCATTTTCTGGTTTGTAGATAATATACCTTCAATTTATCCATTATTTTTAAGAGATAGTAATGGTAATAAAGTGCCAGATCCTTATTATGGCGGTTATCAATATGATTATGGTATAGGTCGTGGCTTTGGAGCATTTACAAATGCAATTGGAGATGCTAAATATAATCTCGATCAAGATAAGCGTCATTCCTTAAATGGAAATATTTTCTTAAATATAAATATTTTAGAAAATTTGGTGTTGGAAAATAAGTATGGTGCTCAATATTATTCTTTAACGACCAATGATATAAGAAATCCTTTTTATGGTTCTGCAGTAAGTAACGGTGGAAGTTTATTTAAAGGAAACTTTTTAATGTTTAGCCAAAATTTATTAAATTTATTACGCTATAAATTTGATGTAAATGAAAAACATCATTTTAATGTGTTGGCAGCTCATGAAGCTAATGAATGGAAAAGAGAGCGTTCTTACATAAGTAAAAGTAAAGTTGTTAATATTTTGCATGGCTTAGATCAGCCTACTAATTATGTTAATACTTCTTCACCTGCCTCCGGTTATTTGGAAGAAGTGGCTTTAGAAAGTTATTTTGGTCAAGTGAATTATAATTTTGATGAAAAATATTATTTCTCAGGAACTTTAAGACGCGATGGTTCATCTAGATTTTATAAAAATAAATGGGGAACATTTGGTTCTGCCGGCTTCTCATGGATTGTCAGTAAAGAAGATTTTTTGAAAGATTTTGACAAAATTAATTACTTGAAAGCTAAAATCAGTTATGGTGTTTTAGGAGACGAAGCAGGTGTAGGTTTCTATTCAGGAGTGAATGGATATGATATTGGAAATCTTAATGGAAATATATCTTTAACTACCCGGCCTATTGCCAATCCGGATTTAACTTGGGAAACATCTAAAATGTTCCAAACAGGATTAGAATTTGGCGTCCTTAAAAATAAAATAGAAGGTACAATAGATTATTATGTCAAAAACACGACTAATTTAATCTTTGATAGAAGAATTGCTATATCAAGTGGAGATGCACTTATTCGTGTCAATGATGGTGCCTTACAAAATAGGGGATTAGAATTTGATTTAACATCTCATATTATTCAAAATAAAAAATTAAAATTTGATTTTACAATCAATGGTGAATTCCTACATAATGAATTGACTAGAATGCCAATTGATCCAAGTACCAACCAAGAAAAATTAATTGATGTAGCTGGATTGTATGGAAGAGCTAAAGGTCATAGTTTGTATGATTTTTACGTTAAGGAATGGGCTGGTGTCGATGATGCCAATGGAGATCCATTATGGTATCTTTATTATGATGATATCAATAATAATGGCTCTTATGATAGCGGTGAAGAAATACAAAGTTTATTTGATTATAAGCTACAAAATCCTAATGCCCATATTAAAAGTGAGAAAACTAATCAATACAGTTTAGCAACTCAAAAATTTGTTGGAAAATCTGTTGTGCCAAAAGTTCGAGGTGCTTTCCGATTTAAATTAGGCTATGGACAGTTTGATTTTGGCGCCCAATTTTTGTATAGTTTAGGCGGATATTCATATGATAGTGCTTATGCAAATGCAATGTCAAATGATCAAATAGGTAATTCAAATTATCATGTTGATATTTTGAAAGCCTGGACTAAACCGGGTGATAATACAGATGTTCCAAGACACTATAGTAATCAAAATATAAATGTTAATTCTGCATCATCAAGATTTATAACTAAATCTGATTATTTGCTCTTAAATAATGTTCGCTTAGGATACAAATTGCCTAAAAATTTCATCAAAAGTGTTAAATCTGCTAATGTTTGGTTAAGTGGTGACAATTTATTCTTATTAAGTGCACGAAAAGGATTTAATCCCACAACGTCTGAAACAGGTGGTTCCAGTCAATATAGATATAGCCCTCTTACGACTATTAACTTAGGTTTAAATGTTAAATTATAAAATATACTAAAATGAAAATAAATAATATTAAAAGTCTTTTATTAATATTAATAATAGCACTTTCTTTTACTGGTTGTAAAAAAGAATTCTTAGAAAGGCACCCAACTAGTTTTATTAGTGTGGATGATTATGCTTACTCGGGTGAAAGATTACCCGAAGTATTAAATGCTACATTAGATGGGGTTTATACTACTATGATTGATATGTGGACAGGAGGAACTACCCGTCATGATGATTTTGGTCAAAAAGGTTGGGATATATATAGTGATTTTCTTTCTGGAGATTTAGCTTTAGAGGTTAGTACTTATGGTTGGTATAGACGATTGGTTACTTTCGATGCCACAACCGATTATACGAGAACTGAAAATTATATGCCATGGCGTTATTATTATAGAATAATTAAATCGACTAACTTAATTATTGATGCTTTAACACAAGGAGGTACAACTACACCAAGTAGTGATGATGCAAAACATGCATTGGGTCAGGCTAAGGCCTTAAGAGCATATGCTTATTTTTATTTATCTCAATTATATATTCCCGAATACGACCCATCCTCAAAAGTATTACCTATTTATGATAAACCTGACCAAACGGCTCAGCCTAAAGCAACTACCCAGGAAGTTTATGATTTTATGATTGCAGATTTAACAAGTGCAATTAATTTGTTAAATGGTTATTCCAGAGATAAAAAACATAAAATTAACCAAGATGTTGCGAAGGGTTTATTAGCTTATGTCTATGCTGCAATGGATACACCTGCAACGAATCAACAAGCTAAAGATTTGGCCGAAAGTGTAATTAATAGTGGAAATTATACATTGATGAATGCTACTGAGGTTACTGGGGGATTTAATGACGTTAATACACCAGGTTGGATGTGGGGTGTTGATATAACTATTGACAATGGCTTAGATTTAGTATCTTGGTGGGGTCAAATGGATGTTTTTACTTATAGTTACCAATGGGCTGGCGATGTAAAAGCTATCGATAAAGGTTTATTTGATCAAATAAGTCCCAATGATGTGCGTAAAACTCAATTTTTAGATAGTCCATCCAGTTTTTACTATTTAATTCCTTACAATAAATTTTATGCACCAGATCGTGTAGTTGGCGGTCAAAGAGAAATTACATCAGATTATGTTTTTATGCGTATAGCTGAAATGTATTTATTATCTGCTGAAATGTCAGCTAAATTAGGTCAGGATGCAGATGCAAGAAACCGTTTAAAAGATTTGTTGTCCCAAAGATTTTCAAATCCAGCTGACTATGCATATGTTGATAACTTATCTGGAACAACTTTACAAGATGAAGTATATTTGCAAACGCGAATTGAATTATTTGGTGAAGGAAAAAGTTATTTAGCTTTGAAACGTAACCATAAATCTCTACAGCGTGGTTCAAATCATTTATATGATGCTGGAATAGTTATTCCTTATAATGACCCACGAATTACTTTAGAAATTCCACAAGCTGAAATACAAAATAATCCTAATTTATGATTAGAATACAAAAGTATAAAATAAGCTGTCTCAATTACTTGGGGCAGCTTACTTTATTAAAAAACAATAACTTATGAAAAATATTATTTATTTATTTATTATTTTAAATGTATTGGCTTGTAAAAATCCAGTAAAAAATACACGCCCTCAAACGACACCGCAAATTAGTTTTAAAAAACAAGGTGAATTACAAATTATAGATAATCATGGTCATGTAAAAGCTAATTTTGATATTGAAATAGCCAAAGATGATTATACACGCGAAACCGGATTAATGTACCGGCGAACGATGAAAGATAACCAAGCCATGCTTTTTATTTTTGACGATGTAAAGCCCCGTTATTTTTATATGAAAAACACCTTTATTCCTTTAGACATTATTTATATTGGGCCGGACAAAAAGATAGTCCATATAGTAAGAAATGCTAAGGTTTTGGACGAAACCTCGCTTCCTTCGATTAAGCCGGCCAAATATACCTTGGAAATAAAAGCCGGGTTGGCCGATCGCTATCATTTGAAAGAGGGTGATTTGGTCAGGTGGAAATAAGTTAGTTTCGGGGTTGAGCATTTTTATAATTTGTAATTAACCCCTACGCCCACATTCACAGGGATAAGAGGTAGGGCTTTATCTTTATGGGTGTATTTATGAATAAAAGTCCGGCCAATTTTAAGATTAAACCGTATTTTTTTGCCGCCAAACCTGATGAAACCTTGTGGTTCTAATAATAAACTTTTGTCATGATACGTAATAAAAGGACCGTTTTCGGAAGTCCATTTATAAAAATTTTGATCGGTGAATACTGATTTAAGGAAGCCGGCTTTAAATCCTAACCCAATTTCTAAATTAGATTTTTCATCTGCGATTCTACCAAAATTAGCTTGTCCGAAATAAAGTTGATAATGACCAAAAAGCCGGCCGGATGTAGCATCGGTGTCAGCTAGGCCATGCCCATAGCCATATCCGCTATAAAATTCGATAACTTGGTGTTGACTTATTTGCCTGAAATAGCCTGCAGCTGCTTGTACATAATAATTATTTTTATCGCTTATATCGCCAAAACCTTGTATGGCTATGGCTTTCGTCAGTCCGTAAGAAACTGTAGCATTGGCTGCCGGAACAAGTGACACACCACCGTCTATTCTTAATTCATTCTTTTTACTAATCAATGGTATGTCAGCCATCATGGGATGATATACAATGCAACTTGACCATAGTAAAGAAATTAAAAATATAAGCGTGAAGAGTTTAATTTTTATCATTTTAATTAATATTAAGCTAGTTTGATGGTAGAGGTTAGAGGTTACAGTGTTTTAAAAAAATTGTACAAAATTTATAATTCTGGATTTATCCCAAAACCAATTCCCTTTTTGGTACGGATCTTACTTTTACCTATTTTTTTTCGCAAGTTGTTCATATGAACATCTAAAGTGCGTTCGCCAACAATGACATGACGTCCCCAAATGCTGTTATATATTTCATCTCTTGAAAATATTTTGCCCGGATCATTGGCTAAAAGGTTTAAAATATCATACTCAATCTTGGTTAATGATACCTCTTCTCCTTTTCGCGTCACTTTCCTTTTTTTCGGATTAATTGAGACATTCCCGATCCTAATTTTTTTGCCGCTGTCCTTTTTGAATTTTTTACGACAAGAAAAGAAAGCTAATATTTTAGCTTTTATTAATTCTGAAGACCATTTCTCATCGATAAAATCATCTAAACCTTTTTGAAAACATTCTATTAACGGATTTTCTTTAAAAGAAGACATTAAGAAAAAAGGGACTTTGCCGGTTTGTTTATTCTGGCTTAACTTTCCAATTATTTGACAGACTTCTTCATATTTTTCATTTATGATGACCAAATGTATTTTTAAGTCTTCCGGTACTTGTTCTTGCCAAATTTCAAAGTCTTTTCCCAATAATTTTTGTAATTTTTGACTATTTTTTTTCGAGAAATTTTTTGTCAAAATATTGTATCTGGCCATAGCGATATAAAAAAATGTTAAGTAAAAATAGGAAAAAAAATATGAATAAAAAAATGCGCAGCCTATTCCAAGCAAATGTTTGAGAATTGTGTTTTACCTGTCTCCCAATTCAATTACTTCCAAATCTTTTATTTCTCCATCATCTAATATAAACCTTAGCATGGTTCTCTTTTTGTGAAAACCATGTTTGCCGGCAGCTCCCGGATTCATGTGTAATAATTTGTTTTTTTTATCATACATCACTTTTAAAATATGTGAATGCCCTGTAACAAAAAGGTCAGGCATATATTTTTGGATCGCTTCCCTTGCTTTAGCATTATATCTACCCGGATAACCACCGATATGTGTCATTAGGACTTTTAAATTATCAAGTTTAAAAAATTGGATTTCAGGAAATTCTTTACGCAGCTCACTACCATCAATATTACCATAAACAGCCCTAAGCGGGGTGAACTTTTTTATGGTATCGGTCACATCAGTCATGCCAATATCTCCGGCATGCCACACTTCGTCAGCCTTTTTAATATATTTAAGCATTCGTTCATCCAAATGCCCATGCGTATCAGAAAGTAATAGAATTTTTTTCATTAGTTTTGTATTGATGACAAAATTAAGACAAATTGCGCTATTTTATTGAATTTTCTTACGATGGATCGGCATATCACGGCTGGCAACGTCAGCCCAATGCACTGACGGTACAAGAAGTTTTTGAAAAAGCACTTAGCCTTTTATTACGGCAAAAAACCATGTTAACCGGTGCCGGGCGAACTGATGCCGGGGTACATGCCGGTCAAATGTGGGCTCATTTTGAGACGCCCGAATCTCTTGATACCTTGCAATTGTCTTTTAAACTCAATTCGTTTTTGCCTAAAGATATTGCTGTTCGTCAAATTTTGCCGGTGATCGATTCGGCACATGCCCGTTTTGATGCCCAAAAAAGGCATTACCAATATTATATTCACCGGTATAAAAATCCTTTTTTAACAACTTATTCTTGGCATTTGGCTAAAGATTTGGATATTGATTTAATGAATGAAGCTGCAGTCAAACTCTTAACCTATAAGGATTTTAAAAGTTTTTCAAAAACGCATACCGATGTTAAAACTTTTATTTGTGATGTGCAAGAAGCTTTTTGGGAAGTTAAAGGGGATCAATTAGTATTTAACATCACAGCCGACCGTTTTTTACGAAACATGGTGCGGGCCATTGTCGGTACACTTGTTGATGTGGGATTACACAAACTAAGTGTGCCTGACTTTGCCCATATTATTGAACAGCGTAACCGTGAAAAAGCCGGTTTTTCAGTGCCGGCCAAAGGCCTTTTTTTAAATAGAATAGAATACCCTTCAAAAATATTTATACAAAATGGAAATGATTAGACATGCTTTAAGCGGTATGATTACCGGTATTGTCCTTTTGGGCTTAATTGTTTGGATTTTTCGCCGTCAAGAAGATAAAAGAAGAGAACCTAAGGATAAATCTTAATTTTTGGATTGACTTTTTTTGAAAAGTTCTTCTTTTTCGTCATCTGATAAGCTTTCATAACCCGAATGGTTTATTTTGTCTAAAAGCCGGTCTATATTGGCTGAATGGTTCCTTTTTTTGTTAGAAAGTGAAGGGCGCCTTAATTTATCCCACAAAAAGATTAAAAATCCGGCTGTTAATCCGCCTAAATGTGCAAAATAACCGCCCGGATTTCCTAAAGGTATTTGCAGCAGGTTAAAAAGTATAAGAAAAATAAGTAAATGTAAAAGCTTGAAGTGTCCTAAAAATCTTATTTTTATAGTATACTCCGGCACATACAATGAAATATAGGTAATGACTGCCATCACACCTGCAGAAGCGCCTAAAAGAGGATTTTTTTGAATGTAAAAGGATGAAAACCAATGGTAACTAACAATAAAAAATAACCCGCCTAAAATAATGCCAGCCAGATAAGTTAAAAAAAGTTTTTTCCCGGATTCAAAATCGGCAAAGATGCGGCCAAAATAATATAATAAAATCATATTAAATAATAAGGCTAGCAAGCCCTGATGAAAAAAACCGTAAGTGAGCAAATGCCAGAAATTATAAATGTTGGGAGTAAAAGCTTGTAAAGCAATGTAACGGAGAGAAAATAATTTGAATGCCGAAAGCATCTGGGCCAATAAAAATAAAATAATATTGACCCAAATAATTAAGTCGAGTGTGGGTTGACGTTTTATAAAAGCATGAATTTTTTTAAATTCTGACATAATTATTTCCTTAATACCATCGACGAAAATCATGTTTTTGCCAGGTCCGCATTAATATATAGCCGACCAATGCGCCGCCAACATGTGCCATATGGGCAATAGGCGTATGCATAACATTGGTTATACCAAAGATTAAATCTAAGAGAACCAGTAGGGGAACAAAATATTTGGCTTTTATGGGGTAGGGAATGAAAATAAGCATCAATTCGGCATTGGGAAAATAAAACGCAAAAGCCACCAATAAGCCATAGATGGCTCCTGAAGCCCCCAGCATGACACTCCAATAGATTTGACCCATTTCAGGAAATTGGATATAAACTTTTCCGCTATTTAAAACGGCAAATATTTCTTCTTTGCTCAAGCCTTGTGCCATTAAAGCATGCAGATCTTGTATAAACGTATAGTATTGAACGGCCGTGTATAGTAATACTGCTCCTAAACCGGCAGCAAAATAAAAAATTAAAAATTTTTTTTCTCCCCAAATATGGTATAAAGGGGTGCCAAAAGCCCATAAGGCATACATATTAAAGGAAATATGCAGCAAATTAGCATGCATAAACATGTGTGTGATTAGTTGCCAAACTCTAAATTGCGGATTAAGTGGAAAATGCATGGCAAAAAGATTCATCATTTGCTGCGGCATCATTTGAGTGGCCAAAAACATAATAATATTAATGATAATTAAATGCTTAATAGTGCCTGGAATTCTATTCATATTAAAAAGGCTAATCAGATTAGTTATATCTCACAAATGTAAGTATTTTTATTGTGCTATAAAAAATCATCCGGTAGAATAAGTCTGCCGGATGATGAAAAGTATTCGGTTAAAGAAATTAATTTTTGACTTTGGCTTTTAATTTTTGAAATTCTGATTTGACTTTATTTTTGGGCCAAACATTATTAGACATATCGATGTCAGCTGTCAAATTTTCAGGGTCTAATTCTATTTTTACAATTTCTTTTTGAGAAGGAATCATTTTGCTGACTTTTTTGTCATTATAGCGCCAAATTTTAGCCGGATAAATAATTTGTTGGCTTGAACCATCTTTGTAGGTCAACTTTAAAACAATAGGCATTACCAGTTCGCCGTTTTGTTCAAATTCGACCCGGTAAAAGTATTTGGGGCTTTTGATATTTCTTATTTCTTCATTAGTAAAGTTTTCTTTTAAGAAACTTTTTAGGTTTTGTGCCCTTGACAAAAGGTTTTTAGACGATTTCATGTCCGGTGTAAAATCAGGGCTGTCTTCTGTTATTAGAGAAACAAACGGCGGAAAATCTTCCACTTTCATACCATAGCTTTTGGCCATATGTTTAATTCGTTGGGTTGGTTTGTCAGTGACATAAAATTTACTGACTTTAGCAATTCCCATTTCGTTGACACGGGTAGTGTAAAACCAACCTCGCCAAAACCAATCCAAATCTATAGCAGAGGCATCTTCCATGGTCCGGAAAAAGTCGCCGGGCTCCGGATGTTTAAATTTCCAACGGTTAGCATAGGTTTTGAAAGCTTTGTCAAAAAGCTTATGTCCCATAATCACTTCGCGCAGCATATATAATCCGGCTGCAGGCTTGCTATAAGCTGTCATACCACGGTTGTACATCAAGTCAGAGTTAACCATAATGGGATGCATTTTGCTTTGGTCTCCTTTCATAAAAGGGACGACTTGCTTGGGGTAGCCACGCGAATTAAGTTTAAACCCGAGTTTTTTTTCATAGGCTTGCTCGGCTAAGAGTTCGGTAAAAGTATTTAAGCCTTCATCCATCCACATCCATTGGCGTTCATCAGAATTGACCACCATAGGGAACCAATTGTGTCCCACTTCGTGCGTGATAACCTTAATCATGCCGTTGCGGGTCCGGTTACTGTATTTGCCATTTTTGTCCGGTCGACCATAATTCCAGCAAATCATCGGATACTCCATCCCTTGACGAAAAGCATTGACTGAGATTGCTTTGTGATAAGGGTAATCAAATAAATGTTTGGAATACTGTTGAAGCGTATTGGCCACGGTTCTGGTAGAGTATTTTTCCCAAAGTGGTTGTGCTTCTTTTGGATACATGGAGACAGCCATAACTGTTTTGGTCGGCAGTTTGACAGCCATCATGTCATAAATAAATTTCCGGGATGAGGCAAAAGCAAAGTCACGCACATTTTTGGCTTTAAAATGCCAAGTTTTGGTTTTTTTGCTGGCGTGTTTTTCATTTTTTTCGGCCTCTTTTTGGGTGACAATCATCACCGGTTTATCAAAACTTTTTTGCGCTTTTAAATAACGTTTGTATTGTTTGGGACTTAAAATTTCTTTCCGGTTGGTCAAAACACCGGTACCATCCAAAATATGATCTGCCGGTGCTGTTATGTTTACTTCAAAATCACCAAAGGGTAAGGCAAATTCACCGGTTTGGATAAATTGCATATTTTGCCAGCCGTTTACATCATCATAAACCGCCATACGGGGATAAAACTGGGCAATAATGTATAAATTGTTGCCATCATCTTTAAAATGTTCAAAGCCGGAGCGACCCCAATCTTCGGCAAAATTGTTAATGTCATACCACCAATCCACCTTAAAACTGAATTTTTCTTTCGATTTTAAAGGTTTGGGCAAATCAATGCGCATCATGGTGTGATTAATGGTATAAGGTAAGGGCTTACCATTGGCGTCAGTTAATTTGGTGATGTGAAATCCGCCTTTGTAACCGGCATTGGTATATTGAGAAATAAATTTGCCGGGACGTAGCATAATGTTGTTGCCATCATCTTTTATTTGGTCGGTATATGAATTGGGGGCTCGTTTGTTTTGATCTAATTGTACCCATAAATAATCTAAATCGTCAGGCGAATTATTTATGTAAGTAATCGTTTCCCGTCCTGTCAATCTGGGTTTTTGACGATCAATAAGGTGAATGTCCATTTTGTAATTGGCCTTGTTTTGATAATAATCTTTTCCGGGAGCCCCGGCAGCATTACGGTAGCTGTTAGGCGTGGGCAGCAAATCTGTAATTTGTCGGAATTTGCTGGTGTTATAGTGTCCTTTAGGGATTTTTTTTGGATTTTTGTTTTGTGCAAACGTCAGGCTGAAAAGAAATGACAGGATAAATAAAAACTTAATTTTCATAGATAGAATAATTTAATGTTGAAACAAAGATAAATTTTAAAATTTAAATATTATTAAAGTTTAATGCTAATTATTTGTTAATGAAGTATTAAAATACATTATTTTTTTTGCACATTTTCTTCTTCCAAAAGTTTTTTAAGGCAACTCATTTTAAAGTTAAAAAAGGGCACTTCTTTTTTATAAATTTTATAAGCCTCGCCAAATTTTTTTTCGGCTTGAGGTTCTTCAATCCATTTAATCATTAATATCATCAAAAGCATTTCAAGAGGGGCGAGGATAAGGATAAATGTAGGACTTCCTAACAATAAAGCAAAAGCAAACGGAAAAAATAATAAACCAAAATGCATGGGATGTCGCATGCAAGCATACCTGCCACTTGTTACCAAGCGGTTTGTTTGCAAGCGGGGTATATTTCCTTGCCGGCCCATAGCTGCTAAATAACGCCCTGTATTTCGACTTGCTTTCAGGATTTGTTTTAACAATAAATAGCCTGTTAATAGACTGATAACGTGAAATGTAGTACTGTTAAACCAATCGTAAAAGTATATTTTGTCAAAATGGATACTGACAATAGCTCCGCCAATAAGGGAAAATAGCCATATAAAAATGCGAAAGATATTGTCCAAACTGATTTTTTTCATCATGAATATGTTTTATATTTGCTCAAAATTACATCATTTTATACAAGCTTTCTTAAAATTATGCAAGAAAAAAAAATTGCTATTATTGGCTTAGGCTATGTCGGGTTGCCGTTGGCGACAGCTTTTGCTACCCAATATAAAGTAACCGGTTTTGATATTAATAAACAACGGGTTGAAGAACTTAAAAAGGGGATTGATGATACACTCGAAGTTTCGACTGACCAATTGAAAGATGTTTTAGTCAACGATTTTAACCGTAAAGGCTTGTCACTGACTGATAATTTGCAAGATATTGCCGATGCACAAATTTACATTGTGACGGTGCCAACGCCTATTGATAAACATAAAATACCTGATTTAACGCCACTTTATAAAGCCAGTGAAAGTGTAGGTAAAGTCTTAAAAAAAGATGATATTGTTATATACGAATCGACTGTTTTTCCGGGCGCAACCGAGGAAGAATGCGTGCCTATTTTAGAAAAATTTTCAGGTTTGCGGTTTAACAAAGATTTTTATGCCGGTTATTCTCCCGAACGTATCAATCCGGGTGATAAAGAACATACCGTGACCAAAATCTTAAAGGTAACGTCCGGTTCTACACCCGGAATTGCTGATGAAATAGATGAATTATATAAAAGCATAATTACTGCCGGAACGCACAAAGCGTCATCCATCAAAGTGGCCGAAGCGGCTAAAGTTATTGAAAATGCGCAGCGCGATATTAATATTGCTTTTGTGAATGAACTATCCAAAATATTCCGTTTGTTAGGTATTGATACTTTAGAGGTGTTGGAAGCCGCCGGGACTAAATGGAATTTTTTACCGTTTCGTCCGGGATTGGTAGGCGGACATTGTATTGGTATTGATCCTTACTACTTGGCGCATAAAGCCAAAGAATATGATTATAATCCGGAAATTATTTTGGCCGGTCGCCGCTTAAATGACAGTATGGGGCAGTTTGTGGCACAAGAAACAGTGAAGATGATGTTGAAAAAGGATTTAAATATTAAAAATGCCAATGTATTAGTTTTAGGTATAACCTTTAAAGAAAACTGTCCGGATATACGTAATTCGAGAGCCATTGATGTGGTGCGTGAGTTGCAAGATTATCAGATGAATGTTGATGTTTTTGATCCTTGGGCATCGCCCGAAGAGGTGAAAGATGAATATGATTTGGATTTAATTTCCAATATTGAAACTATCAATAAAAAATATGATGCTGTTTTAGCAGTGGTTGCTCACAATGAATTCAAAAATCTGGATTTGCATAAATATACAAAAGAATCAGCCTTAATTTATGATGTGAAAGGTATTTACCCTAAAGAGCAAAGTGATTTGAGATTATAAAACCATTATAGACGCGCAAAAGGTAGTTTTTGCCCACCGGGTTTAAAATAAAGAATATTTAAATTTATATTTTAAGAATTGGCGGTCGCTTTTTGTATGGAACTTTAAAAAGTTTTATTTGCTAATTTTCTTTTCATAATAATAATTCTTTTCGACATTTTTTTGTGGAATGACGCCAAATTTTGTTTTAAAAAATTCAATCAACTTGGGGTGAACGGCAGGTAAGGGTGCATTGCCGGTTTGCCAAAATAATTCTTTTTCAACCGGAAAATTGTAGCGAATTTGACCTTCTTTTTGGCTTTCATAATGGTTGAATATAGATACGGGTTCCGGAAATATTAAATTTTGGAATGACCAATTATTGTGTATTGCCCAAAAAAATCCAATAAACAAAAATATAATCCAACCTAAACTATTGAGGTATTTAGTAAAAACCGGTGGACAACAAAAAGATAGAATAGTAAGGCTTAGAAAAATTAAAAACGGTAAGAAAAATCTAAAATTAGGACTCATAAACAGGATGACAATGAAATAAAATAAACCCGCTAAATATAGTCGTAAATATGGTTTTTTGAACTGGTTGTTTTGTTTAGTGCTCATTAAAATAATGGGAAAAATTGTCAATAAGAAAACCATTAATGGGTTGATGATTTGATGGATGCCGGGTTGGCGCAGCCAATGCCAAAAGCCGGTTATGAAATGATTATTTAGACTTAAAGTCATATGCTCACGATTGCCAAGTTGAGAAAGATAATGCAACATTTCGGGCGGATATTGCCAAACAGGTTTGATACTTTTATGAAAAAAATTGAAAGGATAAAAAAGATAACCTGAAATAATGTAATTTTTACTCAACCATAAGCCTAATATAATAAACAAAAACAAACAGATTTTAATTGATATTTTATAAAGTTGTTGCCGGTGACGCCACCATAAAATAAAAACTAATAACAGGTTAATAATTGCCGTGGGTTTGATTAAAAAGCTAAATCCGGACAGCAATAATATCTCAATAAACTGATGGCGATTTAGTTGTGCATAATTTTGAACAAATAAATCAAAAACCATTAATGATAATAAAATTACCGGTAAATCGGGAGAAGGGGCTTCTAAAAAAAATATAAATAGGACAGAGAGGGCAGGAAATAATCTAAACCAATAATTCTCAGGCCATGTATTCTTCTGATATTGTAACGACCAGTAAAAAACAAATATTAAAAAAAATAAACCATTGAGGTCGTTAAAAGTAAGCCATTTTTGATGAAAATTTAATCCGGCTTGTAAGATATGCCAGCCCGAAAATTGTCCTAAAAAAGGATGAATATTCATAAGTCCTTTGACCATTCCATGCACGTTAGCCCATTTAATGGTTTGGATGTAATAACTTTCATTGTCCGGTATAGTGCTTTGTATACTACTTAATAAAAGTATGATGATTAATGCAAAAACAAGAAATATTTTAATCAAAGCCGGAAATGTCTTAATTCTGCGGTATCCCCAAAAAAGGGATTGAGGATTTTTATAAAGATAGAAAAATGAAAAAATCCCTAAAAAAATGGTATAATAAACCGGAAACCCACCAAAATACAAAATAATCCATATGATTATCATCAGAAAAAGTAAACCGTTTATCCATAAAAATGGTCTAAGAGATGGCTTATTTTTCAAAAACAGTCGATGAAAGAGATCGCCAAGTGCGGTAATAATTAAAATATTTATGAAGTAAACAAGCAGAATGAGTAGCATAATCTTATTTGAAACCGTAAATTTAGGATTTTATCAGCAAATCCACATAAAAAACTATCTTTGCAAAAATTTTTTACGCATGAATACCCCTAAAAAAGCTGCTTTTACAACTTTGGGCTGTAAACTCAATTTTTCTGAAACTTCAATGATTTCACAAAGGGTCGTGGCTTCCGGTTTTGAAAAAACAGATTTTGACACCAAAGCAGATGTTTATGTCATTAATACTTGTACAGTAACGGACAATGCGGATAAAAAGTTTAAACAATATGTCAAGCAAGCACTAAAACACAATCCGGAGGCTATGGTGATTGCCATAGGCTGTTATGCTCAGCTTAAACCGGAAGAATTGGCCGATGTTGAAGGGGTTGATATGGTTTTGGGTATTGAAGAAAAATTTAATTTACCCCATTACATTACCGAAATAACCAAAAAACCTAAGGCCGAAATTCATGCCTGTGAAGTGGCCGATTCTAAAGCATTTTTCAGCGCCTATTCTGCTGGTGACCGCACGCGGTCTTTCCTAAAAATCCAAGATGGTTGTGACTACCCTTGTACCTACTGTACCATACCCTTGGCACGGGGTAAGGGACGTAATGGCACTGTTGAAGAAATAGTAGAAAATGCCCGGCAAGTGGCGCAAAAAGGGATTAAAGAGATTGTTATTACAGGCGTGAATATTGGTACTTTTAAAGATGAAAGCCAAGGTAAAACACGTAAATTTATCGATTTAATCAAAGCCTTAGATCAAGTAGAAGGTATTGAACGTTTCCGTATTTCATCTATCGAACCCAATTTGCTGACAGATGAAATTATAGCCTTTGTGGCAAAGTCTGATAAATTTGTGCCGCATTTTCACATCCCCTTGCAAAGTGGGAGTAACACACTGCTTAAACGCATGAAACGAAGATATTTAAGGGAACTATATGCCGAAAAAGTAAATAAAATTAAATCCTTAATGCCCGATGCCGCTATTGGCGTTGATGTAATTGTTGGTTTTCCCGGCGAGACAGATGATTTATTTTTAGAAACCTATCATTTTTTAAATGAACTGGATATAGCCTATTTGCATGTTTTTACTTATTCCGAACGGCCAAATACCGAAGCGGTTTTGATGGATGGTGTTGTTCCAAAAAATATACGGCAGAAAAGAAGTAAAATGCTCCGTGGCTTATCTGCTAAAAAATTGCTGGCATTTTATCAAAGCCAACTGGGGACACGTCATAATGTTCTTTTTGAAAAGGCTGAAAAAAATAATCAAATGTATGGTTTTACAGAAAATTATGTCAAAGTTGTTTATCCTTTTCAATCCGGTTTGGTCAACACCATTCAACAGGTTAAACTGCTGGATATCAATCCGGAAGGAACTGTCACTGCCCGGATATTATAAAATAACATTTATTCAGTGACAGTTTCGATTTCATAAAAATTAACTTTCGGGTTATTTTGGATAAACATTTCACCGATAAAGCCTGCTAAAAAAAATTGAATACCCATCAGCATAGACGCAATGGCTATGTAAAACCAAGGGCGGTCGGTTACTAAGGGTGCCGGAATGTGCTTTATAAGATTGTAGGCTTTCATACCCAAAATAATAAAAGTGGCTAAACCGCCAACCATAAACATCAAAATACCTAAGGATCCAAAGAAATGCATGGGGCGCTTGGCAAAACGGGTTAAAAACCATAAAGTGATCAGATCTAATACGCCTTTGATAAAACGGTCAGAGCCAAACTTGGTTTCGCCATATTTACGGGCTTGATGCCGGACCACTTTTTCGCCTATTTTGGTATAACCTTTATTTTTGGCCAAAAAAGGGATATACCGGTGCATTTCACCGTAAACATTGATATCTTTAACGACTTCATTTTTATAGGCTTTCAATCCACAATTAAAGTCATGCAACTCAAGCCCGGAAACTTTGCGTGCAGCCCAATTAAAAAGTTTGCTGGGCAAATTTTTCTTTAATTTTGAATCGTAACGGATTTTTTTCCAGCCCGATACCAAATCATAATTTTCCGCTGCAATCATATGATACAAATCCGGAATTTCTTCCGGATTATCTTGTAAGTCGGCATCCATGGTAATGACCACATCGCCTTTGGCCATTTTAAATCCGGCGTGTAAGGCTTGCGATTTACCATAATTACGCCTGAATTTAACACCTTTAACATGCGGATCTTTTTGGGCTAACCGGTAGATAATATCCCACGAATTATCTGTACTGCCATCATCCAAAAAAATAATTTCATACGTGAAACCATTTTTTTGCATTACTTCAGTAATCCAACGATATAATTCAGGTAAAGACTCAGCTTCATTTAATAAGGGTATGACCAAAGATAATTGCATCAAAAAGAGATTTAGAAATTAGTCTTGTGTGGGTGATTTGAAAAACAATCCGCCTAAGACACCACCTATCAAACCATATAATAAACCGGCAAAAATTTGCCCGACTAGTTGCATGGGAACAAATAATTTACGGGTTATGTCTATCTGTTTTTCGATCAAATCTTCATTCATATTTTTATCCTCCAAAATATGCTTGGACATTTCTAATAATTGATCAATGGCTTCCGGATTAACAAGGCTGTAATAGATGTAAGCATAAACACCCACAATCAGTCCCCCGAGTAAACCTATAAAAACACCCAGTTTTATGGCTTTGCCTAAACTGATAGGGTATCCTTCTTTTTTATAGTACCATACCGCTAAAACAGGTATACCGATAAAGATAAATAAGCCGATAAAGCCTAAAATCATCATGCCGGTATCTTTAGGATTGGCCGTAGGTGGTTTAATAAGCATAAATAATATGCCGACAATGGCATATAAAGCGCTAAACATATAGACTATGTTTTTAAAAGATTTTTGATTTTCCATTGTATTTAATTTAAGGGTTATATCTTATATTAAGTATCTAATTTTTCATAAATTGAATTGTTTGAAACAAATTCAGGTATGAGTTCTTTCAATATTTTGACTATTTCAAAGTTAGTCAATTCTTGGTAATGTGTCAAATTATTTATTTTATCAAAAACACGTTTGCAATCGATAGGCGGCAATTGGGCTATTTTTACTTTTTCATGGTGCGTAGGCAGGTCATTTTCATTTTGTCCCAACACTTCTTCATATAATTTTTCCCCCGGGCGTAATCCGGTGATTTTTATATCAATATCTTCGGGATAATGGTAACCGGACAGTTGGATCATCTTGACGGCCAAATCATAAATACGGACGGGTTGTCCCATATCAAAAACAAAAATTTCACCGCCTTTGCCCATAGTCCCGGCTTCCAGTACCAAATTACAAGCTTCTGGAATGGTCATAAAAAAACGGTTGATTTTTTTATGCGTAACCGTCAAAGGTCCGCCTTTTTTGAGTTGTTTCTTAAAAAGTTGAATAACCGATCCGTTTGATCCCAATACATTGCCAAAACGGGTAATAATAAAAATAGTATCACGACTTTGTTTTTGTTTGCAGGTAGCATACATTTCGGCAGCCCGTTTGGTAGCGCCCATCACATTGGTGGGGTTAACAGCTTTATCGGTCGAGACCATTACAAATTTTTGGACTTTGTGTTGCACAGCCAAATCCATAACTATTTTTGATCCGACGACATTGGTTTTAACCGCTTCATACGGATTTTCTTCCATTAAAGGGACATGTTTATAAGCAGCAGCATGGTATATTATGTCCGGTTTAAAGGTCTGTATGTAATGATGCATTTTTTTGGCATCGCGTATATCTGCGACAATACAGACAAAGTTATCAAAATCTTTGGACAAAAAATCTTGTTGCAAGTCATACAATGCAGATTCGGCCAAGTCTAATAATATTAACTGTTTGGGATTGAAGTATAGAACTTGTTGTGCAATTTCTGAGCCAATAGAACCGGCCGCTCCGGTTATTAAAATGACTTTTCCGTTAAGATCTTGTTTCAATACCGGATTGTCAATTTTTATGGGATGACGGTTTAAAAGTTCTTCAATATTTAATTCTTTAATTTGATTAACTTGAATAGATTCTTGGTTGATCCATTTATCGATATAAGGGACGGTTTTGATTTTTAATCCCAATTCTAAATACCGGTTAGCAATGTTCAATAATTCTAATGACGAAGCTTCCGGCTTGCTAATAATGACTTCTTCAATGTCATTTTTTTCTAAAAATTTACGGTCAATTTTTTCGGTCGGATAAACAGTTTTTCGGTGTATGGCTTTATTGATGTATTCTTTGCGCTCGTCCACTAAGGCGACTACTTCGTACATAGGGCTATTGTTAGCCAATATGGCATCAAAAACAGCTTTTCCGGCATTAGCACCATGAATAATTATTTTTTTTGGTGCTTTTAAATGTGAAACGATTTTTTGATGAAAAGATTTATATATAATCCGGCTTGAAATCAATAAAAAGACAGATACAAAAAAGTTAAACCCAATAACCGAAAGCGGAATATTCAAGTCTGATAACACATGTAACTTTCGGCTGATAAAAACGATTAAAAGTAAAAAAATAGTGATGTAAGTAGCCGATTTGGTTACACTTATAGCATCGCTTAAGCCGGTGTGTCGAACTATTCCCTTATATGATCCGGTGACTAAAAAACTTAAAAATGCAAGGACGGCAATTAAAATAAGTTGCGGCCATAAATGATAATGGCCAAACTGAAAATTAAAATTGAAACGGATTAAATAAGCAATAATAAAAGCATTTAAAACTAAAAAAATATCGATGAGAAGGACGCCCCAACGAGGTGATGATTTAGCTGCCAATATTTTAATTTGTCTGGCTAATTTAATGTAGAGTTTATTAAGATTCAAATTACATTATTTTGTTAAAGCAAAGTTAATAACAAAGCCCTAAAATCAAATCTTTTTTAACATTTAAATTAGCATATGTTTTAAAAGAAAATTCAGGTGGTAAAAATGCTGCTTAAAATTTTAGATTTATAGACCGTCTCTTGCCATTCTTTTTCAGGATTGCTGTCTTTGACAATACCGCCACCAACAAATATGTCCAGATGATCAGGTTTAATAGCCATATTTCTTAAGTTAACATAAAAATCAATTTTTTGATGTGTTTTAGTTCCTAAAAATCCGGTATAATACGTCCGGTCATAATTTTCTATTTCTGCAATATAATCTTTGGCCTTATGAGCCGGTAAACCACATACGGCCGGTGTAGGATGTAATTCTTTTAATAGATTATTAACTTTTTTTAATGGCATTTTAGCTCGTAAGACCGATTGGATATGAGCTAAGTTCCCTTGATAAATAGTTTTTGCCGGAGAAATAATAAAATTATCACTATATTTTTCAAAAATTTCAGCAATATAATCTACCACATATCGTTGTTCATTGATTTCTTTCATTTGCCAAGAGATCTCCATTTCTGGCCTTACCGGTTGGGTCCCGGCCAATGCCATAGTTCTAACTTCATTAGTATCAGCGGTTAACAAAATTTCGGGAGTGGCACCCATCCATTGTCCTACTTTTGGGTGCGACCATAAATATACGTATGATTGTTCGTATTTGTTCATTAATTTTAAGAGGGCTGCAAAGGAAGGAAAATTTTGATAAGCTATTTTCTGTTTGCGTGACAAAACAATTTTATCCAATTCGCCTCTTTCTATTATTTGAATCGCTTTTTTGATCTTTTTTACATAAGCTTCTTTTTCTAGCATCAGATTTGCCTCCCATTTTAGGTCAAAATCGACATGAACCGTTTTCAAATCGCGCAATAAAACACTTTGGTTGTAACTATGTTGAACCGGAAAAAGAATAGTCGGGTGTTTTTTTCGATCGAAAGGAGCAAAATAAAAGCCATTTTCCTCAAAATTATCTGTTGTATTTAACACCTCATTTTTTTGTTGCCAAATATGGACTTGACCGCTATGAGGTTCTTTATAAATGACAAATGGTAAATCTGATTGTACCAATTTTTGCAACTCCATTATTTTGATTTTTTTAAGACTATATTGGTTAATTTGGCATGTGCAATCAAGTGCTTTTGATCATCCTCAATCTTAATTTCCCATAAATGTATTGTCCGGCCGATGTGTATGGGTTGGGCAGTAGCATAAATCATTCCTTCTTTTATACTTTTTAAATGGTTGATTGATAATTCAATACCACGTATTTCATAATTATCAGTATCTACAAAAAGATGCGATGCCGTACTCCCGACGCTTTCGGCCAAGGCAGCAGTCGCACCGCCATGTAAAAGACCGGCCGGTTGAAGAACTTTGGAGGTTACCGGCATTTGGGCTACAAGGCTTTGCTCATCAGCCTTTAGGTATTTAATCTCAAGGCTTTCCATCAAAGTCCCTTTTATAATATGGGTGTTTAAGTAATCGATTAAAGCTTGTCCGGATAATTTCATTGCAGGCTGTCTAATTGTTGTTTATAAGGTTTTATATACTGTAAATATTGAGGAAGTAGAGTGCTATCGATAGGTTTTGCCGGCGGCATTTTTTCTTTTAAAGCATCCACTTGACGACCATTTTTCCAAAATCTGTAACAGACGTGCGGACCCGAAGCATGTCCGGTTGCACCCACATAACCAATAATTTCACCTTGTTTAACCACGCTGCCGACATGAATACCTTTGGCAAAACGGCTCATATGCAAATATTGGGTTGTATAAGTGGCATTGTGCCTTATTTTTATATAATTGCCATTGCCGGAGGTATAACCTTTTTTAATCACCGTTCCATTGGCGGTTGACATAATAGGCGTGCCGGTGGGGGCGGCAAAATCAGTCCCTAAATGTGGTTTCACACGGCCATAATATTTAATAAACCGGTGCAAATTGTATCGCGAACTGATTCTTCCGAATTTTAACGGTGCTTTTAAAAATTGTTTGCGTAAGGTCCTTCCTTTCTCATCAAAATAGTCAAAAATATGATGTATAGAATCAGTGGGATAACGAAAAGCGTAAAAATCTCTGCCGCCATAGTTAAATTCAGCAGCATGAATGGGACCAATACCCACATAGGTTGTATCATCTATATAAATATCATCATATATAACCTTAAATGAATCGCCTTTATTTAAATGAAAAAAATCTACTGTCCAGGCATAAATATTATTTAGTTCCATAGCCAATTTTGGGCTCAAATGATGGTCGGCAATGTCTTGGTAGAGTGATTTTTCAATTTTTACATAAGCCTTTTGCCGTTTTTTGGTAATTTTTTTGGTTTTGTGCCAAACTTTGATAGAGTCTTGAAAATCGATAACAGTATAATGGATGGGATCTTGCTGATAAATAAAAACTTTAGGACGTGGTAAACTGTCTAATGAATCTTGACGGCTAAGAACCACATAAGGACGCCCGGTTTTTATATTTCGAACATCAAAACTGTCTTTTATTTTCTGTGTTATTTTATAAATTGAAGCATAAGGTAAATGAAATTGACTTAAAATTTTACCAAAAGTATCATTTGGTGCAACCGTATCTTTGTCAATAATATATTGTTTCCGGGGATAATCATAAATCTTGGCAATTTCTTTAACGATACTATCTTTGGGTTTTTCGCTTAAACTTTTGTTTTTGGGTTTGTTTGTTTGACAAGCTACTAAGCTAAGCAGAAAAAGAGCAAGTAAAATAAAATTCTTTTTCATTTTTAATCAGACTTTTAGATTGCAAATATCTCACAAAAAAGAGAGAGAAAAAAGAAATTTAGTTTTTTTTAAGCTTAGACTTCATTGTTGATTGAAATCTAATTTTAAATAAAAAATCATTTTTTATTTTGCAACATTCTAATACTAATTTCATTGAAAGATTAAATTTATATTACTTTTGTAAAAAATATAACTAAAATACATGACCCAAAAAGTTTTAATAATCAATTTCGAAGAGATTTATCTCAAAGGTAAAAATCAAAAAATATTTATCAAGCAATTGATTCGTAATTTAAAACGGAAATTGCATGCTTATCAGGATTATCTTCAATTTACCCAAGCACATGGCGGTTCTTATTTTATCGAAATAACTAAAGAAATACCTGAACCGGTTTTGGAAGAAATTATTTATAAAGTTAAAAATACACCCGGCATTACCGGATTTTATGTGGCCGATACTACCGGCATCGCTATGGACGAAATTATTGAAAAAGCAGTTGAACACGCCCAAAAACACACCGGCGAGTTTAATAGTTTTGCTGTGATAGGAAAACGAATTAACAAATCTGTCCCTTATAATTCAATGGAATTGGGACGTGAGCTTGGAAGTGCCATACATGACAGACTGCATAAAAAAGTCGATTTAACACGACCTGATTTCAAATTATATGTCAAAGTGCGGAGTAATTATACCATTATATACTCTAAAATAATCAAGGGGATTGGTGGTTTACCGGTAGGTACATCGGGCAAAGCCATTACGATGTTATCCGGTGGAATAGACTCGCCGGTAGCCTCATTTATGGCTATGAACCGTGGATTGCATTTAACAGCCGCACATTTTCACTCAGTACCTAAAACTTCGCCGCAATCTATTGAAAAAGTCAAGCAATTGACCCGCAAATTGACTGATTTTCAAGGACAAATTAAGTTGTATTTAATTCCGGTTTTAGATATTCAACAAGCCATTGCTAAACACACGGACACACGCCTGAGGTTAATTTTACTCAGACGTATTATGTTGAAAATAGGCGAGCGCTTGGCTCAAGAGGAAAAAGCAAAAGCCTTAGTGACAGGTGACTCATTGGGGCAAGTAGCATCGCAAACGCTTGAAAATATGAAGGCTACGGAAGATGCCACCGATATGTTGGTGATTCGCCCGTTGGTTGCCTTAGATAAAAAATTTATTATTGAAACAGCCAAAAAAATCGGCACTTACGATATTAGCATTTTGCCGCATGATGATGCTTGCAGTATGTTTACGCCAAAATCGCCCGAAACCAAAGCGCAACTGAAATATGTCAGGGAACAATGTGCTAAATTGCCTGTAGAGGATTTGATTACTAAGGCTTTGGAGAATACAGAATTTGTTATTTTATCAGATACAGACTCCATAAAAATTGATGATTAAGACTGTGAAATATGTCATTTGAGCACAAACTTCTTTTGGCGATTGCTAATAATGTCGGCACACCGGTTTATGTGTATGATAAGGATAGAATTGTCGCACAAATAAATCGTTTGAAAACAGCTTTTAAAAATTTGCCTTATCAATTGCATTATGCAATGAAAGCTAATGAAAATCCAGAAATTTTAAAAATTATCAAGGAAAATCATTTAGGAGTAGATGCGGTTTCTGTTAACGAAATCAAACATGCCTTAAGCTTGGGTTTTGACAAGAATCAGATTATTTTTACCCCGAGTTGTCCCTCCGAGGCTGATTTGGCTTTTGCTTTTAGCCATGATATTCATGTTCATATCGGTGCTGTCGAATACTTTGATTTTATTTTGAAAAGTTTTCCTCATAAAGCCGTTGGTTTGCGGATTAATCCCGATACAAAGATTGCCGGCAATCAAAAAATAGCCACAGCACATTATAATTCTAAATTTGGGATTCCGGTTACCCAATTAAATCTGATTAAAAAATATTTAAACGCCGGGTTAAAGGTCGATTCATTGCATTTGCATACCGGTTCTGATGTAAAAACTTGGCATGATTTAGCCCGTTCGGCAGAGGTTTTAATGGATTTTTCTAAACATTTTCCGGACCTTAAATATTTAGATTTAGGCAGCGGATTTAAAGTCAAATATCATCCTTCGGATACGGAGATCGATCTACAGGCTTATGCCGGTTTTTTGCAAAAAAGTTTAAAATCCTTCAATAGAGATATTCAATTAAAATTTGAACCGGGCAAATTCATCGTTAGCAATGCCGGTGTGCTATTAGTCAAAGTTAATGTGGTAAAACAAGGTTATAACAAAAAATTTATCGGTGTAAATTCCGGTTTTCATCACTTAATTCGTCCGATGTATTATGATGCTTATCATCAAATAGTTAACTTATCAAATACTTCTGTACCTACCCAAACATATGATGTGGTAGGCGTATTGTGTGAAGAAGACACCTTTGCTTATAACCGGGAGTTAAGTCCTGTACAAAAAGACGACATTTTGATGATCGAAAATGCTGGTGCCTATGGTTATGTAATGGCGTCACAATATAATCTGCAATCGCTTCCGGCGCAGGTATTGATAGAAGGGAATGATTACCGGCAAATTTAGATTTTTAATTTCTCTTTCAGATAAGGTGTTAATAATGATTTGCCGTCTTTAACCAGTGCTTCGGGCGTGCCTTCAAAAACCAATTCACCTCCTTTTTTTCCGCCTTCGGGCCCTAAATCGATAAGCCAGTCGGCCGATTTAATTATTTCCATATTATGTTCTATAACCAATATACTGTGACCGTTTTCTATTAAAGCATTAAACGAGTTTAATAATTTTTTGATATCATGAAAATGTAAACCGGTAGTGGGTTCATCAAAAATAAATAAAGTTTTGGGCTGACGATTTCCTTTTACCAAAAAAGAAGCCAGTTTTATCCGTTGTGCCTCGCCTCCAGAAAGGGTGGAAGAGGATTGGCCTAAACTTACATAGCCCAAACCGACATCTTGTAAGGGTTTAAGTTTTTGGACAATTTTATCTTGTTTGTGAATTTTGAAAAAATCAATGGCTTCATCGACTCGCATGTCCAAAATATCATGAATGCTTTTGCCTTGATATTTCACTTCTAAAATTTCGTCTTTAAAGCGTTTTCCACCACATACTTCGCAAGTGAGATGTACATCTGCCATAAATTGCATTTCAATGGTCACCGTTCCTTCACCTTTACAATGTTCGCAACGCCCGCCTTCGACATTAAAACTAAAATGCTTGGGTTTTAAATGTTTTATTTTGGCCAGTGGTTGTGCGGCGAATAAGTTGCGAATATCATCATAAGCCTTGATGTAAGTTACCGGATTGGATCGGCTACTACGTCCAATTGGATTTTGATCGAGGTATTCAACATGTTCCAACCGGTCAATGCTACCTTCCAAAGCAGTCATTTCACCTATCTTTGGCCCGTGATCAAAAAGTTTTTTATGGATAGCAGGATAAATAATTTCTGAAGCCAAGGTGCTTTTGCCACTTCCGGAGACGCCTGTAATTACCGACAGGCTATGTAGTGGAAATTTAACATTTATGTTTTTTAAATTATGTTGTCTTGCGCCGGTTATTTTGATAAAATCTTTAGGTTGACGGCGTAAAGCCGGGAGGGCGATAGTTTCTTGACCATTAAGGTATTTGGCCGTTAATGAAGTGCTTTTCAGAATATTTTGATAATTTCCTGCTGCTACCACTTCACCCCCGAAAGTACCGGCTTCAGGGCCCATGTCAATGATGTAATCGGCAGCTTTCATAATGTCTTCATCATGTTCGACGACGATAACTGTATTACCCAAATCGCGCAGATTTTGCAGTACACCGGTAAGCCGTTCGGTATCTTTTGGGTGTAAGCCGATACTGGGTTCATCCAAAACATAAATGGACCCAATAAGACTACTGCCTAGCGAGGTAGCCAAATTGATTCGTTGCGTTTCGCCACCGGATAAGGTATTTGAAGGGCGATTTAAGGTTAAATAGCCTAAACCGACATTTATTAAAAATGTGATACGGCTATTAATTTCATATAAAATGCGTTTGGCTATTTCTTGTTCTGCTTCGGAGAGGTTTAATTTTTTAAAAAATTCTTGGAGTTCTTCGATTGGCAAATCAATTAAATCTCCTATATTTTTACCGCCTACTTGTACATAAAATGCTTCTTGACGCAAACGCTTGCCTTTGCAAGACGGACAAGTGGTTTTGCCACGGTATCGGGCCAATAATACACGGTTTTGTATTTTGTAACTTTTTTGTTCTAATTCTTTAAAGAAATCATTTATTCCGGTGAAATATTGGTTGCCATTCCAAACAAGTGCTTGTTCTTCAGGGCTTAATTCAAACCAAGGTTTATGGACAGGAAAATTGAATTTGTGGGCGTGTTCTAACAACTGGTCTTTGTAATATTTTAAGCTGCTGCCTCTCCAACAAGCAATGGCATCTTCATATACCGATAAGGTGGTATTGGGTATAACTTTTTGCGGGTCAATACCCAAAATGCTGCCAAATCCGTCACAAACATGGCAAGCGCCATAAGGCGTGTTAAAACTAAATAAATGTATGCTGGGTTCGGGAAAATCAAGGCCGTCTAAATTGAAATTTTGCGAAAATTGGTAAGTTTTTTGTGTCTGCCAATCCGTTAGGCTTAATTGTCCATGTCCTTCAAAAAAAGCTTTTTGAATGGAATCTGCCAAACGGTTCCAATAATCAGGATCCTCTTTAAGTTGAATACGGTCAATGACCAAAGCCATATTCTCAGGCATTTTTTTTAAACGCAAAACCTCGGAAATTGATACCAATTGGTCCTGGATTTTGACACGGGCATAGCCTTGTTGTTCCAAAATACGGATAATGGTTTTTAAGTCTTTACCGTGATGCGCTTTTAAATCAACCGATAAAATCCAACGGCTGCCGGTTTTTTGTTCCTTTAAAAAGTTAATGACATCTGAGACACTATGTTTTTTGACTTCTTGTCCCGACACCGGTGAAATGGTTTTGCCGATACGGGCGAATAAGAGTTTTAAATAATCATAGATTTCTGTTGCAGTACCGACCGTTGAGCGTGGATTGGCTGTGTTTACTTTTTGTTTTATGGCAATAGCAGGTGCAATCCCTTTGATACTTTTAACTTTTGGTTTTTGTATTTTGCCTAAAAATTGACGTGCATATGAAGATAAACTTTCGATGTAACGGCGTTGTCCTTCAGCATATAAGGTGTCATAGGCCAAACTGGATTTGCCACTACCTGAAACACCCGTAATAACAACCAATTTATTACGAGGTATAAGTAAGCTGACATTTTTAAGGTTGTTTTCAGTTGCTTCTTCTATCAAAATGTGTTTTTCCGGATCAAATTTTTTGTTTAGGTCTGTCATTTGCTGGTAATGTAGGTGGCTGATAATAGTTGGTGATACTAAATTATTAAACTGTATTTTACAAATACATTAAATGCAAAAGTACTGGATTTTACTTAAAGTGGTTCCTTTTTAAACAAATTTAACAAGCTTTTAAAGGTCAGAATACAAATGATTTAAAAATATATTGTTTAACTTTGTCAAAAAAAATTGCCATCATGTTTTTGTTTATCAGTTATAGCGAGTTATTTGTTGTGTTTTTTGTCATGCTGTTGATTTTCGGCCCTGAAAAAATGCCTGAAATTGCCCGAAATCTAGGCAAAGGTATTCGTCAGCTGAGGGATGCCAGTAACAATGTTAAAAAAGAAATGCTAAAGGAAACACAAAAAGCCGGTTTGGATACTGAAGCAATAGAAAAAATGAAAAAGGAACTGAAAGAAGCTAAAAAAATAATGAATGTTAAGGAGGAAATAACCAATACTATTAAACGTCAATAAATGGATCAAATTTTGCATTGGGACCAGATCGTATTTAGTTTTCTCAATCATTTAGGTTCCCGTAATTTTGATGCCTTTTGGTTATGGATTACCAATCAACGACATTGGGTTTTTCTTTATGTTTTAATAGCCTTGAGCTATTTTTATTATCTGGGGTGGCGTAAAGCTTTAGTTGCTTTATTATTAGCAGCTGCTTTCTTAGGTATTTGCGACCAAACAACCAATTTAATTAAGTTTTCGGTACACCGGTTAAGGCCTTGGCAAGATCCCATCTTCAAAAATAATATACGTGCGCTTTTACACCCGCATAATTTTAGTTTTATTTCGGGTCATGCCTCTAACTCCACACTTTTTGTTTGGTTTAGTATTTATCTTTTACGACAAAAAGCTAAATGGATCTATATTTTATTAGTTTGGTGGCTTTTATTTATGTATAGCCGTATATATGTTGGAGTTCATTATCCACTTGATATTATATTTGGTATTTTATGGGGATTAATTCTTTTTAAAATTTTGCTTTGGATTTATCCTAAAGTTTTAAATTATTTTGAAAATAAAAAAGCTGCCGGTTAAGGCAGCTTTTCCATATTTGATAAGTGCTATTTATTATTGTTCCCACCAAACCGGCACATTAATCGGTTGGAAAGTTGCATTGAGATTCGGATTACGATTCAATTCTGAAACAGGATAAATGGCACGCTTGAACCAATCTCCGGCAATATCCGGATTTTGGTTAGCCGGTAAGTTCAATCCGGGATAAACATCGGTTGAAAAATCGTAGCGTCGCATATCGGTAAAGACTTCCGGATTTAAAAGTAAGGCGATATATTTTTGGACCATGATGTCTTTCAATTTCAAGTTTGCCACACCCATATCTATTGCAGGGTCAGACAGGTAAGCATCACGTAAAGCCGAATCAATGCCTATTTTATTCATATTAGCTTCTATTCCGGCTTTGTAAGCATCATAAGCGGCTTGTGTACTACCTGTTGAAGTCGTTGTGCCACCATTGGCTAAAAATTCGGCTTCGGCTTTTAAGAAAAGTGCCTCGGCATAACTAACCATGACAATCGGCGAGTCTTGTTTAAAATAATAGCTATTGGCATTAAATTCTGTATTAGCCGGTGTGTTAGCTGCTGTTTTGCCTTCATTTCCATTTAAAGCACCATCAAATGTAGGTGCGCCACCATTGTCGATGTAATCATAAATACGTGGATCATAATTGGCTGTCGGATAAATACTACTATTCATATAATTCACCAACTGCTCTGAAAACAGGACCGAAATATTTCCTGTATTTGAGGCTAAAACAACCGAAGTGTGCCAAGGATTTTTTTGTTTTTCATTAAATTTTAGTTGAAAATCGTCAGCATTAGATGTAAAGCCATTTTGTAAATAATTCAGTGCCTCATTTGCAGCTGCAACGGCGCCGTTTCTTTTAATTAAATGCATAGCATAGCGTGCTTTTAGGGTGTAAGCCAATCGGGTCCATTTACCCAAATCACCATTGTAAACGCCGTCTCCTTTAATATTTGCTAAACCTGAATTGTCAGTGGCATTTAACTGAGCAATAGCATTGTCTAATAAACTTTGAATTTCATTGTACAAGGTTTGTTGACTATCTACAGCCGGTTGTAAATTGTTAGATCCCATTGAAGCTTCAAAATAAGGGATATCACCATATAAATCAGTGGTCATACCTAAATTCAGTGCTTTTAAAACATTGATAATACCTTGATAGTGAACGGCATTTTTTTGTTGTGCCAATTCATCCATGCGTCTGAGGGTATATAAAGCTTTGGTGTAAAAATTGCGCCAAACCCCTGATACCGATGACTCATAATGTTGATCTATACCGTGGTCAAAATAAGAAGCAATATGTTGCTGTACCTGACCTATTGAAAAGGCTTCTGCAAACTGCATATTAATGGTATAATATTCGGCCGATGGTAAAAGCAAGTTTAGTTTATGTTCATTAGGTGGAACCACGTTTGAGGGCTCATTAACATCGAAGAAGTCTTTACACCCCGATGCTGTAAATACCAACAACAAAGCAAGAAGTAAAATTTTTATATGTTTCATTTTTTTCATTTTTTTAAATTTAAAATTGGAATTTAACACCTAAGCTA
The DNA here is from genome assembly GCA_026993355.1 of Flavobacteriales bacterium. Lineage (GTDB taxonomy): Bacteria > Bacteroidota > Bacteroidia > Flavobacteriales > Flavobacteriaceae > WGBX01. The sequence goes on along the minus strand of JALWTX010000001.1, from coordinate 52,702 downwards.
TAGGTTTGTGTCAGTGGAATATTCAAACCGGTAAATCCATAAGTATTAGAACCTGCTGAATATTGACTGCCTTCCGGGTCAAAACCTCTAAAGGGTGTCCATAGTAAGAAATTGCTGCCGGTTGCATTAAATTGTACTTTCTTAATAAAAGAATTTTTAAGTAGGTTTTTAGGCAATGTATAAGTTAATGAGATATTTCTTAACTTAACCCAAGAAGCATCTTGTACCAATATTTCGGCAGCACGGTTATAATGGCTCGAACTACGGTAATAGTTTTCATCAATATAAACTGGGGTTTCATTGGGTTTCCAACCACCATTGCCATCATCTTGTACGCCCTCCAAAACGACATTTTCATAACGTAATTCGGTTAGTTTTATGGTTCCGTTACGAATAGAATTTCGTTGTCCGGCATCGTAGGCATCACCACCTTTTTTATATTCAATCATAAAATTAAAATTGAAATTTTTGTATGTAAAACTGTTAGATAATGACCCAACCCAATCGGGGAACGCATGACCGACTACGACTTTTTTACTGGTGTCTATAATAGGCAGGCCGTTACTGTCAATAATTCTTTGTCCTTGATCATTATATTTCCATTTGTAACCATATAATGTGCCGGGTTCGTCACCTTCTTTTACCATAGATACGATACCGGCATAACCACTACTGGCATAAATAATAGATTCAATTCCATCAGGCAAATTTGTTACTTTTCCTTGGTTGGTGGACCAATTTAAGGTGGAACTCCATGAAAAATCATTCTGATCTATCCACCGGCCACTTAAAATAACTTCATGTCCTTTGTTTTGCAAACTACCGGCATTTTTCCAAATAGCTGTTTTGCCCGAGGTCAGTGAAACCGGAATTTTTGCAATCAAATCGGTATTTAAGTTGTCGTAATAAGTATAATCTATACGAAAACGGTTGTTAAAAAAGCGCAAGTCAAATCCGACTTCAGTTGTACGTTGATTTTCGGGTTTTAAATTAACATCGCCTTCAACCGTATAAGGGTAAATACCCCCTGCGGATCCATTGTTGGTCGGATAATTGCTGATGCCCCAATGGGTGCCCAGTACACCTGCCGGTGCATCTTTACCAACATTAGCCCATGAGAAGCGGAATTTGGCTAAAGATAAAATATCATTGCTTTTATCAAATAAATCAGTTGCTATGTAAGACACATTTACTGATGGATAAAAGAAAGATCTGTTTTGGGCAGGAAGGGTGGAACTCCAGTCATTACGTCCGGTTACGGTCACAAACAATTTATCTTTATAATTCATATCTACTTCGCCAAATACACCAACCCGGTTTTTACCTATTTCTTTGCTGAAAGTATAAAAATTTTCTCCATTTGAAATATTATTTAAATAAGGTAAAATGAGGGTTTCAGCTCTTTGTGTGTCAAAAACGTGATTTTGTTTGGTTATTTCATTACCTGCAATAAATGTAAGGTTCATATCATTGTTAAGGTTATATTTATAATTAACCATTAATAATGAATTTAGCAAATTAAAGCGTATATTTTGGTTGACAATAAAGCCTTTTACTTGTGTCCCGACATCCAAATCAGCCGGTACAAAACGGTTTCGTGCATCAACATATTGGTCATTAGACAAGCGATAGTTTAAATTAAGCCGGTCGTTTATTTTCCAATTGGCATTAGCACTGTTAATAAAGCGGTTAACTTTGGTTTGAAGGTTACTTTTTTCGGCAAAATACCGGGGGTTGTCTATCCAATTAGGTGTGTAATTTTTTTGACTGCCATCCGGCAATAAATAATCGTTTACATCAATAGAGGGAGACCAATAAGACATAGAACTCATAATCGATTTGTCACCATTATTTGGCAATTTCCCTTTTGAATTGGTATAAGATGTAGAGAGGCCTAATTTAAATTTAGGCGTCAATTGGTAACTGCCTTTAAAACGTGCGTTAATTTTGCTAAAGTCAGTATTTGGCACAATTCCGCTACTGATGTTATCACCTAAAGAAAGATAATAAGTATATTTGTCTGCGCCGCCCCGGACGCTGAAATTGATATTATTATTTATACCGGTTTGGAAAAAGTCGCGATAGATATCATGAAATTTAATCGTTGGATCATCACCATATTCTGGTCCCCATGTATGAAAACTATAAGTTGCGCCATTGATAAGCCAGAATCCTTTTTGAGCACCATATCCGCGGGATTGGACCGGATTAATATTTGGATTATTCGGATCTAAAGTAACACGAGAAGTCTTTCCGCGTCCTTCACGCCATTTGCTTTGCAATTCTAAATATTTGTTAACTTGGCTGGCAGAGGTTTTTGCGGTAAATGTAAACTGCGGTTTGCCTTTAATTCCTTTTTTGGTGGTGATAACAATAGCACCATTAGCCGCATCAATACCATACAGGGCCGCCGCCGCTGCACCTTTAAGTACATTAATACTTTCGATATCATCCGGATTTATATCAATAGCACGGTTGGCAAATGAAAACTGCTCAGCACTACTGGGGGCATTACTACCTGCCGATGGTAATACGTTTCCGGCTACAATATCATTACTGATACGGACCCCGTCAACTATAATAAGTGGCTGATTACTAACCGAAGGATCTAAAGATTTTACACCACGAATTAATATGTCAACACCGCCACCAACGGCTCCTGATGATTGATTTATTTGTACTCCTGATATTTGTCCTTGTAAGTTGGCTAAGACATTTTGATTGGTTTGCTTCAAATCATTTATTTTAACTTGTTGAGTGGCGTAACCAATGGCTTTCTCTTCTTTTTTTATACCCATGGCGGTTACCACAACTTTATTGAGCAAATCCGAACTTTCTTTCAATTTTACATTTAGTGTGCCACCTTTTTTTACAGGTTTTTTGACTATCTGGTATCCAATTGAGGAAAATACCAATACATCACCGGGATGGACTTTGATTTGGTACTGACCGTCAAAGTCTGTTGCTGTTCCTTTGTTTTGTCCTTGAACAGTTACATTCGCACCGGGAATAGGTTCACCTTTGGTATCGGTTACTTTCCCGGATACACTTACCTCTTGTGCTGTAATAAATTGCGCAAAGGTTAAGCTTAACACCAAGAATAAGAGCTTAAATTTATTCATAATTAAAGTTTTGGTTAAAAATTTTATTTCTTAAAGATATTAATTTTATGTAAATAATTTGATGAAATGTGTCAATATTCATTTCAATTTGACAATAAATTGAAATAAAATAATTAATAAGGGTATTTTGTTGAATAATTGGTTGAAAAAGTAGTTTTACCTTATGTATTCATAATTTAGGAACAAAATAATTTTTAATTATGAATTTATTCAATAAAGAAATTTTAATAAAAAAGCAGCGATAGGTACTTTATGATCTATCGCTGCTTAAAAATTAAAAGTACCCGCGGAGGGATTCAAACCCCCAACCCTCGGAGCCGAAATCCGATGCGCTATTCAGTTGCGCCACGCGGGCTTTTTAATGCTGCAAAAATATTGTTTCTTGTGCAGAGAAACAAGTTTTTTATGATAATTTTTCTTTAACCAATTGTGAAATCGTCTTACTATCGGCTCTGCCGGCTAATTTTTTAGTGGCAATGGCCATTACTTTACCCATATCTTTCATGGTTTGCGCGCCGGTTTGTGCTATTATTTCATTTACAATTTGTCCAATTTCCTCCATGGATAATTGTGCAGGCAAAAATTGTTCGATTACTTTGGCTTGTGCAATTTCTGTTTCAGCCAAATCATCACGGTTTTGGCTTTTATATATTTCAGCACTTTCTTTGCGTTGTTTGACTAGTTTTTGCAATATTCGCATCTCATCAGCAGGGGTCAAATTTTGGGCGGCAGATTTTGTTTTTTCTATCAACAAAGCCGATTTTATGGCACGTAATGCCGCTAAGGCTGTCTGATCTTTGGCTTTCATGGCTTCTTTAAGTTTAGCCATAACTTCGTTTTCTAAGCTCATTTTAATTTTTTTAAGGTTTAGTCTACATTATCATCTAAAAAAGAATTGGTGTCGCGAAGTTTAAAATTTCCATCATTATCCATTTCTATTTTATGAATTTCGCTTGAGGATTTTGGCGATAAATCTACATTTATGCCTTTTTTCTTAAAGGCCGGCATATCTTTATTGTCCAGATTCACATCCAATTTTGTTTCATAATTTTTCATATAATTTTTCCTTTTCTGACGCAATTTCAAGGCAAGTTCTATCGGCAGTTCTGTTAAGTCGTCAATATCCTCGTAATCTGAAGACGTTTGAACCGGTTCCAGGTTAAACAAAAGTGGCTGTTCTACCCGCTTTTCTTCTATAACTTTTGGTTTATTTCTTGGTTCAGTCGGTTTTTTTCTAATTAATCGAATTTCTTCATCTGTTTCACTTTCACTATTGACCTTAAAATCTATGGCAAATTGATCATTGCCAAAATCGTCTTTTTCGATAATGATTTCGGGGTGATTTTCAGTGCCGGTATATTTTTGTGGCTCTTTAGTCGTTACCTCTTTTGGTTTATTATTAAGAGATGGAATTTCGCTGCTTTTTTCATCTTTTAATACGTGGACAATTTTATCAGGTTCGGCATTGGCAATCATATCTTGTTGATTCTTATTAAAACCGGTTGCAATTATAGTTACTGATATCGCTTCACCTAAGCTATCATCTTCACCAACACCCATTATAACATCTGCACTGTTTCCGGCTTCTTCTTGAATATATTCATTTATTTCACTTATTTCGTCAATTGTAATTTCATTTTCACCGGTGCCTGACAAAATCAACAATAAGACATTTTTTGCACCGGTAATTTTATTGTCATTTAAAAGGGGCGAATCAAGTGCGTCCATAATCACCTTTTTTGACCTGTTTTCGCCACTGGCTTTGGCTGATCCCATAATGGCCGTTCCGCTATTTTCGAGGACGGTATTGACATCCTTGAAATCTACATTCACGGTATAGTTGCGCGTGATGACTTCGGCTATGCTGGTAGCGGCTGAGGCTAAGACTTCATCCGATTTGGCAAAGGCTTGTTTATAGGTCAGGTTGCCATAAATTTCTCGCAGTTTATTATTGTTGATAATAATAAGCGAGTCCACATATTCTCTTAAATTTTCTATTCCTTTTTGGGCATATAAATTTCGTTTGCGTCCTTCGTAACTGAAGGGACTGGTAACGATCCCTACCGTTAATATACCCATTTCTTTAGCCAATTTGGCAATAATAGGAGCAGCACCGGTACCCGTTCCGCCACCCATGCCGGCTGTAATAAAAATCATTTTAGTGTTGGACGCTAAAACACTTTTAATGGCATTGAGGTCTTCCATGGCTGCTTTTTCGCCAATTTCGGGATTAGCGCCGGCCCCTAAACCTTCAGTCAACGATTTTCCTATCTGTATTTTGAGGGGTACAGGACTTTTGGCCAAGTCTTGCGAATCAGTATTTACCACCACAAAATCGACGTCTTTTATACCTTTTTGATACATATAATTGACGGCATTACCGCCGCCACCGCCAACACCGATGACTTTTATCACATTCGATTTGTTTTTGGCCAAATCAAATTCTAAATTTAGATTAAACTTGTTTATATTTTCCATTTGCCTTAATTTCTTATTCTAACTTGTCAATAAATTTCATTATAGTATTGAATATTGAAAAGCGCTGTTTTTTTATCTTTTGATTGGTAGATTGGTCCGTTTTGTTGTCAGGGTCAGTAGAAACGGATGCCATGTCCTCTTCTTTATCAATATTTTTTTGTGTCGCATTGTTTTCATCTTCATATTCATAATATTCATAATTTTTTTTGTTTGCTAAGCCTTTTATTAGCAAACCGATTGCGGTGGCATACTTTGGACTGATCAGGTCACGCTCGGTGCCACCTGCCAAATGTTGTCCGGGGAGGCCAAGCCGCGTATAATGTCCGGTTATTAAATTAACCAGTTGTGGTAGATGTTTTAACTCAGAACCGCCGCCGGTCAGTACAATCCCGCCAAGTAAAACCGGATCATTATTCATTTCTTGATACTGTCTTATTTCGGCATCGACCATTAAAATGATTTCTTCGACACGTGCTTTAATAATACGTGCAATACTTTTAAAACTGATTTCGACCGGTGGTCTGCCGGGTAAGCCATGAATAGAAACGACATCCATGTCGCTGGCTTCAGCCGGCCATGCCGACCCGAATTTAACTTTTATTCTTTCGGCATTACGTTCTAAGACATAAATCCCATTGGCAATATCTTTGGTGATAATATTTCCCCCGTACGGGATGATGGCTGTGTGTCGTATAATATTATTTTTAAAAATAGCAATATCTGTTGTACCGCCACCAATATCTATCAAAACGGTTCCGCCTTCACGCTCTTCATCTACCAAAACCGCTTCTGCCGATGCCAAAGGTTCTAAGGTAATGTCAGCTACCTCAAGATTAGCCATTTCTACACAACGAACCAGATTTTGGATGGCAGCAATTTTACCGACCACCACATGAAAATTGGCTTCTAACCGGGTGCCGGCCATCCCTATGGGAATATCGGGGATGTTCCCTTCATCATCAACTTTAAACTCTTGGGGTAAAGCATGTATAATTTTTTCGCCCGGTTCGACATGAATACGTTTTACTTGATTGATCAATTTGTCAACTTCTTCATGGCTTATAATTTCATCCGGTTTTTCGCGCATTATATATTCGCTGGTTTGTATGCTGCGAATGTGTTGCCCTGCAATACCTACTATAACTTTTTTGATCTGTATTTTGGCATTGTATTCGGCTTTTCTGACCGCTTCATTGATGGCTTTTACGGTTTCGGTTAAATTAACGACCACGCCATTTTTCACGCCTTTATTGCTAGCTTTGCCATAGCCTAATATTTCAATTTTGCCATATTGATTTTTCCGGCCGATTATGGCTACAACTTTGGTGGTGCCAATATCCAAGCCAACGACTTCAAAACGTTCGTCTTGTTTTCTAAAAGGGGAGGGGGCTTCTTCCTGTTTAAAGTAATCTGGTATGCTGTCAGTGTTCATGCGTTTCATATTTTGGAATTTTAGGTTTTTTATTTACAAACGGCTTGTCGGGCATATCTTAAATCGATATGGTGATATTTTTGTGTTTGATGTTTTTTGGTTAAATAAGCATAAATAGCTTTCAATTTAATTAATTGCTTTTTTAAGTCAGTATTTAGGTCAATTAGCATATCGGCAGCTAACAAATCGGTTTTTACTTCTATAAGATTATTTTTGATGTGTATTTCAGTCACAATGTTTTTTAATATTTTATCGTGGTTAATAGTTTTAATAAGTTCAACAAGGTTATTTTTTTCTTTGTCTTGGATTTTGCCAAAAACCAAGACAACATTTTCAGTAAAATGGGTTGAAAGCGGTTTTTTATCGACCTTTTTATCTAAGTAGTATGAGTTGCTGTTATTTACCACCCTGGCAATGGGTTGATATTGTTTTATTTTGGCTGTTAATCGACCGTTTAAATCTTTATACACTTCGGCATTTTGGATAAAATTGTTTTTTTCTAATTTTTTCTCTATTTCGTTTATATCGATATTTTTGTAAGTTTTTCCTTTAATAGGGATCAGTTTGGCTACTTCTTTAGGTAAAATAAAAGTTTTGTCTAACGGAAAGACATAGACATTTTTAATTCTGACCGGTTCATCTTCTATAAGTCGATCAAATATACTGCCCAAACCGATAGTCAGAATAAGAAAAAATAACAGGCCGATTATGTAAAACTTTTTTTTCATTTACAAGTTTATTGTTTTAAAAATTTCGTCTACTATTTTTTGGGTTGCCTTTGGTTGTGCCATTTTTTTTAGATTTTGACTTAATTCATTTGCTTTTCCGGGTTGTCCAAAAATTTCTTTGACAGCCGGGCAAAGTTTTTCCTTTAATTTTTTTTCGGGTACAAGGATGGCGGCTTTATTTTCAACCAATGCTTGTGCATTTTTGGTTTGGTGGTCTTCTGCTACATATGGCGAAGGCACCAGCACTACCGGTTTGCCTACCATGGCCAATTCTGAAATAGTTCCGGCTCCGGCACGTGAGATAATCATGTCGGCAGCAGCATAGGCCTCGTGCATGTTTTTAATGAAAGGGACGACTTTTACTTGTTCATTTCCCAGATCTTTATATCTATCAAAATCTTTAGGTCCGGTTTGCCATATTAATTGATAGCCATTAGCTAAAAGAGAGGGTAGTTTTTCTTTTATAGCTTCGTTTATCGGTCGGGCACCTAAACTACCACCTAAAACTAAAATTGTTTTTTTATCGGGTTTTAACCCAAAAAATTGCCGCGATTTCTTGGCATCGTTGAGTGGCTTATGCAAATCTTCTCTAACAGGATTGCCGGTTTTTATTATTTTATCGGATGCAAAAAAACGCTCAAGATGATCATAAGCCGTAAATATTTTTTGTGCTTTTTTGCTCAAAATTTTGTTGGTAATACCCGGATATGAATTTTGTTCTTGTATAAAAGTCGGAATGTTTTTTTGCTGTGCCGCATATAATATGGGGCCACTGGCAAAGCCGCCGGTTCCGATAACCACATCGGGTTTAAAATTTTTAACAATTTTTTTGGCTTTTATCAGGCTACTCAAAATTTGGAGCGGAAATTGCCAGTTGCGCCATTTATGCTGTCTGTTTATACCTGATATCCATAAACCTTTTATAGGATAGCCGTGCGCCGGCACTTTTTCCATTTCCATACGATCTTTGGCCCCAATAAACAAGATTTCCGCTTGAGGCTTACGCTTTTTTATTTCATCAGCTATAGCCAGAGCAGGAAAAATATGCCCACCGGTTCCGCCGCCGCTAATGATTACCTTAATATGTTGTTTTTCGTTCCTCATTAATCATTTATAAAATTATCTAAATCTTTCTTTTCTTTGACCTCTGTATATCGACTAATACTTAAAATAATACCTATCGCAAAACTACTCATCCAAATAGCCGTTCCACCGGAGCTGAGCAATGGAAGAGGCTGACCTGTAACCGGAAATATGCCTACAGCTACAGCCATATTGGCCAGTGCTTGGACTATAATGGGTAGCCCAACGGCCAATACCAATAACTTATAATACCGATCGGGGGTTCTTTTGGCAATAAAAAACATCCGTAAGCCTAATAAAAGATATACGAACAGAATAATTAGTCCGCCCGTTAGGCTGTATTCTTCGATTATGATAGCATAAATAAAGTCTGAAACTGATTGTGGTAGAAAGTTCTTTTGAACACTTTTACCGGGTCTGAACCCCAATAAACCTCCTTTAGCAATAGCTATTTTGGCTTGTACTTGTTGATAATTTTTGTCATTTATCCCGGTTGCTTTTCCTTTATCTGATGTAAAATAACTTTCAATTCTACTTTGCCACGTATCTAAACGGTTTGAGAATCGTCCGGGAAAAGCTTTCAAAACCAAAATCATCATAATTATGCCTAACAGCCCAATCCCAAATACTTTTAACAATTCTTTATACGGATAGCCGGCTATGATACTGATAATAATTACCATGGTAAAAATCAAGGCAGCCGTTGACAGGTTAGCCGGTAATATTAAACCAACAACAGCAAAAACCCATATCCAATAATTTTTGAAACTCTCGGCAAAACTCATTTTAGCAAAATTAGTTTTACCAAAAAAGCGGGCTGTAAACATCATTAATAAGACAAATGCCACAGTCGAAGGTTGTACACTGCCTAAGCCGGGTAAGTGTATCCAACGGCTGGCATTAGCTCCGCCCATAGTTAAGCCGCGTGTAATGGTGAAAAATAATACCAAAACTATGACCGGCATCGCAATTCGTGATACATGCGAAAAATATTTGGGGGTGATTTTATGGGTAAAATAAATGATTAGAAAACCGATTGAGACATGTATAAAATGTTTTATCCCAAAGAAAAAGGGAGATGTTTTGCCATATACATTTGCCAAATTGCTACTGGCACTATAGACAATCCAAAAGGAAAAAAGCATCAGTAGAATGGTGTAGACCCATAACTGACGATCACCGCCTAAATCTTTGATAAATCTATTCATTTTAATTATAAATTATTAACCGCTTCTCTAAATTGTTCTCCGCGTTCCATATAGTCTATAAAACGCTCGTCCGGTTTACTAGCCGGTGACATCAAAACTTGTGTCCCGGGCTGGCTGTTTTTATAAGCAAGTTTGACCGCCTCTTCCATATTTTCGGCCTCAAATATTTGAGCTATTACCGGAGAAAAAATATGAAATAATCGTTCATTGTCTTGACCAATCATAATAATGGCTTTTACTTTCTGACGGACCAAAGCCATTAATTCCCAATAGTCTGCACCGGCATCTTCACCACCTGCAATCCAAACAACCGGTTTTTGTATGGTTTCTAAGGCAAAATAAGTGGCATTAATGTTTTCGGCTTTAGAATCGTTGATGAAAACAATCCCGTTTTTAGTGTAAACTGACTCAAGCCTGTGTGCCACATTGGTGAAAGACTGAAAGGGTTTTTTAAACGCCTGTTTTCTTTTTTGTAATAATTTGGCTGTCATTGCAGCTAAATTTTTATGTTCGGTTTGTGTATGCATCTCGTTGTTTTTTTGTGTTATCTTGTTTTCAAACTTATAATACTGATTGCCGCTAAAATGATTCCCATAATCCAAAAGCGTACGACAATTTTATTTTCATGCCAACCTTTTTTTTGAAAGTGATGATGAATGGGGGCCATTAAGAAAACTCTTCTCCCGGTTCCATATTTCTTTTTGGTATATTTAAACCAAAACCGTTGCATAATGACAGAGGCATTTTCTATAACAAAAATACCAGCTAATAAAGGCAATAGTAATTCTTTACGGATAAATAAGGCGACTACTGCAATGATGGCTCCAATGGTTAAGCTGCCGGTATCACCCATAAAAACTTGTGCCGGATATGCATTAAACCATAAAAAACCAATGAGTGCGCCGGCAAATGCACTAATAAATACCGAGACTTCGCCGATGTTTGGGATGTACATAATATTCAAATAATCGGCAATAAGTATGTTTCCTGAAATCCAGGCAAGCAAAGCTAATGCTAAAATGATGATCGCCGAGGTTCCGGCTGCTAAACCATCGATGCCATCGGTTAAATTTGCGGCATTTGACACAGCAGTTATGATGAAAATAACGATCAGAATAAATAAAATACCGGTATATTTTACCCAATTATGATTAACAGCATTCAAAATTGATTGATAATTGAATTCATTATTTTTAATCAATGGAATAGTAGTTTTTAAGGATTTTTCTGCCGGTTTAAAATTTTCACCCAATTTTTTATGAACTTTGGTTTGAGCCGAAAAATCTTCAGTCCGGATAGTTACGTTTTGGTTGACAAGCATCACTGTACCCACAACTATTCCCAAGATAATTTGTCCCAATATTTTAAATTTGCCGGCCAAACCTTCTTTATTTTTTTTGATGACTTTGATATAATCATCGGTAAAACCTATAAGGCCCATCCACAAAAGAGTGATCAATAAGAGTTGCACATAGATATTGCTCAGGTCATTAAATAATAAAACAGGAATTAGGGTGGCCAAAATAATAATTATACCGCCCATTGTCGGTGTTCCTTCTTTAGATTTTTGACCTTCCAAACCTAAATCGCGTACCGTTTCGCCAATTTGCATATTTCGTAAAATTTTGATGATTCTTTTTCCCACCAATAACGAAAACAAGAGTGCGGTAATAAAGGACATGCCAGCTCTAAAAGAGAGATAATTAAACAAACCGGCACCCGGAAAATCAGGCCATATATGTTGAAAAAAATAATATAACATTAGTTTGGTTTTTTAGGTGAAATTTTGGTTTCGGTAAGACCGAAAACTTTTTTTATTTCTTCTCTATCATCAAAATGAGATTTTATGTCATTGACGATTTGATAGTCTTCATGTCCTTTGCCGGCAACTAAAATAATGTCGCCCGGATTGGCTAAACTGCCGGCAGCTCTAATGGCTTGCCGTCTATCGGTAATACGCAAGGTTTTCCGGTAATATTCAGCCGGTACACCCTTTTCCATGTCATCTATAATCGTTTCCGGATTTTCATTACGCGGATTGTCGGAGGTAAATATGACACTGTCACTGAGTTTGGCAGCAACGGCAGCCATTTCCGGCCTTTTGGTTTTGTCGCGGTTGCCACCTGCTCCTACAACGGTGATTAGTTTTTCTTGATTTTTAGGGCGAATACGGTTGATTGTTTTCAACACATTTTCTAAAGCATCGGGTGTATGAGCATAATCAACTATGGCAATTTTACCTTCTGGCGATAAAATAAGTTCAAACCGGCCATCAACACTTTCCAATTGACTAATGATTTGCAAACTTTCAAAAGCTTCTGTCCCAAGTTGGTCGGCAATGGCAAAAACAGCTAAGATATTATAGGCATTAAATAAGCCCACTAAGCGTACCCAAACATCCATATTGTTGATAGAAAGTAACATGCCTGAGAAATTTTGTTCCAATATTTTGGCTTTGTAATCAGCCGGATTTTTCAGGGCATATGTAAGTTTGCGTGCTGCGGTATTTTGCAGCATAAACAGACCGTTTTTATCATCGGCATTAACCAAGGCAAATGCTTCTTTTTTCAATTGATTAAAAAATTGTTTTTTGGTATCACGGTATTGGATAAAGGTTTTATGATAATCCAAGTGGTCATGAGTCAAGTTGGTGAAAACAGCACCGTCAAAATCTAATCCCACAATACGGTGTTGGTCTATTCCATGCGAGCTGACTTCCATAAAGGCGTGTGTTACGCCGGCTTTAACCATTTTATTTAAATAATAGTTAATCATCAGTGGGTCGGGCGTGGTATGAGTTGCCGGATAAGTTTGATCGTCAACCAAAATTTTTACGGTTGACAGTAATCCGGCTTTATAACCTGCTTTTTTAAAAAGCTGATAAGACAGGCTTGCTGTTGTGGTTTTGCCATTGGTGCCGGTTATACCTATTAGTTTTAATTTAGCGGAAGGACGATTATAGTAGTTTGACGCCATGATGGCTAATGCTGCATGTGTGTTTGGCACTTTAATTTGGGTAATATCAGCCGGTAGGTTTTCTTGCCATTTTTCTACGATAATGGTTTTAGCACCTTTTTCAATAGCTTTTTCAATGTATTGATGACCATCAGTTTGTACGCCTTCTAAAGCTATAAACAAGTCACCGGGCACAACTTTTCTTGAGTCATATTGAATATGATTCAGAGGGCGGTTTTTATCGCCTTCACTTTTAAGAACTTCGATATCTTTTAATATGTCGAATGATTTTTTCATGTTAATTTAAGTTCAACCAATTGATTTTTTCTGATTTTTTGTCCACGGGGTATCGATTGTTTTATAACGTTGCCATGACCATTTAAATGCACTTTCAAACCCATGTTTTCTAAAATGTAGAGCGCATCTTTAGAGGGCAATCCCTTTAAATCGGGCATTATGGTTTTGTATTTCTCTGCAATTTGTTCGGTTTTTTTAGCTGTTTTCGAATTTAAAGCGGCCAATTTTATATTTTTGGGCATCCTGCCATAAATATATTCTGCCATTGTTTTAAATACCGGTGCGGCTACAATATTGCCATAATAACCTTTTTCGGGATTAGGTTTATGCACAACCACAATCATGGAATATTTAGGCTCATCTGCCGGGAAATAACCGACAAATGAGGCAATATATTGCCCCTTGCCTTTCCAATATTCTGTTTGTGCGGTCCCTGTTTTACCGGCTATTTTTACAAATGGACTATTAATATTAGTAGCTGTTCCTTCTGTGACCACGCCTCTCAGCATTTTTTGCATTTGATGTATTGTTGGGCCGGATGCAATAGAACTGTTTAATATTCTTGGGTTAAAGTCTTTTATGGTATGATCGAAGGATTTAATTTTATTGACCAAGTATGGCTTCATCATTTTTCCGTTATTGGCTATCGCATTGTAATAAGACAAAATCTGAATGTCGGTCATTTCAACGCCGTAGCCATAAGCCATCCAAGGGAGTGAGATGCCGCTCCATTTTTTATCTTTCGGATCGGGAATATAAGGCTGCCCTTCGCCTTTTATGTCTATATGTACTTTTTCGTGCAAACCGAAATTGTAAAGTCTGTTGACAAAAGCTTGCGGATTGTCCTTGTAATTTTTATAAACCAATTTAACAACGCCGACATTTGAGCTTTTTTCAAAAACTTGTTGAACACTAAGTTTGCCTAAGCCATGTCTATGGGCATCCCTCACATTTTTGTTATAGATTTTATAAAGACCGTTCCCTGTATCAACTATGTCTGAGGGTTTGACTCGTTTGTCTTCTAACAGTGCCATGATAGAGAATAATTTAAAGGTTGAACCGGGTTCATGTGTTTCGAAAACGGCATAATTCCGGCGTTCTTTGTAAGTGCCGTCCGCCGTCCGTCCTAAATTTACCATGGCTTTAATAGCCCCGGTTTTAACATCCATTATAACCAAACTGCCATGCTCTGCTTCAAATTTTTTTAATTGGTTGAGCAAAGTATAATGTGCCATACTTTGCATATCTAAATCGATATTTGTGACTATATCATAACCATCTTGTGGTTCAATATCATTTATGTCACTTAGTGGTTTCCAAACGCCATATTTTATTTTTTGTTTCTTTTGCATTCCATCCTTTCCACGTAAATAACTGCTGTAAGTCCCTTCTATACCGGCGCTGTTCCCTTTGCCGTGATCAAAACCTATGGTTCTTTTTAAAATATTGCCTAAAGGATAAGCCCGCTTCGTATGCAGTTCAGCAATAAAACCTCCTTTGTTAACTCCCAATTTAAACAAAGGGTATTTTTTAACTTTTTGATAGGTAGTATAATCAACACCTTTCAATATCTTTATATATTTACGGTTATGTTTACGGGCCGAGGCAAAAGTTCTTTTAAATTTTTCGGCCGGTTTTCCGGTTTGCCTTGAGAGTTTTTGGCAAAGGACATCAATATACCGGTTAAAGTTTTGATCTGATGGGGCTGTCGGATCAAAGGCAATGTCGTATTTTGGTACAGATGTAGCCAATAAACTACCATCACCCGCATATATATTGCCGCGGTTTGCTTTAATTTTGAATTCTTTAAGCGTATATTTTTGGGCTAACGCGCGGTATTTGTTCCCTTCTATATATTGAATATGAATCAACTTTGCGACAATAAGCAAAGCAAAGAAGAACAGCAGGCTGAATACAATCCCGCTTCTTTTGGTAATATTTATTTCTTCGCGATTCATTTTTGTTCTTTAAATTTAATCTTTATGGGTTGTTTTTTAGGCAAAACAAAGCCTTCGTTTTTTAACCGTTCATAGACATTGGTCACCATTTTTTGTTTGATGACTTTTGCTTTAAGTTCCACATATTCAGAACGTAAAGCTTTAACTTCTTTATTTAGTTTGACTATTTTTTTTACTTTAGCATCAGCCAAATGTGACAAATTGATGATACTGAGCCCCATGATAACCAACATTAAAATAAAACTCCAGTTTTTGGCGGCATTTTCGTTGGTTAAATAATCTGCCTTTATAATTGACCATATGCTCATAGTTTGTAAGGCGATTCAGTTCTTTCGGCTACACGCAACTTGGCACTTCTGGCCCTTGGATTTTTTTCTATTTCTTCGGTAGAAGGAATAATCAATTTACTCACTTTTTTAAATGGCACTTTTGTGTGGCCATAAAAATCTTTTTCGGGTTGCCCTTCAAACAAACCATCCCGTATAAAGCGTTTGACCAATCGGTCTTCTAGTGAATGGTATGAAATAACACTTAATCGTCCGCCCGGTTTAATTATCATAGCGGCTTGTTGCAGCATTTTTTTAAGTGCTTCAATTTCTCCATTAACTTCTATGCGCAGTGCTTGGTATAATTTGGCTAAAAATTTATTCAATTTTAATTTTGGAAAATGTTTACTTACAATTTCATTTAACCGGCCGGTTGTTTCAATAGGACCATCCTCACGGGCTTTAACAATACTTTTGGCGAGTGTTGCAGCATTTTTCAGGTCGCCATATTGTGAAAATATTTTTCGCAACGCATATTCGTCATATTTGTTGACCACATCAAAAGCGGAAATTTTGGCAGACTGGTTCATGCGCATATCCAATTTTTCATCAAAACGGGTCGAAAAACCTCTTTGCGGTTCATTTATTTGGTGTGATGAAATGCCTAAATCGGCCAGAAGGCCATCGATTTCTTTTACTCCCTCCAATCTTAAATAGTTTTTCAGATTGGCAAAATTACCTTCAATAAGGGTAAAACGCGGATCGTCTATTTTATTTGCAACGGCATCTTCATCTTGATCAAAAGCATATAAATGACCTTTTGGGCCGAGTCGTTTCAAGATTTCTTTTGAATGACCACCGCCGCCAAAGGTTACATCGACATAGGTGCCATCCGGTTTAATGTTTAAACCGTCTACACTTTCTTTCAATAGTACCGGAACATGATATGTCTGTTTTTGGTTACTCATCATCAAAATCTATTTCGCCCATTACTTCTTCTGCTAAATCTGAAAAATCGTCTATACTGTTTTGCAAAAATTGTTCATATATATCTTTATCCCAAATTTGTAAAATATTAATAGCAGAAGCTATCACGACTTCTTTTTTTAGTTTGGCTTTTTCGACCAAATCTTTTGGTATTTGCAAACGTCCTGTTGCATCAATGTTAACATTTCGAACACCGGCCAGAAAGCGAGTCAGAAAATCGACATTTTTCTTTTTAAACCGGTTTAATTTGTTCAATTTTTCCATTAATTTGCTCCATTCCGATTTGGGATGCATTTCTAAATTATCATGAAAAACCGCTCTTTTTAGAATGAAACTATCCATTTGCAAATCAGATAATTGCTTGCGCAATTCTGCCGGGAGCATGATTCTGCCCTTAGCATCCATTTTGCAATAATATGTTCCATTTAGCGGATTAATCATTTGGCATTTCTTTATTACTCAAAATTACTAATTATTCTGCACTTTTTACCACTTTTTACCACTTTGTTAATAACTTTTCGGTTGTTGAATTAATGTCAGGTAAATGTTTAGTTTATTGTTTAAATGACAATATTTATTGGTAAAACAGTGTTAAAATTAAATTTTTGTTAAAATCTAATTTTTTGCATTTTAAATTTCAAGAAATACATTTTAACAATTTGGCAAGTAACAAGCCTAATTTTAGGTAAGTTTTGTTAAAAAAATTATATTGAGATGAAAAGGGCGTAAAATTATTGTAGTATAGGTAATAAATGGGAACCTGTATTAACATAACTAAAGTTTCTTTAAATAGTAAGTGGTGTTGTAGGTTATTAAATTTTTTATAAATAAATAAGCTATATCCCATTATTTTCCCATAAATATCCTTTATCTTTGGCAACCTAATAACACAAAAAATAATGTTGACTTGGTCGAACTTTGGGGTTTATTTTAAGCGCTTAAACGCCATTTACATGATTCTATTATTTACTTTCCTTTTATGTATGACGTTGTCTTATGTTTGGGCAGGGAAGCATTCTTTACAGGTAAATGATGATCAGATTATATTTTTTTATTTAGATATAGTGATGGGTTTGTTGCTTTATCTGTTTTCAGGCTTTATAAAAAAACTTTTATCAAAGAAAACTTTTAAAATCACAAATTTCAGGCTCAAATTAATTTACTTTTCAAGATTTTTTTTCTTAAATCTAATGTTAATTTTTATATATGGTCTGATTAATATTATAATATTTAGCTCCACTGCTAATTTGCTATTTATGTTTTTTGCCGCTTATGCGCTTTTGTTAATTCTATTGATGAAACAGAAGATTGAAAAACTCAGTTTTTTAGTCCACATAAACAATGAAGAACAATATTTTATTTCACATCCCGGTGTTTCTTTTGACTGATACTCAATTTTATAGGTTTTTAATTATTTCCTTTAAAAAATAATCTTTCATTTTTAGTTTCAAATATTAAAAATCTTTTTATATTTGCACTCCGAAACCAACAATGGCGAGGTAGCTCAGACGGTTAGAGCGTCGGATTCATAACCCGGAGGTCGCGGGTTCAATTCCCGCCCTCGCTACTAAAAGCGATATTTTACCTCGCTTGAAACATATAATAGTCTGTTGGACTATTGGTTGAAGGAGAGTTGGCAGAGTGGTCGAATGCGGCGGTCTTGAAAACCGTTGTGGGGCAACCCACCGGGGGTTCGAATCCCTCACTCTCCGCAGAAAAAAGGCTGTCTCTATTATTTTTGAGACAGCCTTTTTTAAAAAATAAAAAACCCTGCACGAAAATCATGCAGGGTTTTTTGTATCAATCATCTTTTTATTCCACAGCGCGGACTATAATAATGTAAGTAGGGAAGTGGTCGCTGTAGCCGCCTATAAATTGACCGCCTACCAATGTTCTTTTGGGATATCCTTTGTATCGTCCTTTCCTGTTTTTCATAAAAGGCTTACTGTAAATGCCCGATTTCCAAAAATGAAACTGATAATCGTTGGTGTTATTCAATAGTCCCGGGGTAATGATAATCTGGTCAAATAAATTCCAACCATCTCTATAGGCTAAAGTGCCAATACCACGATTAAAAAAGTGTTCCATTGTGTTGTAATAACCGGTCAAATTAGCTTTGCTTTTGTCAGCTGTTGAATGAAAAACCTGTTTCACGCTTGGACTGTTCGGGTCGTCATTTAAATCGCCCATAATGACAATTTTGGCATTGGGCTCTTCTCTTAAAATGGAATCGGTTATTTTTTTTGTCAATTGGGCTGCTTTAATCCGTTTAGGACGACTACGTGCTTCACCACCACGTCTGGAGGGCCAGTGGTCTACAATGACGTGAATTTTTTCGCCATCTAACATACCGGTAACAACCAGTTGGTCACGGGTGTAAATACGATGCCCGGTATTATTATCATAAATAAGTAAAGGATATTTTTTGTAATTAATAGGCTTAAAAAATCTTTTTTTATAGAGTAAAGCCACATCGATACCACGTCTGTCGGGTGAGTCAAAATGAATAATGCCGTATTGTTTGCCGGCTAAGGGCGGGGTTTTCAATAAATCTTCTAATACACCGCGGTTTTCTACTTCGGCTACACCAATCAGAGCCGGTGAGGTATGGGTTTCTTTTTTGCCTATATCGGCTAAAACAGTTGCCAAGTTATGTAATTTTTTATGGTATTTGGCACTGGTCCAGTGATCACGGCCATTGGGTGTAAAGTCTTCATCGCGTTTGTTGGGGTCGTCAATGGTGTCAAATAAATTTTCTAAATTATAAAATGCAATGGTACGTGCCAAGTATTTTTTACCGGTAACTGTTTTTTTTGATGATTGGCCGGTTGTGGTTGTTTTAGTTGTGCCACATGAGAAAAAAAATATGGTTAACCACCCTAAAATTAAAATCCTTTTCATTGTTTAAAATTGTTTTTTGTTTGTAATATAATATTTAATGTATAATTATATAAATTTTGAACGGTTTATTTTTGCAAAACCTGTCAAAATTACAAAATAAATATCAAAAAAAGATGTAAGTTTGCAGTATAACCAAATAAAAATAAAAATTGAAATAAAATGCAAAAACTAAACAAGTTTATAAGTTTAATTCTTTTGTTCTTTGTTTCGCTCACTTACGCGCAAAACAAAAAAGGAACAGTCAGAGGAATTATTATTGATGCAGACACCGGCAAACCCCTAAGTGGTATTGTCGTAAAAATTTTGAATACTGATTTACACCGCAAAACCGATACAAAAGGCGCTTTCGAAATTGTCTGGGTGCCGGTTGGTAATCAGGTTGTGGTAGTCCAACAACCGGGCTATGATACACAACAATTGCCGGTCGTTATTAGACCCAATGAGGTGACTGATTTAGGCAATATTATTTTGGTTCCGGCCATTGAAGATTTGGATGAACAAGGCATTATCAGTTTAGATGATGAAAATTTGAGTGACGATAATACTGGTTCCGAAAATATTTCCGGTTTGTTACAAGCCTCATCTGATGCTTATGACAGAGCAGTTTCATATCAATTCAGTTCTGCCCGGTTTAAACTCAGAGGTTTGGATTCAAAATATGGTTCTGTATTAATGAATGGTGTTGAAATGAATAAAGCCTATGATTACAGACCGCAATGGAGTGAATGGGGCGGTTTGAATGATATGTTCAGAAACCGTGAAATATACAAAGGTATGTCGCCATCCGATTATAATTTCGGTGGGGTATTAGGGACTACCAATTTTGTTTTAAGAGCATCCCAAATACGTGCCACCAAAAAATTCTCTTACGCAGCTACCAATCGTAGCTACCGTAACCGTATAATGGGAAGTTATGCGACGGGATTAATGCCAAATGGATGGGCATTGGCCGTTTCAGCTTCAAGACGTTGGGCACAAGAAGGCCATTTTGAAGGCACATTTTACGATGCAAACAGTTTGTTTGTAGCTGCCGAAAAAAAATTGAATGATAAACACAGTTTAAACCTTACGGCATTTGTGACGCCGAACAGAAGAGGTAAATCGGCTCCGCAAACACAAGAGGTATTTAATTTAAAAGGCACTAAATATAACTCATATTGGGGATATCAAAACGGAGAAAAACGTAATGCACGGATTAAACGTATTTTTGAACCAACTGTTATCTTAAGTGATTTTTGGCATATAGATGATATTTCTAACTTACAAACCAATGTCGCTTTCCAAAAAGGCTACACTGCCAACAGTCGCTTGCAATATTATAATGCTCCTAATCCGGACCCTACTTATTATCGTTATTTGCCGAGCTATTGGGAATCTAAAAACGATCCGGTACAAGCCTATTATGCTAAACAAGATTTCATCAATGATGGTCAAATAGATTGGGACAATCTTTATTTCATCAATAAAAACTATAATGGAGCAGCCCGTTATTTTTGGTATGACGACCGTATTGACGACCGCGTTTTGACGCTCAGCAGTATTTATGATCGCGTACTAAAAGATAATATTGTACTGAATGCCGGCATTCAATTTAAAAATTATACCAATGAGGGTTATGCTAAAATGCGCGATTTGTTAGGCAGTCAATATGCTTTGGATATTGATCAATACACTAATAAAGCTTACAACCTTTTAGATAATGATCCGAAAGTCAAAGAAGATGAAAAATTTTATTACGATTTTAATATTTACGGCAATGATTTAAAATCTTTTGCCCAAGTTCAAGTTTCAGGCAAAAAAATAGATTTTTTTGTAACCGGTAGCTATGGGTTTACCAATTATCAGAGAGATGGTTTGTTCAAGAATGAATTATTTGAAAACAACTCTTACGGTAAAAGTGAGAAACTCAACTTTAATAATTATGGGTTAAAAATGGGGGCAACCTTTAAATTTTCGGGCAAACATTTAATAGATATGCATTTTGCCACCACTTCACAA
The DNA here is from genome assembly GCA_026993355.1 of Flavobacteriales bacterium. Taxonomy (GTDB): domain Bacteria; phylum Bacteroidota; class Bacteroidia; order Flavobacteriales; family Flavobacteriaceae; genus WGBX01. Next base: position 31,289 of record JALWTX010000001.1, on the reverse strand, counting down.
GCCCCCGAATGGAAAAATGTTTTTTATAATGCCCGAGTAAACAATGCCATTACTCCGGATATTAAAAATGAAAAAATGACCGGCATAGATGCCAGTTACGTATTCCGGTCTTCATTGGTCAAAGCAAGACTGTCAGCTTACTACTATTATATAAGTCAAGCGACCGAAATCAGCCGTTATTATGCTCAAAATGTCAATTTAGGTAACAATGTAGCCAGTTATTTTGTGACACAAATTTTGACCAATGAAGATAAAGCAGACCGCGGATTAGAATTGGGCGTCGAAGCACAATTGTCACCAACGGTCAAAGCCACTTTTGCTGCTACTTATGGTAAACATACTTACCGCAACAATCCTGATTTATATTTGGCATCCGATGTTTTTGATGCGCAATATCAAGGCAAAAGTTTGTTAAAAGATTATAATTTGTCTAACGGTCCGCAAGATGCTTACAGTTTAGGCTTGGAATACCGTGACCCGCATTATTGGTTTGTTGGTGCTAATTTGAATTATTACAATCGTAATTATGTGTCTATCTCACCTCTTATCCGTACCAAACAGTTTTATACCAATCCTATTTTAAACGAACCTTATCCGGGTGTAAATGATAAAACTTTAGCACAAGTATGGGCACAAGAAAAATTGGAAGATTTCTTTCACCTTAATTTAGTAGGGGGAAAATCTTGGAAAGTTAAAAAATATTACATTGGCTTATTTGGGGTTATCACCAATGCTTTGGATACCCAAGCCCGTACAGGTGGGTTTGAACAATCGCGCAAAGCGTCATTTCCTGAATATTACCAAGACAAAGTCTTAAATCCGACTCCTGTTTTCGGTAATAAATATTGGTATGGTTACGGACGAACTTATTACGTTCAATTAAGTGTAAGATTTTAATCATAAAAAAATTGTAAAATGAAAAATATATTTAAACAAAACTTCAAAGCTTTATTGATTTTGCTGGGTTTTATCTCAGTAACGTCATGTGTGCATGATGATAATTGGGATGCGCCCAAAACTACTTGTCAGGCAGAAAATATTACGCCAAATGCCACTATCAGTGATGTGTTGGCTGTAAGTCCTACCGGTGAAATAAAACAGATCACCACCGACATGATTTTTGCCGGTTATGTAATATCCAGTGATGAGCATGGTAATTTTTATACGACGTTAATCTTGCAAGACAGTCCGGATAATCCAACTGCCGGTATCAGTATATCGGTTGATAAAAGAGATATGTACACTGAATTTCCGGTAGGAAAAAAAGTTTATGTCAAAGCCAAAGGTTTGTTTGTGGCTAAAGAACATGGGGTGTATAAAGTAGGAGAAGCTTTTACTTTGACGCATGGCGGTATCGGTATTGGTAGAATGTCACCCGAACAAGCTAAAAGACGTTTGATTGCCTCCTGTGATGCCCCCAGTGAAATTGTTCCTAAGGTTGTTGATATGACCAGTTTCTCTGATGCTGATCTTAATCAATTGGTAAAATTTGAAAATGTGCAATTTGCCAAATCGGATTTATGTTCTACCTATGCCTATGAAGGCGTTTCGGGTGTTAACAAATATATCGAAGACTGTGCAGGTCGCGATATTATTTTACGAAACAGCGGTTATGCCGATTTTGCCAATCAGAAAATCCCCGCCGGAAATGGAAGTATTGTAGCTGTGATGGGTAAGTACAATTCTGATTTTCAATTATATATTAGAGATACCAATGATGTGCAGTTTAATGACCCGCGTTGCGACGGTACAACAGCCGCTGATTACTGTGCACCACCGGCGGCTGCTAATGCCACAATAGCGGATATCAAAGCCTTATCGCCGACCGGTAATTTGACGCAAATTACGACAGACAAAGTAATAGATGTAGTCGTCACAGCCGATGATGAATTTGGTAATTTCTATAAAAAAATCTATGTGCAAGATGCTACAGGCGGTTTACAAGTCGGTTTAAATATGCGTGATTTGTTCCGCAGAGGTTATAAAGTCGGTAACAAACTACGTATCCAAACGCAAGGATTATACATTGCCAAAAAGTATGATGAATATGTTTTAGGCGATATTTATAATGGTGGTATTGGCCGTATTTCAGATGATATTGATCAAGATCATATCTTTGTTTTAAACGAAACAGCCGAGCCGCAAGTAAGCGTTATGGGGTTAACAGATTTTACATTAGATGATTTAGGTAAATTGGTGCAAGTTCAAAACGTACAATTCCGTCCGCAAGATGTTAACGAACAATTGGCTTTTTCCGATAGTGATAATTATCCACAACATCCTAAAAGTGCCAACCGTATTTTAGCCAATTGCAACGGCGATCAGGTTATTGTCAGAACCAGTGGTTATGCAGCATTTGCCGATGCACATACACCTGCGTTGAATGGAACGGTTACAGGAATTTTAGGGGTTTACAATGGTGATTATCAAATTTATTTACGCAATATTCAAGATTTGGATATGACCAATCCGCGTTGTCATGCCGAAAAATTAATGGAAAGTTTTGGCCGCGTAGTTAAAAATGAAACTATTGATTTGACCGGTTGGACCAATTTTACAGAAGCCGGCAGCCGTCCTTGGTTTGGTGGTTTTTATGGCAATGCTGCCAACCATTATGCCGAAATGAATGCTTATCGTTCCGGTGAAGCCTTGAATATCAGTTGGTTGGTTTCTCCTGCAATTCAAGTGGATAATGGTACAATTCTCAATTTTGATACAGCCAAAGCCTATTGGAAGCATAATGCTTTAAGTGTTTGGATTTCAACAGATTTTAATGGCGTTGATGTACCCGGTGCTACATGGCAACCACTTAATGCCCGATTGGCAACCAATACAGATCCTAATCATGCTTGGATTAATTCCGGTGATATTGATTTGTCAGCCTATGCAGGACAAAAAGTTTACATTGCCTTTAAATATGTGGGCGGTGATAATCCTAATAGTACTTCTACCTACCGTGTGGACAATGTGGTGATTAAATAATTGCTGTCAATCAAAATAAAAAATCCCCGCAACCAACCAGTTGCGGGATTTTTTTATGGTTTAAATGAGGATAAACTATTTTTTTATAAATCGTTTGCTAAGAAAATGCCCATTGGATAATCTAACTTGCAGAATGTATATGCCCGGTTTTAATTTTTGAATGTTTAAGGCTTTACCTTTATATTTTTGATCATATAATAAGCGTCCTTGCATATCCCGGATTTCAATTTTATCTAATCTAAAAGCAGATTGATTATCGACATACAAATTATTTCGAGCAGGATTAGGGTAAATATGTAAATAGTTCTGCCATTGCTCTATGCCATTAGTATGTGTCAAATTATACAAGTCGTTTGCCGTTCCATTAAATACATTTAAGTCGACGTTGCCATTTATGCCGTTGACATTTCCGTACCAATCATATTGTTTAAAGAGCCATGTTTGCCAATTGCCAATATTGGTGGGCGGTGTAGAAGGACTGGTTCCCGGATTGGCAATCCATAAGCCGTAAGTGTTTAATGAAGGTTTTAAATAAGCGGCATAATGCGCATTAGTGTAAATAATAGGCTTGATACCGGTTTGATTTTCCACTTCAGTTAGCCATGTTTGCACCCAATTAGTTAATTGTGTAGCAGTATATAGTTGGTCTAAATGTCCATTTGGTGGATCTTCTACATCTAATACCGGTGGCAAATAGTCATCGCCAATAAAATTTTGCGCATGTGTAAGAAAATTATTGGCTTCTTGAGTAGCAGTATTATTATCGGGACGGGCAAAATGATATGCACCCATTAACAGGCCTGCATTTTTTCCGTTGACCATATAAGTGTTAAAATTAGGATCTTGGTAAGTGCGGCCTTCCGTAGCTTTGCAAAAAGCAAAAACTTTTCCATCGTTATACACCAATGTCCAATTTACGCTGTTTTGGTGGTGAGAGACATCAATCCCCAAAATATTTTGTCCTTTTAAAGAAAAACCTAATGAGAGTAGTAGAATGATAACTAATTTTTTCATAGCCTTACTTCTTTACCGGCTCAATGCCTTTTATGAAATCATTAATTGTTTGGACAGCATCCTGATTTCCAGTGGGATAGTCGGCAACAATTTCTAAACAAGCCTTTTTATCGGGCGATAATAGCCAATATTTTTCCCTGATTACAGGCTGGGGTAGCGAGTGGCCTTTTCCGTCAAATTTAAGCGTTTCAGTTAATTTAACAGCCGGAATACCATTGATGTTTATGTGTATTAGGTTTTTTCGTTTAGACTGATGATAAGCGTTGAATAATACTAAACCGCTTTTCCCCGGATGAAATATAATTTTAATGCGACTTTTTCCATCGGGCAAGCGGTAGTCCGATTCTATACTTTTTATATGCCCCTGCAAATCGGCCACTTTAAAATCCGATAAAGTTTTTTGCCAATTGGTTGGAATGCTATATTTAAACCCATATTTTTCTATGATTTTAGTGTCAGTTTTTGGACGGCTTTTTTGGGGCTTAATCTTAGATTGTTTGCTAACTGGTCGTCCGGCTTTTTTGGCATTTACACAAGATAAAGTCAGAATGCTTAACAGAATTAAAAAGAAAAATGTTTTCATGAGCTTATTTTTCTTTAAAAATACAAAAATTTTTTAAAATATTTAAACTACTAAGTCAGCAATTTCTTCCGGCTTATGCGTAGCTATATCTATAATGACAAAATTTTTAGTTTTCCATAAGGCTAAAATTTTGTCTAAAATACGCTTGCGAACGACCATTATAATCGATAAGTTATCTTGTTTCAGGGCAGTTTCTATGGCTTCAAACCAAGCTTGGCCTTTCAGTTCTAAATAACCGACTTCATCTATGACCAACAAATCAAGCTTATTTATATTGTTTAAAATTGCTTTATGACCAAAATCCAGTCCTTGTTTCGAAAAATAAAAGCGCCCTATTTTTAAGCTATCATCGGCCGGCTCTTGCCCGCATAAAAATTCTTTTTGTCCGGTAGCAATGTTTTCGATGTTAAATCCGTATCTAACACCATTAAAATCAAACCCATGTGCAATAATACCGCCTACTTTTAAGTCCGGATTTTTTTCTTTCAAAATGGCTAAAACTTGCTTTAAAAAACTGGTTTTACCGCTATGGATATCTCCTGTGATAATATAATTTTTAGTTTGACTATAAAATTGACGGCTGAATTCTTGCAGCAAATTATCGGATAAAGTAATGGCTTTTTGTAAAATTTTAAATGGATTTAAAAGACCTTTTTTGTCTTGTGCTATATTTTTGATGATGTACGGTACCGCTGACGTTGCCAATCCCAAACCGGCATAAAGATGTGAATAACCTTTGCGGTACAGAATAGCTTTTACCAGCGGATTTTTTAGCTCTACGCTAATTGCAGTTAAACTTGATACGACCAAAATTGCTCTTAATATCATTTTCAAACCTACTATCAGACCGGTCATTTTATCTTGCCATAACCATACAGCCAATAACCCGATAATGAGCAATTGCAGCCAAAAAAGAGGCCGGTCAAAATGATGCATGGCTGATGCATAGCGCTTCCATAGCCAGCCTAAATAAATAGATAGAGGGAACAAAGTGTAACCCAACGGAAAGAAATCAAGACTAAAGAGTAAAATTATTAATATAAGTGTATGTAGGATAAGATATTTAGAATTATATGAAAAATTATGCATGCTAAATAATTCATTGTTAAATGAAATATGCCCTAAAGTCAAGTTAGCATCTTGTTGTGTATGAAGTAATCTTTTGCCGGTATATTGACCGATTAATGCTGCCAGTAGTCCTAAAAAGGTGTAAGCTGCCATTACTAAATACAATAATTGATTTAGAGGAAGCTTAAAATGTGTTATATGTAAAAATACATAATACAGATTTTCAAGGATTTTGACGATGTCGAAGCCGTAAACCAAGATTAAACCAACTATTTTATGGATAATGGCACTAAACATAGACAAAATGCCGGCCAGTGCAAAGGCGATAAAATTGCGACCGAATATGTTAATTGCCAGCTGAAAAAAAAATGCTTCACCCAAAATGCCGAGTAAAGGGCCCAAAATAACAGAAGTTGGCATAAGAGAACGCATCAAGGCTGCTATAAGTCCGGCTTTTATAAATAAATTTTTATCTTGCCATTTATACGAAAAGGCAATTAAAAGAATAATAGAAGTAAAGGTCATGAAAGTACCTGCAAAAGGTAATCGAAGACTATGAAAAAATCCCCCAAAGATTATCTCAAAACTGGCCCAAATACTCCCAATAACAGCTGCTTTAAGCCAAACATCTTGTGTTTTATTTTTCATTCTTTCTTATTTTTTTTAAGTCGATGGGTCGGTTAATGTTAATCAATTCATTTTTATAATGATCCGCCGGAATAACGCCTACTTTAAACAGGCTTAAAAAACTGCGTAAACGGTAGTTTTTTTTAGTAATGAGTTCATCTATGTAAGCTAATATTTTTTTATCATATATAGCCGTTAACATTTGGGGTTGCCCCTCAATTTCCAATAGATTTAATAAAAGATTCAAGTCAGCCTGTTCGTACAAATATTTTATAATTTGAGGGGTCATCAAGGGCATATCTACCGGAATAACAATTGCTTTGTCAGATTTTATAAGGGGCAGACAGGTTTGTAATCCTCCTATAGGTCCTATATTTTGAATTTTGTCTGGGACAACTTTATATTTGGTAGATAAACTTTGATTTGAACTGATAATAATATCATCGGTAAAATGTTCTAAAAGTTTTATGGCATGACTTAAAAAACTCTCTTCTCGGAGTTTGAGATGGGTTTTGTCAACACCCATTCGACTGCTTTTACCACCTGCCATTATTATCCCTGATAAATTCATTTATTTTTATTAAGATAGGACAAAAATAGAGATAAAAAAAAGGATTTTTCAAAATTAAATCATAAATTTTATACTTTTTAGTCAAATGAAAAATCTATTGTATCTTTGCCTTACAATTAATGCTTATGCAAATTAGAAAATATGCTTTAACTGATTGGTTGCCAACTACTGCCAAAGAAGTGAAAAAGCGTGGATGGGACCAATTGGACGTTATTTTATTTAGTGGTGATGCGTATATCGACCACCCCTCATTTGGTCCGGCAGTAGTGGGGAGAATTTTTGAAAGTTTCGGTTTGCGTATCGCTATTGTGCCGCAACCCAATGTGCGGGATAATTTGCAAGATTTTACCAAATTAGGAAAACCCCGTTTGTTTTTTGCCGTTACGGCCGGCAGTATGGACTCTATGGTGAGCAATTATACCGCCAGTAAAAAACGACGGGATAAGGATGCATATTCGCCCGGAGGTGAATGGGGAAACAGACCCGATTATGCCAGTATTGAATATACCCGAATCTTGAAGCGTTTTTTTCCGGATGTCCCGGTTCTAATTGGCGGTATAGAAGCGTCTTTGCGTCGTGTGACACATTATGATTATTGGAGTGACAGCTTACGTCCTTCTATTTTGAAAGATTCAGGGGCAGATTTGTTGGTATACGGAATGGGAGAGCAGCCTTTAAGAGAGATTGTCAAACTGGTGGAACGTGGCGTACCCTTTTCATCTTTAAAAACGATTAAACAGACTGCCTTTTTACAAAAATCGGATGAAAAACTGCCTAAAAACAAACATTGGGAAGATGTTTGGCTTAATGCCCATGAAGTTTGCTTGAAAGATAAAAAAGCTTTTGCACAAAATTTCAAAACTATTGAAATAGAGGCCAATAGAATGGTGGCTCAGAAGCGTATTTTACAGAAAATCGGTGACCAAACATTAGTCATAAACCCGGCTTATCCGGCCATGACCGAACACGAAATAGATGCTGCCTTTGATTTGCCTTTTACACGCTTACCACACCCCAAATACCGTAAACGGGGGGCGATTCCGGCTTATGAAATGATTAAACACTCTATAAATATCCATCGGGGGTGTTTTGGCGGATGTAGTTTTTGCACTATTTCGGCTCATCAAGGTAAATTTATTGCCAGTAGGAGTAAAGCATCTATTAAACGGGAGTTAGAGCAAATTGTTACACAAGAAGATTTTAAAGGCTATATTTCGGATATTGGCGGTCCTTCTGCCAATATGTATAAAATGCGTGGTAAGGACCTGAGTATTTGCGAAAAATGTACTGCTCCTTCATGTATCAATCCAGTAGTATGCAGTAATTTGGATACTTCCCATAAAGATTTGTTGGCTATTTATAAAATGATAGATACACATCCGCAAGTTAAAAAAGCTTTTGTAGGTAGCGGTATTCGTTATGATTTAACCGTGCCTTCTTTTAATAAAAAAGCCGATCCAAAGCAGTTAGAAGCATATTTGGAACAATTAATTACCAAACATACTTCAGGGCGTTTAAAAGTTGCTCCCGAACATACCTCTGACCGTGTTTTAAAAATGATGCGAAAACCTTCTTTTAAATATTTTCATGATTTTAAAAAAGTATATGACAAAATTTTAAGAAAGCATCATTTAAAGCAGCAATTAATTCCTTATTTTATTTCTTCACATCCCGAAAGCGATATGGAAGATATGGCCAATTTGGCTGCCGAAACCAAAGATATGGGTTTTAAATTAGAACAAGTTCAAGATTTTACGCCAACACCTATGACGGTGGCTACAGTTGCTTATTATTCAGGTTATCATCCTTATACACTCAAACCGGTTAGGGTTGTGAGAGACAGACGAACGAAATTAGAACAATGGAAGTTTTTCTTCTGGTACAAACCGGAAAACCGTCAGTGGATTAAACGAAAACTAACAGAACTGGGGCGAACCGATTTGTTACGTAAACTGTTAGAAAAACCGGTGCATAAAAAAAATGGCTCCAATTATAAAAAAAAGAAAAAATCTTTTAAACCGCACCATGCAAGAAGGAAATAACTTTTTATTCAAAATAGGCTGCCTCAAAAGACAGCCTCATTTCTATGTAGTTATTTTTTTTCCAGTTTGTCTAACCAAGCTTGTTTAACAAAGCCTTCATTTTTTAATTCTTCTAATTCATAAGTGTCAAATTGATCTAAAATAGCTTGCATTAACCAAGGTTTGTGTTTACGCGAATAGACCCAGAAATATAAATCGCCCATTTTAGATTTTGGTTGAAACCATTTTTTTTCCGGATTTAGTTTCCGGTTATATCTAAATTGTTTCCATTTATACACACGGGTTAAAACATCATCGCGTTTGCTCCAGCGCCGTTCTTCCCCAAATTTGAGTTTCCAAACAACTTCTAATTCTTGTTTGGTTTGTTTTTTAAGGATATCTTTTTTAGGTAAGATGCAAGTATTGAAACGGGTAATGTAGTTTCCTTTGTTTGGGTTAGGATCGTTCCATAATTCTTGAATGTATTTGTACAAATAATCCTCGGGCTTGTTGCTGTGTTTTCTGAAGTCAAGCCCCATTTTCTTAATTTTTTCTTTCAGTTCATCGCTACCTCTTCGTTTGGCATCAACCAAAAAAGTTCCTAGATTTTGTCCTTTGTATTTGAAACGGTGATTTACTTGGAGGTTAACCCCTTCGTCAATGGCTTCTTGTAACAACTCCAACCATTTTTGGCGGCGTAGTTCGTGTTTGTTCGCTTGTTTTGTTTTCATAATTTATTTTTTGTTTTCCCTTTCTAATTATCATAGCGCATTGTTTTAAATTATGTGTCGTGTTATTGAGTTGTTTCAGATTATTTTAAAAGAATTTTTGATGATTCTTTTATAAGTTATTAATATTAAACGGTTAAATTTATAAAATATTATTCATCCAACATTAAATCTCTTTCAATTTCTTCAAATTCAATGATGTCAATGCCTTCTTCTTCAGTTGGTGAAACAGGGACAAAATCCGGAACTGCTTCGTAATTGTCAGTGAGAATAATTAACGATTTATTCTTTCTAAATTTTTTTATAGATGCTTGCAGCTTGTGCAATATCTTGTTTAAATCTTCCGGTGCTATGTATTCATCCAGAATTTTAACCATTATATGATTAGTGTTTTTCCTAAAAATATCTTTAAGTTGACCTTCTAACTGTTCCGGATTTTTAGGCAGCATTATCTCATACTTCAATTTAGACATCCTTTTTGTTTTAACAATGCAAACACAAAAATATAAAATTAAATTGAAATCAAATGTGTTATATGCTTATTTTTTAAGTCTTAAGTGTAAAAATTAACATTTTTTTATGAATGTATTAAATTTTAGGGGTTTTAAATTTTATTTTCTACTTGCTTCATTATCAGCCGTAATTCATTCCATGAATAATTATCGCCGGCAATTTGTTTTAGCTCAGTTAAATTTTCAAATTTATTTGTGGTCATAATTTGTTGGATTGCCTTTATTTTTTCTTTAGGAATTAAATCTGCCATTTTAATCTCTCCTGTTGGTACAAAATATGCTAAATGATTCCAAATTGTGCCGGTTGTTAAGTGACGTTCATTGGCAATTTCTTCTACATTTTTGCCTGCTTTAAACATGTCCAAAGAAATTTCTTTGGTGTTTTTTTTCGTTTCTTTTACTAAGGGTTCATCTTCTTTTAACATTATATTATTTACGATACAATAATCTTTAATAAGAGAGATGATTGGTTCGCCATATTTTTTTATGCGGTTTTTGCCTATGCCTTTAATTTTTTTTAGTTGCCTCTCTGTCACGGGCAATTTTTCACAGAGTTGGTAAAGGCTTTCTTGTGTAAATACTTGATAATTAGGTATATCTTCTTTTAAAGCCAAATGACTTCTCAATGTTTTTAATGCGTCAAACAGATCGTCGTGAACAATCTCAGGCAGTTTTTTTATACTTTTTTCTTTTTTAATCATTTGGCTTTTCAAAATAGCTTCGCGGCGGCTATTCAGGTAGGTAAACACCGTGTACGGTATTTTTAAATGTTGAAATAAAGAGATTTTTTGTGCAAGAAGTTCCGTCAGTTCTAAATAATGTTTTTCAAAATCTTTTTTCAATTGCTTTTGCTCGATATCAAAAGTTATTTTTTCAAAAGCAGGTTGTAATTGTTCGTGGGTAAATGTCCGGTAATAAGACAAAGCTTTTTCTAATCTTTTTTGTATCTCATCCTCCTGTTCAGGATGCTTTGTACGGGCTGCCATTTGCTGCATTTGACGGATAAATTTATGACTGACTTGAGATAGTTCATCTAATAACTGTTTAAACTGGTCTAATTCGACCTTTACGTTCCCTTGTATGCTGCTTGTCTGCGTTTTATAGAGGTGTAAAAGACGGTTAGTCCTGTATTGCAGAGGTGTATAATCAAATAATTCGGCCAAAGTTTCAATAAAAAATTGTTTTTTGGCAAGGGACAATTCGGTTTGGCCGGGAGCGGTTTGCGTTAAATATTCATTGAAGTTATTAATACGTTGGTCATTGATAATACTTTGGCTTTTAAGAGGCGATTGTAAGACTAAACCATCCAATGTTTTGCAACGACTCAAAGCCACATAGGTTTGGCCATGTGCAAAAGAAAGTTCCGCATCTATGATCGCTTTGTCAAATGTCAAACCCTGACTTTTGTGTATAGTAATAGCCCATGCCAACCGTAGGGGAATTTGGGCGAAAGAGCCTTGTACTTTTTCTGTAATACGACCACTTTCCGCCTCTACTTCATAGGTAATATTTTCCCACTTTTCTCGGTTTACTTCAATTTCTTCTTCATCACCGGGACATTTTACAAAAATACTTTTGTCGTCAATAAAAGTTATCCGGCCTATTTTACCATTATAATATCTTTTGTCCGGACTACTGTCGTTTTTAATGAACATGACCTGTGCATCTTTTTTTAAGGCCAATTTTAAATCATTAGGATAGGCATTTTCCGGAAAATGGCCTTCAATTAAGGCATGAAAATAAAAAGTTTTTCCCTGTAAATCAGACAGTTTTTGCCGGTTGATTTTTTCGGCTTTATAATTATGGGTCGTCAGTGTAATGTAATCTTCATTATCAGGTGGCGAAAAACCGGGAATATAGCGTTTATTTAACAGGCTTGTGGTTCGTTTGCTTAACCGGTTTTCTCTAACTTCATTTAAAACATTAATAAAAATTTCATCGTTTTGACGATAGATTTTTTTGAGTTCTATATTTACCGGTTTGACTTCTTGATAAGCACGACTGCTAAAAAAATAAGGTGTTTCGTAGTATTTTTTAAGCAATTCCCAATCTTGCGGTTTTACCACGGGGGCCAATTGTTGCAAGTCGCCAATCATTAACACTTGGGTGCCGCCAAATACTTTTTGTTTATTTTTATAACGTCGTAAAGTGCGGTCAATGGCATCTAATAAATCTGCACGGACCATACTGATTTCATCAATAATAAGTAAGTCTAAGGATTTTATCAGCTGAATCTTTTTTTTACTGAACTTTTGTTTGAAATCTCTTTTAATGACCGTATCGGGGGGTATCGGGCCAAAGGGTAATTGGAATAAAGAATGCATGGTGATTCCACGTGCATTGATAGCCGCTACACCGGTAGGGGCAACAATAGCCATTGATTTGACACTTTCATTTTTTAAACGGTGTAAAAAAGTGGTTTTGCCGGTTCCGGCTTTTCCGGTTAAGAAAACGGATTTTTGTGTATAATTGACAAATTCCCAAGCCAGATCCAATTCTTTATTTTCCATACCTTAATTGTTTATTCTCATAATAAAATTTCAATTATTAAAATATTGATTGAATCTTATAACATGAGAATTTTAAGCAAATTAAAAAAAATATTTTCAATCTGTTGTAAAATTAAAAATAAATGTAAACTAACTCGGCAGGCCGGAATTTGAGTTATTAAAAATAAATCTTTTTTAAACAAACAATATTTTATTCATGCAAAGTGACATAATAAATAATAGGTATAAATTTTATTTAATATGCTTATGAGCATGATAAGAGGAACGTACCAATGGACCGCTTTCAACAAAACGAAAACCCATGTCTAACCCGATTTCTTCATATTTTTTGAATTCATCCGGATGGGGGTAGCGTATTACGGGCAAATGTTTGGGTGAAGGCTGTAAATATTGTCCAATTGTCATCACATCGACCCCCGCTGAACGTAAATCTAGCATGGTTTCAATGACTTCTTCTTCGGTCTCACCCAAGCCCAACATAATTCCTGATTTTGTTCGGTTGACACCTTGTTGCTTGAGATAGGCCAAAACAGCCAAACTTCTATCATATTTGGCTTGCTTTCTAACCTGTTTGGTCAGTCTTCTGACTGTTTCCAAATTATGTGATACTACCTCAGGGCTTTCTTTTATAATAATGTCTAAAAGTGTTTTGTTCCCTTGAAAATCAGGAATTAAAGTTTCCATGGTAATGCCCGGATTAAATTCACGAACCTTACGAATGGTCTCAGCCCATATATGTGCCCCCCCGTCGGGTAAGTCATCCCTGTCCACAGAGGTTATAACCGCATGTTTGACCCCCATTAGTTGAATAGATTTGGCAACCTTTTCAGGCTCAGCCAAATCAGCCGGCAGAGGACGGCCTGTCAAGACATTACAAAAACCGCATGAACGTGTGCAGATATTGCCCAAAATCATAAAGGTGGCTGTACGCTCCCCCCAGCATTCACCCATATTGGGACACCGGCCACTACTGCAAATAGTATGCAAATTGTGGGTTTCGACAATATGACGAAGTTCTTTAAAATTATCTCCGCTGGGTAATTTGACTTTTAACCAATGAGGTTTTCGGGTAGTTTGCATTATTTTATTAATTTTATCTGACAAAGTTACAAATAAGTTTATATATTATTTCATATCAAATTAATTCTGCTGAAAATTTATGAAACCCAATAAACACCTTAAGCAGCCAGCCTCCAAAGTCAGCGGTTTAGCATTCTATTTTTATTATCCGTTACTGTTCATTATTCTACTTTGGGCTGTTTTTCTGCTGGGGCATGTTTTTCATTTACACATGATTCACTGGGGGATTTATCCACGTAAGTTCAGTGGTTTAAAAGGGATCCTGTCCGGACTATTTGTTCATGCCGGTTTTAAACATATTTTTAACAACACCCTTACTCTTTTTGTTTTAATGACTTTTTTATTTTATCATTACAGACGCGTTGCCTGGCAAATCTTAATCTTGGGTATATTCTTTACCGGTTTTTTAACATGGACTATCGGGCGGCCATCTTATCATGTCGGAGCAAGCGGGTTTGTTTATTTATTGCTGTCTTTTTTATTTTTTTCGGGTTTGTTTAGTCATTATTATCGTTTAATTGCCGTATCCTTAATTATCGTTTTTTTATATGGTGGTTTGGTTTGGTATCTTTTTCCATTAGTGCCAACTATATCATGGGAGGGACATCTGTCTGGCTTTGTAACCGGTTTGTTATTGGCTATTTAATATCGTAGAAAAATCCAAACTTTTGTGCCCAAAAACACCGTTAAAATGTATCCTGAAGATGATCTTTTTTTTAAATATTTTGATGAGGAAGGCAATTTTATAGAAAAGACGGAAGAAAATTCACAAAAAAATGAATCATAGTTTTTTTTAAGCAATAATTATTCAAAAAATAAGTTTGGATAGTTGTGACAATTAAAATTAATATTATATTTGCAGTTGTATTTTAGTGTTTAATACTAATTTACATCAGTGATTAATATAAATTATTTTTAGTTAAATATTTGATTATTAATTACTTGACTTTTAGTAAATACATAATAAATTAAATGATAATATGAAAAAAAGTTTTTTATTTGGTGTCTTTTCTTTGGCCGTTTTAGGTTTATTATTGACAGGTTGCTCAAAACAATCGAACGATTTTAAAGTGTCGCGAGGAACCGGTCGTGCTCTAAATGGAAAAGAAGGAGGATATAAATTTAATCCTAGATTTAGAAATCAAATAACGGCACCTGGGTTGGTTTTTGTCGAAGGCGGGACTTTTACATTTGGTGAAGTGCAAGACGATGTGATGCATGATTGGAATAATGTGCCGAATCAACAACATGTACGTTCGTTTTATATGGACGAAACTGAAGTAACCAATTTAATGTATTTAGAATATCTGGATTGGTTAAAAAAAGTTTTCCCGACAGACGAACCTAAATATAGAAATATTTATAAAGGAGCATTGCCCGATACGATGGTGTGGCGCACACCTTTAGGTTATAATGAAGATTTAGTCAATAACTATTTGCGGCATCCGGCTTATGCACTTTACCCTGTTGTGGGCGTAAACTGGATACAAGCTGTGCAATATTGTAATTGGCGTACCGATCGGGTAAATGAATATTTACTTTACAAGTCCGGGAAGTTAAGTCGTGAGGCATTAGAACATCCCACTGCAGACCAATTATTTAGTACAGAAACTTATTTGACACAACCCGAATTGGCTTTCGGTGGCAATACAGAGATGTATCAAGCGCGTAAAAAGAAAAAAAATGATACGGTCTTAAATGTAGTAAACCGTTCTTCCGGTATTATTTTACCAGCCTACCGTTTGCCTACCGAAGTAGAATGGGAGTATGCTGCTAAAGCAGATATTGGCTTGCGTGAATTTAACACCTTAAAAGGACGTAAAATTTATCCATGGAAAGGAACGACTACCCGTAATTTGCAAAAAGGTAAAAACAGAGGTAAAGAAATGGCCAATTTTAAAATAGATGATGGAAATTATGACGGTTTAGCCGGATGGTCAGATGACGCAGCCGATATTACGGCACCGGTCAAAACCTATCCACCCAATGATTTTGGCTTGTATGACATGGCAGGAAATGTTAACGAATGGGTAGCCGATGTTTATCGCCAAATTATAGATGATGATGCTAATGATTTTAATTATTATCGTGGTAATGTTTATACCAAGCAAGCTTTTGATGAAAATGGTAAATTAGTTATTATTACGCCGGATTCCATTCCGATGGATACCCTGCCAAATGGCAAAATTATTGTGAGTCAATTACCGGGCTCACCCGGCAAAAAAGCCATTGATGACAATGAATTATATTTACGCCAAAACTTTGATCGTGCCGATAACCGTGATTACCGTGATGGTGATATAGAATCTTCCAGAAACTACATGAAAGAAAAAGAAGATGTAGAAGCCGACCCTTCTTTGCGTATGTATAATGCGCCTGTACATGAGGTGTATGCCGATTCAACTGAAATGGTTAAAAATTATGATAAATCAAACAACCGTTCTACCTTAATTAATAACGAGGTGCGGGTGATTAAAGGAGGTTCTTGGCGGGACAGAGCTTATTGGTTGGATCCTTCTCAAAGAAGATTTTATCCGCAATATCTCTCTCGTAACGATATTGGTTTTAGATGTGCCATGTCTCGTGTAGGAACAAAGACCATTAAACGAGGTTATAGACGACCTGTCAACTAATTTAAATATTGTAAATACTTTAAAAGTCGGGGTTTTCTCCGGCTTTTATTTTTAACTTATTATTTTATCTTACATTTGCAAAAAAAATCATTCATGAGTAAAAAATTAGTTATAGTGGAGTCGCCGGCCAAGGCCAAAACCATCAAAAAATTTTTGGGAAAAGATTATGATGTTGAATCCAGCTATGGCCATGTCGCTGATTTGCCGTCTAAAGAAATTGGTATAGATTTGGAAAATTTCACACCAAAATATGTCGTTTCAAAGGATAAAAAGGATGTTATTAAAAAACTAAAAAAATTATCGGACAAGGCTGAGGAAGTTTTATTAGCAAGTGATGAAGACCGTGAAGGAGAAGCCATTGCCTGGCATTTAAAAAATCAATTGAAGTTAGATGAAGACAAGACCAGCCGGATTGTGTTTCATGAAATTACCGAGAATGCCATTAAAAATGCTATTGCCAATCCGCGCGATATCAATTATAATTTAGTTGATGCCCAACAAGCGCGCCGTTTGTTAGACCGTTTGGTCGGGTATGAATTATCGCCTATTTTATGGCGCAAAATTAAAAAAGGTTTGTCTGCCGGCCGGGTCCAATCCGTGGCTGTTCGTTTGATTGTAGACCGTGAGAATGAAATCAGAAATCATCAGGCAAAAAGTGCCTTTAAAGTTTTTGGGTATTTTGCCAATCATGCCAATCATCAATTTAAAGCATCATTAGACACCGATTTTGCAGAGGAAAAAGAAGTCGAAGATTTTTTAGAAAAACTACGGGGAGCCAATTATAAAGTAGCCGAGATTACAACCAAAGCAGCCAAAAAAACGCCGGCTCCGCCCTTTACTACTTCAACTCTTCAACAAGAGGCTGCCCGTAAACTGGGTTTTAGTGTCTCTAAAACGATGATGTTGGCACAAAAATTATATGAAAACGGCTTTATCACTTATATGCGTACCGATAGTGTCAATCTATCTAAAGATGCTAAAGATCAAGCCGTCAAAACAATTGCGGAACTTTTCGGGGAAAAATACAGTAAACCACGGAATTACAAAACGAAATCAAAAGGCGCCCAAGAAGCACATGAGGCTATTAGACCAACGGTTGTTTCCAGGAAAGAAATCAATATGGATTTTGATTCAAATCGTTTGTACGAGCTTATTTGGAAACGAACACTCGCCTCACAAATGGCTGATGCAAAAATTGATAGAACAACGGTCAAAATCGAAAATGATAAAGTAAAAAATATTTTTACGGCTAAAGGCGAAGTTGTGGTTTTTGACGGTTTTTTAAAACTATATCATGAGTCAAAAGATACAGGAGATGAACCTGAATTTAAAGGACAATTACCCAAACTTGAAAAAGGCGAGGCACTAAAAGAGATTTATGTAGAAGTTTTACAAAAATATGCCCGGCCACCTGCACGCTACAACGAAGCAGCTTTGGTAAAAAAAATGGAGGAACTTGGGATTGGACGTCCTTCAACTTACGCGCCGACTATCTCGACTATCCAAAAACGTGGTTATGTCGAAAAGAAAAATATTGAGCCCAAAACCAGACCGGTTGTCAAATGGGTTTTAGAAAATGGGGTTGTTTCAAAAAAAACGGAAACAGAGACTTTTGGTAATGAGAAAAATAAATTAGTGCCTACCGACATCGGTATTGTTGTAAATGAGTTTTTAACCCAACATTTTGATCATATTTTGGATTATCATTTTACAGCCAAAATAGAAGAGGAGTTGGACAAAATAGCCGAAGGTGAAAAAAAATGGAAAAATACCTTAAAAGAATTTTATCAATCCTTTCACCCGGTTGTCGAAGATGTGGCAAAAAATGCTACCCGGGCCAGGGGCGAACGTCTGTTAGGTCAAGATCCCAAAACCGGTAAAAATGTTTACGTTAAAATAGGGCAATATGGACCACTGGTGCAGATTGGTGAATCAAATGAAGAAGAAAAACCGGTTTTTGCCGGGGCGCCACATGGAGTCAGTTTAAATGATATTACTTTAGAGCAAGCTTTAGCCATGTTTGCATTTCCTAAAAATATTGGACAGTATGAAGGAAAAGATGTGGTAATTGCAACGGGGCGTTACGGACCTTATATTATTTATGATGGTAAATTTATTTCCATACCTAAAAACCTGAACCCTTTAAATGTTAGTCTTCAGGAAGCGATTGAGTTGATTGAAAAGAAACGCAAAGCTGATGAACCTATTGCTTTTTATGACGAAAAACCCGTTTTTAAAGGAAAAGGACGATTCGGTCCTTTTATTAAATGGAATGATTTATTTATTAATGTCCCTAAAAAATATGATTTTGATAATTTGTCCGATAACGACATTACCGAGTTGATTCAAAATAAGCTACGTAAGGAAAAAGAAAAAATGATTAAAGTGTGGCCTGAGGAAGGTATAAGTCTTCAAAAAGGGAAATGGGGAAGATTGGTTGTGGTAAAAGGCAAAAAGAAAGTTATGCTGCCTAAAGGTACAGATCCGGAAACGATTACTTTGGAAGTGGCCAAAAAGAATTTGAAATAAAATGTATGATTATTTAAAGCCTCTTACAATCGATTTTGATTTTGATGAAGCTAAATCATTGGGGATAATAGGCGGTAACATAGCCGTGCATTTGCCCGGTTTTCAGCCAAGCCATTACGAGGCTGATATATTCATTATTGGTGTAAACGAGGATCGAAATGCCATAGATAATGAAGGAACAAAGTTTGCTCCTGATCAAATACGGCAAAGTTTTTATCGTCTGTTTCCCGGTAATTGGTCATTGAATTTGGTTGATTTGGGGAATTTGATAGAAACAGAGTCCCCTTTAAAAAGCCTTGAATTACTCCGAATAGTACTTGCCCAACTTCCTAAAGATGCCAGTGTGGTCATATTAGGCGGTTCTCAAGATTTAAGTTTGGCCGTAACAGATTTTTTAGATTCAGGCAATAATATATATAATCTGAGCGTTATAGACGCAATCATAGATAGCTCACTGTCAGATATTGAAATAGATAATGAAAATTATTTGCAGGTTTTATTACATAAAGAAACAGCTAATTTCCAATACTTAAATGTAATGGGGGTTCAAACTTATTATAATCATCCGGCCAAATTTAAAATATTTGATCAACTTTATATTGATTATTATAAATTAGGAGAGATGCAAAATCAAATATTGGATTTTGAACCTGAATTACGTCAAGCAAATTTTGTGAGTATTGATGCCAGAAGTATTAAATACAGCGATATGCCGGCTCATAAAGAAGGGCGTCCAAATGGTTTTAATGGCATAGATATATGCAGATTGTCTCGGCTGGCTGGTGTCGGGACACAAAACAGATTTTTTGGTATATTTGAGTATAATCCGTTGTGGGATAAAGCTAATACTGGCAGCCAGTTAATGGCTCAAATATTATGGTATTATATCGAGGGAAAGAATAGATATCAGCCTGATTATCCCAATATAAGATGGTCGGAAATGATTAAATTTCATGTGGAACATAAATTATTTAACTTGATTTTTTATAAAAATCCGAATACAAACCGTTGGTGGTTTAAGTTGCCGGAAATGACAAATGAAATACTTTTTCCATGCAATGAAAAAGATTATCAGCAAGCAATTTCCGGACAAATAACACCGCGTATATATAAATTTATTGAAAAAAACTCATTATAAATAGTACTCATAAAAAGTTTAATAAAATATTACAAATTAAATCCTTATGATGTTTATTTATTATGAATTAAATAAAAGACAAATATAAATGCATAAAAATTTGTTGATACTATTATTTTATTTTTATATTTGTGCGTTAGAATAGATACATAGAACAATACGATTAAATTTAACATATTTATGAAAAGAATCATAGCTTTCACTGCTATTATTGCAAGTTTATTAACTGGATGTGGAAATAACTATCAAAGAGGTGAAGTCATCGGTGTTAAAGGGCACACCTGGCATCCCTATCGCCCATATGGCATGAGTTTAATTCCCGGTGGCGCTTTTGTAATGGGTAAGCAAAATGAGGATAAGGAATATGCCTTGAATGCACCCACAAGAACTGTTACTGTCCGCGCATTTTACATGGATGAAACCGAAATTACCAATGCTGAGTACCGTGAATTTGTAAATTATGTCCGCGATTCGATTATCCGTTATCGCTTGGCGGTACTGGCAGAAGAAATGGAAGCAACACCAAAGAAAGGTATTGGAAAGTATATGTTTAAAAGCTTGGATACTACCAAAAATGCTTATAATAAATATATGATGAATACATATGGTAGTTTAAGTAACCCGGATGATGAAAATGCCGGAAAAGTTTTAAACTGGGATGTTCCATTAATATTTAACACCAATAAATTTCCGGATGAGTATTATGCAGAAGTGATGGATTCTATGTATTTACCCATCGAAGAAACCGGTGACGCCGATCGTATGTTTGACGTGACGAAATTCGTCTATAAACTTCGTTGGTATGATACGGGTGAAGCTGCCAGAAAAGGCGAAAGAAGATCCAAACACATAAAAGATACAATAGTGCAAGTATATCCCGATACGACTGTTTGGGTAAAAGATTTTATGTATGCGTACAATGAACCCATGCACGACGATTATTTTTGGCATGACGCTTACAGTGAATACCCTGTGGTAGGCGTAAACTGGTATCAAGCAACAGCCTTTGCGGATTACCGTACCAAAAAGATGACCTGGTTTTTAAGAAGTAAAAACCGTGCGCCTTTACATAAATTCCGTTTACCTACAGAAGCCGAATGGGAGTATGCTGCCCGTGGTGGTATGGAAGGTAATGATTATCCGTGGGGTGGTCCTTATACCATGAATGATCAAGGTTGCTTTTTAGCAAACTTTAAACCGCTAAGAGGTGATTATGGCTCAGATCAAGCTGTGTTTACAGCTCCTGCAAAATCTTATAATCCAAATGGTTACAATTTGTATAATATGGCAGGTAACGTTGCCGAATGGACTAACTCATCATATTATCCGGATTCCTACTATTTTGGCGCCTCATTTAACCCTACAACCGATGCTTATGATAACAAAAGAAAAATTATCAGAGGAGGTTCGTGGAAAGATGTCAAATATTTTATTCAAGTACATTCCAGAGCATATGAGTATGCCGATACAGCCAGAAGTTATATTGGCTTCCGTTGTGTACAAGACTTTATGGGCGTTAATGCCCGTCATATGAAACGGAAAGGACAAAATTAATAGGATAATCAATAAAAACTCACAAATAAAACAAATACTAACTACTAAAATTTATTTATTATGGCTTTAAAATCATCAAAAAAAATTAAGACTATATTCCATATGGCATATAGTATAGGTGCATCAGTTGTTATCTTGGGTGCTTTAGGTAAAATCTTACACATGCCTATTTTTGGTATTCCGGGTGATGTCTTATTAATGTTAGGTTTAGGTACCGAAGCGCTTATTTTCTTTGTTTCTGCTTTTGAACCTCAAGAGGAAGAACTTGACTGGTCATTGGTCTATCCGGAATTAGCCGGTGGTGCCCCCAGACAAAGAAAAGACAAAACAGAGGCTGAATTGGAAGCACGTTTGTCTGAAAAATTAGATAAAATGTTACAAGAAGCACAGTTGGATTCTAATTTGATGAAAAGCTTAGGCGAAAGCATCAATAAATTACATGAAGCGGCAAAAAGTATGGATGTGGCCACTGATGCTGCCGGTGCAACTAAAAAATATGCCGAAGAACTGGCTTTGGCTTCAGCTCAACTTGAAAGTTTAAATTCCCTTTATAAAGTGCAATTGGAAAGTGTGAATAAAAATGCCACTGCCAACGAAGAAACTGCTCATTATGCCCAACAGTTGAAAGATAATATGGCTAAATTGAAAGAAAATTTAGCTGAATTGAACAATGTTTACGGTGGAATGCTTTCAGCAATGAATGCAAGTCGTAAATAAGTATTTTTCAATTAAAATTTAAATTAATTAAAATAAAATTATAATGGCAGGAGGTAAATTAACAGCAAGACAGAAAATGATTAATTTGATGTACTTGATTTTTATTGCCATGCTGGCACTTCAAATGTCTAAAAAAGTCCTTTCGGCTTTTGGAAAATCATCAGAAGAAGTGGTGGCCGCAACAAAAATGAAGTCGCAATCAAATGATTATCTTTTAAAAACATTAGCCGTAAAAGCTAAAGAACAACCAGCAAAATATGGTGAAAAGTATAAAACGGCTAATGAATTACAGAAAAAAACACAGGATTTTCAAAATTACATTCATAACTTGAAAAACGAAATTCTTAAAAAAGAATTTAATGGGAAAATACCCAAAAAATTAGATTATGAAAGTATGGACAAATCCAGTACAGTGGATAATATGTTCTTTTTAAACGGTAAGGAAACCAAGAAAGCCAAGGAATTTAAGAAAGCCATTGAGGATTATAGAAATTATTTACTCAATTTAAAAATTGATGGCAAACCTTTGTCTGCCACCATGAAAAAGAATATTGAAGAAAGATTCGATACCAAAGACGAAGTACATGGCAAAAAGGGCAAAAGAAAGGAACCATGGTTAATGGCAAATTTCGAAGGTTTCCCTACGGTTTCTACTATTTTTAAATTAGATAGTTATGTAAATAAGGGAGCAGAAACGGAAAATGAGATACTATCAAACATGATACGGGGTCAAATGGCTTCAGATGTTTCCGTAACCAATTATGAACCGGTTGTAGTGCTTGATAAATCAGCATATTTCCCTGGTGAAAAAGTGACCGGAAAAGTAGCTTTAGGTCGTGTAGATAGTACCATGTCTTTCAAAAAAGTAATGATTAATGGCAAACCTGTTCCCGAGGATTTATTAACCAGTGGTTATGTTCACTTAAACTTGCCGGCCGGTAATGTTGGTGAGAAAGAAGTGAAAGGTGAAATCGTTTTTGACGAAAATAACAAAGATGTAAAATTACCTTTTGTGGTTAAGTATGCAGTTATACCCGTACCTAATAGTGCTGTTATTTCTGCTGACAAAATGAATGTCGTTTACCGTGGTGTTGACAATCCTTTATCTATTTCTATACCTGGCGTGCCTGATAATAAAATATCTGTTTCCGCGCCCGGACTTAAGAAAGTTGGCACAGGTAAATATATTATGAATGTGACCAAATATAAGGGAAAGAAGGTCCAAATCAAGGTCAGTGGAAAAGTAAACGGCAAGACTGTTACAGACAGCAAAACCTTTCGTGTGAAAAACATTCCGCCTCCAGTTGGAACAGTTCGTGGAGAAAGTGGCGTGGTTAAAATGCCTAAAAGGAATTTAGAGTTGTCAACCATCAATGCTACTTTGCCAGATTTTGACTTTGATGTTAAATTAGGTGTTAGAAGTTTTGACTTTAAAGTTCCAGGTCAACCTACTTTACGCGTGAATGGGACCCGTTTGGATAGCAAAGCTAAACAATTGTTGCGACGTGTAAAACGTGGGCAGAATGTTCAGATTTATAATATTAGAGCTTATTTGAAGGGAAATTCAGGTTATCAAATAAAAAAAGTTTCACCGGTTATTGTCGAAATAATCAACTAAAAATAAAAGTTGCGATTCAGTTCGTTAAAGATTAAATAAACATCATCAAATGAAAAAAGTATTTTTAATTATTGCATTTTTGTCATTAAACTTTACAGGTTTTGCGCAATTTAATATTCTCAATGCCAAGGATCCTTCTGAAATAGGGGTGAAAAACAGTAAGCAAAAGAAAATGGACTTTAGCTTGCCATTGCCTTATCCTTATACAGAAGACCGTGATATATTATGGGGTAAACAAGTATGGGAACGTATAGATTTAGATGAGCGTTTCAATCTACCCCTATATTATCCGACCGATACTTTAGCAGCAATGCCAAATGTTCGTTCATTGTTCGATGCATTATATCATGGTATTAAAAGCGGTGAAATTACAAAGGTGTATGCTGATTCTTATTTTACCCAAAAATTGACTTTGGATGAAATTAAGGACCGTATGACTGCCATAGATACGACTGATGCAGGTCGTGATCAATTTAATGACGAAGGTTATGTCGATCCGCAATATATCAATGAATTCCATGTTAATTCCGAGACGATTGAAGAGTTTCATGTAAGAGGTATCTGGTATTTTGATGCAAAATATGGTGAGCTTAAATACCGTTTGTTAGGCATTGCACCCGTTGCTGTTGATCCGAAAGGAATGGCTGCCGGTGTTACTCCGGACTTAGTGGAAGTTTTCTGGGTATTTTTTCCTGATGCGCGTTTGACTTTACATAATTACTATGCGTTTAACCCTCGAAATACCACGCATCCCATTGATTATGATCATTTGCTGAATGCGAGACGTTTTAGTGGGATAATATACAAAGAAGATAATGTTTACGGTGATAGAGCAATCAAAGAATATATACACGATAATGCTTTAAGACAACTTTTAGAATCGCAACGAATCAAAGAGAAAATACGTAATTACGAAGAAGATATGTGGAATTATTAAACCCATACCAAAATATAATAATTAACATCCACCTGAAATAGGTGGATGTTTTTATTTTATAATCGCTTAATATTTTATATTTTTGTCAAAAAGCATAGCGGATGAGAGATAAATTGCAATTAATAAAAAATCGTTTTGATGAAGTATCAGATTTGATAATTCAACCCGATATAATTTCTGATCAAAAACGATATATTGCCATTAACAAAGAATATAAAGATTTAGAAAAGTTAATGGTCAAAATAAAAGAATACGAAGCTTTACAAGACAATTTGGCGGAAGCCAAAGAATTATTATCCGAAGAAACCGATCCGGAAATGGTAGAAATGGCTAAAGCTGAAATAGAGCAAGCACAGAGCAGACTACCGGAATTAGAGGAAGAAATAAAATTCATGCTTATACCTAAGGACCCCGAAGACGCTAAAAATGTTATTGTTGAAATACGCGCAGGAACTGGGGGGGATGAGGCGAGTATTTTTGCAGGTGATTTGTACCGTATGTATGCAAAATATGCCGACAAAAAAGGATGGAAAACAGAAATAGTGGATTTTAATGAAGGTACCTCAGGTGGTTTTAAAGAAATGATTTTTAAGATCAGTGGTGATGATGTTTATGGCACGATGAAATACGAAGCAGGTGTGCACCGTGTGCAGCGTGTCCCACAAACTGAGACACAGGGAAGGGTACACACTTCTGCAGCGACAGTGATGGTATTGCCTGAAGCCGAAGAATTTGATGTTCAAATAAATCCCAATGATATCCGGAAGGATCTGTTTATGTCTTCAGGCCCGGGCGGTCAATCAGTTAATACAACCTATTCGGCTGTACGGTTAACACACATTCCTACAGGAATAGTGGCACAATGTCAAGATCAAAAATCGCAACACAAAAATTATGAAAAGGCTTTGGGCGTATTACGTTCGCGTTTATATGAAATTGAACTTAAGAAACGTCAAGAAGCAGATGCCCAATTTAGAAAGTCAATGGTGTCCAGTGGTGACCGTTCTGCCAAAATACGCACTTATAATTATCCGCAAGGCCGGGTAACCGATCACCGTATTAATTTGACTTTATATGATTTGCAAAATATTATCAATGGTGAATTGGATAAAATAATTGATGCTTTAAGATTAGCAGATAATACCGAAAAATTAAAAGCTGCCGGCGAGCAACTTTAATGCTTATGACAATTTTAGAAATTCAGGATCAACTGGGACGAAAACTTTCTTTTGAAGAAATCCCCATACGTATTGTTTCCTTGGTTCCTTCTATAACACACTTGTTATATTCATTCGGTTTGGACAAAGAAGTTGTGGGTATCACACGTTTTTGTAAATTTCCTTTGCCTTGGCGAAAACAAAAAAAAATTATCGGGGGAACAAAAAATTTTAAAAAGGAAAGTATCGAAGCCTTAAATCCCGATTTGATTTTAGCCAGTAAGGAAGAAAATCCAAAAGAATTGACTTTGGCTTTAAATGAAATTGCACCTGTTTATGTATCCGATGTTTTTAATCTTAAAAGCAATGCGCAGTTAATAAAAGATTTGGGAAGCATATTGCAAAGGCAACAAATAGCGCGTCAAATTATTTCAGAGATAAACCTTAAAAAAGAAACATTATTGAAATCGAAATCAAGGCAACCCCTCCGTGCGGTTTACATGATTTGGCGAGATCCTTGGATGAGTATCGGAGGTGATACTTTTATTCATCAGATGATGCAATTGGCAGCTTTTGATAATATGTTAAAGGACCGTTTAAGATATCCGGTTTTATCTTTGAAAGATTTACAACAAATGTCTCCTGAAGTCATTTTATTATCTTCGGAACCTTATCCGTTTAAAGAAAAGCATCGTGAAGAACTACAAAAGGTATTACCTCATACCCGAATTTTACTTGTAAAAGGTGAACCCTTTACATGGTTTGGCTCATATCCGATCCAGGCAATCGATTATTTTAACCAACTTATTTAATTTTTTTCATATGCATACCAAAGAAGAGAAATTACAAGCATTTTCCCGATTGTTAGATATTATGGACGATTTACGTCAATCTTGTCCATGGGATAAAAAACAAACCTTTGATAGTTTGCGACATTTAACTATAGAAGAAGTATATGAATTAGCCGATGCCATTTTGGAAAAGGATATGGACGAAATTAAAAAAGAATTGGGGGATTTGCTCTTACATATCGTATTTTATGCTAAATTAGGTTCTGAAACCGGAAGTTTTGATATAGCAGATGTAGCAGAAGCAATCAGTGATAAATTAGTTTATCGTCACCCACACATTTATGGTGATGTAAAAGTAAAGGATGAAAAGGAAGTAAAAGAAAACTGGGAAAAATTAAAATTAAAAGAGGGTAAAAAATCTGTTTTGGAAGGGGTTCCTAAATCATTGCCGGCCATGATTAAAGCTTTACGCATTCAAGAAAAAGTCAAAGGTGTTGGTTTTGATTGGTCAGAAGCGCAGCCTGTTTGGGACAAAGTGTTGGAAGAAATCAAAGAATTTAAAGCTGAAGAGGTTAAAGGTAACAATGAGAAAATGGAAGAGGAATTCGGTGATTTACTCTTTGCTTTGATCAATTATGCCCGTTTTAAAGGTATTAATCCCGAGTCAGCTTTAGAAAAAACCAACAAAAAATTTATCAAGCGTTTTCAATATTTGGAAAATAAAGCAAAAGAAGAGGGGAAAGATCTAAAAGA
Source organism: Flavobacteriales bacterium (assembly GCA_026993355.1). Classification (GTDB taxonomy): domain Bacteria; phylum Bacteroidota; class Bacteroidia; order Flavobacteriales; family Flavobacteriaceae; genus WGBX01. The sequence continues at coordinate 3,766 of JALWTX010000001.1, read as the reverse complement.
GATGTCTTTGGATGAAATGGAAGCCTATTGGAAAGAAGCTAAAAAGAAACTTTAATTAAATTAAATGATGTCTCGTAAAATTGTTTTATGGTGTTTGTTGACCTTTATGTTTTCAACAAGCATTTTTCCACAGCAATCTAAGCGGGATAGTCTTTTTAAGGCCATTGTCCAAAAACGGATTAAAAAGGTTTACACATTAGACAGTTTGTTATATCGCTATCAAAACGATTCACTTGCTTTAAAAGATTTTCTTTCCTTAAGTCAGAAATATCATTTTAAAGAAGGAGAAGCTTACGCCTTCAATGCTTTGGGTAAACTCAACCGTATCTCAGCCAATTATCCGCAGGCTATTTTTTTTCATCAAAAAGCTTTAAATGTCGCAAAAAAAATAAGTGATCCTTTTTTCCGCATTTACAGTTTGAATATGATTGGCGTAATTTACCGTCGTATGGATGCAGTCAAATCTGCACTAGAGTTTCATAACAAGGCATTGGCTTTGGCTAAAAATGTGAAAATAAAAACGCGTCCTATTATTGAAAATATTGCCATTTCGCATAATAGTATCGGAAATATTTATCATTTGTTACAACGTGACGATTTGGCTTTAGAACATTTTTTGGCAGCTTTGGAGATCGAAAAGAAATTTGATAACAAATTGGGCTTGGCTATTAATTATCAGAATATAGGAGGCATTTATGAAAAGCGTGGTAACTTAAAAAAAGCTTTAGAATATTATAAAAAATCTTTATCATATAACCAGCAAATTAAATCTACAGTCGGCAAGGTGATCTGCAATAATAGCATTGGAAACATTTATTTAAAAAAAGGAAATATAGATAAAGCTATACAAAAAATTTTACCCAATCTTAAATTGGCTTCTAATTTAGGGGATGCCTATTATTTAGCTGATGTATATGTCAATTTAGGAAAAGCTTATGCAAAGGCAAACAACTATAACTTGGCCAAAAAATATTTGCAAAAGGGACTTTCAATTGCTTTGGACAAAAAGATTCCTTCGGTGGCACAAATTGCCTACCAACAATTTGCTGAAATAGAATCGGCACAAGGTCATTATAAAAAAGCTTTGGCGTATTATAAGAAATTTAATGAAAAACAAAATGAAATATTAAATGAGAAAAACCGTCAATTGGTGGCGGATGTAATTATAAAACAAATACAATTAGATAATAAAGACAAAATTGCTGCTTTGGGCCAAAAAAATCAATTGGTTACAGCTAAATTAATTCGCACCAAAAAAACCTTTTATTTTACTTTATTATTGGTTTTACTGATGATTGTTTTAGGCTTAATTTTTTATAAACAACGACAGTTGAATAATCAACGCCAATTGATGAATTTGGAACAAAGTCTGTTGCGTGCCCGTATGAATCCGCATTTTGTTTTTAATGCTTTAAATTCTTTAAAAATGTTTATCATACAAGGCCGCCCCAAAGAAGCCGTTGCTTATTTAAGTACCTTTTCAAAATTAGTCCGGACAATTTTACAATCAACTATTGTAAGAGAGGTAAGCCTGAAAGAAGAAATAGAAACTTTACGCATGTACGTTTCTATAGAAAATATCCGTTTTTCTAACGAGATAAATTTTGACTTGAATGTGTCTGAAAAATTGGATTTGAACAGAATTAAAATTCCGCCTTTACTGATACAACCATTTATCGAAAATGCCCTGTGGCATGGTTTGTCGCCTAAAAAAGGCCCCAAAAATTTGACCGTAAATATTTATCCTAAAGATGAATTTTATTATGTTATTGAAATCATCGATAATGGGATAGGCCGAAAAAGAGCTGAAGAAATAAATAAATCCAGAACTTTTAAACGGGAGTCCATCGGGATAAAGCTTTCGGAAGACCGTTTGCGTTATTTTTCTAGAAAATTTTTAAATGATTACAAAATTACTTTTGAAGATTTATATAATCATGATGGTCAACCGGCAGGCACTAAAGTTATAATAGAAATACCATATTAAATTTATTTAGAATTATTTATGAAACTCGTAGTCGATATAGGAAATACGAATGTGGTTGTTGGTATAAAATATAATGAACAATGGCGGCAAATTTGGCGTTTTAAAACCAAAAAAGATGCCAAAGAATTAGATTATAGCCTAAAATTGCACAATGCGATGTGGGAAGCAGGTATTCATCCTGATGAGATTAAAACCAAGGTATTAAGTACGGTCGTGCCGGAATTAAAACCGCAATTTGTCAACATTTTAAACAAAATGAACCCCAAACCGCTCATTATTTTAGACCAAAATATTTTTAATCAATTAGATATCGACATTCCCAGCCCTAATGAGATTGGTTCCGATTTAGTCGCCAATGTATTAGCAGCCTTTCATGTTTATCATCAAGATTTAATTATCATCGATTTTGGGACAGCGCTGACTTTTACAGTGCTCAATAAAAAAGGAGAAATTTTAGGCGTAAATATAGCCCCCGGACTAAAAACAGCTATGAATGCTTTGGGCGATAAAACATCGCAATTAGATTCGGTTCCTTTGGAATTTCCGGATAATATTATAGGAAAAAATACCGAAACAGCCATACAAAATGGCGTTTTAATTGGTTATACCGGTTTGGTCAATCATATGATTGCTGTCTTAAAAAATGCAGTTGGTCCTCATTATAAAGTCTTAATAACCGGTGGTTTATGGCATATTTTAAAAGATAAATTGACGGCTATTGATTATGTGGCGCCTAATTTGACACTTGATGGCTTAGCTAAACTTCCTGAAATTTTGACAAAGAATTGATAATTTTGAAACACAAAGCATTATGAAAAATTATTTTAATTTTTAAAACATAAGGCTTATCTTTGCAATCACCAAAAAGAAATTGAATTATGGCAACTTACAAAAAGAAAGGATATAAAAAAGAGAAAAAAAGTGGAAATGATTTGGATTATTTATCTAAAGAAAGTACAACGGCCGAAGTTTTTACTTCTTTAGATGAAGGTGCTTCCAAATTAGAAAAATTTTTAGAAAAAAATCAAAAATGGATTTTTACCGGTTTGGCGGCAATTATTGTTTTAGTAGCCGGTTACATTTGGTATGATCAAAATGTAAAAATTCCGACTGAAAAAGAAGCTGCCAACAATTTAGCAACTGCACAAACTTATTTTGATAAAGGAATCAATACATCGGACGAAAAAGAAATGAAAGCCGATTTTGATAAAGCCTTAAATGGTGCCGATGGTAAATATGGTTTTGCGCAAGTTAAAGAAAAATATAGCGGTACTAAAGCAGCAAATTTAGCCAATTACTATATGGGTTTGATTTATTATAAAAATGGTGATTATAAACAAGCAGTTTCTTATTTATCTAAATTTAAATCCGATGATGATATTTTACAGCCTACTGCTTATGGTGTAATTGGCGATGCTTTTGTCGAGCTGGATCAGCCTAAAGAAGCTTTGGATTATTATGTAAAAGCTGCTAAAGCTTCTGACAATGATTATACAGCACCCTTATATTATTTAAAAGCCGGCAAATTGGCTATGGAACAAGGCGATAAGTCAGCAGCCAAAAAATATTTTGAAATTATTAAGGAAAAATATCCTGAATCAAAAGAAGCAAGAAATATAGATATATTTATCACACAAACAGAGTAAGATAAATATGACTAGTCCTAAATAACCGTTACAGGTTTTTAGCAAAATTAATTAAATTATTAACTAAAACCGCAGAAAGAAATTTCTTTCTGTGGTTTTTTTGATTTATATGTTCTTATTTTAATATCACTTT